>NZ_JBNNWJ010000001.1:0-1898922 GCF_050281005.1 Allorhizobium sp. NPDC080224
CTCCCCTTGAGGGGAGGGTCGGACCGAAGGTCCGGGGTGGGGTGATAAGCTGCAATGATCGATCACCCCACCCGCGCGTTCCGCGCGACCTCCCCCTCAAGGGGAGGTGTTCACTCCGCTGCCGCTGAAAATCCGACGGTAGCCATGGGCTTGAACTCGTGTTTGTCCTTGCCGGAGACACGCTCCGACCACGGGTCGACCTGGGCGAACTTCTGAGAGAACACGAAGCGCTCGTAATAGGCGCGCCGCTTGTCATGGTCCTCCATGATCTGGCGGCGGATCTCGTCATGGCCGATGCGTTTCGCCCATTTGTAGATCCGCTCGAGATAGCGGCCCTGCTCGCGATACATCTGGGTGAGCGCCACGATATGCTCCAGCGCCTCGTCCTCGGTCTTCACCTGACCCAGGACATCGGTGCCCTTGATGTCGAGGCCGGCGGCGCCCGCGAAGTGGATCTCGAAACCAGAGTCGACGCAGATCACGCCGATATCCTTGCAGGTCGCCTCCGCGCAGTTGCGCGGACAGCCAGAGACGGCGAGCTTGAGTTTGGCGGGCGTCCAGGAGCCCCACATGAACTTCTCGAGACGAATGCCAAGCCCGGTCGAATCCTGCGTGCCGAAGCGACACCAGTCCGAGCCGACGCAGGTCTTCACGGTTCTGAGGCCCTTGGCATAGGCCTGGCCGGAGACAAAGCCGGCCTTGCCGAGATCGGCCCAGACGGCGGGCAGGTCTTCCTTCTCGATACCGAGTAGATCGATGCGCTGGCCGCCGGTCACCTTCACCATCGGGATCTCGAACTTGTCGACGACATCGGCAATCGCGCGCAGTTCGGCAGAATTGGTCACGCCGCCCCACATGCGCGGCACAACGGAATAGGTGCCGTCCTTCTGGATGTTGGCGTGCACACGCTCATTGATGAACCGCGACTGGTAGTCATCGGCATATTCATCCGGCCAGTCTGAGACGAGATAATAATTGAGTGCTGGTCGGCATTTGGCGCAGCCGCAGGAGGTCTTCCATTCCAGTTCCTGCATCACGGCCGGGATCGTTTTTAATCCCTTGGCCTTGATCAGACGACGGACATCGTCATGGCCAAGCTCGGTGCAACTGCACATGGGCGTGACAGCGGCTGGGTTGTAGGCATCCCCAAGGGTCAGGGACATCAGCTGCTCGACGAGACCCGTGCAGTTGCCGCAGGAGGCGGATGCCTTGGTATGCGCCCTGACGCCGTCCAGCGTCGTCAACCCCTTGCCCGTAATGGCGCCCGTGATCTTGCCCTTGCAGACGCCGTTGCAGCCGCAGATTTCCGCATCATCCGGCAAGGCTGCAACGGCCGCCATAGGGTCCAGCGGAGACCCTCCCTGGTAGGACTGGCCAAAAATCAGTGTCTCCCGCATGGCGGAGATATCGGTCTGCTTCTTCAGGAGATCGAAGAACCACGAGCCGTCGGCTGTTTCGCCGTAGAGAACCGCGCCGATGATCCGGTTGTCCTTCAGCACCAGACGCTTGTAGACGCCTGCACTTGCATCGCGCAGCACGATTTCCTCTCGATCGGGCGCCTCGGCGAAGTCGCCGGCCGAGAACAGGTTGATGCCGGTGACCTTGAGCTTCGTATTGACCACCGAACCCTGATACTCGGCATTCCCGCCGGTCAGACGATCCGCGAGAACGCGGGCGCTTTCGTAAAGCGGCGCAACGAGGCCATAGCAGACCCCGCGATGTTCGGCGCATTCCCCGAGTGAGTAAATCGAGGCATCCGAGGTCATCATGCCGTCATCGACCACAATGCCCCTGTTGACCGCGAGCCCCGCATCCTTGGCAAGCTGGGATGCCGGACGGATGCCGACTGCCATGATCACCATGTCGCCGGAAATCACCCTGCCGTCTTCGAGTTCAACCCCTTCTACCCTGTCGCTGCCGAGGATCTGTTTCGTATTCGCCTTGGTGATGATCTCGATGCCGCGCTCCGCGAGCGCCTTTTCGAGGAGGTAGGCGGCAGCCGGATCGAGCTGGCGTTCCATGATCGTCGGCATCAGGTGGATGACGGTCACCTCCATCCCCTGACGCTTCAGGCCATAGGCCGCTTCGAGCCCGAGAAGACCTCCGCCGATGACGATTGCCCGTCCCTTGGCCTTGGCGATTTCCAGCATCTTCTCGACATCGTCGAGATCGCGATAGGCAAGAACGCCGGGTAATTGATGGCCGGGTACCGGGATGATGAAAGGCAAAGATCCCGTCGCTATGACCAGCTTGTCATAGGAGACCGTAATCCCGTTTGCCGATGTCACCGTCTTTGTCTGCCGGTCGATCTCGGTGACCTTGGCGCCCTTGTGCAGCGTCACGCCATGCGCCGCATACCAGGCGTCATCGTGGATGACGATATCCTCATAGGCCTTCTCGCCCGAGAGCACCGGTGAGAGCATGATACGGTCGTAATTGACCCGTGGCTCGGCATTGAAGATCGTCACGTCGTAGAGGCCGGGCGCTCTTTCGAACAGTTCTTCCAGCATGCGGCCGGGCGCCATGCCATTGCCGATAATGACCAGTTTCTCTGCCATTGACATCACTCCGCAGCTTCCACGAAGCGATGGCGCTCGTAGAGGAATTTCAATACGGCCTCGCGGCACTTGAGATAGGTCCGGTCGGAGGCAAGCTCGATCCGATTCCGGGGACGTGCGATCGGCACCTCCAGGATCTCGCCGATCCGGGCAGCCGGTCCGTTGGTCATCATCACGATCCGGTCGGAGAGCAGCACCGCCTCGTCGACATCATGCGTGATCATGATCATCGTATTGCCCAGCCGGCTATGGATCTCCATGACAGCGTCTTGCAGATGTGCGCGTGTGAGGGCATCCAGCGCACCGAAGGGCTCATCGAGCAGCAGCACCTTGGGCTCCATCGACAGGGCACGAGCGATACCCACACGCTGTTTCATGCCCCCGGAGATTTCGGCCGGCCGCTTGTCCTTGGCATGTGCCATCTGCACCAGATCGAGATTGTGCATGACCCAGTCGTGCTTTTCGGCCTTCGTCTTGCGACCGGAAAACACCTTGGAAACAGCCAAATTGACGTTCTCGTAAACGGTGAGCCAGGGCAGCAGCGAATGGTTCTGGAAGACCACGGCACGGTCCGGACCCGGGGCGTTGACCTCCAGGTTTTCAAGGAGAACTGCACCTGCGCTTACCCGCGTCAGCCCGGCAATGAGATTGAGCAGCGTCGACTTTCCGCAGCCGGAATGACCGATGATCGAGACGAACTCGCCCTTGTCGATGGTGAGCGTGATGTCTTGAAGAACCTCGGTGCGGACCCCGCCGCGCTCGAAGCTTTTGTCGATGTGGTCGATCTTGAGATAGCTGGACATGATGGCGTCCCCCTCAGTTCTTGGCTGTGCCACGGGTGACGACGCTGCCGAGCAGGGCGACGAGCTTGTCGAGAACAAAGCCGGTCACGCCGATATAGACGAGCGCCACGATGATGTCGGAGAGGCGCGAGGAATTCCACGCATCCCAGATGAAGAAGCCGATACCGACGCCGCCGGTGAGCATTTCGGCTGCAACGATGGCGAGCCAAGAGAGGCCGACGCCGATCCTGAGGCCGGTGAAGATGTATGGCGCTGCAGCCGGCACCATGATCCGCACGAAGAATTCCAGCGGATTGAGGCGCAAGACGCGGGCGATGTTGCGATAGTCATCGGGAATGTTGCGCACGCCGACCGCGGTGTTGATGATGACAGGCCAGATCGACGTGATGAAGATGACGAAAATCGCCGAGGGATTGCTGTCCTGAAAGGCCGCAAGCGAGAGCGGCAGCCAGGCGAGCGGTGGTACGGTGCGTAGGATCTGGAAGATCGGATCAAGGCCCCGCATGGCCCAGATGGACTGCCCGACGACGGCACCGAGGAAGACGCCGACGATGGCGGCAAGGCCGAAGCCTATGGCGACGCGTTCCAGCGATGTCAGAACCCGCCAGGCAAGCCCGATATCCTGCGAGCCGTATTCGAAGAACGGGTAGGCGATCAGATCGTAACTGTCGGACCAGACCTGGGAAGGCGACGGCAATGTCGCGCCGGGCTGCGAACAGGCGATCTGCCAGATGGCGAGAAGCACCAGCGTGACCACGAGCGGGGGCAGTATATTGCGCAAGACATCGGCGCCGGCCCGCTTCAGATCGATTTTCGGCGTCGCGCGCCTGGCCAGGTGAACGACGGTTCCGGTCCGGTCCGGGGAGACGGCGATCGCCTCTGTCTCTGCTTTTCGGGCGGTTGCGGGCATGTGTTTTTCCTCTGCGCGTGTCGAAAGGGAGTTGTTCTTGCCTCCGAAGGCCCTGCGAGTACCGCAGGGCCTTCGGAAATGGCGCGCGTCAGGCGCTCGCCTTGATGGCGAGGCTGTCGAGATAAGCCTGCGGATTGTCGGGGTCGAAGACCTTGCCGTCGAAGAAGGTTTCCGGACCACGCGAGGCGGAGGACGGAATGTCGGCAGCTGCGACGCCGAGTTCCTTGGCGGCCTCGCGCCAGATGTCCTCGCGGTTCACCTGGTCGACGAGGGCCTTGATGTCGGTGTCGGGCGCGAACTTGCCCCAGCGGACATTCTCGGTAAGGAACCAGGCGTCATGGCTCTTGAACGGGTAGGAGGCATGGTCTTTCCAGAACTTCATTTCGAGCCCGGAGTTCTCGACCACCCGGCCGTTGCCGTAGTTGATCGTGCCTCTCAGGCGACCCACAACGTCCTTCGGCGGAACGTTGAACCATTGCCGCTTGCCGAGGATGTCGGACATCTCGTCCTTGTTATCCATGCTGTCGGCCCACATCTGGGCTTCCATCACGGCCATGAGAAGTGCCTTCGCGGCAATGGGGTTCTGTTCGACCCAGTCGGAGCGGAGGCCGAGCGCCTTTTCCGGATGCCCCTTCCAGAGTTCGCCGGTCGTACAGGCGGTGAAGCCGATATCCTGGTTGACCAGCTGCTCGTTCCAGGGCTCGCCCACACAGAAGGCATCCATGTTGCCGACCTTCATGTTGGCGACCATCTGCGGCGGGGGAACGACGATCGTCGACACGTCCTTGTCCGGGTCGATGCCGCCGGCGGCCAGCCAGTAGCGAATCCAGAGGTCGTGTGTGCCGCCCGGGAAGGTCATGGCCACCTTCACCTCGCCGCCGGCCGCCTTCTTGGCGGCAAAGACATCCCGCAGCTTGGATGCGTCGAGGCCGACGCCAGTCTCGGCATATTCCTTGGCGACCGAAATGCCCTGGCTGTCGAGGTTGAGGCGCGCGAGGATAGACATCGGCACCGGCACATTGTTCTGCGTCACCTTGCCGGCCGAGATCAGGTAGGGCATCGGGGTGAGAATATGCGCACCGTCGATCCCGTTCGAAGCGCCGCCGAGCACCAGATTGTCGCGGGTGGCACCCCAGGACGCCTGCTTCAGCACTTCGACCTCGGGCAGGCCGAACTTAGCGAACAGCCCCTTTTCCTGGGCGATCACCAACGGTGCGGCATCGGTCAGCGCGATGAAGCCGAGCTTCGCCCCCTTCACCTCCGGCCCGGAGCCAGCCGCAAAGGCACCGAATGGAAAGGCCAGCTTCGCGGCACTGACGACGGCAGCTGCCGATGTAAGCTTCAGAAGCTGGCGGCGGGTGGTGCTCATTCCTGTAGTCTTCGTCATTTTTTGTGCCCCTCTGGTGTGACGGAGATCCGGAAAAACAAAAAAACGCCGCTCGGTGACTGCATCTGCGGGATCGAAGGATCCCGTGTGCAAACCAAGCGACGTCGGTGTCTCTGGTGAGCGCGCTTCAGGCGCTCTTTCGTCCGGTCGCCGTTGACCGGATGTTTTTCAAGGAAGCAAAGGCCGTGCCAATTTCAATGGGAAGGCCCAAGTTGCTGAATTCAAATTGGAAAAATCTCTGCGGCCACGACTACGCCTGTACAAGACAATGGATGACCGGGGTTCAAAATTTGTGCAACTGCACAAGGGTGTCCAGAATTGAGGCCGCCCTTTCGTGCATTCGATCAGTCGTCCGTGGCCATTGACGGCCGCTTCGCCCCGGAACGGACCTCGAAACCAGAGACATAGTCGGTCATTCGATTGGGGTCGAAAATCCGTCCATCCATGAAACGGTCATCTTCCAAACTGCCTGGCAGAGGGGATGCATCGTCTGGCATTTGGGCTCCGGATCCGAGTGCTGCGCGATAGAGGTCGGCGCGGTAGGCGCTCTTCGCCTGCTTCAGATTGTCGGCGCTGTGATCGACCTGCCCCCAGCGGATCATCTGGCTATAGATCCAGAGCGCCTGATTGACCTGCGGAAAGTTCGCTGCCTGCCGGTGAAACACGAAGTAGTCACGGATCAGTCGACGATTGCCCTGGGCATCCAGGCTGAACTCGCCGGCCAGGACGCGGCGAATGATGTCCCGTGATGCAGTGATGTAGCGAGGGGAGGCCAGCATCTCGGAAAGATGATCATGATTGTCAGGCTGGTCGCACCAGCGGGCGGCCTTGTCGAGAGCCACGATCAGCCGGCCGACCGTGTCGGCGTTGGCTTCCGCCCAATCCGGCCGCATGCCGACCACCTTCTCCGGCGCAGAGGGCCAGATATCCTGCTTGGCCGCGACGATCCGACCGACACCTCGTTCGGAAGCAACCATGTTCCAGGGCGCACCGACACAAAAGCCGTCGATCGCTCCGGCAGCCAGCGCATCGGAGGTGAGGGGTGGCGGCACGACAACGAGCTTCACATCACGATCCGGATCGACGCCGCCAGCGGCCAGCCAGTAGCGGAACTCGTAATTGTGTGACGAGAAAGGATAGGTCATGCCGAGGGTCGGGGGCTGTTCGCCGTTCTGCCGCATGTCATGCAGCACACTCGCCAACGCTCTTGCCAGTTGAAGCGCGCTCGCATCCTCTGCCAGATCGGCGCGCAACTTCATCCGTTCGAAGAGGCGCAGCGACAGCGTGATCGCATTGCCGCCGCGACCCAGAGAAAAAGGGGTGATCGTCGGGGAGGGATTGGAGCCGAGCTCCAGCATCGAGGCGACCGGCATGGGCGACAGCATATGGGCGATGTCGAACTGCCGGAAAGCCAGGCGATCACGGACATTGGCCCAGGAGACATCGCGCACGAGGTCGAGTGTCAGTCCTTCCTTGTCGGCAAATCCCATCTCCGCAGCCGCGACCAGGATCGAGGCATCCATCAGCGGAATGAAGCCGGCACGCAGGATACGCTGCTCCCGCCCGGACACATGAACCGCCGGAGCGCCTGGATCGATGTTTCGCTGCCTGCTCATCATATCGCTCACTTCACTGTCCCCGCGCGCCGGTCATCACAGCAGCAATCCCGCAGCGGTCACTACGCTCTGGGCTATGTCGACCAGTTTCTTTTTCTCGTTCATGGCGGTTTGACGCATGAGCGCGAAGGCTTCCTCCTCGCTCATGCCGCGCATCTTCATCAGGATGCCCTTGGCGCGCTCAATGACCTTGCGCTCCTCGAGCGCGTTCTTCGCTTCGGCCAGTTCGCGTTGCAGACGGCTGAACGCGTTGAAGCGGCTGACCGCCATATCGAGGATCGGCTTCACCCGTTCCTTGCGCAACCCATCGACGATATAGGCCGAGACGCCGGCATCCACGGCGGCCTCGATGGAGGCGCTGTCTGAGCGATCGACGAACATGGCGATCGGCCTGCTGACCGAGCGGGTGAGCTGGAAGAGATGCTCCATCATGTCACGGTTCGGGTTCTCGATATCGATGATGATGACGTCAGGCGCCAGCGTCTCCACCGTCTTGGCAATTCCCTGTACCCCGAGAGCGACGGTCACGTGCCGGTGACCTGCCTCGCGCAAACCGTCCTCGATGATCGCTGCGCGAACAGCGTTTTCATCGATCACAAGGATGGTGAGGTCGAGATGGTTCATGTGCGATTGATGACGCAATGCAACAAAGTTGGCAAGCTTATGGCCTAAATTTTGAGCTTGCTGCAATGGAAACTATTTTTTGAGCAGATTGGCCCGCCGGCATGAACAGTGACGCAGAAAAACGAAGCCCCCGGAGTGGTCAACTCCAGGGGCTGTCGGAAAAGTGCGGGCTTCGTCTGTATTCGTTGGTGCTCAGTCCTGGCCCTTGGGCTGGAGCGATATCTGCCGTGCGAGCGCAAGCGCGATCAGCGTGCAGACGGCACCCGATAGAAGGTAGAGGCCGGCTGCAAACAGACCGAACCAGGTGGACAGCAGCAGTGCCGCGAGCGGCGCAAACCCTGCCCCAAACATCCAGGACAGTGCCGAGACAATCGCGGAGGCCGTGTAGCGGTTTCGGCGGTCGAACAGCGAAGCGATGGTTCCGGAGGACTGGGCGAAATTGAAGCCGAGAATGACGAAACCAACCATCATGTAGGCGACGACACCGGCTTGGCCGCCGTTCAGCAGCAGAGGCGCCGTCAGCGCGAAGGCGCCGATGGCCCAGGCCCCCCAGACGAGGATCCTGTCGCGGCCGATCCGATCCGAAAGCCAGCCTGAGAATAGCATGGCAAGGATACCGACAGCAGCACCGGCCGCTTCGATCAGGAGGAAGGTGCCCGGTGCTTCGTCCGTGTAGAGGAAGATCCATGAAAGCGGGAAAACCGTGACCATGTGGAACATGGCAAAGGTTGCAAGCGGCACGAAGACGCCGAGCAGAACCGTGCGTCCGTCTTGCGACAAGGTGGAGCGCAACCTCGTCGGTGTCAGTTCGTTCGTCTCGAAGAGCTCCTTGAACTCCGGCGTGTCGACGATGCGCAGACGCGCAAAGAGTGCCACGACATTGATCGCGAAGGCGACGAAGAACGGATAGCGCCAGCCCCAGTCGAGGAAGTCGGCGGCCGAAAGCGTCATGACGAGGTAGGCGAACAGCACGGCGGCGACGGCAAGGCCAACCACAGCGCCGAGCTGAGGGATCATGGCATAGAAACCACGCTTGTCCTTCGACGCAGTGATGGCCAGCAGCGGTGCAAGGCCATCCCAGGTGCCGCCAAGCGCCAGACCCTGGCCGATGCGCAGGAGCGCCAGCATGGCGATCGCCCACCACCCGGCGGTTTCATAGGAGGGCACAAGACCCATGGCGACGGTCGAGGTTCCCAGCAGGAAAAGCGCCACCGTAAGCTTGGTCACGCGGCCATGCCGGCGGTCGAGGGCCGTGAAGATGACCGTGCCGAGCGGTCGTGCCACGAAAGCGAGAGCCACAAGCACGAAGGACCAGAGTGTCCCGGTCAGCGGATCGAGGAACGGAAAGATGCGCGCCGGAAAGACGATGACCGACGCGATCGCGAACACGAAGAAGTCGAAGAACTCCGACGTGCGCCCGATGATGACGCCGACAGCGATATCGGACGGGGAAACGTGATGGTCATCTTCTGAAGTTGTGCGGCCGTTCTGTGCGGCCGGAGGTGCAGAACCGGTCATGCTCGCCATGTCGCGGGATCACTTTCTCGATTGTACTGGGCGGGCGCACATCGGGAGATACAGCCTTCGCCTTAGTCTAACATGCTGAAATGAAATGCCGCAGGTGCGGCCAAATTGACAGGTGACAAATTGTCGTATGTGCTGCACCGCAAAACCCAACTAACTACCTTGATGAATGTCAATGGTCGTCGAGTGGTGTTCGGGGGGACCCCTGCTCTGTGACCCGTCAGTGTATCAGGGTAAGAGATGCAAGAGCTTCGCCTCCCGAAAATACTGGCCGCCGTGGTGGCGGTCCTTTTCCTGTCCGCCTGCAAGGCCGAAGTCCTTGCTCCGACCGGCGACGTCGCCGCCCAGCAGCGTGACCTTCTCGTCATCTCCACGCTTCTGATGCTGGTCATCATCATTCCGGTGATGGCGCTCACCTGCTGGTTCGCTTGGCACTACCGTGCATCCAACAGTCAGGCGATCTACAGGCCGAACTGGTCCCACTCGACCAAGCTCGAGCTGATCATCTGGGCAATCCCCCTGATGATCATCATCTGCCTGGGAGCGCTGACCTGGGTCGGCACCCACCTTCTCGATCCCTATCGGCCACTGGCGCGCGTGTCTGCAGAGCAGCCGCTTGATCCGCAGCAGGAGCCGCTCGACGTTCAGGTCGTGGCCCTCGATTGGAAATGGCTCTTCATCTACCCGCAATATGGCGTCGCGGCCGTCAATGAGCTCCCGGTTCCAACCGATCGGCCGATCCGGTTCTCGCTGACCTCCTCTTCGGTCATGAATGCCTTCTACATCCCGCACATGGCCGGCATGATCTACGCAATGCCCGGCATGCAGACGACGCTGCATGGCGTCTTCAATCAGGAGGGCACCTTCCAGGGTCTCGCCTCGCATTATTCGGGCGCCGGCTTCTCCGGTATGCGTTTCAAGGCGAGGGCAACTGATGCCGCAGCCTTCGAGGCTTGGGTTGAAGAGGCCCGTGCGGGCGCCGAAAAGCTGGACCGGGCGAAGTACCTTGAACTCGAGCGTCCCACCGAGAACGTCACGCCGATCACGTTCGCCAGTGTCGATCCGCAGCTCTTTCCGCGCGTGGTCAACATGTGCGTCGAAGACGGTAAGATCTGCATGGCCGAAATGATGGCGCTCGATGCCCAGGGCGGAACGGGTCTCGCCGGAACGGTCAATATGAGCGCGCTGATCTACGACAAGCATGAACGTCGCGGCACGCGCGAGCCGGTCTTCGGCTGGGAACCCTTCAAGGTTCTGGGCTTCTGCTCGGCGGAAGAACTGGAGCAGATGCTGGCCGCAAAGCCCGCTTCCTACAACGACCAGCCCGTCGTTTCGGGTCCCCTGATGGGACACAACATGCCGCAGCCGGTATCGCCTTTCGGCGGTGAGGCCGAACGTTTTCTCACGCTCGTCCGGCAGGCATCCGGCAATGCGCCGCAACTCTGACAGGAATTTGGCATGGCTACGATAGACCATTCCACCACGCTTCTTCTCGGTCGCCTCAACTGGAGTGCGATCCCGACGGACCCGATCGTGCTCGCGACCTTCGTCGTCGTGGCCATCGGCGGCGCCGCAACGGTGGGCGCGTTGACCTATTACCGCCTATGGGGTTACCTCTGGCGGGAATGGCTGACCTCTGTCGATCACAAGAAGATCGGCATCATGTACATAATACTGGCCTTGGTGATGCTGGTGCGTGGCTTCGCCGACGCCATCATGATGCGACTGCAGCAGGTACTCGCCTTCAATGGCTCCGAGGGCTATCTCAACGCCCATCACTACGACCAGATCTTCACAGCCCACGGCGTGATCATGATCTTCTTCGTGGCGATGCCCTTCGTAACCGGCCTGATGAACTACGTCGTGCCGCTGCAGATCGGCGCACGTGACGTTTCCTTCCCCTTCCTCAACAATTTCTCCTTCTGGATGACCGTCGGCGGCGCCGTGCTTGTCATGGCCTCGCTCTTCGTCGGTGAGTTCGCGCAGACCGGCTGGCTTGCCTTCCCGCCGCTGTCGGGCATCGGTTACAGTCCATGGGTCGGGGTCGATTATTATATCTGGGGCCTGCAGATCGCCGGCGTCGGGACGACCCTCTCAGGCATCAACCTGCTCGTCACTATCGTCAAGATGCGTGCGCCGGGCATGACCCTGATGCGCATGCCGATTTTCACCTGGACCGCGCTCTGCACCAATGTGCTCATCGTTGCCTCCTTCCCGGTGCTGACGATGACGCTGATCCTGCTGACGCTCGATCGCTACGTGGGAACGAACTTCTTCACGAATGATCTCGGCGGCAACCCGATGATGTACATCAACCTCATCTGGATCTGGGGCCACCCCGAAGTCTACATCCTGATCCTGCCGCTCTTCGGTGTCTTCTCGGAGATCACCTCAACCTTCTCGGGCAAGCGCCTCTTCGGCTACAGCTCGATGGTCTATGCGACCGTCTGCATCACGATCCTGAGCTACATCGTCTGGCTGCACCACTTCTTCACAATGGGTTCCGGCGCCTCGGTGAACGCCTTCTTCGGCATCACAACCATGATCATCTCGGTGCCCACGGGAGCCAAGATCTTCAACTGGCTCTTCACCATGTACAAGGGGAGGGTGCGCTTCGAATTGCCGATGATGTGGACGGTCGCCTTCATGCTGACCTTCACCATTGGTGGCATGACCGGCGTTCTCCTGGCCGTCCCGCCGGCAGACTTCGTCCTGCACAACTCGCTCTTCCTGGTGGCGCACTTCCACAACGTCATCATCGGTGGCGTGCTCTTCGGCTGCTTTGCCGCGATCGCCTACTGGTGGCCAAAGGCCTTTGGCTTCCAGCTCAATGTCTTCTGGGGCAAGGTCTCCTTCTGGAGCTGGGTCAGCGGCTTCTGGCTCGCCTTCATGCCGCTCTATGTGCTCGGCCTGATGGGTGTCACCCGCCGCATGCGCGTCTTCGATGATCCGGATCTCAGGATCTGGTTCATTCTGGCTGCCCTCGGCGCGCTCCTGATCGCCGTCGGCATCGCCGCCTTCTTCATCCAGATCGCAGTGTCGATCTGGAACCGGAAGGACAACATGGACGTCACCGGCGACCCCTGGGATGGTCGCACGCTGGAATGGGCGACATCCTCCCCGCCGCCGGCCTACAACTTCGCCTTCACGCCTGTGGTCCACGATCTCGACGCCTGGCATGACATGAAGCAGGTCGGTCAGAAGCGTCCGAAAGCACCCTATCTGCCGATCCACATGCCGCGTTACACCGGCACGGGTGTGATCATCTCAGGCCTCGCCACGGTCTGCGGCTTTGCGCTGGTCTGGTACATCTGGTGGCTGGCGGCCCTGGCCTTCCTCGCGATCATCGCCGTCTCGATCGCCCATACCTTCAACTACGACCGGGACTATTACGTCCCCGTCGACGAGGTCGAGCGCGTCGAAAAGGCGCGTGACCGCGAACTGGCAAGCGTAGGAGCGTAAAGATCGTGAGTACCGTCACCCACACCGATACGCCCGCCGTCTATTGGGAAACCGAGCCGCATCACCATCCGGAAGGCGGGTCCACCCGGCTCGGCTTCTGGATCTACCTGATGAGCGACTGCCTGATGTTCGCAGTCCTCTTTGCGGTCTTTGCCGTGGTCGGCCAGAGCTATGCGGCCGGTCCCGGGCCCAAGGCGCTCTTCGATCTGAACCTGATTGCGATCAACACCGGCTTCCTGCTGGTCTCCTCGATCACCTTCGGCTTCGCCATGCTCGCCATGTACGAGGGCAGGCAGGCTCGCATGCAGATCTGGCTTGCCGTCACCCTGCTGCTTGGCCTCGCCTTCCTGGCGCTCGAGATCTACGAGTTCCATCACCTGATCGAGCTCGGCGCCGGTCCCCAGCGTTCGGCCTTCCTCTCGGCCTTCTTCGCGCTGGTCGGCACCCACGGCCTGCACGTGCTGTTCGGCTGCATCTGGCTCGTCACGCTGATGGTGCAGATCAATCAAAAGGGCCTGATCCCGGCGAACACCCGACGCATGGAATGCTTGAGCATGTTCTGGCACTTCCTCGACGTCATCTGGATCGGCGTCTTCACCTTCGTTTATCTTTTGGGGATGATCTGATGTCACAACACTCCATCAAGCCCCATGGCCACAATGAACAGAGCCACGACAGCACTGGCCATGACCATGGCAGCTATCGTTCCTACCTGACGGGCTTCGTTCTTGCCGCCATTCTGACGATCATACCCTTTGCGGTCGTGATGAGCGGCGGATTCGACAGCCGCGTTCTGACGGCGGTGACGGTGATCGGCTTCGCTGTCGTCCAGGTCCTCGTTCACATGGTCTACTTCCTGCACATGAACACGCGTTCGGACGAGGGCTGGACCATGCTGTCGATGATTTTCACCATCATCGTGGTGGTGATCATGATCGCTGGCTCCGTCTGGGTCATGTTTAATCTGAACACCAACATGATGCCGTCCATGGACCACGAGAGCTTCCAGGGCTTCGGCTCCTGAAACAGCGAGGCGACATGACGCGAGCGGGCCGACCATGGTGGATTATCGGGCTCGGCACGCTCGCCGTCGCCCTGCTCCTCGGTCTGGGCGTCTGGCAATTGCAGCGTCTGCAGTGGAAGACGGCCCTCATCGAGCGCGTCGAGGCGGGGCTTCTTGCTCCACCGGTCGCTGCGCCCGGTCCGGCTGACTGGGCTGCCGTCTCCTTCGACACCGCGGAATATCGCCGCGTCGAGGTGCAAGGCCGCTATCTTCCGGGCGACGATATCCTCGTCAAGGCCGTGACGGCCCGCGGGTCGGGCTTCTGGGTCATGTCGCCATTTGAAACGCGGGAAGGATGGCGGCTCTTCGTCAACAGAGGCTTCGTTCCTGATGATCGCCGGTCACCGGCGGACCGTCCGCGACCAGACGACGAGCAGGAGGTGACGGGGCTTTTGCGGCTCACCCAGCCCGGCGGCGCCTTCTTGCGAGACAATGATCCCGCCAATGGCCGCTGGTTCTCGCGCGACACTGTTGCGATGGGCGGTACGCTCGGCCTCGGTGACGTCGCGCCCTATTTCATCGATGCCGACGCACGTGTCGACGCCCTCCCGATCGGCGGACTGACCGTCGTCTCCTTCCCGAACAAACACTTCGGCTATGCGATGACCTGGTTCGGTCTGGCTGCCGTCTTTGCCTACCTGCTTTACCGCGCCACGAGACCCGGCGCACCAGACCGCTAATAGCGCGCTTTGCGACGGGTTGGTCAGGATCTTTTCGATCCGGCGGCCCGGGGCGTTGGCACCGCGGTGTCAGCGGGTGCGGTCCACATGCTCTTGATGAGCTGTTTCACCTGGTTTTGCAGAATATCGTCCTGTCTTGCCACTTCCACGAAGCGGCCGGTGAACTCGCGCGTGGAGCTCAAGAGACCTGCAAGCGCGATCGACGCCATCATGCCCAGCTTGGTGTCGAACGGGCGCTGCTGCCCCGATGCATCGAGGCTTGACTGCACGAAAGGATAGAGGACTTCGAGAAATGGCTTCGCCAGAGCCTCTTCGATGAAGTCCTTTCGTTCCTCGTCGCGGCTGTGAATGATTTCCGAAAACAGAATTCTCGAAAAATGCGTGCGCCGCCAAATCACTTCCACGACTTCGGAACTGATGAAATCGACACGCTCTGCCTGCGGGCGTTCACGGGCCCGATCAATCGCGGACTCGAGCAACTCGACGGTTTCGCGCGCCACTTCGGTCACGATCGCCTGCCAAAGGCCCATCTTCGATCCGTAGCGATAGGAGATCAGCGCAACGTCCACGCCTGCGGTCGTTGCGATCGCACGCAGTGATGTCTGCTCGAAACCATTTGCCGCAAAGGTCTCCATGGCAGCATCCAGAAGGCCTTCGGCATTCTGTTCTGCGCCCCGGCGAGGCCTCCCTCGTTTCCGTTCGGTCACGTTCTTAATCTGTTTCACACCACCCTCAATTCGTTCGCTTGACAAGCCTAGCCGCATTCCGGCATATATTCAACAGACGATGAATAATTCTTCCCTCGTTTTCAGGAGCCTGCGATGCCCACCCCGTTGGTAACGCGCCAGATGGGTCGGTTGCCCCCGACGTCAACAAAATTCCCATGGCTGCTGGCGGCAGTTCTGCCCCTCCTGCTCGCCTCCTGCAGCGACGATGCGTCGGAGAAGACCGGCTATGTACCGACGGTCAGGGTCGCAACCGCGGCCACCGTGTCCGATGTCGTCACCGTCTCCGGTACCGGGGAGGTGAAGCCGAGGGTCGAAAGCGTCCTGTCCTTCAAGGTCAGCGGCCGCGTCATTGCCCGTGATGTCGAGGTCGGCGATCGGGTAAAGGTCGGCCAGGTGCTTGCCCGCCTCGATCCGACGGAACAGAAGGCGGATCTGACGGCGGCAGAAGCGGCCATACGGGCCCGCCAAGCCACCTTGCGCACCGCCGAATCCTATCTCAACCGCCGCCGTACCCTGACCCAGACAGGTGCTCTGCCGCAGCAGCAGCTGGACGAGGCGATCCAGCAATATGATTCCGCCGTCAATGATCTCGATGCGGCCCAGGCCAATCTCGCCAGCGTTCAGGAGAGCCTGGCTCAGACAGAGCTGAAAGCCGATGCCGATGGCCTTATCACGGCCGTGAGCATCGAGCCGGGCGAAGTCGTTCAGCCTTCCTCGGCCGCATTCGAGCTCGCCCATGATGGTGAACTCGATGCGGTTTTCAATGTGGATGAAAGCGCCTTGACCAGGGATGCCCAGCCTGAATCGGTGGAAGTCGCACTTGTCGATCGGCCGGATATTCGCGCAGTCGCGCGCATTCAGGAGATCAGCCCCTCGGTGGATCGCAAGCTCGGCACCGTGCGCCTGAAGCTGTCGATCACCGATCCGCCGCCGGAGATCACGCTGGGTTCAGCAATTGTGGCCTATGCGAAGCTCTCCGAAGTGGGGCGGATATCCATTCCGTCCGAGTCTTTGACCAGTGACAATGGAAAGCCCGCAGTCTTCGTCGTCGATCCGGCGACAGAAGCCGTCGAGACCCGTCAAATCGAGGTGCTGCGCTACGACGCCGACCGGATCATCGTCGCCAACGGGCTTGAACCCGGTGATCAGTTCGTCGTCGAGGGAGCGCAGTTTC
Source organism: Allorhizobium sp. NPDC080224 (assembly GCF_050281005.1). Classification (NCBI taxonomy): domain Bacteria; kingdom Pseudomonadati; phylum Pseudomonadota; class Alphaproteobacteria; order Hyphomicrobiales; family Rhizobiaceae; genus Allorhizobium; species Allorhizobium sp. NPDC080224. Next base: position 16,530 of record NZ_JBNNWJ010000001.1, read on the forward strand.
TCTACCCGAAACAAAAGGTTCGTACGGTTCAGGGAGATGCGCAATGAAGCAGGTGAAAGCAATCGCATTTCTGTGCCTTGCGATCGTTGCGCTGAGTGCCTGCAGCGAGGTCGAAGAACAGGCCGCGCCGCAGGTGCGTCCGGCTCTTTCGGTCATCGCCGGGCCGAGCGCGAGTGAGCCTGGATCGACCTTCACCGGGACCGTCGAGGCCAAGCTGAATGTCGACATCGGCTTTCGTCTGCTCGGTCGGGTCACTGCGCGCATGGTGGATGTCGGCGATGTCGTTCGTGCCGGCGATGTTCTGATGACGCTCGACACGACGAGCCTCCAACTCGCAGTCCGCCAGGCCGAAGCAGATCTCGCATCCGCAAAGGCCAAATTCGATCTGGCGCAGGTCAATGCTAGCCGTCAGGCGACGCTTCTGAGAACCCAGGCAACCACGCGGGAGCGACTGGAAGAAGCCGAGCAAACCGCGGAAGCCGCAGAGGCAACCGTCAAGCAAAAGGAAGCCGATCTGACGAAGGCGCGCGAGCAGACGACCTATGCCACTGTCGTCGCACAAACCGACGGTGTCGTTTCGGCCGTGAGCGCGGAAGTCGGACAGGTCGTTGCAGCCGGTCAATCGGCCGTAACGATTGCCCGGCTGGAGGCCCTCGATGCTGTCATCGATGTCCCCGACACGCTGAAGGCGCTTCAACAGCCCGATACGGAATACGAGGTCACCCTCCTGTCGAACCCGCAAATCAAGGCACAAGGTCGCGTGCGGGAAGTCGCACCCGAGGCTGATGGCGCAACCCGGACGCGGCGAACCAAGCTTGCGCTTTCCGCCCCGGACAAGGCCTTTCGCTTGGGTAGCACCGTGGTTGCGAGACCAATCGCAGCCGTCGCCACCGCCATTTGGCTGCCTGAAACGGCCATGGGTGCCGATCAGTCAGGCGGCGCATTTGTCTGGGTCATCGACCCCGCCAGCGGTGCCGTGTCGCGCAGGCCTGTCGAAGCCGAAAAGGCCCAGGGCGGCGGCTATGACATTGTCTCGGGATTACAGGCCGGAGAGCGCGTGGTCAGCGCCGGCGTGAACTCCCTCACCGAAAACCAGATCGTTTCCTTCACCGACGAGATCGCCCGATGAACAGCAAATTCAATCTTTCCGAATGGGCACTGCGTCACAAGTCGCTCGTCTGGTATTTCATGATCCTCGCCACGGTCGCGGGGGTCATGGCCTATTTCAATCTCGGGCGGGAAGAAGATCCGGAATTCACGATCAAGACGATGCTGATCCAGGCCCAATGGCCGGGGGCATCGGTCGATGAAATGACCAGCCAGGTCACCGATCGGATCGAGAAGAAACTGCAGGAACTCGAATCCCTCGACTACACCAAGAGCATCAATGCCCCGGGACAGGCGACGATCTACGTCAACCTTCTCGAGAACACGAAGGCAGCCGACGTCAACCCGACCTGGGTCAAGGTCCGGAACATGATCAACGACATCGTTCCAAACCTTCCTCAGGGTGTGGTCGGTCCCTTCTTCATCGACAGCTTCGGGGATGTCTATGGCAATATCTATGCCTTTACGGCAGACGGACTGACACAGCGACAGCTCCGGGACTATCTGGAAGCGGCACGAACCGAGATCCTTGCCGTTCCCAATGTCGGAAAGGTCGATCTCATTGGCGCTCAGGACGAGGCGATCTATCTGGAGTTCTCCACCCGGCGTATGGCCGCGCTTGGCATCACCCAGCAACAGATCGTCGAGACACTGCAGAACCAGAACGCCGTCGTCGCATCAGGCACTCTGCGCACCGCGTCCGAGAGCATCAGCATGCGCGTTTCAGGTCAGTTCTCCACGGAAGACGACCTTAGAAAGGTCAACCTTCGCGTCAACGACCGCTTCTTCCGACTGAGCGATGTCGCGACCATCACGCGCGGCTATGTCGACCCGCAGCAGGCGCTGTTCCGGGTCAATGGCGAGCCGGCGATCGGTCTTGCGATCGGCATGAAGCCGGGCTCCAACCTGCTCGAATTCGGCGAAGCCTTGTCCGAGAAGATGGAAAAGGTGACCGCCAGCCTGCCCATCGGTATTGGCATTCATCATGTGGCTGATCAGGCCGTTGTCGTCGACGAGGCCGTCGGCGGTTTCACCAAGGCCCTCTTCGAGGCAATCGCCATCGTTCTCGTCGTTAGCTTCATAAGTCTCGGCGCCAGAGCCGGGCTCGTGGTCGCTCTGTCGATCCCGCTGGTCCTCGCCATCACCTTCGTCGCCATGGAGTATCTGGGCATCTCCCTCCAGCGCATTTCGCTGGGTGCATTGATCATCGCGCTCGGCCTCCTGGTCGACGACGCCATGATCGCCATCGAGATGATGGTGTCCAAGCTCGAACAGGGCGAACCCCTGTCCAAGGCAGCGATAGCGGTTTGGACCTCGACGGCATTTCCGATGCTCACGGGCACCCTGGTCACTGTCGCGAGTTTCATTCCCGTCGGTCTGAACGATAGCGCCGCTGGCGAATTCACCTTCTCGCTCTTCGTCGTCATTGCCGTTGCCCTGATCGTTTCCTGGATTGTCGCCGTTCTCTTCGCGCCGGTTCTCGGGGTGCTGATCCTTCCGGCAAAGATGGAGCGGCATCACGAGCAGAAGGGCAGGGTCGCCCAGATGTTCTCGCGCATTCTGGCGGCTTGCATGCATTGGCCGAAGATGACGGTCGCCGCCACATTCGGCGTCTTCCTCCTCTCCGTCTATGGCATGGGCTTCGTCCAGCAGCAGTTCTTCCCGGCATCGGACCGTCCAGAACTGATCGTCGATTGGACCGGGCGGCAGAACTCCACGCTGGCCCAGACCAAGGCCGACATGGATGAATTCGAGGCCACCTACCTCGCCAATGACGACAGCATCGAACATTGGACATCCTATGTCGGGCAAGGCGCCAAGCGCTTCGTTCTCTCATTCGACGTGCAGCCGTCGGCCCCGTATTTCGGCCAGATGGTCATCGTCACCAAGGGTATCGAGGCCCGTGAGGCTCTGAAGGAAAAGCTGATGGCGGTTGCCGCAGATGGCTATCCGGGCACGGACATTCTGGTCAAGGAAATGGAACTCGGACCGCCGGTCGGTCGGCCGATCCAGTACCGGGTCAGCGGCCCGGATCCGGAAAAGGTGCGCGAATACGCAACTGGACTTGCGGCCGTCATCGGCACGGAGCCACGTCTCGGTCGCATCGTCTTCGACTGGATGGAGCCGGCTCGGACCGTCAAGGTCGACGTGCTTCAGGACAAGGCCCGTCTTCTCGGCGTGAGCTCGAGCGATATCGCGACGGCGCTCAACAATATGGCCGGCGGCTCCACCATGACCCAACTGCGCGACAGCATCTATCTGATCAATGTTGTTGGCCGTGCACCGGGCGACGAACGCCAGTCCGTCGAAACGCTTCGCAATCTCCAGCTACCCGGCGGTGACGGTCAGTCTGTGCCGCTCGCTTCCATCGCCACCTTCTCCTATGGCATGGAGCAGCCCGTGATCTGGCGTCGTGATCGCAGTCCGACGATCACGCTGAAAGCTGCCATTACCGATGCCACGCAGCCGGCCACTATCGATGCGGCCTTGAAGGACAAGGTCGAAACCTACGCCGCCGATCTTCCTGCAGGTTATCATGTCGCAGTCGGCGGTTCGGTCGAAAGCAGCGCCAAGAGCCAGGCACCGATTGCGGCCGTCGTTCCGCTGATGCTTCTGACCATGACCACGATCCTGATGTTCCAGCTGCAAAGCTTCCAGCGGCTGTTCATGGTTGTGATCGTGGCTCCGCTTGGACTGATCGGTGTTGTCGCAGCCCTTCTGCCCAGCGGGGCGCCTCTCGGCTTCGTTGCCATTCTCGGCGTCTTGGCCCTGATCGGTATCCTCATCCGAAACTCGGTCATCCTCGTGGTCGAGATCGATACGCTGCAACGGAACGGCCGCCATGCCTGGGATGCGGTCCGCGAGGCCACCGAGCACCGCATGCGGCCAATCATGCTGACGGCGGCCGCAGCCAGTCTCGCGCTCATCCCCATCGCCTCTGAGATCTTCTGGGGGCCAATGGCTTTCGCGATGATGGGCGGCATCATCGTCGGTACGGTGCTGACGCTGCTTTTCCTGCCGGCGCTCTATCTGATCTGGTTCCGGATCAAGGAGCCTTCTGTCACAGCCTGACCGACTGGACGAATCTGACCGGCCGCGACAAAGTTTGCGGCCGGTTTTCTTCTCGGCTCAATAAGAACTTTCGAGACTGTAGCGGCTGCCCGGATAAAGAAGCCGAACGGATGTCACCAGCCGGTCGCCGGACCAGGTCCGACGTCGCACGAGTAGACAGGGTTCGGACCGTGCGATGGCCAGCAGCCGGCATTCCCACGGCAGCGGCAAGACCGCCTCGACGAACTGCTCGGCGCGCGAGATGGGCGCAATACCGCTCAGATAGGCATTGGGCGTGATCGCCCGGAAATCCTGGTCAAGATAGGCGGGCGCCAGCTCTGCATGGACGAAGCGATCCTCGAGCTGGATCGGCAGGTCGTCTTCCTTGTGAACGATAACCGAGTGAAAAGCGGATGTGCCGGCGGCCACTTCCAGCCTATCGGCCAGATCATGATCGCAGACTTCCGTCTGCATCAGCACGATCTCGACGGAATGCTGGCCGCCGCGCTCGGCAATTTCCTCGGCGATGTTGCGCACGTCGCTGACATTGGCTCGGCGCTTCTTCGGTGCAACGAAGGAGCCTCGCCCCTGGACCCGCACGATGACGCCTTCGCTGGCGAGTTCGCGAAGCGCCCGATGCGCGGTCATCCGGCTCACCCCCAGCATCTCCACCAACTCGTTTTCAGAGGGAATGCGAAAATTGATCGGCCAATCACCGCGCTCGATCCGTGCCTTGATCTCGGCCTTCATCTGCTCGTAGAGCGGCGTATCCTGCCGTTCATCGGGAAGTGCAAAGCCTGGCTGATCGTCGGACATGTTGGGTCGATCCTGATGGTGGCGAAGCGATCTTGCGGGTTTTTCGCCGCAGCGCATCGGGCATTCCCTTATCGGCACAGGCCTTGTCTAGGCAACCGGTTCGGAATCAGAGGCCCGATCCAGAACGGCAGTCATTTCGATGCAGTAGAGTGCACAATCTGCCGTGCGAGGCTCTACGGTGAATTCAACCGGTACCTGCTCCGAGATCAAGATATCGCCGAGCATGACTTCCGATCGCTTGCTATCGAACGTCACCAGAGCATCATCCCGAAACACGATCGCGACTGTGTCCTTGGACACCGAAAGCAGCTGTTTGACTGCGACGTCAATCTTCGTCATGCGATGGACGAAACGCCCACGGCGGCTCATGACATTGAGGTCGAGCGTCTCGCCTCCAAGACAATCGGCCTGCACTTCAGCATCGCCGGAAAAGGCGAAGGGAAGCGATGCCGTAAGAAGCGGCGGCTCTTGTCTCCCGTCTACCGTCAACTGCATGCCGGCGCCCTGAAGTACGGCTATCGTCCTGTCGATCCCGGCAAAGACCGAGAACGGACCGGAGGCCCCGACTGTTGCGAGACTGATTCGCCAGTCGAACCCGCCGGATCCATCCGACGCGGGCTTGGAGATCACCTCGCGGGTGATCCCCAGCCCGTTTTTCCAGGGCATCTTCAGGTGCTCGTCAAAGCGCTGGATGCGGAGGGACATGGGCGTGTCGTGTCCCCTCAGTTGCCGAGGATGCCGGGCAGACGAAGGCCCTTTTCCTTGGCGCAATCGAGCGCGATGTCATAGCCCGCATCGGCGTGGCGCATGACGCCGGTCGCCGGATCGTTCCACAGAACCCGCTCCAGTCGGCGTGCAGCATCGTCGGTTCCGTCGGCGCAGATGACCATGCCGGAATGCTGGGAAAAGCCCATGCCCACGCCACCGCCGTGATGCAGCGAGACCCAGGTCGCACCCGAGGCGCAGTTGAGCAGCGCGTTCAGAAGCGGCCAGTCGGACACGGCGTCGGAACCGTCCTTCATCGCTTCCGTCTCGCGGTTCGGCGAAGAGACCGAACCCGAATCGAGATGATCGCGACCGATGACGACGGGAGCCTTGAGCTCGCCACTGCGCACCATCTCGTTGAAGGCAAGGCCCAGCTTGTGGCGATCGCCGAGACCGACCCAGCAGATGCGCGCCGGCAGGCCCTGGAAGGAGATGCGTTCACGCGCCATGTCCAGCCAGTTGTGCAGATGTTTGTTGTCGGGCAGCAGCTCCTTCACCTTGGCATCGGTCTTGTAGATATCCTCCGGATCGCCGGACAGTGCAGCCCAGCGGAACGGGCCGATGCCACGGCAGAACAGTGGACGGATATAGGCCGGCACGAAGCCCGGGAAGGCGAAGGCATTCTCGAAGCCTTCCTCCTTGGCGACCTGGCGGATGTTGTTGCCATAGTCGAGCGTCGGAATACCCCTGTTCCAGAAGTCGACCATCGCCTGCACATGGGTCTTCATCGAGGCCCGGGCAGCGACTTCTACCGCCTTCGGATCGCTCTCCTGTTTCGCCCGCCATTCGGCAACCGTCCAGCCGAGTGGCAGATAGCCGTGGATGGGATCATGGGCCGAGGTCTGGTCGGTGACGATGTCGGGGCGTACGCCACGACGCACCAGTTCCGGGAAGATCTCGGCGGCATTGCCGACGAGGCCGACGGATTTCGCTTCACCTGCCTTGGTCCACTGGTCGATCAGCGCGAGCGCCTCGTCCAGCCTATGCGCCTTGGCATCGACGTAACGGGTGCGCAGGCGGAAATCGATGCGGGTCTCATCGCATTCGACAGCAAGGCAGCAGGCGCCGGCCATGACGGCCGCCAGCGGCTGGGCGCCACCCATGCCGCCGAGGCCACCGGTCAGGATCCACTTGCCCTTGAGATTGCCGTTATAGTGCTGGCGCCCGGCTTCCACGAAGGTCTCATAGGTGCCCTGCACGATGCCCTGGGTGCCGATATAGATCCACGAACCGGCGGTCATCTGGCCGTACATGGCCAGCCCCTTCTTATCCAGCTCGTTGAAATGGTCCCAGGTCGCCCAGTGCGGCACGAGGTTGGAATTGGCGATCAGCACACGCGGCGCATCCTTGTGGGTGCGGAACACGCCGACGGGCTTGCCCGACTGTACGATCAGCGTCTCCTCCTCGGTGAGCGTCTTCAACGTCTCGACGATCCGATCGAAATCGTCCCAAGTGCGCGCCGCCCGGCCGATGCCGCCATAAACGACCAGCTCGTGCGGTCGCTCGGCGACATCAGGGTCGAGATTGTTCATCAACATGCGCAGCGGCGCTTCCGTCATCCAGCTCTTGGCCGATAGTTCGGTTCCGATGGCGGCGCGGACGTCGCGGATATTGTGTCTAGGATTGCTCATGGTCCTGTTTCCTTGTGGAACGTCTCATCGATTTTTCAGAATGGCCCCTCACCCTGACCCTCTCCCCGGAGGCGGGGAGAGGGAAAAGCGAGGCTGCGGCGCGCTGCCTTCTCCCCGTTTACGGGGAGAAGGTGCCGGCAGGCGGATGAGGGGTTGCATGCTTTGCTAACTCGAGCGCGATGGCTTCGATTGATGTCAGAATGATCTTGAGATGATGTCTCAGCGCCTCGGCCTTCCCGGCGTCATAGGCGAAGGGTGGTGCTTCGGTGGCCAGATGCGTGATCTGCGCCAGTTCCATCTGAATGGCGTGCACGCCGGTATCCGGCTGCCCGTAATGCCGCGTCGTCCAGCCGCCCTTGAAGCGCCCGTTGACCACAGACGTATAGCCCTCAGCCCGACCGGTGATCTCGGCGGCGGCTTTCTCGATCCTGGCATCGCAGGTGCGGCCCATGTCCGTGCCGATGTTGAAGTCCGGCAGGGGGCCTTCGAACAGGAAGGGGATCAGCGAGCGGATCGAATGGCAGTCGTAAAGCACCGCCACGCCATGGATCGCCTTCACGCGTTCGATTTCTGCTTTCAGCGCCGCATGATAGGGCGCGTGGAAGCCTGCCAGCCGATCGGCAATATCATCCTCGGTCGGCTCCTCGCCGCTTTTCCAGATGGCGACGCCGTCGAAATCCGTTTCCGGCACAAGGCCGGTCGTGTTCTGGCCGGGATAGAGGCTCACGCCATCAGGGTCGCGGTTCGCATCGATCACGTAGCGATGGAAGGTAGCCCTGACCGTCGTCGCATCCGGCAACAGCCCGGCATAGAGCTCATGGATATGCCAGTCGGTATCGGCAAGCAGCTTGCCGTTGTCATTGAGGCGATCCCAGATCGCAGGCGGTACATCCGTCCCCGTATGCGGAAAGGCGAGAATGACGGGCGAGCTGCCTTGCTTAACTTCGAAGACCGCCATCTCAACCCTCCAGACCCGGCAACAACCCGGCAGACACGGCCGAAACCAGCGTCCCATCCGCCACCAGGCGACCGGCAGCCTCGAGATCTGGCGCCATGTAGCGGTCCTCTTCCAGTGTGGCGACATGGGCACGCAAGGTGGAGATCACACGTCGCAGTTCCGGGCTCGTCGTCAGCGGACTGCGGAATTCGACGCCCTGGGCAGCCGTCAGCGCCTCGATGCCGATGATCGAGAAGAGGTTATCGGTCATCTGCAGCAGGCGCCGTGCGCCATGGCAGGCCATGGAAACATGGTCTTCCTGATTGGCTGAGGTAGGTGTGGAATCGACCGAGGCCGGATGCGCCATCTGCTTGTTTTCGCTCATCAAGGCAGCAGAGGTCACCTCGGCAATCATCAGGCCGGAGTTGAGGCCGGGCTTCTTGGCGAGGAAGGCCGGCAGCCCGTAGGACAGGGCCGGATCGACCAAGAGCGCGATCCGCCGTTGTGCGATCGCGCCGATCTCGCAGACAGCGATCGCGATCTGGTCGGCGGCAAAAGCGACGGGCTCTGCATGGAAGTTGCCGCCCGAGACGACGCTCATGTCGGAAAGCACGAGCGGATTATCGGTAACAGCATTCGCCTCGATTTCGAGTGTGCGGCCGGTCATGCGCAGGAGATCGAGACAGGCGCCATCGACCTGCGGCTGGCAGCGGATGCAATAGGGGTCCTGCACCCGCTCGTCGCCTTCCAGATGGCTTTCCCGGATGACGGAGCCGGAAAGCAGGCCACGCAGGGCCGCTGCCGTATCGATCTGCCCCTTGTGGCCACGCAGTGTATGAATGTCAGCGGTGAAGGGCGCCGACGAGCCCATCGCAGCGTCAGTCGAGAGCGCGCCGGTAATCAGCGCGGCCTGTGCGGCCCGATGGGCGCGGAACAGGCCGGCCAGCGCCAGTGCCGTCGAGGCCTGCGTGCCGTTGATCAGCGCCAGACCTTCCTTGGCCGCGAGCACGACGGGCGTCAGCCCCGCGCGCTTCAGCGCCTCGGCGCCGGAAAGCCGTTCGCCCTCAAAGAAGGCTTCCGCCTCGCCCATCATCACCGCTGCCATATGCGCAAGCGGTGCCAGATCACCGGAGGCGCCGACGGAGCCTTTCTCAGGAATGAGCGGGGTAACGCCTTTCTCCAGCATGCCCTCGATCAGGCGCACCAGTTCGAGGCGGACACCGGATGCGCCGCGACCGAGCGAGATCAGCTTGAGCGCCATGATCAGCCGCACGATGTTGGCGCCAAGAGGCTGGCCCACGCCGCAGCAATGCGACAGGATCAGATTGCGCTGCAGGGTCTCGGTGTCGGCCGCATCGATCTTGATTGAGGCGAGTTTGCCGAAGCCGGTATTAATGCCGTAAACCGGCGCGTTGCCGGCGGCGATCTCGGCGATCCGCGCGGCAGCCTTCTCGATGCCGGCATCGAAGCTTCGGTCGAGCGCAGCACTTTCGCCGCTCCAGTAGATCTGCGCGAGTTCGGCGAGAGAGACGCGGCCGGGGTGAAGCGTAATGGTCACGACAGAATTCCTTTGGTGATGTGGCCGTTCCAGAGGCGTAGGTAGAGCGGGTTGAAACCGATGCGGTAGACAAGCTCCGCCGGGCTCTCGACCGACCAGATGGCAAGGTCAGCCTGCTTTCCGACCTCGATGGTTCCAACTGTGTCGAGACGTCCGAGCGCGCGGGCGGCATTGCGGGTGACGCCGAGAAGGCATTCCTCGACCGTCATGTGAAACAGCGTGGCGGCCATGTTCATGGTCAGCAGCAGGGAGGTGAGGGGCGAGGTGCCCGGATTGCAGTCCGTCGCGAGCGCCATGGCAGTCCCGTGTTTGCGGAGGAGATCGACTGGCGGCTGTTTCGTTTCGCGAATGAAATAATAGGCGCCGGGCAACAGCACGGCGACGGTTCCGGCCCGGGTCATTGCTACTGCGCCGTCCTCATCGGTGTATTCCAGATGATCTGCCGAAAGCGCCTGATACTCGGCCGCCAGCGCTGCCCCGTGCAGGTTCGACAGCTGATCCGCATGCAGTTTCACTGGAAGACCAAGCGAGCGTGCCGCATCGAAGACAATCCGCATCTCATTGGGCGAAAAGGCGATGCCTTCGCAGAAACCGTCCACTGCATCGACCAGTCCCTCCGCGTGAGCCGCCTTCAGACCCGGCAGCACGACCTCCTCGATGAAGGCGCGATTGCGTCCCTTGTAGTCGGCAGGCGTTGCGTGGGCTCCGAGATAGGTCGTGGTAATGGCGACCCGACGCTCGTCTCCGAGCTGACGCGCAGCACGCAGCATCTTCACCTCGTCTTCGACGGTCAGCCCATAGCCTGACTTGACCTCGACGGTCGTAACACCCTCGGCGATCAGCGCATCTAGCCGCGGAAGCGTTTGCGAGACAAGCTCCGCCTCGCTCGCCTCGCGCACCTGGCGCACCGACGAGACGATGCCACCGCCGGCACGTGCGATTTCCTCGTAGGAAGCGCCTGCGAGGCGCATCTCGAATTCCCGGGCGCGATTGCCGGCATGCACCAGATGGGTGTGGCAATCGATGAGGCCCGGCGTCACCCAGCGACCCTCGCAGTCGATCACCTCGGCGCTACCGGGGATCGCGATCTCGTCCGCCTCGCCGACAGCGACAATCCGCCCCCCTTCGATCACCACGCTGCCATTCTCGATCACGCCGAGACCGGGCCGGTCGGGCGACATGGTCGCCAGTCGTGCGTTGCTGAGTACAGTCGTCATGCGCCCTCGCTGGCGACCCAGGCGGCCGTCGTCTTCAGGAGTGTCCGGATCTGCTGGATATCGCCGTTCAAGGGTCGATCGTCCCGGTAGAAGGGCACCGCGTGACGAACCCGGTCATAGATCCGTTGTGTCATCCCAGCCTTGGCCGCCTTGGAAAACTGCAGGTCATGGGCTTGCGCGGCCGCAGTCAGCTCGATGGCAAGCACCGTCTCGAGATTGTCGAGGATGGCGAGCGCCTTGGCCGCAGCCGGCGTCGCATGGGTCAGGATGTCTTCCTGCAGGCCTGAGGTGATTCCACCGTCGAGGCTCGCGGGCATCGCGAGCCGGCGGTTTTCCGCCACCAGCGCTGCCGCAGTGTACTGGATGATCATGAAGCCGGATTCGACGCCGCTACCGGAGGCGAGGAAGGCCGGCAGGCCGCTCACCAGCGGGTTGACCAGTCGGTCGATCCGCCGCTCGGAAATGGCAGCAAGCTCGGCCGCCGCCGTCGCCAGATGATCCATGGCAAGGCCAAGGGCTGCCCCAACCGCATGCGCCTGCGAATGCACTTTCGGATCATCAGGAGATCCGCTGACGGCGGGATTGTCGGTGACGCTCGCAAGCTCCCGATCCACCACGGCGCGCGCCTCCACGAGCGCATCGCGCACCGCGCCATGCACATGCGGCACGGCCCGGAGGCTGAGCGGATCCTGCGTCCGCTTGCCCGCAGATTCCGCCAGAAGCGCGCTCCCTGCCAGCAATGTCCGCAAGTTCTTTCCGACCTGCTGCAGGCCATCGGACTTCCGCAGGGAAAGCGGCATTTCCGCAAATGGGTCTGTCTGCGCGCCGAGGTTCTCATAACTCATCGCGGCGGAGGCATCTGCCCATTCGACGAGATGCGCTAGCCGGGAGACGGCAAGAGATGCCAGACCTGTGGCACAAGGTGTGCCATTGATCAGGCTCAGACCTTCCTTCGCCTGGAGCACAAGCGGCTTCCGACCGAGCGCTGCCAGCGCGTCTGCGCCCGACAACAGCTTGCCGCCGTGTCGGCATTCGCCAGCGCCGATGAGGACGAGACCGATGGCCGCGCCATGCGTCAGGTAACCGACCGAGCCCCTGGACGGGATCACCGGAAGCATATCCTTGTTCAGGAGGGCGATGAGCGTCTCGACGACCTCAAGCCGGATGCCCGAATAGCCATGGGCAAAATTGGCGATCTGAGCCGCCATGATCGCGCGTGTTTCGATCCGCCCGAGCGGCTCACCGACACCGCAGGAATGGCTGAACAGCAGATTGCGGGAAAGCGACGCCTGCTCCTCGCGATCGATGACCACGTCGCAGAGTGCACCGACACCGGTATTGATCCCATAACCACGGATGCCTTGGTCGACCAGGGCCTCGACGATCGCGCGGGCATCGAGAATCCGCTGCCGCGCTGTTTCGCTCAAACCCAGCCTTGCTCCCTCGGCAACGGTAGCGATTTCATCGGATGTCAGCACCGTATCGAGCGTGATCGTCTGCGCCATCAAGCATCCCATCTGATGAAAACAATTTGCCGGCTAATTAAACTCATTTCAGGATCCTCTTCAGCGCGAGGGTGAAGTCTCTGTCGATGCGCTCTTCGGCCCGGTGGCGACCCTCCTGAACCACGAAGTCTCCGCGAACCATCACGTCCCGCACGGCCTCACTGCCAAGTGCAAAGATCCAGCGGTCAAGAACCTGGTCGTCCTTGGCAGCGGCGATGAAAGGGTTGGCACCGTCGAGGACGACGAGATCGGCCCGTGCGCCGACGCGAATGCCGCTCGTCCTGAGACCCGCAGCCTGAGAGCCACCGGCAAGGCTGGCGTCGATCAGAGTGCAGCCGACAGAGCCTCCGGGACCGGACACAAGCCGGTTGCGGCGGCGGTCACGAAGCCGCTGGCCATATTCCAGCACGCGCAGTTCCTCCGCCACGGAAGTTGCGACATGGCTATCCGTGCCGATTCCGAAGCGCCCGCCCTGAGCCATGAATTCCGTCGCCGGGAAGATACCATCCCCGAGATTGGCTTCGGTGGCCGGACAGAGACCCGCGACCGCGCCGGATTTCGCCAGCCGGACTGTCTCCTCCGCCGTCATATGCGTCGCATGGATGGCGCACCAGCGCTCGTCGACCGCGAACTCATCGAGCAGATAGCTGACCGGTCGGCGGCCGCTCCAGGCAAGGCAGTCCTCCACCTCGCGTTCCTGCTCGGCCACGTGGATGTGGATCGGTCCGCCGGTCTGCTCAGATGACAGCACCGCGCGCATCTCGTCTGGCGTCGCCGCCCGCAGCGAATGGATTGCCAGACCAAGGCGCACCTCGGCAGCAGCACAAGCCGGCGCCAGTCGATCGAGGAGAGCCATGAAACTGTCGACGCTATGAATGAAAGGGCGCTGTCCTTCATTGGGCGCGAGCCCACCGAAGCCGGCATGAGCGTAGAAGACGGGCAGGTGCGTCAGACCGATCCCGGCCGTCTCTGCCGACCGCAGGATACGGCTAGACATTTCGAAGCCATCGGACCTGCCGACCTCAGCCAAGGCATGGTGGAAATAGTGGAATTCCACGACCTGGCCGAAGCCGCCCTTCAGAAGTTCACTATACAACTTCGTTGTAACAGCCTCGACATCGTCAGGCGACATCTGCCCGACCAGCCGATACATGGTGTCACGCCATGTCCAGAAGCTGTCGTTAGTTGACCCGGCAATCTCGGCCAAGCCAGCCATTGCACGCTGGAAGCCGTGAGAATGCAGGTTTTGCAGCGCCGGAACGACGGGTCCAGCCAGCGTGGTTGGATCAGGACCATGCACCTTGCCGCATTCGATCGAGGCAATCGAGCCGCTCTGATCGACCCCGATTGTCACATCGTTAGCCCAGCCCTCGGGCAGAAGCGCACGCTCACAGAACAGAGTTTGAGGAGCTTTCATCTCGAAACCTTCGCAAGTTGTATAGGCAACATGGCAGGTTCCAAGCTCTGGCGCAAGAGGGCACCGATGCGCCTTTCAGATCCGGTATTCTGGTGACTGCACGCGGCCGAGACCTCGCCCCCACAGGCGCGTGGAATCAGATGGCCAAGGAGATGGCGTCAGGCACTCTGGCCTGAGGGCTCGCCAGAGCGGCAAGCTCCTCGCGATGCCGCATCATGGCTTTGAGCAGTGCGTGATCTCGCGCGAGAGCCTGTTGCCGCTTCGGCGATGGCGGAAAATGCTTCATGGCATACCGCATCCGGCTTCCCGCTTCGGCAGACGTCGAAAAGGCGCCGGCGGCAACAGCGGCATGCAGTGCGCAGCCGAGAAGAACGGCGTCGCAGTCGATCGGCACAAAGACATCGCAGCCGGTCGCATCGGCATAGAGCTGTGCCAGAAGCGGATGGTCGGCGAGACCGCCCGCCAACAGGAGCTGCTTCGGCGCTCCCGAACGCCGCGGCTGATGCTCGATGATGTGGCGGATACTGCAGGCGAGTGCCACACAGCTTCGCCAGTAGAGCCTGAGGAGGGAGCGCTCGCTCCGATCGAGATCGAGCCCCGCGATTGTCCCGGTGAGCATCGGATCGGACATAGGTGAGCGTGTACCATGCAGGTCCGGCAGGACGCTGATCGGGAGACCGAAGTCTGGTCCTTCGCTCGCCAGACACTCAGCAATCCCGTCGAGAATAGCGCGATGGCGCGCCTTCATCGGAATCCCGCCGGCCGGATGCTGCGTCACGATATAGTCGAGGAAGGCACCCGATGCGGACTGCCCTGCCTCCGTCAGCCAGAGGCCGGGAATCGCAGCATCACGGAAAGCGCCCCAGCAGCCGGGCCCGGACACAGGCTCGCTCGAAAGCCGCACGATGCAGCTTGAGGTGCCCGCGATCAGAACGGCTTCGGCGTCGAAAGAGACACTTGGCCGTTGTCCGGCTGCAAACAGTCCGGTGGTGCCCGCATAGGCATCGATCAGCCCGGGAGCGACAAGACATTGCTCGTCGAGACCGAGTTCCTGGGCACTGGTTCGGCAGAGGCGGCCGATCGCTTGATCTGGCTGCTGCGAAAGCGCCGGCAGCCCTGCTCGATCCATGACGTCGCCGAGTCCGACTTTTCGATAATAGTCGATCGGGGGCGCGCCGGGCGCTTCCGGCGTATAGCCCCATTTCGAGGCGAGCGCCGAATGGCTGCGTTTCTCGGAGCCGGTCGCGCGCCAGGTCAGGAAATCGCAGAGATCGAAGATGTGTGCGCTTTCAGCCCAGAGATCCGGTCTGTGCCTTTTGAGCCAGAGAAGTTTCGGTATCTGCATCTCGACCGATAGCCGTCCGCCAAAGCGTTCAAGCAACGGATCGGCAATCGCGTTGCAGTATTCGGTTTCCTCGAGCGCCCGATGGTCCATCCACAAGATGGTGTCGAGGGTCGGAGAGCGTGTTTCGGAGACGGAAAGCGGGCGTCCGTTTCGATCGCGCACGACGAGCGAACACGTCGCGTCGAAGCCGATGGCAAGGATTTGGGCAGCTGAAATTCCGCTGTCGGCAAGGGCTGCCTTCACAGCGCCGCAGACCGCAGTCCAGATCTCCTCACTGTCCTGCTCCATGTGTTTAGGCAGCGGCTGGTGAACGCTGATCGGCACGACGCAGCGGGCAAGTTGCCGACCGCTGAGATCAAACACCCCGGCCCGTGCACTGCCAGTGCCAACATCCACGGCCAAAAGGTGCTCACGCATCAGTCAGATCTTCCGGTCTCCTCGCTCCGAGGACAAAGTGGAGCAAATTCTCCATCGCGTCAAACTGCCCGTCTGGTGCCAGATGCGTGAGCGCTTTTTGATAACTGGCATGGCCGGTGTGGGATCCGCCTGTAAAGGCGATGACCTTCATGCCGGCTGCTTGCGCCGCACGGATCCCCGCAGGGCTGTCCTCGATCACGAGACACTGTGACGGCGAGACCCCCATTTCGGCGGCTGCGTGCAGAAAAAGGTCCGGCGCGGGTTTGCCGCGTTCGACCATCGTGGCGCTGAAGATATGTGGGCTAAGACGGGGAAGAAGTCCGGTCACGGACAGGGACAGCTCGATGCGTTCCCGCTGGCTGGACGAGGCCACACAGCAGGAGACCTGCATGGCCTTCAGCGATTCGATGGCAGCCGCGACCCCGGGCAGGGGGTCCAATTCCGCACAAAACCGAGCGTAGAGCCCGTCCCGCATGCCGGCCAGAAAAGCCGGATCGATTTCAACACCGAATTCGGATCGAACCACCTCTGTCAGCGAACTAAGACTTCGCCCGAGAAAGCGCTCCGCCGCCTCGTCCGTCGTCAGCAGAACGCCCTTCTCGGCCAGCGCTTCGACCAGAACCTCGAGCGCGATGCCTTCGCTGTCGACGAGGACCCCGTCACAGTCGAAGATCACCAGGCGGATCGGCTGCGGGTCCATGGTCACTCAGCTTGAAAGGGTTCCGTCGAGATAGCGCTGGAGCGTAGCGGCAGCACCTTGGCTCCGCAAGCTGGCGATCGCTTCACCGAATCGCTTCTGGAACTGCGGATTGGCACCGACGGAACCGAAGATGTCGGTGATCCCGATGAAAGCCATGGGATCATTCCGGGAGGCAAGCGCTGCCGCGTGCAGCCGATCCGCGCTTGGATCGTTGAAAGCGATCGGCTTCCCGCCATCGCTCGTGCCTTCGAAGTAGCGGCACCACAGGGCCGAGACGAGTGCGAGGCCTTGCACGTCCAGATCCTGGGCCAACCGATCGGCCGTCGAGGGCAGAATGAACTTGGGCTGACGGTTCGAGCCGTCCTGCGCCAGGCGCGGAATGGTGTCGCCGATCTTCGGATTGGCGAAGCGGTTCTCGATGAGCGCGAAATAGTCCTGCAAGCTGGTATTCGGCACAGGCGGCACGACCGGGATGATTTCGTCGTTCTCGAGTTTCGCCAGGAAGGCCCGGATCAGCGGGTTCTCCATGGATTCATGCACGAAATGAATGTCCATCAGCGCCGCCGGATAAGCGATTGCCGCATGGCCGCCATTCAGGATCCTGAGCTTCATCAGTTCGTAGGGTGCCACATCGGGCACAAAGGTCACGCCCACCTCTTCCAGGGCAGGGCGTCCCAGCGGGAACTTGTCTTCGAGCACCCACTGCTTGAAGCCCTCGCAGAATACGGGCCAGCCGTCTTCGATCCCGTAATTCTCGCGCGTGATGTCGATTTCGCGCTGACCGGTTGCAGGCGTGATGCGGTCCACCATGGAATTCGGAAAGGCGACGTTGTGATGGATCCAGTCGGCGATTTCAGGATCGGACAGCCGGGCGAGACCGCAGATCGTCGCTTCCGTCACCTCGCCATTGCCGGGGATATTGTCGCAGCACATGACGGTGAAGGGTGGAATGCCCGCAGCGCGGCGCGCCTTGAGGCCGGCGATGATCAGTCCGAAGACGGTCTTCGGCGCGGTCGGGTTCTTCGCGTCGGCAACGATTGCCGGGTGCGTAGGATCGAACTTGCCGGTCGCCGCATCGATAAAATATCCACCCTCCGTGATCGTCATCGAAACGATCCGGATATCGGGCGAGGCGAGAGTCGCAATGATCCGATCGAAATCCGGTGCGGTGATCACGTCCAGCATCGGACCGGTGATGGTCGCGGCCGACCGGTCAATGTCCTGTTCGACAACGGTCGTCAGGAAATCCTGGGCTTTCAGCGTGTCACGCATCCGCTGGTCGGAGGCCATGACACCAGCGCCGATGATGCCCCAATCGAGATCGCGACCGCTGTTGAAGAGTTCGTGCAGGTAGATCGCCATATGGGCACGGTGGAAATTGCCGACGCCGAAATGCAGGATCCCGGGACGGATATCCTCGCGGCGATAGGAGGGCAGGGACGCCCGGTCACCGATATCTGCCAGAGTTGCAAGCGAGAGTTTGATCGTCATGGGTGCATTCCTTGGCTGGGGGCCGAGCGAGCCGTCAGCTCATCCAGTTTCCGCCGTCGACATTGTAGGTCTGGGCGACGATGTAGTCGGCTTCCGCCGAGGCCAGGAAGACTGCCATACCGGTCAGATCTTCAGCCCGGCCCATACGGCCGAAGGGGACCGCCTCGCCGACCAGTTTCTTCTTTTCGCCGAGCGGACGGTTTTCGTATTTTGCAAAGAGCGCGTCGACCTCGTCCCACATCTCGCTGCCGACCACGCCAGGCGCGATCCCGTTGACGTTGATCCCGTGCTTGATGAGGTCGAGACCAGCCGATTGGGTGAGCGAAATGACGGCAGCCTTCGAGGCGCAGTAGACGCCGACCAGCGGTTCCCCGCGTCGTCCGGCCTGGCTCGCCATGTTGATGATCTTGCCACCACGCCGTTGCGCGATCATCTGCTTGGCCACAGCCTGCATCGTAAACAGCGTTCCACCGACATTGATGTCGAAAACGCGCTGATAGCTCCTGCGGGAAATCTCGATGATCGGGGCGAGATCGAAGATCGCGGCATTGTTGACCAGGATGTCGATGCCGCCGGCGCGTTCGACACAGGCAGCAATCGCTGCGTCGATCGAGGCCTGATCGGAGATGTCGATCCGGACGGCATAGGCCGCAGGACCGATCTCTGCTGCCGTTGCCGATGCGCGGTCGAAATCGATATCGGCGATCGCGACTGCTGTCGCACCCTCGCGAATATAGGCTTCCGCAAAGGCGCGACCGATGCCGCGGGCCGAGCCCGTGATCATTGCCGACTTGCCGCTCAATCTGCCGGTCATGCTGCCAGTCCCTTGTCATTGAATTTGTGCAGTCGATTGAGATCCGGTGTCACATAGACCGTGTCGCCGTGACGGACCGGGAACTCCCCGCCGGTGCGCGTGGTGATCGTGCCGACACCGTCTACCTCGACATGCAGGAACGTGTCGGAGCCGAGATGTTCGGCGACCGTCACCAGACCGCGCCACATGCCGCTGTCGAGCGAGAGCGTGATATGCTCCGGCCGAATGCCGATCGTATGGGCGCCGTGGGCAGAAGCAGCCTGGCCGGAAATCAGGTTCATCTTCGGCGAGCCGATGAAGCCGGCAACGAAGAGATTGGCCGGGCTGCGATAGAGGTCGAGCGGCGATCCGACCTGCTCGATACGGCCCTTGTTGAGGACCACGATCTTGTCGGCCATGGTCATGGCTTCCACCTGGTCGTGGGTCACATAGATCGAGGTTGCCTTGAGCTTCTGATGCAGTTCGGTGATCTCGAGACGCATGGCGACGCGAAGCGCCGCATCAAGGTTCGAGAGCGGCTCGTCGAAGAGGAAGCAACGCGGATTGCGAACGATGGCGCGGCCGATCGCGACGCGCTGACGCTGGCCGCCGGAAAGTTGTCCGGGCCGGCGTTCCAGATAGTCGGTGAGGTTCAGGATGCGTGCGGCCTCCTCGACCTTGCGGTTGATCTCGGCCGGATCGACCTTCGCCAT
This sequence comes from Allorhizobium sp. NPDC080224, assembly GCF_050281005.1. NCBI lineage: Bacteria > Pseudomonadati > Pseudomonadota > Alphaproteobacteria > Hyphomicrobiales > Rhizobiaceae > Allorhizobium > Allorhizobium sp. NPDC080224. The sequence continues at coordinate 35,993 of NZ_JBNNWJ010000001.1, forward strand.
CTTCAGCGGAAAGCCGATATTCGAACGCACGCTCATATGCGGATAAAGCGCGTAGGACTGGAACACCATCGCCAGCCCGCGCTGTGCCGGCGCAGTATTCGTTTGATCCTTGCCGTCGATCACGATGCGCCCGCCGGTCGCGTCTTCGAGGCCGGCGATCAGGCGCAGCAACGTGGACTTGCCGCAGCCGGACGGCCCGACGAAGACGACAAATTCGCCGTCATTGATTTCAAGGTCGATCCCCGGGATGACCGCATGCTCGCCGAAGGATTTGGAGAGCTGTTCGAGTTTGATGCTGCCCATGGTCGGGTTTCCTTACTTGACGGCGCCGAAGGTGAGGCCGCGCACGAGTTGTTTCTGGCTGAACCAGCCGAGGATCACGATCGGCGCGATCGCCATCGTCGAGGCCGCCGAAAGCTTCGCCCAGAACAACCCCTGCGGACTGGAGAAGGAGGCGATGAAAGCGGTCAGCGGCGCTGCATTGGTGGTAGTGAGGCGGATCGTCCAGAAGGCTTCGTTCCAGGCGAGAATGATATTGAGGAGAAGCGTCGAGGCGATGCCCGGCAGGGCCATGGGCGTGAGCACATAGACGATCTCGTTGAACAGCGACGCGCCGTCCATCCGCGCAGCTTCAAGGATCTCGCCCGGGATCTCGCGGAAATAGGTGTAGAGCATCCAGATGACGATCGGCAGGTTGATCAGCGTCAGCATGATCGTGAGGCCAATCCGGGTATCGAGCAGACCGAAGTCGCGGAACAGCAGGTAGATCGGAACGAGCACGGCGACGGCAGGCATCATCTTGGTGGAGAGCATCCACATCAGGATGTCCTTGGTCCGTTTGGTCGGCGAGAACGCCATGGCCCAGGCGGCCGGGATGCCGACGAAAAGTGCCAGGATCGTCGAGCCCACAGACAGGATGACCGAGTTCATGAACGGTTTCATGTAGTCGCGCTGCGTCTGGACCGTCACGTAGTTCTCGAGGGTGAAGGTCGGGATCAGGTCGAAGCCCTGAATCGCTTCCGTTTCCGTCTTCACGCTGGTGATCAGCGTGTAGAGGATCGGGAAGAAGATCACGAAGGCAATAGTCCAGGCAAGCGCCGTAAAGATGATCTTGCGCCGGGTTGTGACGTTGCGAGCCATGGCCTTGTCCTTACCGGTCGAGGTTCTTGCCAACGGCGCGCATCAGGAAGATGGCGACGATATTGGCGAGAATGATTGCGATGATGCCGCCTGCCGAAGCGCCGCCGACGTCGTAGCCGAGGAGGGCTGTTCGGTAGATCAGGAAGACGAGATTGGTCGAGGCATAGCCCGGGCCGCCATTGGTGGTGACCAGGATCTCCGCATAGACCCCGAGCAGGAAGATGGTCTGGATCAGGATGACCACGGTAATTGCACGGGAAAGATGCGGAAGCGTCAGATAGATGAACTGGTTGATGAAGTTCGCCCCGTCCATCTCGGCGGCTTCCTTCTGCTCGACATCCAGTGACTGCAACGCGGTGAGCAGGATGAGCGTCGCAAACGGCAGCCACTGCCAGGCGACGATGATGATGATCGACAAAAGCGGATATTGCGCAAACCAGTCGACGGGCCTCAAGCCGAGCGCCCGGTTGATGTCGGCCAAAACGCCATAGCCCGGGTGCATGATCATGTTTTTCCAGATCAATGCAGCGACCGGCGGCATGACGAAGAAGGGCGAGATAATGAGTATGCGTACAATTCCCTGGCCGAAGATCGGCTGGTCGAGCAGCAGCGCCAGCAGCGTGCCGCCGAAAATTGTGATGAACAGCACGCCACCGACGATCAGCATCGTGTTCCAGATCGACTGGAAGAAGGCCGGATCCGTGTAGAAATAGCGGTAGTTGAACAGGCCGGCGAAGCTGACATTGGCAGGATTGAGCAGATTGTAGTTCTGGAACGAGAACCACAGAGTCATCGACAGTGGCACGATCATCCAGATCAGCAGGAGCCCGACAGACGGCGCCATCATCAGACGGGCCAGGGTGCGTGTGTTTTGAGTAGCCATGATGAAGCTCGCCCTGATGGCCATGTCGGAAACGAGGTCCGCAGGCCCGTTGGAGGCTGGGTGACGACGACCGGCATTGGCCGCAAACGGTCGAAGCCTGTCCTGCCCGGATCGCAATCCGGGCAGGTGGTTCGGGAGGGTGGATTACTTGATGTAGCCGCCGCGGGTCATTTCACGCTCGGTCAGGCTCTGGGCCTGGGCCAGTGCGTCATCAACCGACATCTGGCCTGCAAGCGCTGCCGAGAAGAGCTGACCGACGGAGGTGCCGAGGCTCTGGAACTCGGGGATCGCCACGAACTGCACGCCGACATAGGGCACCGGCTTGACCGTCGGGGCCTTCGGGTCGGCCGCGTTGATCGAGTGGATCGTCATTTTCGCAAACGGCGCTGCCTTCTGGTATTCCGGGTTCTCATAGAGAGAGGTCCGCGTGCCCGGAGGAACATTGGCCCAGCCTTCCTTGGATGCGACGAGCTCGGCATAGGCCTTGCTGGTTGCCCAGGAGATAAACTTCTCGGCCGATTCCGCCTTCTGCGAGCCAGCCGGGATCGCGAGGTTCCAGGCCCAGAGCCAGTTGCCGCGCTTGCCGAGACCGGTGTCAGGCGCGAGCGCGAAACCGACCTTGTCGGCAACCGTCGAGTCGGTCGGATTGGTGACGAAGGAGGCAGCAACCGTGGCGTCGATCCACATGCCGCACTTGCCCTGCTGGAACAGTGCCAGGTTTTCGTTGAAGCCGTTGGAAGACGCACCCTGCGGGCCGGCGTCATTCATCAGCGTGACGTAGAAGTCGAGCGTGTTCTTCCATTCCGGCTGGTCGAACTGGGGCTTCCAGTTTTCGTCGAACCAGCGGGCGCCGAAGGCATTGGAGGTGGCCGTCAGGAAGGCCATGTTTTCGCCCCAGCCGGCCTTGCCGCGCAGGCAGATGCCGTTGATGTCGTTGGCACGGTCGGTCATCTTGCGGGCGGCATCCGCGACGAACTCCCAGGTCGGAGCGTCGGGCATGGTAAGCCCTGCCTTCTCCATCAGGTCCTTGCGGTACATGATGAAGGAGGACTCGCCGTAGAACGGCGCGGCATACAGCTTGCCGTCTTCGCCGGTCAGACCCGAACGGATCGCCGGCAGCAGATCGTCGACATCATAGTCCGCGCCGAGGTTTTCGAGCGGCAGCAGCCAGCCCTGCTTGGACCAGATCGGAACTTCATAGGTGCCGATCGTCATGATGTCGTACTGGCCGCCCTTGGTGGCGATATCAGTCGTCACGCGTTCGCGCAGGACGTTTTCCTCGAGCGTCACCCATTCGACCTGGATATCCGGGTTAGCGGTGGTGAATTCCGAGGTCAGGCCCTGCATGCGGATCATGTCGCCGTTGTTGACGGTCGCGATCGTGAGGGTTTCAGCCGAGGCCATGCCGGCAAGTGCCAGCGCTGAGCAGGCGCCCAGCAAAATCGTCTTCAATGTCATGTCTTCCTCCCAGAAGAAAAATGAGCATTCGCTTTGCTCATGGGCAATTACTCAATCGCAGAGCAAAAAATGTCAATCCGCATTTCATGCTGCGCTGCCGCATGAAATGACTAAACGCCTGTTCTGAAATTGAAATTTTATAGAAGTCTAGCTCGCCAGAAGATGGCGCGCAGCGTCTTCATCCGTGATCAGGCCATTGATATGCCCGCCCCGGACGGCAGCCAGGATGGCCGGATGCTTGCGCCGACCCCGTGCGAGACCGATTACGGTCGAGGTTTCCCGGGAAGGTATTTGCAGGCTGGCGACCCGCTCATTGACCGGATGGCTCAGCAACTTTCCGTCGTCCCCAAAGATCCAGCCGCAGATCTCTCCAACCGCGCCGGCCTGCAGGAGACCTTCCATCTCGTCGGCGTTCAAAAAGCCATCGACGAGAAGCGGAGCACGCATGTTCATCTCGCCGATGCCGACAAAGGTGACGTCCGACCGCTGCGCGAGCGCGATTGTCGGCGCCACCAGAGGCTGGTCGTGGAGCAACTGCCGCTCGGCGGGCGACGAGACGATAACCGGCAGCGGCATAGGGAAGTGCGGTGCCTTGACCGCATCGGCCATGGAGAAGATGACGTTGAAATAGGCTGCCGATCCGTCAGGGCTGATATTGCCCGTGAGCGAGACGATCTTGTGCTGCGGACATTCCATCGGAGACAGCTGATCGATCATCGAGCGCAGCGTTCGACCCGTTCCCATCGCAATGACCAGCGGCTCGGACTGCTTCAGCCAGCGCTCCAGCTGAGCTGCGCCGGCTTCCGCAACTCCCACTGTCGCGGACTCGGATCCCGGATCGGTGGGAACGATCTCCACCGCCTTCAGGTCGAACTTGTGCTTCACGGCTTCGGCAAGCTCCAGACATGCCGCGATGGGATGATCGAGCCGCACCTTGATCAGCTTTTCCGCGACCGACAGGGAAACGAGGCGCTGGGCGCTCTGCCGGGATATGCCCATGGCAGCCGCGATCTCGTCCTGGGTTTTGCCGGCGACATAGTAGAGCCATCCGGCCCGCGCCGCGTCGTCCAGTCTCGTCTGCCCCTCGCCACGCCGTGCCATGCAGTCTCCTCTCCGTCTGGAACACTGCTGCCAATTTTGCCCTCTCCTGTCAAATCCGGGTTCTGCGCTCGTCCCTCTATTGGAACGGTTCGAGGGCTGACGGGTTGAACCAACAACCCGTTATTCAAGGAGAACCATCATGATACGCGCCATTTCGCTCGCAGCCGCAACTGCCCTCTGCCTTGGCGCCACGGCGATAGCCCAGCAGACAGCGCCAATCCAGCAATTGCCGACCCCAGAGGCTTCGGCCGAAACCAAGGCATTGGGTCCGGCTGAGTTCGTAAAGCAGGCTGCCGCGACCAATGAGTTCGAAATACTGTCTGCAGAACTTGCTCTGAAGCGTAGCGAGGACGAGCAGGTAACGGCTTTCGCCCGTACCATGCTGGACGACTACAAGCGTGCGCAGGGACAGTTGACCGACGCCGCCGAGGCCGATTCAATCGCGATGGTCATGGAACTGTCGATGGAACAGAAGCAAACGCTCACCGCGCTGGAACAGGCACAGCAGAGCCAGTTCGACGCGGCCTATATGTCCTCCCAGATGAAGGCTCATGATCAGGCGATCAGGCTGCTGGGCGCCTATGCCGATCATGGACCGGCCGGAAGCCTGAAAACCTACGCGATTGCCAATTACCCGCTCGTCCGGATGCACAAGGTGAGAGCGCAATCACAAACCAATCCTTGAAGGTCTTTGGCGCAGCAACAACGAAGACAACAAGGATATCCCTCGGTACGGTATGCAACAGTAAGCCGGGACTCACGAAAAAGAACCCCGCCGAAGCGGGGTTCAGGTAGGCGCCCTTGGGGCGGCCGGGGGAGGTTCGGGGGAGGGAACAATGATCTCTCTCATGAACCGGTAAGGCGAAGCTTTGTTCCAACGCTGGAACAAAGAAATATTTGCCCTGCAATTCTCGTGACCAGCTGTTTCGCCTGAGCGCCGCATGGACTGGGAGACGAAGTGTTCCTTCCATCGACCGACTGCCCTTGACCAACCGTCCCGCCTCCGAGCCGTTCCCCCGGAACATTTCTTGACGCCTTCCGGTTGTCCCGGAACAATGCGAGCAGACAGTGAGGTGATGATGGAAGAACTATCCAATGTCGGGAGCCGGCCACGCGTCGTGATCGTCGGCGCAGGTTTCGGAGGTCTCGCCTGCGCAAAGGCTCTGGCCGATACCGAGGTCGATGTGACGGTGATCGACCGGCGCAATCACAATCTGTTTCAACCATTGCTCTATCAGGTCGCAACCGCGGCGCTTTCGCCTGCGGATATCTCGGAGCCGATTCGCCGCACATTGGGACGGTCGGATAACATTCATGTGCTGATGGGAGAGGTGGTGTCGATCGATCCGACCGCCCGGACGGTCTCCCTCGCCGATGGGGCGGCAATTCCCTACGATCGCCTCGTCCTCGCGACGGGCTCGAAATACAACTATTTCGGCAATGAGGACTGGCAGAAACATGCGCCGGGGCTGAAATCGATCCACGAAGCCCGGCAGATCCGTCACCGCCTCCTCCTCGCCTTCGAACAGGCCGAGCGAAGCCAGGACGAGGCAGAGCAACGCCGCCTCTTGACCAGCGTGGTCATCGGTGGCGGCCCGACAGGGGTCGAGATGGCCGGCGCCATTGCAGAACTCGGCCGCTTTATGATCGAGCGCGATTTCCGCAGTCTGCGGCCGGAGCAACATCATGTCGTTCTGGTCGAGGCCGGGCCGCGCATTTTGGCAACTTTCCCCGAGAACCTCTCGGATTACGCGGCCGACTATCTCCGGAACATCGGCGTGGATATCAGGCTGAACACACCCGTCGAAGACGTGACCGCCGAGGGCGTGCAGGTGAAGGACGGATTCCTGCCGGCGAGCTGCATCGTCTGGGGAGCCGGCGTGAAGGCATCACCGGCCGCTCACTGGCTTGGCATCTCGCCGGGCCCGGGCGGGCGCCTACCTGTGGCGCGGGACCTGTCGGTGGATGGCTTAGACGGGGTCTACGCCATCGGCGATACCGCGCTGGCTTTGGACGAGGATGGCGAAGCATTGCCCGCCCTCGCTCAGGTGGCCAAACAGCAGGGCACTTTCCTCGGCAAAGCGCTCAAGGCCAGCCTCCTAAAGGGCGCGGCAGTGCCGAACTTCCGCTTCCGCAACCGCGGCAATACGGCGGTCATCGGCAGAAACGCAGCCATCTTCGATTTTGGCACCTGGCAGCTCAAAGGCCGCTTTGCCTGGCTGCTCTGGGCGATCGTCCATGTCTATCTGCTGGTCAATTTCGAGAAACGCCTGCTTGTCAGCGTTCAGTGGATCTGGCGCTACACCACTCGACAGAGAGGCGCGCGCCTGATCGACGAAAACTTCATCGCCCCTGACAAATAGCGGCTTTCATTGACGAGCTGAGGGTAGACGCTGTTTCACAGTAGACAACCCAATCTGAGATCTATAGACGTTACGATATTACATAACCTAAAAGATCGAGGCTTGACCGCCAGGGGCTACAGGTCCTATGCAAGCAGTGACGGTTCCCCGCCGGATGACTCCGAGGGGATTAATAGGGAACACGGTGAGGACGACCCAATAGGGACCAAGACCGTGGCTGCCCCCGCAACTGTAAGCGGATTGCTGTCCATTCTCGCGGCGTGAAAGCGCCGGGCCACTGCGGGTCACCGTGGGAAGGCAAATGGAGAGCGCATATCCGTGAGCCAGGAGACCTGCCGTCAAGTGAAGAGAACGAAGCGGACGGGGTGTTCCGATGGATACGAACTGGCTTTTGCGCCGCGCCTCCTGGCGCGCCGACCACATGCCATTTTGCCTCCGGAGAAATCCTGCGGAGGAACGGCATGCATTACCTTCCAGATCATGACGCGCAGGGACGGGCGATCGGCCTTGGCCATGGCGTAACGCTCGGCGTTTCGTCGTTCGATGAGGTCCGCCCATGAGCTGTACCAGCAAGGGCTGCCCGATCCGGGTCACCGATATCGGTTGGGGGCCGAAGTCATCCCAGTTTTTGGTCCGAGGCGTTTCCTTCTCCCTCGATGCCGGCGACCGGCTGGCAATCGTCGGGCCGAACGGGGCTGGCAAGACCACGCTTCTGCGCTGCCTCTATCGCGGTGTTAGCCCGCTGGAGGGGCGCGTCGAGGTCGACGGTCAGGATATCTGGCAGATGAGTGCCCGCCAGCTTGCCCGTCGGGTGGCGGTCGTTCTGCAGGAAATGCCCGGCGACTTCCCGTTCACCGTCCGCGACGTGGTGATGATGGGGCGCGTTCCCTGGCGCGAAGGCCTTGCGGGCTGGAGCGAAGAAGACCGAGCCGAAGCAGAGCACGCGCTCGACCATCTCGATCTGCTGCGGCTGGCGAACCGGCAGTTTTCGACCTTGTCGGGAGGTGAGAAGCAGCGTGTCCTGGTGGCACGTGCGCTGGCGCAGAAGCCTGAAATCCTCATACTCGACGAGCCGACCAACCATCTGGATATCCGCCACCAGCTCGAGATCCTCGATCTGCTCGGCGCTTTGAACCTGACGATCATCACGACCCTGCACGACATTAACCTCGCCGCCGAGTTTGCAACGCATATTGCCCTGATGCATGGCGGCCGGATGAATGCGTTCGGCCCACCGGAAGCTGTTTTGACCGAACAGGCCCTGTCCGGAACCTTCGGTGTCCTCGCCGCCCGTCAACAGGCGGAGGGCGCTCGATCCCATCGTTTTTCCTTTTCCCTTGCCTTGACCTGATTTTGAAAGGATCCGCCCATATGGCTTCCCGTCTTCTATTGTCTGCTACGCTCTTTGCCTCGGTCTTCGCCGCCTCCTCGGCCTTCGCCTATCCTGTCACGGTCAAGAGCTGCGATCGCGAGGTCACGTTCGATGCCCCTCCGGCACGTGCGATCTCCAATGACGTCAACCTGACCGAGATGATGCTGGCCCTGAAACTGCAGGACCGCATGGTCGGTTACACCGGGATCTCCGGTTGGAAGACGCTGGATGAGGGGCTGCGGGAAGGTGTGAAGGAGTTGCCGGAGCTTTCGCCGAAATACCCGACGAAGGAAGTGCTGCTGAACGCCGATGCCGATTTCTACTTCGCCGGCTGGAACTACGGCATGAAGGTTGGCGGCGAGGTGACGCCCGAAACGCTCGAGCCCTTCAAGATCAAGGTCTACGAGCTGACGGAGTCCTGCATCCATATCATGGCGAAGAACAAGCCGACGATGGACGACATGTTCGTCGACCTGCTGAACCTCGGCAAGATCTTTGGCGTCGAGGACCGCGCCGAGGCCCTGGTTGCTGGCTACCGCAAGCAACTGGACGACATCACCACCCGCATCGGCGGCATCGAAAAGCCGGTCCGCGTCTTTGTCTATGATTCCGGCACCGAGAAGCCCTTCACCTCGGGTCGCTTCGGCATTCCGACCGCAATGATCGAAGCCGCAGGCGGCGTGAACATCATGGAAGACGTCGAAAAGAGCTGGACGGAAGTGTCCTGGGAGCCGGTCATCGAGCGCAATCCGGAAGTCGTCGTCATCGTCAACTACGGCGATGTCACGGCCGAACAGAAGATCGCTTTCATGAAGGAAAACCCGGCCTTCAAGAATCTCGATGCCGTCAAGCAGGATCGCTTCGTGGTGCTGGAATATGTTGAGGCAACACCGGGGCCGCGCAATGTCCAGGCAATCGAGCGGCTCGCAAACACCTTCCATCCGCGCAACATGTAATCCGCAAGGCGGGACCGCGAACCGGTCCCGCCCGGCACAAAATTCGAGGCAGAATGATGCACGGTCGCATGTTTCTCTGGATGGGTCTGGCTATCGTGCTGCTGGCCCTCTGCCTCACCGCTGGCGTGTCCCTGGGTTCGGCTCCCATTCCGGTCAGCACTGTCTGGTCGATCGTGGCCAGCAAACTCGCACCCGGTACATTTGAAGTGACATGGTCGCCCGGTCGCGAGAGCATCGTGTGGGACGTTCGCTTCCCGCGCGTCATCCTGGCTGGCCTCGTGGGTGCCGGCCTCGCAACGGTGGGGGCTGTCCTGCAAGCGGTGACGCGCAATCCACTGGCCGATCCGCATCTGCTCGGCGTCTCCTCCGGCGGTGCCCTCGGTGCGATAATCGCGCTTCTCCATACCGGTCTGATCTTCGGCCTGGTCACGGTGCCGCTCTTTGCCTTCGTGGGTTCCCTGATGGCGACGCTCGCGGTCGTCACTGTTACGCGCTTCACCGGCGCAGGTGCCGATCGCCTCGTATTGACCGGTGTGGCCATCGCTTTCGTGGCGACCTCGCTTGGCAATCTCGCGATCTTCCTCGGAGATCCACGCGCCGCTCATACGGTGGTCTTCTGGATGCTGGGAGGGCTTGGCCTCGCCCAATGGTCGCATCTTCTCTATCCGGTGGCGGTGCTTTCAGTTTGCCTCGTCTTCCTTGTCGTTCGCGCCCGGGAAATCAACGCCATGGCCATGGGCGACGAAACGGCAGCAACGCTTGGTATTCCCGTCGCCCGATTCCGCGCGGAGCTCTTTGTGATCACCGCGCTGCTGACAGGTGTGATGGTCGCCTTTTCGGGTGCCATCGGCTTTGTGGGCCTTCTGGTTCCGCATTTCGTCCGCCTGACCGCCGGCAGCGACAATATCAGGGTCATTCCCCTTTCGGCATTGGCCGGCGCCGTCATCCTCATTCTGGCCGATATCGTGTCGCGCACGATCATGGCGCCTGAGGATGTCCCGATCGGGGTAATTACCGGGCTTGTGGGCGGGCTTGCTTTCATTCTTCTCCTGCGACGGCGATAGTTGGAGCCTGCCTATTGCCCCTGTTTCGTTTTTGCCTAGACTGAAGAAAAAACGAAATAAGGGGAGGGGGCGGCATGATGTTCTCCGCGAGACAGGCCGAGATCATGACTCTGGCCAAGGAGCAGGGCCGCGTTCTGGTGGACGAGCTCGCCGCGCGCTTCGCAGTCACACCGCAAACGATTCGCAAGGACCTCAACGACCTGTGCGACGCACGCGCCCTCAACCGTATCCACGGCGGTGCCGTCTTTCCGAGCGGAAACGAAAACGTCAAATACGAAGCACGCCGTTCGATGGCGGCCGGCGAAAAGCAGGCGATCGGCCGCGCTGCAGCCAACCTGATCCCGGACAATTCCTCCCTCTTCATCAACATCGGCACCACGACGGAAGCTGTGGGCGAAGCGCTTGTTGACCACAGGGAATTGATGGTCATCACCAACAACATCAACGTTGCCAATCGCTTGCGCGTCTATCCCTCGATCGAGGTGGTCATCGCCGGCGGTGTGGTGCGTGGTTCTGACGGCGGGATCGTCGGCGAGGCAGCCGTGGATTTCATCCGTCAGTTCAAGGTGGATTTCGCTGTTATCGGCGTCTCCGCGATCGATGAGGATGGTGCACTGCTCGATTTCGATTTTCGCGAAGTGAAAGTCGCCCAGGCCATCATCGCGAATGCCCGGCATGTGATCCTTGTTTCCGACGCTTCGAAATTCGAGCGCACCGCGCCGGTCCGTATCGGACATATCTCGCAGGTTCAGACCTTTATCACCGATCACTGTCCTTCGAGCAGCATCCGCGACATCTGCGCCGAGCGCGATGTCAGGATCATCGAAACGGCGCCGGTCGACCGCGATGTAGCCGCGGAATAACTTTCGTTTGACATTCGTTTAAATTTCGAAAAAGATAATCCTACTTTCGCAATAGCAGCAAATGCTGCAGGTGCGAACATACGGAGGAACGATGTCGGGGCAGCCAATTTACGATCTGTTTGTGATCGGCGGCGGGATCAACGGGACTGGGATCGCGCGCGACGCGGCCGGCCGTGGTTACTCGGTCGCCTTGGCTGAAATGAACGATTTCGCCTCCGGTACGTCGTCGGGCGCAACCAAGCTCATCCACGGCGGCCTTCGTTATCTGGAGCACTACGAATTTCGCCTGGTGCGCGAAGCGCTGATGGAGCGCGAAGTCCTCTGGGCCATGGCCCCGCATGTCATCTGGCCTCTGCGATTTGTCCTGCCCTTCCAGAAGGGCGGCATCCGTCCGGCCTGGCTCATTCGCCTCGGCCTTTTCCTTTACGACAATCTCGGTGGCCGAAAGCTGCTTCCGCCGACCAAGACGCTCGATCTGCGCCGTGATCCGGCCGGAAAGCCTTTGAAGCCGGTCTTCTCCAAGGCCTTTGAATATTCGGATGGCTGGGTCGATGACGCGCGCATGGTGGTTCTCAATGCCCGCGATGCACAGATCCGCGGCGCAACGATCCTGAGCCGCAACCGCGTTGTCTCCGCTCATCGCGAAGATGGCCATTGGGTCGTCACGACGAAGTCGCAGCGCGACGGCTCGACAGTCATCCACAAGGCCCGCATGCTGGTCAACGCGGCCGGCCCCTGGGTCGACCAGGTGCTTGCTGGAGCCTTCGGCCGCAACAATGTTCACAATGTGCGCCTTGTGCAGGGCAGCCATATCGTGGTGCGCAAGAAGTTCACCGACCCGCGCGCCTACTTCTTCCAGAACCCCGACAACCGGATCATTTTCGCCATCCCATACGAGGGTGAGTTCACCCTGATCGGCACGACGGATCGGGACTTCACCGAAGATCCCAAGGACGTCCGGATCAGCCCCGAGGAAGTGAACTACCTCTGCGGTGCCGCGAGCGAGTATTTCCAGGAACCGATCCGCCCCGAGGATATCGTCTGGAGCTATTCCGCCGTCCGGCCGCTTTTCGACGACGGTGCATCAAAGGCCCAGGAAGCGACCCGCGACTACGTGCTCAAGATCGAAGGGACGAGTGAAGAGGCCCCGTTGCTCAACGTCTTCGGCGGCAAGCTGACGACCTATCGCCGTCTGGCCGAACATGCGCTTGAAAAAATCGGTGAAGTGATTGGTGAGAAGGGAGCGCCTTGGACGGCGGGCAGTCGCCTGCCTGGCGGCGACTTCGCCGCGACGGCATTTGAACCAACGGTCGCCGATCTCATGAAGGCCTATCCCTTCCTGGAGCGTGGACACGCCGAGCGTTTGATCCGCTGCTACGGAACGGATACGAAATCGATTCTGGGCAAGGCCCGGTCGGCAGCAGATCTCGGTCGCCACTTTGGCGGCACGCTATACGAGGCGGAGGTTCGCTGGCTGGTCGAAATGGAATGGGCGGTTACGGCCGAAGACGTGCTGTGGCGCCGAACGAAACAGGGTCTGTTCCTGACGCCGGAGGAGGCGAAGGGGCTGGATGCCTATTTGGGAATGCTGGCGGCGGCCTGATCGCCCATCTCACGGATAAAAGACCGACGGTTTGGAGGAGGCCCGAGGACATATGTTGGAACTGCGTAAAGTCTCGAAGATGGCGGGCGGTGGATATCATATCCATCCAACCGACCTGACGTTGCAGCGGGGTACGCTGAACGTCCTGCTCGGGCCCACTCTTTCGGGCAAGACGTCCCTGATGCGCCTGATGGCAGGCCTCGACAAGCCGACCTCCGGTACCGTGCATTTCGACGGGCAGGACGTCACCGGCGTGCCGGTCCAGAAGCGCAATGTCGCGATGGTCTACCAGCAGTTCATCAACTACCCGGCACTGACCGTCTACGAAAACATCGCCTCGCCGATGCGGGTTGCCGGCAAGGATGCGGCCACCATCGATCGCGAGGTCCGCAAGGCGGCCGACCTCTTGCGCCTGACGCCCTATCTCGATCGCACCCCGCTGAACCTGTCCGGTGGACAGCAGCAGCGCACGGCGCTCGCTCGCGCTATCGTCAAGAATGCGACCCTTGTCCTGCTCGACGAGCCGCTTGCCAACCTCGACTACAAGCTGCGCGAGGAACTGCGCGAAGAACTCCCGAAGATCTTCGCCGAATCCGGCGCAATTTTCGTCTACGCGACAACCGAACCCTCGGAAGCTCTGCTGCTCGGCGGCAATACCGCGACGCTGTCCGAAGGCCGGATCACCCAGTTTGGTCGGACGATCGACGTCTATCGCCGCCCGCTGGATCTCCTGACCGCCAAAACCTTCGCCGATCCGCCGCTCAACACCATCGCGCTCGTCAAGCGGGGCGCAAGTTTCGAGCTGAACGGTCAGCCCGTTCTGACGGTGCCGGCTCATCTGGCCACGATCGCAGACGGTCCGGTCACGGTCGCCTTCCACCCGCATCACCTGTCGCTCGCCGCACTGCCGGGCGCCACACCCATGCGCTCGCGGACGCTGGTCTCCGAAATCGCAGGCTCCGAAAGCTTCATCCACGTCGAATACGGCACCGCCCGCTGGGTGTGCCTGGCCCATGGCATCCACGACATCGATCCCGATCGCGACATCGATGTCTTCATCGACACCCGTCACCTGATGGCGTTCGGCGCCGATGGCGGAGCGCTCGGCGCCCCCGCCGAACTGGCTGCGTGAGGAGGAACGTCATGGCTCGCATCAACCTCGATCATATCCGCCACGCCTACTCCCCCGCAGCCCGCGCGGCCGGCGATTACGCCCTGAAAGAAGTCCATCACGAATGGGACGATGGCGGCGCCTATGCGCTGCTTGGGCCCTCGGGCTGCGGCAAAACCACCCTGCTCAACATCATCTCGGGCCTACTGCACCCGTCCGACGGCCGCATCGAGTTCGACGGCGTCGACGTCACCAACCTGCCGACGGCCGCCCGCAACATTGCCCAGGTCTTCCAGTTCCCGGTCGTCTACGACACGATGACCGTCTACGACAATCTGGCCTTTCCACTGCGCAACCGCCATGTCCCGGAAGATCAGGTGAACAAGCGGGTCAACGAGATCCTCGACATGATCGACCTGCAGCCCATGGCCCGCAAGCAGGCGCAGGGCCTGACGGCAGACCAGAAGCAGAAGATCTCGCTCGGTCGCGGCCTCGTCCGCTCCGACGTCAATGCGATCCTCTTCGACGAGCCGCTGACCGTGATCGATCCGCATATGAAGTGGGTCTTGCGTTCGCAGCTCAAGCGCCTGCACCGCCAGTCCGGTTTCACCATGGTCTATGTCACCCATGACCAGACCGAAGCGCTCACCTTCGCCGACAAGGTCGTGGTCATGTATGACGGCCAGATCGTGCAGATCGGGACGCCCGCCGAACTCTTCGAGCGTCCCAGCCACACCTTCGTCGGCTATTTCATCGGCTCCCCGGGCATGAATGTCATGCCGGCCAAGGTGAGCGGCGCAACCGCCGTGATCGGCGACCAGACGATCAACCTGCCGGGCGCCCCGAAGCTTTCGGGCCAGAGCAAGATCGAGCTCGGTGTCCGCCCCGAATTCATCCGCCTCGGGCGGGAAGGCATGCCGGTCTCTATCGCCAAGGTCGAGGACATCGGTCGACAGAAGATCGTGCGCGCCCGCTTTGCCGACCAGTCGCTGTCCGTTGTCGTGCCCGAAGATGCAGACATTCCCGCCGATCCCCGCATCACATTCGTCCCCGAAGGTCTCGGCATCTTTGCCGATTCCTGGCGCGTAGGCATGGAGGGCTGATCGATGGAAAAAACCTGGAACAACAAGGCTTGGTTCATGGTCGTCCCGGTCCTGGTGCTGGTGGCCTTTTCGGCCGTCATCCCGCTGATGACCGTCGTCAACTATTCCGTCCAGGATACCTTCGGTAACAACCAGTTCTTCTGGGCCGGCACCGACTGGTTTGCCGACATCCTGTCGTCCGACCGTTTCTGGAACGCACTCGGCCGCAACCTGATCTTCTCCATGATCATTCTGGCGATCCAGGTGCCACTTGGCATCTTCATCGCGCTCAACATGCCGAAAACGGGATTGGGGGTTCCTGTCTGCCTCGTTCTGATGGCCTTGCCACTGCTCATTCCGTGGAACGTCGTCGGCACCATCTGGCAGGTCTTCGGTCGCGTCGACATCGGTCTTCTCGGCTATTCGCTCAACGCGCTCGGCTTCGACTACAATTACACGCAGAACCCGATGCATGCCTGGGTCACCATCATCGTGATGGATGTCTGGCACTGGACGAGCCTTGTCGTGCTGCTCTGCTATGCCGGTCTCGTCTCCATCCCGGATGCCTATTACCAGGCCGCAAAGATTGACGGCGCATCGCGCTGGTCCGTGTTCCGCTTCATCCAGCTGCCGAAGATGAAGCGCGTGCTTCTGATCGCAGTCCTTCTGCGCTTCATGGATAGCTTCATGATTTACACCGAGCCTTTCGTCCTGACTGGCGGCGGTCCGGGCAACTCGACCACCTTTCTGTCGATCGACCTCGTCAAGATGGCGGTTGGCCAGTTCGACCTTGGCCCAGCGGCGGCAATGTCGATCATCTACTTCCTGATCATCCTGGCGCTGTCCTGGGTTTTCTACACCGTCATGACCAACAGTGACGCGAAGGGCTGAGGGGAGATACCGATGAAAAGCACTGACAACCGCACCAATCTCGGCTTTCTGGTCCCAACGATCTACATCATCTTTCTGCTGCTGCCGATCTACTGGCTCGTCAACATGAGCTTCAAGACGAATGCGGAGATCACTGGCGCCTTCTCGCTCTGGCCCGTCAACCCGACACTTGCCAACTATGCGGTGATCTTCACCGATCCCTCGTGGTACAAGGGCTATATCAACTCGATCATCTATGTGTGCATGAACACCGTGATCGCGGTTGCCGTTGCCCTGCCGGCAGCCTACGCCTTCTCGCGCTACAGGTTCCTCGGTGACAAGCATCTGTTCTTTTGGCTGCTGACCAACCGCATGGCACCGCCAGCCGTCTTTGCGCTACCCTTCTTCCAGCTCTATTCCGCCTTCGGCCTGATCGACACGCATATCGCGGTCGCGATCGCGCACTGCCTGTTCAACGTGCCGCTCGCCGTCTGGATCCTCGAAGGCTTCATGTCGGGCGTGCCGAAGGAGATCGACGAGACGGCCTATATCGACGGCTATTCCTTCCCGAAGTTCTTCGTGAAGATCTTCATGCCGCTGATTGCGTCCGGCATCGGTGTCGCTGCCTTCTTCTGCTTCATGTTCTCCTGGGTCGAACTGCTGATCGCCCGCACGCTGACCACGACGGATGCCAAGCCGATCGCTGCCATCATGACGCGTACGGTCTCGGCCTCGGGCATGGACTGGGGCGTGCTCGCAGCCGCCGGCGTGCTGACGATCATACCCGGGGCGCTCGTCATCTATTTCGTCCGCAACTATATCGCCAAGGGCTTTGCCCTGGGCCGCGTCTGAGGAGGTTCCGATGGACTTTACATGGATGGCCTGGACGATGCCGACGACGATTTTCTTCGTCGTGATCTTTAGCCTGATTCTGTCGATGGCGGTCTGGGAGTATCTGTCCCCGGGCGGCAATCCGCGGACCGGCATCCTGCGCTTCGAAACCACCCGTGGCGACCGTCTTTTCGTGTCGCTGCTCGGGTCGGCTTTTATCAATCTCGCTTGGCTCGGTCTTGTTGGACCGAACCTGTGGTGGGCTCTTGCTCTCTCCGTAGTCTACGCCATCGGCGTTTTCCGCTACGTCTAGAGCAGACAAGACGGGGTGGCGGCGGGAGGTCGCCATTCTCGAGACTGCAAACCGAATGCAATCGCAACCTTAGGGAGGACATAATGCGAAAGCACCTTTTGACGACGACGGCCGCCATGCTTCTGGCTATGACGGGCGCAGCCTTCGCCGACATGGAAGCGGCGAAGAAGTTCCTGGACGCCGAAGTCGGCGACATGTCGGCACTCGACCGTGCCGGCCAGGAAGCCGAAATGCAGTGGTTCATCGATGCCGCGAAGCCGTTCGCCGGCATGGAGATCAAGGTCGTTTCTGAGACCATCACCACGCATGAATATGAATCGAAGGTCCTCGCTCCGGCCTTCACCGCCATCACCGGCATCAAGATCACCCATGACCTGATCGGTGAAGGTGACGTCGTCGAAAAGCTGCAGACGCAGATGCAGTCGGGCGAAAACATTTATGACGCCTACATCAACGACTCTGACCTGATCGGCACCCACTGGCGTTATCAGCAGGTTCGCAACCTGACCGACTGGATGGCGAACGAAGGCAAGGACGTCACCAGCCCGACCCTCGACATTGAAGACTTCATCGGCAAGTCCTTCACGACCGCTCCGGATGGCAAGCTCTACCAGCTGCCGACCCAGCAGTTCGCCAACCTCTACTTCTTCCGCTACGACTGGTTCAACGACGAGAAGAACAAGGCCGACTTCAAGGAAAAATACGGCTACGACCTCGGGGTTCCGGTCAACTGGTCGGCTTATGAAGACATCGCCGAATTCTTCACCGGTCGCGAAATCGACGGCAAGAAGGTCTTCGGCCATATGGACTACGGCAAGAAGGACCCGTCGCTCGGCTGGCGCTTCACCGATGCCTGGCTCTCCATGGCCGGCAACGGCGACAAGGGCATCCCGAACGGCCTTCCGGTCGACGAATGGGGCATCAAGGTCGACGAAAACTCCCGCCCGGTCGGCTCCTGCGTCGCCCGCGGCGGTGACACCAACGGTCCGGCCTCCGTCTACGCCATCGAGAAATATCTCGAATGGATGAAGAAGTATGCCCCTCCGGCTGCTCAGGGCATGACCTTCTCGGAATCCGGTCCGGTACCGTCTCAGGGTGAAATCGCCCAGCAGATGTTCACCTACACCGCCTTCACCGCCGACTTCGTCAAGGAAGGCCTGCCGGTCGTTAACGAGGACGGCACGCCGAAGTGGCGCTTCGCTCCGAGCCCGCATGGCGTCTACTGGAAGGACGGCATGAAGCTCGGCTATCAGGACGCCGGTTCCTGGACGCTGATGAAGTCCACCCCGGAAGATCGTGCCAAGGCCGCCTGGCTCTACGCACAGTTCGTCACCTCGAAGACCATCGACGTGAAGAAGAGCCATGTCGGTCTCACCTTCATCCGTCAGTCGACCCTGGATCACGCCTCCTTCACAGAGCGCGCTCCGAAGCTTGGCGGTCTGGTCGAATTCTACCGCTCGCCGGCTCGTCTGCAGTGGTCGCCGACCGGCACCAACGTTCCTGACTATCCGAAGCTGGCTCAGCTCTGGTGGCAGGCGATCGGTGACGCTTCTTCGGGCGCCAAGACTGCCCAGGAAGCCATGGACTCGCTCTGCGCCGAGCAGGAAAAGGTGCTCGAGCGTCTCGAACGCGCTGGCGTCCAGGGCGATATCGGTCCGAAGCTCGCCGAGGAAAAGACCCTCGAAGAGTGGAATGCCGATGCTGTTGCCAAGGGCAATATCGCCCCGCAGCTGAAGATCGAGAACGAAAAAGAACAGCCGATGACGGTCAACTACGACGAGCTCGTCAAGAGCTGGCAGTAAGAACCGGCGATCGCCGCTGAATTGACAATTGCCGGGGCGCCAACTACGCCCCGGCTTCTTCACTTAAGGAGTTTCGCCGTAATGAGCGGTTACATTCTGGCCATCGACCAAGGAACGACCTCGACGCGCTCGATGATCTTCGATCACGAGATGCATATCGTCGGCGTCGCCCAGCAGGAGTTCACCCAGCATTTCCCGGATTCCGGCTGGGTCGAGCATGATGCGGACGAGATCTGGCAGACTGTGCTTGCCACCATCGAAAAGGCGGTTGCCACCGCCAAGATCAAGATCGGCGATGTGACCGCGATCGGCATCACCAACCAGCGCGAAACCGTCGTCGTCTGGGACCGAGAGACCGGTCAGCCGGTACACCGTGCGATTGTCTGGCAGGACCGCCGCACGGCTCGCTTCTGCGACGAACTCAAGCACAAGGGCCTCGAGCCGCTCTTCACCGAAAAGACCGGTTTGCTGCTGGATCCCTATTTCTCCGGCACCAAGCTCTCCTGGCTCTTGAAGAATACCGACGGTCTGAAGGCCCGCGCCGAGAAAGGCGAGATCTGCTTCGGCACGGTCGATAGCTGGCTTATCTACAAGTTGACCGGCGGCAAGGTTCACGCGACCGACGCGACGAATGCCTCGCGCACCCTGATCTATGACATCGGCGAAAACCGTTTTGACGACGAACTCCTCTCTATTCTGGAAATCCCGCGCGCCATGCTGCCGGAGGTCAAGGACTGCGCCGATGACTTCGGCATTACGGATGCTGCCGTGCTCGGCGCTGAAATCCCGATCCTCGGCGTCGCCGGAGACCAGCAGGCCGCCGTCATCGGCAATGCCTGCTTCGAGCCCGGCATGATGAAGTCCACCTATGGCACAGGCTGCTTTGCGCTGCTGAACACCGGCCGCGATCGTGTCGCCTCGTCGAACCGCTTGCTCACCACCATCGCCTATCGCCTGAATGGCGAGACAACTTACGCCCTTGAAGGCTCGATCTTCATCGCCGGTGCGGCCGTCCAGTGGTTGCGCGACCAGATGGGCTTCGTGAAGGTCGCTTCGGAAACGGATGCGCTGGCCAGCCAGGCCGATCCGCATCAGCGCGTCTATCTCGTGCCGGCCTTCACCGGTCTCGGCGCACCCCATTGGGATGCCGATGCCCGCGGTGCGATCTTTGGACTGACGCGTGGCACGGGTCCAGCCGAATTTGCCCGCGCCGTGCTCGAAAGCGTCGCCTACCAGACCCACGACCTGCTGGAGGCGATGAAGAAAGATTGGAACGGCAGCGCGTCGAAGACGGTGCTCCGCGTCGATGGCGGCATGGTGGCGTCGGACTGGACGATGCAACGCCTCGCCGACATCCTGGCCGCCCCCGTCGATCGTCCTGTCGTGCTGGAAACAACGGTTCTCGGAGCCGCCTGGCTTGCCGGCTCCCGCGCCGGCCTCTGGCCTGACCAGAAGGGCTTTGCCGCGACCTGGAAGCGTGACCGCCGCTTCGAGCCCGGCATGGATGTCAGCGAACGGGAGGCCGCGATTGCCGGCTGGCAGGATAGCGTCTCCCGCTGCCTGACCACGCGCTAGCCCCGGAGACGCTAGCCGTCAGAGCATCGCGACCAGCGTCTCCAGGCGATCGGCATCCTTCGGCAGCTTGTCCTGCCTGAGCCGCGCGATGCGGGGAAACCGCATCGCGATCCCGGATTTATGCCGGGTCGACCGCGCCAGCCCCTCAAAGGCCACCTCGACGACAAAGCCATGCTCGGGTTCTGCCCGAAGACTCCGGACCGGGCCGAAGCGCTCCACCGTATTGTTGCGTACGAAGCGGTCGAGCACTTCGAGTTCCTCATCGGTGAAGCCGAAATAAGCCTTTCCGACGGGCACCAGCACATCCCCTTCGCCGGGGATCGCCGTCCAGACACCGAAGGTGAAGTCGGAATAGTAGCTGGAGCGTTTGCCATGGCCGCGCTGCGCATACATCAGGACGGCATCAGCATTCATCGGGTCGCGTTTCCACTTGAACCACGGCCCCTTGGCGCGTCCGGCCTGATAGCTGCTGTCCAGCCGCTTTAGCATCACCCCTTCGATCACAGGATCGGGTGGCACGGCGCGCAACTGCTCCAGCTCCTCCCAAGTGGAGAAGGGGACAAGCGGCGAGAGATCGAACCGCCGCGGCGGCTGTCGCTCGACCAGCGCGCTCAAACGTTCGCGGCGTGTGAGGAAAGTCTCGGGCCGCACATCGGCTTCGCCATCGAAGAGAATGTCATAGGCGCGGATGAAGACCGGATAATCTTCCAGCATCTTGGCGGTCACCGTCTTGCGATTGAGCCTCTGCTGCAGGTCCGAAAAGGTGCGTGTCGGCGCATTGGTCCGCGACGTCCCGCCGACGAGCAGTTCGCCGTCGATCACGCCCTCGAACTGGGCCGCCTCGACGATATCGGGGAAGGCGCCGGAGATGTCGTCCCCCGAGCGCGAATAGAGCCGGCTCCTGCCTCCGGAGCAGGACAACTGCACCCGGATTCCATCCCATTTCCATTCGGCCGCGAAGTCGTTTGGATCCAGATTCGGCAGATCCCTGTCCTCGATCGGCGTGGACAGCATCACCGAATGGAAGATTGCCGGCGTCGACAGAATAGGCTTCTCGATCCGATCCTCCAGCCACGCAAACAGTTCCGTATATGGCGGCTTCAGCCCGTGCCAGAGGCCCTCGATATCGACGATGTCCTTGTCGCCATAGAGTGCCAGCGCCTGTTTCGTCAGCCGCGCCGAGACCCCGATCCGGAGACCCCCTGTGACGAGCTTGATCAGGGCGAACCGCTCCGACGTATCGAGCCTGTCGAAGAGGTCGCGCATGACAGCGCGCGTCTCGTTGCGCCCCAGACGCTGGAGGCGTTCGACGATCTTTGCCAGGCTTTCGAGATCGGCCTTGACCTCGGCTTCCGGCGCCTGCGTCTCCCAGACCAGCGAGATTGTCTCGGCAAGGTCACCCACATAGTCATAGGAATACTGGAACAGGATCGGGTCCATCCGCTCCAGCACCAATTCCTTCAGCAGCGCCGGCTTCACGCCCTTGATGTCGAGCCCGTCGGTGAGCGCGGCCAGCGCATAGCCGCGATCCGGATCGGGCGTCTGCCGGAAATAGTCGACGAGCAGCGTCAGCTTGCCGTTGCGGCTGGGCGTCAGCACGAGGCGATCAAGGAGGCGGGCAAAGGCCTTCATCTCAGTCTCCCTCGTCTTCGTAGCCGACGAGATGCAGCGGCCGTGCCTTGATACCCTCAAGCTCGCACCACCGCACCAGCGCTTCTTCACGCCCATGGGTAACCCAGACCTCCTGCGGCCCGACCTCGCGGATCGTGTCCAGAAGTTCTGGCCAATCGCAGTGATCGGAAATGACCAGCGGCAGTTCCACGCCGCGCTGTTTCGCCCTCTGCCGCACCATCATCCAGCCGGACGCAAAGATGGCGATGGGATCCTCGAAGCGCCGTGCCCAGCGATCGTTGAAGGCAGAGGGTGGACCGATCACCACGGCGCCCTTGAAAGCGCCGGACTTCTTGTCCTCGGTCGTCGCCGGGCGAAGCTCGCCGAGTTCCACGCCCTGTTCTGTGTAATAGTCGCAGAGCCGGGCCATCGAGCCGTGGATGTAGATCGGCTTGTCGTAACCGCCGCGCCGAATGAGTGAAATCACGCGTTGTGCCTTGCCAAGCGCATAAGCCCCGATCAGGTGGCTGCGTTCCGGAAATTGCTGCAGAGAGGTCAGCAGCTTCTGGATCTCGAGGCGTGGGTCTGGATGGTGGAAGACCGGTAGTCCGAAGGTGGCTTCGGTAATGAAGACATCACAGGGCACCGGCTCGAAACTCGCGCAGGTCGGATCCGCGCCACGCTTGTAGTCGCCTGAGACGACGATGCGTGTGCCCTGCGCTTCGATCTCGATCTGCGCGGAGCCCAGCACATGGCCTGCCGGATGAAAGCGGACGGTAACGCCGTTGACCGATATCGTCTCTCCGAAAGTCGCACTCTGTGATGTGCCGCAAAAGTCCTCGCCGTAGCGTATCGCCATGATGTCGAGGGTTTGCCGTGTGGCGAGAACGTGTGTGTGGCCGGAGCGGGCGTGGTCGGAATGTCCGTGGGTGATCAGCGCCCTATCGACAGGCCGCACCGGATCGACAAAAAAATCACCCAGCGGACAATATAGCCCGCCAGGTGTTGGATGGAGAAGAAGGTCCGGCTTGATCATGCCGAGAACATAGGGCGCCCGAAGACGCCCTTCCAGCACTCACTGCGTAAAGCGCGAAACAGCGAGATAACCTGCAGCACAAGCGGTTGCCGAGAGAAACGCACCCCAGGCCATGTCGACGAGGCTGACCTGCAGCGACCAGCCCTTCAGCGTGGCGAGATTGGTCATGTCGTAGGTGCCGTAGGCAAGCAGTCCAAGGAGCGCCCCGTTGAACAATGCGGTGACGATGCTTCCAGCGGACACGGCCGGCATAACCGCAAAATAGACAAGTCCGACCACGTAGAAGAGATAGAAAATCCCGGCGGCCGCGAAGTTGGGGGTCGCCAGCAGCAGGCTGCCGATATGTTCGCGATAAAAGCCGATCGCAATTCGAGTCAGCCAGAGATAGTCGATGGCGAAGAAAACAACGGCCGTGGAGATGTAGGCGATCACGTAAGGCATTTGTCTTCCCCCTCAGGCCGGGCATCAACCCGGCCTCCCATCAAATTCCAAGAACCGGCTGAACCAGTCGGACAAGCAAACTCTTGAACTTCAGCGGCGCATCGGTGACCGCAAGACAAATGCAATCCTCGTCCGGTGTCGCCACCGGCTGATGCGTCAGCGTCTCGTCGGCTTCCTCGATGTCCCCGCGTTTGAACACGGTCTCACCATCGGTGAAGGCGCCTTTGAGCACCAGCGTCAGTTCGCGACCGCCATGCGAGTGCTCCGGAACCGGCTTGCCCGCCGGAATCTTCAGGAGGCGTACCTGGCTCTCGGTATCCCCCGTTTTGATCGGGATATGATAGGCGCCGCGGCCAAGGGCCTTCCATTTCAGGGCCTCGACGTCACCGCCGAGATAGGAGCGCAGCGGCTCCGGAAGGACCGGAAGATCGGTCGGCGTGGCAACCGGCTTTGCCGCAGCGAGCCGCGCCGTTCCCTGCGACTTGAGCTTCGCCTTGATGGCCGACCAGCTGTCTGTCGCGGCTGCGTCCTCGGCGGTCACCTCGGTCGCCTCGAGCAACTGACCGCCGGTATGCTCCATGAAGGAAAGGCGGTCGCGGCATGAGGGGCATAGCGCCAGATGCGTTGCAACGGCAATGCTCCAGCCTTCGGCCAGGTTTCCTGTCGCGTAATCGAGCAGAAGCTCGTCGCTGATATGGTGTTGAACGTGGAGGGTCATGCCCGCTCCTCCAATGCTGCGCGCAGCTTTGCGAAAGCGAGGCGTATACGCGATTTCACGGTCCCCATCGGCAGTCCGAGTTCGGCTGCAATCGTGCTGTGGGATGCTTCTCTGTAGAATGACATTTTGAGGAGTTCGAGCTGTTCGGGTGGTAGGGTTTCCATGGCGCGCCGAAGGCGATCAGCCTCCTGTTTGCCTTCGAATTCGACATCGGCCGGTGGCACGTCGTCCGGCACGAAGGCCGGATCGGACGGGTCAAAGGTTGGACGCCTCTCGCGGCGGAATGCGTCGATGCGTTGGTTACGGGCGATGGTGAAGATCCAGCTCGATACATTTCCCCTTGTGGGGTCGAACTGCTCGGCCTTGTTCCAGACCGCAAGCATTGTCTCTTGCATCAGCTCTTCGGCCGCCTGCCCGTCACGGGCAAGCTTCGCCATATAGGCACGCACCTTCGGACCATAGAATTTGAAAATCGTCTCGAAGGCTTCGATGTCTCTATCGCGGCCGACGGCGGCCAAAAGCTGCGAGAAGTTACGCTGGTCCAGTTCTTCCACCGACTCGGTCATCGAAACGCTTTTTTTCCCTCGTTTGAGCGACGCAACGACCTTTTGCCGTGCACTTCGCCCGGGGTCATTGTGGCACGCATCTGCCGAGATGTGTATCGCGTTCATCATGCAGCGGTCTACGCCGCGGTTCTCGGCTCGGATCACTGCCTGTGAATTTATTCGCCGCGATCAATCCATTCAGATTTGCTTTGCGTAATCAGCGACAAACAGATTGAATTGAGATGTGGCAAAGGGCGGGAAATGGACACTGGTATGACGAAGGCCGCATCCGGCGGTAAACGCAGGATCGCGGTCATCGGATCGGGGATTTCGGGCCTCTCATCCGCCTGGCTGCTTTCAAAGAGCGCAGATGTCGTTCTCTATGAAACCGAGAGCCGCCCGGGTGGCCATTCGAATACGGTGATCGCCCCCGGAGCCCAGAAAGACATCCCCGTCGACACTGGTTTTATCGTTTACAACGACCGCAACTACCCCAATCTCGTGAAGCTTTTCGAGCATCTCGATGTGCCAACCCTGCCGTCGAACATGTCTTTTGCCGCCTCTCTCGGCGGTGGCGCCTTCGAATATTCGGGTTCGGGGCTCTCGGGGCTCTTGGGGCAGAAGTCGAATATCTTTCGTCCGCGCTTCTGGCGCATGGTGAAGGACGTTCTTCGCTTCTACAAGGAAGCCCCCCGGCTTCTCGAGCGTCGTGAACTCGAAGGCGTGTCGCTCGGCGACTATCTCGCATCCGCCGATTATTCGCCTTCCTTCATCGAGGATCATCTCCTGCCGATGGGCGCTGCAATCTGGTCGACCACGGCCTCGGAGATGCGGCTTTATCCGCTGCACGCCTTCATCCGCTTCTTCGCAAACCATGGATTGCTTGTGCTCAAGGACCGTCCGCAGTGGCGCACGGTGAAGGGCGGCAGCCGCGAATATGTAGCCCGCATTCTTGCCGATTTCAGCGGCGAAGTGCGCCTTGGCACGGCTGTCACGGGTGTCCGCCGTGGCATTGCCGGCGTTCAGGTGACCGACGTGCATGGAGGCGTGGAAGTCTTTGATGACGTCGTTCTCGCCACCCATGCAAACCAGAGCATCGATCTTCTGGAGGACGCTGACAGTGAGGAGATCGAGATCCTCGAGTCCTTCCAGTACACACCGAATCTCGCCGTTCTGCATTCGGACGAGACTTTGATGCCGAAGCGCAAGTCGGTCTGGTCAAGCTGGAACTATGTGGCGGAGAAACAGGCGGGTTCCGGCGAAACTCTTTGCGTCACCTACTGGATGAACAAGCTGCAGTCGCTGGATCCGGCAACGCCTCTCTTCGTCACGCTCAATCCCTGCCGTCCGATCGATCCGGCCAAGATCATCAAGACGTTCAACTACGAACATCCGCTCTTCGATGTGGCCGCAATTCGCGCCCAGCGCCGTATCTGGCAGCTTCAGGGCCGCCGCAATACGTGGTTCTGCGGCGCCTATTTCGGCAGCGGGTTTCATGAGGATGGCCTGCAGGCGGGGCTCGCCGTCGCCGAAGCGCTCGGCGGCGTCCGTCGTCCCTGGTCGGTTGAAAATGAATCGGGTCGCATCGTGATTGGTCGCCAGCTTGAGGCGGCGGAATGAAGCTGAACTCTGCAATCTATGCCGGGCATGTGCTGCATGCCCGCAGTCGGCCCAAGAAGCACAGCCTGCGCTATAGCGTGTTTTCGCTTTTGGTCGACCTGGATGAGATCGACAAGTTGAACCAAAGCCTGCGTCTGTTCGGTTACAACAAGGCCGCACTCTATTCGGTGCATGATGCCGACCACGGCAATGGCCGAACCGGCGAACTGAGAGCCTGGGTCGAGGAACGCCTGGCCGCGGCCGGAGTGGAGGCTGATGGCATCAAGATCCATATGCTCTGCTACCCCCGGATCTTCGGCTATGTCTTCAATCCGATCACGGTGTTTTTCTGCTATCGCGCCGAAGGTGAGCTTGCCGCAGTCCTCTACGAGGTCTGCAACACCTTCAACGAGCGCCACACCTATGTGATCCCGGTCGAGGCCGAAGAGAACGGTATCCTGCGCCACAGTTGCGCAAAAGAGATGTATGTCTCGCCATTCATGCCGATGAACTGCCAATACAATTTCCGTATCAGCCCGCCGACGGATGATGTGGCCATCAACATCGGCGAGAGCGATCCGGAAGGGCCACTTTTGTTTGCAACTTTTTCCGGCCGGCGCCGTCCTTTGTCAGACAAAGGTTTGTTGCACATGTTGCTGAAGTATCCTTTGATGACCCTCAAAGTGATGGGGGGCATTCACTGGGAGGCGTTGAAGCTTTGGTGGAAGGGCGTTCCGATCTACCGACACAAGCCAGCCGCAGCCAAGATAGCCTCAACGATCGTCGTGCAGAATGGGATGAACAAGTCATGAGTCACGCTGAGCAGGAAATGCACCCTGTGGTTAGCTCTCTCACATTCTGGCAGCGCATGATGTGCCGCTGGGCCGACCGGATCGCCGTGGGCCGCCTCACACTTCAGTTCGAAGGCTATGGTGAACATGTCGCGATCGGAGCCAATCCTGGCCCGAATGCCGTCTTGTGTGTCCGCAATGCGAGCCCGGTCCTTCGGATACTAACGAATGGCACTCTCGGTTTTGCTCAGGCCTATATCGATGGCGATCTCGACTCGCCCGACATTGGCGCCGTGCTCGAACTCGCCCTCGCCAATGAGGCACAGCTCGGCCGCGTTCTGGCGTCTTCCTCCATCTTCATGACGCTCGCCCGCTTGCGGCACAAGCTGCGCCGCAACTCGAAAAAGGGTAGCCGGCGAAACATCGCCTATCACTACGATCTCGGCAATGCGTTCTACGGCCTTTGGCTGGACCGCACCATGACCTATTCCTCCGCGCTCTACAGCGCCCCCAGCATGAGCCTTGCCGATGCTCAGGAGGCGAAATACGCCCGCATCGTCGACGAGTTGAAGATCGGTCCCGAGGACCATGTCCTGGAAATCGGCTGCGGTTGGGGCGGCTTCGCCGAACATGCTATCCGCAAGACCGGCTGCAGGGTTACCGGACTGACGCTGTCGACAGAGCAAGCGAAATTCGCCCGCGAGCGGCTCGATAAGGCCGGTTTCGCCGACAGGGTCGATATCAGGCTCGAGGATTACCGCGATTGTCGCGGGCAATACGATAAGATCGTTTCGATCGAGATGTTCGAGGCGGTGGGTGAAGAAAACTGGCCGGTTTATTTCAAGGCCGTGCAGAACCTGCTGGTCGACGGCGGGCAGGCGCTGATCCAGACCATCACCATTGATGAGAGCCGCTTCGACTATTATCGCCGCAGCGCTGATTTCATCCAGACCTATATCTTCCCCGGCGGCATGCTGCCCTCCGTGACCGTTTTCGAGCGGGACGCTGAGGCTGCAGGCCTGAAGGTCGGCGATCGCTTCCGATTTGGCCGCGATTACGACCGTACTCTGATTTCCTGGGACAGCGCTTTCACGGCCAATTGGCAGAAGATCGAGCCGCTCGGTTTCGACCGCCGCTTCTACCGGATGTGGCGTCTCTACCTGCACTATTGTGCAGTTGGCTTCCGCTTCGGTCGCATCGACGTCGTGCAGTTCAGGCTGGACAAGCCAGCCTGAACGTCAGGGTTTCCACATTTGCAGTTTGTGCTCCGGTCAAGAGCCCTTCGGCCGGAGCATCTTGCGCGTGAGCGCAAAACGCAGCGCGTGGGGCAGGGCGTGCAGGAAACGGATCGCGAGCGCCATCTTCCAGGGGAAAATAATCTCGAACTTGCCCTTGGCCAGCCCCCTGGCGATCGTGTCGGCTGCTTCCTCTGAAGAAACGAGGAAGGGCATCGGGAAGTCGTTCTTCTTGGTCAGCGGGGTGTCGACGAAACCCGGGTTGATGATGGTCATCTTCACGCCGTGACGCTCGAGCTCGGGATAGAGCGCCTCGCACATCACGTTGAGCGCGGCTTTCGTTGCGCCATAGGTCGCAGCACCCGGCAGCCCGACATAGCCCGATACGGAGGCCACGACGGCGATATGTCCGCGGCGCCGCGCGATCATCGCGGGCATCACCGTTTCCAGGCACGAGGCGGTGCCGAGCACGTTGAGTTCGAACATCTGGCGGGTCCGCTCGCTGTCAAAGTCCTCGGCGTAGTCGCGTGTGTAGGAGCCGGCCGCAAAGACGGCGAGATCGACCGGGCCCATTTCGCTCTCGATCGCCGCAAATGCCTGCTTGACGGCTGCGGGGTCGGTGACATCGAGCGGGTAGACGCCGACTTTACCGGGATGGCTGGCGGAGAGCGACGCGAGCGCATCGACACTGCGAGCGCTGACGGCGATCCGGTATCCGTCTCGAAGCAGGCGTTCGGCGAGCGCGCGGCCAATGCCGGTGCTGGAACCCGTAATCCAGGCAATCTTGGTCATGATATCCTCTTGCTTGATCTCATGACCAATACGCCCCGCGGAGGGGCTCGGTTCAGACCGTCCAGCCCTCGATCAACGAAAGCCCCTGCTTCAGCAGCTGCTCTGCGTCTTCCTTGTTCGCGGCTTCGACATAGCAGCGCATTTCCGGCGCATTGCCCGAGGGGCGAAAGTGGATGACCCGGCCGTCGGCCAGCGTTGCCCGCAGTCCGTCGATGTCGCTGACGCTGTCGACGGCACCGATTGGGCTGAGGAAAGCCGACAGATGGTCGCCGGATTCCCGGAGATGCGCCATGAGAGACCCGCTGCGCTCGCTGGCATAATTCTCCAAGCGGTCGCTGAGTGCCACCGGCAGATTGAAGTCTTCGACGAGCCCAGATAGCGACAGGCCGCGTTCCCCGGCAGTTCCGAGCACGGCCAGCGCCGGCAGGAAACTGTCGCGCGTCGGCAATGCCGCGATCGTCTTGTCACCGATGGTGAAGTCGGAGCCGAGCATCAGACCGCCATTCGCCTCGAAACCGAGCACGCCGGCTTCTCCAGCCGACAGCGCGTCCTCCATAGCAGCAATGACAAAAGGCGAGCCGACGCGTGTGCGATGCACGGCAAAGCCGCCATCCTGCTCGAGGCCGGAATTCGATGTGACAGGCGTTGCTACAACCTTCGCCTTGAGAAAGCGGGAAACGATCAGGCCGAGCAGATCGCCGCGCAGCGGCCTGCCATGTTCGTCGGCCACAAGCGGCCGGTCCCCGTCGCCATCCGTCGAGAGGATCGCGTCAAGAGCAAGTTCGTCGCTCCAATGCGCAAGTTGGGTGACGGTATCCGGCGATACTGCCTCGGTGTCGACGGGAATGAACTGCTCCGAGCGCCCCAGCGGAAACACGGTTGCTCCGCAGTGCTCGAAAACCGTGACCAGCATGTCGCGGGCGACCGAGCTGTGTTGGTAGATGCCGATCCGTTTTCCCTTCAGCGCATCGGGCGCAAGGATGCCGAGATTGCGGTCGATGAAGAGCTGTGTCGCCTCTGCCTCGCCAGGCGTACCGGAACCGGCCTCGACCTTGTTGGCGTCTGCATCGTTTTTCAATGTGGCTGCGAGACGGGTGATCGCCTCCTCGTCGCTCTTGTTGACCTCTCCATCGGGGCGGTAAAATTTGATGCCATTGCGGTCGGCCGGAATATGAGAGCCGGTGACCATGATGCCGGCCGCCCCGATCGAGGCACCATAGAGCGCGAGCGCCGGGGTTGGGATGGTGCCACAATCGATCGGTTCAAGGCCAAGGCGTTTCATCGCGGCCATGATCGTGGAAGAGATTTCCGGGCTCGACGGACGAAAGTCGCGGCCGACGACAACAGGCGATCCAGGCTTCAGCGCCCCGCTTTCCAGCATGTGCCGTGCAAAGGCGGTCGCATAAAGTGCTGAAACCGAGCCAACGAGATCTGTCGAAAGCCCTCTCAAACCGCTCGTACCGAACTTTACCGTCATGCATGCCTCCTGGGGTCTCGCGAACAGATGGCGTTATATGGGCCTGTGCCCCACGCCATCAAGCGGAACTGTCGCTTGGCGGTCAGGCGAGTCTAAATCTGCAGGGGGATCCGGAAACGAAAAGAGCCTGGCGCGGGAGGAGGATGCGCCAGGCTCTTAAACTTGATCGGCAATTGGGAGGAGGAGGAGTATTGCCGATCCTACCGAGCGGCACTGGGAGGAGGAGTGCGCCGCTTCGATGCTTTGGTTATATCCACGGCACTCGATTCTGCCAAGCGCGCTTGTTGCAACGCAGCAGTGCGTTTAATGCATGGCTCAAGATTCAAGCGGCAACGCGCTGCTGCGACTTTTGCATCGACACGCTTTCGTATCTTTCGCATTGGTGCGTTTTTCAGAAAACGAAACCGCATTTGCGTAGCAATTGAGCAAATCTCTACCCTGCTTAGCAGTTTCTCATGCATCTATCACAAGGCTGTGACCGCTTTGAGTGGCCCGGCCCGGCGCGGGATGGTGCGCGGATGTGCTTTGGTCTATAGCGGGCAGGGACAACATCAGACTTCTGGAGCAACCGATGACGACGATCCGCTATCACGAGGGGGACATTTCGTCCGAGGCCGCTAGCCGCTATGTCGACGCCATCGCGATCGATACGGAAACCCTCGGCCTCGTCCCGCGCCGCGATCGTCTCTGCGTCGTCCAGCTTTCTTTCGGTGACGGAACTGCCGACGTGATTCGGATCGCCAAGAACCAAAAGGAAGCGCCCAGCCTCGTGGCGATGCTCGCGGACCCGGCCCGTCAGAAGATCTTCCATTATGGTCGCTTCGATATCGCGGTCCTGTTTCACACCTTCGGCGTGACGACGACCAATGTCTTCTGCACCAAGATTGCCTCCCGCTTGACCCGAACCTACACCGATCGGCACGGCCTCAAGGACAATCTCAAGGAACTGCTCGAGGTCGATATCTCAAAGGCGCAGCAATCGTCTGACTGGGCGGCCGAGACACTCAGTCAGGCCCAGCTCGAATATGCGGCCTCCGATGTCCTTCATCTGCATGCCCTGCGCGACAAGCTCACGCAGCGCCTGTTGCGCGACGACCGGATGGAACATGCCAAGGCTTGCTTCGAATTCCTTCCCACCCGGTCCAAGCTCGATCTCCTCGGCTGGGAAGAAACCGATATCTTCGCGCATAGCTGATCCGTCTGGCCGCCTCAGTCGCGCCTGACAATGCCGACCCGGGACATGACATCGGCCGGGATGGCATAACGCCGGATCATGTCGCCCTGGTTTCGCAAACCGCATAGCTCCCGTTGGACCATCAATCCGAATACCGCGTCAGCTGCTGCATAGAGCAAGGCCTCGATCGGGGCCTCGTCCAGGCCGCGCGCGCCAGCAAGCGTCTTGAGAGCGTCTTCGGTCTTTCGGCCAGCTCGCCCCAAGGCATCGGCTTTCTCACTGGCCAGTTCCAGGTCGAGCGGCGTGACGCTGTCTCGAAGCCCTGGCGACAGGAGGGAGGCCGGTGGTTTGAAGCTCATAGCTAGATCTTCTCATCGGTGAGATTTGAGGGGAGCTCTGCCTATTTCGCCAAGGTTTCGTTAACCGAGACTTCGCATGATCCCCGCATAGGAAATCGGTAACGCGGCGGGCCTTTCAAGTTGCTCGTTGCACATAAGGCGTTGATCAGGCGACCATGACGGAAGCAGCCAGCATTCTCCTCGACTCTGTATCGCGTAATTCATCCAGCTATGACATGGATCTGATCGAAGCGCCTGCGGAACAAGCCGACACTGAAGACCAGGGGCCGCGTTATGCGCCTGCCAACTGGCTGGACGCATTCATCGTCGACGAGCGCAGCCGCTCCGAAGAGGCCTTTGGCGAGCGTGTTCCGGTCCCCTCAGACGAGGCTGGCCTCTATCCGCGGTTCATGCGTCTCGTCGACTGAGCTAGCGCGGCAGGCTGGCGGCCGTTGCCCTGGCCCGGATCTCATCCAGACTCCAGTCCACCAGAAGCTCCCCGTCCTGCCAGACCGGCTGCAACAGGTTGGGGCGCTTTCCGAGGTCTTCCAGCGGGATAGGCATGATGTCGTAGCCGTCAGTGATCGCAGCCACACGGCCGGCCATCGATACCTTTTCCTGCGGATTGGATGGGCGGCGCACGACCGGATGCCATCGGCCCCCATCGTCCTGAACGGCGCTGGTGCGCATTGTGAAGGACATCGTGTCCCTATTGATCTTGTGCAGCAGGCCCGATCCCATGCCGAATGATATGTTTTCGGTAGAGAAACCCATGCCTTCGAGCCGGCCGAGGATCATCTGAATATCCTGGATCGAAACGCCGTCCGACTGGATCACCCGGACATTGCCATCGATCACCTTGAAGCCCTTGCCGTTCAGGCGCGTACCAAAGGCGTAGGCGAGTTGGGCCACGACCTGGACCGGGGTATCGATCGGATCGCCGCTGTCCGGGCGGACTACGAGCACGCCACCGGCCGCGCGCACCTTTGTCTGCAGCTTCTTGCCCCAGATCTCGGAGACCGCGTTGTGCAGATCGAAGCTGTCCGAGACAACGGAATAACCGCCGAAACTCGCGAAATTGTCGATCATGTTGGAATAGGCTTCCGTCTCATGCTCCTGACCCCAGGCAATGATCGTTCCATGTTCGGCCGCCGGGATCGAATGGGCAGGCATTGAGGCCTTGTAGAAGCGGCGTGCCTGCAGAATGGCGGGAAGCGAATCAGAGCTGTGGAAGTGCACGAGATGGGCTGCGCCTCCGATCGCAGCCTGTTCGACGCTGGACGTGCTGCGGCAACCATAGTCGCTGATCCGGCTCGGTTGCAGCCCGGCCGGATCATCAGTCGTCCTGTCCAGAAAGGGCTGTATCGCCATCCGGATGCGCCAGGCGGTCGTCGCGACCGTTGACGGATACCACACGGCGCGGAGCAATGCGGTCTCCATATAGGAGGTGAGCCACGGCACGAGAGGATCGGTATTGACCACCTGCATGACGGGCACCCCCCGACGGATCGCGGCGCCTTCCGGCAGTGCCTCGATGCGCAGGGGCAACATGCCGCCGTGCGCATTCAGGATATGCTCCCAGCCCTTGCGGTCGAACGGCTGGCCATGGGCTCGCGCAATCTCTTCTGCTTCCTCGATGTCGCCACGGGTGATCGGCGTCGACAGATAGTCCTTCAGGAACATCTGCAGGCCGAAGAACATCACCTCGGGACGGAAAGAGTTTCCCCGCGTGGTGACAAAGGCGCTGACGGCCCGCGTGTCCTTCGGATATTGCAGAAAGACGCCAAGCTTGTAGCTGTCGGTGTTCAGGAGGAGATTGCGTGTCATGCCTGCGTCCGTGTTGGATCGAATCGGCGACAGTGCGCCGCCTCGCCCATCGTGTATGCCAATCAATGCGCGAGGCTGGTGTCGCCCGTGAAAATTGCGCCTTAGTAGTTCATTAACCAAATCAGGCAAGGATTGCGGATCGGGATCGGCAGCCGTGGCTCGGCTACTGACGTTCCCCGAAACTCTTGTCCCAAGGCACCAGAACCGGAGAGGTTGCCATGCTTCCTCCAGTCCTTGCGTCCCCTGCGTCCTACGCGTCTGCCACCGATGCGAAGCCGCGACCGGAACAACCGGCCGGCTCTCGCGCCACAGCGCTTGCCCCACCACCAGCGCCGACGCCCATCAACCAGAACTCTGCAATCGCGGGCCAGTTGAACATCATGCTCCTGTCGGGCCCGGAGCGCATGTCTCAGAGTCTTTCGGTTCTGGCAGACGTTCTCGGCGCAGCCTTGAAGATCGAGCGGCGCTCCGACGAGACACCTGGCGATTACATGGGTCGCTTGATCGAAGGCATCGCGGCACTGCCAGCCGCTGATCGCCTGAAGCTGCAGAAGCTTCTGAACCAGTCGTTTGCCGGACTACAGTTGCGCACATTGCTGGCGGCCATGGCCGCCCCGTCAGGCCCGGAACGCGCAACTCTGGCACTTTATCTCGAACTCTATCGCCAGTCGGACAGGGATGGAGCAACACGCTCGGTCATCTCATCCTATCGCGAAGCGGCTGGAGAGGCCCGCCCGACGGCTCAGAGCGTCAGCCGTCCCTTGGCCGCAAATGATGTCGGAGGTGCGCCGAACGACTCCCAGCGCACCGAACAGACGGCAGCCGGGCAAAACAGACCTCTGAACACGCCAGCCGAGGCCAAAGGCAATGCCGAAGTGCGCGCCGCGAATGCCGGTCCGCCGCAGCGTCCAGACATGGATGTGACGCGCTCCGGTCGACCCACAACGGCAACGCCATCCGGCTCCATGCCGGGCCTCGGTATTGCGTCCGGTCGACCCGAAAGTTTGCAGGTGGCGACCGGCGCAAGCCACCCACTGCAGAAGGCCGGGATGGAACCGCAGACGAGCCGAACGGCACCGTTCACAGGTCTGTCGTTATCGCCCACCGGCAGCCCGGCCACGCAAGCCGAAAGTGGCCAAAGGCTGCCCATGCTAGCAAGCGGCGGCGCCAGACAGCCGGAAGAACGGGCTCCTGCTGGTATCGGCACCCCGGATCGCCAGACGCCGACCTCCGCTGCGTCTGCCACAGCCATGCCGGTGATCGCCGTGCCGGCGCAGGCGAAGCCCGTACCACCGATGTCGGCGGGTTGGCTCGCCGAACTGCTCGAATCGGATTTCGTTCGGACACTCCTGCAGCTGAAAAGCCTGTCGAGCTTGCCGCAAGCCGCGGCCCGGCCCGGCATCGCTCCCAGCCTGGAAACGCAACCAACGGCAACAATTGCCGTGCGGCTGGCGTCATCCGACGAAACGGGCGATTCAGCTGAACAGCTTGCGCGGATGCAGGATGCTGCCCTGAAGGAGACGACAGAAGAGCGTCCAGTGGCCGGAGCAATCCCCTTGCCGGAGCAGGCGCTGGCGAGGTTTCCGATTGCGCGGGAAGGCATGCCCTTGCCCTTCATTCCGTACCAGCTGGAAGACGAATTCGACGTCGAACGCGTCGAGGAGAAGGAAGAAGAGGATCCCGACAATCGGGATGGGGAGACGGATGCCGAGGAC
This sequence comes from Allorhizobium sp. NPDC080224, assembly GCF_050281005.1. NCBI lineage: Bacteria > Pseudomonadati > Pseudomonadota > Alphaproteobacteria > Hyphomicrobiales > Rhizobiaceae > Allorhizobium > Allorhizobium sp. NPDC080224. Next base: position 71,679 of record NZ_JBNNWJ010000001.1, read on the forward strand.
GATGACAGGGACGAAGCTGTCGATGGGGACGAGGATGGTGCAGACGTCGTGATGCCCGAAGACGAACGCCCGGCCGCTGAACCAGCGGAGACGTATATGCAGGAGAGCACGGTGGCGGAGTTGTCCGCACTACCGGCGCCTTCGGAGACGCCTTTGCCGCCCCCGCCCGAGCCCGCTCACGAACTCTATCTGCGGATGGCCGGTCTCAATTGATACTCCAGACCAAAGAAAAACCCGCCGGGATCGCTCCCGGCGGGTTCTTTGCATTCAGCGAACAGCGAGGATTAGTCGTTGTTGCGGTTCTTCAGGGCAGCACCCAGGATGTCGCCGAGCGAAGCGCCCGAGTCGGACGAACCGAACTGAGCAACGGCTTCCTTCTCTTCTGCGATCTCGAGAGCCTTGATCGACAGCATGACCTTGCGGTCCTTCTTGGAGAAGTTGGTGACGCGGGCGTCAAAAACCTGACCAACCGAGAAACGCTCCGGACGCTGATCGTCACGATCGCGGGCCAGGTCGTTGCGGCGGATGAAGGACGTGATGTCTTCGTGGCTGACGAGCTTCACTTCGACGCCACCATCATTGATGCCGATGACTTCGCACGAGACGACAGCGTTCTTGCGCAGTTCGCCCGAAGTTGCGGCTTCGCCCACAGCGTCGCGGCCGAGCTGCTTGATGCCGAGCGAGATGCGTTCCTTCTCGACGTCAACATCGAGAACGACGGCCTTGACCATGTCACCCTTGTTGAACTCTTCGATGACCTGCTCGCCCGGACGGTTCCAGTCGAGGTCGGAGAGGTGAACCATGCCGTCCACGTCGCCTTCGAGGCCGATGAACAGGCCGAACTCGGTCTTGTTCTTGACTTCGCCTTCGACTTCAGTGCCGGCCGGATGGCTGAAGGCAAATGCCTGCCACGGGTTCTCGAGGGTCTGCTTGAGACCGAGCGAGATACGGCGCTTGGACGGATCGACTTCCAGAACGACAACGTCGACGTCCTGCGTGGTCGAAAGGATCTTGCCGGGATGAACGTTCTTCTTCGTCCAGGACATTTCCGAGATGTGGATCAGGCCTTCGATGCCCGGCTCCAGCTCGACGAATGCACCGTAGTCGGTGATGTTCGTCACGGTACCGGAAATCTTCTTGCCAACCGGGTACTTGGCAGCGATGCCATCCCACGGATCCGACTCGAGCTGCTTCATGCCGAGCGAGATGCGGTGCGTTTCCTGGTTGATACGGATGATCTGAACCTTGACCGACTGGCCGATGGACAGGATTTCCGAAGGATGGTTGACGCGGCGCCATGCCATGTCGGTCACGTGCAGCAGGCCGTCGATGCCGCCGAGGTCAACGAACGCACCGTAATCGGTGATGTTCTTGACGACGCCGTCAACAACCTGGCCTTCTTCGAGGTTCTGCACGATTTCCGAACGCTGCTCGGCGCGCGACTCTTCGAGAACCGTACGACGCGAAACAACGATGTTGCCGCGACGCTTGTCCATCTTGAGGATTTCGAAGGGCTGCGGGTTGTGCATCAGCGGGGTCACGTCGCGGATCGGACGGATGTCCACCTGCGAACGCGGAAGGAAGGCAACGGCGCCGTCGAGATCGACCGTGAAGCCGCCCTTGACCTGGTTGAAGATAACGCCTTCAACGCGCTCGCCAGCTTCGAACTTGGCTTCGAGCTTGATCCAGCTTTCTTCGCGACGAGCCTTTTCGCGCGACAGAACAGCTTCGCCGAGAGCGTTTTCGATGCGCTCGACGTAAACTTCGACTTCGTCGCCGACCTTGAGCGTGCCGTCCTTGGCGCGTGCACCGAATTCCTTCAGCGCAATGCGGCCTTCGACCTTGAGGCCGACGTCAACGATGGCAACGTCCTTCTCGATGGCCGTGATGATGCCCTTGGCAACATAGCCTTCTGCCAGATCGGTCTTGGCAAAGGATTCTTCGAGGAGGGCTGCAAAGTCCTCACGCGACGGGGTAGAAACAGACATGAAATCTCCTGGTCGCATCCATCTGGATGCGTGAGCGCCGGGGGCTAGTGTTGATCTTGGCCAACAACCGATCCGCTCTTTTAGAAGAGCAATTCCGGCGCGGGGACTGGATGTCGGCCCTCAGGCTTCGGCTTGTCCGAAACCTGGTCACTTCATTTCGTCAGGGCAGCGTCGACGAGAGCCTTCGCCGCCAAGAATGCGGCCTCTATACTCATTTCGGAAGTATCTAGCAAGTGCGCGTCTTCAGCTGGTTTCAATGGGCTGTCGGCCCGTCCCATGTCCCGCTCATCGCGTTTCTTCACGTCGGCGAAGATCGAGTCGAAATCGGCGCTGCCGCCCTTCGACAGGATCTCGTCATGGCGGCGTCTGGCGCGAACCTCGGGCGACGCCGTCACGTAGAGTTTGACCGGAGCGTCCGGGCAGACGACGGTGCCGATATCGCGACCGTCGAGCACAGTGCCGGGCGCGCGCCTCGAGAAGGCGCGCTGTGCCTCGACGAGGGCGCGACGCACGGCCGGCATGACTGCGATCTTCGAGGCCGCTTCGCCGATCTCGTGCGCCGAAAGAACGTCGCGGTCCAACCCGGCGAGCTCCACGGCAAGCGCCATGCGCTCTGCCACCGTTTCATCGTCGAGGGGCAGTCCGGCGTCGAGCAGGGCCTTGGCCGTTGCGCGATAGGTGAGCCCCGTGTCGAGATGATGGAATCCGTAGGTCTCCGCGATCTGGCGCGACAGCGTCCCCTTGCCGGCGGCGGCCGGCCCGTCGATGGCGATGATCATCCGGTCCTCATTGTCTCTGTCTTTGATACCATCGCTGATACAAATCTTGGCAGCCCTTGCCAAGCGAAGCATGCGAACCCCCGGTTGCCAAAATACCTGCGCAGATAGCCTTTGACAGGAAGAGCATCAGCGATTAAGGGGACCGACTACAGTTTGGCCGGCCTCGCGCCGGGCGCTTGGCGCATGCCCTTAATCTTCACGACTTCATGAGGCTTTGACAGTGGCGAAGGCAGAACTTGGAACGAAACGGACTTGCCCCGACACCGGCAAGAAATTCTACGACCTGAACAAGGACCCGATCGTGTCGCCGTACACGAACAAGTCCTGGCCGCTTTCCTATTTCGAGGAAACCTCGGTCGCAGCCATCATGGAGAAGGCTGAAGAAGAGGAAGTCGCCGAAGTCGACACCGAAAATACGGATGTCGAGCTCGTATCCCTTGAGGACGCCGACGAGGCATCGGGCGACGACATCCCTGATATCGGCGACGATGACGTCGAGATCGACGGCGATGACGACGACACCTTCCTCGAAGCCGACGAAGACGATGACGACGATGACATGACCGGCCTGATCGGCGTCACCGGCGACGACGACGAAGTCTGATATTTCAAGGATTTCGAGCCCGGGCTTAAAAAAATGCCCGGGCTTTCATTTTTCGGCTTGCCATCTCCGACTACCGGAAGTATCAAGCCGCCACCCCGACGGAAGCGGTGCTTTCAAACGGGTTCCCGGAGCCGGAAATTAGCCGGCACCCTGATGGGGCTATAGCTCAGCTGGGAGAGCGCTTGCATGGCATGCAAGAGGTCAGCGGTTCGATCCCGCTTAGCTCCACCAAATTTCCATTGAGAATATGATGACTGTTCCACGCCGACTATTCAAGTCTGGCGACTGCAGCGCGTACCGTGTGTCGCTGGCCGCGCTGCCTCAGCCCTCACCGCCGAAACAGCTCTACCCGTTCCCCCGTCTCCGAGAGATCGATCTGGAACCAGTCGATGATCTTGCGGATGTCGAGCTTCACCTCTCCGTCGCGAAGCTTCAGGTGCAGATTGTTGTCGCTGACATGCACGGGCGTACCGATATAGAGGCGGTCATTGCCGGAGTCGTCCACGGTGTCGATGGCAAATCGCATGGTTTCCTCCCGGAAAATTTAGAATCGAAATGGGTGACAGTGGGACGAGGGTTTAGTAACGCCTCCTTGAGCGAAGCTGGCCTCCCTGAGGTCTGATGGCTTCAGGCGTAGGCGGAAAGTCGGATCGGGAGAGTGCAGATTGTTTGTGGTTTCAAAACTGTTTTGGAATGCGATCCAGCCGCTCTCGCTCGTTTTCCTGCTCGGGCTGCTCGCGCTGGCCTTGATCTGGTTCCGCTGGCTCCGGTTGGCCGTTGCTGCCCTGTCGCTCTCGCTTTTGATTCTGTTCCTCACCCTCTACACGACCCTTGGCTCCGTCCTGCTGCAAAGCTTGGAGGCTCGATTTTCCAAACCGGCGGCAGATCCGGCAAGTGTATCTTGCATGATCGTGCTCGGCGGCGCCTTCGAGACCGAAGTCACGACAGCGCGCGGCGGTGTGGATCTCAATCAGGCGGCCGACCGCTTCGTTGAGGCACTGCGCCTCGCAATGCGATATCCCGAGGCAAGCATTCTCGTGTCTGGCGGCGACGGATCCCTGAGTGGTGTTTATGAGGGCGATGCTGCGGCATCGATCCGTTTCTTCGAGGCTTTCGGGATATCAAGCGACCGGCTCATAGCCGAAACGACATCCAGAAACACCGATGAAAACGCCCAGAACAGTCGCGAACTTCTGTCCAGCCGCGATCTGGAGCAATGCCTGCTGATCACGTCTGCCTTCCACATGCCACGCTCAGTCGGGCTGTTTCGAAAGGCAGGTGTGGATGTAGCCCCCTGGCCGGTCGATTATCGCACTGCCGGCAATCTGACCTTCGCGCTCGACTTCACGCAGCCGACCCTCAACGCGCAGCAGATGTCGACAGCCGTCCGCGAGTGGGTGGGGCTCGCCGCTTATCGAATTCTCGGCAGGATCGACGACGTCTTTCCCGCGCCGTAAACGTCACTTTTTCGAGATCGTAAAGAATGTCGTGCCACGCACGCGAACCGTCATGGCGCAGAACTCCTGGCCCTCTTCCCGCTCGCAATAGCGGGGATGCATCTTCAGGACGAAGACCATGTTGCCGAAGCGCTGGATGAAGTCATAGGAATACATCTGCGCCGTGGCGATCATGAAGTAGCCGCCTTCCTTCACCTGTAGATAGAAGTTGAAGGGGCATCCTTCGGCCGTGCAATCAGGACCGCGCACGCCGTCGCAGACGATTTCGCTGCTGTTGGTGACGACGTCCTGGAGGCCGTCATTGTTGATGTCGATCCGGTCGAGGAAGCGGCCGCCATACTGCACCACGTCGCAACGCTTGGCATAGTGGTTCTTCTCGTAGATCTCGGGATCGGTCAGCAGTTCCTGCTGGGCGAAGGCGGGCATGGCGAAAATGCCGGTCGCGACAACGAGGAGGAGGCGGAATAGGAAAGACACGGTCTGGACTCCGGATCGCAATCTGTGCTGAACGAAAGAGAAGTCTAGCGGCTGCGTCTTGCCTCACCCTTAACGGCGGCAAATCTCGCCCGGACCGGAGGCTCCAGCGAGGAAAGAAGCCATGTCGCTCCTGTCTTATCTCGACTATGCGGGGATTGCCCTGTTTGCTGCCACCGGCGCGCTTGCAGCGTCGCGAAAGCAGCTCGACATGATCGGCTTCTTGTTCTTTGCGGTTGTGACCGGGCTCGGCGGCGGCACGGTCCGCGACATCGTGCTCGGTCGCGTGCCCGTCTACTGGGTTCTCAACCCCGATTACATCCTGATCTGCTGTGCAATCGGCGTCGTCGTCTTCTTCACCGCCCACATGGTCGAATCGCGCTACCGCCTGTTGATATGGCTCGATGCGATCGGGCTGTCGGCCTATTGCGTGATGGGTGCTGCAAAAGGTCTGGCCGCGACCGGCTCGCCGACGATCGCGATCGTGACCGGCACGCTGACCGCAAGTCTGGGCGGTGTGCTGCGCGATCTCCTGGCCAATGAGCCATCCGTGCTGCTGCGGCCGGAGATCTACATCACGGCGGCGCTGGTCGGGGCAGCGGTTTTCACGGGTGCCCACGAGTTCGGCGCACCGCTCTATGTCGCGTCGGCCCTGGGGGCGATCGCGGCCTTCCTGCTGCGCGGCGGCGCGCTGTACTTCGGATGGACGTTTCCGACCTACAAACACAAGCCGGGCCGGCATCCGGATGAGGTCATGTGAGGGGAGTCGAGGACGACTTTCAGCCCTGCTTGGGGCGCAGCCGGATCACAACGTCGACATGCGCGATTTCCATGCCTTCCGGCGGTGGCGGCAGATTGTCGATGCTGATGTTGTTGACCGGGATGTCCAGCACCTTGTTCTCGCCTTCGACGAAGAAATGGTGATGGTCGGACACATTCGTGTCGAAATAGGTCTTGGAGCTTTCGACCGCGAGAACGCGGATCAGCCCTGCTTCGGTGAACTGGTGCAGCGTGTTGTAGACGGTCGCAAGCGAGACCGGAAAATCGGCGGAGATCGCCTCTTCATGCAGTTCTTCGACGGTCAGGTGGCGGTCACCCTTTGCGAACAGCAGGCCGGCCAGCGCAATGCGCTGCTTCGTCGGGCGAAGGCCCGAGCGGCGCAGTTTCAGTTCGATACCCGTTTGGCAGGTTGCCATCGTCAAAGACGCACTCCAGTCGTTGCGTGGCATGCACGAGCATCCACACGTGTTGATATAGCTGCAAAATCAGGCTCTTTCAATAGATACGGTAACGAGAAGCCTTGTGACGCCTGCCGTCGGGCGGTTTTTGATGTTTCGGGTCTGGTGATGCCCTTTTCCTTCCTGTATGCGACGATGATATGAGGATGAGGCCGGCAAGGCCTCTAGGAAACCGGCGGAGCGGCTGCGGGGCTTCAATTTGCCACCGTCTTGCTCTAATGGGTCCCGGATATCTGAAGCAGAGGGGGGAAGAAGAAGAAAAATGGTTACGAGACAATCCAGCTATAACTACGACGAAATCCTCGCCTGCGGCCGCGGTGAACTCTTTGGCGAGGGCAACGCGCAGCTCCCTCTGCCGCCCATGCTGATGGTGCACCGGATCACCGACATTTCCGAAACCGGTGGCGCCTTCGACAAGGGCTATATCCGCGCGGAATACGACGTGCGCCCCGATGACTGGTATTTCCCGTGCCATTTCCAGGGCAACCCGATCATGCCGGGTTGCCTCGGTCTTGACGGCATGTGGCAGCTAACGGGCTTCTTCCTCGGCTGGCTCGGCGAACCGGGCCGCGGAATGGCGCTGTCCACCGGCGAAGTGAAATTCAAGGGCATGGTGCGCCCCGAGACGAAACTTCTCGAATACGGCATCGACTTCAAGCGCGTCATGCGCGGTCGCCTGGTTCTCGGCACGGCCGATGGCTGGTTGAAGGCCGATGGAGAGACTATTTACCAGGCATCCGACCTGCGCGTCGGTCTGTCGAAGGACAAGGCGGCCTGAACCGGCCCGGTCCGCACCTGAAGTTTGTAAAGAAGGTCTGAGAGATGAGACGGGTTGTAGTAACAGGTCTTGGCATCGTGTCCTCCATCGGTGCTGATGCCGCCGAAGTCACGGCATCGCTGCGCGACGCCAAGTCGGGCATCACCTTTTCTCCCGATTTCGCCGAACACGGCTTCAAGTGCCAGGTCTGGGGTAAGCCCGGTCTGGACCCGACCGATCTGGTCGACCGTCGTGCCATGCGTTTCCTGTCCCAGGGTGGTGCCTGGAACCACGTGGCCATGAAGCAGGCGATCGCGGACGCCGGTCTGGAAGAGGCCGACTATCAGCAGAATGAGCGCGTCGGCATCATCATGGGTTCGGGTGGTCCATCGACCAAGCAGATCGTTGAAGCTGCCGATATCGTCCGCCAGAACAACAGCCCGAAGCGCATCGGCCCCTTCGCCGTGCCGAAGGCCATGTCGTCGACGGCGTCCGCAACGCTTGCCACCTGGTTCAAGCTGCACGGCGTCAACTACTCGATCTCGTCCGCCTGCTCGACCTCGGCGCACTGCATCGGCAACGCCTACGAGATGATCCAGTGGGGCAAGCAGGACATGGTCTTTGCCGGCGGCCACGAAGATCTCGACTGGACCATGTCCAGCCTCTTCGACGCCATGGGCGCCATGTCGTCGAAGTATAACGACACGCCGTCGAGCGCCTCGCGTGCCTATGACGTATCGCGTGACGGCTTTGTCATCGCTGGCGGCGCCGGCGTTCTGGTTCTCGAAGAGCTGGAGCATGCCAAGGCTCGCGGCGCCAAGATCTATGCCGAAGTCGTCGGCTATGGTGCCACCTCCGACGGCTACGACATGGTCGCTCCCTCGGGCGAAGGCGCCATCCGCTGCATGCGTCAGGCCCTGTCCACCGTGAAGGGCGATGTCGACTACATCAACACCCATGGCACTTCGACGCCGGTGGGTGATAGCAAGGAAATCGGCGCGATCCGCGAAGTCTTCGGCGACAAGATCCCGCATATCCAGTCGACCAAGTCGCTGACCGGTCACTCTCTGGGTGCTGCCGGCGTGCAGGAATCGATCTATGGTCTCCTGATGATGCAGGCCGGCTTCATCGGCGAAAGCGCACACATCACCGAGCTCGATCCGGAATTCGAGGGCGTGCCGGTTGTCCGCAAGCGCATCGACAACGCAAAGATCGACACCGTGCTGTCGAATTCCTTCGGCTTCGGCGGTACCAACGCGACGCTCGTCTTCCAGCGCCACAAGAGCTGATCGGAAGAACGCCAGAACAAAAAAAGCCTGGCGCGTTGCCGCGCCAGGCGTTCATCCGAAGTGGTCCGCCAGCCGTGGGAGTACGGCTTACTTCGGTTGATGAGGATCGGTATGGTCGATGACGCCGATCAGCATAGCGAGGCTCACCGCATGCATCAGATTGCTCGCTTCGAGCTTCTCTTGAGCACTGACCAGAGCTTGGTTCACCTCTTCCCGTGACAGCACGAGCGCATTCGCAGCCTCGTCCGACCGCATGCCTTCAGCCACGAGCTGCAGGCAGCGGATTTCGCGATCCGAAAGGATCGAAACAGCAGGCGATCGTCCGATTGCCCGTTTGGTATCGGTTTTCATGAATTTCGTTGCCGCAATGGAGAAAGGTCGACTTGATATCCATCAGGTCGTCAAGCGGCGCTCATAGCATTCTGCCGGAATGGCGTCGTTGACATCGCACGCCAACCACTTATCCGAACACGCTAAAAGAAGGGAAATTCAGCGCTGAAAGCGCTTTGATCCCTCGATTAGGGCGGATCGCGCCGCCCTTGTCAAGTTTCCGCGGCTGTCAGGCAGACTTCCGCTCGCGCACTTCCGTCGGCGTGGTGCCGAACCATCGCGTGACGGAGCGCGTAAAAGCGCTCGGCGCGGAATAGCCGAGCCTGTAGCAGATTTCCGAGATCGGCAGTTCACTCTCGGTCAGCAGATTGAAGCTGACCTCCTTGCGGATGTGATCCCTGAGCTCGTTGAGACTTGTGCCGTGGCCCGCCAAACGGCGCTGGAACGTCCTTTCCGACAAACCGAAATAGGGTGCGATTTCGGCGAGCGGATAATCGTCATCCGACACGTGCAGCAGCAGGTAGCGACGGACCTGCTCGAGGAAGTCGGCACTTTTCTCCGGCGTCGGTGGCCTTAGGCTCCGACACTGCAGGTCCATCAGTTCAAAAAGTCTACGGTCACCGGTGGGGTTCTGTGCCTGAAGGAAGCCGGGCGGGAACTGCACGCAGTTCACGCGGGCTCCGAAACTGACCCGCCGTGACAGCAATTGCCGAAAGGGCTTGTGATTGCGGGGAGCCGGTCTTTCCAGTTGGACTTCGATATTGTCGCTGGTGGCAAACGCCTGGGCCCGTTGCATGACAAGCCCGACCGACATGTCGACATACTGATCGCGTTTCACGATGATGGGAGCGAAGGTCCAGGCGAGATGCGCGCCGCGCTCGTCGAGTGTCAGCTTTGAATAGCTTGTATGGGTCACATATTGGATGTGGTCGTCGAGAAAGTGCACGAAGTCCAGCCCGGTCGGCGCGGCCATCAGTCCGTATCCGAATGGACCCGTCGAGCCTGCCTCGTAGCGCGTGATGCTCGTAAGACCGAATGCTTCGTCATCGGACAGGAGAGCGCAGGTCTCCAGGAGCCTGCACAGGCGATCAAGGCTAATCCGGGCAGTAAGGCTCTGGAATATCTGCGGATCGATCTCCAGCGCCTTGCAAATGGGCTTTATGTCGATGCCATAGGACTGGGCATGCTCGACCACCGCTGAGGCGAGGCCGGCCACGGTGGTCAATTCATCGGTGAGATTCCGAGGAGGCATGAGACCGCTGGCGCCAGGAGTGAAGTTCCTGGCGCCGGATGCTAAGGCAGGCCTGACCGTGAGTCGAGGGGGCGCGTAGTCTAAGTCGCCGCCCTCCCGATCACGATCGCTTTTGCGTCAGCGCTTCGCCCAGAGGACCTTGAAACGCGCATTCCGGCAAACTTCGCCAGACTGCTTGAAATGCTGAGCCAGGACGGGCTCGTAGGGCAAACCCCGATTTGCCACCATCAGAAGGTCACCGCCGCCGCGTAGCGACTCTGCGGCAGCCTTGATCATCGCGGCACCAATGGATGGTTCGGCGGCGTGGCCCTCATGGAAGGGCGGGTTCATGATGACAAGGTCGTATTTTTCCTTCGGCGGCTCGTTGCCGAGATCCTGCCAGAAGAATCGTGCCGTCAGATCGGGGCAGTTGCGCGCCAGATTGCGCTTGGCATGCTCCAGAGCCTCGTGGCTCGCTTCGAAGAGATCGATGCGATTGGTGCGGGGCGCAGCTTCTGCCAGCATGACCGAGAGATAGCCCCAGCCTGCGCCGAAATCGGCTGCATTGCCGTCGAAGTTCGTCGGCAGGCGGCTTGCGAGCAGTTCCGAGCCTTCATCGGCATGGGCATGGGAAAAGAGGCCGGAGCGTGTCTCGAAGCGTCCGTCGACCGTCACCGGCTTTGCGGACAGCGTCGAAACGATTGCCGATGCATCCTCAGGCGCGCTGAACCAGACGACGACGCCATGGTACTTCGGCATGGATTCCGGCGCGAGGCCGAGCCGGTCCAGTTGTTTGCGCAGAGGCAGGATGCCGTCTTCCTTGGCGCCTGCAACCAGAATCGTCCCGCCTGCTTTCACGCGCTTCAGCGCTTCGGCGACGCGGTCCTCGTTGACGCCCTTGTGCTTGCCGCAGAGGATGAGGGCACCGTCGTAGCCCTCGCCATCGACCGTCGGGACGGGCTGGAGGTGGCTGGCTTCGAGGCGCCGGAATTCCGGGCGGAAATCCTGAACCACGGTCAGTTCTGCGGCAAAGCCCTCTGGCTTGGCAAATCCCGCCTCGGCCCCGAGAAACAGGTAACGGCTTCCCGCTTCGGGAAGGGCGACGGTTTCCGTGACGAAGGGATGAAACAGGGTCTTCAGCGTTTCGCGGCTCATGGCTCGGTCTTCTTTTCTCGGCGAACAAAAAAGGCGCGGGAAATTCTCCCGCGCCTCGGATCGGGAACGACGTCCGCTTATTCAGCGGCTTCGCCGTCTTCCTTCTTCTTCTCGGCCACGATTTCCTGGCCGGTGGTCTGATCGACGACCTTCATCGACAGGCGGACCTTGCCGCGCTCATCGAAGCCCATCAGCTTGACCCAGACCTTGTCGCCTTCCTTGACGACGTCAGAGGTCTTGGCAACGCGCTCGGAAGCCAGCTGTGAGATGTGCACGAGGCCGTCACGCGAACCGAAGAAGTTGACGAAGGCGCCGAAGTCGGCGGTCTTCACAACGGTACCTTCGTAGATCACGCCGACTTCCGGCTCGGCAACGATTGAGTGGATCCACTTGCGGGCAGCTTCGATTTCCTTGCCGGAGGCGGAAGCGATCTTCACGGTGCCGTCGTCTTCGATGTTGATCTTCGCGCCTGTCTTTTCGACGATTTCGCGGATGACCTTGCCGCCCGAACCGATGACTTCACGGATCTTGTCGACCGGGATGTTCATCACTTCGATGCGCGGTGCGAATTCGCCGAGCTGGCCACGGCTTTCCGAAAGGGCGTTCGCCATTTCGTTCAGGATGTGCTTGCGGCCACCCTGAGCCTGGCCAAGTGCGACCTTCATGATCTCTTCGGTGATGCCGGCGATCTTGATGTCCATCTGCAGCGAGGTGATGCCGTCGGCAGTACCCGCAACCTTGAAGTCCATGTCGCCGAGGTGGTCTTCGTCACCCAGGATGTCGGAGAGAACGGCAAAGCGCTCGCCTTCGAGGATGAGACCCATAGCGATACCGGCAACCGGCTTGGCCAGCGGAACGCCAGCGTCCATCAGTGCGAGCGAGGTGCCGCAGACGGTTGCCATCGAGGACGAGCCGTTCGACTCGGTGATCTCGGAGACGACACGCAGCGTGTAGGGGAACTGCTCAGGCGACGGCAGCATCGGGCGGATAGCGCGCCATGCGAGCTTGCCGTGACCGATTTCGCGACGGCCCGGAGAGCCCATGCGACCCGTTTCACCGACCGAGTAGGGCGGGAAGTTGTAGTGCAGCAGGAAGCGTTCCTTGTACATGCCGGTCAGGCTATCGACATACTGTTCGTCTTCGCCGGTGCCGAGCGTGGCGACAACGATCGCCTGCGTCTCGCCGCGGGTGAAGAGGGCCGAACCGTGCGTGCGCGGCAGGATGCCGACTTCCGACACGATGGCGCGAACGGTGGACAGGTCGCGGCCGTCGATGCGGCTCTTGGTGTCGAGGATGTTCCAGCGAACGATCTTCGCCTGCAGGTGCTTGAAGACGGCACCGATGACTTCGTTGGTGTACTTCGGCTCTTCGCCTTCGGGGAAGAAGTGCGCCTTCACCTTGGCCTTGACAGCGTCGACGGCTGCATAGCGATCAGCCTTCTGGGTGATCTTGTAGGCAGCGCGCAGCTCGGTTTCGGCGATCGACAGCATTTCGGCTTCGAGAGCGGAATGATCTTCCGGCTCGAATTCGCGCGGCTCCTTGGCAGCCACTTCAGCGAGCTTGATGATCGCGTCGATGACCGGCTGGAAGCCCTTGTGGCCAAACATGACGGCGCCGAGCATGATCTCTTCGTTGAGTTCCTTGGCTTCCGACTCAACCATCAGGACGGCGTCCTGCGTGCCGGCAACGACGAGGTCGAGAACCGACTCGTCCATCTCGTCGAGATGCGGGTTCAGAACGTATTCGCCGTTGATATAGCCGACGCGAGCGCCGCCAACCGGGCCCATGAAAGGTACGCCGGAGAGGGTGAGGGCTGCCGAAGCGGCAACCATGGCCAGAACGTCCGGATCGTTTTCGAGGTCATGCTGGACCACGGTGACGACAACCTGGGTGTCGTTCTTGTAGCCTTCCGGGAAGAGCGGGCGGATCGGACGGTCGATCAGGCGGGAAACCAGCGTTTCCTTCTCCGACGGACGACCTTCGCGCTTGAAATAGCCACCCGGGATCTTGCCGGCGGCATAGGTCTTTTCCTGGTAATTGACGGTAAGCGGGAAGAAGTCCTGACCCGGCTTCGGCGACTTGGCCGAAACGACGGTGGCGAGAACAACGGTTTCGCCATAGGTGGCGAGAACGGCACCGTCAGCCTGGCGGGCGATCTTGCCGGTCTCGAGCTTCAGCGGGCGGCCTGCCCACTCGATTTCGACGCTGTGAACATCAAACATATCTTGTCCTTCATATGCGACCAGCGTCCTGCCGAAAGTGCAGGGGCGACCGGTCCGCAATGTGCTGACGCAATCACGGGCAAGACAGTGGGAGGCTTCGGAAACGGCCTTGGCCGGCAAGTGCATCCTCAAGGATGCGGAAGCGTCCAACAATCCTGCCCCATGACAGGTCATCGGTTGGTGTCGACAGATCCGGCCCATCCGGTCTGTCATTCGTTTCGTGCGTTCGTCGCGCGAAACCGTGTCGCGGGTCGTATGGCCTGACCCGGAAAGGCGACCGGCGGATCTTCGTTGCCGAAGACCCGCCGGGAACTTGTTAGCGGCGGATGCCGAGGCGCGTGATCAGGGTCGTGTAACGAGCCTCATCCTGCTTCTTGACATAGTCGAGAAGCGAACGGCGGGTCGAAACCATGGTCAGAAGGCCACGACGCGAGTGGTTGTCCTTCTTGTGACCCTTGAAGTGTTCCGTCAGGTTGGTGATACGCTCGGTCAGGATTGCGACCTGAACTTCCGGAGAACCGGTGTCGCCTTCCTTGATTGCGTATTCCTTGATGAGGGCGGCCTTGCGCTCTGCAGTTATCGACATCGTGAATCCTTTCTACAATAAGGAGAAACAGGTCGCCAAACGCCGGGATGTCGTCCAGCATTGGCCGTGAATGCAGACACCCGAAGGTGCCAGCCGCCGCCGCCTATACTCTATTCCCCGATGAAAGGAAAGAGCAGGCGGCGGGAAGGCTTCAGGCGAAGACGCGCCGCGGGTGAAACTCGCCGCCTGCGATCTCGCCGATGGCGATCAACTTGCCGCCGGCCAATGCGACGGCCTCAGGCTCTGCAACCGGTGCATCACGGCCGCGCAGGATGATGGGATTGCCCATGCGAAGCCGATGCGCCTGGTCATCGGTGATCCTGAGTTGTGGCAAGGCGGACAGTGCTTCGGCCGTGTCACCGAGGAAGGTGTCGAGAGCGGCCAGCCGCTCGTCCCGGTCCTCGATGGCTTCGAGCGCCACGAGCTCCGCGAGCGGCACCATCGTCTCCTCGGCAAACGGGGCCACGAAGGTGCGGCGGAGCGAGGAGATATGGCCGTAGCAGCCGAGATCGCGACCGAAGTCGCGGGCCAGCGAGCGCACGTAAGTGCCTTTGCCGCATTCAACCTCGAAATGCGCCTTGTCGCCTTCGCAGTTCAGGAGCGTCAGGCGGTGAACTTCGACTTCGCGAGAGGGAATCTCGACCGTCTCGCCATCGCGGGCGAGATCATAGGCGCGCTCGCCGGCAATCTTGATCGCCGAGAACTGCGGCGGGATCTGGCTGATGGTGCCGGTGTAGTTGGGCAGCAACGCCTCGATGTCACTCTTGGCGGGGCGCTTGTCGGAGCTCTGCGTTACCTCGCCCTCAAGATCGTCCGTCGAGCGCTCCTCGCCCCAGGTCACCGTGAATTCGTAGATTTTGCGGCCGTCCATGACATAAGGGACGGTCTTGGTCGCATCGCCGAGTGCAATCGGCAGCATGCCGGATGCGAGCGGATCGAGCGTGCCAGCATGACCGGCCTTCTGGGCGTTGAACAGCCACTTGATCTTGCCGACGGCCTCGGTCGAGCCGAAATCCACCGGCTTGTCGAGAATGAGCCAACCCGAAATCGGGCGGCCCTTGGGCTTTCTTGGTTTGGACATCTAGGTCTTCTCAGTCTTGATCTTCGTCGGAGCCGAGGTCGCGCTGGACCTCCGGCGAACGCAGCAGGGCATCGATCTTCTGGTAGTTGTCGAAGCTGGTGTCGTCGCGGAAACGGACTTCCGGCATGTATTTCAGCTGCCGCAGCTGGTTGCCCAGCCGGCCGCGAATGTATTTGGCGTGCTTGTTGAGGGCCGCAATGACCGTGTCATGGTCCTTGACGCCGAGCGGCGTGACATACGCGGTCGCCATCTTCAGGTCCGGCGACATGCGGACTTCGGAGATCGAGATGACGGTCTTTTCGATCACCTCGTCGCGGACTTCGCCGCGCTGCAGGACCTGGGTGATGGCGGCACGCACCTGCTCGCCGACGCGCAGCATGCGCTGCGAAGGTGCCGAAGAGGTTGGTTTTGTCATGGTCTTCCTGACTTCATTTTATATTTAAGCAGTGCGACAAGGGCGCCCATTGCCAGCGGCATCGCAAAGATGATGGACATGATGGTCCCTGACCACGCCGTTCGGCAACCTTCGGCAATCATGGAAAGCATGATCGGGTCATCGGTGTCGTCCGAAAAACCCAGCATCACCAGTCCCAGCGAGAGCAGCGTTGTTGGCCAAACCAACCATCGCCAACCCTTCAGAATGCCGACCGACAGAACAAGGGCGATGATCAGTGACCAGCGCGTACTGTCGATGATTTCGTTTGCCACTGTGACAGCGCCGTCTGATGGATCCCATCCGGCCTTGTCGCAGATTTCCGCGACCGCATTCGTCGCATAAAGAAAACAGACGATGGCGATGGCCACCGTCTGCTTGTTCGTATGACCGCCACAGGCAGTCAAGACCATTAGAGCGTACGCGTGATGTGTTCCACGCGGAAGCACTCGATCGTGTCGCCAGCGCGGATGTCTTCGTAGTTCTCGAAGGCCATACCGCATTCCTGGCCCATCGGCACTTCGCCGACTTCGTCCTTGAAGCGCTTGAGCGTCTTGAGCTTGCCTTCGTGGATGACGACGTTGTCGCGCACGAGGCGGACGCCGGCTCCACGTTCGACCTTGCCTTCGACGACGCGGCAACCTGCGACCTTGCCGACCTTCGTAATGTTGAACACCTCGAGGATCTCGGCATTGCCGAGGAAGGTTTCGCGACGCTCCGGAGAGAGCAGACCCGACATCGCTGCCTTCACGTCATCCACCAGATCGTAGATGATGTTGTAGTAGCGGATCTCGATGCCAGCACGCTCGGAAGCGGTACGGGCCTGGGCATTGGCACGGACGTTGAAGCCGATGATTGCCGCATTCGATGCCTCGGCGAGCGAGATATCCGATTCCGTGATGGCACCGGCGCCCGAATGGACGATGCGGGCCCGCACTTCGTCGGTACCGAGCTTGTCGAGAGCAGCAACGATCGCTTCGACGGAACCCTGCACGTCTGCCTTGATGACCAGCGGGAATTCCTTGAAGCCGGTGTTCTGCAGCTGGCTCATCATCTGTTCCAGCGAACCGCGCTGACCCGACTGGCGGGCAACGGCCTTGTCGCGGGCCAGACGCTGACGATACTCGGAGATCTCGCGAGCGCGGCTTTCGTTTTCAACAACCGCAAAACGGTCGCCGGCAGCAGGCGTGCCCGAAAGGCCGAGGATCTCGACCGGCATGGCGGGACCAGCTTCCTTGACGTGCTCGCCCTGGTCGTTGACCAGCGCACGAACGCGGCCCCACTGGTCGCCGGCAACGATGATCTGGCCAGGCTTCAGCGTGCCCTTCTGAACGAGAACCGTCGCAACGGCACCACGACCGCGGTCGAGCTGGGCTTCGATGACGGTACCTTCGGCAGTACGCTTCGGGTCGGCCTTCAGGTCGAGGATTTCGGCCTGCAGCAACACCGCTTCGAGCAGCTTGTCGAGGTTGAGCTTGTTCTTCGCCGAAACCTCGACGTCGAGCACTTCACCACCCATGGATTCCACGAAGACTTCGTGCTGCAGAAGCTGCTGGCGAACCTTGTCCGGATTTGCCTCGTGCTTGTCGATCTTGTTGATCGCCACGATGATCGGCACATTGGCCGCCTTGGCGTGGTTGATGGATTCGATCGTCTGCGGCATCACGCTGTCGTCGGCCGCAACCACCAGAATGGCAATGTCGGTCGCCTGGGCGCCACGGGCACGCATCGCGGTAAAGGCCGCGTGGCCGGGGGTGTCGATGAAGGTGATCTTCTGACCGTTCTGTTCGACCTGATAGGCGCCGATATGCTGGGTGATGCCACCGGCTTCGCCCGATACGACCGAGGTCTTGCGGATGGCGTCGAGCAGCGAGGTCTTGCCGTGGTCGACGTGACCCATGATCGTGACCACGGGCGGACGCGATACCAGCTCGCCCTCGTCGTCCTTGACGTTGAAGATACCTTCTTCGACGTCGGACTCCGAAACGCGCTTCACGGTGTGACCGAATTCGGTCGCGATGAGTTCTGCAAGGTCGGCATCGATGATGTCGCCCGGCTTCATCATCTGACCTTCCTTCATCAGGTACTTGATGACATCGACGGCGCGCTCGGACATGCGCTGCGACAGTTCCTGAATGGTGATGGTCTCAGGCAGAATAACCTCGCGCATGACCTTTTCACGGGTCTCCTGCATCTGGCTACGGCGGAACTTCTCCTGGCGGCGGCGCATGGAAGCCAGCGAACGGCCACGAGCGGTGCCGTCGTCGTCAACATTGGCGCTGGTCACCGTCAGCTTGCCACGACGACGGTCTTCCTCGACCTTCGGACGGGCAGGGACCTTGGCAGCCACGGGCATGGCGACCTTGCCCCGACCGGGGATCGTCCGCGGGGATGCACGACCCTCGTCTTCGTCATTGGTCTTGCGTCCACGCACGAACCCGGGTGCGCCGGGTGCCGGAATGGCCGTACGGTTCACGACGACGGGCGCATCAGCCACTGGCGCCACAGCGGGCTCAGCGGCAGCTTCAGCTTCCGGCTGTGTCTCTGGCTGCGGCTCGGCGGCGCGACGTGCGGCCTCTTCTGCGGCCAGGCGTGCGGCTTCCTCGGCTTCGGCCTTGCGGCGAGCCTCGTCGATCACGCGCTGCTTGGCTTCCTCGACTTCACGAATCTGGGCTTCGGCAAGAGCGCGGCGACGCGCTTCCATCTCACCGGCCGACAGGTCGTGCAGAACGGCGCCGCGCGGACGTTCCGGCTGACGCTGCGGCTGCGAGGGCTGCTGGCGTTGCGGCTGCTGGGGGCGCTGTGGCTGCTGCGGGCGATGCTGCTGTGCCGGTGCCTGTGCCGGGCGTGCCGCTGCAACGGGTGCCGCAACCGGCGAAGGCGCCTGTGTCGGCGTCGGAGCTGCCGCGGCCGGTTCTGCACGAACAGGGGTGATCGGCGTAATCGGTGGCTTTTCGTCGAGCGGGCGGGTCGTGCGGCGCTTCACCGTTTCGACGACGACCGACTTCGTACGGCCGCGCCCCATGTCCTGGCGCACGGTACCCTGGCTCATCCCCGAGGGTTTCAGGGTGAGAGTCTTCTTCACGCCGATAGTCTTGTCGTCTTTGTTGTCGGTCATTCCGTTCCCGTTCCTTCGAGCGGGGCCGGATGCCGAGCATCAGGCCTCGCCGTTCACATACTGTCCTAAACCACGGAGGCCGACCTGTGCCGGTGACCGCGTCATTGTGATTTCGGGCCAGCGCCCGATACCCGCGGCGTGCCGCGGTAGGTTTCGAGCAGAGTTGCGCGCTTCACTACACCTTCACCTGCCTGCCCTGCAAGCACGCAAGCATGGATAAACGCATTCTGGCCCATCTGCTCGTCCAATTCCGCCCCGGTGAGCAGGTGAAAGGCGGGAACTTCCGCCTCTGCCCCTGTTCCGAGGTGCCAGGCCTTTCGGGCCTGGTCGATCTTTCTCACACCATCTGGCGCGGCATCCTGCGAATGGAAGACCGCGATGGCTTCTCCGCTGCGCACCGCCGCCTCGACCTTCGCCGCCCCGGTGATGAACTGGCCGGCTTTGCGTGCCATGTTCATCATGCCGATCAGCTGCGCGACCAAAAGGCGCTCGACCACGGATCCGAGATCCGGATCCGCCTTCACATCTCGTTTCAACGCCCGGGCGAAGAGCTTCTTCGCCACGGCCTTGTCGACGGCCTCGCGGCTAGGGCTGACCCAGCAGCCCCGGCCCGGAAGCGCCCGCTTCAAATCCGGGACGACAGTCCCGTCGGGTGCCGCCACAAAACGCAGAAGCGTCTCGGGCGATCCGCTTTCGCGGGTGACGATGCACATGCGTCCGTTCACGTCGGAGAGGTCGAAGTCGTCTTCGGCCTCTGTCGCGTCGGGCGTCTGCGCGCCCATCACGTTGCCTGCTCGGCTTCTTCGCCTTCGAGTACGCCTTCAGCTTCGACTTCGGCTTCGGCCGCGAGGTCTTCCTCGGTGATCCAGCCGGCCGCGAGGCGCGCCTGCACGATCATGGCTTCGGCTTCGGCGCGCGAGATGTCGAATTTCGAGAACAGGCCCTCGAACTTCTTGGTCTCGCCGTCCTTGCGTTCGCTCCAGCCGATCAGATCGTCGGCAGCGCAGCCGGCGAAGTCCTCGACCGTCTTGATGCCGTCTTCGCCGAGCGCGACCATCATCTGCGAGGTCATGCCGCCGATCTGGCGCAGTTCGTCCGCAACGCCGAGTTCGCGGCGCTTCGCATCCATCTCGGCCTCGATCTTCTCGAGGTATTCGCGGGCGCGGGTCTGGATTTCTTGCGCGGTGTCTTCGTCGAAGCCATCGATCGACGCAATTTCGTCGAGCTCGACATAGGCAACTTCTTCAACCGCAGCAAAACCTTCCGATGCCAGAACCTGGCCGACCATTTCATCAACGTCGAGCGCATCCATGAACAGGTTCGTACGCTCGTTGAATTCCTTCTGACGACGCTCGGATTCTTCCGCTTCCGTCATGATGTCGATATCCCAGCCGGTCAGCTGCGATGCCAGGCGAACGTTCTGACCGCGACGGCCGATGGCCAGCGACAGCTGCTCATCCGGAACCACGACTTCGATGCGCTCTGCATCTTCGTCGAGAACGACCTTGGCGACTTCAGCCGGCTGCAGGGCGTTGACGATGAAGGAGGCCGGATCCTGGCTCCACGGGATGATGTCGATCTTTTCACCCTGCAACTCGCCGACGACGGCCTGAACGCGCGAACCGCGCATACCGACGCAGGCGCCGACCGGATCGATCGAGCTATCGTTCGAAATCACGGCGATCTTGGCGCGCGAACCCGGGTCACGGGCAACCGACTTGATCTGGATGATGCCGTCGTAGATCTCAGGAACTTCCATGGTGAAGAGCTTCACCATGAACTGCGGATGGGTACGCGACAGGAAGATCTGCGGGCCACGCTGCTCGCGACGCACGTCGTA
The DNA here is from genome assembly GCF_050281005.1 of Allorhizobium sp. NPDC080224. Classification (NCBI taxonomy): domain Bacteria; kingdom Pseudomonadati; phylum Pseudomonadota; class Alphaproteobacteria; order Hyphomicrobiales; family Rhizobiaceae; genus Allorhizobium; species Allorhizobium sp. NPDC080224. The sequence goes on from NZ_JBNNWJ010000001.1 coordinate 92,261, forward strand.
GACATAGGCGCGGACGCGGTCGCCGTAGCGGAAAGCTTCGCGCGGGATCATCTCGTCGCGACGGATAATGCCTTCGCCACGACCGAGGTCGACGATGACATTGCCGTATTCGACGCGCTTGACGGTGCCGTTGACGATCTCGCCGACGCGGTCCTTGAATTCGTCGAACTGGCGGTCACGCTCGGCTTCGCGAACCTTCTGCACGATGACCTGCTTGGCCGACTGGGCAGCGATACGACCGAAGTCCATCGGCGGCAGCGGATCGGCGATGAAGTCGCCGAGCTTGGCGTCGACGTTGCGGTCACGGGCCAGCTCAAGTGCGATCTGGGTCGCGTAGTCCTCGACCTTCTCGACCACTTCCAGAAGACGCTGCAGACGGATCTCGCCGGTCTTGGAGTTGATGTCGGCGCGGATGTTGGTTTCGCTGCCGTAGCGCGACCGGGCAGCCTTCTGAATCGCGTCGGCCATGGCGGCGAGCACGATTTCGCGGTCGATCACCTTTTCACGGGCGACGGCATCTGCGATCTGCAAGAGCTCAAGCCTGTTAGCACTGACTGCCATTGTCTTAGGTCTCCGTCTTCACGCCCGGGCATCGGCCTCGGGCTATAGGTCAAACGTTATTCTTCGCTGTCGTCTTCGTCGTTCTGGTTCGCGGCCTGCGCCTTGGCGAGCTTGTCGGCTCGGAGCGCGTCACGGATCAGATCGTCCGTCAGAATGAGCTTTGCCTCGGCGAGGGTATTGAAGGGGATAACCACCTTCGGTTCTTCGCCATAGGCCACCTGATCGCGTTCCAGGGTAAAGCCGTCCTGGTTCACGTCGGTAATCTTGCCGCGGAAGCGCTTGCGGTTGTCGACGAGGATCGACGTCTCGCACTTCACGATATGGCCCTGCCAGCGGCTGAAATCCGACTTGCGAACCATCGGGCGATCGATGCCCGGCGACGACACTTCCAGATGATACGCCTTGTCGACCGGATCCTCGACGTCGAGAACCGGGGAAACTGCCATCGATACGGCTTCGCAATCTTCGACGGTCATCGTGCCGTCAGTGCGTTCTGCCATGATCTGCAGTGTCATTCCGTTCTGGTTCATCATGCGCACGCGAACCAGCTTGAAATCCATCGCGACGAGCACGGGCTCGATAATCTCTGCGATACGACGGTCAAGGCCCGTCTCGATGATGATCCGTGCTTCGCCGAGTTCCGGCTTCGGCATGTCTTCGGACAATCGTTTTACTCCCGATTGGCTGTGATCGCCAATAAAAAAGAGCGGGTCCTTCCGGGCCCACCCTTCATCTGTCGATCAAGAATTTGAAGCTCATATAGCCGACCGCCCCGGCTTTTGCAAGCTTTTAGCCGAAGGGTGAAAACAAACTTGCCATCCATGCGTTGCGCAAGGCAAGGTTTGACCCGCCGCAGCTGTTTACAAACATGGTTGTGGCCAGAGAAGTACAAGACATGTCCACACACGAAAGCCGTTCCCCGCTCCTGCCGCTGCGCAACGAAGCCTATCGCCGGATCTGGCTTGCCAGCATCTCGTCCAATCTCGGCGGTCTGATCCAGGGCGTTGGTGCCGCCTGGATGATGGCCTCGATCTCCACATCCGAAAACATGGTGGCGCTGGTTCAGGCCTCTAACACCGGCCCCATCATGCTCCTGTCCCTGATCGCCGGAGCCATCGCCGACAGCTTCGATCGACGCCGCGTCATGATCGCCGCCCAGCTCTTCATGATCGTGGTCTCGGCCCTTCTGACGCTGTTTGCCCTGCTTGATCTCATCACGCCCTGGGCACTCCTCGCCTTCACTTTCCTCATCGGCTGTGGCACCGCGCTCAACAACCCGTCGTGGCAGGCTTCAGTCGGCGACATCGTACCGCGCGCCGATCTGCCGGCTGCTGTCTCGCTCAACAGCATGGGCTTCAACATCACCCGCAGTGTCGGCCCCGCGATCGGCGGCATGATCGTCGCCGCCGCCGGAGCGGCAGCCGCCTTCGCCGTCAACACGCTTTCCTACTTCGCCATCATCTATGCGCTTTTCCGCTGGCGACCCAATATCCCGAAAAACCCGCTTCCCCGCGAGCAGCTGGGCTCCGCGATTGGCGCCGGCCTGCGCTATGTCGCCATGTCACCCAATCTCGGCAAGGTGCTCTTCCGCGGCTTTGTCTTCGGCCTCACGGCAACGGCAATTCTCTCGCTGCTGCCGATCGTCGCCCGCGACCAGTTGGCCGGTGGCCCGCTCACCTTCGGCGGCCTGCTCGGTGCTTTCGGCCTCGGCGCCATCTTCGGCGCACTCGCCAACCAGCGCGCCCGCGAAGTCCTGTCGAGCGAAGATATCGTCCGCGCCGCCTTCGCCGGCTTTGCCGTTGCCGCCGGCGTCACGGGCATCAGCGCCTCGGTATGGATCACGGCGCTTGCGCTGATGGTGGCCGGCGCCTGCTGGGTGCTGGCGCTGTCGCTGTTCAACACCGTCGTCCAGCTCTCGGCTCCCCGCTGGGTCGTTGGCCGCGCGCTCTCGCTCTATCAGACCGCCACCTTCGGCGGCATGGCGACCGGCAGCTGGCTCTGGGGCAGTGTCGCCGAAAGCTACGGTTCCGGACACGCGCTGGTGGCCTCGAGCCTGTTGATGATAGCAGGCGTCTTCATCGGCTTCTTCCTGCCGATGCCGGCTTTCGCCAGCCTCGATCTCGATCCGCTGAACCGCTTCAACGAGCCGGCCCTGAAGCTCGACATCCGACCGCGCAGTGGCCCGATCGTCATTCATGTCGATTTCGAGATCAGCGACGAAGATGTTCCGGAATTCCTGAGAATCATGGTCGAGCGCCGCCGCATTCGCCTGCGCGACGGCGCGCGCAACTGGACGCTAATGCGCGATCTGGAAAACCCTGACATCTGGACGGAAACCTATCACGTGCCGACCTGGGTGGACTATGTTCGCCACAACCAGCGGCGCACCAAGGCCGATGCCGAAATCACCGATCGCCTGATCGAACTGCATCGCGGCGACCGGCCCCCCAAGGTACACCGGATGATCGAGCGTCAGGCCATCCCGCCAGCAGACGACGTCTTCCACCAGTCGCATCTGGACCATCACTGACGGCAGAGTTCAGCGCAGCTTGGCCTTGAGATCCGCACTCGGATAGCAGGTGGGCTTCATCCCGTTCTTCGCCTGCCATTCGCCGAGCGACCGCCGCGTCTTGAAGCCGGGCAGACCATCGACCTTTCCGACATCATAGCCTTGAGCGACCAGCGCTTGCTGCATGGCGAGCACATCCGAGCGCAGCATCTTGCCGACATCGCCCCAAGGTGCCCTGAAGGCGCCACCACCGCTCGCAATGCGGTCGGCCAAATTGCCGATGAACAGGGCGTACAGATCGGAATTGTTGTATTCCTTGAGCACATAGAAATTCGGCGTCACCAGGAATTCCGGACCATAGGTCCCGGCCGGCACCAGCATCATTGCCGGCTGAGACGTCTCCGACGAAGGAAATGCCCGGCCAGAAACCCGAGTCAGCCCGCCGCTTGCCCAGGCAGACACAGCCTTTGCTCTGTCCGGACCTTCCTGCGCGCAGGATACGCCGTCGGGAATGGTGATCTCGTAGCCCCAGTCGCGCCCCCTCTGCCAGCCGCTCTTCACCAGATAGTTGGCTATGGATGCCAGCGTGTCCGGCACCGAATTCCAGATATCGCGCTTGCCGTCGCCGTCGAAATCGACCGCATATCTGAGGTAGCTTCCCGGCATGAACTGCGGCTGCCCCAAAGCCCCAGCCCAGGAGCCCATAAGCCTTTCGGCACTCACATCCCCGCTTTCGACGATATGCAGCGCCGAAATCAGCTCCTGCTGAAACATCGGCTTCCGCGTCGACATGAAGGCCTTGGTCGCCAGCACGTCGATCGCCGGATGCGGCAGCTTCGCCCGGCCATAACCTGACTCGCGCCCCCAGATCGCGACGATGATCGAGCCGGGGACACCATAGGTCGCCTCGATCTTGCGGAGCGTCGCCGCATGCTGGCTCGCAAGCGTCCGCCCGGTCGCGGCCAGTCCCTGCAGGCGCTTCTCGTTGAAATAGGACGCGGGCGAGCTGAATTCCGCCTGGCTCTGCGTTCGCTCCTTCGGCGGCGCAGTGCCGGGAGGCACGAGATCCGGCAGATCCCAATTCAACTGTACGTTCTGAAGCGTCCGGTCGAAAACCTCTTTGCTGATCCCGCCTTCCTGAGCGGCGCGCCAGAGATCCCCCGCGATCCACTGCCGGAACTGCGCCTCGACGGCGCTGCGGGAAGCCGCAGCAGCCGGTACTGCCAAACTCCCGGCCAGCAGCAGTGAAACGGTGGTCATCAGCCACTTAAGTGGCTTGCGGATGCGTGCCATCGGTTCTTCCTCGCGGTCAGATCGTGGTCCGGGCCCTGATCGCCGCAGACAATGTTCCCTCGTCCAGATAGTCCAGTTCGCCCCCGACGGGCACGCCATGGGCAAGCCGCGTGATTTTCACGTCGAGCCCTACCAGGTGGTCGGTTATATAGTGTGCTGTGGTCTGCCCCTCGACAGTGGCATTCACAGCGATAATGATCTCGCGGATCCCGCCTTTGGCCACCCGGTCGATCAGCCCCTTGATGTTGAGATCATCGGGCCCGATGCCGTCGAGCGGCGACAGCGTGCCGCCGAGGACGTGATAGGCGGCATTCATCGCGCCCGCCCGTTCCAGTGCCCAGAGATCGGAGACATCCTCGACAACGATGATGACGGACTGGTCGCGAGCGACGTCCGTGCACACGGTGCAGGGGTCGATCGTATCGACATTGCCGCAGCAGGAGCAGATCTTCACCTTGTCATAGACCTCGCCCATGGCATGACCCAGGGGGCCCAGAAGCTGATCCTTCTTCTTGATCAGATGCAGTGCGGCACGCCGTGCCGAGCGGGGTCCAAGCCCCGGCACTTTCGCCAGAAGCTGGATCAGTTTCTCGATTTCAGGGCCGGTGACTCGTTTTGCCATGGCGGCGTTTCTAGCCCATATAGACGGCGAACGGAATCGCCGAAGGGATGCCTGCCATGAAAATCCTCGCCATCTGCCTCGGTCGACCCGAGACCCTGCCGGGGAAGAAATACAAGACCGGCATCAACAAGCTCGCCATCCAGGGCCCTGTTATGGTCGATGCGGAAGGTCTTGTCGGCGACGCGATCCTCAATCGCAAACACCACGGCGGCGTTGATCAGGCCGTCTATATCGAGGGCTCCATCGATCTCGACTGGTGGCAGGCCGAACTCGGCCGCGATGTCCCCTATGGCACATTCGGGGAGAACCTTGTGATCGAGGGGGTGGAAAGCGCCATGCTGGCCGCCGGCGACAGGTTGGCGATCGGCGAAGTACTGCTGGAAGTGACCTCCGCCCGCATTCCCTGCGCCACCTTTGCCGCCAAGATGGGCGAGCCGACCTTCGTCAAGCGCTACACGCGCGCTGGCCGTCCCGGTGCCTATGCGCGGGTGCTGCAGGGTGGCATGGTCGAAGCCGGCCAGTCCGTCGAGTTCACGCCCTGGAGCGGCGACCGCGTCACCATGCGCGAGATGATGGCGAGTTTCGGCCGCAGGCTGAGCGAAACCGATCGCGCCCGCTACATGACGGCCCCGGTCCACTACAAGGTCAAGGACGCGATCCGCGCCGGCGAGATGTAAGGCCCTCGCCAAAGGTCTTAACCTCGTCCGGCTTTACCTATCCCATGCATCTCGTCATCATGCCGCCCGCTTGGAGGAGTGATGGAACCGAGGAGAACAGAGCTGACCGCAGCCGATGGCGTGCGGCTGACCGGTCATTGGTGGCGGCTGGAAGGGGCGTCTCCATCTACAACCGTGATCATCAACCCGGCAACCGGCGTCCACTCCCGCTACTATCACCGCTATGCCGCCTATCTCGCCGAAAACGGCTTCTCCGTACTCACCTATGATTATCGCGGTATAGGGCTCTCCCGTCCCGAAAGCCTCAAAGGGTCGACCTTCACCTGGCGCCAATGGGGCGAGCAGGATTTTGACGCGGCCCTGCGCCATGCCTTGCAGGAGGACGAGACAGGACGCCTGCTTGTCGTCGGCCACAGCATCGGTGGTTTCCTGCCCGGCTATTCGCCGGCGGTCGGACGCGTCTCGGCCATGCTCTCGGTCGGTGGGCAATACGGCTATTGGGGGGACTATCTGCCAGCACGCCGCCTGCCGCTCTTTTTGAAATGGCATATCGCCATGCCGGCCATCACCCTTGCATTCGGCCATTTTCCCGGCAAGCGCCTTGGCTGGCTGGAGGATCTGCCGAAGGGGGTCGCCTATGGCTGGGGGCTGCAGCAGTCCAGAGCGGAGCAGGGGCTCACCCGCGAGGCGGCCGAAGTCATGCGCGACCGGTTCGCCACGGCAACCGGCCCGATCCTCAGTGTTGCCATGTCGGATGACGAGATCGCGACGCCGAAGGCAATAGATCGCGCGATGCGTTACTATCGGCGCGCGCCAGTGACCAAGGTGCTGCTCGCACCACAGGACCTGGGATTCGCCCGGGTCGGTCATTTCGATCTCTTCCACGCCCGCCATGAGGGTGGCTTCTGGCGCCAGACCCTCGCGTTTCTGCGCGACGGGGAAAATTCATGGGGTAATCGGGTCTATCCCTGACAGACCCGATCAGCAGTTTTTGTCAGAACGGGAACTTCATTCCCGGCGGCAGCGGGATGCCAGCGGTCAGTGCCGCCATCTTTTCCTGCGCCTGGGCTTCGCCCTTGTCCTTGGCGTCCTTGTGGGCGGCAACGATCAGATCTTCCAGGATCTCGACATCGTCTTCCTTGAAGAGCGACGGATCGATCTTGAGGCTGCGCATCTCGCCCTTGCCACTCAGGACAACGGTCACCATGCCGCCGCCGGACTTGCCTTCGATTTCGAGTGCAGCAATCTCTTCCTGCATCTTCTCCATCTTGGACTGCATTTCCTTGACCTTGCCCATCATGCCCATGATGTCGCGCATTACCGTCTCCTTGGATTGTTGTCGTGTTCTGCGAGAAGAGCCTTCGGCCCTAGAATTCGATGTCGTCGCCCGGCAGGATGTCGCCTTCGGCGGATTCGGCTGCCGCTGGCGGCGCCGCGACAATGTCGTCGTCCTCGATGGTGGCCGCCTTGATCCGGACGTCGGTCACCTTGGCGCCGGGAAAGCGTGCGAGGATCGCGGCCACGTCAGGATCCTGCCGCGCATCGACCAGCCGCGCCTCGCGCGTTGTCTTCTCGACTTCGACCAGCGTCGGCGCGCCCGCCTCGTTGGAAAGCGTCACCCACCAGTTGATGCCCGTCCACTCGCTGAGCTTCATCTTCAGCTCGTTGACGATCGTAGGTGGGCATTGCGATTCCAGACGAATTTCCAGCCGGCCCGGCTCGATCTTCACGAGATGCACGAACTGGCGCAGCTGAGCCCTGAGGACCGGCGCGCGGTTCTTGGTGCAGAGATCGGCGATATCATCAAGCGTCTCTACGCGGACGCCTGGGATCACTGCTTCCTCGGCCCTGGCTTCCCGCCGCTCCATCGCTTGCGGCAGCGCGTCACCAGCCGGCACGCTCTGCAGATGCGCAACCGGCTGGCTCATCGCCGGGCGCGGGGCGCTGTCCTGGGAGGGTTGGCTCACAGCCTGCACCCGCATCGCCATCGAGGTCCCACCACCACCGCCGTTGGGACGCGGCGCGGAAGGCGCGCGATCTCCGCCACCTTCACCATTGGAGAGTTCAAGCAGGCGCCGCGCTGCATCTTCTGGCGAGGGCAGATGCGCGGCATGCGCAAGTCGGATCAGCACCATTTCGGCAGCCCCTGCCGGTCGCGAGGAGGCCTCGGCTTCCGGAATGCCCTTGAGCAGCATCTGCCACATGCGTGACAGCGTCGTCACCGCCACGCTGTCGGCGAGTTCAGCCCCGCGCACGCGCTCGACTTCGGAAAGCGAAGGATCCTGCGACGCAGAGGGAATGTATTTGAGCCGGGTCACCAGATGGGTGAAGTCGGCAAGATCGGTCAGCACCACGGTCGGGTTCGCACCCGCTTCATACTGGCTGCCGAATTCGGAAAGGGCTGTTGCCACATCACCGCGCACGACATGCTCGAAGAGATCGACGATACGGGCGCGGTCTGCGAGACCCAGCATGGAGCGCACGGCATCGGCATGCACCACGCCGCTGCCGTGGGCGATCGCCTGATCAAGCAGCGACAGACCGTCACGCGCCGAGCCTTCGGCCGCGCGCGCAATCATCGCCAGCGCGTCTTCGTCCGCCTCGATGCCTTCCTTGGATGCGATCGTCGAGAACAGGCCGACAAGATCGCCCGCACTGATACGGCGCAGATCGAAGCGCTGGCAGCGCGAGAGAACGGTGATCGGAACCTTGCGGATTTCTGTCGTCGCAAAGATGAACTTCACATGCTCCGGCGGCTCTTCCAGCGTCTTCAACAGCCCGTTGAAGGCCGCCGTCGACAGCATGTGCACTTCGTCGATGATGTAGACCTTGTAGCGCGCCGAAACCGGGCGGTAGCGCACCTGCTCGATGATCTCTCTGATATCATCGATACCGGTATGCGAGGCGGCGTCCATCTCGATCACGTCGACATGTCGGCCTTCCATGATCGCCTGGCAATGTTCGCCGGGGATGCGAAGGTCGATCGTCGGCTTGTCGATCTCGGGCGTCTTGTAATTGAGTGCGCGCGCCAGAATGCGCGCCGTCGTGGTCTTGCCCACCCCGCGCACGCCGGTCAGCATATAGGCCTGGGCAATGCGGCCGGTCTCGAACGCATTGGTCAGGGTCCGCACCATCGGCTCCTGGCCGACCATCAGGTCCGTGAAATCCTTGGGGCGATATTTGCGGGCGAGAACGCGGTAGCCGCCGGGGGCGGGCGTGGCCTCTGCTGTCGGCTCCAATTCGCTCATCGCGCTGCCAGCTTCCCCGTTCGCCCGCTTCCGGGCATGGCACGGCCCGTGTTGAAACAGGGGCCGGAAATGAAGATGAGGTGGGAGGCTGGCACGATGACCCGTGCCGTGCTCGTTGGGGCTGCTTCCTTCCGGACCTGACCCGGTTGGCGAGTGGCTCGTCCACCACCAACCTCCCAAGGAGACATATCGGCAATTACGTCGCCAAATGCAAGCCAAGCCAAAAAAAAACTGCTAGTCTCGCAGAAAACGTGAGGGAGAAAACGCCTTGCAGCCATTCGTCCTGGATGACCGCCTCGCGAGGGACAGCGAGTCGATCCTGAAGCTCGGCCTCTGTGACCTGAGGCTGGCGAGGGACAGTCGCTGGCCCTGGCTTATCCTCGTGCCGCAACGTCCTGATGTCTCAGAGATCTTCGACCTTACCCCGCTCGATCAGGCGCTCCTGACATTCGAGCAGGTGACGGTCGGGACGGCGCTGAAGACGATGACCGGTGCCGACAAGATCAACATCGCCGCCATCGGCAATATCGTGCGCCAGCTTCACGTGCATGTCGTCGCACGCAGCGAGAATGATCCGAACTGGCCCGGCCCCATCTGGGGCTTTGGCCAGTCTGTCCCCTATGAGGAAAAGGCCTTCGAGGCGATGAAGCACAGGATACTTGAAGCATTCCAATGAAGAATTCCATTTTCCTCAATCGTGCCCCCCATCTTGAACCCAGCGAACTCACGGCCTTTTCCGGCAACAAGCTCGACCGTGACAGCGAACATCGCGACGAGACCTCGCTTGAACAGGCACTCAAGGTCGAGGGCATGCATATCCTCGCCTTTTCCGGCGCTCAGCTTGTCTTGAAGCATGATGGCCAGGTTCTCGATCCGCTGTTTGCCCCTTACGAGCTCGCGGATCTCCAGCCGAATTTCGATGACGCCATTCTGCTCGGCCACCGTGCCTCCGGGGAACCGCGTCTGGCAGTCCCCGTCAATGTTCCCCCGGAAGCGCTCGCCGCGCACTACAAGCCCGCCGACCCCCGTGCGCTTTTCCGCGATGCCCTGATCGGTGACGAACTTTTGGGCGAAGTCGCCCAGGCCCTCAGCCTCCTGCGCTGGAACGCCGACAACAAGTTTTGCGGTCGCTGCGGCGGCACGATGGACACCCTCATCGGCGGCTACAAGCGCAAATGCGCCGCATGTAGCCACGAGATCTTCCCGCGCACCGATCCGGTCGCCATCATGCTGGTGGTCGATGAAAAACAGGATCGCTGCCTGATGGGCCGCAGCCCGCGCTTTCCGGCGGGCATGTATTCCTCGCTCGCCGGCTTCGTCGAGCCGGGCGAGACGATCGAAAACGCAGTCCGCCGCGAAACGCGCGAGGAGTCTGGCATCACCGTCGGGCGCGTCCGCTATCACGCCTCGCAGCCCTGGCCGATGCCGCATCAGCTGATGATCGGCTGCTATGGTGAGGCGACGAATTTCGACATCACTTTCGATACCGCCGAACTCGAAGACTGCCGCTGGTTCACCCGCGACGAGATTGGCCGGATGCTGTCAGAGGGTTCAGCCGATGGCAGGACCCTGCCGATCCACGGCACGATCGCCCGTCGTCTGATCGAGGATTGGTACGAGTGGCGGCACTGAGCAATTCCGGCCAAAGTGCGTAGCGGTTCTGCGGCCGGAATTGCGCGAAAACAAAAATAGAGCGTTCCGGCGCTTCTTTTCGCCGGAACGCTCTATGCCGCCACCGTAGTGATTAGAGCTTGCCGCGCATCTCGTGCGCCTTGTAGACGCCGAGGATGCGAACCTTCTCGGAGAAGAAGCGCAGCTCTTCCAGTGCCCGCTTCACCGGCGCATCGTCCGGGTGCCCCTCGATATCGGCATAGAACTGTGTGGCAATGAACTTGCCGCCGATCTGGTAGCTTTCGAGCTTGGTCATGTTGACCCCGTTCGTCGCAAACCCGCCCATCGCCTTGTAGAGGGCTGCCGGAATGTTGCGCACGTTGAACACGAACGTCGTGATGAACAACTCTTCGTCGCTCACGCGCTTCGGCTCGTCTTCGTCGCGGGATAGCACGACGAAGCGGGTGACGTTGTTCTCCGAATCCTCGACGTTCTCGGCGATGATGTCGAGCCCGTAGAGCGGCGCCGCCAGCCGCGGCGCAAGGGCTGCCATCGTGCGGTCGCCCTTCTCCGAAACCAGTTTGGCAGCTCCCGCCGTATCGCCGGCGACGACCGCTTTCCAGCCATGGCTGCGAATGATCTTGCGGCATTGGCCGAGCGCATGGATATGGCTGTGGACAGTGCGGATCTCGTCCAGCTTGACGCCCGGCAGTACCATCAGCTGGAAGCGGATCGGCATGAAATACTCACCGACGATGTGCAGGCGCGAGAGCGGCAGCAGGTAGTGAATATCGGCGACGCGACCGGCGAGCGTGTTCTCGATCGGGATCATCGCCAGATCCACTTCTCCCGTCTCCAGCGCCACGAAGGCATCCTCGAAGGTCGGGCAGGGCAGCGGCTCCATTTTGGGGAACATGTCGCGGCAGGCCATGTCGGAATTGGCGCCGAAGTCGCCCTGGAAGGAAATCTTGTTCGTCGGTGCCAAGGGATCAATGTCCTGCGTTTGAGGAGGATGCGGAAAGAATACGGCGTGCTTTTTCAAGGTCGGCGGGCGTGTCGACGCCGAGCGGCACGGTTTTCACGATCTGGGCATCGATCCGCATGCCGGCTTCCAGCGCTCGAAGCTGTTCGAGTGATTCCCGCCTCTCGAGCGTGGACGGGCGCAGAGTAACGAAGCGTTCGAGCGCGGCGCGCCGATAGGCATAGAGCCCGATATGGTGATAAAGCGGGCCTGCACCGTAGGGCGCAGTCGCACGCGTGAAATAGAGCGCCCGCAGCCTGTCCTCGGAAAGCGGCGAGCCGATCACCTTGACCACGTTCGGGTTCGTCTTCTCCTGCTCGTCCGCGATTTCGACGGTGAGAGTTGCGATGTCGACTGCAGGATCTTTGAGCGGCTCGAGCGCCGCGCGGATGGTCTGCGCATCGATTGTCGGCAGATCGCCTTGAACGTTGATCACGATCTCGGCCACGCCGTCGGGGTCCATCTTCGTCAACGCCTCGTAGATGCGATCCGAACCGGACTGGTGATCGCCGCGCGTCATGACCACTTCGAACCCTGCTGCCTTGACGGCATCGAAGACCCTCTGGTCATCGACAGCGACGATGATTCGCCCGACTGCCGCCTCCTGGGCCCGCTTCGCGACCTGCACGATCATCGGCAGACCTGCGATAACGGCCAGCGGCTTGTCCGGAAGACGGGTGGACGCCATGCGTGCCGGGATCAGGACCAGGGTTTTGGCGGCTCCGCCTTCATTCATGTCCATAACCCCTTCAAATCCCCATACAGAAGTGTCAAATAGTCCCAGCCGCGGGACCATAATCGTGTTGCAAGTGTTATGCAAAAGACATAGGTTCCGCGCGATTTCAAGATCGTCCGGTTGCTCATCGGCCGGCTGCACGGGGAGCTTTGCAGATGAACTCTTATACCAACATGGGCGTGGGTGCCTTTCTCGGCACCGTCTTCGTCCTGATGTCTGTGTCAATCGCGTCGGAAGGGATATTCCATTCTGAAGCGCCTGAGCAGGAAGGCTTCGCCATCGTGGCCGAGGAAGCCGCTCCGGCTGACGCAGCACCGGAAGTTGCCGCCACTCCCATCGCAGTCCTGCTTGCCAGCGCCGATGCAGCCGCGGGTGAATCGTCCTTTAGGAAGTGCGCGAGCTGTCACACCGTCGACAAGGGCGGCGCCAACAAGGTTGGCCCGAACCTCTATGGCCTTGTCGACCGTCCGATCGCCTCGCATGAAGGCTTCAGCTATTCTGCTGCTATCCGGGAATTCTCGCAGGGCGGCAGCGAGCTCTGGACGTGGGACCACCTGAACGAATTCCTCCTCGCTCCCAAGCAGCATATTCCTGGCACGTCTATGGGTTTTGCCGGCCTGAAACAGGATGCCGAGCGCGCCAACGTGATCCTCTATCTACACACCATGGCCGACAGCCCGGTTCCGCTGCCGTCGCCTGAAGCTGCTGCTCCGGCTGAAGATGCTGCCTCGCCGGCCGATGCTGCTCCGGCCGAAGACGCCGCTGCACCTGCGGATGCCCCTGCCGACGCCGCTCCTGCCGAAGCTCCGGCTGATGCTGCTCCTGCAGATGCCGCCCCTGAGGCTCCGGCTGATGCTGCCCCGGCTGAGCCTGCACCAGCACAGCCTGCAACGCCCTGATCGTCATCGCCTCTAGGCTTTGACAGTTTGAAGACTGCGCCCGGCCCTTGTTGGCCGGGCGTTTTGTTTTTTGAGCGTCAGAGCAGGAGCAGCGCCCAAAGCGAGACGGTCGCCACGCCGGCGGCAGTCGAGAGAGTAATGACCGAGGCCGCCAGTCCCTGGCCGACACCGAAGCGGTTTGAGATCAGCCAGGCGTTGATGCCTGTCGGAACGGAGGACGTCAGAACGAGTGCCGCCGTCCATTGCGGTGAGAGGCCGAGCAGCGTGGACGCGAGCCAGACAACTGCCGGCATCAGGCCGAGCTTCAGGAGCGAGATACCCGTCGCGATCCTGACATTGCCTGCCATCCCGTATTTGTTCAGCGTCATGCCGAGCGAAATCAGCGCTGCCGGGGCTGCCATGCCGGCCACCTGAGCGACGATGCCGTCGATCAACGCCGGAACGGGCGTGCCGAGAAGCTGCAGCAAAACCCCGCCGGCAAGACCGATGATCAGCGGATTGCGCACCAGATTGCCACCCACCTGTTTGGAAACCGCGAGCACACCAGCGGCCTTGCGTCCTCCGCTTCTCTGCTCTGCCCGCTCCATCGCCAGAACGCCGGCGATCATCATCAGCGGCAGGTGCACGGCGAGCAGAATCGACATGGCGACGATCCCTTCCGGTCCGACGGTGCGTTCGACCAGCGGCAGTCCGATGAAGACATTGTTGGCAAAGGATGCGGAAACGCCTGCGAGCACGCCGACCTTCTGGTCGCGTCCAAAGACGCGCGTTGCCAAAAGATGGCCGACGATCCAGGTGATCAGAACTCCGGAGAAATAGGCGATCCACAGCCGGAACGGCGAGGCGCCGTGGAAGTCGGCATTGGCGATCGTCCGAAGCAGGAGGAGCGGCACCGCGACCTTGAACACGAAGTCGCCCAACCCGTCACCGATCTCGGCGGTCAGGATCTTCAACCGGACGAGCGCCCAGCCGAAGAGAATGAGTATGAATATGGGAAGGACGTCCTGGGCAACGGTGGTCATGAAAATCGACTCGTCATGGCAAGAAAGCCCTTCTTAGGCCTCTTGCCGCGCCCGGCCAATCCATCAGAAACGACAAAAGCAGGCGAAAAGCCTGCTTCGACGCCCGGCCACACCGGGGTGGGATCTGCCGCCAGTACATCCGTGGTCGGCTTTCCCGCACGGAACCGTCATGGTCCGGTGGAGAGACCAGGGGAGATGGTCATCCACGGCGGTTTTCATACCCGCCTGATGTAACGACGAGATGACGTCGGCCTGCTTTTCCCTTCCCATCGGCGGAAAAACGGCTATGACCGTCAGGCCAAGCAAACGGAGCCCCGGACCTCATGAGCCAGTTCGATGTCCTGACGATCGGCAACGCCATCGTCGACATTATTTCTCGCTGCGACGACCAGTTTCTGATCGACAATGCCATTACCAAAAGCGCAATGAACCTGATCGACGCCGAGCGTGCCGAACGGCTCTACGGCATGATGGGGCCGGCTGTGGAAGCCTCCGGCGGCAGCGCTGGCAACACGGCGGCCGGCATTGCCAATTTCGGCGGCAAGGCCGCCTATTTCGGCAAGGTGGCAGAAGATCAGCTCGGCGAGATCTTCACTCATGACATCCGCGCCCAGGGCGTCCATTTCGAGACCCGTCCGCTCGGCAGTCAGCCGCCGACGGCCCGCAGCATGATCTTCGTCACTGAAGACGGCGAGCGTTCGATGAACACCTATCTCGGCGCCTGCGTCGAATTCGGCCCCGAAGATGTCGAGCCCGAGGTCGTCGCCAAATCCAAGGTGACCTATTTCGAGGGTTATCTCTGGGATCCGCCGCGCGCCAAGCAGGCGATCCTCGACTGCGCCCGCATTGCCCATGAGGCAGGCCGGGAGATGTCGATGACGCTCTCCGACAGCTTCTGCGTCGGCCGCTACCGCGCCGAATTCCTCGATCTGATGCGTTCCGGCACCGTCGATATCGTCTTCGCCAACGAGCAGGAAGCCCTGTCTCTCTACGAAACGGACGATTTCGCCCGCGCGCTTGATCTGATCTCGAAGGATTGCAAGCTGGCCGCCGTCACCATGGGCGATCAGGGTGCGGTCATCGTCAAGGGGGAGCAGCGCATCCGCGTGCCCGCGACGAAGGTGGAGACGGTGGTCGATACGACCGGAGCCGGCGACCTCTTCGCGGCTGGCTTCCTCTATGGCTACACGAATGGTCGAAGCTTCGAGGATTGCGGCCATCTTGGCTGCTATGCGGCGGGCGTTGTCATCCAGCAGATCGGACCGCGACCGATGATGTCACTTGAGAAGGGTGCCTCGGCGATCGGCCTCATTTAAAGGCCTCGCCCGGATAAGCGCCCCAGATCTCGTTCTGGGAGATCCAGCCGCTGACGCCGCTGGTCTCGGCCTGGCACCAGTTGCCGTTGCACTCCCTGAGCCGGAGCACGACACCCGGCTCGAGCTTGGCAATGACCTGAGCCGACGAGTTCGAATCGCGGCGCATCATGACATAGACACTGTCGCCATTGCCGCGCATCCACGGGGCGGCAACCGCCGTCCGCTCGCCGGTAAGCAGAGTCTGGTTCACCCAGCCCTCGGTGCCGTCGGCGTCGCGGATCTGCCGCCAGTTCTCGTATTCGCGGATGATTTCGACCGGCAAGCCGGATTTCATGTAGCGCCAAGAGACGGCGTAGTCGGTGCTCGGACCGATTCGCAGGTTCACTCTTTCAGCCTTCAGACTGACGAAGCGCGGCAGCGGCAGCCCGCTCGAACCCTTGGTCGTGGATTGCGCATGACCGGCGATCGGGCCGGCCACGAGAGACAGCGCAAGAACGCTGAATGCAATGCTGACGCGGCACAGATTATGAAACATGGTCATTCCGGGCTAAGCTGTAGAAATGAAGGGCTTTCTGACCACCCCGAGACGCGTCGCGCGTATCAGGGACAAATCCGCCGCCATCCGACGAGTTTTGTTTGTCTTCGCCGACGGGTTTGGTAGAAATTGCCTTCCTGAGAAGCGAAGTATCCCGCGACTTGGTTAATGAGTTCTGAAGAAGGCATCGATCCGGCCCATGACGAACAGGAAAAGACCCCAGGTCTATATCACGCGGAAACTGCCCGATGCCGTGGAAACGCGCATGCGCGAGCTCTTCGATGCCGAGTTGAATGTCGATGACAAACCGCGCACGCGCGAAGAATTGATCGCCGCCATCAAATCGGCAGATGTGCTGGTCCCGACGGTGACCGACCGAATCGATGCAGCCCTGATTGCGGAGGCCGGCCCGCAACTGAAGCTCATCGCCAGCTTCTCGAACGGTACGGATCATATCGACATCAATGCCGCGGCGAAGAAGGGCATCACCGTCACCAACACGCCGAATGTTCTCACCGAAGACACGGCCGACATGACCATGGCGCTGATTCTCGCCGTTCCGCGCCGACTCGTGCAGGGTGCGCGCGTGCTGATGGATAAGCCGGGCGAATGGGAAGGCTGGTCGCCCACCTGGATGCTCGGACGCCGAATCTGGGGCAAGCGCATCGGCATCATCGGAATGGGCCGCATCGGCACGGCCGTTGCCCGCCGTGCCAAGGCCTTCGGCCTGTCGATCCATTATCACAACCGCAAGCGGGTCAGTCCGGCAACTGAGGACGAGTTGGAGGCGACCTATTGGGACAGCCTCGACCAGATGCTCGCCCGCGTCGATATCGTATCGGTCAACTGCCCCTCGACGCCAGCGACCTTCCATCTGCTCTCGGCCCGTCGTCTGGCGCTGTTGCAGCCGACGAGCTACGTCGTGAACACGGCGCGCGGCGACATCATCGATGAGGATGCACTGGTTCAAGCCCTGCGCGCCGGCAAGATCGCCGGTGCTGGTCTCGACGTGTTCGAGAACGAGCCCGCGGTCAACCCGAAGCTGGTCAAGCTCGCCAACGAGGGCAAGGTCGTGCTCCTGCCGCATACCGGTTCGGCGACGATCGAAGGCCGCATCGACATGGGCGATAAGGTCATCATCAACATCAGAACCTATTTCGACGGCCACCGCCCGCCGAACAGGGTGCTGCCGAGCCGCAACTGAGCCGCGTCAGGTCAGTCGCTTCTGCATCTCGATATAGGTCGGGCGGTCATAGCCGGCATGGCTCTTCTCGGCGGTTCTGACGAATCCCCAGGCGCCGAACCGCTCATGGTTCCCGGTCAGTTCGATCCGGGTCTCTAGCCGCAGCGCCCATTTGCCTAAGCGTTGGGCGATCGCCTCGCCCTCGGCCAGCAGTCGGCCACCGATCCCCTTGCCTCGCGCCTCTGCGGCAACCGCGAGCTTGCCGAGATAGAGAAATTCCGGTTCAGGACGCAGAAAGGCGCAGCCCACGAGGTTTCCGTTCAGTTCGGCGATCAAGCCGATCTCGTCACGAGCCTTGTCTTTCATGGAGCCGATGGTCAGGCGATGCGCCGAGGAGGGCGGGTCGATCACGCCGTCCATATAGGCGAAGGACGCCATGATTAGCGCCAGCAGTTCCTCGTAATGCGAATAGCTCTGATCGATCTGACGGATGACGATGCTCATGCCCGGCGTTTGTAGCGGATGGTATCGAAACGGGCCGCAAGCCCATCATACATCAACAGCCGTCCGACCAATGGCTCGCCGATCCCGGTGATCACCTTGATCGCCTCCATGGCCATCAACGTGCCGATGACACCTGTTAGCGCGCCGATGACGCCAGCTTCTGCACAGGCCGGGATCAGCCCTTCCGGCGGCGGTTCGGGGAAGAGATCGGCATAGCGCGGATACGCCACCCCATCCGGCCCGTTGTCATAGGGTTTCAACACGGTCACAGTTCCGTCGAAGCGCCCGACGGCCCCCGTGACCAGCGGCACCTTCGCAAGTTCCGCAGCATCCGCTGCCGCATAGCGCGTCGAGAAATTGTCGGAGCCGTCGATCAGCAGCGTGAAGCGGGAGAGATGATCCCGGGCGAATGCGGCGTCGAATCGTTCTTCGTAGGAAACCGTGCGGCAATGCGGATTGAGCCGTGCGATGGCCCGCGCCGCACTCTCCGACTTCTTCTCGGAAAGCGTGCCCGTATCATGGATCACCTGCCGCTGGAGATTGGAGAGCGACACCCCGTCGTCATCAATGATCCCGAGCGTGCCGACGCCGGCCGCTGCCAGATATTGCAGCACTGGCGAGCCAAGACCGCCAGCGCCGATCACCAGCACGCGTGCGGCTTTCAGCAGCTGCTGTCCATGGCCGCCCACTTCTGGCAGCAGGATATGGCGGTGATAGCGGGAGAGCTCTTCAGGCGATAGCGGATCCATGCGCGCTACCTTGCCACCCGAGCATGACGATGAAAAGCGCACTCACGCATCGATCTGCCCATCTGTCACGGTGACGAACTGCGCCCGGTCGCCCAGTGCAGAGAACATCGCTCTGTCCGTGCCCGTCATGAAAGCTTGGCCGCCGAGTGCATCGATGCGGGCAAAGAGCGATGCCCGCCGGCCCTCGTCGAGATGTGCGGCGATCTCGTCGAGCAGCAGGATCGGCGCAAAGCCCGTCATGGTGGCAACAAGCCTCGCATGGGCAAGTACCAGACCGATGAGGAGAGCCTTCTGCTCCCCCGTCGAGCAGCGCTCGGCGTCCATGTCCTTTTCGATATGTCGGACCATGAGATCGGCGCGGTGCGGTCCATCCAATGTCCGACCGGCTGCCGCATCCCGATGGCGGGATTGTGCGAGGATCTCGATATAGCGCTCTTCGAATTCGAAGGCCGGTAGGTCGGCCAGATCATCGAGAAAGCCGGTCAGGGCGAGGGAGGCCGATGGAAAGGCGGAGGTTTCCCTGTCCGCCTCGATCAGGCCGGAGAGCAATCCCAGCATCTCGCGCCGTGCGGCCGCCATGGCAACGCCGAGCGCTGCCATCTGCTGCTCGATGCCGGACAGCCAGGTCGGATCGAAGCGCCCTTCCGAAAGCAGCTTGTTGCGGCTGCGCATGGCGCGCTCGAAATCGCTGGCACGTCGTCCATGCGCTGGGTCGAGGGAGAGAACCAGCCGATCGAGGAACCGGCGCCTGTCGGAAGAGGAGCCGGTGAACAACCCATCCATCGCTGGCGTCAGCCAGAGGATGCGCAGGTGGTCGGTGAGCTCATCGACCGACTTTGCCGGGCCGCCATTGATCCGGAGACGCCGGACGAGGTTGCCTTCCTCCGTGGTCTCTGTGCCGGTGCCGATGTCGGCCTCACCGGCCATGCCCTCGACTGAAGCAAAGACGGTAAAGCTTCCCGATGCGCCAATACGCGGAATGTCGGAGAGTACCGCACGGCGCAGGCCACGCCCGGGTGAGAGGAAGGAGATCGCTTCCATGAAGTTGGTCTTGCCGGCCCCGTTGTCACCGACCAGCACCACGTGCCGTCCGTCCAGCGCAAGGCCGGCCTGCGCATAGTTCCGGAAGTCTGTGAGTTTAAGCCGCTGGATCTGTGTCTTCTGGGTCATCGGTCGGATTCGCTGTCGCCTTGAGCTAGGCCGAATGTGCCGTGAAGGCAAGGCGCAAGCGCGCTTTCTGGAACTTGCCGAGGTGTGCGGCGCTTGGCGACATGGAACTCTTTTCTAGATGCGTTAGTTTGACGGCATTGCGGCTGCTCTGGAGCTCAGGCCATGTCTCTGCATTCCGATGATCTGACCCCCGAAGAAGCCCGACGCGACCACTGGGAGATGCTCGGCTTTCTTGCCCTCAACGCATCGCTCGGTGCAGCAATCGGTTTCCTGGTCGCCTTTGCCATCGTCTGGCTCGACCTCGGCGGCCTTGGCACCTCGCTCTCGCGCTCCAGCCACCCCGTCCTTCCGACGATCATGATGGCCGTGCCCCTGGCGCTGATTTTTGCCGCAGCCGTGACCGCCTCTGCCGTCATGACCATGCCGTATCGCAAGAAGAAGCAGCGTTGATCCTATCCCTTCAGCGCCACGTTTGACGGGGCGTACGTCTTGCGGCATCTAGGCCGCTTGAGAGACGATGGAGAAGATCATGGACATGCAGGACGAGCGCATCACGCGTCTGGAAGAGACCGTCGCCCATCAGACGCGGGTCATCGAGGAACTGTCGGACCAACTGACCGAGCAATGGAAGGTGGTCGAGCAGACACGGGCCAAGCTGGATCGGCTCACTGAGCGCTTCCTGTCCTTGGAAGAGCAGGGCCTGGAAGCCCCGGCCATCACCCGCCCACCACATTATTGAGCGCGACGATCCTTCGTCGCAAAGCCTGTCAGCACCGCGTCTACGAGATGCGAAAGCTGTTCTCGTGATGCATCGAGCCGTCCGGTCAGCAATCTTTGCCAGCAGAAGCTGGAGAACAGCTCCATGACGAGCAGAATGTCGAGGCCCTCGCGAATTTCGCCGCGTGCCACGCCGCGGTTCAAGATCACGCCGCTCGCCCTGCAGCGCGTACCCGCATAGTCGCGCAATGCCTCCAGTGCATCCGGATTGCTCTGGGCTTCGGCGATGATCGAGCGGAAAACTTCTCCAGCACTCGTCTTCCAGAAGCCGAGCAGGGTTTCGAGAAAGACGATGAGGTCCTCGCGTGTGTTGCCGGTGTCCGCATAGAAGGTCTCGCCCTTTTGTCTGTGATAGACATCGAGCAGCAGTGCGGCCTTGGAGGGCCACCAGCGATAGATCGTCGGCTTTCCGGCCTTGGCCCGTCGCGCCACCGCTTCGATCGAGAAGGCGGATAACCCGCCTTCACGCAGGATCTCGGCCGCTGCCGTCAGGATGGCGTCCTCGCTGGCCGGGTTCCGCTGTGCGCCGATCGATGTGCGCTTTGTGATGTCAGGTGCAGTCATCGTCACAGGCTGTACTCCTCTGCAATTCCTCTAGCAGAAAAATCTATTGAACGAAACGGCCCGTTTCAATATAAACGGAACGTACCGTTCTAATGGAGCCTCCCATGTCGAATTCGTCTGCATCCCGCCCAACACCGTCTAAGCATCGCCTTGCCCTGCTGATGCTGCTCGTCATCTATCCCTTCGTCACCGGCATTCTCTACGTCCTCATGCCGCTGACCGAGGGATGGCCGATCTGGGCTCGCACGGCACTTCTGGCGCCGATCATGGTGTTGTCTATCGTCTATGGCATCGCACCCGCGATCCACAGGCACTTTGCCTGGTTCATCCTGCGCCAGCCGCGTCTGCTGGCCTGACTTCATGCAAAAAGGGGCGGCCCCTGTCGGACCGCCCCTTGCAAATCTTGTCGCTGACGATCGCTCGCTCAGTCGCTGAGCGTATCGAAGAAATCCTTCATCCGGGCAAAAAAGCCCGTCGATTCCGGATTGTTCTCCTTCGACGACAGCTGCTCGAATTCCTGCAGCAACTCGCGCTGACGCTTGGTCAGCTTCTGCGGCGTCTCGATCTGGATCTGAATGTAGAGATCACCGACCTGTGTCGAGCGCAGCACCGGCATGCCCTTGCCCTTCAGCCGGAACTGCCGACCGGGCTGGGTGCCCTCTGGAACCGTCACACGCGACTTCGTCCCATCCAGCGTCACCACGTCGAAGGTCCCGCCGAGCGCTGCCGTCGTCATCGAGATCGGCACGGAGCAGTAAAGGTCTGCCCCGTCGCGCTGGAAGAACTCGTGCGGCTTCACCGACAGGAAGATGTAGAGGTCGCCTGAGGGACCACCGCGCAACCCGGCTTCGCCTTCGCCCTGCAGGCGGATGCGCGTGCCGTCCTCGATACCAGAGGGAATGCTGACCGAAAGTGAGCGCTCTTCGGTAACACGGCCCTGGCCGTGGCACTTGGTGCAGGGATCAGAGATGGTCTGGCCGCGACCGTGACAGGTCGGGCACGTCCGCTCGATCGAGAAGAAGCCCTGGGCCGCACGGACGCGGCCAGAGCCCTGACAGGTCGTGCAGGTCTTGGGCTGCGTGCCCGGCTTTGCGCCTGAACCCGTGCAGACGTCACAGGTGATCGAGGTCGGAACCCGGATCTGGGCCGTCTTGCCGGTGAAGGCTTCTTCGAGGCTGATCTCCATGTTGTAGCGCAGGTCGGCACCGCGTTCGCGGCCGCCGGTCGAACGCGCGCGTCCGCCACGCCCGCCGCCCATCATCTCGCCGAAGATGTCTTCGAATATGTCGGAGAAGCCGCCGCCGGCAAAACCGCCGCCGCCACCAAAGCCACCACCGCCCATGCCGCCCTGTTCGAAGGCTGCGTGGCCGAAGCGGTCATAAGCTGCGCGCTTCTGCGGATCCTTTAGAGTTTCATAGGCCTCGTTGAGTTCCTTGAACTTTTTCTCGGCCTCTTCGTCACCTGGGTTCTTGTCCGGGTGGTATTTCATGGCCAGTTTGCGGAAGGCGCTTTTCAGCTCCTTCTCATCCGCCGTCCGGCCCACGCCGAGGGTCTCGTAGAAATCTGCTTTTGCCATTGTATTACAAAGCTCTCAAAGCTTTCCCAACGCTCGTGTGGCTGCCCGTCGCCTTGCCGGCCTGCTTGTCACAGGCCTGCATGTCTTTCTGGAAGTCGGACGCAGCCGAGATCGCATCCTGCATCAAGAGCTTGCGCGCTTCGCCTTTGCTGATCAGCCCGTCTGCGGACGTCACGGCTGCAAAGGCCAGCGAATGCGCAGCCATGTCGCAGGAAGTTACCTCGCCACCGTTCTCACGCCTCTGAAGCGCAGCTTCGATGATCTTGCCGAGATCGTTGCCGATGCGGGAAAGGGTATTGCTGTCCTTCGCGGAAATCGCCTTGGCCACACCGGCCTCGGCGGCGCTCACCTGGCGGTGAACGGCGCTGACCTGCCCCCTGTCCTGTGCCACGGCACCGGTCGCCAGAATCAACGAAAATGCGGCTGGCCCGAAGGCCAGCCAGGTCTTGGAACGGCGTCCGAAGTGGCCCTGCATCAGGCCGACTTCTTCGCGTCTTCGTCCTTCACTTCTTCATAGTCGGCGTCGACGACGTTGTCGTCCTGGCCACCATCTGCGTCGCCTGCACCGCCGTCGGCCTGCTGGGCTTCATAGATGGCCTGGCCCAGCTTCATGGAAACTTCCATGAGGGTCTGGGTTTTGGCCTGGATGTCGTCGGCATCAGGCTCGGAGGCTTCGATGGCGCCCTTGAGGGCAGCAATCGCATCCTCTATCGCCTTGCGATCGGTTTCCGAAACCTTGTCGCCATACTCGCTGACCGACTTTTCGGTGGAGTGAACGAGGCTTTCGGCCTGGTTCTTGGCTTCGACCACGGCGCGACGCTTCTTGTCGGCCTCGGCATTGGCTTCGGCGTCCTTCACCATCTTTTCGATGTCGGCGTCGGACAGACCACCGGAGGCCTGGATGCGGATCTGCTGTTCCTTGCCGGTGCCCTTGTCCTTGGCCGAAACCTGGACGATGCCGTTCGCGTCGATATCGAAGGTAACTTCGATCTGCGGAACGCCACGCGGCGACGGCGGCAGACCAACCAGGTCGAACTGGCCGAGCAGCTTGTTGTCTGCCGCCATTTCGCGCTCGCCCTGCGATACGCGGATGGTGACGGCCTGCTGGTTGTCTTCGGCGGTCGAGAAGGTCTGGCTCTTCTTCGTCGGGATCGTCGTGTTGCGATCGATCAGACGGGTGAAGACACCACCGAGCGTTTCGATGCCGAGCGACAGCGGGGTCACGTCGAGCAGCAGAACGTCCTTGACGTCGCCCTGCAGAACGCCGGCCTGGATGGCGGCGCCAAGAGCAACCACTTCATCCGGGTTGACGCCCTTGTGCGGCTCCTTGCCGAACAGCTGCTTCACGACTTCCTGGACCTTCGGCATGCGGCTCATGCCGCCGACGAGAACGACTTCGTCGATATCGGCTGCAGAGACGCCGGCATCCTTGAGGGCTGCCTTGCAGGGCGCGATGGTGCGCTGGACGAGATCGTCGACCAGGCTTTCGAACTTGGCGCGGGTCAGCTTCATCGTCAGGTGCTTCGGGCCGGAGGCGTCTGCCGTGATGAAGGGCAGGTTGATTTCGGTCTGCTGCGAAGACGAAAGCTCGATCTTTGCCTTTTCGGCGGCTTCCTTTAGGCGCTGCAGGGCCAGCTTGTCGCCCTTCAGGTCGATGCCCTGGTCCTTCTTGAACTCGGCTGCGAGATATTCGACGAGGCGCATGTCGAAGTCTTCACCGCCGAGGAAGGTGTCGCCGTTTGTCGACTTCACTTCGAAGACGCCATCGCCGATTTCCAGAACCGAGATATCGAAGGTACCGCCACCCAGGTCGTAGACGGCGATGGTCTTGCCTTCCTTCTTGTCGAGACCATAGGCAAGTGCTGCAGCCGTCGGCTCGTTGATGATGCGCAGAACTTCAAGACCGGCAATGCGGCCGGCATCCTTGGTGGCCTGGCGCTGCGCGTCGTTGAAGTAGGCCGGAACAGTGATGACGGCCTTTTCGACCTTCTCGCCGAGATAGGCTTCAGCCGTTTCCTTCATCTTCTGGAGGATCATGGCCGAGATCTGCGACGGGGAATAACCCTTGCCCTGGGCTTCGACCCAGGCGTCGCCATTGTCACCCTTGACGATCTGGAACGGCACGAGGCCCTTGTCCTTCTCGACGGTCGGATCTTCGTAGCGACGACCGATCAGACGCTTGACGGCGAACAGGGTGTTGGTCGGGTTGGTGACCGCCTGGCGCTTGGCCGGCTGGCCGACGAGGCGTTCGCCATCGTCCGAAAATGCCACCATGGACGGCGTGGTGCGTGCGCCTTCCGAATTCTCGATGACCTTTGCATCTTTGCCGTCCATGACGGCGACGCAGGAATTGGTCGTTCCAAGGTCGATACCGATTACTTTTGCCATGTCATATTCTCCTTGAAGCAGGCCGTCGGAACCCCAATCAGGCATTCCTGACAGCCCCTCGACGTGGATGGTCTGGGATACACTGCAGCGCCGCTGCGGTTATGTCGCGTATATAAGAAGCGGAATTTCTGACTGCAAGGCTGGAAATCCGCTGGAAACCGGTAAAAAAGAACAGATTGGTGCAGCGTTTTCATGGGCTTTGCCGCACCCTTCGGTCCTTGACAGAAAGGATATGCTAAAATCGCGGCCTTGCGTCAGGCCGACGGCCTCTCGCCGCCCTCATGTGGCCCTTATTGTCCCAGGATCAAGTCGAGCAGAGTGGTTCTGCGCGTGCCTTGTCCACCGCCGACCTCGCCCGGCGGTATGGGACCTGCCGAACCTGTCACATCCTGGGAAGGGACGGGACCTGCGGGATAGTCTTCGGCATAGACGGGATCGCCGGAATACCGTTCTTCACGGCCACCTTGGAGCACGTCCGAAATGATCGTGCCGATCGTCATGGGATCTTCTGCGGGTGCAGGCTCGATGAAGTCCCCACCCGGCAGCGGGGCCGGCGCCAGACCCTGATGCGCCGCCTTCATGAAGTCATGCCAGGCCTTGGCCGGAAGCCCGCCGCCGGTCACTTTCTTCATCGACTGCCCGTCATCGTTGCCGAACCAGATGCCGGTGGTCAGGTTGCTCGTATAGCCAACGAACAGCGCATCGCGGAAGGATTGCGTCGTACCGGTCTTGCCGGCTGCTTCCCAGCCCGAAAGCCGTGCATTCTTGCCCGTGCCGTGATCGATGACGCTGCGCATCATTGCGTTCATCATCGCCACCACCCCGTCGTTCAGCACCTTCGGCGGCTCGAGATAATTGTTCTCGTAGAGCAGGCTGCCATCGGCCTTGGATATGCGTCGAACGATATGCGGCGTCGCCTTATAGCCGCCGTTCATGAAAGGCGCATAGGCCGCCGTCAGTTCGAGGAGCGAGACTTCCGAGGTCCCGAGCGCGATCGAGGCATTATTCTGCAGGCCGGATTCGATACCCATCCGATGTGCGAGCTTGATCACCTGATCGGGTCCGACTTCCATGACCAGCTGGGCAGCAATCGTGTTCAGGGATTCGGCAAGCGCCTGCGTCGCAGTCACCGGTCCGCGAAATTTCTGGTCGTAGTTTTCAGGTGTCCACGAGCCAATCCGGATCGGCGCGTCATTGCGCACCGACGTCGGCCGAAGTCCGTTTTCGATGGCGGCGGCATAGACGAAAGGTTTGAAGGCCGAGCCCGGCTGACGCTTTGCTTTGACTGCACGGTTGAACTGGCTCTCGGCATAGTCCCGGCCACCGACCAGCGCCCGAATGGCCCCGGTCCCGTCGATGGAAACGAGCGCTGCCTGCGAGGCATTGACCTTATCGCCCTCGGCGGCCAGCGATTCCGTCAGCGCGGCTTCGGCCTTCTTTTCCAGCGTCATGTCGATCGTCGTCTCGACCAGGATATCTTCCGTGACCTGGCCGATCAGCAGGGTCACTTCGTCGCGTACGAGATCCGCGACATACTGGCCTGCACCGCTCCAGTAGCGCTTGGCCTTGGTCGGCGGTTGCGACATGGCCGTCTTGATCTCGTCGGCGGTGATGTAGCCTTCTTCGAGCATGGCCTGGAGCACGACCTGCGCGCGGGCTTCTGCCGCCTCCGGATCGCGCGCCGGCGACAGCCGTGAAGGCGCCTTCAACAGCCCTGCCAGGAGGGCGGCCTCGCCGAGGTTCACGTCGCGGGCCGACTTGTTGAAATAGCGCCGCGATGCCGCTTCGACGCCGTAAGCGTTCGAGCCGAAGAACACCCGGTTCAGATACATCGCGAGGATCTGGTCTTTCGTGTACTTCTGCTCCAGCCAGAAGGCGAGAAGCACTTCCTGCACCTTTCGCTCGATCGTTCGCTCCGGCGATAGGAACAGGTTCTTGGCCAGCTGCTGCGTCAGCGTCGAACCGCCCTGGACGGCTCGACCGCTGGTGACATTGGTAACAAGCGCGCGCGCCAGACCCAGCGGATCGACGCCGAAATGCGAGTAGAAGCGGCGGTCTTCGATCGCCATCACCGCCTGCGGAATGAAGGGCGACATTTCCTCAAGCGGCAGCGCTTCGCCGCCGGTCGCGCCGCGGTTCGCAATCACGGTACCTTCGACGGACACGATTTTCATGTTCGGTGGGCGCTCGGGGATCGACCAGCTGCTGGCGCTCGGCATCTGCGAGCCATAGTAGGCGACCAGACCCACCACGCCGATGCCACACCAGATGGACAGCACGAAACCCCAGTAGATCAGCTTTCCAAGCCCAAATCCGCCGCCGCTGCTTTTCGCTTTCCGGCTCTTCTGGTTGCCGGATTTGCCGCGCTTGGCCGAACCCGCCGTCTTCTTGCCACCGGCGCGTACCGGCCGCCCGCCGATGACACGATCATCTGCATCCAGACGGAAATCCTCGTCCTCGCGCTCGTCACCGAAGCTGGGTTCAATACGGTCGCGGGATTTGCCTCTGCTCACCATTGCGGTGATCTTGCTCCAGATGCTCGTTATGCGCTGCCCGGGGAGGGCATGCGCGGAAATGGCTTCAAGAAATCTCGGACGATCATCTACCCTCGTCGAGCCGATGATCGCGCAATTGCACAGTAATTGCGGCGATTTAAGGGGTGGTTAAAGCCCGGTAAACAAGCTCTGAACGACGCGTGAAGTTACTGGCAGAGATCCGCCCATTCCCCATTGACGAGTGACCTCATGCGCTCCGGCGCAATCTTCACCGCAGCATTCGTCGCGCCTGCCGCCGGAACCACCTCTTCGAAGTCCTGAAGTGACAGGTCGCAATAGACCTTGAGAGGTGAGGGCAGGCCGAAGGGGCACACGCCACCGACCGGATGGCCCGTTGCCTCGACCACGGCTTCGGCATCCAGCATGCGCGGCTTCACGCCGAAACGATCCTTGAACTTGCGATTGTCGAGCCGCTTCGTGCCCGCGGTGACCACGAGCACCACGTCTTCGCCGATCCTCAGGCATATCGTCTTGGCGATCTGATCAGGCTCGACGCCATGCGCTTCGGCCGCAAGCGCCACGGTGGCGGAGCTTGCTTCGGTGACGATCACGGAGATGTCAGGGGCATGCTCAGAGAAGAACTGGCGGACGGATTCGAGGCTCATGGGAGAAGTCTAACCGGAGCGCTCAAGGCTTTTCAAGCGCATGCATCTTGAAAGCCGGATCGAGCATCCCCATCTCTGGATTACCAGACGATAGAGCGTTTGCAGGGATCCTGTTTCAGGAACTTCGAAACGCTTAACCGGTTGTTAAGCATCCAGAGCGATCATCTAGATCCGGGATGCGGTCCACGAAGGTGGGCCAACATCCGAGACATCGAATGGCACGTTTCCGTCCCTGACCACGGATGTACTGGCAGGCAAGCGTAGAAGCGTAAAGGAAAGGCCGGTTTTTGACCGGCCTTTTTGCTTTTCTGGCCTTAGCCGTTTGCGAGCCCGTCAAGGATGCGGATCCACGAGCGGATGCCCTTGTGGAACGAGTTGAGGTCATATTTCTCGTTCGGCGAATGGATGCGGTCGTCGGTCAGGCCAAAGCCGACCAGCAGAGAATCCATGCCCAGCATCTTCTGGAAGTCGCCGACGATCGGGATCGAGCCGCCCATGCCGATAATCACGGCCGGCTTCGGCCACTCATCCGAAAGCGCATTCTTCGCCTTGGTCAGCTCCGGCGAATCATAGGAGAGCTGGATGGCCGGCGAACCGCCATGTTCGTGGAACTCCACCTTGCAGTCGGCGGGAATGCGGGCCTTTACGAAGGCGCGGAAGCTCTCGCGCACCTTGGCCGGATCCTGCGTGCCGACGAGGCGGAAGGAAATCTTCGCAGAGGCCTTGGCCGCAATCACGGTCTTGAAGCCCTCGCCGGTATAGCCGCCGATGATGCCGTTCACTTCCGCCGTCGGCCGAGCCCAGGTCAGTTCCAGCACGGAACGGCCCTTCTCACCAGCGGGGACCGACAGGCCCACCTCGCCGAGGAAGCTCTCCGCCGTCCGCCCCAGGCTCTCCCAGGAGGCCTTGATGTTGGCCGGGGTCTCCTCGACGCCTTCATAGAAGCCGGGAAGGGTGACCTTGCCGGTTTCATCATGCAGATCGGCAAGGATCTTGGTCAGGATATGAACCGGATTAGCAGCAGCACCGCCGAAGAGACCCGAATGCAGGTCGCGGTCGGCCGCAATGATCGTGACTTCTTCGCCGACGAGGCCACGCAAGGCCGCAGCAATCGCCGGCGTTTCGCGATCCCACATGCTGGTATCGCAGACCAGCGCGAAGTCGGCCTTCAGCTCGTCCGCATTCGCAGCAAGGAAGGACTTGAGCGACGGCGAGCCGGATTCTTCTTCGCCCTCGAACAGAATGGTGATCTTGACCGGCAGCGAACCTTTTACCGCCTTATAGGCGCGGCAGGCTTCAACAAAGGTCAAAAGCTGACCCTTGTCGTCGGACGTGCCGCGACCGGTGATGACCTTGCGGCCATCCTTCTCCTTGATCGCGGGCGCAAAGGGATCGTCTTCCCAGAGGTCGAGCGGATCGACCGGCTGCACGTCATAATGGCCGTAGAACAGCACATGCGGCGCGTCGGGCAGGTCAGCCGCGTGATGGGCGACCACCATCGGATGGCCGGGCGTATCACGCAGCGAGGCATCGAAGCCGAGCTCGGTGAGTACGGATACCAGCCATTCGCCGGCCTTGCGGCAATCGGCCTTATAGGCCGGATCCGTCGAGATCGACGGAATGCGCACGAGATCGAACAGCCGTTCGAGGCTCTGCGGCAGGGCCTCGTCGGCCTTGGCGAGGATGGGGGAGAGATCGGTCATGGTCATGTCCTGCAAATTTGAAAGTGCGGCGGACGATAGACCAAAGCTCCTGATGTTTCGAGGCGTTCGGACCGCGAATTTTTCTCAACTGCGCATCAATATCTGCTCACAGCTTGCGGGCATTCGCGATCGCCCAGCGGATGTATTCCTTGAGCAATTCCTTCTCGAAACGCCGGAAACCCTGGAAGATGGCCTGCTCGGCCGCTTCGGCGGCAGCCATCGCTTCCTCGCGCATGTCGCGCGCCTTATCGGTCAGGAAGATCTGCTGCGCGCGTCTGTCCTTAGGGTGAACGCGGCGCTCGATCAGCCCGTCGCGCTCCATCCTGGCAAGCGTATTGGCGATCGTCGCCTGCTCCACATCGACGCGGTCGAGCAGCTGCCTTTGGGTCAGCCCCTCTTCCTCCCAGAGTTCGATCAGGATCGGAAACTGCCCGGGCGAGAAGCCGAGCTTTGCGGCTCGCGTCTGCAGCGCCCGTGTAAACCCGCGCGCAAGCTGGCTCGCCAGCCATGTGGCGGACTCGGAGCGGTCGGGGATCGTACGGTCATGGGCCATGGCGCTCGACACGTCGTCGTGGTTCGTCTTCCGGGAATGATCGCATGCGATCCATTTCCGAGGCTGACTAATTTTGGGTTTTCATACGAGGGGAACGGAAGCCGCCGTGGCGTTAGGCGGGGGGACTGCCACGACGGCTCCGGAATATGGGGACAAAGGCCCGGAGAGGGGGATAAGGCCTTTGCCCGAGTCTGAAGCGGCGGGGGACGAGCCTCTTTCAGACTACGGCGTGATCAGGCGCCGATGACTAGGAATTGTGATTTGGAATGTGTTTTTTCAAGGGAAGCGGGGATTACAAATCGGTAAGCTTTTCGTGATGGTTGGCGACAGGTCAGATTCAATTTCGCCCTCGCTCTTGGGCGGGTGATTTTGGCGCCTTCTGGCCAAACCGTCATGGACGTTTCAGCCGCCCCGCGCTATCCATGCCGACATGAAAAAAGGCGATCATCTCTTCCTCGTCGACGGCTCGGGTTTCATCTTCCGCGCCTTCCACGCCATCCCGGCCCTCAACCGCAAGTCGGACGGTCTGCCCGTCAATGCGGTCTCGGGCTTCTGCAACATGCTGTGGAAGCTCCTGCGCGACGCCCGTAACACCGATGTCGGGGTGACGCCGACCCATCTGGCCGTGATCTTCGACTACTCCTCGACGACATTCCGCAAGGAAATCTACCCGCTCTACAAGGCAAACCGTTCGGCCCCGCCGGAAGATCTTATCCCGCAATTCGGCCTGATCCGCCATGCGACCCGCGCCTTC
This sequence comes from Allorhizobium sp. NPDC080224, assembly GCF_050281005.1. NCBI lineage: Bacteria > Pseudomonadati > Pseudomonadota > Alphaproteobacteria > Hyphomicrobiales > Rhizobiaceae > Allorhizobium > Allorhizobium sp. NPDC080224. The sequence goes on from NZ_JBNNWJ010000001.1 coordinate 123,392, forward strand.
AACCTGCCGTGCATCGAGACCGAAGGCTTCGAGGCCGACGACATCATCGCCACCTATGCCCGCCAGGCAGAGGCCGTCGGCGCCGATGTCACCATCGTCTCCTCCGACAAGGACCTGATGCAGCTCCTGACGGCGAATGTGCATATGTACGACGCGATGAAGGACAAGCAGATCGGCATTCCCGATGTCATCGAGAAATGGGGTGTAGCCCCGGAAAAGATGATCGATCTGCAAGCGATGACCGGCGATTCGACCGACAACGTGCCTGGCATCCCCGGCATCGGTCCGAAGACCGCCGCCCAGTTGCTGGAAGAATTCGGCGATCTCGAAACGCTGCTCGCCCGCGCCGGTGAGATCAAGCAGATCAAGCGCCGCGAAAACATCATTGCCAATGCCGAGCTCGCCCGGGTCTCCCGCCAGCTGGTCGAACTGCGCACCGACGTGCCGATCGACATGAAGCTCGAAGACCTGGTTCTGGAGCCGCAGGACGGACCAAAGCTGATCGGCTTCCTCAAGGCTATGGAATTCACCACATTGACGCGGCGCGTCGCGGAGGTCTGCGATTGTGATGCGGGTGCCATCGACGCCGCTGTTGTTCCCGTCGAATGGGGTGACGCCGCCCGCGGTCCCGATCTCGACGCCGGCGACGTTTCCACCTCATCTGACACTGCGACCTCGGCGCTATCAGCCGCATCGTCTTCAGCTCCGGCAGCAAGCCCCGACGGCAAGACACCCGCCGATCTCGCAGCAAGCCGGGCCAATGCATTCGCCGGCAAGCCGATCGACAGAAGCGCATACGTGACGATCCGCGACATCGAGACCCTCGAGCTCTGGATCGCCGCTGCCCGCGAAACCGGCCTCGTCGCCTTCGACACCGAGACGACCTCGCTCGATCCGATGCAGGCCGAACTCGTCGGCGTCTCGCTCGCCATCCAGGACAACGTCCTGTCGCCGGGCTCGACCGACATCCGCGCGGCCTACATTCCGCTCACGCACAAGACCGGTGTCGGCGATCTCCTCGGCGGCGGTCATGCCGAGGGCCAGATCCCGATGAAGGAGGCGCTCGCGGCATTGAAGGGGCTGCTCGAAGACCCCTCCGTGCTCAAGGTCGCGCAGAACCTGAAATACGATTACCTGGTGATGAAGCGCCACGGCGTGACGCTCCAGTCCTTCGACGACACCATGCTGATGTCCTACGTGCTCGACGCCGGCAAGGGCAATCACGGCATGGACGGCCTGTCGGAGAAGTGGCTCGGCCACACGCCGATCCCCTACAAGGACGTCGCCGGCTCGGGCAAATCCTCCGTGACTTTCGATCTCGTCGATATCGATCGCGCCACGGCCTATGCTGCCGAAGATGCGGACGTAACGCTTCGCCTATGGCTGGTGCTGAAGCCCCGCCTTGCCGCCGAAGGCCTCACCCGCATCTACGAGCGCCTGGAACGTCCGCTCGTCCCCGTGCTCGCCCATATGGAAGAGCGCGGCATCGCCGTCGACCGCCAGATCCTCTCGCGTCTGTCAGGCGAACTCGCCCAGAAGGCCGCCGCCACCGAGGACGAGGTTTACGAACTCGCCGGCGAGCGCTTCAACATCGGCTCGCCGAAACAGCTCGGCGATATCCTGTTCGGTCGCATGGGCCTGCCCGGTGGTTCCAAGACCAAGACCGGTCAGTGGTCGACCTCGGCCCAGGTGCTCGAAGACCTCGCCGCCGAGGGCGCCCCGCTGCCGCGCAAGATCGTCGACTGGCGCCAGCTGACCAAGCTGAAGTCAACCTATACCGACGCGCTTCCCGGATACATCCATCCGCAGACCAAGCGCGTCCACACCGGCTATTCGCTCGCATCGACGACAACGGGGCGCCTTTCATCCTCAGAACCGAACCTGCAGAACATCCCGGTCCGCACCGCCGAGGGCCGCAAGATCCGCACGGCCTTCATCTCGACGCCGGGCCATAAGCTATTGTCGGCGGATTACAGTCAGATTGAGCTGCGTGTGCTGGCCCATGTCGCGGAGATCCCGCAGTTGCGTCAGGCCTTTGCCGATGGCATCGACATCCATGCCATGACCGCATCCGAAATGTTCGGCGTGCCGGTCGAGGGCATGCCGTCGGAAGTGCGACGCCGTGCCAAGGCTATCAACTTCGGCATCATATACGGCATCTCGGCCTTCGGCCTTGCCAACCAGCTCGGCATCGAGCGCTCGGAAGCGGGGGAGTACATCAAGAAGTATTTCGAGCGTTTCCCCGGCATCAAGGACTACATGGAGAGCACCAAGGCCTTCGCCCGCGAGCACGGCTATGTGGAAACCATCTTCGGTCGCCGCGCGCATTACCCGGACATCAAGTCGTCCAACCCGTCCATGCGTGCCTTCAACGAACGCGCCGCGATCAATGCCCCGATCCAGGGCTCGGCTGCCGATATCATCCGCCGTGCGATGATCCAGATCGAGCCAGCGCTTGCCGCGGCCGATCTGTCGGAGCGTGTGCGCATGCTGCTGCAGGTGCATGACGAACTGATTTTCGAAGTCGAGGACGAAGCGGTCGAAGCCGCGATGCCCGTCATCGTCGACATCATGGAAAATGCCGCCATGCCGGCCGTCTCCATGCGCGTGCCGCTGAAGGTCGACGCCCGCGCCGCCCACAACTGGGACGAGGCGCACTGAGAATTCCCGGCTTTGGCCGGAACCACAACAAGGGGGGCGCAAACGGCCCCACAGGAGTATGAGATTTGGCTTTCACCACCATCAACGGCAATGTCGTCCATTACGAGCTGATCGGAGAGGCGAAAGCCAAGAACCTGATCGTTTTCTCCAATGGGCTTGGCACCGACTTCCGCATCTGGCTGCCGCTCTTCGATGAACTCGGCGATGACGTCTCTGTGCTCTTCTACGACAGTCGAGGCCACGGCCTCTCAGGCGGTGCCGACAAGCCCTTCGGCATGGCCGATCTGGTCTCGGATCTCGCGACCCTCTGCGATGAACTCGGCATCCGCAAGGCCACTTTCTGCGGCCTCTCCGTTGGCGGTCTCGTCTGCCAGGGTCTCTGGCAGGAGCGGCCTGATCTGTTCCGCAAGCTCATCCTCTGCGACACCGCACCCCGCATCGGCTCTGCCGAAATCTGGGCAGAACGCATCGCCGGCATCGAGAAGGGCGGTCTGGAAAGCGCTGCCGACAGCGCCATGGCGCGCTGGTTCACGCCGGCATTCCACGAAGACCGCGCGGATGAACTGGCCGGCTATCGTCTGATGATGACGCGCCAGGCTCTCTCCGGCTATCTCTCGACCTGTGCTGCCCTGCGCGATACGGACTTTTCCGACGTCCTGCCGACAATCACTGTGCCCACACTCTTCGTCGTCGGCGATCAGGATGGCTCGACACCGCCGGCCACGGTCGAGGCCGGCTCACAGCTGGTGCCTGACGCGCGTTTTGAGGTGATCGACGACTGCGCCCATATCCCTTCGGTCGAGCAGCCGGAAGCGCTCGCCGAGCTGATCCAGGGCTTCATGCGCAAGCAAGCGAACTGAGAACAGTCACTGAAAATGCAGAATCCGCCTCATGGGCGGCTTCTTTCATTTCGGGGAGGGTGGTGACGCTCAATGCGCGGCGGACATGTCGCCCAGCACTTCCTTCGAAGCCACCGTCGAATCCGCGTTCAGCTTGTAGACCATGGGAACGCCGGTCGCGAGATTGACGCCGAGGATCTGCTCCTTGGTCAGCTTGTCGAGCACCATCACCAGCGAGCGCAGCGAGTTGCCGTGTGCCGCCACCAGCACCTTCTCACCGCGCAGCACACGCGGCAAGATTTCGGTCATGTAGTAGGGCCAGACGCGGGCACCGGTGTCGCGTAGGCTTTCGCCACCCGGCGGCGGGATGTCGTAGGAACGGCGCCAGATATGCACCTGCTCCTCACCCCATTTAGCGCGGGCATCGTCCTTGTTAAGGCCGGAGAGATCGCCATAGTCGCGCTCGTTCAGCGCCTCGTCCTTGATCGTTTCGAGGCCGGTCTGGCCGACGTTTTGGAGGATGATGTCGCAGGTCTTCTGCGCACGCGTTAGCACCGAGGTGAACGCGATATCGAACTTGATGCCGTAATCGGCAAGCGCCTTGCCGCCGGCATTGGCTTCCTGCACGCCGAGCTCGGTGAGATCAGGATCACGCCAGCCGGTAAACAGGTTTTTCAGGTTCCAGTCGCTCTGGCCATGGCGCACGAGCACGAGTGTACCGGTCATCGACAATTCCTCTTCTGACGATCAGGGGGTGGAGTTAAGCCCGAGCACGTCGAGCATGGTATAGCGACCGGGCTTCTGGTCCCGGGCCCAAATGGCGGCCTTCAAGGCGCCGCGGGCAAACAGCGAACGGTCGGTCGCACTGTGAGACAGGGTCACCATTTCGCCTTCGCTGGCAAACAGCACGGAATGCTCCCCGATCACCGAGCCGCCGCGCAGCGTGGCAAAACCGATCGAACCTTCCTCGCGCGGTCCGGTATGGCCGTCGCGCACCCGAACGGAATGATCGGCAAGCGATATGCCCCGGCCTTCTGCCGCTGCTTCGCCGAGCAGAAGCGCGGTGCCCGAGGGAGCGTCGACCTTGTGCTTGTGATGCATTTCGAGCACCTCGATATCCCAGCCGGCCGCATCGAGCGCCCGCGCCGCCTGCTTGATCAGAACCGAGAGCAGATTGACGCCGAGGCTCATATTGCCCGACTTCACGACGCGGGCATGCCTGGCCGCCGCATCGATCTTCTCTTCGTGCTCCGGCAGGCAGCCGGTGGTGCCGATCACGTGGACGATCCGCGCCTGCGCGGCGAGTGCTGCGAACTCGACGGTCGAAGCCGGCGTGGTAAAGTCGATGACCCCATCTGCGTGAACGAAGGCCGCGAGCGGATCGTCGGTGACGGCAACGCCGAGCTTCGGCAGGCCGGCCAGTTCGCCGGCATCCTGACCGAGCACGGCCGAGCCTGCCCGTTCGACCGCCGCATGCAGGACAAGGCCTTCTGTCTCTCTGATCAGCTTGATCAGCGTCTTGCCCATGCGACCGGCGGCACCGACGACGACGAGCTTCATGGGTGTATTCATGCGGGTCTATTCCTGGCTGATGAGCAGGCCGTTCGGGGCGGCCTGCAGATTGTTGAGGCGAGCGTAAAGACCGCCCTGCCGCTGTGCAAGGCTCTCATGCGTGCCTTCTTCCACCACTTCGCCGTCCTGCATGACAATGATCTTGTCGGCATTGACGACGGTCGATAGACGATGCGCGATGACGATCACGGTGCGGCCGGCCATGGCCGCATCGAGCGCCTGCTGCACGGCCGCTTCCGATTCCGTGTCGAGCGAGGACGTCGCCTCATCGAGGAGCAGGATCGGTGCGTTGCGCACCAGCGCGCGGGCAATCGAGAGCCGCTGCCGCTGGCCACCGGAAAGCGTGATGCCGTTCTCGCCGACGGGCGTATCGTATCCCTGCGCTTGCGCCAGGATGAAGTCATGGGCGTTTGCCAGCCGCGCCGCGTCTTCGATTTCGGCATCGGTCGCTTCCGGACGGCCGTAGCGGATGTTGTCGCGGATCGTGCCTTCGAAGAGGTAGGGTTGCTGCGACACATAGGCGAGTTGCTGGCGCAGCGACGATTTCGTCACGTCTGCAATATTCTGCCCGTCGATCAGGATCTCGCCTTCGGCCGGATCGTAGAAGCGCGGAACAAGCGTAATGACCGTGGACTTGCCGGCACCTGACGGTCCGACCAGCGCAGTCGTCTTGCCGCCTTCGGCCGTGAAGCGCAGCTTGCGCAAGACAGGCTCGTTCGAGCCGTAGGCAAAGGTCACGTCACGGAATTCGATCTTCGCCTCGGTCACCGACATCTGCTGGGCGCCGTCCTTGTCCCGCTGGTTCGGCTGCGTGTCGAGGATCTCGTAGATCATCCGCGCATTGACGGCGGCGCGTTCCATATGGACCTGCAGACGCGCCAGTCGCTTTGCGGGCTCGTAAGCGAGGAGCAGGGCCGTGACGAAGGAGAAGAAGGCGCCCGGCAGCACGCCGCCATAGATCGATTGATAGGCGGCATACGCCATGACGCCGGCAATCGACAGGCCCGCCAGGCTTTCGGTCAGCGGTCCGTTGCGTTCGCTGAGGCGGGCAATCCTGTTGGCGCGTCCCTCTGCGGCATTGATCGTCGACTGGATCTTGTTTTCCAGCTGGCTTTCCATGGTGAAGGCCTTGACGATCGCAATGCCCTGGACCGCTTCCTGGATCGCACCGAGAACATGCGAGTTCAGTATGACCGATTCTTTGGTGGCGCTTCGCAGACGCCGCGAGATATAGCGCAGGCCGAGGAAAAGCGGCGGTGCCACGGTGAACACGATTAGCGACAGGACGATGTCCTGATAAAACATAACGGCGAGCAGCGCGACGAGTGTTACGAGGTCGCGGGCAAGCGAGGTGATCGTCATGTTGAGAACGTCACGGATCCCGTTGATGTTCTCGTTGATCTGGGCCGCGAGCCGCGCCGACCTCGCCTCGCTGAAATAGCCGACGGAGAGCGACATCAGATGGGCAAACAGGCGGCGCTGGTAACGCGCCACGATGTTGTTGCCGATCGTCGACAGCGTCACGGCCTGACCGTATCCGGCAAAGCCGCGAATGAGGAAAGCCGCGAAGATCGATCCGCAGATGAGCCAGACGAGGTCGGCGCGCCGGTTGGCAAAGGCCTCGTTGATGACGGCTTCCATGATCCAGGCGGTGAAGGCGGTGGTCAGGGCAACCGTGATCAGGCAGACAATGGCGAAGGCATAGCCCGCCACATGGTCCCGGCCATTTTCGGAGATCACGCGCTTCAGGACAGCGGAGACGCTGTCCATGTCTGGCTGACGGGTCTGGCTGTCCTGAGCGTCCAAAAAAGAATGTCCTGTCCTGTTGCCTTGCACGCCTCGAAAGGCGCCGCCGCTCTATAGCCAGTCGCAGCGCCTTTGACCATAGTGGGACAGGCGCTCAGCGCCAGTGACGCCCTTCGGTCGCAAGCCCGAAATCCGAAGGCGCGGTCGCAAAGGCGGCCAGCCCATGCAGGGCCGCCTGCGGATGGGTCACGACGAAGGTTGGGATCCCGTGCATCACGGCCTGGTGCGGCGCCTTATCTTCGAAGGCGGCGCGGAACTCGCCGCTCTGCAGCGCCGGCAGGATCTTCGGCGAGATGCCACCGGCGAGGAATACGCCGCCCTTGGCCATGAAGATCAGCGCGAGATCGCCGGCAACCCGACCGAGATAGGTGGCAAACAGGCTGAGCGCCTCGCCCGCTCTTGTATCGGCGCCCGAGATACCCGCTGCCGAGACTTCGGCAGGCTCGTCGTAGCGCGGCGTCAGGTTGCCGTCCGCCTTGCAGAGCGCCCGGTAGATGTTCATCAGACCTCGGCCGGAGAGCAATTCTTCCGCCGAGATCCGGCCAAGCGATGCGTTGGGGTCGCGCACAGGCGTTAGATGCGGCCAGATCTGGTGATCGCGACTTGTGCGCGGGCCGACATCCACATGCCCGCCTTCGCCCGGAACCGGAAACCACATGTCTCGCGCCCGGACCAGACCGGCAACGCCGAGTCCCGTGCCCGGACCCAGCACGACGCGTGAGCCGAGCGGCGCTTCGCTCAGCGAACCGAGATGCTGTCGATCATCGACATCCAGCGTTGCGGCCGCAAGCGCCTGCGCCTCGAAGTCGTTGAGCAGCAGCACTTCGGAAAAGCCCAGATCGGCCATCAGCACCTTCGGACGAACCACCCACGGGCAGTTGGTGAGCGGCACTTCGTCGCCCTTGATCGGCCCAGCCAGCGCCAGGATCAGTGAACGCGGCTTGTGGCTCGTCGTCTCCAGAACACTCGCGCGGATGGCGTCGTCGATCGTGGCAAAATCCTTGTTCACCACATTGGGGAAGCTGACCTTCTCGCCGCTCTCGTCGAGGAGGATCCAGAAGCGCGCATTGGTGCCGCCGATGTCACCAATCAGGATCGGAAAGGGAAGGGTGTCGTCGCGATGTGTCTGGGCCATGGTCTGTCCGGTCTTGGGCCCCGCTGCTCAGGCAGTCAGGGTCTGCATCAGGATGTCGGCGGTTGCGAGGTTCAGCGCCATCGGAATGTCATAGACGGTCGCCAGACGCATCAGCGCCTTGACATCCACATCATGGGGCATGGGAGTCAAGGGGTCGACGAAGAAGACAAGCATGTCAACTTCGCCGGTCGAGATCAATGCGCCGATCTGCTGATCGCCACCGAGCGGACCGCTTTTCAGCCGCGTCACATCGAGCTCGGGCACAGCATCCTTGATCCGGCCGCCGGTCGTGCCGGTCGCGACGATCCGCCAGCCCATGAGTTTGGCCTGGTGACGCCGGGCGAAATCCGCCATGTCGTCCTTTTTCTGGTCATGCGCGATCAGGGCGATGCAACGGGTGCGGCTCACGAGGGACCCCAGCTGATTTAAATCGATTTGATGGACCCATCTAGCGCAGGCAGAGGCGCTTGAAAAGCGCCTGGTACAACCTCGTCTTCACCAACCGGCCGGCCGGGCCGGGGGGACCGGAACGATGGCGGGCAATTCGAAAGGTTCAGCCACCCTCGCGACCGACGGTGCCGCGAAGGCCGACGCTGCGTTGCCGGGCATCGAACCACCTGCGGCCTGATAGGTCACCTCGAACTCGCTCGATGGGCCTTGCGCATCGAGAACCATGGCGCAGGCCTTGGGCAGATCGGAGACCTGCACGGCCCGTGGCTTCGGCGCAGGCTTTGCACTCGGGTCCTTCTTCGGCGCGGCCCACGGCTCCTTGGTGAACCACCAGGCAAGCGACTGATCACAGCCATCGCCGGGCGGTACGGCCGCCTGTGGTTTGCAGCCGGCAGCGCCTTCGGGGCAGCGCATGCGGATATGGAAATGCGCGTCATGGCCGTAGATGGGCCGGATCTTGCCGAGGACCGCGCGGTCCCCCGTCCAGGTGTCGCAGAGCTTCTTCTTGATCGCCGGATTGACGAAGATGCGCTCGACTTGCGGATAGCTCGCCGCCTGCACGACGACCCGGGCATGGGTATTGGTCCAGAGCCGCTTGTTGACGGTCAGAAACTTGTCCTTCTCCAGCATGGAGGTAAATGGCAGATCCTCGCGCTGCTGTGCTGAGAGCGGATTGGCAGGCTTCGGCGTAAACCAGATATCGGCATCGAGCCCGATCTGATGCGAGGCATGACCCGACAGCATCGGCCCGCCGCGCGGCTGCGAGATGTCGCCGATCAGAATGCCGGAACCCCAACCGAGCTGGACCGCATCTTTCGAGAAGCGCTCGAGAAGCGCGATCATCTCCGGGTGGCCCCAACGTCGATTGCGTGAAAGCCGCATCGCCTGCCAGGTGGGTCCGTCCGTCGGAATGGCGACCGCGCCGGCAATGCAGCCCTTGGCGTAAGAGCCGTAGGGCGAGGGGGCCGCCTTGGCTGGCAGTGCCATACCGCCGAAAAGCTCTTTGGCCGGACGCCCCTCGGCAGATGCCGTGTCGCTGATGACGGTCGCGAATGCGCAGGCAAACGTCAGTGCCATGGCGAGCGGGCGTGCGCCCTTGGTTTTCTTCATCGTGTGCATGTCCCCGGTCGATCCGAATTCGATCCCCGCCGGATGGCCGGGGTGAATCACCTGTGAGTCTAGCCTGAAACGGAATTGGGGTGAATCTGCGGAAGCCACGACGCTCACATCTCTGTCAGTCCCCTGTTTTTTGCCTGGTTTTGCCCTATCCTGCTTCGCAACAAGAGCAGATAAGGGGAAGTCGGCGGATGGATCGCAACAAGTCGAGCTTTGCAATCTGGGGCCTGATGGCGGTGTTGGCATTCACGCCATCTCATGGGGCGGCGGAAGAAACGGCAGAGCCGTTCCGCCACGGTGTCTCGATTTTGGGCGACCTCAAATATCCGCCCGGCTTTGCTCATTTCGATTACGTCAATCCGCAAGCGCCGAAGGGTGGGACCCTGCGTATGTCGGCGACCGGAACCTTCGACAGCTTCAACCCGGTACTCGACAGGGGCGAAGCGGCGCCCGGCTTGATCAACGTCTTCGACACGCTTCTGAAAGACACGAGTGACGAGATTTCCACCGGCTATGGTCTGCTCGCGGAAGGCGTCTCATTTCCCGAGGACATCTCGAGCGCCACCTTCCGTCTTCGTGCCGAGGCTCGCTTTGCCGACGGTGAACCCGTCAAGCCGGAAGACGTCATCTTCAGCTTCGAGAAGCTGAAGGAACTGAACCCACTCTACATGAGCTATTACAGCCATGTGGTCGCGGCCGAGAAGACCGGCGACCGCGACGTCACCTTCCGCTTCGATCAGAAGAACAACCGCGAACTTCCGATGATCCTTGGCCAGTTTCCGGTTGTCCCGAAGCATTGGTGGGAGGCGAACGGGTCTGGTGGCCAGCCTCGCGACATCGCACGCACGACCTTGGAGCCGGTCATCGGGTCGGGGCCGTACAAGATCGCCGAGTTCAAGGCAGGCTCCACCATCCGCTACGAACTGCGTGACGACTATTGGGGCAAGGATCTCAACGTCAACTTAGGCTACAACAACTTCAAGAACATCACCTACACCATGTTCGGTGACCGCGACGTCGAGTTCGAAGCCTTCCGCTCCGGCAATACCGATTTCTGGGTGGAAACCCGAGCGGCGCGCTGGGCGACCGGCTTCGATTTCCCCGCGGCAAAGGATGGCCGCGTCAAGAAGGAAGAGTACGAAAACACGTTCCGCGCCACCGGTGTGATGCAGGCGCTGGTGCCCAACATGCGGCGCGAGATGTTCAAGGATCAGCGGGTTCGCAAGGCGCTCAACTACGCCCTCGACTTCGAGGAGCTGAACCGCACCGTCTTCTACAACGCCTATTTCCGCGTCAGCAGTTTCTTCAGTGGAACCGAACTTGCCTCCAGCGGGCTGCCGCAAGGCCAGGAACTGGAGCTCCTGACTGCTCTGAAGGACAAGGTTCCCGCTTCGGTCTTCGACACGCCTTACACGAACCCCGTCGGCGGGTCTCCGCAGGCATCGCGAGACAATCTGCGCAAGGCCGTCGAGCTCTTCAAGCAGGCGGGCTACGAGCTTCGCGGCAATGCTATGGTCAATGCGCAAACAGGCCAGCCCTTCCGCTTCGAGCTCCTACTGTCCAACCCCCAGCTTGAGGTGGTCGCGGTCCCTTACCAACAGCAACTGCGCAAGATCGGCATCGAAATGTCCGTCCGCACGGTCGATCCTTCGCAATACACCAATCGGACCCGAACCTTTGACTACGACATGACCTGGACCGTCTGGGCTCAGACGCTGAACCCGGGCAATGAACAGCGTGATTATTGGGGCTCGACATCGGTCAACCGCGAGGGATCCCGGAACTATGCCGGTATTGCCGATCCGGCCGTCGACGCCCTGATCGAAAAGATCATCTTCCCGGCCGACCGAGAAGAGCAAGTCGCCGCCACCAAGGCCATGGACCGAGTGCTCCTTGCCCATGACTATGTCATTCCGCTCTATTATGGCGGCACGTCTCGCTATGCCTTCTGGGACAAGTTCGAGCACCCCGCCGAACTGCCGACCTACAGCACCGGCTTCCCGTCGATCTGGTGGGCGAAAAGCCCATGATCTCCGCTCGGGGCTTGCGCCCCCTGTGTGAGACTCTAGGAATGTAGCGGGCGAATCGCTGGATAACGGAGCAGCTGATATTGGCGGACCATACGAGCTTGGACATCGTGGGCAGATCTGATTGTGAGTGGGGGCGCCCCGCATGACCGCCTATATTCTCCGGCGTCTGCTGCTCATGATACCCACAATGATCGGCATCATGGGGATCTCCTTCATCGTCATCCAGTTCGCCCCCGGCGGCCCCGTCGAGCAGGTCATCGCGCAGCTCAGTGGCCAGGGTGACAGCGCAGATGCGCGCCTTTCGGGCGGCGGGGACATGCTGGGCCAGTCCGCCGGCGCAGATGAGGGGGGCTCCCGCTATCGCGGCGCCCAGGGTCTCGATCCGGAGCTGATCGCCAAGCTCGAAAAACAGTTCGGCTTCGACAAACCGCCGCTCGAGCGCTTCCTCGAAATGATGTGGAATTACATTCGCTTCGATTTCGGCGAGAGCTTCTTCCGCAACACCTCCGTCATCGACCTGATCATAGAGAAGCTGCCGGTGTCCATATCGCTCGGCCTCTGGGTGCTCTTGATTTCCTACGCCATTTCGATCCCGCTCGGCATCAGGAAAGCGGTCTCCGACGGCTCCCGTTTCGATGTCTGGACGTCAGGCATCATCGTCGTAGGCTACGCCGTTCCCGGCTTCCTGTTCGGTATCCTGCTGATCGTGCTTTTCGCCGGCGGATCCTTCTTCGACTGGTTCCCGCTTCGCGGCCTGACCTCCGACAATTTCGACCAACTCTCCTGGTGGCAGAAGATCCTCGACTACTTCTGGCATCTTGCATTGCCGCTGACCGCCCTCCTGCTTTCGGCCTTCGCCACGACCACGCTGCTGACGAAGAATTCCTTCATCGACGAGATCAAGAAGCAATATGTCGTCACCGCCCGCGCCAAGGGTCTCGGCGAGCGCCAGGTGCTCTACGGTCACGTCTTCCGCAACGCCATGCTGATCGTCATCGCCGGCCTGCCGGGCGCCTTCATCTCCGCCTTCTTCACCGGCTCGCTTTTGATCGAGAACATCTTCTCGCTTGATGGCCTCGGCCGCCTCGGCTACCTCGCAATCGTCAACCGCGACTATCCGATCGTCTTTGCGACGCTCTATATCTTCTCGCTGATGGGTCTTGTGATCGGCCTGATCTCCGACCTGATCTACACCTGGATCGATCCGCGCATCGATTTCGACCGGAGGGATGTCTGATGTCCGCCGTCGAAACCACGACCGTTGCTCCGCCGAAGAAGGGTTGGTTGAACCCGACGAACCGTCGGAGGCTTGAGAACTTCAAGGCGAACAGGCGCGGCTTCTGGTCCTTCTGGATCTTCATGGTGCTTTTCGTACTCAGCCTGTTTGCCGAGTTCATCGCCAACGACAAGCCCGTTATCGCCTCCTACAAGGGCGAAATCCTATTCCCTGTGGTCGTCGATTACCCGGAAGAGAAGTTCGGCGGCTTCCTCGCCGTCACCGACTATCGCTCGCCCTTCATATCCGATGAGATCAATGCCAATGGCTGGATGGTCTGGCCGCCGATCCGCTATTCCTACCGAACGGTCAACTCCGAGGTCCCGCATTCGGCGCCGACCGCACCCTTCTGGCTGATGGACAAGGAGACCCGTTGCGCCGCCTATCCGCTCGGCGCCGAGGATCCGAACTGCGTGCTCGGCAACATGAACTGGCTCGGCACGGATGATCAGGCCCGCGACGTCATGGCGCGCATGATCTACGGCTTCCGCATCTCGATCCTCTTCGGCCTGGCACTCACGCTCGCCTCCGCCGCGATCGGGGTGACGGCTGGTGCCGTGCAGGGCTACTTTGGCGGTTGGACCGATCTTCTGATGCAGCGTTTCATCGAGATCTGGTCGTCCATGCCGGTTCTCTACATCCTGCTGATCATCGCGGCCATCCTGCCGCCCGGCTTCTTCGTCCTGCTCGGCATCATGCTGCTTTTCTCCTGGGTCGGCTTCGTCGGCATCGTGCGCGCCGAGTTCCTGCGTGCACGAAACTTCGAATATGTGAATGCAGCCCGGGCGCTCGGCGTTGGCAACGGCACGGTCATGTTCCGCCATCTCCTGCCGAACGCCATGGTCGCGACCCTGACCTTCCTGCCTTTCATCCTCTCAGGCTCGATCACGACGCTCACCTCGCTCGACTTCCTCGGCTTCGGCATGCCGCCCGGCTCGCCTTCACTCGGCGAACTGATCGCCCAGGGCAAACGCAACCTCCAGGCCCCCTGGCTCGGCCTCACCGCCTTCTTCACCATGTCGATCATGCTCTCGCTCCTGATCTTCGTTGGCGAAGCCGTCCGCGACGCCTTTGACCCGAGAAAGACCTTCCGGTGATGCTGGGTTCGTCAAAAGACAGCATCTGTGGCATGATGAGCGCAGGCCTGATCAGGAGTGTGATGCGATGAACAAGATCGTCAGGGAGCATTATCCGGTTGAGAATTTGCCGGCGGATCTGCGTGAGGGACTGACCGAGGGTAGCACTGTGCGCGTCGTGCTGGAGATGGAAGGCGACGCCCCGAGCCCGGCCAAAACGAGCTATGAAGAGTTCATGAAAAAGGTAGAGGCCTATCGCAGCCAGGACGACCGCCGCGTTACGACCGCTGAAGCCGTGGCGCGTATTCGGGAACTTCGTGACGAATGGGACGACTGATGCCGCAACGGCACCAAATCTACCTCGACACGAATGCTGCGATCTTGCTCGTTGAGGGTGATGGCCCTCTCCGTGACTTGATGCGAAACTTGACCAGCAAGGCATCATCTCGACCGAGCGCGATCTTGTCTACGAGCGCGTTGACCATTTCGGAACTGCTGGTGAAGCCATTACGCGATGGCGATATGAGACTCGTTGAAGTCTACAGGGCTTGGGGCTCGGGTCTGCCGTGGCTACAGATCGTTCCCGTAGCGAGCAACATCCTGGATACCGCCACACAATTGCGGGCCCGCCGGAACAGCCTGAAACTGCCAGATGCCATCCATGTCGCATCAGCTCTCGCTGTCGCCACCACGCATTTCTTGTCAGATGACCAAGGCATTTCCAACTCTGTGACAAATTCGTCCTCGAAAGAGCCTGACTTGTTTGAAGTTTGCCGGTTGGACGCGTCCTCTCTCACCTCCCTGATCGAAAGCCTTACCGCATGACCGAACCCCTGCTCTCCGTGCGCGATCTGTCCGTCGCTTTCCACCAGGGTGGCCGCGAAAGCTTGGCGGTCGACCATGTCTCGTTCGACATCCAGCGCGGCGAGATCGTCGCTTTGGTCGGCGAATCTGGCTCCGGCAAATCGGTCTCTGCTGCATCCATTCTGAAACTTCTGCCCTATCCGGCAGCGAGCCACCCATCCGGCCAGATCCTCTTCGACGGCCGCGACCTGATGACCGCAAGCGAGCCAGAGCTCCGTTCCGTGCGCGGCAACGACATCACCATGATCTTCCAGGAGCCGATGACCTCGCTCAATCCGCTTCACTCGATCGAGCGGCAGATCAGCGAAATCCTCGCACTTCACCAGGGATTGCAAGGCGCACCCGCTCGCGCCCGCGTGCTCGAACTTCTGCACCAGGTCGGCATTCGCGATCCGGAAAAGCGGTTGACTGCCTTCCCCCATGAGCTTTCCGGCGGCCAGCGTCAGCGTGTGATGATTGCGATGGCGCTGGCCAACAGGCCGAAGCTCTTGATCGCCGATGAGCCGACCACAGCCCTCGACGTCACGGTCCAGGCCCAGATCCTCGAACTCTTGGGGCGCCTCAAGTCGGAGCACGGTATGTCCATGCTCTTCATTACCCATGATCTCGGCATCGTCCGCAAATTCGCCGATCGCGTCTGCGTCATGACCAAGGGCAAGATCGTCGAGGCAGGTCCCGTCGAGGATATCTTCGAGCGACCCCAGCATGCCTATACGAAGAAACTGCTCGCCTCGGAGCCGCGCGGCGAACCACCGTTGCTGGACGAGACAAAGCCAATTGTCATGCAGGGCGAAGATATCCGCGTGTGGTTCCCGATCAAGGCCGGCTTCCTGCGCCGCACTGTCGATCACGTGAAGGCCGTCGATGGCGTGGATCTCACGCTTCGCGCTGGCCAAACGCTTGGCGTCGTCGGCGAATCCGGTTCCGGCAAGACGACGCTCGGTCTTGCCCTTTCGCGCCTCATCTCCTCGAAGGGGCGCATCAGCTTCATCGGCAAGGACATCGATGCCTTCTCCTATAGCGAGATGCGGCCGCTGCGCGATCGCCTGCAGATCGTATTTCAGGACCCGTTCGGTTCCCTCAGCCCGCGCATGTCCGTCGGCGAGATCATCGCGGAAGGTCTGAAGGTTCACGAAAAGCAGCTGACGGCAGAAGAGCGCGACGGCCGCGTCGCCTGGGCGCTGGAGGAAGTTGGCCTCGACCCCGCCACCCGCTGGCGCTACCCACATGAATTCTCCGGCGGCCAGCGGCAGCGCATCGCCATTGCCCGCGCCATGGTGCTGAAACCCCGCTTCGTCATGCTCGATGAACCCACCTCCGCCCTCGACATGACCGTACAAGCGCAAGTGGTCGATCTCCTACGCGATCTGCAGGCCAAACACGACCTCGCCTATCTCTTCATCAGTCATGACCTGAAGGTCGTGAAGGCGCTGGCCAATGAGCTGATCGTCATGCGCGGCGGCAAGGTGGTGGAGAAAGGTCCGGCCGCAGAGGTCTTCGCTGCGCCCAAGGCCGATTACACCCGTGCCCTGATGGCCGCCGCCTTCAATCTCGAAGCCGTCGAGGCCGGCGGCATCCGCCAATAACGTGAGTCTGCAATGTCCGAAAAACGCCCCGTCGTCGTCGATCTCCGCTTTGCGCGCGAAAGCGTGGTCAACGCGCTTCGCTCGGCCTTCCCTGATCGTCCTGTTATCGACATGGGTGACCCGGCGAATGCAGATCGTGACCTATCGGATGCCGAATTCGCCGTGGTCTGGAAGCCGGACCCGGCGCTCTTTCGTCGCGCCACGGGGCTCAAAGCCATCTTCTCCGGCGGCGCTGGCGTGGATCACATCCTCTCGGCATACGAACTGCCGGATCTCCCGATCATCCGTTTTGTCGATCGCAGCCTGACGGACCGGATGAGCGAATGGGTGGTCTGGCAATGCCTTCACCATCTGCGCCACGGCATCGCCTATGCTGGCCAGCAGCAGGCTCGCGTCTGGCACGAGATTGCGGATCAGCCGGAGGCCCGGGAGGTCACGGTTGGGGTCATGGGCCTCGGCGTGTTGGGCGCAGACGCCGTCCAGAAGCTCAAGGTCATGGGCTTCGATGTCATAGGCTGGTCCCGTCGCGCAAAGGCCATCGACGGTGTCGAAACCTTCGATACAACCGGGCTCGACGCCTTCCTCGGTCGCACCGATATCCTGGTCGGGCTTCTGCCGCTGACGGACGACACGCGCGGCATCTACGACCGCGCTCTGTTTTCCAGGCTCCGCCGCACAGGCCCCCTGGGCGGTCCGATCTTTCTCAATGCCGGTCGTGGCGGCAGCCAGAAGCAAGCAGAGCTGGTCGAATGCCTCAAGGACGGCACGCTGAAGGCGGCCTCTGTCGATGTCTTCGAAAGGGAACCACTCGATCGCAACAGTTTCCTCTGGTCTATGCCGAACGTGATCGTCACTCCCCACGCCGCCGCCGCCTCCGATGTTCGTGCGCTCTTCCGTCACGTCGAGGTGCAGATTGCTCGGCTCGAGGCTGGAAAGCCCCTCGAATTTGTTGTCGATCGTACCGCTGGCTATTAGCCGCCCGAGAATTGCGGGAACAAACCCGGCTGAGCTCCCGTTTCCCCTGAGAATCCGCGCCTTGCGCGCCTCAGGACACAAGGGAGCAACCACATGAGCAGCCGAACCGATCTTCCTGACACGACCGACCGTCGCACGCGCGGCCTTAAGCCGGAACCGATGACGCCAACCGAGGCGCGGCAGGGCTTTAAGGGCAAGCCGGTCCTGATTGTGCTGCTGGGCGGCTTGATCCTCGCCATGCTTGTCTGGATCCCGGCCGAATGGTGGGGCAATTCGATTGCACCAAGCGAACCGGCCAATCAGCCGGTCCAGCAGACCGCCCCGTCGCCGAGCGATAACAATGGCCAGATCGTGCCGGACTCCAGCCCGACCCCCACCCAGTAACGCGGTTACATCTCCCGGAGAGCGCAGTAATGGCGCTCTCTGGACATTCCCCCGGTGATTGCCGATAACTGCAGCGGAAACGGCCGAAGCGTTTCGGCCGTCCCCCGCAGTCCCGCTGCGGATGGCAAGGCAGTCGATCATGACCAAGACAGATATTGCGACCAGGGTTTACAATCATGCCTGGAAGCTCGATCCCATTATCCGCAGCCTGATCGACACGGACTTCTACAAACTGCTGATGCTCCAGATGATCTGGAAGCTCTATCCGCAGGTGAACGCCACCTTCACGCTCATCAATCGCACGACTTCGGTCAGGCTTGCCGACGAGATCGACGAACAGGAACTGCGTGATCAGCTCGATCATGTTCGCTCGCTGCGGTTGACCAAGAAGGAAATGATCTGGCTGGCCGGTAACACGTTTTACGGTCGCGCCCAGATCTTCGAGCCTGAATTTCTCGCCTGGCTCGGCAATCTCCAGCTCCCCGAGTACGAGCTCTCCAAGCGTGACGGTCAATACGAATTGACATTCCACGGCTCCTGGATGGAAACGACGCTTTGGGAAATTCCAGCGCTTGCCATCATCAACGAGCTGCGCTCACGGGCTGCCATGCGCTCGCTCGGCTATTTCACACTTGACGTGCTCTATGCGCGGGCCAAGGCCAAGATGTGGTCGAAGGTTGAGCGCCTCCGCGAATTGCCTGGTCTGCGCATTTCCGATTTCGGCACCCGTCGCCGTCACAGCTTCCTATGGCAGCGCTGGTGCGTCGAAGCCTTGAAGGAAGGTATCGGCCCGGCCTTCACCGGCACGAGCAATGTGCTGCTTGCCATGGATTCCGACCTCGAAGCCGTCGGCACAAATGCCCATGAGCTGCCGATGGTCGTTGCGGCACTGGCTAAGACCGATGAGCAACTGGCCGCAGCCCCCTATCAGGTTTTGAAAGACTGGAATCGTCTCTACGGCGGCAACTTGCTGATTGTTTTGCCCGATGCCTACGGCACGACGTCCTTTCTCCAGCATGCACCGGAATGGGTCGCTGACTGGACCGGTTTCCGTCCCGATAGCGCACCGCCAATCGAGGGCGGCGAGAAGATCATTGAATGGTGGAAGAAGATGGGCCGCGATCCGCGCAAGAAGCTCTTGATCTTCTCGGACGGGCTCGATGTCGACGCGATTATCGACACCTACCGCCATTTTGCCGGACGCGTCCGCATGTCCTTCGGCTGGGGTACCAATCTCACCAATGACTTCGCCGGCTGCGCGCCTGTCGAGATCGCTGGCCTGAAGCCAATTTCCATCGTTTGCAAGGTCTCGGAAGCCAACGGTCGCCCGGCGGTCAAGCTTTCCGACAACCCGCGCAAGGCGACCGGGGATCCGGAGGAAGTCGAGCGTTACCTCCGCTTCTTCGGCTCGCAGGACCGCGTTGAGCAGGCCGTTCTCGTCTGACGGTGGGTTGCGCTGATGGTTCAGCAGTCTTGCATCCGCCGCCTTCGCCATGCAGTCTGGGACTGCGGGAGGGAGCCCGCGATCCGCAAGGGAGGAAGACCGGATGGACATGCAAGGCAGCGAGCGCATCGAGGCGCCGGTGGAAACCGTTTGGCGTGCGCTGAATGATCCCGAAATCCTCAAGCAAGCCATTCCAGGGTGCGAAAGCCTGGAAAAGATCTCTGACAGCCAGATGGCCGCCAAGGTCGTTCTGAAAATCGGGCCGATCAAGGCAAAGTTCGAAGGGGCCGTCGAACTGCACAATCTCAATCCGCCGCATTCCTATACGATATCAGGCGAAGGCAAGGGTGGCCTTGCCGGTTTCGCCAAGGGTGGTGCAGATGTGACCCTGACCGAGGAAGAGGGCGGAGCGACCTTGCTCAGCTACACGGTAAAGGCCGAGGTCGGCGGCAAGATCGCCCAGCTTGGCAGCCGGCTGATCGAATCGACCTCCAAGAAGCTCGCAGGCGAGTTCTTCTCGAACTTCAATGCCGCAGTGACCGGTGGGGTCGAGACTGACGCTTGACGGATGACGCAGGATCGGGTGAAAGCCCGGCACAAGGAAGCGGCGGCATCGTGGAACCAGCCGAGATGATTCGGCCTTAAGGGGACATGATGATGAACGAAGGACCTGATCAGTATTTCGAGCAGCAGGACATGGCGATCAAGCTGATGCTTCTCGAGAACAAATCCGACGAACTCACGGACATCCTGGTTGAAGCGCTGCAGGATGCGCTGAAGCTCCTCGAAGAAGAGCTGGCGACTGTCCACTGACTGCGACCAGCCTGTCGGTCAGAACCTGTCGGAGACCTGGATCCCTGCGGGCCCCAGAATGACGGCGATCAGCACCGGCAGAAAGAACAGGATCATTGGAACGGTGAGCTTCGGCGGAAGGGCTGCTGCCTTCTTCTCCGCCTCGTTCATGCGTTCGTCGCGGCCCTCCTGTGCAAGCACGCGCAGAGCTTGCGCGACGGGCGTGCCGTATCGGTCTGCCTGGATGAGGGCCTGAACGACGTTCTTGACGCCGTCGAGCTGCGTTCGCGTGCCGAGATTTTCGAGCGCCTGGCGGCGGTCGGGAAGAAATGAAAGTTCGGCCGTGGTCAGCACCATTTCCTCGGCGAGTTCGGGTGACTGCTCGCCGATCTCGTCCGAGACGCGCCGCATTGCCGCTTCCAGCGAGATGCCCGATTCCACGCAGATCAGCATCAGGTCCAGCGCATCCGGCCAGGCGCGCTTGATCGATTTCTGGCGTTTCGTGATGCGGTTCGACACATAGATGTTCGGCAGGTAGAAGCCGAGATAACCGCCGAGAATAGTGACGAAGAGCCGGATCGGCAGTGCCTTTTCGGCGAGATTGCCGAGCACGAAGATCCAGAAGGCCGTGAGGGCCAGTGTTGCGAACGGCAACAGGAAGCGCGCCAGAAGGAACATGTTCAGCGCGTTTTGCGACCGAAGACCCGCCGCCTTCAGTTTGTCCACGGTGGTGTCGTCCACCAGCGCCTTGCGCAGGTTGAAGCGTTCGACGATGTTGCGGACTGACTTGTTGTTGGTCGTGCGCAGCGATGCCCGTCCCTGGGCGGCGTCAGCATTCAGCTTGGCGCGCTCGCGCGCACGGATGAGGTCACGTTCGGTCGACACGGCGCGCATGCGTTTGGTGAGATCGCCGCGCTCCATGTAAGGCATCGCGATGGTGTAGAACGTCCCGAACACCGCAAGCGCCACGAGGACGGCGATGATCAGTGCCGGATCGGTCACTTGTGCAGCCCAGTCTTCGGTCATCCTACCAGCCCCTCAGATCTCGAAGTTGATCATGTTGCGCATGACCAGCAGACCGATGCTCATCCAGACCGCGGATATCCCGAGGATCAGGTGGCCGCGCGAATCGGTGAAGAGGATCGTGATGTAGCCGGGCGACGTGATGTAGACGAGAAACGCCACGATGAAGGGCAGGGCGCCGATGATCGCGGCCGAGGCCTTCGCCTCCATCGAAAGCGCGTTGACCTTGGCTTTCATCTTCTTGCGGTCGCGCAGCACGCGCGAGAGATTGGCGAGCGCTTCGGAGAGGTTGCCCCCGGCCTGGCCCTGGATCGCGATGACGATGGCAAAGAAGCTGACTTCGTTGAGAGGCATGGTCTGGTGCATACGGGCGACCGAATCGGCGACGCTCAAGCCCAGTTGCTGCGATTCGACGATGCGGCGGAACTCGGTCTTGACCGGTTCCTGGCCATCGGCTGCGATCATGCGGATCGCGTCGTTCAGCGGCAGACCCGACCGGATCGAGCGGACCATGACGTCGAGGGAGTTTGGAAACTCTTCCAGAAACTTCTTCTGGCGGCGGCTGACGAGGAAGCCGACGATCCAGCGCGGCAGACCGAGACCGGCAACGAAGGCGGCGCCGACGATCACCAGGGTCGGCATCCCCGCGAGAAAAGTCATCGCGAGAACAACGATGCCCAGAATGCCGCTCAGCACATAGAATTGGGAGAGTGAAACCGAAAGGCCGGATTGCACCAGTTTGGCCTTGATGCTTGCGGCATTGGCCTTCTTGGTCTTTTCCTGTTGCTGTTTTTTCTCGAGTTCTTTCAGCGAATCCTGAACCGATTTGCGGCGCTTCGAGATCTCCTGCACGCGATCGCGTGCCGCCTTCATCTGCGCCGTGTCCGTCTCCGCCGATCGCACCCTGTTGATGCGGCTCGCGGTTTTCTTGTCGGTTTCGATCCGGGAATAGAGTACGCCATAGGCGATCGCGCCTGTCGAGACGGCAGCGAGGAGGACGATGGCGAGAATGGTGGGATCGATGCCGAACATGGTGATCAGATCCCCTTGGACTTCTGTTCCATGGCGTCGAGTGCAGCCGCCAGGCGACGATCTTCGTTGTAATAGCGGGCGCGATCCCAGAAATGCGGCTTGCCGATACCCGTCGACATGTGCCGACCGATGATCTTGCCATTGGCGTCTTCGCCGTCGATTTCGTAGCGCATAAGGTCCTGGGTAATGATCACATCGCCTTCCATCCCGATCACTTCGGTGATGTGGGTGATGCGGCGCGAACCGTCGCGCAGGCGCGCCGCCTGGATGATGACGTCGATCGACCCGGAGATGATTTCACGCACGGTTTTGGCCGGCAGCGAGAAGCCGCCCATGGCGATCATCGATTCCATACGGCTCAGGCATTCGCGCGGCGTGTTGGCGTGGATCGTGCCCATCGAGCCGTCGTGACCCGTGTTCATCGCCTGCAAGAGGTCGAAGACTTCGGGTCCGCGCACTTCACCGACGATGATCCGCTCGGGACGCATACGCAGGCAGTTCTTGACGAGGTCACGCATGGTGATCTCGCCTTCGCCTTCGATGTTCGGCGGGCGTGTTTCCAGACGTACCACATGTGGCTGCTGCAGCTGCAGTTCGGCCGTGTCTTCGCAGGTGATGATGCGCTCGTCCTGGTCGATGAAGCCGGTGAGGCAGTTGAGAAGCGTCGTCTTACCCGAGCCGGTACCGCCTGAGATGACCACGTTGCAGCGAACGCGTCCGATGATCTGCAGGACTTCCGCGCCTTCGGGCGTAATCGCGCCGAACTTGACCAGCTGGGCGAGGTTGAGCTTGTCCTTCTTGAACTTACGAATGGTGAGCGCCGGACCGTCGATCGCCAGCGGCGGTGCGATGACGTTGACACGCGAACCGTCGGGCAGACGCGCGTCGCAGATCGGGCTCGATTCGTCGACACGGCGACCGACCTGGCTGACGATGCGCTGGCAGATCGAGAGAAGCTGCGAATTGTCGCGGAAGCGGATTTCCGATTCGATCGTCTTGCCGCCGACTTCGATGAAGGTCTGCCCGGCACCGTTGACCATGATGTCGGCGATGTCGTCTCGGGCGAGCAGCGGTTCAAGCGGGCCATAACCCAGAACGTCGTTGCAGATGTCCTCGAGCAGCTCTTCCTGCTCGGAGATCGACATCGCGAAATTCTTGATCGTGATGATATCGTTGACGATATCGCGGATTTCTTCGCGCGCGCTTTCGCCGTCGAGCTTTGCAAGCTGCGACAGGTCGATCGTGTCAATGAGCGCGGAGAACACCTGGCTCTTGGTGTCGTAATAGTCTTCGGTCCGCGGTGGCTTCTTACGGCCGGGTGTCTGCATCGAAGGCGGTGTCACCTGCTGACGCGTGCTGACTTCCGGGCTGCCGGGCTCGATGAGCGTGCTGGAGCGTGCCGCGGGCGCAGCAGCAGCCGGCTGTGTCGGGATCGTGCCGACGCCCGCCCCGCCCTTGCCGAAACCGTCGTTTCCGCGTTTGCCAAACATGAGCTCTACCTGTTCCTGTTAGCGGTCTACTTCTTGCGCAGCTTTTCGATGAACGAGCCGAGACCCGCCTTCTTGGGTTTCTTGATCGTGGCACGGCCCGTCACGAGATGTGCGAGCTGTGAGAATGTTTCCGCCGTCGGCGACTTCCCATCCATCTCGCTGATCATCCGGCCGCTATTGGCAGCGGTGCCGAAAAGCTGGGCGTCGAACGGGATGATTGCGACCGGATCGAGCTCAAGCGGTTCGAAAAAGTCGGATGGCGCGATCTCCGGCCGCTTCGGCATGCCCACCTGGTTGAGGATGAGATGCGGCGGCTTGTCCTGCGGTCTCAGCTTCTTCAAGGCGTCGATCATGTTCTTCATGTTGCGCAGATTGGCGAGATCAGGCGCGCAGGTGATGACGATCTCGTCGACGTCGGAAAGCACAGCACGGGTCCAGTCGGCCCAGGTATGCGGCAGGTCGAGCACCGTCACGGGAGCGCTCCGCTGCAAAACGTCGAGGATCGGCTGGAAGGCACCACGCTCGTAGTCATAACCGCGGTCGAGCATCGAGGGCGCTGCGAGCAGCGAAAGGTTCTGCCCGCATTTGGTCAGCAGTCGGTCGAGAAAGACTTCGTCGAGACGCTCTGGCGAAAACACGGCTTCCGCCATGCCCTGGGCCGGATCCTGGTCGAAGTCGATATTCGCGGTACCAAAGGGCAGATCGAGGTCGGCAAGCACGGTTTCGGTCGAAAACAGCGAGGAAATGCCGAAAGCGCAGTTGTGCGCGATGGTTGAAGACCCCACGCCGCCCTTGGCGCCGATAAAGGCGATGCTGCGGCCGAGCGGTTCGGCCTCCGGATCGACGAAGATCGAGGCGATGGAACTCATCATGTCGGCCATGGTGAAGGGCGCCACGATGTACTCGGAAATGCCGTTGCGGATCAGTTCGCGGTAGAGCGCGATATCGTTGTGCCGGCCGACGAGGATCACCCGCGAGCTCGGATCGCAGACTTCGGCCAGCGGTGCAAGCTCCGTCATCAGGTCGCGTGGCCCGGCGTCGGTTTCCAGAATGATGAGGTTCGGCGTGGGCGTCGAGGAGAACATGTTCGCCGCAGCGGCGATATTGCCATGCGTGATGCGCATGCTGACGCGGGCCATGCGTCGGTCGCCGGCGCATTGCTCCATCGTCCGATGCACGCCTTCGCTGATGCAGAAGGCATGAATCGAGATGCGCGGCAGCGGGCGCAGGCTTTCGACGTCGCCTGCGATCACGCTCTCGGAAGCGCTCCGATATCCCTCGTTGGATTCGCCGATGTCATAGTCGATCGCGTTCATGCTCTCATCCTGTCCTCTTGGACCGCAGTCGCATCAATTCGTGGAGGTGTCGGCGCCCCGGCGATAAAGCCCGATCACGGTCGAGCGCCTGGTGGCGTCGATCGGAGCCATGTCGCGGGGGGTGACGAGATCCATCGGATTGGCGATCTGTGCGGCGAGGTTGCTCTGCGTCGCGCAGCCGAAATTGTGATAGTTCTTGTTGCTGAAGGTATTGCTCTGCAGGTCTTCCGGCCATTCGCCGCAGGGATTGGTCATTGCGGTAATCGCCACATAGCTAAGGCGCACCGGAGCCGCATTGCTGTTGGCTTCTGCCTGGTAAGACGTTTCGATGATCCTGTTGGCCGCAACGCCCCGCGTGATCAGAACATGGCGGATCTGCTTGCGCATGGTCGACGCTGCGCCGGAATTCGGTGAGCCGTGCGGCACCATGATCTGGATCGTGCCCGTCGATGCCGACAGATAGTCGGCGGCAAATCCGGCGATCGAATCCTGCACGCCGACCGTCAGCGACCGGTCGCCCGAGGCGATCGGAACGTCGAGCGTGTGTTCCACTTCGCTCAGCATGATCGGATGTCGCGTACGGTAGTCGTCGGGGACGGCGGACGTCGTCATCCGGTCCTTCGTGCTGCCGCAACCGGAAAGCGCGACCGCTGTTCCCAGAACGAGGCCGGCGAGGAGGATGCGCTGGAATGAATGACCCACTGATGCCATGGCTGGCCGACTTTCCCTGACTTGACGCGCCGAATGTTTCATCACGATCCTCACGCCGTTCACTTGTAGATGAAGCCGACAGCGCCATGATATTGGCCGGTCGGTTGGTTGTTCTCGCGGCGGCCATAGACCTTGTTGACCTTGTTCAGGAAGAAGGTCGCGCCGTCGTTTTCGGGGTTGAAGTTGTCATCCGGTCGCGACAGGGCGCCGCGTGCAACGGGCCGCACGAGATAGGGCGTCGCGATGATCACGAGTTCGGTCTCGTTGCGCTGGAAGTCCTTGCTGCGGAACAGCGTGCCGAGAACCGGCACCTTGGAGAGCCCAGGCAGTCCGGACATCGCCTGGCGAATATTGTCCTGAACGAGACCGGCGATCACGATCGAGCCACCGGACGGCAGTTCGACGGTGGTCGAAGCCTCGCGCTTGCGGATCGACAGGAAGGTCGAGCCCGGGACCTGATTGAGAACATTACCCGTGACCTGCGAGGACTCCCAGGTCGGCTCGGAAACATTGGTCTCGATCTGCAGGCTGATACGGCCAGGTGCCAGAACGACCGGTCGGAAATTCAGCTCGATGCCATAGTCGATGCTCTGCGTTGTGCGCTGGATGGAAGTGCCTTCTTCATCGCTCGACACTTCCTGCGGTCCCGCAAGCCGGAATTCGCCGCCGACGTAGAACTTCGCGGGCTCGCCCGAAATTGCGGTGAGGCTTGGCTCTGCCAGCGTGCGCATGACGCCGGCCTGTTCCATGGCATTGATGTAGGTATTGAGCCCGAGGCCGCCGATGCCGGCCGAAATCGTGGCCGTCCCTGTCGGATCGATGGCATTGCCGAGGTTCGACGGATTGGCATAACTGATGCCGGTCGATCCGTCGGAGATGCTGCCCGAGAAGCCGAGCTGCTTCAGCACCTGCCGGCTCACTTCTGCCACGGTAACCTTCAGCGTCACCTGGTCCTCGCCCTCGATCGTCAGGAGGTTGACGATCTGCGAAACTTGCCGCTGCTCCGCATAGATGGCCACGGCGCCGTCGCCGCTGCTCTCGCTGGTCGCGGTCGTGTTGCGGGTGGTCGCTTCACCGCCCTTGAGGAAGGCTTCTGCAAGGCTAGCGGCCCGCGCGGCGTCCTGCGGGGTGCGTACAGAGCCGGTCAGAACGATGTTGTCGGAGACGATCTCGACCTTGATGTCGGATTCTGGAATGAAGCGGCGCAGATTGGCTTCAAGGCCGGTAATGTCGCGCTCGATCTGGATGTCCAGGCTGACGATTTCCTCACCATTGGCGCCGAATATGAAGATGTTGGTCTGACCGACCATCTTGCCGAACAGATAGATGCGGCGCGACGAGCGCGTCACGGCATCGGCCATGACAGGATCTGCGACCAGAATGTCATGTGCGTCTGCAGGCAGGTCGACGACGAGTGCCTTGTTGAGGCCGAGCTTCACCGCGCGGCGAGCGCCTGGACCGGAATTGGTAATGCGCAAGACCGTCTGCTGCGCTGCCTCGGCTGCAGGCACGATGCTTCCGTGGTCAAGAAAGGAGCTCGGAGCGCCGGTGATCGCCATGGCAAAGGCGATGCTGGCGGTCAGCGATACCTTGAGTTTGTGTGTCAGGCTGGCCACGATGGGTCTCCACTCATTGCATGGAATTGGCGGTCGATGAGGTCGACTTGACCACCTCGCCAGACTTGATGACCTGGATGATCGGCTGACCGTCTCCGCCACTGAGCAGATGGTCGGCAGCTGACGTGTCTTCCTCCTGCGCGTCGGCGACCGAACGCAGGGCGAGCGACAGGCGGTCTGCCATCTGTTGTGCCACTGCGATGACCTTGGTCTGGTCCGGCGTCAGTTCGAGGGTTGCCGTCGTGCCGATGACGGATTTGGAGCCATCAGGGGCTTCCGCGATCTGCTGGTCAATGGCCAGCACGCGAACATTGGAGAGAACAGTCTCGGTCAGGAAATTGTCCTCGTCCCCCTTGCGGACCATGATCACGTCGACCCGGTCGTTCGGCAGGATGAAACCGCCGGCGCCGGTCGCCACCGAGATTTCGGTCGAGACGGCCCGCTTGCCCGAGGGCAGGAGCGACGAGAGGATACGGGAAGAAGAATCGGCAATCTTTTCACGCCGCAGCGGCTCGCCTTCGAAAACGGGCAGGCGAACCACGACGCCGGAAAGCTCGGCGATGGCATCCGGTCGCGTCGATGATGTGATGAAGCCATCCACCACACTGCCTTCCGGCCAGGCCATCCAGCGCATGGAATTTTCATCAAGGCGCGCGCCAACCGGGAGATTGGCCGCCGAGACGAGCACATCGATGGTCGGCTCTTTCTCGACGACGGCGTCCTGCACGATCACGGTCTGGTTGCCGCTGAGCCGCATGGCAAGGACACCGGCCATACCGGCAGCCACGACGGCGACAGCGAGTATGATGAGACGAGCGGGTTTCATGATCGATCCTCGGGCGACGCAATAGGTTCTAGCGCCAAGGTTGATCAGGAATTGGTGTACTTATGGTTAATAAGCGGCTTACATTCGTAGTTAACGGAAGGTTTCCTCAGTCCTCGTCACAGCGCTTTCTGAATAGCTGCAACAACCAGAGGAGAACTCGGATAGGCCAGCAGACCTGCTCCGCCGATCGCAATGGCGTAAGGGATCTTCTTGGCGACCATGAGGGTTTGTGGAAGTCGGACGCCGACAGTCGCGAGCTTGTCCCAGTTGGCACGCAGGAGCATGACCACGATGGTCAGCAGGCCGCCAAGATATCCCGTATAGACGAGGAACTGAAAAAGCGACGTGTTGAAGCCGAACCAGAGTGCGGCAGCCGTCAGGAGCTTGGCATCGCCGCCGCCCATGACATTGAGCGCGAAGAGGCTGAAACATCCGAAGAACACCAGCAGAGCAGCCGCCAGATGCCAGCCGAACTCGAGTAAGGACAATCCGCTCAAGGGGGCAATGATGACGAAGGCGCCGATCAGCAGCAGCGAGATCCAGTTCGGGATCGTCATCTCCAGGAAATCGGTGAGCGCTGCCAGAACCAGACAGCCTGGAAGCACGATAAAGACGATCGCTGAATACATGGCCGTTACTCCTTGTCCGCCTCACTACCTGACATGTATTGAGATTCCGAAAACAAAGCGTCGTTCTAGCTTCTGGACAGGCCGCAAATGCAAAAAGGCCGCCTGGTCGAGGCGGCCTTCAGGCTTAGCGCTTTGCGGCGCTTCATTAATCCGTTTAGTTGCCAGCGTTTCCAGAAGCTGTCTGAGCGTCGCCCATACGTTCGCCGATGTTCTGGAACGTGTCGTTCAGAGCGCCGCCGAGGGTCGTCGCGCCGGTGATCAGGGCGACCGAGATGAGGGCGGCGATGAGGCCGTATTCGATTGCGGTTGCGCCGGACTCGTCCTTGACGAAACGTGCGAAAAGCTTGGTCATGTTATTTCTCCTACTCCGCGAGGTTGATCAGCACTGCCGGCAACTGTTTGCCGTTGCTCGGATGTCGCCAACCTAAGCGGCGCCCTATTGCCATCGGCTTAAGAAAGACGGTTACCGGATCGTGAAACGGCGCAAGCCTCCGGTGTGGTAAATGAATACTGGCTTAGACCGATAAGATGCCCCAGATCTCAGCCAAAACAGCGCAGTAGCGGGAGCTTTTCCATCCCCATGCCGGGTGCGGCACGCCGAGGTCTTTCCCGTCGCAGGCAAGTGTTAACGCATCGGTCTGTCAGGCTGCGCCTGAATGGCACACATTCGGCCAATGGGTCGCTCGAGCCTGTGGCAATTTTTGATAACAGAGCCGAACGTGTGCTCTGACTAGGCTGCGGAAATGCACTTAACCCTTCATTCACCAAAAGCCGGCATGCTTCCCGCAACATCCCCACGCGCGTACTCAAAGGCACGTTCATGACCGACCGTCTTATTGTTGCTGCAGCCGCCATCACCCTAATGATGGCCATGGTGTCGCCAGCAACCGTTGTGCATGCGCAAGATGAAGGCATCCTGCGCGTCTATATGAACAGCGCACGGGTACTTAAGCTGGATCGGCCGGTGAGTAAGGTGATTGTCGGCAATGCCGAAGTTGCCGATGCGACCGTTGCCGACGCCCGCACCATCGTTCTGACGGGTCGTTCCTACGGCACGACGAACCTGGTCCTGCTCGATGCCGACGGCAACGCCATCGTCGACGAACGCATCCTCGTATCCATCGACGAGGCAAGTACGGTGCGGGTGTTCAAGTCCACCGCGCGCACCGTTCTCTCCTGCACGCCGAACTGCGAAGAACATGCAAAGACCGGCGCTACGCCGTAATACTATTGAGTTTTGCCTTCAGCGGCGTGGCAAAGTGTAAATATTCGGGAAACGGAAAATCAATATTTGGCTCGTAGCTTCACCTGAGCTTTGAGGATGAAGAAGGCTATGACCAGCCAGGATATCGATCGAAATCATCGGATTGAGCGCCGCAGACCACGCTTCCGGCTGTGGCGCAAGCTCGCGCGATCGAAGGACGGTGCCGCAGCGATCGAGTTTGCGATCCTTGCTGTACCCTATTTCCTTATCGTCTTCGCGATCATCGAAACCTTTGTGGCTTTCGCTGCCGAGCAGCTGGTGACCAATGCGGTCAACACGCTGGGCCGACAGATCCGCACCGGTCAGATCACCTATCAGCTGAACCGCCCTGCCACGGACATGGATGTCACCAAGTTCCGCAAGGCGTTCTGTGACGAGGTGAACATCATGATTCAATGCTCGGAGGCGGAAATCGCCACTCCGAGCAAGCTCTATATCGACGCCCGAGCCTTCACTAAGTTTTCGGATATCCCGAAAAACATCCCGCGTGTCTCGACGGCCAATTTCGCCGACATCGATCCGACGAGCTTCAAATTCACGCCGGGAGGACCGAATACGGTCAACATGCTGCGCGCCTATTATCGCTGGCAGGTGATCACCGATCTCGTCCGTCCCTACATCACGACCATCAGACCCTCGGATGGGTCCCTGCCGTCAGACTTCCTGATCGTGGCCACCACCGCCTTCCAGAACGAGAAATATCCATGACCGTGAGCGGCAGAGATAAATCCGCGCTGAGACGAAGCGTGACGAGCCTTCGACAGGGCTATCTCGGCCTTGTCTGCAATTGGAAGCGCTTGATTGGCGACAGACAGGGCGTTGGTGGAGTCGAGTTCGCGATCGTCGCGCCGATGCTCATCGTGCTTTATCTGATGGCATTCGAGCTCACCATGGGCTTGAGCGTTGCCAAGAAGACCTCGATGGCGAGCAGCACGATTGCGGATCTGGTCTCGCGGGAGGAAGAGGTCGACAAGACCTTCCTTGCTGCCATGGCGGATGTGTCCGGCGCAATCTTCGTGCCTTATCCCTCGAAGGATCTGCTGATCAAGGTCAGCGCGATCAAGATCGACTCTTCGAAGGCGGCGAAAGTCGTCTGGTCTTGGTCGACTACGGGGGTGGCGCCCTATGCGGTCGGGACGGATGCTCCTGTACCCGCCGACATGCTCGTCGCCGATACGTTTCTCATCCGTAGCGAACTCAGTGTCAGCCACGAACTGATGATGTATCTCCCGGGCCTGTCTGGCACCGAAGCCAAGAGCCTCACCATCACGCGGGAATACTATTTCCGTCAGCGCCTTGGCACCGAAGTCAAATGCGGCAACTGCTGATCTGAGGCGTTTGCCAAGCCTTCGTCCAAGCGCTAAGGATGCGATAAAAGGCCGGCAGAACAACAAACCAGACCCGGCCGTGGTGTTCACATGGCACGTGCTTTCCTTTTTGTTCTCGATTCCTTCGGTATCGGCGGCGCGCCCGATGCGCCCGCCTATGGTGATGATGGCTCCGATACGCTCGGCCATATCGCCGAGTTCTGTGCGGCTGGCGCCGGCAACCGCAAGGGGTTGCGGCAGGGGCCGCTGGTCCTGCCAAACATGTCCGCACTCGGCCTCATTGAGGCCGCCAGGCTCGCGACCGGCAAGACACCGGACGCCATGCCGATCCCCGAGCGGGTTTTCGGCCTGCATGGCGCGGCCAGCGAAGTGTCGCACGGCAAGGACACGCCCTCCGGCCACTGGGAAATCGCCGGCACGCCCGTGATGTTCGACTGGGGCTATTTTCCGGAGGGCGAAGAAGCTTTCCCTCAAGATCTGGTGGAAGCGATCTGTCGCGAAGCGAACCTGCCAGGCATCCTCGGCAATTGTCACGCATCCGGCACCGAGGTGATCGCCCGCTTTGGCGAGGAGCATATCCGCACCGGCAAGCCAATCTGCTACACCTCCAGCGATTCCGTCTTCCAGATCGCCGCCCACGAGGTCCATTTCGGCCTCGAACGCCTGCTCGAACTCTGCCAGATCGTCCGACAGCTTCTTGATCCCTTGAACATCGGCCGCGTTATCGCCCGTCCTTTCATCGGCGAAACTGTCCAGACCTTCGAACGCACCGGCAACCGCCGCGACTATTCCGTACTTCCGCCGGAGCCGACCCTGCTCGACCGGCTCGTCGAGGCCGGTCGCAAGGTGCATGCCGTTGGCAAGATCGGCGATATCTTCGCCCATCAGGGTGTCTCCCGTGTCATCAAGGCCAATGGCAACATGGCGCTGATGGATGCGACGCTGAAGGTCATGGACGAGGCAGAAGACGGCGATCTCGTCTTCACCAATTTCGTCGATTTCGACATGCTCTTCGGCCATCGACGCGACGTGCCGGGTTATGCCGCAGCGCTCGAAGCCTTCGACCGCCGCCTTCCGGAAGTTCACCGCAAGCTCAAGCCCGGCGACATGGTTCTGATGACGGCCGATCACGGCTGCGATCCCACCTGGCGCGGCACCGACCATACCCGCGAGCGCGTGCCTATCATGTGCTTTGGCCCCGGTGTGCGCTCGCGCAACATCGGTGTCCGCAACACCTATGCCGATATCGGCGAAACCATCGCGGCGCATCTGGGGATCGCTCCCGGCCGCCACGGACGGAGCTTCCTGTGACGAGACAAATGAAGAAGGCCGAACTGCACTGTCATATCGAAGGTGCGGCGCCGCCGACGCTGGCGCTTGCCCAAGCCGAGAAGTATGGCGTCGATCCCGCGACCTTCATGCAAAACGGTACTTATGCCTGGAGCGATTTCGCCGAATTCATCAAGGCCTATGACCGGGTCGCCGCCCTTTTCCGCACGGAAGAGGACTACGCCCTTTTGACCGAGACCTATCTGCGTGAACTCGCAGCCGTCGATACGATATACAGCGAGATCATCGTCTCGCCCGATCATGGCGATCGCATCGGCCTCGGCGCGGACACCTACCTCTCCGGCATCACCGCCGGCATCGAGGCCGCCAAGGCAGCCACCGGCATCGAAGCGCGCATCATCGTCACCGGCGAGCGCCATTTTGGCCCCGACAGCGTCATTGCCGCCGCCGAATATGCCGCCCGTAGTAACAACCCGCTGGTCACAGGCTTCAACATGGCCGGCGAGGAGCGCATGGGCCGTGTTGCGGATTATGCCCGCGCCTTCGACATTGCCCGCGAGGCGGGCCTTGGTCTCACCATCCATGCCGGTGAGGTCTGCGGTGCCTTCAGCGTCACCGATGCCCTCGACCTCGTGAAGCCGTCGCGTATCGGCCACGGTGTCCGCGCCATCGAGGATCCGGAGCTTGTCCGCCGCCTGATCGATCTCGGCACCGTGCTCGAAGTCTGCCCCGGCTCCAACATCGCGCTCAAGGTCTTCCCCGACTTCGCCAGCCATCCGCTGAGGAAGTTCCACCAAGCCGGGGTCAAGGTCTGCATCAACTCCGACGACCCGCCTTTCTTCGGTACCTCGCTCGCCCAGGAATACGACTGGGCCTCCAGCGAATTCGGGTTCACTGATGCCGAGATCGACGGCATGACGCGCACCGCGATCGAGGCGGCCTTTGTCGATGAGGAGACCAGAGCGCGGCTTCTCGCCCGGTTGTGACACCGCAACTGTTGAAGACCGCCCAAAAAGCGGCATCGCTCTTGCGGGCGTCCAAGAGAACGTGAAAATAGAAGCACCTCAGAAAACAAGAAAAGAAGGCTCGACCATGGACGGCGTAACAGTCATCGATCACCCCCTCGTGCAGCACAAGCTGACGATCATGCGCCGCAAGGAAACGTCGACCTCGAGCTTCCGTCGGTTGCTGCGCGAGATCTCCACGCTCCTCTGCTATGAGGTGACCCGCGACCTCGAGTTGACCATGGAGACGATCGAGACGCCGCTCACCGAGATGCAGTCTCCGATCCTCGAGGGCAAGAAGCTGGTCTTCGCCTCCATCCTGCGCGCTGGCAACGGCCTTCTCGAAGGCATGCTGGAACTGGTGCCGGCGGCCCGCGTAGCCCATGTCGGCGTCTACCGCGACCATGAGACCCTGCAGGCCGTCGAATACTACTTCAAGGCGCCGGAAGCCCTGTCGGAGCGCCTGATCATCGTCGTTGATCCGATGCTGGCAACCGGTAATTCCTCGATCGCTGCGATCGAGAAGCTGAAGGAGCGCGGCGCAAAGAACATTCGTTTCCTCTGCCTGCTGGCTGCCCCCGAAGGCATCAAGAATTTCCACGCCGCCCATCCTGATGTGCCGATCTTCACTGCATCGATCGACAGCCATCTGAACGAGAAGGGCTACATCATGCCCGGTCTAGGCGACGCCGGCGACCGGATGTACGGAACGAAGTGATTTCTTAACCAGATCGCTAGCTTTGGCGGCCCGAAACTCCGGTTTCGGGCCGTTTTGCATTCGCCCTTATCCGTTTTTTCGTGCATCGCTGATATAAAAGGCACATCGCTCACGAGGATTGCCGATGTTCGCTCGCACACTCTTGCTGGTCTCGATGCTCGCCTTGTCCGCCAGCCAATGGCCGACGATCGCGGAGAAGGTTCAGGCCATGCTGGACGAGCGCGAGGCGGCTGAACCCGCTGCCGTCGTGGCCAAGCCTGCCGCAGCGGTTCCCTCCGGCCAGACGGTTCTCACGATGGGTCGCCATGGCCACTATTCGGGAACGTTCAAGATGAACGGCAAGCCCGTTGACGCCATGGTGGATACCGGAGCCTCCAGGGTTGCGATCAATGTCTCGACGGCCCGCCGCCTCGGTTTCAGCCCGGCAGCGCTCGATTTCCGTTACCAGGTGAGAACTGCGAACGGGGTGACCAGGGCGGCACACGTGACGCTAGACCGTGTTGAGATCGGCAGCATCCGGGTGCGTGATGTCGAAGCCGTTGTTCTGGGTGACGAGGCGCTTTCATCCACGCTTGTCGGCATGAGCTTCATGACAAAGCTCAGGTCCTATACGGCGGAGAAGCGCACGCTGCGGATGATCCAGTGAGGTTTTCGCCCGTTACTCGGCAGCGATCCTGAGCCCGATGACCGGTGTCGCAGCCGGCTTCGTCTCTGAAATCCGATAGCAGTCGGACACAGTCTTGGCGGCTTGAGCCGCAGTAGCTTCGTCATTCGCCTGCACGAAGGCGATTGGCTCGCCCTTCTCGACCTTTGCGCCCAGCGGCTTGAAGCCGGAGAGACCCACGCCGTGATCGATCTTGTCGCTGGGACGCTGGCGGCCACCACCGAGCGACACGACAGCGAGACCGAGACCGCGCGTATCGCACTCCCCAAGATAGCCGTCCTCATCGGCAAGAACGGCGACCTCAACCTTGGCCCGTGGGAGATATGTTTCTGCCTTGTCCATGAAATCGGCGGGACCGCCGAGCTCCGACGCCATCTGCCCGAAGATCTCCGCCGCCTGGCCGGAGGCCAGCACCTTTGCGCAGCGGGCAAGAGCAGCCGCCTGGTCGCTCTCGACGCCGGCATTGACCAGCATCTCGGCACCGAGCGCCAGCGTGACCTCCTCAAGCCGCGTCCCGCTCTTCTCGCCTTTGAGGAAATCCACCGCGTTCAGCACTTCGATTGCGTTGCCGGCGCAGTCGGCGAGCGGCTCGTTCATGTCGGTCAATAGCGCGGTGGTCTTCACACCCGCACCATTCGCGACACGCACCAGCGAGCGCGCCAAGGCTTCCGCATCCTCAGCTTTCGCCATGAAGGCGCCATTGCCAACCTTCACGTCGAGAACCAGGCTTTCCAGCCCGGCCGCAAGTTTCTTCGACAGAATGGAGGCCGTGATCAGCGGGATGGATTCGACCGTCGCCGTCACGTCGCGGATCGCATAGAGCCGCTTGTCGGCCGGGGCCAGATCGCCCGTCTGGCCGATGATCGCGCAGCCGGCGCGGTTGACCGTCCGACGGAAGGTGACATTGTCGGGCATCACATCGTAACCGGGGATCGACTGCAGCTTGTCGAGCGTGCCACCGGTATGGCCGAGGCCACGGCCTGAAATCATCGGTACGGCCAGCCCGCAGGCCGCCACGATCGGCGCCAGCATCAGCGAGACATTGTCGCCCACGCCGCCGGTCGAGTGTTTGTCGGCGATCGGCTTCCCGACGCCTGCCCAGGAGAGCACGTCGCCGGAATCGCGCATGGCAAGCGTCAGCGCTACAATCTCGTCTGGCGTCATGCCCTTGAAGAAGACGGCCATCGCAAACGCGGCCACTTGCCCCTCGGAAATCGTTTCCTTCGATAGACCCTCGATGAAAGCAGCGATCTCTTGCGCGCTCAGGGTTCCGCCATCACGCTTGCGTCGAATGATTTCCTGGGGAAGCATGGCTCAATACCCCGATGCAGTAGCGCTCGACTGCTCGCCCGAGAGCACGGCGATGATATCGTCGAGCAGACCCGATGCGCCGAAGCGGAAGGTCGAGGGCATCACCCAGTCTTCGCCCATGATGGTATCGGCGAGCTTCAGATAGTGACCGGCATCCGCCACCGTCGAAATGCCGCCGGCCGGCTTGAAACCGACCTTCTTGCGGCTGTCGCGGATCGCCTGCAACATGGTGTCGGCGGCCTCGAGCGTCGCGTTCACGGCGACCTTGCCGGTCGATGTCTTGATGAAATCAGCACCGGCCGCGATGGAGAGCTCTGAGGCACGGCGGATGAACGAGATATCCTTGAGTTCGCCCGTTTCCAGGATCGTCTTCAGGATCGCCGAGCCGCACGCGCCCTTCACCGCCGAAACCATGTCGGTCACGGCCTTATCGTCACCAGCCGCCAGCGCCCGGTAGGGGATCACCAGATCGATGTCGTCGGCACCATCGGCCACGGCATCGCGCGTCTCGGCCAGGACGTCTTCGGTCTTCATGTCGCCTGAGGGGAAGTTGACGACCGTTGCAATCCGGATCGGACTGTCGGGGCCAAGCAGGGTGCGTGCCTGCATGACAAAGCGTGGCCAGATGCAGATCGCAGCCGTCGGCCCAAAGGCGCTCTGGGCGCGCCCGCACAGCGTCACGATCTGCTCGGGCGTGCAGTCGTCTTTCAGGTTGGTCAGGTCGAGCAGCGAAAGCGCCCGCGAAGCCACGGCGCGCAGTTCTTGATTATCCAATGTCATTTCCTCCGCCGATCATCCGTTTCAGGATGGTGGCCAGACGTTTGCCGCCGATCGGCGCCATGTCCTTGGTTTCTTCGTGGCTGAGTTCGCCACCGGTCATGCCTGCCCCATAATTGGTGATCACCGAGGCGGCTGCAACCCTCAGGCCATAGAAACGGGCGAGAATGACCTCCGGCACGGTCGACATGCCGACGGCGTCGGCGCCGAGAACACGCGCCATGCGGATCTCCGCCGGCGTCTCGAAGCTTGGGCCCGAGAACCACATGTAGACACCTTGGGCGAGGGGCACATCTTCCGCCTCCGCGGCTGCCCGCATCGCGGCCTGCAGCTCGGCATCATAGGCCGAGGTCATGCCGACGAAGCGCCCGTCACTGGGCTCGCCGATCAGCGGGTTCTTGCCGGAGAAGTTGATGTGGTCGGTGATCTGCATGACCGAACCAGGGGCCATGTCTTCACGCAGCGATCCCGCCGCATTGGTGAGGATCAGCGACTTTACACCGAGACCCATCAGCACTTCGATCGGTTTGCGCATCGCATTCGCATCGCCGTGTTCGTAATAATGCATGCGGCCGGCCAGCATGATCACGGGCGTGCGCCCCAGATAGCCGGCGACAATTTCTCCGGCATGACCGGAGACGCCACTCAAGGGAAAGCCTGGCAGATCGGAGTAGGGGATGCGGACGGCGTCACGAACCTCGTTCACCAGAGATCCCAAGCCGGAGCCGAGAACGATGCCGAAGCGCGGCATGAGGCCGTTCAGGCGCTCGACGAGCAGATCCACGGCCGCCTTCATCCGAGGATGTCCGTCTTGAAGCTGAGCGGCAGAAGCTCGTCCATGGTCATCGTCTTCTGCACTCCCACTTCGTCACAGAGATAGATCTTGGTCGTGGCGGATGCGAATTCCGAGATCTTCTGCCGGCAGCCGCCACAGGGCGGGCAAAGCGCCAGCTTTTCGGCAATCACTGCCATCTCGACGATCTTCTTGCCCCCGCCCATGATCATGCAGCCGATCGCCGTCGGCTCGGCACACCACCCTTGAGGGAAGGAGAGGTTCTCGATATTGGCGCCGGTATAGATCTTGCCGTCGTCCGCGCGGATGGCAGCCCCCACAGGGAACTTGGAATAGGGCGCATGCGCGAATTTCATCGCGTCGCGCGCCGCTTCGAAAAGATCGTGCGCCATGATCAACGCTCCTTGGAGTAGGCCACGCCACCGGCCTTCGGCGGATTGGCAGAGCCGATGAAGCCCGCAAGCAGGATGCAGGTGAGGATATAGGGCAGGGCCTGGAAGAGCTGCACCGGCACTTCGCCGATGAGCGGTATCGACTTGCCCTGCATGAAGTTGGCGAGCGCATCGAGGAAACCGAAAAGCAGGCAGGCAAACATCACCGGCACCGGCTTCCACTTGGCGAAGATCAACGCTGCAAGCGCAATGAAGCCCTTGCCTGCCGACATGTCCTTGATGAAGGCAGCCGACTGAGCGATCGCGAGATAGGTACCGGCGATGCCGCAGAGCAGGCCGGCCATCAGGACCGCCCGGTAGCGCAGGAAGGTGACCGAAATGCCGGCGGTATCCACCGCACCCGGATTCTCGCCGACGGCGCGCAGACGCAGGCCAAAGCGCGTGCGATAGAGCACCCACCAGGAGATCGGGACGGCGAGAAACGCCATATAGGTCAGGATGTTGTTGCCGGAAATGACATTGGAATAGAGCGGCCCGATGAAGGGCACCTCGCGCATCATGTCCGCACCCGGCAGGATGATCGGCGAGAAGCGACCTTCGCCCGAAACCTGCGGCGTGCGTCCACCCTGGCCGAACCAGGCCTGGCCGAGCACGACGGTGAGGCCCGCTGCAACGAAGTTCAGTGCCACGCCAGAGACGATCTGGTTGCCGCGATTGGTGATCGAGGCAAAGCCGTGGATCAGGGAGAACACCAGCGAGACGGCGATGCCGGAGAACAGACCCAGCCAGGCCGAACCGGTGAGATAGGCAACACAGGCCGCAGCGAAGGCCGCTGCCAGCATCTTGCCCTCAAGCCCGATATCGAAGACGCCCGCCCGTTCGGAATAGAGACCGGCAAGAGCCGCCAGGATCAGCGGGATCGACAGACGGATCGTCGAGCCGAGGATGCTGATGAGCATGTCAAAGGATTCCATGGTCGCGTCCTCAGGCCTTTGTCATTGTCTGGTAGATCCGCACGATCATCGGGCGGCACATGAATTCGAGCGCGCCGGCAAACAGGATCACCAGACCCTGGATGACCACGATCATCTCGCGGGTGATGTTCGGCATGTCGAAGGAGAGCCAGGCTCCCCCCTGATAGAGAATGCCGAACAGGATGGCGGCAAGCACGATGCCGAGCGGATGGTTGCGCCCCATCAGCGACACGGCGATCCCGACAAAGCCAGCACCTGCGACGAACTCCACCTGCAGGCGGGCAGAAGCGCCGAGCACCGGATTGAGCGCCATCATGCCGGCGAGACCGCCCGAGATCAGCATGGTGATCATGACGATCTTCACATAGGGAATGCCGGCATAGGCGGCGGCCGAGCGGCTGATCCCGAGCGTGCGCATCTCGAAGCCGAGCTTGGTGCGCCAGATCAGGATCCAGACCAGCACGCACATGACGAGCGCGATGAGGAAGGACACGTTGAACGGTGCAGGCCCGAGCTTGCCGCCGAACATTGCGATCAGCCAGTCGAGCTTCGGCAGCTGGCCACCCTCGAGGAAGGTGCGGGTTTCCGGTGCCATCTTACCCGGCACGATCAGCACGTTGACCAGCAGATAGACCATCAGCGCTGCGCCGATGAAGTTGAACATGATCGTCGTGATGACGATATGGCTGCCGCGCTTGGCCTGCAGCCATGCTGGAATGAAAGCCCAGGCCGCACCAAACAGGGCGGCCGCCATGATTGCAAAGGGCATGGTGACATACCACGGCACGTAATGGTCGAGCGCAAGGGCAGCGAGCGCTGCGCCTAGGCCACCCAGATAGGCCTGGCCTTCCGAGCCAATGTTGAACAGGCCGGCGTGATAGGCAACCGCAACGGAAAGTCCGGTAAAGATGAAGTTCGTGGCATAGAACAGCGTGAAGCCGATGCCTTCACCGCTGCCGAGTGCGCCTTCCAGCATCAGCTTCAGCGCCTCCCACGGGTTTTCCCCGATGATCCAAACCACGAGGCCCGAGACCAGGAAGGCAAGCGTGAGGTTGATCAGCGGCAGCAGCGCATAATTGATCCAGTTCGGAAGGGGTACGGATGCAGTGCTCATCAAATCCTCAAGCGGCAATGCCGGCCATCATCAGGCCGAGTGTCTGTTCGCCTGTGTCAGGCGTTTTCTCGCCGACGACCTTGCCGGCGAACATCACCAGAATGCGGTCGGAGAGCGAGCGGATCTCGTCGAGCTCGACGGAGACGAGCAACACGGCCTTGCCTGCATCGCGCGTCTCGACGATCCGCTTGTGAATGAATTCGATCGCGCCGATGTCGACGCCGCGCGTCGGCTGGCCGACGATCAGGAGCTTCGGGTCACGCTCGATTTCGCGGGCAACCACGATCTTCTGCTGGTTGCCGCCAGAGAAGTTGGCGGTCTTCAGTCGAGGATTCGGGGGACGGATATCGTATTTCTCGATCTCCTCGACCGCCGCCTTGCGCATCAGGTCGGGGTTCAGGAACGGACCCTTCCCATAGCGCTCGTCTCGATGATAGCCGAGAATGGCGTTCTGGCTCTCCTCGAAGGGCAGCACGAGACCCATATGGTGGCGATCTTCCGGAATATGCGCCACACCGATGCCGCGCAGTTCCGCCGGGTCGAGGCCGGCGACATTCTGGCCATTGATCCAGATTTCGCCTGCAGTCGGCTTGCGAATGCCGGTGATCGCTTCGAGAAGTTCGCTCTGACCATTGCCGGCGACGCCGGCGATCCCGACGATCTCGCCGGAGCGCACATCGAAGGAGACGTTGTCGACCATGACCACGCCGCGGCTGTCCTTGACCGTCAGGTTGCGCACCGACAGAAAAATCTCGCCAGGATTGGCGGGCTTCTTCTCGACATGCAGCAGCACCCGGCGGCCGACCATCAGTTCGGCGAGTTCTTCCACGGTGGTTTCCGCCGTCTTGCGGGTCGCGACCATTTCGCCGCGGCGCATGACCGACACCGTATCGGTGATCGCCATGATCTCGCGTAGCTTGTGGGTGATCAGAATGACCGTCTTGCCCTGGTCGCGCAGCACGCCGAGGATCTTGAACAGGTGGTCGGCTTCGGCCGGGGTCAGCACACCCGTCGGTTCGTCGAGGATCAGGATCTCGGCGCCGCGATAGAGCGCTTTAAGGATTTCGACGCGCTGCTGCAGACCTACAGGCAGTTCCTCGACAACAGCGTCGGGATCCACGTCCAGCTCGTAGTCTTCTTCCAGCTTCTTCAGCGCCGCGCGGGCCGCATCGGTGCCCTTGCCAAGAAGCGCGCCGCCTTCGGCACCGAGCATCAGGTTTTCGAGCACGGTGAAGTTCTCGACCAGCATGAAATGCTGGTGCACCATCCCGATCCCGGAATTGATGGCGGCCTGACTGTCCTTGATCGTGATCGGCTTGCCGTCGATCTGGATGGATCCCTGATCGGCCTGATAGAAGCCGTAGAGGATCGACATCAGCGTCGACTTGCCGGCGCCGTTTTCACCGATGATGCCGTGGATCGAGCCCTTGGCGACCGTCAGATTGATATTCTTGTTGGCATGCACCGCACCGAACTTCTTGTCGATGCCGATCAGTTCGATCGCGGGTGCCTGGCTCGCTGCATTCATTCCGGTCCCCCAGACATACAAAAAGGGCGCAGGACGACAATGGAGCCGTCCTGCGCCCGGATTCTAGATCACTTCGGGCAGGAATTGTCCGACATGTAGTCGTGGACCTTGACGGTACCGGCGGCGATGTCGGCCTTGGCCTTCTCGACGGCGGCCTTCATTTCTTCGGTGATCAGCTTGGCGTTGTTGTCGTCGAGGGCGTAGGCGACACCCTCCTGTGCGACGCCGAGAACCTGCAGGCCAGGCGTGAACTTGTCGTCCTTGGCATCGGCATAGGCGTTGTAGACAGCGAGATCGACGCGCTTGACCATCGAAGTCAGAACCGAACCCGGATGCAGGTGGTTCTGGTTGGAATCGACGCCGATCGAAAGCTTGCCGTTGTCGGCTGCGGTCTGCAGCACGCCGAGACCGGTCGCGCCGGCTGCCGCGTAAACGACATCCGCACCCTGGTCGATCTGGTTCTTGGTGAGTTCACCGCCGCGAACCGGGTCGTTCCAGGCAGCGCCCGTGGTGCCGGTCATGTTCTGGAAGACCTGGATGTCGGCCTTGGCAGCGCGTGCGCCCTGCTCGTAGCCGCAGGCGAACTTGCGGATGAGCGGGATGTCCATGCCGCCGACGAAGCCGACCTTGCCGGTGGTGGAAGCCATGCCGGCCAGCAGGCCGACCAGGTAAGAACCTTCCTCTTCCTTGTAGACAACCGAACGGACATTCGGCTTGTCGACGACGGAATCGACGATCACGAACTGGGTATCCGGGAATTCAGCGGCGACCTTTTCGATGGCCGAAGTCCAGGCGAAGGAAACGGCAACGACCGGGTTGAAGCCGCGCGAGGCGAAGTTGCGGATGGCCTGTTCACCCTGCGTGTCGCTGGTCGGTTCGAAGTCGCGGTAATCGATACCGGTTTCGGACTTGAACTTCTCGGCGCCACCGTAAGCAGCCTCGTTGAAGGATTTGTCGAACTTGCCGCCCGTGCCGTAGACCAGCGCCGGCTTGATGTCGGCCGCAAGCGCGGTCGCCGACATCGCGGCCAAGGCAAAGAGACTGAGGAGGGTTTTCTTCATGGTGCAGCCCTGTTGTTGCTATTGATCTTGTTGGGTCCTCCCGCAAGCCTTTCTCACAAGAAAGACATGTCTGCGGAACCGCCGCCCCCTGTTCCGGAGGTCCTGGCTGGCTTTCATCCTTGCATGGCTCGCTTCAAAATTCACCAGATTTTTTTCATCTGGTAAAGATTCACAAGCCTGCTGATTTTTCAGCGCAGGACGCTGAAAAATCAGTCAGATCAATGGGGTTTGTGCTGCGCCTTTGGGCAATTGCCCTCAGGCTGCGGGCGAGATCGGGCAGGAGACGCCTGTACCGCGCAGGCCGCAGTAACCATTCGGATTCTTCGCCAGATACTGCTGGTGATACTCCTCGGCGTAATAGAACGGTCCGGCAGGGGCGATTTCCGTTGTCACCCGGCTGCTGCGTCCAGCTTTCACCAGCGCCTCCTGGAAGCGATCGCGAACGGCGATGGCAAGCGCCATATCCTCGTCATCCTCGACATAGATCGCGGAGCGATAGGTGGTGCCGATATCATTGCCCTGGCGCATGCCCTGGGTCGGATCATGCGCCTCGAAGAAGATCTTCAGCAGCCCTTCGAGAGAGATCTTCGCCGGATCATAGACAACCTTGACCACTTCGGTATGTCCGGTCAGGCCGGTGACGGTTTCCTGATAGGTCGGGTTGGGCGTGATCCCGCCCTGGTAGCCGGAGACGGTGAGGTAAACCCCTGGCGTCTGCCAAAGCAGGCGCTCGGCGCCCCAGAAGCAGCCCATACCAAGATAGACGGTCTTCATGCCCTCGGGCACTGGGCCCTTCAGAGGGAGGCCGGAGATGAAATGCGTCGATGCGGTCGGGATCGGCTCCGACCGGCCGGGCAGGGCGTTTTCTGCCGTCGGCATGACCGTCTTCTTATTGAACATGTCGATCAGGAACATCTTGAAACCTCCTGAGGCCGTCTTTCGGCCTGTTTTTACATTTTGCGCTGCCACTTCGGCAGATTGCCGAGTTCCGCGCCAGACGGCTGCGGTCTTCAATCATTGGTCGGCGGCGCCCACCGAAGCTTACAATCTGCCGGGCGTGTTCAAGCCTCTGGCGCACCGAATGTCCGGTTCAAGCTGCAAACCGTCCAGCGAGCGAAGGCTTCTTGTAGCCGATCATCCAGAAGGCGAGCGACAGCACCAGCATGGCGGCAAACGCCGGCTGCGGCAGGACGACATCGCGAAGCGTAAGCCAGGCACCATCGCCGAGCCGCCCGACGACCAACTCTTCGAGTGTCATCAGAGAGCCCGGATGCGTCTCGATCCACGCTTTCGAAATCGGGGTCATGATGACCTGCGAAGCGGAAACCGACGCAATGGCATCGATCACGCCGAACACGACGCCGACGCAAAGCGCAAGCAAACTCAAGACCCTGAACAGGAAGCGCACCACCAATGTCTCCGGCTGAAGCCCGGCACGGCCTTCAAGGCCCGCCGCACTGAGCCTATAGATAGGGAATTGTCGGCCGATGTCAAAATTCTGATAGATTTCGGTTGATCCGCCGAAATTCCTCGGTATATATCGCGCCCGACCAACCGCGGTGGTTTTCCCCGCGTTCCCCCTGGACAGGTGGCCGAGTGGTTTAAGGCGCACGCCTGGAACGCGTGTGTGCGTGAAAGCGTACCGTGGGTTCGAATCCCACCCTGTCCGCCATATTCTAAGATACCAATCCAATTTCATTGTAGAATCTTGGGCTGCAGTCTTGTCCGTTGATCAGCGTGCGACGCGATTTGGATCGGACGTTCTTAGCGGGAACCGTTGATCCAGCGCCTATGGCCCATCCCCCTCAGACTCAATCAAAGTCTGGCCATCCAGCCTAGTCCTTCGAGGGTGCCGTCGGCCGGCCGGTATTC
The DNA here is from genome assembly GCF_050281005.1 of Allorhizobium sp. NPDC080224. Taxonomy (NCBI): domain Bacteria; kingdom Pseudomonadati; phylum Pseudomonadota; class Alphaproteobacteria; order Hyphomicrobiales; family Rhizobiaceae; genus Allorhizobium; species Allorhizobium sp. NPDC080224. The sequence goes on from NZ_JBNNWJ010000001.1 coordinate 168,131, forward strand.
ACAGCCGACGTAACCCTGATAGCCGATGGCGTCGATTGCGGCGAAGATCCTGCGGTCGTCGAGTTCACCGGTTGTCGGTTCATGGCGGTCGGGCACCGAGGCAATCTGGATGTGGCCGATCAGAGGTGCCATCTGCCGGAGTGCCATGATCACGTCGCCATGCAAAATCTGCCGGTGATAGACGTCGAATTGCAGTTTGAGATGACTTGCATCCATGTCGCTGATGAAGTCGATGGCGCGTTGGAAGTCGTTGAGGAAATAGCCCGGCATGTCACGACCGTTGATCGGCTCGATGACAAGGCCGATGTCGGCCTCGCCCGTGCGGTCGACGGCACGCTTCAGGTTGTCGCGATACGTCGTGATTGCGGTCTGATCGGCGGCTGGTGCAACACCCGCCATCATATGCAACAGCGGCGTGCCGATGACCTTCGCATAGTCGATCGCCATGTCGAGAGCTGCCGCAAAATCCGCCTCTCGTCCGGCGAGCGCCGCCATGCCGCGCTCGCCGGACGTCCAGTCGCCGGGTGGCATGTTGAAGAGCGCCTGGGCGAGACCGGCCTTTTGCAGCCTTTCGGCGACGACCTCTGCCGGGTGGTCGTAGGGAAAGAGGTATTCGACCGCCCTGAAGCCGCATTCGGCTGCCGCCGCGAAGCGGTCAAGGAAGGGCACCTCGTTGAACATCATCGATAGATTGGCGGCAAATTTCGGCATGTCAGTCCTCATCCTTCATGTCCGGAGGTTAGAGGCGTGCAACCGTTCCGGCCTGCGTGCCACCGAGCTGTCAACGTCACGAACCAAGCCGGCGGCCTCGGTCGCAAGGTTTCGCGCGGTACTCGCGATGGGCAGGGACGATGCTCACCTCCTCGAAAAGCTCAACCGGATCAAGGGCGCAGGCAGGACCCTGCTCGATCACTCCGCGTCCGTGATCAAAACGGGTCTGTCGTCAGATCCAGACTCTGTCCGCACCTCGTTCTTTACCCTCAATGGTGGCGACATACCTGCCTTGTCCTCACCCATGTAGAGCGTGACGTGCGGGAACGGGATTTCTATGCCTCGGCGGTCGAAGACCTGCTTGATCAGCTCGTTGTAAGCGCGACCGGTTGCCCAGTGCCCCCCTGGAACGGTCTTGATGCGTGCGCGCACCATCACGGCGCTGTCGCCGAAAGCGGTTACACCATGCATGTCGAGCTTGTCGACGATCATTTCCCGCCATTCGCTTTGCATCAGAAGGTCGAAGGCCTCGTGCATCGCCTCCTTCACCTCGGTGATGTCCTCTCTGTAGGCCACCCCGATCTCGGCGACGTGGTAGCTGAAACCCTTCATCATGTTGGAAACGGTGTCGACAGAGGAGAAGGGGATCAGATGTAGCGTCCCGTCGAGCGAACGGATCGACACCGAACGGATTGTCAGCCGCTCCACGACCCCACTGACGCTGCCGAGGCTGACGACATCACCTTCGTTCATGACATTTTCCAGCTGGATGAAGACCCCGGTTATGATGTCCTGGACCAGCTTCTGCGCGCCGAAGCCGATCGCCAGACCCAGGACGCCGGCGCCGGCCAGCAAAGGCGCGATGTTGACGCCGATCTGCGCGAGCGCCAGCATGGTGACGAGAACGACCAGAGCAATCGTAAAGGCGTTCTGAAAGAGTGACAGAAGGGTCTTTTCACGGCTGGTCGGAATTGTCCCGAATTGGGGGTTGAGCCTGTATTCGACCCAGGAAGACACGGCCAGATAGGCAACGAAGCCGAACAACAGGATGATCAGCGCCGCCAGAGTGGAGCCGCTGACCCGCTGGCCACTGTCGGACGCGAGCCAGGCAAGAAAATCGATCAGTCTCCAGGCTTGGGCGATGGCGATGATCACGCCGAAGGTCACGATGGCCCGGATGATCTGCATCACACCTGGCACGAAGGCTTTCAGTCGTGCCTCCAGTGCCGGAAGCCGGGCACGAAGGTCATCCGGAAGCCTAAGACCGGCATTTGCGAAGCGTCCGATAAAGGCGGTCACAAGCCCGCCCACAACAATTGCGACGATGGATTTCAAGGTGGCTGCCATCATGTACGGAAGGGCGCCGGAAGGATTGACCAACCAGACCAGTACAATCGCGAAGAGATAGGCGATGGCCAACAGGTGCCATATCCCGGCGAGCAAAGCGCTGCTGCGACTGACGAAATCGCTTCTCCCCTGAGCGGCGCCCGACGACAGGGCGTGGCGCACACGGTCCCGGTTTTGCAAGATGATGACGACACCGATCACCAGGGCGGTGAACATGACCAACACGCGAACGGCCTGGGCCGCGGACTCCGAAACATTGGTTGCCATGATCGGTGCGACGAACATGAAGGCATAACCGATGAGCGAAACGATGCGCGCGATCCAGAAATACCAATAGGCTGCCGACGTGTCCGAGACCGGTATGGGTCTGAGGTTCGAAAACCGCGGATGCAGCAGTAGGCGCATCGTCACCTTGATCAACTCAACCAGGAGGAAGGCATTCAGGAGGAGAGTCTGATTGATATCCATCTGGCCGGTTCCGCCACCGACCACTTGCAGAGCGAGGAAATAGCCCACGCCCCAGGCCAGAGCGACGGTGACGACATCCGCGACGGTGGCGACCAGCACATATGTCGCTTTGACGAACCAGTGACGACCGGCGGCGCGATTGTCGAAGCTGCGCTGAAGAGGATGGACAAGTATCCGCAAGACAAGGAACGAGGTGAATAGCCCGGCGGCCACCAGCACTACGTTCAGGATGATAGAACGGAGCGCTGTGTAGTCGCCCGGGTCGGGATCCGTGATCATCGCGGCGAGCGCCACCAGCCCGGTCCAAACCGTGCTCCCACCGGCCACGATCTGCTCGGCTGCCGCTCGTGTTTGTTCTGCGACTTGCCGCGCAATGGTGGCTTCGCCGCTCGGTTGATCCGTGGACGCCTGTGTTGCCGCCTCGGTCTTCAGCCTGGTCAGAAGTGCTGTTCGGGCCTCTTCACTTTCCAGGATACGGATAAGCTCGTCGACGCCCGTCACGGTCTGCGGCGTCGATTGATCGTTCTCCTGCGCGTCGGCAGCTGGCGGCAGGGCGAATAGCGCTAGGAGCGCCAGAAGGCTGACGAGGTGGCGAAGAGTGATCATGTGTCGCTTTCAATCGAATTTGGTCATGATGCGACATGGAACTCCTGCCTTTCTCGTCAACCCTCGATACGATCAGAAGGCTGACGAATTATGGAGTACGATGATCTTTGCGTTCTCAGAGAGATGAGGACGGGGCGTGAAGGTCGGCGACCAATCGAGCGACAAACACCCGCTTCCAAAGGCATCATCGGTAGCGCCGGCGTGAATGCGAACACCTGCGCTCTGCCGGGCGAGGCGCCCAGGCGAGAACAGCCTCGCTGCGCGCCACCATGACCCGGACAACAAAAATGTTCGGTCTCGCTGCTTCTGATGGTAACTTGAGGTCATTCAACCATATGGCTCCGCGCCGCCGGCAACTCCCTTTGCATTCTCGGCTTCCGAAACATTCTGCTTGACCGCGATGAAGCTGTCCGGCGTGACCGAGATGCTGTCGATCCCGCACTCGACGAGGAACTTGGCAAATTCCGGATGGTCGCTCGGTGCCTGGCCGCAAAGGCCGATCTTGGCCCCGGCAGCCTTGGCTTCGCCGATCACGCTGCGGATCATCCATCTGACCGCTTCGTCCTGCTCGTCGAACAGATCGGCCAGTTCGCCGGAATCGCGGTCGACCCCGAGTGTCAGCTGGGTCAGGTCGTTCGATCCGATGGAGAATCCATCGAAATGCTGGGCGAACTGCTTGGCAAGGATGACGTTCGAGGGGATCTCGCACATGACGAAGACCTGCAGGTCGCTTTCCCCGCGCCTCAGTCCGTTTTCGGCCATCACGTCCAGCACCTTTTCGGCCTCCGCAACGGACCGGCAGAAGGGGATCATCACCACGACATTCTTGAAGCCAAGTTCGTTGCGCAGCTTTCGAATGGCTCTGCATTCCAGGGCAAATCCGTCCCGGTATCGCGGCGAATAATAGCGCGAGGCGCCGCGAAAACCGATCATCGGGTTTTCCTCGGTCGGCTCGAACGCGGCACCGCCAAGAAGCCCCGCATATTCATTGGTCTTGAAATCGCTCATCCGGACGATGACAGGCTTCGGGTAGAAGGCAGCTGCGATCCTCGCCAGTCCTTCGGCGAGCTTGTCGACGAAGTAGGCGGACTTGTCGGCATAGCCGGCCGTCAGTTCGGCGATTTCGGCCTTGGCACTCTGATCCGTCAGGCTGTCGAGATTCACCAGCGCCATGGGATGGATACGAATAGCGTTGCTGATGACGAATTCCATGCGCGCCAGGCCAACGCCGTCCGCCGGCAGTCGCCACCAGCGGAAAGCGGCCCCTGGATTGGCTAGGTTAAGCATCACCTTCGTCTTCGTCGCCGGAATATCCTCCATGTCGAGTGTCTGGACCTCGTAGTCGGCGCGGCCCTCATAGATCGACGCCTCGTCGCCCTCGGCACAGGACACGGTGATCTCCTGGCCGGAATGCAGGACTTGGGTGGCTGTCCCCGTCCCGACAATTGCCGGTAGCCCCAGTTCCCGGCTGACAATGGCGGCATGCGAGGTGCGGCCGCCATGGTCGGTCACGATGGCAGCCGCTCGCTTCATGATCGGAACCCAGTCGGGGTCGGTCGTGGACGTGACCAGGATCGATCCGTCGACGAATTGCCCGATGTCGCGGGCATTCTCGATCAGGCAGACCTGGCCGGAGACGACGGCGTCGCCGATTGACAGGCCCGTGAGCAGTGTCTTGCCCTTGCTCTTGATCTGATACGAGCTGAACACTGCGGTTTCGCGGTTCGACTGGACCGTTTCCGGCCGTGCCTGGACGATATAGAGGCGCCCGGTATGCCCGTCCCGGGCCCATTCCATATCCATCGCGCAGCCGTAATGGCGTTCGATGGTCGTCGCCCAGCGTGCCAGTGTCAGGATCTCGGCGTCTGATAGCACATAGGCGGCGCGCTCCGCTTTCGATGTCGGCACGTTGCGCGTCGGCTGCTCGGCAGAGCCATAGATCATCTTGATGGTCTTGCCGCCGCACTTCTTTGAAATGATCGGGCTGAGCGCCGGATCGTCCAGGAGCGGTTTGAAGACCTGATATTCGTCCGGGTCGACGGCACCCTGGACGACATTTTCGCCGAGCCCCCAGGCGGCATCGATCAGGACGACCTTGTCGAACCCTGTTTCCGTATCGATCGAGAACATCACGCCCGATCCGCCAATGTCGGAACGCACCATTTGCTGGATCCCGACAGACAGCGCGACCTTCATATGGTCGAAGCCTTTCGTCTGACGATAGGAGATCGCCCGGTCGGTAAACAGCGAGGCAAAGCAGCGCTTGCAGGCCTGCAAGAGTTCCGTCTGCCCGACGATGTTGAGAAATGTCTCCTGCTGTCCGGCAAAGCTCGCATCCGGAAGGTCTTCGGCCGTTGCGCTGGAGCGGACGGCGACACTGACGTCAGGTTGACCGGCTCTGTCTGCCAGGCCGCGATAGGCCTCGACGATGGCAGCGGCCGTGGCAGCCGGCCAGTCTGCCCTGAGGAACAGCTGGCGGATGGCTGCCCCCGTCTCGGAAAGGCTTGCCTTGCCGGCAGTCCAGTCGGCGATCGATTTGCCGATCGATTCACGGATCTGGTTTTCGTCGATGAAATGCCAGTAGGCATCGGAGGTGGTCGCAAAACCCGGCGGAACATCGACGCCCTGGAGGCTGAGCTCCTGGATCATTTCTCCGAGCGAGGAATTCTTGCCGCCGACCTTGGCGACATCCGAGCGTTTGAGGTCATCAAACCAGACGACATGAGTTGTTACATGATGCATGCCTACCTCCTCCAGGGACGGGTTGCTTCAAGCGAACCCAAGGGGAAGGCTATCGGCAAAGCGCCGACTGGCGGTTGACACACATCAATAGCGGCCAGCATTCGTTGCCGGAGCGTTTCGCCCGGCCTCGGAGAGTTCCTCGATTTTCCACGCGCTCAAAGATCGGTGCTACGCAGATATCCAAGCACGGCGTCAGCGATCATCGACTTGTGACGGTCGTAGAGGTCCGGTTCGGAGAGGTCGCGCTTGAAGATCGTGCCGAAGGTGTAACGGTTTGAGACGCGAAAGAAGCAGAAGGCGCTGATCAGCATGTGCAGATCGATCGCGTCGACTGGACGCCGGAACAGGCCGCTCTTCAGGCCGCGGTCGATGATGTCCTGCAGCGTGCGAATGACGGAGATGTTCAGATCGGCGATTTCACTCGATCGCTTCATATGCATAGCATGATGGATATTCTCGATGCTGACGAGCCGCACGAAGTCGGGATTGTGCTCGTCGTGGTCGAAGGTCGTGCTGATCAGCCGGCGCAGAGCTTCGTCTGGCGCCAGTTCCGACAGCTGCAGGTCCGCTTCGAGCGATCGGATCTTGCGATAGGCCTTTTCCAGCACCGCCAGATACAGCCCCTCCTTGCTGCCGTAGTAGTAATAGATCATCCGCTTGGACGTGCGCGTCTTCTCGGCAATCTGATCCACCCGTGCGCCCGACAGCCCGAACTCGGCGAACTCTTCCGTTGCGACATCCAGGATGTCTTCACGTGTCCGCTCAGGGTCGTTCCTGCGCGTTTCCCTCGCCGTTTTCGCCATAGTCTCCATCCCCGATCGCGATTGCGGCCATTGCCAACGCAGCGCGCCTTCAGTTCATAGTGGTCTCGGGACCACGCTTCAAGCCAGCCAGCGTTGACACTAACTAGTTAGTACATTATCGTCGTTGTCAGGTTGGGAGGCCGGAAGCGTGGACGAGGTCCGGGCTTCGACATTGGGAGGCGGTTATGAAGCAAAAGCGCGATATCTTGCGCGCCGGACTGATCGGGTTCGGCATTCAGCGCTCGCTGACCCCTGCCATGCACATGCGCGAAGGCGAGGCCCAGGGCGTCGACTATCGCTACGACCTCATCGACCTCAATGAGCGCAAGCTCGGCCCCGAAGACCTCGACGCGCTTGTCGCCGAGGCTGAGCAACGCGGCTTCTGCGGCCTCAACATCACCTATCCCTGCAAGCAGAGAATCCTGCCCTTGCTGACCGACATCTCCGAGGACGCGCGCAAGCTCGGCGCCGTCAACACGGTGATCTTGCGCGACGGAAAGCGCATCGGCCACAACACCGACTGGTGGGGATTCGCGCAAGGGCTTTCCCGCCAACTGCCTGACGCGGACTTGTCGTCCGTGGTTCAGATCGGTGCCGGCGGTGCCGGCGCGGCGACGGCCTATGCCGTGCTCGAAATGGGCGCGCGGTCACTGGCGATCTTCGATATTGATCTAGAGAAGGCATCGGAACTCGCGTCCCTCATGGCGAGACATTTCCCGGAAGCGTCGGTCAGCGTGGCTTCCGATCTGCAGACTGCCATCGGCCGCGCAACCGGGCTCGTCCATGCCACGCCGATTGGAATGGACAAGCATCCCGGCATGCCCGTGCCCACAGAACTGTTGCACCCGGGCCTCTGGGTCGCCGAGGTGGTTTATTTCCCCTTGGAGACGGCGCTGCTGCAGGCCGCCCGTCAGCGCGGATGTCGCGTGGCGAACGGCGGCGGCATGGCCGTCTTCCAGGCGGTCGGCGCATTCTCGTTGTTCACGGGCCTTGAGCCCGATGTCGGTCGCATGCTCCGCCATTTTGAAGCGCTGACTGAGGGTGGTGTCACACGCCAGCCTCAGACGGCTTGAGGCGGAGAGTGCATTTGGAGTGGTGGGAAGTCAGGCGCTGACAGCCTGGCTGGATTGAAACGGTTGGCCTGGAAGGGCAGGGAGGAGGAAGACATGTCCGGCATCATCGACATCCTGAACTCCCAGGCTGTGCGTCACGCGTCGCTCTCCCGTACGCCAATTCATTGCATACGATCCGCTCTGCTGACCGCTCTCGTCCATAAGAGGAGGCCCGCATGAAGACCTCGATTGCGACCGTCTCCATCAGCGGTGAGTTCGAGGAAAAGCTCGCCGCCATCGCGCGCGCCGGCTTCGATGCCGTCGAGATCTTCGAGAACGACTTCCTAGCCTTCGACCGTTCGCCGGCCGAGGTCGGGCAGATGGTTCGTGATCACGGACTTGCTGTGTCGCTTTTCCAGCCGTTTCGTGATTTCGAAGGCATGCCCGAACCGTTCCGCTCTCGCAATTTCGATCGCGCCGAGCGCAAATTCGATCTGATGGCCGAGCTCGGCACGGATCTGATGCTGATCTGCTCGAACGCCTCACCGGTCGCGCTGGGCGGGATCGATCGCGCCGCCGAGGATTTCCATGCGCTCGGCGAGCGCGCGGCCCGTCGCGGCTTGCGGGTGGGTTACGAGGCCCTCGCCTGGGGCCGGCATATCAACGACCATCGCGACGCCTGGGAGATCGTCCGCCGCGCCGATCACCCCAGCATCGGCCTGATCCTCGACAGCTTCCATACCTTGTCTCGCAAGATCGAGCTGAATTCGATCCGGTCGATCCCCGGCGATCGCATCTTCATTGTCCAGCTCGCGGATGCGCCGCTGATCGAAATGGATCTCCTCTATTGGTCGCGCCATTTCCGCAACATGCCGGGCGAAGGCGACTTGGCCGTCACCGCCTTCATGCAGGCCGTCGCGGCCACCGGGTACAACGGCTATCTGTCGCTGGAAATTTTCAATGACCAGTTTCGCGGGGGCTCACCCGACGCGATATCGCGCGACGGACGTCGCTCGCTGGTCAACCTAATGGATCAGGTGGCCCGGGCCGAACCGAAGATCAGCATACCGGTGCCGGCCATGCCCGATCGCGCCAAAGTATCCGACATCGCCTTCATCGAATTCGCCGCCGGCGAAGACGAGGAGCGCGAACTCGAAGCCCTCTTCACGCTTCTCGGCTTCGTGCCCACTGCCCGGCATCGCTCGAAGGCCGTGACCCTCTATCGCCAGGGCGACATCAATCTCGTCATCAACAGGGAAGAGAAGGGTTTCGCCAACGCATCCTATCTCGTCCATGGGGCCAATGCCTATGCCTTCGGACTCATGGTCGATGACGCGGCAGAGGCCCACAGGCGCGCGCTTCAGCTCGGTGCCGAGGATTTCCGCCAGTCCGTCGGTCCAGGCGAACTGCAGGTCCCGGCGATCCGCGGCGTCGGCGGAGGGCTCGTCTACTTCCTCGACCAAAAGAGTGAACTCGCGCGGATATTCGACGTCGAGTTCATGCCTCTCGATGAAACGCCGGAGAGCAGCGTCCACATCGGCCTGACCCGGGTCGACCACATCGCCCAGACAACGCGCTATGAGGAAATGCTCACCTGGCTGCTCTTCTACACATCGCAGCTCGATGCCCGGAAGACGCCGATGGTCGACATCATCGATCCGGCGGGCCTCGTCAGAAGTCAGGTGGTCGAGACCCCGGACGGGCGCCTGCGAATCACCCTGAACGGCGCTGAAAACCGCAACACGCTGGCCGGCCGCTTCATCGCCGAAACCTTCGGCTCTGGCATCCAGCACATCGCCTTCGAGACGGACGACATCTTCGCCACCGCCGAGGCGCTTGCCGCGAAAGGTTTCCGATCCCTGGTGATCTCGCCCAATTATTACGACGACATCGAAGCCCGCTTTGGTCTCGATCCCGATCTCGTCGAGCGGATGAAATCGGCGAATATCCTCTATGATCAGGATGAAGCGGGGGAGTATTTCCAGCTTTACTCGCCGACCTATGGCGAGGGTTTCTTCTTCGAAATCGTCGAGCGTCGGGGCTATCGTGGCTACGGAGCGCCGAATGCGATCTTCCGCATCGCTGCCCTCAAGCGCCATCTGCGTCCAAAGGGAATGCCGAAATGAGCGCCCGGATTATCCACGCAGCCGGCCGCGGCCGTTCAGTTCGCCACCGTGCCACCGAGCGCGATCGTCAGCGACTGGTCGATGTGACGCGACAGAGCCGCGGCAGCCTGCTCGGCAGACCCCTCCATCAGCGGGTTGAGGAAGGCCAGATGCTCGGAGATAACCCGTTTGGCATTGTCCCGGGTCACGCGCACTCTGGTTTGCGCGGTCATCCGGATCTTGATCGCCGTGACACGGTAGACATTGGAGATCAGGCTGTTCTCCATGACATCGACCATGTCGGCATGCATCTGCCAGTCATAGACCTGCAACTCGCGCAGGAAGGCCGGAAGGTCGGTGATGTCGTCGCCGCCGAGCCGCGCGCTGGCTTGGATGTGCCAGTCGAGCCAGTTCGCGATCACGGCACGGTCGAGGCGCTGGATCATGTCCGGGATGGCGCTGAGTTCGATGATGCGGCGCATCTGATACGCTTCCCGCACGAAGGTCACGTCGAGGCTCGGCACCATCAGCCCGCGTTGCGGCAGCGTCTGCAAAAGGCCTTCGGCCTCGAGCCGCGGGATGGCTTCGCGGATGGCGCTCAAGGTCAGACCCGTCGTCTCGACCAGCGCGCGCTGGGAGATGACCTGGCCCGGCTTCAGCCGACCCCAGTTCAGAAGTTCTTCAATTCGACTATAGGCGAGCTGCCTGAGGGAGCTTTCACCTGTCGTCGACATAACTGCCTGCCGGGCGCTCGGTTGGTCTCTCATGGGATCACACTGTCGTTGTTCGGGATTGATAACAGCACACTAACATGTTAGTTCGATATCAGTAAGGCAGGATCTCTGCCATCAGCGCGTTTTCACAGGTTTGGAGGACCGGAAGCGAGTTGGGGCGGAAAGACAACCAGAAGTTCCATAGTCAAACGGGAGGAGACTACGCAATGAAACTCACACTGACCCGCCGCTTCCTGATGGCATCCGCCATCACCTTTACGGCACTCGCCGCGAGCGGTCCGCTCGCAATCGCCCAGGACAAGCCGGTGATCCGCATGTCCACTCCGGCCTCCGAGACCGATCAGCGATCCGTGGCGCTCGCAACCGTCTTCGGCCCGGCGATCGGCGAATTTGCCACCTACCAGCCGCACTACAACGCCTCCCTCGTGCCGCAGGGCTCGGAGCTTGAGGCCATCGCGGCCGGCGACCTCGAAATGTCGATCACGTCGGCGCAGGAACTTGCAAACTTCCTGCCGGAATTCTCGATCTTTGCCACCGGCTATGTTCACCGCAGCGCCCAGCATCAGGTCAATGTCTTCAGCGACCCGCTGATGGATCCGTTCAAGGAGAAGGTCGAAAGCGAACTCGGCGTGAAGCTCCTCGCCGTCATGTATCTGGGCAAGCGTCACGTGAACCTGCGCTTCCCGCGCTCTGAAAAGAACATTATGACCCCGGCAGATCTCGCTGGCGTCAACCTGCGCATGCCCGGCAGCGACGCCTGGCAGTTCCTCGGCCGCGCGCTCGGCGCAAACCCGACGCCGGTGGCCTTCACCGAAATCTACACCGGCCTGCAGACCGGCTCGGTCGATGGTCAGGACAATCCGCTGCCGACGGTTGTCGATGCAAAGTTCTACGAAGTTACCAAGCAGGTGAGCCTGACCGCCCACCTCGTTGACCTGAACTACGTCGCCTTCTCCAAGGCCGTCTGGGACAAACTGACGCCGGAACAGCAGGCCACGGTCCAGAAGGCAGCAGAAGATGCAGCCCAGGCCGGCCGTGAAGGCCAGTTGAAGAAGGAAGACGAATTGGTCGCCTTCCTCAAGGATCAGGGCCTTGAGGTCTATGAGCCCGATCTCGACGCCTTCCGCACCCATGTCCAGGCACAGTATGTCGGCTCGGACTTCGCCAAGGCCTGGCCGGAAGGTGTTCTCGACAAGATCAACGCCATCGCTGACTGAGCGCGATCTGACCTGAACCGGGCCGGGGAGCGATCTCCGGCCCATCGTCGAACATGATGTCCTGTCGAAGGTGATGGTGTGTCTTCTCTAACCAGACTGTTTCGGACCTCGGCGGAGGCCGTGGCTGCCGCGCTGATGGCCGCCATGTTTGCGACCTTCATCCTGCAGGTCCTCGTTCGCTACACGGCACGCCTGCCCTGGGTCGCCGAGAACATGCCCTTTCTCCAGCCGACCAATTTCGGCTGGACGCTGGAATTCTGCCTCGCGCTCTGGGTCTGGCTGATCTTCTGGGGCAACAGCTTTGTCGTCAGGGTTGAGGATCACGTCACCTTCGACGTTCTCTATGTCTCGGTGTCACCGCGCATCCGCCGGATCTTCGCCGTCGTTACCGGCCTTGCCGTCGCCATCGCGCTGCTTCTGTCCATCGCGCCCACCTGGGATCGCCTCGCCATCCTTCGCCTGAAGAAGACAGCTACCCTCGGCGATCTCTTCGGCGACTGGATCCGGATGCGGGATGTCTACATGATCTATATCGTCTTCCTCGTCGCCGTCGCCGGCCGCTATCTCTGGCAGGTCTGGCAGGCACTGCGCGAAAGCCTTGGAGGCACGGGTGACAGCGGACGGACGGGAGGCCAGGCATGAGCATCGCCTTTCTCCTCTGCATCGTCATTCTGCTCGGGCTTGCCGTGATGGGCACGCCGATCGCCTATGCGATCCTGGTCGCCTCCTTCGCCTATCTCGCCGCCAGCGGTCAGAGCATCGGCATCAGCGGGAAGATCCTGCTCGATGGCCTTTACCAAAGCTTCATTCTGCTCGCCGTGCCGCTGTTCATCATCGCGGCCAACATCATGAATGCCGGATCGGTCTCCGATCGGCTGCTGCAATTCTGCGTTGCCCTGGTCGGCCGTTTCCGCGGTGGCCTTGGCCATGTCAACATCCTGTCTTCCCTGGTCTTTTCCGGCATGTCAGGCTCGGCGATTGCCGATGCGGCCGGCATCGGCAAGATGATCATCGACATGATGGTGAAGTCCGGCCACTACACGCGCGGCTATGCCGCTGCGATCACGGCTGCATCCGCCACTATTGGCCCGATCATTCCACCGTCTATCCCGATGGTGCTCTATGCCCTCGTGTCCAACACCTCCATCGGCTTCCTCTTCCTTGGCGGCATCGTCCCCGGCCTTATGATGGGGGCCATGCTGATGGCGATGAACGCGTGGATCTCCCACAGACGCGGCTTTGCCAAGCATGAGCCAGTACCGCTGCGGGAATTCCCGGCCCTGACCATCAATGCCGGCCCTGCCTTGTTGATGCCGGCGATCCTGCTCTACGGCATCTATGGCGGCGTCACGACGCCGACCGAGGCAGCAGCCGTCGCGGCCTTCTATGCGCTGATCCTGGCGACGATCTTCTACCGCTCGCTGAGCTTCAAGCATTTTTACGAAATCCTGGTCACCAGCGCCCGGTCGTCGGCGGCTGTCGGCCTTATCATCGGCGGCGCGCTCATCCTCAACTACATCGTCGCCTCGGAGAACATTCCGACCGTCGTCGCCAATGCCCTGGTTGACTTTGATGTACATCCGCTCGTCTTCCTGCTCGCCGTCAACGTGCTTCTGCTTGTTCTCGGCTGTTTCCTGGATGCCTCCACGATCATCCTGGTCATCATTCCCCTGTTCATTCCGACATGCCGGGCGCTCGGTATCGACCTCGTGCATTTCGGTGTGGTCGCCGTGGTCAACTGCATGATCGGCCTGATCACCCCGCCCTATGGCATCCTGCTCTTCGTCATCAATGCCGTGACGCGCATACCGCTGGCCGAAATCATCCGAGAGATCTGGCTCTTCCTGGCGGCCCTGATGGTTGCCCTGCTGCTGCTGATTCTCATTCCCGACATCACACTGATGCTGCCGCGTGCCCTCGGTTATGCCGGCTGATCGCAAATGCCCCTGTTTCGAGGACCGCTTCAATGACGCATAACTTCCACGGGATCGTCCCAGTGATGATCACGCCCTTCGACGACAACAACGCGATCGACTGGGATGGCTATGCCAGGCTGATCGAATGGTACATCGACAATGGCTGCCATGGCCTGTTCGCCGTGTGCCAGTCTTCAGAAATGCTGTTTCTGACGCTCGAGGAGCGAACCGAGCTCGCCTCCTTCACCGTCAAACAGGTCAAGGGTCGCGTCCCGGTCGTCGCGTCCGGACATATTTCCGAGAGCATGGACGACCAGAAGGCAGAGCTTCGGGCCATGGCGGAAACGGGTGTCGATGCCGTCGTGCTCGTGACCAACCGCCTTGCGTCTGCCGACGAGGATGCGACCGTCTTCCGCTCTAGGATGCAGGACCTGCTCAGTGCGATCCCGACCGAGATGACGCTCGGACTTTATGAGTGCCCCGCACCCTATCGCCGGTTGTTGACCGATGATGAGGTCCGCTGGTGCGCAGAAAGCGGTCGCTTCGCCTTCCTAAAGGATGTCTCCTGCGATCTTGACCATATCCGCCGCAGGCTTACCCTGGTCGAAAACACGCCGCTTGCGATCAACAATGCCAATGCAGCGATCGCCTGGCCCTTCCTTCAGGCCGGCGGCCACGGCTTTTCCGGCGTGATGAACAACTTCCACCCGGATCTCTATCGTTGGCTCTACGACCACGGCAAAGCCCATCCGGAACTGGCCGCGGAACTGGACACCTTCCTCGTCCTATCGGCGATGTCAGAGAGCCTCGGCTATCCCAAGCTGGCCAAGCATTTCCACCGCCGTATCGGCACATTCGCCAATGTTCACAGCCGCGCCGTGCCACATGACATCACGGAGCGCCACTGGGCCGTGGAAACCATTCTGGATCACATCGTGACGGGTGCAGACCGCTTCCGTTCAAAAATCGCGAGAGCCTGAACCGGTTCTAGCCCAACTTAGGCCGGTGCGGTGCTCAAGGCCGATCGTTTGCGGCTGAGGTAACGCCCCTCTTCCGCACGAACGATGGATCCCTGATCCATCACGGTCTTGCCGCGGACCAGCAGGCGCACCGGCCACCCCGTCACCGCAAGCCCTTCATAGGGCGTGTAGTCTGCTCCGTGCTGCAGCATCTCATTGGTCAGGCTGAGCTGCTTTCTTGGGTCCCAAAGCGCGATGTCGGCATCTGAGCCGATCGCGATCGTGCCCTTCTGCGGATACATTCCGTAGAGCTTGGCGTGGTTGGTCGACGTCACCGCAACGAAGCGATTGATATCGATCCGGCCCTTCATCACCCCTTCGGAAAACAGAATGGGAAGGCGCGTTGCCACGCCCGGAATGCCGTTCGGGATCCAGCGGAAATGCCGCTTGCCCTTCTCGTTCAGCTTGCCCTCGGGATCATCAAAGCGGAAGGGGCAGTGATCGGATGAGAAGAGGTCGAAAACGCCCTGTTCGATGCCCTCCCAGCAGGCATCCTGGCTCGGCTTGTCGCGCGGCGGCGGCGAGCACACGAACTTTGCGCCGTCCAGACCCTCTAGATCGAGGTCATCCGCCGTCAGCATCAGATACTGCGGGCAGGTCTCGCCGGCGATCTTCTGTCCGCGCTGGCGGGCGCGGCGAATTTCTTCCATCGCCTCGCGGTTGGAGACATGCACGATCACGATGGGCACATCGACGATTTCGGCGAGCGACAGCGCCCGATGGGTCGCTTCGCGTTCGGCCGCCACCGGCCGGGTGGTGGCGTGATATTTCGGGGCGTACTTCCCCTCTTCCTCGTGCCGGCCGATCAGATAGCGGATCGCGTCTTCGTTTTCGCAGTGGACCATGACCAGCGCACCGGTGCGTTTTGCCGTATCCAGCGTGGCCAGAATTTCATCGTCACGCAGGCGCAAGCCCTCATAGGTCATGAAGACCTTGAGCGAGGTATAGCCATCCTCGATAAGCGCCGGCAGTTCCTGGCCGAGAACTTCCGCCGTCGGATCGGTCACGACGAGGTGGAAGGAGACGTCGATATGACATTTCCCCTCGGCCTTGCCGTGATAGATCTTGAGCGCCTCGCGCAGTGACTGACCCTTTTCCTGCATGCAGAAGGCAAGCACGCTACTGTTGCCGCCGATCGCAGCCGAGCGCGTGCCGCTGTCGAAATCGTCGGCCATGACGATGCCCTCGCCGGACGGCTGGTCGAGATGCACATGGCTGTCGATCCCGCCGGGGAGGACGAAGAGCCCCGTCGCATCGATCACCTCGTCGGCATCCGTCAGATCGGCTGCCAGCGACACGATCCGCCCGTTCTTGATGCCGACATCGCTGACGAAGGTATCGCTTGCGGTCACCACCGTTCCGTTGCGGATCACCGTGTCGAAATGCATGGGGCTCGTCCTTCTCAGTTGCGGTTCAGCTCGCCTTGGCGAGCCCGGCCTGTCCGGCGAGGATCCGGTCGAGCGCTGCCGTGAAACGATCCACCTCCTCCAGGGTGTTGTAATGCACCATCGAGACGCGCAGCATGCCGCCATGATCCGTCAGGCCGAGATATTCGGCGAGCCGGCGCGAGTGAAAATCGCCGAAGCGCATGGCGATCTTCTCTGCATCCATCGCCCTGCACATCTCGCCGGCCTCGCGACCGTCGAAACGGAAGGCGATGGTCGGCACCCGGCGGCTCTCCTGGTTGGCAGACTGGCCAACGATCATGCAGTCGTTGCGCGAGCGCAGATAGGTCAGCAGGCGTTCGGTCAGCGCGTCTTCCTGCGCCGTGATTGCTTCATAGGCGGCCTCGATCTTCTGGCGCACGCTGCCAGTTTCCCCGGCCCGTTCGCCAAGGCTCACCAGGTAGTCGACGATACCGCATGTGGAATAGGCGAGCTCGTAGTTGGGGTTGCCCGGCTCGAGTTTACCCGGCACTTTATCCTTGCCGTAAAAGTAGTGATAGAGCGGGTCGAGCTCGAGAAGCAGATCGTATTTGCCATACATCAGCGCGTAATGCGGACCATAGGTCTTGTAGAGGCTGAAGACGTAGTAATCGACGTCGAAGGCCTGCACGTCGACGGCCCGATGGGGTGCGTATGCCACCGCGTCGACGCAGATCTTGGCGCCACGGGCATGCACGAAATCGGCGATCTCGCGGATCGGGTTGATCGAGCCCAGCAGGTTCGAGCAATGGGTCACGCAGACGAGTTTCGTGCGTTCGGTCATCAACGGTGCGAGATCGGCGAGATCAAGCGTCAGCGTCTCCTTGTTCAAGGGCCAGATCTTCAGCACCACGCCGCGTTCCTGCAGCCGGTCCCAGGGTCCGATATTGGATTCGTGGTCCGCAATCGTGATGATGATCTCGTCGCCTGCCGATAGCTGGCTATGCATGGCCCGTGCGAGGTTCTGCAACAGCGCTGTCGTAGAATTGCCGAAGACGATTTCTTCAGGGCGTGCGGCATTGACCAGATGCATGGCCGCCGTGCGCGCCTCATAGAGGGCTGCGGCTGCCGCCTGCGAGACCTCGTAGGAGCCGCCGATCTGGACGTTCTTCTCATAGAGGAAGGTGTTGATGCGCTCGACTGCACCTTTGAGGATCTGCGAGCCGCCCGCATTGTCGAAGAAGGTCCAGCCGCGGGCAAGGCCCGGGAACTGGCTGCGGACATAGTCGAGATCGAGCGTTCTGGGGGATGGGGTTGCCATGGCGGGGTGTCCTCCGGTCTTTTTTGTTCAGTGGTTGAGGACTGCGCGCAGGAAGCCGCGCGTCCGTTCATGCTGTGGGGCGTCGAAGATTTCGGCGGGCGCACCGCTTTCCACGAGGCGGCCGCCATCCATGAAGATCACCCGATCGGCCACCTGGCGGGCAAAGCCCATCTCGTGCGTGACGACAATCATGGTGACGCCGGATCCTGCAAGCTTGCGCATCACGTCGAGCACCTCGCCGACCATTTCCGGGTCGAGCGCCGATGTCGGCTCGTCGAAGAGCAGCACTCTTGGCTCCATGGCGAGCGCTCTGGCAATCGCCACGCGCTGCTGCTGGCCACCGGACAACTGCCCGGGAAATTTCTCTGCCTGCTCCGAGATGCCGACCCGCGCCAGAAGCTCGCCTGCCTTGCGCGCGGCCTCCGCCTCCGACGTGCCGCGCACCCGCATCGGTGCGAGCATGACGTTCTTGAGCACGGTCATGTGCGGGAAGAGGTTGAAAGACTGGAAGACCATGCCGACTTCCGCCCGCACCTTGGCAAGCGCCGGGCCCGGCTCGACGCGGATGCCGTCGACGGTGATCCGGCTTTCTGGCGCAAAGGCCTCCAGATGATTGATGCAGCGGATCAGCGTAGACTTGCCCGAGCCCGAGGGGCCGATGACGCAGACGACTTCGCCTTCGGCGATATCGAGGTCGATGTCGTGCAGAACGGTGAAGGTGCCATAGGCCTTGGTGAGCCCGCGGATGGAAATGAGCGGGGCTGTGGGTCCGGTCATCAGCGTTTCCCCCGGCTGAAATGTTTCTCGAGACGCGAGACGATGGCAACCATCGGCCAGAGCAGGGCGATATAGATCAGAGCCGCCCCGATCAGTGGCGTCGGATTGGCCGAGAGCGCCTGCGCCTGGGTCGCCTGCTTCAGGAGATCCGGCATGGCAACGACGGAGGCCAGCGCCGTATCCTTCATCACGTTGATGCAGTTGTTGGTGAGCGGCGGGATGACGATCCGGATGGCCTGGGGCAGGATCACGTCGATCATCGTGTGACGATTGGAAAGACCGAGTGCAGCCGACGCCTCGAACTGGCCGTGCGGGATTGCCTCGATACCAGCCCGGAAAATCTCGGCGGTATAGGCGGCAGACACCAGCGAGAGCGCCGTGACCGCCGACAGAAAGGGCGACAGCCGGATGCCGACGAAGGGCAGCGCGTAATAGACGACGATCAGCAGGACCAGAAGCGGGATCGAGCGGAAGATGTCGATGTAGACGCGGATCAAAAGCTTGAAGAAATTCGGTGCGTAAAGGCGGGCGACGGCGAGAAACAGTCCGCCGGCAAGGCCGACCAGAATGCTGGTCACGCCGATCTGCAGGGTCACCACCAGACCCCAGAGGAGGGCCGGCAGGCTGTCCGCGAGGACCTGCAGATTGAAGAAGGTATTCAGAAGTGTCATGCCGCATCGGCTCCCTTGGTGAACCGGCGGAACGTATCCGTCCCGCCGGATGCATCACAGGTTACTTGCCCTTGGGCATGTCGAGTACGGTGACCGTCGAAGTCGTGTCCTCGGCCTTGGCGCCGAACCAGGTCTCGTGCAACTGGGCGATGAAGCCTTCCTGCTTGAGCGTGGTGATCACGGCATTGACTTCCGTTGCGAGCGGATCGTCCTTGTTGAACATGATCGAGTATTTCTCGCCGGTCGGAATGCGCTCGACCACCTTCAGTTCCGGCTTGTCCTTCGCGTAATAGAGAAGTGCCGGGATGTCGGAGATATAGCCATCGATGCGACCGGCAACCAGGTCGAGCATCGCGGGCTGCAGGCCTTCGAAGCGGCGAATTTCGCCGAGTTTGTATTCGCCCTTGTTGGCCTCCGCCCACATGTCACCGGTCGAGCCGGTGTCGACGCCGACGACCTTCTCGCCCATGTCCTTGAGGCCCATGATGCCGGAGGCGGCGGTCACGGTGAGCGACTGGTCGCTGTCATAATAGGGCTGCGCGAAGGACACCGATTCCAGACGCTTTTCGGTGATCGTGATCGACGAGATCGCCATGTTGATGCGGCCGGACTGCACGGCCGGAAAGAGGCCGTTGAACGGCGTGTTGACGAATTCGACCGTCTTGCCGAGGCGCTTGGCGATCTCGTTGACGAGATCGACCTCGAAGCCCGTGACCTTGCCGCTGGCGTCTTCGAACTCCCAGGGTACGTTGCCGATATTGGCGCCGACGGTCAGATCTGCTGCATGGGCGGACGTACCGAATGCGGCAAGCAGGCCCGCGAAGATGGATGCTTTAAATGTGGTTGAACGTGTCATGAGAGTTCCCCTTGTTTTTTGAACATGACTCAATCTACATTGGTCTAACTGGTCAGACCAGTCAGGCCAAACAAGCATGCGGCTTTCCGCTTGGCAAGGGGATGCCGAAAAAAATAGATTGGGTGTCTAAGCACGCCGCCGGGGAAGGGACCGCATGTTCAACAAGACGCTCGTGCCACAATCGGTGGCACGCGAGATCCAGGGCATGATCCAGTCCGGGCAGCTGAAGCCCGGCGAAAAGATCCCCTCGCAGCGGGAGTTCTCGCAGAAGTTCGGCATCAGCCGCGCCTCTCTGCGAGAAGCGCTGCTGACGCTGGAAACACTCGGTCTGTTGAAGACGGAGGCGGGCAGGGGCACCTTCGTCGCAAGTCCTGCCACGCCAGCCTCCGCTGCCACCGGTCATATGGCCCCCTGGCGCTATTCCGACAGCCATTCGGTCTTCGATGTCTTCCAGACCCGCATCCTGCTGGAAGGCGAGATCGCCCGCCTGGCGGCCGGCCGCCTCACACAGCTGCAGCTCGACAAGATGGAGCAGGCGACGCGCACCATGGAAGAGTGCTGGGCCAATCAGGATCTGCTGGCCAATGTCGAGGCTGACCTCGAATTTCACGGGCTGATCGTCTCCGCCTGCTCGAACGCCATGCTGAAGGCCCTCTACCAGACCGTCCGCGATCTGGTGACGGAAACGCAGCGCCAGCCGATCCCGATCACCGATCCCGAACGCATGCGGGAATCCATTGCGGAACACCGCAGGATCATCCTTGCCCTGCGCTCCAACGACGGCGCGCGCGCTAAGCTCGAGATGGAAACCCATATTCGCAACACTGCGCGTTGCGCCGGCCTCGAGCCGTAGGCGGCCAGCCAGTTCTATCCCGAGCCGACCCGCCCGGTGGGAACCTGTCGGATCCCTTTCCCGTTCATCGCCCAGACGGCAATTGGTGCGCACATTCCGAAGGATTGAGCGGCGCCGTGCTGTCCTGCCCCGACCGAGGAAGGACCCCATGACCGACACCTTCAAGCCGACGGCCGCCATGGCGGATGAAGCAGCCCGTGGTCTGGAACTGCGCGAGAAGTTCAAGCGCGGCGGAACCGCAGTCGGCGTCGCCCGCGCACGGGACCTGAAAAACCGGCGCAACCTGAGCGAAGACACGCTCAAGCGAATGAAAAGCTATTTCGCCCGCCACAAGGTCGACAAGCGCGCCAAGAATTTCGGCGACGATGATAACCCGTCTGCGGGTTACATCGCCTGGCTCCTGTGGGGCGGTGATGCCGGGCGCGACTGGGTGAAGGACAAGCTCGCCTGACATGGACGCAGGCCGAAGCCAACAGGACCAGGGAGAACCGACATGACCCAGACTTTTCACAAGGGCGACAAAGTCGAATGGAAGACCAGCCAGGGCAAGACCGAAGGCAAGGTGGTGAAGAAGCAGACGAGCCCGACGAAGATCAAGGATCACTCGGTCAAGGCGTCCAAATCCGATCCGCAATACATCGTCGAAAGCGCAAAGACCGGCAAGCGCGCTGCGCACAAGCCGGATGCCCTCCACAAGGCTTGATGCAAGGCGTTGGAGGCGCTGGTGTTGAACCGGCCCCTGGATCGGCAAATCCGTATCGGTGTTGACCCGCCCGCCAAGGACTGCGACAAGGCTCGGATGCATACACCGATCGATATCGACCCGGATTATCTCAGGTCTCGGCTGAAGGCATTGCTCGCCATTCCGAGCCCCACAGGCTTCACCGACGAGGCCGTCCGGCACACCGCCCGCGAACTTGAACGTCTCGGACTTGAGGTCAAGCTGACCCGCAGGGGTGCGATCCGCGCCCGTCGACCGGGAGCCGCCGACAGACCCGCCCGGGGCATCGTATCCCACCTCGACACCCTAGGCGCCCAGGTAAAGGCGCTGAAAGACAACGGACGTCTGGAGCTGGTCTCCATCGGCCATTGGTCGGCCCGCTTCGCCGAGGGCGCCCGCGCCTCGATCTTTTCGACCAAGGGCATTTACCGTGGCTCCATCCTGCCATTGAAGGCATCCGGGCATACCTTCAACGACGAGGTCGACACGCAGCCGACAGGCTGGCGGCACATTGAAATGCGCATCGACGCTCTGGCGCGTGACCGCAAGGACATCGTGCAGCTGGGCATCGATATCGGCGACATCGTCGCGATCGATCCACAGCCGGAGTTTCTCGAAAACGGCTTCATCGTCTCGCGTCATCTCGACGACAAGGCCGGCGTCGCCATCATGCTGGCAGCACTCGAGGCAATGCAGCGGCAGGACATCGAGACACCGGTCGATACCTATTGGCTGTTCACCATCGGCGAAGAAGTCGGTGTCGGCGCCTCCGCCGCACTCGTGCCGGAGATCGCCTCCCTGGTCGCCATCGACAATGGCACCACAGCACCCGGCCAGGCTTCCGACGAATTCGGCGTGACGCTCGCCATGGCCGACCAGACTGGCCCCTTCGACTATCATTTGTCCA
This sequence comes from Allorhizobium sp. NPDC080224, assembly GCF_050281005.1. NCBI lineage: Bacteria > Pseudomonadati > Pseudomonadota > Alphaproteobacteria > Hyphomicrobiales > Rhizobiaceae > Allorhizobium > Allorhizobium sp. NPDC080224. The sequence continues at coordinate 190,321 of NZ_JBNNWJ010000001.1, forward strand.
AGAAGCTCTTCGAACTGTGCGGCGAACATGGCATCCGCGTCCAGAAGGATGTCTTCCGCTACTATCGCTCCGATGCCGCCTCGGCGGTCGAGGCCGGTCATGATGTGCGCACCGCACTGCTCGCCTTCGGTGTCGATGCCTCGCACGGCTATGAGCGCATTCATCTCCATGCGCTGATCTCGGTCGCCAAGCTGGTGGTCCATTACGCCGCGAGCGAAGTCCAGATCGAGCGCGATTCCGAAGAGGTGTCCGGTCTGCGCGGCTTCACCCGACAGAAGGTGGCGCCAGCCGAGCAGGTGCTTCGAGCAAACGAACCCGACGAACCATAATTCTGGCACGTCGAACCATCCGCCCACGTCGCGGATCGCCACAGTTGAAGCCGCTTTTGAGGCGCGATTGTTGCGAAGTTTTGCGCATGGCTTGACATCCGATTGCGGCGATTGTTTCCCCCTGCTAGCGTTCGGAATGGCGGATGCGCCGAAGCTGCGGAGAGTGAGACAATGTCGGGCGACGAGGCAACGAAAAGGCCGCGGCTGAAGATCGGCTTCGTGCTGTCGCGTTCCTTCACTTTGTCCGCTTTCGCGCTCTTCATCGATACGATCCGTCTTGCAAGCGACGAATATGATCGTTCGGGCCGCGTGCTTGCCGATTGGCAGGTGCTCGGCAGCACGCGCCACCTGATCAGTTCCAGCTGCGGCGTGCAGGTCGCACCGACCAGCGACTTCGTCGATCCGAGCCGCTTTGACTACATCGTCGTGGTCGGTGGCCTTCTCGGACGCCAGGCCGCCGTGGACGATCAAACCATCGCCTTTCTGAAAAGGGCCGATGCCCAGAAGGTGCCGCTGATCGGCCTTTGCACCGGAACCTTCATCCTCGCGGAAGCGGGTCTGATGAAGAACCACCAGACCTGCGTCAGCTGGCTACACTATCAGCAGTTCCGCGACCGCTTTCCCGATCACGAGGTCCGCTCCGACCGTCTGTTCAATCTCGATCGCCGCCGCGGATCCTGTGCCGGCGGCAGCAGTTCTGCAGATCTCGCAGCCTTCATCGTCCGCCAGTATCTCGGCCACGACGCCGAACGCAATGCACTCGAAGTTCTACAGATAGAGAAGGCCCGCACCAACAGGGACATCCAGGTCCGCCGCCCGCTCACCATCGAATGCGACGACCCCCGTGTGAAGGCGGTTCTGATCCTGATGGAGCAGAGCCTCGAAAACGAACTGACCATCGATCAGCTTGCCCGCTCGGTCGGCCTTTCGCGCCGCCAGCTCGAGCGCCTCTTCGCCCAGAAGATCGATGTCTCACCCGCCCGCATCTACACCAAGCTGCGCATGGAACGCGCCAAGATGCTGGTCACCCAAACCAATGCGTCGTTGATCGATATCGCCCTTCAGGTCGGCTTCCAGAACACCTCCCATTTCACCCGTGTCTTCAAGGGCACCTATGGCAGAACACCCGGCCAGATGCGCAGCCATCCGACGGTTTGACGTCGGCACGGGTCGGCGCAGCGAGTGCATGAGCGGGACCTTTTTTAGGTCTGCTGCCTGCGACGCAAAGGCCCCGGCCGCCCGCTTGTGAGCCGGCTCGGCCGGTGCTATCCAGCAGAGATCTGTCGGGGGATAGAATGGCCGAACGGGGCTTTGAGTTGAGTTTTGACCGGGCGATACGCATGATCTGCGTCATCGCGCTGGTGCTGCTCGGCCTCGCGCATCGCCCTGCCGTTCCATCCACACCGCAGCTTTCATCGCAGGAAATCGCGGCCCTCATCTTGCCGGATGGCAGCCTGCCTGAGCTCTGCCTGCCCACAGAGGACGGCAAGGCCAAGGGGCACACCGCCTCGTCCGATTGTGAAGCTTGCCGCATCGCGGCATCAGCCCTGTTGCCTGCCCCGGCCGATTCGGTCGGCTTCCGCATGCCGCTCATCGCAGCAGTGACCTTGCCGCAGCCGGCAGAGGCTCACTATCGCCAGCTATTCCCGCCCGACAGCCATCCCCGCGCGCCCCCTATCACCGCCTGATCGAAAGCCATGGCCGGCGCATGTCTGCGCCCGGCTGTCCGTGTCGTCAGGCCGGTGAGCTAGCAGTCGCAGCTCCGGTCGAAATCGGATGTCTGTCATGCTGCAAATGTTTGCCGATTGCGGGGCGCCGCCTGCGTTCCCGCCTGTCTCGTCAACCTTGTCCTCACAACGGGCGATGTCGCTCGCCGGTCCGCTTCTGCCGCCGCGCACCGTCGTCTTTCTCGAAGGCCTGGCCCGCTCCCCGCAATACCGCGTCGTCGATGGTTGTGTCGCCACCGCCCAGACATTGGTCGATGGTCGGCGCCAGATCATTGATCTCATCGGCTCCGGACGCCTGATCGGCCTCGGTTTTGGCGATCAGAACCGCTATTCCGCCGAGACGCTGGGTTTCACCCGGCTGGAGGCCGTGTCTGAAAGCATGGCCCAGGGCGAGCGTGATCTGGCGCTGAGCGAAATGCTGGCCCGGTCGCAAAGCCTCGTCATGTTGCTCGGTCGCAAGACCGCACCGGAGCGTGTCGCCTCTGCCCTCATCGATCTTGCGGAGCAATTCGGCCGCTCCGCGCGCGACAGGAAGCGGAGATCCGTCACCTTCCATCTTTACCCGACGCGCGGCGATCTCGCCGACTGGCTCGGCCTCACCATCGAGACCGTCAGCCGCTGCCTCACCCGCCTGAAGAAGGCCGGGCTCATTGAGATCAGACACGGAGATCTCGTCACTGTGCTCGATCCCGAACAGCTCTCGGGCGTCGCCGCCGGCGCCCGTGCGCTCACCAATTGAATTTTCTCAAGATAACAGAGTATTAGGATGACCATCGTTTCCGACCTCACCCCCGCCCAGGCGACAGACAAGGATCTGTCGCGCCGCTTCTATATCACCGCCTGGCGCTGGCACTTCTATGCCGGCCTTTATGTCGCGCCCTTCATAATCATGCTCGCCGTCACCGGCCTGATGATGTTGTGGACGGCAACCCTGTTCGGTCGCGATGGCGAGAAGACCTATACGGTCGAGCCGCGGGCCGCAGTCTCCTCCGTATCGGACCAGGCGGGAGCCGCGACCCTCGAAATCCCCGGCCAGATCATCCAGTACATCGCCCCGCGCACGCCTGAACAGGCCGCCCTCTTTCGCATCAACCAAGGCGATGCGTCCTACATGGTCGCGGTCGACCCCTACCGTGCCGAAGTCCTCGGGTATTGGGACCGGCGCACCGGCCTCTACGATCTCGCCGACAACATTCACGGCACGCTGCTGATCGGCACACTCGGCAACCGCCTGATCGAGATCGCGGCCGGCTTCGGCATCGTCCTCGTTGTCACCGGTCTTTATCTGTGGTGGCCTCGAGATGGCCGCGGCCTCGGCTCCGTGCTCGTCCCGCAGCTCTCTGCCAAAGGTCGCCAGCTGTGGAAGTCCCTGCATCTGACCATCGGCTTCTATGCCTCGCTCTTCCTCGTCATCTTTCTGCTGTCGGGCCTGACCTGGGCCGGCATCTGGGGCGAAAAGTTCACCCAAGCCTGGAGCACCTTCCCGGCGGAGAAATGGGACAATGTTCCGCTGTCCGACAAGACCCATGCCAGCATGAACCATGGCGGCGTCAAGCAGGTGCCGTGGACGCTGGAACAGACCCCGATGCCCGCGTCCGGCTCGGATGCCGGTGTCACCGGCACACCGGCAGGTGAGCCCGTTTCGCTCGACGCCGTCGTCTCGCTCGCCCGCACCATCGGCTTTGATCAGCGCTTCCAGCTGGCTTTCCCTGGCGATGAGACAGCCGTCTGGACCATCTCGCGCGACACGATGAGCAATGACAGCGCCAATCCGCTTGACGATCGGACCGTGCATATCGACCAATATACCGGCCGCATCCTCGCCGATGTCGGCTTCCACGACTACGGCGCAGCCGGCAAGGCCATGGCCGCCGGTATCGCCTTCCATGAGGGCGATATGGGCCTCTGGAATCTGGTGCTGGTCAATATCGTTTGTCTGTCGATCATCTTCCTCTCGGTCAGCGGCTTCGTCATGTGGTGGAAGCGCCGGCCGAAGGGCGCGGCCCGTCTGATGGCCCCGACCGTTGGCGAGCCTGGACCACTCTGGAAGACCGGCGCCTTTGTGATGCTGGCGACAGCACTTCTGTTCCCACTCTCCGGCGCCGTCCTGGTGGCAGTCCTTCTCCTAGACTTCCTCGTCTTTCGCCACATCACTCCGCTGAAAAAGGCCGTGAGCTGATTGAATATCGGCGCCCCCAAAAGCGGGGCGCCGAGCAAGCGTCTGCCATGTTCCGAAAAAAGAATGGAACAATGGAACCTCTCGACCATTTGCAAATCATGTGTCCGGTAAACCGAAGAACGGTTTGCCGGCACCTTTTCGTTTGGTCTTTCAACGGAGGTTTCAGCCCGGTTCATGTGTGGCATTTGTGGAGAAGTGAGATTCGATGGCGCATCGCCGTCGGTAGCGGCAGTTTCGATCATGGCGGATGTTCTGGCCCCACGAGGGCCGGATTCGGCCGGCGTGATGGTCAGGGGCAATGTCGGGCTCGGCCATCGACGATTGCGCATCCTCGACCTTTCCGACAAATCGCAGCAGCCGATGGTCGATCCCGATCTCGGCCTTTCGCTCGTCTTCAACGGCTGTATCTATAACTTCCGTGAACTGCGCAGCGAACTGGAAGCCAAGGGCTACCGCTTCTTCTCCGATGGCGACACCGAGGTCATCCTGAAGGCTTGGCATGCCTGGGGCAGAGACTGCGTGTCCCGCTTCCATGGCATGTTCGCCTTCGTCATCCATGAACGCGACACCGGTCGCGTCGTCATGGCACGCGACCGCTTCGGCATCAAGCCGCTCTATCTCGCCGAAGTCTCGGGTGGTCTGCGCTTCGCCTCTTCGCTTCCGGCCCTCGTCAAGGCCGGTGGTGTCGACACCGCGATCGATGTCACGGCCCTTCATCACTACATGACCTTCCACGCCGTCGTGGCGCCGCCTCGCACCATCTACAAGGGCGTGCGCAAACTGCCCCCGGCAACCATCCGGGTCTACCAGCCCGATGGCAGCTTTGAAGACACGCGCTATTGGGACCCAGCCTATACGCGCCGGGCTGAAGATGCAGGCATGAGCCGCGAAGACTGGCAGGAGCAATTGCTCGATGCGCTGCGTCTCGCCGTCAAGCGCCGCATGATTGCCGACGTGCCCGTGGGCGTCTTGCTGTCAGGCGGCGTCGATTCCAGCCTGATCGTCGGCCTGCTCGCGGAAGCCGGCCAGACAGGCCTGATGAGCTTCTCCGTCGGCTTCGAGGAAGCCAATGGCGAAAAGGGGGACGAATTCGTCTATTCGGATCTGATCGCCAAACGCTTCGGCACCGACCATCACAAGATTTTCGTGCCCTCCGCCGATCTGATGGGCGCGCTTCCCGGGACCATCGCCGCCATGTCCGAACCCATGGTCTCCTATGACAATGTCGGCTTCTATCTCCTGTCGAAGGAAGTCTCGAAACACATCAAGGTGGTCCAGTCAGGCCAGGGCGCCGACGAGGTCTTCGGCGGCTATCACTGGTACCCGCCGCTGGTCGGCTCCACCGATGTCGTCGGCGACTACGGTCGTGCCTTCCGCGATCGATCGCATGAAACGCTCGCAACTCAGTTGCAGGATCGCTGGATCGCCGGCAGCGATGTCAGCGGCGAGTTGCTGCGCGAACATCTGTTACGGGCCGGTGCCGATAGTCCGGTCGACCAGGCGCTTCGCCTCGACAGCAATGTCATGCTCGTCGACGACCCGGTCAAGCGCGTCGACAACATGACCATGGCCTGGGGCCTGGAAGCCCGCGTGCCCTTCCTCGATCACGAACTGGTCGAACTCGCCGCCCGCATTCCCCCTGAGGAGAAGCTGCGGGACGGTGGCAAGGGCATCCTCAAGGATGTCGCCCGCAAGGTCATCCCGTCAGAGGTCATCGACCGCAAGAAAGGCTACTTCCCGGTCCCGCAGCTGAAATACATCGCCGGTCCCTATCTCGACATGCTCCGTGACGCCCTGTCGTCCCAGGCTGCCCGCGAACGTGGCCTCTTCCGCCAGGATTACATCGATCGTCTGGTGGCCGATCCCGCCTCGCATATCACGCCGCTGCAGGGCTCCGAGCTCTGGCAGATCGGCCTTCTCGAAATGTGGTTGCAGGCCCAGGAGAACTGACGTGAGCAAGGCAGAGAAGAAGCCCGCCACCCAGCCGCGCAAGGCCCGTCGCGGCAATGCCCTGTCACACCGGTTGACCCGCCTCCGCACCCCGGGCGGCGGCAGTCAGGGAGCGACCAGTCGCGCCTGCGAAGCGGATGCGCGCAACCGCAACGTCGCCCTCGATTGCGGCTGGGGTCGGCTTCTTTTCACGCCGACCTTCGACGCCTATCCCGACCTCCTCGAAGCGCTGCGCGAAGAAGCCCCAGATACGCGCGACATCGCCTTTCACGTCGGAGATCCCCATGTCCTGCTCGCCCAGGCGCCACAGGAGATCTTCCTCGATCCGTCCCATACCTTTAGGCTCGATCTTTCCACCTATCGCGCCGGCGGTCGTCGCCCGAAGGGCGTGACCTTCAGGCGCTTCTCGTCCGAAAGCGATGCGGCGGGCATCAATGCGGTCTATGCCAGCTGCGGCATGGTCCAGGTGCGCGAGGACTTCTTCACCGGCGAGCGAGACAACCGCCCCGTCACCTATTTCGTCGCACAGGACGATCTGACCGGCGAGATCGTCGGAACCGTCACCGGAATCGACCATCACCGGCTGTTCGACGACTCGGAGCGCGGCGCCTCGCTTTGGTGCCTCGCTGTCCATCCGCAAGCCCGCCAGCCGGGCATCGGAGAAGGTCTCGTGCGCATCCTCGCCGAACATTTCCAGGCGCGAGGCCTCGCTTATCTCGATCTCTCCGTCCTGCACGACAACGACAAGGCGATCGGCCTCTATGACAAGCTCGGCTTCCGCCGCGTGCCGCTCTTTGCCGTCAAGCGCAAGAACGCCATCAACGAGAAGTTCTTCGCCCAGCCGGTCGAGGGCTATGAGGCGCTCAATCCCTATGCGCGCCTGATCGTTGACGAGGCGCTCCGCCGCGGCATCCATGTCGAAGTGACCGATCCCGAGGGCGGTTTCTTCCGGTTGAGCCATGGCGGCCGCAGCATTCACTGCCGCGAAAGTCTCTCGGACCTCACCTCCTCGGTCGCCATGTCGATCTGCGACGACAAGGCGGTCACCCGCCGCTTCGCCGAGGCAGCCGGTCTCAGCGTGCCGGAACAGCTCTCCGCTGAGGCCTCTGATGCCGACAAGCAGGCCTTTCTGACAAAGCACGGCAAGCTGGTGGTAAAACCCGCGCGAGGCGAGCAGGGCCGTGGTATCTCGGTCGGTATTTCCTCGATGGATGCCCTGCAGGCCGCCATCCGCCAGGCTCGTCAGGTCTGCGACCGCGTGCTTTTGGAAGCCTGTTTCGAAGGGGAGGACCTGCGCCTCGTCGTCATCGACTACAAACTCGTTGCCGCGGCCGTCCGCCGTCCACCGCGCGTGGTTGGTGATGGTCGCTCGCCGATCCGAAAGCTGATCGAACAGCAGTCCCGCCGCCGCGCTGCCGCAACCGGCGGTGAAAGCCGCATTCCTGTTGATGCCGAGACGAAACGTTGCCTCGCCGAGCAGGACCTCGATCTCGACAGCGTGCTGGAAGAGGGCCGCGAGATCACCGTGCGCAAGGCCGCCAATCTCCATACCGGCGGCACGATCCACGACGTCACGGCCCAGGCACATCTCGATCTCGTCGATGCCGCCTGCCGTATCGCCAAGGCGATCAAGATCCCGGTCGTCGGCATCGATTTCATGGTCCGGGATCCAGCCGAACCGGATTATGTCTTCATTGAAGCCAATGAGCGCCCAGGGCTTGCAAATCACGAGCCACAACCGACGGCCGAGAGCTTCATCCAGCTTTTGTTCCCCGGCAGCCGCGCCCGCGAGCGCCGCAACGCCTGAAAGCAGGCGTGAAACGGAGCGTGTGAAAGAGGGGCGGCATTCCGATGCCGCCCCTCTTTCACGCGTATCGATTGCCGTTACTGCGATTCGCCGAGTGTGTCGGCCACATGCGCGCCGCGCTGACCCATCGGCTGAGCCGGCCCCGTCGTCGTGTCCTCGGCCGTCTGATGCTCGAGCTCTGCATTCAGCATCGCCCCGACAATCAGAATCACTACCGACAACCAGGCCCAGAACATGAAGCCGATAAAGGTGCCGAGCGCGCCATAGGTCGCGTTAAAGTCGGCGAAATTCTCCAGATAGAAGGTGAAGCCGAGCGACATGATCATCCAGATAAGCGTGCTCAGCAGCGTGCCCCAGGTCAGCCATCGAAGTTGCGCGTTTTCGCGGCTCGGCCCGTAGCGATAGATCATCACGGTCCCGAGCCAGATAACGCCGATTAGGATCGGCCAGCGGATCAATCCCACGACCATCTCGGCCCGTTCGGAGATGAAAACCACGGACATGATCAGCGGCAGGATCGCCAGCGCCGTGACGACGACGGCGAGAATGGCCATGGCACCGAGCGTAAAGGCGATGGCGAGCAGCGTGGTATGGACGAAACCGCGTTTCTCCGGCTCCTGATAGGCAATGTTCATGGCCTCGAAGAGAGCCACCATGCCGTTGCGGGCGCTGAACAGCGAAACGCCAAGGCCGACGAGAAAACCGGTGCTCAGAGTGCTGTCGTTCTCGTCGGCCAGCGCCTGCAACTGCCCGAGGATCATCGCGACCCCATCGGCGGGCAGCAGTTCTGAGAGGAAGTCGAGACGTCCGGCGATCGTGGTCGGGTCCGCGATCAGGCCATAAAGCGAGACCAGGGCTGCAAGACCCGGAAACAACGACAGCATCACATAAAAAGACACGCCAGCCGCGGCCAGCATAACCCGGTCGGATGTCAGCCGCGACAGGACCCTGAGCGACACGTCCCACAGACCCCGCACCGGAATGTCACCGGGGCTGCGCGCATCCCGTCCCCGGTCGTCACGGACATGGGAAGCGGTGAGGGCTGGGGATGAAGGGGTCACTGGCGGCATGTCGGGCTCCTTGTTGTCAGGGAAACTGGTCCGCAGGCCGCCATGTTCCATCTCGAGGCGCGAGAAGCAGGACGGAACCGTATCAGGCCGAGATCGGTTGGAGATCAAACTGTTTCACAGGGAGAAGACCATGTCCGACAACAATGATCACGAAGTGCGGAAGAACGATGCGCGTGAGGGCATCGATCCTCATCTGGCGCAGCCCGTCGAAGTGGCCGCGCGCCGGTCGGACGCAGCCGCTGCAGAACATGGAATGTCGCTGCATGGCGAACTGCTCAACATCTACCGACTGGAACCCATCGCCGCGCCGGACGATCCGCGTTGGGACAATGCCCCCAGCCATGGGGTCGTGACTGTGGCTGCCCGGTCAACGGGCGATGCCCGCCTCGTCGCGGCCTCGCAGGAGCTGGATTATATGGAGATCGACGCCAAGCCAGCCGAGGACGTCACGACCGGCATGGCAAGCGCCTTTCGTTCGGAAAAACTCTATACGGTCATCGAGATCGCGCGGGATCAGCAGGGTCTCACCCGCGGCCTCATCGAGGGCGAGATCGGCGTAGACACGATCAGACCCGTGCAGATTTGATCGGCGCACGGCTGATCTCTTTTAAACCGGCGGAAGCGAGTTGAGCACGCTTCCGCCGTTGTCGTTTTCGGAGTCGACGGGTTCAGGCCTTCGCACTTTCCCCAGCCTCTTGGCGCGAGACGAATTCCAATGTTACCTCACGCAGATTATCGCGCAGCCACTGGGCCATACCCTCTTCTTCCGCGAGGTTCTGCTGCAGGCCGTTGGTCGCGCCCTGGAAGCCACCCATCTCCGCCATGACCATGAGCGAATTATAGGCGGCGATCTCGTAATTCTCGAAAGCCTGGTTGGCGAAGGAATTCTTCAGGATCTCGTCGCCTGCCATGGCGTGGCTAAGCGCGGCCATGCTGCCGCCCGCCGAGAGCATCCAGTCCTTGATGGTTGAGTGATCCTCGTCGAGACTGGCGAGAATGTCTTCGAGCCGCTTCAACTGCGCTTCCGTCTCCTGCAGATGCTGCTCAAGCCGCCTTGCTACCTGAGGATAATTCTCGATCCGGGAAAGCTGTGGCTTGATGATCGAGATTGCCTGGTTTTCCATCGCGTGCGCATTGCGCAGGCCTGTCACGAAAAGCGAACGTCTGTCTTCTGCCATTGGTTATGCCTCCTTGATCTGACCGCCTTCGAACCGTGAGCCTGCGGAAGGGTTCCCGGTGGTCGAGATTCGGGCTCGGTCAAGGAAAAGGCACGCCTGGCAGGGCGTGCCTCAATGACAAATAGTTGGCGGCCCTATCTCTGGACCCTTTGACGGATTGTTAGCCTTCGAAGTCGCCTTCGGTATTCACCTCTCGTCCGCCGACGATGATCGCCCGCTTGCCGACATGATTGGCGGCACCAACGATGCCCTCCTGCTCCATGCGCTCCACCAGCGAAGCGGCCTTGTTGTAGCCGATCGAGAGGCGGCGCTGGATGTAGGAGGTCGAGCACTTCTTGTCGCGCAGCACCACCTTGACCGCCTTGTCGTAGAGATCGTTACCGTCCTCTTCGGCCATGGCGCCCTTGTCGAAGACGGCCGTATCTTCTTCCGGCTCTTCCTCGACTTCGTCGGCATCCTCGGTGACGGTGCCCAGATAATCCGGACGCCCCTGCATCTTCAGATGCGCGACAACCTTCTCGACTTCTTCGTCGGAAACGAAGGGGCCATGTACGCGGGCAATGCGGCCACCGCCGACCATGTGCAGCATGTCGCCCTGGCCGAGCAGGTGTTCGGCGCCAGGTTCACCCAGAATGGTGCGGCTGTCGATCTTCGAGGTCACCTGGAAGGAGACACGGGTCGGGAAGTTCGCCTTGATCGTGCCGGTGATGACATCGACGGAGGGACGCTGGGTCGCCATGATCAGATGGATGCCGGCCGCACGCGCCATCTGCGCCAGCCGCTGGATCGCACCTTCGATCTCCTTGCCGGCCACCATCATCAGGTCGGCCATCTCGTCGACCACGACGACGATATACGGCATGGGCGAAAGGTCGAGTTCCTGCTCCTCGTAGACGATCTCGCCGCTCTGCCGGTCAAAGCCGGTCTGCACGGAAACAGTGATCGTCTCGCCCTTCTCGCGCGCCTGGGCTGCCCGGGCATTGTAGCCGTCGATATTGCGCACACCGAGGCGGCTCATCTTGCGATAGCGGTCCTCCATCTCGCGCACCGCCCATTTCAAGGCCATCACGGCCTTCTTCGGGTCGGTAACGACGGGGGTCAAGAGATGCGGAATGCCATCATAGACGGAAAGCTCGAGCATCTTCGGATCGACCATAATCAAGCGGCACTCGTCCGGCCGGAACCGATAGAGCAGCGACAGGATCATAGTGTTGATCGCAACCGACTTGCCCGAACCGGTGGTGCCGGCCACGAGCAGATGCGGCATCTTCGCGAGTTCCGCGATCACAGGCTCGCCACCGATGGTCTTGCCCAGACAAACCGGCAGCTTGTAGCGCGTCTCGGCATAATCGGGCGTCTCGATCAGTTCGCGCAGATAGACTGTCTCGCGCACCGGGTTCGGCAGCTCGATGCCGATGACGTTGCGGCCGGGGACGACGGCGACACGCGCCGACAGCGCCGACATAGAGCGGGCTATATCGTCAGAAAGACCGATGACGCGCGAGGACTTGACCCCCGGGGCCGGTTCGAATTCGTAAAGCGTCACGACGGGGCCGGGGCGCACGTCGATCACTTCGCCCTTGATGCCGAAATCCTCGAGCACGCTTTCCAGAAGACCGGCGCTTTGTTCCAGCGCCTCCGCCGTCATCGTGACACCCGTCTGGATCGGCGGCATCTGCAGGAAGTCGATATATGGCAACTCATATTCGCCTTCGCCGAGAGCTTCCTGCGCCTTGAAGAGCGGCTGGCGTGGCAGGGCGGCAGACATGGGAGCAATCGACGAATGGTTCGCCTGAGGCGGCGCCGGAGAAACGGCCTCAAGTGGGGCAACGGTTTCGCTCGCGGCTGCCTGCGCCTGCTGCAACGCGTAGGACGGCGCTGAAACCTCGCGATATGCGATTTCCCGATAGAGCGCGACGACCGAGCCCGGGGTTGCCTCAAAGACCGGCTTGCGCATTGCGCTGGGGAGCGGCTGTGCGGCGGAAACCCCTTCCGGGCGATAGCGCACGACTTCGGCGCGAACGGGGGAAACGGACTGAGCTGCCGGCATTGCAGCGGTCGCAACCGGCTGTGGCGCAATCTGTTGCGCCTTCTGCGGCGCTGCCTGATTGCTGGCCTGTGAGACAGGTTGCGCGATCGCCGGACGCGCCATTTCGATCTCCAATGGAGCGTCCACCGGCGCGATCATCGCCTCGAAGAAGATGTGGTCCGACAACAGCGCTGCGATCGGCAGACGTTCAGTCTGCGCTTCTGGCGCGACCGCCATCACTGTCTCGGGCTGCGTCGGTGGGGTCATCTGCGCCCATGCGACAAAACCGGATGTCATGGACCCCGTGACGGCTGGAGCCGTGGCAAGAGGCCGGACGGATGGCGGAGCAACGACAGGAGCCGCAACCGGCTGAGGTGCAGCCGCTGTCGGCGGTGTTCGCAGAAACGCATTGCGCACCATGGGCGCACGCGCCGCAGGCGCTGCCTGCTGGGCGAGCGACCGCTGCAGATGCGGCGGCACATGGGCCTCGTTGGTGGGTCGAGCGCTTGTCCCGACGCTCGCGGCCTGGGTGCTAGCAAGCACGCTGCGCATGCCTTGAACCAGCGGTGCCGGCTGCAAAGGCTGCGGGGCAGGGCCGATCTCGTGTGGCGAAGCGCCGTCGGCCATCGAAGCTTCCCAGGCGGCTTGTTCGGCCTGTTGCCGAGCCAGTTCCCGGCGGAGCTTGTAGGTGAGCGCGCGGGCGCCCACCGCGTCTGGCGGCTGCGGCAAGGTCACGGATGCCGGCATACGCGGCACTTCGGGCTTTGGTGCAGCAGCGGGCGCACCCGTGCGCGGCAACCCGGCATAGGGGACGCTGCTCGTGGTGGACGAGGCAGGTTTTGTCGGGGCAGGGGCTACGGGTTGACGTGTCGGCTGATAGGCCTGCCGTGTCGGTGCCTGCGGCGCCGCCGGCTGTTGCGCAACCGTCCGTGTAGGCGGCGCGCCCGGCTGAGCGGCGGGCGCAGGCGTTGGCTCGGCCTTGCCTGGCACGCGATCGGGCGTGCGGGTGAAGCGCACATTGGGGCCCAGCACGAAGGCCTTCTGCCACACGGGCGTTTCCTCGCGTCCTTCGATCTGGTCGGCCGCCGACTGATCGGCACCTTCACCCTTGTCGTCCCCTAACTGATTGAGCTGATACGCGGAATTTGAACGGGGAGGGTGCATCGGAAACCTGAACGCTGGCGGGATACAAGAACACGAAAACTGAGCTATCTGAGTAGAAAATAAAGGTTAACGACCGCTTTCCGTCCGCCAGAATTTTCTAATGCACGAAGGGTCCGAAAAGGGCGATTTCGCCCCCGATGCCGCTGTTGCCAAAGCCGAATTTGGCCCCTTGCCGGAAGATGCGGGCCCTTAAGTTTTTTTCTCGCACCATGTCTCCGCTCGGGCTATGGACGGGGACGAACAGAAAGCCGGTCATGTCGAAGAAAGAGAAGCCCAGTCCCCTGAAGAAGCTCCTGAAGGCATGGACAGCAGCAGGTCCTGAGGATCGCCAGGCCTTTCTGGATCTGGTCTCGGCAGAAGTGCGGGCCCGCGCATCGGCCGCCCCCGATCCGTCCGGTGCCGAACCGATTCCGGACGATGCCGCAGCCCTCATCGCCAATGGCCGTTATCTGCTGCCGTCGACGATCGAGAGGGTCGAAGCCGTCATGCGCGCTCGAAAACTCTCGCCCTCCGGTGTCATGGCCGAACTCGGCTTCTCCAGCCGCGACGCCTCGCTCACCCGTGCACTGGCCATGAAAGCTGCCTTGCGCCTCTCCGTGATCGCAGCGCTTGCCGAATGGCTCGCCGCCCACGATGCGGACGGCTAAGGTTCGAGGCCATGCCCTTCACCCTCGTCGCGCCGGTTGAGTTCGTTCAGGACATCAAGAAAAGCCGCTTCATCGCGCAGGCAGCACCCATCGCCAGCGAGGAGGAAGCGAAAGCCTTCCTCGCCTCGGTCTCCGATCCCGCAGCCAATCACAATTGCTGGGCCTGGCGTATCGGTCAGGCCTATCGTTTCTCCGATGACGGCGAGCCCTCGGGCACGGCCGGCAAGCCGATCCTCCAGGCCATCGATGGTCAGGATCTCGATGGTGTCGTCGTGGTCGTGACCCGCTTCTTCGGCGGCATCCTGCTCGGCAGTGGCGGGCTCATGCGTGCCTATGGCGGAACGGCAGCCCAGATGCTGCGGGCCGCCGAACAACGCGAGATCATCCCGATGATAACAGGCGAATCATCGGTGAACTTCTCGGACCTCGCTCTCGTGAAGTCACGGCTCGCCGCAATCCCGCACCTCACCTTCATCGAAAGCTTCACGGCAGACGGTGTCGATCTCACGGTCACACTGAGGCAGGGCGATGAGAATCAGGCGATCCGCCTGGTGCGCGATCTCACCAGCGGCCGTTCAAGTCTGATTTTTCCCGACTGAAGCCTCAGCTCTTCTTTTTCGGCATGTCCTGGCTGGAAAGCTGCTTCCAAGAATTTTGCTGGGCGAGCATGCCGCGCAGATATTGCAGATTGGCCGCCGCCTGCTGCGGATCAAGTTCCTGCGCCGCCAGCTGTTCTGCCTCCTGGAATCGGCCCTGCAGGCCGACCACCAGCGCGAGGTTCTGGCGAACCCGGCTGTCGGCACGAGGCTGCTGCGATGCCTGACGCAGATAGTCCTCGGCCGTCTTCAGGTCGCCGGAAAGCACGAAGGACATGCCCATGTTCGACAAGACGCTTGGATCGTTCGGCTGCATCTGCAGCGCCATGCGGTAACGCGAGCGCGCTTCGCTGGAGCGGCCGAGCTGGTCGAGCACTGCCCCCTCCGCCGAGTAGAGCCGCCAGTCGGGCCGGTCGGGCGTCTGGGCCCTTTGGATGGTGCCGAGCGCCTTTTCGAGCTGTCCCGCCGCAGCCTGCGCCTTGCCAAGCGAGGAGAGCACCTCACGATCGTTTGGATGAGCAATCGCCACCTGCTGCATGACGGCGAGCGCCTGCGTGTTGCGGCCGGTCATCATCAGACCATTGGCATAGGAGAGACCGATATTCCGGTCCTTCGGGTTGCGGTCATAGGCCTGGCCGATACCCTCCACGGCGCGGCTCAGCTGAGGGCCGCTGAGCGAATCGAGTTGCTGGCTTGCCTTGGGGATCGAACCGGTTGTCAGCTCCTTCTTTGCCGAGCCGCAGCCGGTGAGCGTCATGGCCGCCATCACCAGACCTGTCATGGCCACGATCCGCAGATGGTTTGCCGAGCCTGGAATTCGCATGCGCATGGTGATCGTCCCGAGTTAGCTAGTCCCCGCCGCCGCACCTCGTCCGGGCGGCGCAATCTCCACTCAAGCAATAATCTGTTAACCCTAACGGAGTGTTAATCGAGCTCCCCATCGATTCTTCAGCCGGATCTCCAGAAAGCGTCTCCCCATGGCCCCGTTCCAATACATTGAAAGACCGTCCCCGTTCAGCACCAAGGGCGGCAAGACGCTCCCGGTCTTCGCCGTCACCCCGGCCCATGTCGAGACCGGCACGCTTGAACCACTCGCCCTCGATTGGGCGAAGAAGGCGGGCTTCAAGGCCGAGGCGGGATCGGTACTGCTCATTCCTACGGCCGACGGGCATGTTGGCGGCGCGCTGTTCGGGCTCGGCGCCAACCCTTCTGAAAATCCCTATCTGACCGGCAAGCTCGCCCGCGCGCTGCCGGCCGGCGAATGGCACATCGAAACGGCTCCGCTCACGGCCAATCGCCTTCTGCTCGGCTACGGTCTCGGCGCCTACAGCTTCGACCGCTATCGCTCTGAACGGGTCACCGAACCGCGCCTTTTGATCCCGCAGGATGCCGATGCCGCCGACATCAAGCGCCAGTTGGCGGGCGTCTATCTCGCCCGTGATTTGATCAATACCCCGGCGAACGACATGAGCCCGGCCGATATCGAGGCCGCAGTCCGTCGCCTCGCCGAACACTACAAGGCCGAAGTCTCCGTCATCATCGGCGACGAACTCGTCGAGAAGAACTTCCCGCTCGTCCATGCCGTCGGCCGCGCCTCCACGGTCGCCCCCCGCTTGATCGAGATGCGCTGGGGCAAGAAGGGCCACCGTAAGATCACCCTCGTCGGCAAGGGCGTGAGCTTCGACACCGGCGGCCTCGACATCAAGCCGGCGTCCTCGATGCTTCTGATGAAAAAGGACATGGGTGGCGCCGCCAATGTGCTCGGCCTTGCCCTGATGATCATGGATGCCAAGCTCAAGGTCGATCTGCGCGTCATCATCCCCGCCGTCGAAAACGCCATCGCCGGCAACGCCTTCCGCCCGGGTGATGTCTACAAGAGCCGCAAGGGTCTGACTGTCCAGATCGACAACACCGATGCCGAAGGCCGCCTGATCCTCGCCGATGCGCTGACCTACGCCGATGCCGACGAGCCCGATCTGATCATCGACATGGCGACGCTGACGGGGGCCGCACGCGTGGCCCTCGGGCCCGACCTTCCGCCCTTTTTCACCGACGACGAGGAGCTCGCCGACCAGATCGCCGATGCCAGCCTTGAGGTCGACGATCCGCTCTGGCGCATGCCGCTCTACAAGGGCTACGAGCGCATGTTGAAGGCCCAGATCGCGGATGTGACCAACGCCCCCTCCGGCGGCATGGCGGGCGCGATCACGGCCGCCCTGTTCCTCAAACGCTTCGTCTCGCCGGGCCGTCGCTGGGCGCATTTCGACATCTTCGGCTGGTCGCCGACGGAGCGCGCCCATTCGCCCGTCGGCGGCGAGGCGCAGGCGATCCGCGCCCTTTACCGCTACCTGCAGTCCGGCGCCGACTGAGCCTAAATCCACCAGCCCCTTGCCAGATCGTTCCTTTGCCGGAATGATACTCGCGAGGGGCTGCTGGCCCGGATCAGAACGAGGGGGAGGGGCCATGGGCCTCGAAATGACGGCAACCCAGGCGCTTTGCCTGTGGCACAGGGTGACCCTGGATCAGGTCCAGAAAGACGGCCACGACCTCACCATGCGTCAGCTCGCCGTCCTGCTCGAGATCTATCTTGTGCCGCCGCCCCATACAGTGCGCGGCCTTGCCGCAACCCTCAATGTCACCAAGCCCGTCATCACCCGCGCCCTCGACACGCTGGGAGAGATGGGTCTCGTTGACCGTATCAGGGACGAGCTCGACCGCCGCAGCGTCATCGTCAAGCGCACCGTCGGCGGTGCGCTCTTTCTCGAAAAATTCGGCGATAACATCATCGCCCGGGGCCGCACGCTCGGCTGACGGAGACTGAAATCATGCTCGACCGGCGCCTCAACGCATTCCGTTCTGATCTCGCCGACATCGCCCTGAAGGGCCAAGTCGAGGCCGAACGTTTCGTCGCGCCGGAACCCGCCATGGTCACCCGGCCGGTGGTGGCGCTTCGCCCAAAACCGGACCTGAATGTCGGCATCGATACCGAACTCCTGATGGGTGAAGAGGTCCACGTCTTCGAACGCAACAGGGGCTGGGCCTGGGTGCAGGCGGTGGACGATGGTTACGTCGGCTACCTGCCAGAAGAAGCGCTTGGCCCGGTCGCTGCGACCACCCATGTCGTCACCGTGCCGCGCACCTTCGTCTATTCGGGCCCCGACCTGCGCTTCCCCACGCGCATGGCCTTGTCGATGGGAAGCCGGCTAACAATCGTGGGCGAGGCGGAAACCCGTGGAACCCGCTACCTGCTGCTATCAGATGGAGGTGCTCTCGTCGCCCGCCACCTGAGCCCGATCTCGGACCCGCCCGTGCCGGATTACGTCACTGTCGCCGGACTATTCCTTGAGACCCCCTATCTCTGGGGTGGCAAATCCGGCTTCGGTATTGATTGCTCGGGCCTTGTGCAGCTGGCCATGCGCATGGCCGGGCAGGAAGCCCCGCGCGATAGCGACATGCAGGCATCGGGCCTCGGCGTGCCCGTGGAGCGTGCCGAGCTCAGGCGCGGCGACCTCGTCTTCTGGAAGGGCCATGTCGCGATCATGGAAAACGAAACAACCATGATCCACGCCAACGGCAACACCATGTCCGTGGCGCGTGAAACGCTCGAAGCCGCCATCGAGCGGATCGGCTGGCTCTACGGCACCCCAACCGGCTACCGCCGCCCCGTCGCCGAAACGTGATGATCCCGGTCTTGGTGCAGCCGTGGCGAGCGCTTATATCGGCACCATTAGAGCTGACGAGAAGATTGCCCATGCTGCCGGTCTGCCAAGAGAACAAGACTTCCACCAAGATCAGCACGGCTCTGGTGCTGGCATCGCTGGCCGTCTTCGCAGCGGTCGCCCCCGCCTCAGCCTCCGAAGGCATCGCCTGGGGCAGGGCCGGCCAGGAAAGCTTCAAGGACCTGCCGGGTGTCAAGCCGCAGGATCCGGTGAACCAGTTCGGTGAAAACGTCAGTTGTGAAACGCGGACGGTTGTCCCTAACCGCCATCACTTCGGTCGCCGTGATCTGCGCGACAGTCTGCCCTACACGGTCTACCGCTGCGAAAAGAACGGCATTGTCTATGAAGGCACCGAGCCGCCGCGGTCCGGCCGCATGTGGTATCCCGGCGTCAACCCAAGGGTTATCGACTGATATCCCGCTCCGGGGCGATCAACCCTGATCGTCCTGACCGAGCAAACCGTCGAACACTTCGATCAGCGCTTCGCTGATCGCGCCGCCGAGCTTGTGGCCGGCCTCGCGCAACCCTTCCTCGTCCATATCGCGCGCCGCAAGCGCCAGCGCCGTGCCCTCCTGGGCGACAATTTCCTTGGCACGTTCGATCGCCCAAAGGGCGAATTCGCTGCGGCTTTCGATGGCGACGGTCTCGTCCATGGTCTGTCCTTGTGGCGGTCTTGGGGTGCTCGGGAATGCGTGAAAAATCGCGCTGGAAACGACAGTGCGACAGCACCGGAAACTGAAATTTCAGACAAGAAAAAAGCCCGGCAAGCCGGGCTTTTCAAAGTGTTTGAGGTTCGCATAAGCTGCTGATCTCAAATCGGAATTTGGTGCCCAGAAGAGGACTCGAACCTCCACACCCTTTCGAGTACCAGCACCTGAAGCTGGCGCGTCTACCAATTCCGCCATCTGGGCGACGAGGAGCCGTGTAAAGGGACTGCTCCGACCTGTCAACCGGCTTTTTGAAGTTTTCATGTCGGGGCGATGAAGGCGTCTGCCGGATTGGCGGGAAAAGCCGGAAGCGGATTCGCAGATGCGTTGAGACACAAGCCTTTTGTACAGTTTGCCACGGATAACGCTGTCGTGAAAAAGCCGTGATCGAAACGCTCTATCTTTCGGTCGGCAAGGCGGTTTGCCCGCCGCCGGGATAAACGACGGGATGACCATATGACGATTCGATCCGCTTTTGTGGCCGTGGCGCTTGCCGGTGCCCAGCTTTTCACCTCCGTGGCGGAGGCTGCGATGACGAAGCCGACGCCACCGGTTTCGCAACAGAGTTCCGATGTGGAAAAGATCGATCTCGTCTGCGACTTCTCCGGTTGCTACGAGACCTGGGACCGCCCGCCGCCGCGCCGTCCACGCCCTCTGCCACCGGAATACTATCCGCCATCCGTCTATGACGAACCGCCGGTCTATCGCCCACGGCCGCGTCCGCCTGTCTATGTCGAACCCGGCTACCGTCCGCGCCCGCGCCCGCCGGTTTACGAGGATCCGGGTTACCGTCCGCCGCGTCGGTCCTGGGAGCGGCATGTCGACTGGTGCCTGAACCGCTACCGTTCCTACAATCCCCGCACCAACCAGTTCCTCTCGTCGAGCGGCTACTACAAGGTCTGCCAATCGCCCTTCTATTGAGAACGGGGTTTCAGATGACTACCAATCTTGATGGCACTGAGTACACTTTGCTTGGTTGTGCGGTGTATCAGGCGCAGAAGATTGAATTTGCGCTTTACGGCATTATAGCCCATCTGAACGATCAGCCGGAATTCAACCGGAGCGGAAAATTTAAGGGTTTGACCGCAGAGCAGTTCCTCAGAGGTGACTTTAAATCAATGAGGGCGACTTTAGGGGACCTCAACAAGTTCACTGGACGTTTGCTGTTAGCTTCTCCGGATTTCGAGAACTTTGTCTCCGATCGGAATCTTCTCGTTCATAACTATTTCCGCCAGTTCCACACTGCATTCGGTGATGCGGAAAGCACCAATGGCGTCGCGTTTCTAACTTCTTTTCTGGAAAATGGGCGTGCTCTAGAGCAGGTCTTAAAGGGGCTCTTAGTTGTTCTGAGGGAAGCAGTAGCAGCAAAAACCGGCGCGCTGGAGGACCTCGTTGTTAGCGAGGCCGATCTGGCTAACAAAGCTAGGTATCTACAATATGTGGAGTTGCACAGGCTGTCGGCTGCGAGCGAGTAAGCCGCGACTGGTGGCGACGGAACTCGTTCACTATGTGTCGAGCCCTTCGTTGCGGCTCCCACGATCGACATGGCCGAGATCACGCTCGGGATCGATGGCATCCCGCACCTTCTGCTTCAGCTCCTTCGGGCCTGGAAAACCGCCATCACGCTTGCGTTCCCAGATCAGGTCGTCGTTCAGCTTGATCTCGAAAATCCCGCCCGTGCCAGGGATAAGTGCCACTTCGCCCAGATCGTCAGCAAAGGTGTGCAGCAGTTCCTGCGCCATCCAGCCTGACCGCAGAAGCCAGTTGCATTGGGTGCAGTAGGTGATCGAAATCCGGGGTTTTTCCATCAATACATCCTCACTTCACGGATAAGTTAACCCGTCTAATCAACTTTTCCTCGTGCGTCCAATTGCCACGCGCCGAAGCTTCGGCCATGAGGCGCAGGTTATTGTCATTTTGGAGTTTGTTCATGTCCATTGAACCGAACCGTCTTTTCGTTCCCGCCCTTGCCCCCGTCTATCGTTCCGGTCACGAAGGGGTCGAAACCCTTCTGCGTCTGGTGGCCGGTGGCTTCCTGGTCATCCATGGCGCCGGCAAGATCGTCGATCCCTTCGGCGCCGTCCAGATGGTCGAAGGCCTCGGCTTCTATCCTGGCGTCTTCTGGTCGCCGCTCCTGGCGATCACCGAATTCTTCGGCGGCATCCTGCTCGCAATCGGTCTCCTCACCCGCCCGGCGGCCTTTGCAGCCACGATCGTCCTGCTGGTCACGGTCTATTTCCACTGGATCCAGCTGGATCAGGGTTTCTCCGGGGCTGAAAAATCACTGCTCTGGGCGGCGATCACCTTCTTCTTCGTGATTCGCGGCGGCAACAGCCAGTCGGTTGATGCGCGCCTGAAGAGAACCTTCTGAAGCCTGGGGGAGGGGGCTTCAAGCGCCGCCCTCCCGTCTTGCCGTGATCGCAGGCGCATGCTTTCTCTGAAGCAACAGCCCACGAGATCCGATTCCCCATGCGCGTTGCCATCGTCGAGAATACCAAAGTCACCGAAGCCGGTCAGGTCGGCATCGCCCTGGCCGAAGCCGGAGCAGAGATCATCACGATCCGCGCCTATGCGGGTGAACCTCTCCCGGAGTTTGGCGCGCATGACGCCCTCGTTGTCTTCGGCGGCGAGCAAAATGCCCGCGACGACGAAAAGCATCCTTATCTGCCGGCGCTCGCAAGCCTGATGCGCCGCTTCGGCGACAGCGACAAAGCCGTGCTCGGCATCTGTCTTGGCAGCCAGTTGCTCGCCCGCGCCTATGGCGGTGATAACCTGATCGGCGCCGCCCCGGAATTCGGTTGGCGCAGCATCGGCCGCACCGAGGCCGGCAAAGAGGATCCGGTGCTCTCTGCCATGCCCGACCGTTTCCTCTCCTTCCAGTGGCACGACGACACCTTCACCCTACCGCAAGGCTCTCTTCATCTCGCGGAAAACGAAGCGGCCCGCCATCAGGCCTTCCGCATCGGCCGCGCTGCTTATGGCTTCCAGTTCCATTTCGAGGCCAATCGAGACGTCGTGCGCAACTGGATGACGCATTTCCCAGAGGTCATCGAACGCAAGGAACCCGGCTGGCTATCCCGTCACGGAGAGCTCGAACCCACCGACGGGCAGCTCTCCGATGAAGCCGGGCTGGCGCTCGCCCGTGCCTGGGCCCGGCAGATCCGCCCGTCTTAAGCGCATCTCCCGTGTCACGCGGCTCCCTTCGCCGGGTTTGACCGACATCAAGCCGCCGCAGCATCCGACCTGCTATCTCCGACCTCACTGATCGGAGTTCTGCTTTGTCCCTGTCCACCTTTGCCTTTGCCGTCCTGCTCCTTCTGCTGACACCGGGGCCGACGAATACCCTACTTGCCGTTTCAGGCGCCACGCGCGGCATCAAGGCCTCGCTGCCGCTGATCGGTGCCGAATGCGCCGGCTATCTCACGGCCATCGTTCCGCTTGTCTTCTTGGCCGCGCCACTGCTCATTGATCAGCCGGCTGCAGCCCTTGGCATCAAGCTCGCCTCGACCCTCTGGGTCTTGCTGCTCGCCGCCCGGCTCTGGATGCGTCCGCCCTCGGCCAATGCGCAGGGTGGAACGACGGCGGCTGCCGTCTACGCCACCACGGTGCTCAACCCCAAGGCCTTGATCATCGGGCTCGCCCTCGTTCCCGCCGCCGGAACGGGCTCGCTGGAAGCACTGTTCCGGCCGCTCCCCTATCTCGCCGTGTTCTCCCTGCTCGTCGTCATCGTCGCCACCTGCTGGCTGAGCGCCGGCGCCGCCATGCTGCGGCGGCTGGCCACCACGAGCCCCCTACTGTTCGGGCGGGTCGCCGCAAGCTGCCTCGCGGTCTTTGCCTTGAGCCTTGCCGGCCGCGCCATCGGCTGGATTTGATCCCGCGTCATTCGCCTCCCTCTTGCGAGCCATCCGCCCCCGTGCTTAATCGAACTTCAATCGATTGAGTTCGCTTCAGAAACCTGTGGGAGGGGGACATGAAGGCAGTGGTCAAGCGCTTGGTTGCGCTCTGCTTCATCATCATCGGGTTGGCCTTCCAGCCGGCCCAGGCATCCCCTGTGGGCGCCGACATGGTCATGCGCGACTGGTATCGCCTGATCCTCGAACTCGTCCGTCATACGCCGACCTATTCGCCCCCCGTGGCAAGCCGCGCCTTCGCCTATCTCGGGGTCACCGCCTATGAGGCGCTGGCGGCCGGCGACACGACCATGACCTCGCTTGCCGGTCAGTTGAACGGCCTCACTCCAGTACCTCAGCGCGAGGTCGGTATCGCCTATGATGAGGCGGTCGTCATGCAGGCAGCCCTGTCATCAGCCGCACGCGAATTCTTCGGCAATACCGGTCCGACCGGTCAGCGCGCCCTGAAGCGCATGACCGAAAAGCTCTCGTCCGAAGTGTCCGCCGGACTTGCCCCCGATCTCGTCGCCCGCAGCCAGGCCTATGGCGAGAGCATAACGGCGCATATCCTTACCTGGTCGCTGGACGACGGCGGCGCCAAGGTCGAGAACATGGGCTTTCCCCTGGAATTCGCGCTCGGGAGCAAGAAGGACAGCTGGGTGCCGACCAGTCTGATCAATCAGCAGCAAATGCCCCTTCTTCCCCAGTGGGGCGAGAACCGTCCCTTCGCCCTGCAGACCGGTAATGCCTGCCCGCTGCCGGCGCCGCCCGTCTACAGCGAGGACAAGGATTCCGACTTTTACAAAGAGGCGATGGAGGTCTATGAGGCGGTAAACACCGTGACCGATGAGCAGCGCGCCATCGCCCGCTTCTGGTCGGATGATCCGATGCTGTCGCCCACCCCGCCCGGCCACTGGATCGTGATTGCGCTGAAGGTCCTCGACGAGCAGGATGCAAGTGCTGCGGAGCACGCCGATTTGCTTGCCCGGCTCGGGATTTCGCTCGCCGACGCCTTCATCGGCTGCTGGCATTCGAAATTCGAATACGACCTGCTCCGCCCGGTCACCTATATCAAGCGTGTCATCGACCCGAAATGGGAGCCGATCCTCATCACGCCGCCCTTCCCGGAATATCCCTCCGGCCATTCCACCCAATCCGGTGCGGCAGCGACCGTGCTAACCGCCTTTTTCGGCGAGAACTTCGCCTTTACCGACAACACCCATGAAAAGGACAAGCTGCCGAACCGCAGCTTCAAGAGCTTCTGGGACGCGGCAGAAGAAGCCGGCATTTCGCGCCTCTATGGCGGCATTCATTTCCGCGCCGCGATCGATCGTGGCCTCGATCAGGGGCGCTGCATCGGCGAAAAGGCGGTCGCCCTGAGGACGCGCGGATGACGGCCGAAGCCATCCCCTCTTACCATCGCCGAACCGCCCTTGCGGCCGCCCTGTTCGCCGCGCTGCAAGCCGGCACAGCGCTTGCCAATGGCGGCCCCGTCGTTCCCCGCTTCACCGACGAAACCGCCTCCAGCGGCATCACCAGCACCTATCGCGGCGACTGGGAATTCATGGTCGGCGGCGGCGCCGGCAGCTTCGACTGCAATGCCGATGGCTTCCCCGATCTCGTGCTGGCTGGCGGCGAGGACAAGGCGAAATTCTACCTCAACCGAAGCGAGGCTGGCGG
Source organism: Allorhizobium sp. NPDC080224 (assembly GCF_050281005.1). Lineage (NCBI taxonomy): Bacteria > Pseudomonadati > Pseudomonadota > Alphaproteobacteria > Hyphomicrobiales > Rhizobiaceae > Allorhizobium > Allorhizobium sp. NPDC080224. The sequence continues at coordinate 214,993 of NZ_JBNNWJ010000001.1, forward strand.
CCCCCTCAAGTTCGACGAACAGGTGTCCGGCCTCGAACTCGACAAGGTGATCGGCGCCTATCCGCTGGATGTCGATGGCGACGGGCTGCAGGACGTCGTACTGCTGCGCTCCGGTGAGAACGTCGTGATGCGCGGCCTTGGCGAATGCCGTTTCGAGCGCGCCAACGAGGCCTGGGGATTTGACGGCGGCGACGCCTGGTCGACGGCCTTTTCCGCCACCTGGGAGCGCGGCAACTCCTGGCCGACGCTCGCTATCGGCAACTATATCGACCGCTTCGAAGACTTCGAGCCCTGGGGCTCCTGCACCGACAACTGGCTGCATCGCCCCTTGTCCGCCACCGAGCGTCGCTTCGCCCCGCCGCTACCGCTCAATCCCTCCTATTGCCCGCTGTCGATCCTCTTCACCGACTGGAACCGCTCCGGCACGCCCTCGCTGCGCGTCTCCAACGACCGCGAATATTACAAGGGCGGCCAGGAGCAGATGTGGCATGTCGCGCCGGGCAAGGCACCACGGCTCTACACCCAGGAGGAAGGCTGGAAATACCTGCGCATCTGGGGCATGGGCATCGCTTCCCATGACCTCGATTTCGACGGCTATCCGGAATATTTCCTGACCAGCATGGCCGACAACAAGCTGCAAAAGCTTGGCGAAATTCCCGCGGACGGCAAGCCGAAGCCCTCTTATGTCGATGTCGCCTTCGCCAAGGGTGCCACGGCCCACCGGCCCTATACCCGTGGCGAGATCCGCCCTTCGACCGCCTGGCACACGGAATTCGAGGATGTCAACAATGACGGCCGCGCTGACCTTTTCGTTGCCAAGGGCAATGTCGCGGAGATGCCGGACTTTGCCGAAAAGGACCCCAACAACCTGCTCGTCCAGGGCGAGGACGGCAAATTCATCGAAATGGGCGACAAGGCCGGCATCGCCTCGATGGCCAAGGGCCGGGGCGGCGCACTCGCCGACTTCAATCTCGACGGATTGGTCGACCTCCTCGTCGTCAACCAGGGGTCTCCGGTGGAGATCTGGCGCAACACGACGGAAGGCGCTGGCCGCTTCCTGCAACTGGCGCTGCGCCAGGACGGTCCGAACCGCGACGCGGGCGGCGCCTGGATCGAGGTGAAAACCGGCGATGTTGTGCAGCGCCGCGAGCTCACCATCGGCGGCGGCCATGTCAGCGGCAAGACCGGCTGGCATCACTTTGGTCTGGGCGAACAGGCAGAAACCGAGATCCGCGTGCTTTGGCCGGATGGCGAGGTTGGGGATTGGCAGACGGTGGCGGCTGACGGGTTTTATCTGGTCGAGCGCGGGGCGGCCCCGAGGGCCTGGAAACCGGGCGAGGGGATGTGAGGGTGGATATCTCCCCCTTGGTGGGGGAGACTGCGGAGCGGTGGCCGAAGGCCAGAAATCGATGCAGTGAATCGATTTCAGCGAACGGAGGCCTGAGCGCGACGCCGCGCGAAGGCTGTGAGAGAAATTGGCCCGGATCAGGGCCAAACCTCAGATTTCGCCAGAGGGGGGGCTTGGTGAGGCCATGCGCTAATGGAACTGTGCCCCTCTCTTGGAAAATCTGAAGTTTAGGCGGCTTGCGCTCGCCTAAGCCTTCGATTTTCCGTTCTCCCCCACAAGGGGGGAGATAGAACCCTGCTGGTGCTTCGGCTCCCTCATGCTGAGGTGCCTGCGTGAAGCGCAGGCCTCGAAGCATCGCTCTTTCTTGTTGTATCTGTGGCCTCGCCCTTCGAGGCCGGGCTCGCCCGGCAGCTCAGGGTGAGGGGAAAACCAATTGTCAAAAACCCCAAGCTTCGCCGCCGGTCGGACTCGTCGTCCTCCGGGTGATCAATGCTTGTCTCGGACGAGGCGCCAGAAGCAACCTGTCTAAGTAGTTTAATGTGGCTCCTTCCGGCGCCTCGTTCGGCGTTTCTTCCCGCTGCATGCGTCTCTCTGGCAAGGCGGCGACGGTCCTTGGGTCAGGCCCGAGGATGACCGGGCGCGGGTCCGGCTGCCACGTCATACAAGATGACGCTTCAGCCTGGCCGGTGGCCCGGGAGGTTCCCGGCGGATGGTGCACCATACCGACCGGGACCCTCGCCCGGGGGATGATCGTCTGGCCATTTGCGGCCCGGCGCTCATCCCCGCCGTTTTATCCGCCCCGCCGACTGGATGTTTGCGACGGCGTGGGCGCCTTGTCTGTGTGCCTCTGAGGCACGTCCTTCCGATCGGGGTATCCGGTGAAGAGGCATCCGACCTCGTCACCTTCGTTACCAGCCCCACGTCCGGAGGGAGACCGTTGCAGCGGGCCGGGGATCTGCACCTGCGAGAGTACTCGCCCCCGGCGCCGGCCCCGCCTCGCCTGACATCGCATCGTCAGGTGTATCCGAGGGCGGGACGGGGACTAGGGTAAAACAGGGAAAATGGGCGGGGATGAAAAAACTTTGTTTTGTTGATTTTGTTGGGGAATTTTTGGAATTCATCCCCTTTTTTGGCCAGAAATGCCGAGTTTGTGGCGTAGCCCCTCACCCTACCCTCTCCCCGCGAGCGGGGAGAGGGAGGCCCACGCGGTGGCCGTCTCGGCCTTCTCCCCGCTTGCGGGGAGAAGGTGCCCCGAAGGGGCGGATGAGGGGCAATGGCGTCTTTGCGCGACGTCGTCCTCCCCCACAAGGGGAGAGGCATAATCAGCGCTCACTCCACCTCTTCGACCGCAGCCTCCGCCACCCGCTTCTGAAGCGACTCGATGCAGTTCTTGGCGCTGGATTTCGACTTGTAGGTTTCCGAGCGCACCATGATCTCGCCATTGCCGGCGCGGAAGCGGACAAAGGTCTCGCCGTTCTTGGCTTCGTCGATCTCGAAGCGATAGCCGCTGCCCGTCTCCTCCTTGGTGAGGTCGACGACGGGGGCGGCGGGCGCATTTTTCTTCAGCGACTCGACGCAGTTCTTCGCACTGGCCTTTGACGCATAATTCTCCGACCAGACCATGATTTCGGCATTGTAGACGAACTGGACGCGGAACTCGCCCTTTTCGGTCTTCAGGATCTTGAACTTGTGCATGCCCGTCTCCCCTCTCTTGCCCATCGGCTTATGATTGCATTCGAATGCTAGCGTGACTGGGGCGAGCGGGCAAGAAGGCCTCAGAAGCCCTGGAAGAGGAAATCCGTGGCAGTGGTGATCTCGTCAGCACGGGCGGAGAGATCAGCGATCGAGGGGCCGATCTCAGAGAGTGGAAGAGCGGCGAGACGGTGGGTCGCCATGACGTAGTTTTTGCCGCCTACCTCAAAGCGAGGCGTCAGGCGGGCTATCACCCATGTGACCGTTTCGACCGGCTGCAACTGCGACGACCCGTGTGGGGAGGTCATGGAGAAAGTCGGATTGGAGATCCACGACCAACTGGTCTTCCGATTTCAGGCGATGGACCCGAAATCGCGCCATGGTTAGAACTGCCGGTATTTGGCAAGCGGCAGACCGTGCTTTGCAACATAGTCGTTGTCGGCCTGGATCGCCTCGGCGTTCTCGATTTTCCAGCGCCGTTCTTTCTCGGCCTTGATGGCAAGCGCGATGCCCTTTTCGGCGGCGCCCGTGATGTCGAGACCGAGGGTTTCGGCCTCGGCAACGAGGGCTCCGCTGACGGTTAGGTCATGGGCTTTGCGGGCTTCGATCGACATGGGTGGTCTCCGGCGTTGAGCGAAATCTAGCACGGCTCCAACTCGCTGAGAATGGGCAGATCAGCCCTTGCCTCGTCCGTCATAGGCTTCCCGCGATGATAGGATCGCTCCCTTGTGTTCCCGCGACCATTCGACCAGCCCGGCTGTGAGGGCCGAGAAGCCGATGCCGCGGGACGTAAGCGAATAGGTGACGGAGGGAGGGATGGTGGGTGCGACATGACGGTCGACCAATCCGTCCCGCTCGAGACGGCGCAGTGTCAGCGTCAGCATGCGCTGCGTGACGCCTGAAAGTGCGCGCTCGATTTCTCGGTAGCGGCGCGGACCGGCCGACAGTTCGGCAATTGCCATGACCGTCCATTTTTCACCGAGGCGATCAAGGGTGAGGCGAAGACCGCAATCTTCGTGTTCCGGTGTGCCGCAGGGTTCGAGCGTGCGGATCTCCGGCTTTGTCGCGGCGAACATCAATGTGCCTCCTTACCTCGTTCTTCAGGGCGCAATAGATGGATGCGCCCACAACGAAAAGGACGCAACCCATGATTTTGCTCACCGGAGGCTCCGGCCATCTTTCTTCTTTGATCGCCCATGGTGCCAGGGATGCCGGCCTCGACATCCGCATTGGCAGCCGCCAGATGCCAGATGCGAGTGATCCCAGCCGACGCCGGATCGATTTTGACGACCCGCGATCCCTTGATTTCTGGGATGTGGAAACCTTGTTCATGGTTTCAGCGGGCTATGCGGAAGACGATGTCGTCATCCGCCGCCATGATGCGGTGATTGCGGCTGCGATCCGCTTCGGCGTCCGACATGTCGTCTATACGAGCCTCAGCGGAACGGGTGACCATCTTGCATTCTCGCTTGCCCATCGCTGGACCGAAAAGCGGCTGAAGGAGAGCGTGCTCGACTGGACGATCCTGCGTAATGGTCTCTATGCCGAGTTGATCGGGGCGCTCGCCGCGCCGGTCGATGGCGTGATGCGCGCACCGTTCGGGACAGCACTTTTGTCGCCTGTGGCAAGGCAGGATCTGGCCGATGCGGCCGTTACGGTTCTCAAGGACCCGCAGGCTCATGCAGGGACGAGCTACGAGTTGTCGGGAGGCGAGGCCTGGAGCCTTCCTGATATGGCGGCAATGCTTAGCATATCCTACCAGCCGTGGAGCCTCGAACAGGCGCGTGCGTCATTGGCCGGCGCGCCGCTCAATGCTTTCCAGCCGCCAATGCTGATGTCGATATACTCCAGCGCGACTGCAGGCTTTCTGCACTCCGGCCGTACGGATCTTCCGTCCCTGCTGTCTGCCCGGCCGCGGCCGACCTTGCCGATCGCGGCTGAGGCTGCGCGCGGGGTGGAGTGATGAAGCGGAAACGGCGAGCGGGAGCCTTGGAAAGGCTCCCGCCACCCCTCACTCGTCGCTCATCTTCAGCGCAGCGATAAACGCTTCCTGCGGGATTTCGACCTTGCCGAACTGGCGCATGCGCTTCTTGCCGGCCTTCTGCTTGTCGAGCAGCTTGCGCTTGCGGCTTGCGTCGCCGCCGTAGCATTTCGCGGTCACGTCCTTGCGGAGCGCGGAGATGGTTTCGCGGGCGATCACGTTGCCGCCGATGGCGGCCTGGATCGGGATCTTGAACATGTGCTTCGGGATCAGGTCCTTGAGCTTTTCGCACATGTCGCGGCCGCGCTTTTCGGCTGCCATGCGGTGCACCATCATCGAGAGCGCATCGACCGGCTCGCCGTTGACGAGGATCGACATCTTGACGAGGTTGCCCTCGCGATGGCCGTCGAGATGGTAGTCGAAGGAGGCGTAACCCTTCGAGATCGACTTCAGGCGGTCGTAGAAATCGAAGACCACTTCGTTGAGCGGCAGCTCATAGGTGATCATCGCGCGCTTGCCGACATAGGTGAGTTCGGTCTGGATGCCGCGACGGTCCTGGCAGAGCTTGAGAATGCCGCCGAGATAGTCGTCGGGCGTCAGGATCGTTGCCTTGATCCACGGCTCGTGGATTTCGGAGATCTTGACCACGTCGGGCATGTCCGCCGGATTGTGAAGCTCGCGCTCCGTGCCGTCGGTCATGAACAGCTTGTAGACGACGGAAGGGGCAGTCGCGATCAGGTCGAGATCGAATTCGCGCTCGAGGCGCTCCTGGATGATTTCGAGGTGAAGCAGGCCAAGGAAGCCGCAGCGGAAGCCGAAGCCGAGCGCGGCAGACGATTCCATTTCGAAGGAGAAGGAGGCGTCGTTGAGGCGAAGCTTGCCCATGGCAGCGCGCAGGTCTTCGAAATCGGCGGCATCGACGGGGAAGAGACCGCAGAACACGACCGGCTGGGCCGGCTTGAAGCCCGGCAGCATGTTGGCGGTCGGGCGCTTATCTTCGGTAATGGTATCGCCAACGCGGGTGTCGGCCACTTCCTTGATCGAACCGGTGAAGAAGCCGATTTCACCGGGACCGAGGCTATCGACGGCCACCATCTTCGGTGTGAGAACGCCGACGCGCTCGACTGCGTATTTTGCGTCCGTTCCCATCATGCGGATGGTCTGGCCCTTGGTCAGCACGCCGTCGAGCACGCGGACGAGAACCATGACGCCGAGATAGGTGTCGTACCAGCTGTCCACGAGAAGGGCCTTCAAGGGCGCCTTGTCGCCGCCTTCGCTCTTCGGCGCCGGCAGCTTATGCACGATGGCTTCGAGGACATCGGGGATGCCGAGACCGGTCTTGGCCGAGATCAGGACGGCTTCGGAGGCATCAATGCCGATGACTTCCTCGATCTGCTCCTTGATGCGCTCGGGCTCGGCGGCCGGGAGATCCACCTTGTTGAGGACGGTGACCAGTTCGTGATTGTTGTCGATCGCCTGATAGACGTTGGCGAGCGTCTGGGCTTCCACCCCTTGAGAGGCGTCGACGACCAGCAGCGAGCCTTCGCAGGCCGACAGCGAGCGCGACACCTCATAGGCGAAGTCGACGTGTCCGGGCGTGTCGATCAGGTTCAGCACATAGGTCTCGCCATTATTGGCCTTGTAGTGCAACCGCACCGTCTGGGCCTTGATGGTGATGCCGCGTTCCTTCTCGATCTCCATGTTGTCGAGAACCTGCTCCGACATCTCGCGATCGGCGAGGCCGCCGGTCGACTGGATCAGGCGGTCGGCCAGGGTCGATTTTCCATGGTCGATATGCGCGACGATGGAGAAGTTGCGAATATGGTCGAGGGGGGTGCGGGACGATGTGCTCATGGCACGCGCATATAGCAGCGACGTCTCTCCGCGCCTAGCGGGAAATTGTCGCGATTGCCCGGAGAAGCGGGCTTTTCACACCCCGAACTGCTCCGGCCAGTCGCGGCGGGTGGCGACCTGGCCCTCCGTGCGCAGGCGCCGGACGGTGTCGAGATCAATCTCGGTGATCAGCCAGTGGCTTTCCTCGACTTCGTCGCTCTCGCTTTCGGCATAGATTCCACTGGGTGGCATGCCGTAGTCGGAGGGCACGTAAAGCGCGGCGCGGCCGCGGTTTTCATCGAGTGCCGGTGACCAGGGGGCGGTTCCTGCCGTGGGCGAAGAGAGGACGGCGATCTGGTTTTCCAGCGCCCGGGCCTGGGCGCCGATGCGGACACGATAGGCACCTGCCAGCGTGTCGGTGCAGGAGGGGGCGAGGATCAGGTCGACACCCTGTTCGGCGAGGGTGTGGGCCAGCATCGGGAATTCGTTGTCGTAGCAAATCAGGATTCCGAGCTTGCCGAGTGGCGTGTCGAAGGCCGTGAGGCCGTCGCGTCCGGCGGCAATGCCCCATTGCTCCCGCTCGAAGCGGGTCATGATGATTTTGTCCTGATGGCCAACAAGGCCGTCGGGGCCGAAGAGGAAGGCGCGGTTGCGGTATTGACCGTCGGGGTCGAGGACGGGTGCGGAGCCGGGCTGGAAGACGATGTCGTGGGTGCGGGCGAGTTCCTCGCAGAGCTCGACCCAGGCCGGGATCAGCGGCTGGATGCCGGCGATCGAGCCGTGAAGGTCGGAGCGGGTGGCTGTGTCGAGCTGGCCCGCGAGCACCAGGCCGGCATATTCCGGCAGCAGCACGAGTTTCGCGCCGCGCTCGACGGCCTGATGCACCAGGCCCGTCAGGTGGAGGACGTAATCTTCCCAGCTCTCGATCAGATCGATCTTGTATTGGCAGGCGGCAAGGGTGAGGGCTGTCATGGGTTCAGATCCCGGATCCAGAAGGAAAGCGGCTTCGGGCTTTCAGCGGTCTCATCAAGGTCGCGCCAGGTGAATGTCGTGCGAAGCTCGGGGTGATGGGTATAGCCGCGCTTGGCCCAAAAGGAGTCGAGCGGCACGTAATCGGCCGGGCGGCGCGGATGATCGGCGGGGCGCTCGACGGCGCAGAAAGTGGCGTAGCGCAGGCCGAGCTTTCTGGCCTGCTGCTCGCGGCCCTCGAAGAATTGCACGCCGATGCCCTGGCCGCGATATTGAGGCAAAAGCACGCTTTCGCCGAAATAGAAGAACTCGTGCGGATCGAGCCCGGCCTGGAGGAAGGGGAGTTTCACCTCGTCCGTCTCGCCGGCCATCGGCGTTCCCGTGGCAACGCCGACCACCTGGTCGCCATCGATGGCGAGCACGAAGATGGAGCCTTCGGACTTGGCATAGGTCGACAGATAGGTTTGTTCGTAGTCCGGGTTCCCCTCGTAGAGGTAGGGAAAGGCGCGGAAGACGGTAGTTCTCAGCCGAGCAAGGTCGTCGAAGAAGGGTATCGCGTCGCTGCCGGAAAAGGATTGAATGGTGGTGGCCATAGAGTGTTTTCAGTCCGTTGCGGAGTGGTTATACCCATCTGCGACCACCCGAGAAAGCAATTCCACGACGAGGAGTGACCAATGACCGCCGCCACCACCATCCGCGCCTATTACGACGCCTTCAATGCCGGCGACATGGACCGTTTTCTGGCACTCCTGACCGATGACGTCGCGCACGACATCAACCAGGGTGCCCGCCAGACGGGCAAGGACGCCTTTGCCAAGTTCATGGACCACATGAACCGCTGCTACAGGGAAGAGCTCACCGACATGGTGGTGATGGTCAACGAGGACGGCACGCGGGGTGCAGCCGAATTCATCGTCAACGGCACCTATCTCGCAACCGACGAGGGCCTGCCGGAAGCAAACGGCCAGACCTACCGCCTGCCTGCCGGCGCCTTCTTCGAGATCCGTGACGGCAAGGTCGCCCGCATTTCCAACTATTACAGCCTCCCCGACTGGATCGCCCAGGTCGGCGGCTGAACGGGGCCTTAGGGGCTCAGAACTTGTAGCGAACGCCAACGACATTGGCGTTCGTCGCACCCTTCATGTTGCCGAGTGTCCGCCAGGCGCCTGAGCGATGGTGCAGACGCCAGAAGAATTCCGTATTCGAGGTCTCGCTAAAGGACAGATTGACCTCCGGCCCGAGGTAAAAGAGCGCGCGGGCATTGCCCTGGTCCTCGCGCTCTTCATCAGCCTCGCGGCCCGGATGTGCTTTATTGACGAAGCTCAGACCGGCCGTGAATGCAGGCGAAAGAAAGAGGCCGTCGCCGAGGCGGATCTGGTCATAGCGCACAACGCCACCGCCCCAGACCTCGCCGGTGAAACCTTCGCCAAAGCGGGCCGCGATGCCGGCCTCGACGCCCAGCCTGATTCCGCCGATCTGGTAGGGAAACAGCTGGTAGCCACCGCCGATGATGTAATTCTTTTCATAGTCGACAGGGATGAGGGCCGCACTTTTGAGCATGTCTTCGCGCGTCATCGCCCCGCCGAAGCCGAAGATGGCTTCTTGCCCGCTGCCATCCATATGCTGTTCGCTGGTGTCGGCGCGGGCTACGGTGGATGTCTGCAATGTGATCAAGCCGAGAAGACACAATGCGGCTGAGCGCTTCAGGATGTCGCTCGTGCAGCGAGCTCTGGCCAGGCCCGAACGCGGGGGCAGGGAGAGTGTCAGAAACATGGCGCTCTTTCCTCCATCGGGGTCGTTTCATAAGTTAGGGGCCGCGTGTCACCACGCGACCCCTGCCTCCTGCCAGTATAGGCCTCAATTCATCGAGGACCAGTCCTTGCGCACGTCATCGGCATTTTTCGAGAGATGAACGTGCTGATCGACATGGTCGACCCAGTCGAGCGGAATGTAGTGGTGCTGGCCATCAGGGGAATCGTTCTTGGTCAGCTTGATGCGGCTTTCGCCGTCCATGTGGTCGACGGTGCCGACATGGGCGCCGTCCTGGGCGAGAACTTCCATGTGTTCGCGGATCTGATCTGCAGAAATCATTGGTCATGCTCCTCTCGGGTTGGGGTGCCAAAGAAAGACGCGACGGGTGGCATTTGTTCCGGCCGCTCGCCACACAAGACATCAGGCAGGCAGGGGAACATCCATGCCTCAGATGCATTGACAGACACCCGCGCGAGATCCCTCGCCGACAGCGAGCCCATATATGTTTCCGAGAATTGCGATCATCGGTACCGGTCCCACCGGCCTCTACACGTTCAAACAACTGATCGGTTCCACCGTTCCCTTGTCCATCACGCTTTACGAAGCGGAAGGCGAGCCGGGAAAGGGCACGCCCTACCATCCCGACATGAACGATCCCGCCATGCTCTCCAACATCCCGAGCATCGAGCTTCCGGCGTTTACGGAGACCCTGGTCGAGTGGCTGAGGCGACAGGACGACGAGACGCTGATGCGCCACGGCATCCGGCGCGAGGCGATCGACGAGCGGGAGTTCTATCCGCGTCTCGTACTCGGCGACTACATGCAGGCGCAGTTCGAGCGGATGCGGGCAACCGCTGTCGAGCACGGTCACGAGATCATCGTGCTCGCCCGCCACAAGGTGATCGACATCGAGATCCAGGCCGATGCCATTCGCCTTCGCGTCAGCCATGTCGACGGAGAGAATGACGCGGCCTACGACCATGTCGTCATGGCGACCGGCCACAACTGGCCCGACAGCACGGAAATCCGGCCGGGCTACTTCGTTTCGCCGTGGCCGGCGACCGTTCTGACGTCGATCCGCAATGAGGCGGTCGGCATTCTCGGTACGTCACTGAGCGGCATCGACGCGCTGATGACGGTCGCGACGGCACACGGCATGTTTTACGCCGATGCGGCGGGTGACCTGCAATATCAGCCGGCCGAAGGAACGGAAGGGTTTAAGGCCACGCTGATGTCGCGCAAGGGTATCCTGCCGGAGGCAGATTTCTACTGCCCGCTCCCGTATGTCACGCCCCTGGTCTGCACCGAAGAGGCGATCGATGCGCTGATTGCCACGGGCCGGCACGATCTGCTCGATGAGGTCTTCGACCTCTTTCGCGGCGAGATCGTCGCTCGCGATCCTGACTATGCCGCGCGCATCGGCCTTTCGCAGTTGAATGTCGAGACCTTCGCGGCCGCCTACTACGCCGACCGGACCGAGAATGATCCTTTCGTCTGGGCCGCGAAGAACCTGGCTGAGGCCGAAGAGAACAGGCTGAAGCGCTATACCGTGCCGTGGCGCTACGCGATCCTGATCACCCACGAGATCGTGGCAAAGGTCATTCCGCATCTGGATGAAAACGACCTGAAGCGCTTCCATCGCCACTTCAAGGGCATCTTCATCGACGACTATGCGACAGTACCGCTGATGTCGATTCGCAGGCTTCTGGCGCTTGCCCGTGCGGGCAAGCTGTCGATCCTGAAACTGGGCGAGGATTACGAGATCCGCACGGCCGAGGACGGCTTGGAGCGCGGCGCAGAGATCGTGGTCGGTGGCACCACACATAGCTTCGGTGCCTTTGTCGATGCGACTGGCCAGGAGACGCTGTCTGCGACCGATCTGCCCTTTCCGACGCTGGTGGCACAGGGTGGCGTGCGCGAAGGTGCGACACCCAAGGTCGAGGCTATCCGATCACTCGACCGGGATCCCGATATGGTTCGCACCGGCGGCATCGACGTCGATGAATTCTACCGCCCGCGCCTTGGCCTGATGTCAACGGCAGGGCTCTATTGCGCGGCGGTGGCCTTCCTGCTGCACAAGGAGCCCTTCGTGCAGGGGATTACCAGCGCGCGGGATATCGGCGAGACGGTCGGCAGGGCGATCCTTGCGGATATCGCGGAAGCCAAGGCGCCCGTCTTTCAGATCTCGGCGTAAACGGCATCCCCGACCCTGATTGTCACGCCTTCGGTGGGCGTGGCATATACGCCGAGATTGCGCTTGTTGTGGCGCATGATGCCGCGCAGGACATCAGGCTCTTCGGCCAGGCCCGGCTGGGCAACCAGCGTCATGCCGCAGCGGCGCGAGGCTTCGGTGACGCGGATATCCGCTTCGCCGATCCTGACGATTTGGCCCACCCAGTCGTTTTCGATGAAGCCTTCATCGTCTTCCGTCTCGATCAACACCGAGGGGCGGAAGCGTCGTGCGTCAATTGGCGGGAGGTCAGTAACTGCCGCAAGCGCGCTGACCGAAGCCGTGGTCACGAGGTGAAGCGGCGCCGGTGCGTAGCGGTTGGAGACCACAGGGAAGCGGTAATCGCCTGACCCGACGATCCCGATGGCGACCGGGAAACCGAAATGCTCTGCCAGACGGTCCGGCAACGCGCTGTCATCGAGTGCATGCTCGGCGCCGTCGGCAAAGCGCAGGACAGGTAGTCCCGTTGCTGGTTGCGAGGCGGTGATGAAGAGGGCGGGGCGCCAGCGCGTTTCTTTCTCTGGCGCGGCGGCAAGGCCGGTGTCCGGATCGAACAGAGCGAAGCGACGGTCACCCTCGATGCCTTCCGGCGCGACGGTGATGGAGGCGAGCGCTTCTCCGCCGAGAGAACCCACCGGATAGCGCCAGACTTCCCGCACTCGACCGATTTTGCGCATGGTGATCCCCCAGTTTCAACTGATCACCATACGCGGGATAGTCGCTCTATGTTCCAGAAATTCTGCATGAGCGTGTCTTTGGCATTGCGCGATCGTCAGGTCCAGTCGAGCACGATTTTGCTCGCCTTGCCAGCCGCCGCCAGTTCGAAGGCTTCAGCGTAGTCGTCCACCTTCATCCGATGGGTGATGACCTTGCGGATGTCGAGGCCGCTTTCGAGCATGGCGAGCATCTTGTGCCAGGTGTCGAACATCTCGCGGCCATAGATGCCCTTCAGCGTCACCATACGGAAGACGACCTTGGAGAGGTCGAAATGGAAGGGGCGGGCGGGGACGCCGAGGAGCGCAATGCGGCCGCCCATGACGAGATGGTCGATCATCTGGTCAAGCGCTGCCGGTGAGCCGCTCATCTCAAGGCCGACATCGAAGCCTTCCTTCATCTTCAACTTTGACATGACATCGCGCAGGTCTTCGTTTGCCACATTGACCGGATGCACATCGGCGACTTCGGCCGCAAGCGCCAGGCGCTCCGGGTTGACGTCGGTGATGACAACGTGCCGGGCGCCGACATGGCGGGCGATGGCCGCACCCATGATGCCGATCGGGCCGGCACCGGTGATGATCACGTCCTCGCCGACGAGATCGAAGGCGAGCGCCGTATGCACGGCATTCCCCAGCGGATCGAGGATCGCGCCGATCTCGTCGTCGATCGTGTCGGGCAGCGGGATGATGTTGAAGGCGGGGATCTTGGCGAATTCGGCAAAGGTGCCCTGTACGTTGACGCCGATGCCCTTCGTCTCGGGGTCCAGATGATACTTGCCGGCGCGCGAGGCGCGGCTGTTCATGCCGACGAGATGGCCCTCGCCGGAGACGCGCTGGCCGACCTGGAGGTTGCGCACATTGGCGCCGACGGCAACGATCTCGCCGGCATATTCATGGCCGGTGATCATCGGCACGGGGATCGTCTTCTGCGCCCACTCGTCCCATTTGTAGATGTGCACGTCGGTGCCGCAGATGCCGGTCTTGTTGATCTTGACCAGCACGTCATCAGGCCCGATTTCGGGAACGGGCGCGTCGATCATCCAGATGCCGACCTCGGATTTCTGCTTGGAAAGCGCCTTCATGATCAGATCATCCCGATGGTCTTGCCGGCATCGATGAATGCGGCGATGGCAGTGTCGATATCGGCCTCGGAGAGCGCTGCCGACATCTGGGTACGGATGCGGGCCTGGCCCTTGGGCACGACGGGGAAGAAGAAGCCGGCGACATAGACGCCGCGCGCATCGAGTTCGGCGGCAAGTTTTTGCGCCAGTACGGCGTCGTGGGTCATGACCGGGATGATCGGCGTTTCGCCCGGCAAGAGCTCGAAGCCCGCCTCGGTCAGGCCCTGGCGGAAGCGCTTGGTATGGCCTGTGAGCCTGGCGCGCAGATCGTCGGCACTTTCTGCAATCTCGATTGCCTTCAGCGAGCCGGCAGCGACGGCGGGGGCGAGGCTGTTGGAAAAGAGATAAGGCCGTGCCCGCTGGCGAAGCAGGTCGATCGCAGCTTTCGGGCCGGCGATGAAGCCTCCCATGGCGCCACCCAAGGTCTTGCCGAAGGTGCCGGTGATGATGTCGACGCGGGTGCCGACACCGGTCAGCGTCGGCGTGCCCTTGCCCTTGGCGCCCAGATGGCCGGTGGCATGGCATTCGTCGATCATCACCATGGCGCCGTATTTTTCCGCGAGCGCGCAGATCTCCGGAAGCTTGGCGACATAGCCGTCCATCGAGAAGACGCCGTCGGTGACTACAAGCCGGAAGCGCGTGCCGTCGGCTATGGCCTTCTTCAGCTCGTCTTCCAGCGCGTTCATGTCGGAATTGGCATAGCGATAGCGCTTCGCCTTGGAGAGGCGCACGCCGTCGATGATCGAGGCGTGGTTGAGCGAGTCGGAAATGATCGCGTCCTCAGGCCCGAGCAGCGTCTCGAAGATGCCGCCATTGGCGTCGAAGCAGGCGGCAAACAGGATTGCGTCGTCCTTGTCGAGATAGCGGGCAATCGCCTGCTCGAGCTCCCGGTGAATGTCCTGCGCGCCGCAGATGAAGCGCACCGAGGCCATGCCGAAGCCGTGGCTGTCGATCGCGGCCTTGGCAGCCTTTTCGATCTCGGGATGGTTGGCGAGGCCAAGATAATTGTTGGCGCAGAGATTGATCATCTCGCGCGTGCCTTTGGCATCACGAACCTGGATGCGGCCCGATTGCGGGCTGACGATTTCGCGTTCGCGCTTCAGAAGCCCATCGGCTTCGATGCCCTGGAGGATGTCGGAGATGTGGTCGAGAAAGCCGGTCTGCATGGGAAATCCCTCGATGCTGAATAATTCCAGCATATCGGAATTTTGCCCTGCGGCAATCGATATTTTGGAATTGCCTTTCGCCTACCTGTGTAGCACGACCAACAGGCCCTTGCCGATATTCGTTCCGCCATTGCGGATCGCATGCGGAACATCGGACCGGTAACGGGCGGTTTCGCCTGATCGAATCTGGGTCTTGCTGCCGCCGCTGGAAATCTCGAAACCGTCGGTAAAGGCGGTGAAATGTTCGAAGGCGCCGATCGAGTGTGGCTGGCTCACAAGGGCGCCGCCCGGATCCATTTCGAGCTCGTACCATTCCGTCTGGCCGGCGAGCCGGGGCGAGCTCAGGATCTTCAGCCGGCAGGAACCATCGGCGCTGCGAATGACGGGCGTGTGCATGACCGAGGTCACCTCGATCTCTTCACGCCCGGCGACGGAGGTTCCGTTGCCGATGAGGTCGGAGAGCTCGATTTCCATCGCCTGGGTGAGGCTCCAGAGCACCGCAAAGGTCGGATTGGCTTCGCCGCGCTCAATCTGGCTCAGCATCGACTTGGAGACGCCTGAGAGGGTGCCGAGCTGCTCGAGCGTCAGCTTGCGCGCCTTGCGCTCGCGCTTGATGGCCGGGCCGATTTCTGGAGTGTGCTGCATCGGTCATGTCCTGCGGTTTGTCGGCGAGTGCCGACCGCCCCTTTTACGCCAAGCGTGTCGTGATGCGGAAGAGGGTGAGTAGGAAAGCTTGACTCCAATATCTGCGCGTGAAATTCTTAAATAATGGAATCAACGGATCATTTCGAGAAACATGTCGCTGAAAGGCTCAAGCGCCTGCGCGTCGAGAGGGGGCTGACGCTGGACCAATTGGCGGACCTCTCCGGCGTCAGCCGGGCGATGATCTCGCGCATCGAACGATCCGAGGCAAGCCCAACGGCAGCGCTCCTGGCACGGCTCTGCTCGGCGCTCGGCGTTTCTCTTTCGGTCTTCTTCGCAAGCGCTGAGGCCGAGCCTTCGCCGTTGGCACGCCGCGCCGACCAGCCGGTCTGGCGCGATCCAGAAAGCGGATATGTGCGGCGTGCGGTCTCGCCCCAGGGCACGGGCAGCGGCACGGATATCGTCGAGGTGGAATTTCCGGCCGGTGCCGAAGTGCGCTTTCCCGGCCGCCCCACGGGCCGCAGTCAGACCCAGCATGTCTGGGTCTTTGAAGGCGCAATCGAACTCATGGTCGGCGAGACGGTACACCGGCTTGAAGCCGGCGACTGCCTGTTCATGAATGTCGGCGACGTACACGGCTACAGAAACCCGACCGATCGACCCGCCCGCTATGCCGTGGTGATTTCCCTCGGCCCCTAAACATCAAAGACCCCAGGACTGCCATGACTGACACGACGACCGAAATCCGCCTGCTCTCGAAATCCGATGCGCTCGCTGCCTTGCCTGATCTCTGCGAGACGCTGGCAGATTGCATAGAAGGCGGTGCCTCGCTCGGCTTCATGTCGCCGTTCTCGCCGAAGGACGGGGAAGCTTTCTGGCAGGGCGTGGCAGAGGCAGTCGGGCGTGGCGAGGTTCTGCTCTATGGCGCCTTTATCGGCGACAGACTGGTCGGCACGGTTCAGGTCGGCTTTGCTTCCAAACCCAACCAGCCGCATCGGGGCGACCTGATGAAGCTTCTGGTGCATCGCGACGCACGCGGCCTCGGCCTGTCCAAGGCCTTGATGGCCACTGCCGAGGCAGGTGCAGCGAGTGCCGGACGCTGGCTCCTGGTTCTCGACACGGCAGCCGGCGAGCTTGCGGAAGGCCTCTATGAAAAGCTCGGCTGGCAGCGGTCCGGCGTCATCCCGAACTACGCGCTTTTCCCCGATGGCCGCTATTGCGATACCGTCATCTTCTGGAAAACTGTGGCCTGATCGCATCGCCTTCAAGTTCATGGGAATTGGCCCAAAAAACGTCTGATCTTCGCCCTTTTCAGCGGTCGACGCATCTGCTTATCGTCCGTCCATTCCAAATTTCCGGGGGGATGGGCTTCAAATGGTTGCAAAAGCAACTTTGAGATGGATGGGTTTGGCGCTGGCTGTCGCCGTGGCTGCACCGGCACTGGCAGCAGACGTGACTTTTGTCATGCGCAACGATCATCCGAATGCCGTTGAGGTCGAACTCTACAGCCAGGATCGCGACCATGTCTGGCCGGGCGACGATCAGGTCTTTTATCTCGATGACGGCGAGACCAAGGAAATCCCGTTGTCTTGCGAAGAAGGCGAGACGATCTGCTACGGCGCCTGGATTTCGGGCGACAAGCAGAGCTATTGGGGCGTCGGTCCTGAGAATGCCGAGAATTGCGAAAACTGCTGCTACACCTGCACCGGTGGCGAGACCGAGCAGATCAATCTGACGGAATAAGTTCCGTTCGGCGGGGGCCGAGGGGCGGGGGTGATTTTTTGGTCGGTTGACCAGGAAAATCACCCCCTTTGCACTTGTGGCTGAGGCTGTGACGAGGCTAGCTTTCTCTCAAAACGACCAGAGGGAAAACAACAGACATGCGCGTATTCTATTCCGAAAAGCACAAGCTGCGAGACGCCAAGACCGAACTGCACGGCGGCCTGCTGGTGAAACCCTTCGAGGGGCCGTTCCGCGCTGAATGGGTGCTTGCGGGCGTCAAGGAAGCGGGCTTCACCGATGTCCGCGCGCCGGCCGAACATGGGCTCGAAACGGCGCTCAAGGTGCATGACGCCGGCTATCTCGAATTCCTGCGCACCTGCTGGGACCGCTGGCAGGCGCATGGCTTCGAGGGCGAGGCGATCGCCACCTCCTTCCCCTGCCGCCGCAGCCAGACGGGTCGCGTGCCGAAGAACATCGACGGCGCCGTCGGCTACTATACGAATTCGGCGGAAACCGCGATTTCCAAGGGCACCTATGAGGCGGCCATCGCTTCGATGGACGTGGCCTTGTCGGGTGCCGACTGGCTGAACGAAGGCAACCGCTTCGCCTTTTCGCTCTGCCGCCCGCCCGGCCACCATGCCGGCATCGATCTCTTCGGCGGCTATTGCTTCATCAACAACGCCGCCGTTGCCGCCCAGCGATTGATCGACCACGGCGCCAAGAAAGTCGCGATCCTCGACGTTGACTTCCATCACGGCAATGGCACCCAAGACATCACCTATCGCCGCGGTGACATCTTCTTCGCCTCGCTGCATGGCGAACCGGAAGACGCCTTCCCCTTCTTCCTCGGTTATGCCGACGAGACGGGCGAGGGCGACGGCGAAGGCCTGAACGCCAACTATCCCATGCCCTCCGGCACGCCCTTCGAGATCTGGTCCGCAGCCCTCGAAGACAGTCTGAAGAAGATCAAGGCCTATGGCGCGGAAGCGATCGTCGTTTCGCTCGGCGTCGACACTTTCGAAAAGGACCCGATCAGCTTCTTCAAGCTGAAGAGCCCTGATTATATCCGCATGGGCGAAATGATCGCGGCAAACGGCGTGCCCGTCCTGACCCTCATGGAAGGCGGTTACGGTGTGCCGGAAATCGGCCTCAA
Organism: Allorhizobium sp. NPDC080224; assembly: GCF_050281005.1. Classification (NCBI taxonomy): domain Bacteria; kingdom Pseudomonadati; phylum Pseudomonadota; class Alphaproteobacteria; order Hyphomicrobiales; family Rhizobiaceae; genus Allorhizobium; species Allorhizobium sp. NPDC080224. Next base: position 233,318 of record NZ_JBNNWJ010000001.1, read on the forward strand.
CGTCGCCAATGTGCTCAAAGGGCTGGAAGGCTGAAGGCGCCTCAATAGGTCTTCGCGACTTCGGTGAAGTGGCGCTTCAGCTGCGCCACGTCGGCCGGATTGATTTCAATTCCGGTCACGGCGATCCAGGGATCGATATGATGCTGCGGAGCATAGACATGCCCGTAACCGACCGGGCTTGTCGTGGCGATCATCATGTCGAACAGCAGTTGCAGCATGGTGAGCACGGGATACCAGGTGAGTTCGGGAGAGACATCCGGACCACGTGTGCCCGAAAGCCAGGCAGGCGCGCGATAGGCCGAACGAGTCTCGAAGAAGACCACGGGATCGCTGGCATATTGCAGGTAGACGATCCGCAGCGCTTCCCATTCGGCATAAGTTGAATTGAGGTCGGACTGCTGGTTGGTGAAGCGCACGATCGAGCCGTCGCCGTAGCGGGGCAGCCAGGCAGGCGAGTCCGCCTCCCGAGCCGCGGTGAGTTCGCTCCACATCCGGCTCTGGAACGGCGGTCCGACCCACAATGCGCCATAGAACGGATCGGCGACGATTTCGAGAAGGTCGACTGAGCTCTGCGAGTTGAGGGCTCCAAGGCTCAGGCCATAGAGCACCAGCCGGGGGCGTTCATCTGGCGGCAATTGCTTCCAGTGACGATAGACGGCGCGAAACAGCGCCTTTGCCGACTCCGAGCCATATTCCGGCTCGACCAGCAGCGAGAGCCAGCTGCTGAGATACGAATATTGCAGGGCGACGCTTGCGACATCGCCGCGCAGCAGAACATCGAGCGTATCTGCCGCCGCAGGGTCGATCCAGCCGGTCCCGGTGGGAGCCTTGATCACCAGCGTCGAGCGTTCGAAACCGCCCTGCCGGATCAGTTCCTCGAGCGCGAGTGCGACACGCGCCTCGATGTTCTCTCCATTGTTGAGGCCCGCATAGACGCGGATCGGCTCCAGCGCCGGCTCACCCCAGAAGCTCTCTATATCTTCGCGCGTCGGGCCGGACGCGATGTAGTGACGACCCTGACGGCCCAGACCATGCCACTCGAGACGCGAACCCGGTCCGCCGGTTTTTGCCGAGGACGTCGGCGCGGCGAATTCGTCCTCCATCAGGTCGTCCAATTGCTGAAAGGAGGAATCGGCGAGCCGGATTGCGCCGCGCAGAACCACGTTTTCGCCGATCGACCAGAAGATGAAGGCGGCGATGACGAAGCCGATCGCGGTGGCGAAGCGTGCCGGGAAGATGGTGGCCATGCGTGCCGCCAGCCTCCGGAACAGCATCATGAACAGGCGGCCGATCCATAGCAGGCCGAAGAATAGGGCTGCGGCCACCAGCACCGCTTCAAGATATGACACGTCGAGAGGGGGCATCTGCCAGAGCACACGCGCCGATTCCTGCCAGACCGCGGAGCGCCAGAGCGCCACGGCCATTGCGGACACACCAAACGCGGAAATCCAGAAAAGCACCTTGTCCCGGCGCAGGCTTGCCTCTGGCAATTCGAAAAACCGCCAAAGAGAACTCAGGAGAACGCCGAACAGATAGCCGACGGCGGCAGCAAGTCCGGAGAGGGACCCCTGCACCACGGCCTCGCGTGGCATGAGGCTGGGTGTTAGCGATGCACAGAAGAAGGCGATCGCGAGAACCACGCCCGGCAGAGAAAGCTTGCCGATCAAGACCTTGATAATGACCGACAGTGCACTGTCTCCCGCTTCATGCAGTTGGAGCCGTTGCGGCTCCTGTTCCATTCTGCCGCGAGCTTAGTCGTTTTGTCCTGCCATTTGAAGGGCATGACGTTACCCTGCGGCAAAAGCAAACAAACCCGGCCTGGAAGCCGGGTTTGTCGTTGTCGAACGATGATGCCTTGATCAGAGCGTGCCCTGGCGCTGCTGGATCATCTGGTAGGTATCGAAGCTGTATTCGGCGATCTGAGCCCAGAGATAGGCGTCCTGCTTGAACGCCTGCTGGCTGTCGAAGAGCTTCTTGAACCACTCGTTCTTGCCCGAGAGATCCGCATAGGTTTCCTTCGCGGCCTTGTGGCAGGTGTCGAGGATATCCGACGAGAAGGCGCGCAGCTGTGCGCCGCCGGCCACCAGTTCGCGAAGGGCTGCTGCGTTCGAGGCGTCGTAGCGGGCGAGCATCCGGGCGTTTGCCGCAGCGCAGGCGTCCGTCAGGATGCGCTTGTAGTTTTCCGGCAGTCCATTGAACTTGTCGAGGTTGAAGAAGGCATGCACGGTCGGGCCGCCTTCCCACCAGGCCGGGTAATAGTAGTAAGGCGCGACCTTGTAGAAGCCGAGCTTCAGGTCGTCATAGGGGCCGACAAATTCGGTGGCGTCGATCGTGCCCTTTTCGAGCGCCGGATAGACGTCCGAGCCGGCGATCTGCTGCGGCGTGACGCCGACCTTGGCCATGATCTCGCCGGCAAGACCCGCGATGCGCATTTTCAGACCCTTGAGGTCGTCGATCGTCTTGATTTCCTTGCGGTACCAACCGCCCATCTGGGCGCCGGTATTGCCGGCTGGAAGCGCATAGATCTTGTGGCTGACGAGGAACTCGTTGAGCAGCTCGTTGCCGCCGCCGGCGGTGAACCACGAATTGGTCATGCGGGCATTGAGACCGAAGGGGATGGCGGTGCCGAGCGCAAAGGCCGGATCCTTGCCGATGTAGTAGTAGCAGCAGGTATGGCCCATCTCGACGGTATCGGCGGTCACGGCATCAGCCACCTGCAGCGGCGGCACGATTTCGCCGGCAGCGAAGACCTGGATTTCGAACTGCCCGTCGGTGGCCTTCGAGACGCTTTCAGCGATGTCGGTGGCGGCCCCGAAGATGATGTCGAGGCTCTTCGGGAAGGACGAGGCGAGGCGCCAGGTGATCTTCGGATTTTCTTGGGCGATCGCGGGTGCGGCAAGCGCGGCGGCACCGATGCCGGCGACACTGGCCTGCTTGAAAAATTGACGGCGGTTCATGATCTCTTGCCTCTGATGATACGCACTCCTCCAGCTCCCGCGGTGGGTCTAGTCGGGCATGACGGTCAGTGCAAGATCAAAAGCTCACGAAATTGTCCGGCAACCCGACCAAATTTGCCTATTCTTTCGCGCAGGCGGTGTTCCGCGCAAGGAACTGTCAGGACGGGTTGCGCATCCGCGGGTCGTCGAAGGCCGGATTGTAGAAGAGGGACAGGACAAGGCTCTTGGCAATGCGTTCGGCACTTGTCATGAACCAGCCATGCGCGTCTTCCGAAGCGCCGATCTCGACGAGCGTGTCGGAAAAGAGGTGCAGCCATTGATGGAAGAGCCCTTCCGCCATGCCGTCGACGCCCTGATGGGCCATGACCGGTTTGCCGCCATAGGCGCCTGTCTTGAAGGCGATAGAACTCCAGAATGCCTTCATCTTGACCATATGGTCCGGCCAGCGTCCGGCTAGCCGCCCGTCGAAAACAGGGCCGAGCGTGGGATGCTGGCGGATATGCCCGTAGAACGTCTCCACCATCAGGTCGATAAATGCCGCATCGACACCCATGGCCGCCATGTCGGTCTGGGCACGAGCCGTGATTTCAGCGCGGTGGGCGGCGCGGCCCGTCAGTTCCATCGTCATCGGTTTCGTCTCGTTCTTGGGCTTCAGGTACCTGATGCACCCTGCCGTGCAAATGGCCTATGCGGCATCTTGATACAAGGCCTCCTATGACCTAAGTTTAGAATTATTCTAAGCTAGGTGATAATCGTCATGTTCAGTCTTTTCCAGAAGGGCGGCAAGCGCCCCTTCGACACACTCTCCGAACAGGAGATCCTGGCGCTTGCCATTTCCTCCGAGGAGGACGATGCCCGCATCTACCTCGCCTATGCCGACCAGTTGCGGGCGGCCTATCCACAATCTGCCAAGGTCTTCGAGGACATGGCCGAGGTGGAGCATACCCACCGCAACATGCTGATCGAGATGCACCGGGACCGTTTCGGTGAGCGCATCCCGTTGATCAGGCGCGAACATGTGCTCGGCTTCTATGATCGTAAACCGGACTGGCTCAGGAAGAACCTGACGCTAGACCAGATCCGCGAAGAAGCGATGCGCATGGAGGAGGGTGCCTATCGTTTCTATCAGGAGGCCGCCCAGCACACCTCCGACGCCGGCATTCGCAAGCTACTCGGCGATCTCGCCATGGCCGAACAGGGTCATGAAGAGATCGCGACCATGCTCGGCGACCGGCACTTGCCGGAGGATGCACGCGAGACGGAAGATGAAACCAAGAAGCGTCAGTTCATTCTGACCTATGTCCAGCCCGGCCTCGCAGGCCTGATGGATGGCTCGGTCTCGACGCTGGCGCCGATCTTTGCGGCCGCCTTTGCGACCGGCGACACTTGGTCGACCTTCCTGATCGGCCTGTCCGCCTCGGTCGGTGCGGGCATTTCGATGGGCTTCACTGAAGCCGCCCATGACGACGGCAAGCTCTCGGGCCGCGGCTCGCCGCTCAAGCGTGGCCTTGCCTCCGGCATCATGACCACGATCGGCGGTCTCGGCCACGCATTGCCCTATCTCATCCCGCATTTCTGGACCGCGACGATCACCGCCATCGTCATCGTCTTCTTCGAGCTCTGGGCAATCGCCTTCATCCAGAACCGCTACATGGAGACGCCGTTCTGGCGCGCAGCCATGCAGGTGGTGCTCGGCGGCTCGCTGGTGCTGGCCGCCGGTGTCCTGATCGGGCACGGGTGACCGATATGCGGCGATGACGCCTTGACGGGCCGCGAGGGGAGGCTGTCATCTGGCCATCATCGAATCGCATTAACGGCGCATCCATGAAAGCCTCTCCCGCGACCATCGGTCTGGGCGTCACCATGACCATCGGTTACGGTACGCTCTATTATTCCTTCTCCGTGCTGGCGCCAGAGATCGCCCGCGAATTCGGCTGGGGCCAGAGCTTCGTCTTCGGCGTCTTTTCTTTCGGGCTGCTGGCGGGCGCGGTGGCAGCCCCTGTGCTCGGGCGCCTGGTCGATCGATACGGCGCACGCCTCATCCTTTGTCTCGGTTCCGTTGCGGCAGCACTTTCGCTCGCGCTGTTTTCGGTGATGCAGAACGCCTGGCAATTCGCGGCGATCACGCTTGTCGCCGAATTCATCGCGCTTGCGGTGCAATATGACGCGGGCTTCGCGGCTCTTGCCCAGAGCCATGGCCGCGAGGCGCGGGCCCATATCACGCTGGTGACGCTGATCGCGGGCTTTGCCTCCACCGTCTTCTGGCCGCTGCTGCAGTGGCTGCTCACCGTCATGACTTGGCGCGACATCTACCTGGTGATGGCCGCAATGAACCTCCTGATCGCGCTGCCGATCCATCTGGCCCTGCCGAGGGCACGGATGGTCGCGCCGGAGGCGACCGTCCGCGAAGAGCAATCGACCGGTGAGCGTGTTCTCGACGGCGAGCGCAAACGCCGGATGATCCTCATGGCGACGGCCTTTGCCGCCGGAGGTTTCGTCATGTCGGCGGTGGGGTCGACACTTCTCGTCCTGATGCACGACCTCGGCTATGCCACGGCGATGGCAACGCTTGCCGGAAGCCTGATTGGGCCGAGCCAGGTGGCTGCCAGACTGATCGAATATGTCAGACGCAACCTTTTCTCGCCGCCGCTGACCGCAATCATCGCCGCATTGGCCATGGCGCTGAGCCTTGCCATTCTTGCCGGCGCACTGGTCCAGCCGATGGCGGCCTTTGCCATCGCCTTTGCAATCTTCTACGGGGCAGGGCAGGGGCTGACCTCGATCGTGCGGGGCGTCTTGCCGCTGCACTACTTCGGCGCTGCGGGCTATGGCCGGACCATGGGCATGCTCGCGTCCGCCCGCATCATCGCCTCGGCGATTGCCCCTGTGTCCGTGATCTGGCTGAACGAGATGGTCGGGACCAATGCAGCCCTGGCAGCATTGGCCGGCATGGCCTGCCTTGCCGTGATCGCGACCCTCGCGCTGACGCGCGAGAGACGAAGCTGACCGACTTTACTGCAGCGCGCCGACCAGAACGTCGGAGGTGCCGTTCTCGATGGTGACCCAGCGGCCGGTGTCGGTCGAAGACTGGCGCTTGAGAAAGGCATAACGCGTTTCGGTCCAGAGCTTGACGTCGTCGTTGAGGTTGTCGAGCACGAAGTCGCCCGACTGGGTGCGGACCGTCAGCACCGCATGACCTTCGCCATCCGGCTTGCGCACCACGGTGATCAGGAGATCGGCCGCATTGAATCCGGCTTCCATCAGCTTCTTGCGCTTCAACAGCACGAAATCCTCGCAATCGCCGAGATCGACCGGATAGGCCCAGACTTCCTCGCGGCCGTAGATCTCCATATCCGTCATGGGGACGATGGCGTGGTTGACGCTGGCATTGATGTCGCGAATGACTGTCCAGCCATGGTCAGTCACCTTCGGCGGAAGTGTCGGGCGGGTCCGGATGCTGCACTCATCGGGCAGGGCCTTGCAGAATTCGTAATGGCCGATGGGCTGGGATGTCACGGCGCCGGTGATCATCGATCGCAATGTCTGCGGTGCCGAAAGACCCGCATGGGCAGGTGCGAGCACCGCAACTGCAATGATCAGCGCCTTGATGGCGCGCGAGCCGTTCGTCATGAACACGTCCCCTGTATCCTTAACAAAAGGTTAAGATTGCATGAGGACGTGAGTCAACGGCGCGGCAGGCTCTCTCCCGCGCAATTCATCCGGTATGGTTAAAATGCGACAGTTCCAACAGCCGAAATGAGAATCGGTTCCCAAGATCGAGAGAAAATATAAGGATCGAAATACTCAGATCATTGAAAGTATCGCCGATTTCATCTTGGCGATGTCTTCTGGGCGGGAAAGCCGGTGGTCGCCATCGCGAATCAGCGTCAGCACCACGTCGTCGAGCGGCAGGAATTCCATCAGCTTCAGGGCGTGCTGATATGGCACATCCGGGTCCTTCATGCCCTGTAGGATATGGACGGGGCAACCGGTTTCGATGAGCCCGGTCAGCACCCGGTTCTTAGCCCCGTCTTCCATCAGGGCGCGGGTGAAGATGTTGGGCTCCGGACTGTACTCGGATGGTTCTTCGAAGTAGCCACGCTCGGCCAGGGATTGCCGCTCTGCCGCAGTCAGGCCGGGCTCGATGAGCTCCGATGTGAAGTCGGGTGCCGGCGCGATCAAGACGAGGCCGTTCACCGCGAAGGGCAGGCCGAGGCGCCGTGCCTCCTCAATGACGCGAAGTGCAATCCATCCACCCATGGACGAGCCGATCAGCACGACCTTCTGGACGCCCGACGAGGCGAGAACGGCTAGCGCTTCCTCGGTCCAGCGCGAAATGGTGCCCTTCCGGAAATCGCCGCCGGATACCCCGTGGCCGGAATAGTCGAAGCGGATGGCGGTGAGCCCCTGATCCCGGGCGAGAGCATCCATTTCGATTGCCTTGGTGCCGGCCATATCGGAGCGGTAGCCCCCGAGCCAGACAAGGGCCGGCCGGTCCGTCCCGGTTCCCATGCGGGTGATGACCGCGATGTCGCGGGCTGCGTCACCGGAGCCGACGGTCAATGTCGTCTGTCTGAGGATGTTGGCTGTGTCGGTCATCGCGTGCTCCTTTTGTCGAATGCTGTAAAACACATCCAGGAAGTGAGCGACAACAGGTGATTTTCTTTCGCAAGCATGCTATTGACACTGCCGTTGCAGATATCACATAGCCCTTTGACGCGGATGCGCGCGGGTTTACGCTGCGACATTCCGAAATGTTTTGAGGAGAATACGACCATTCGCAGACCGTTCAAGACCGATGCCCCCGTAAAGGACGGGCCGCGCTCCAACCGTGAAATCCGCATTCCGAAAGTCCAGCTGATCAACGAAGAGGGCGAGAACCTCGGAGTCATCGCGACGGATCAGGCGTTGCGCATGGCTGAAGAGGCCGGACTGGATCTGGTCGAGATTTCGCCGAATGCCGAGCCTCCGGTCTGCAAGATCCTCGACCTGGGCAAGCTGAAATACGCCAACCAGAAGAAGGCGGCCGAAGCGCGCAAGAAGCAGAAGATCGTCGAGGTCAAAGAAATCAAGATGCGCCCGAACATCGACACTCATGACTATGAGGTGAAGATGAAGGCGATGAACCGCTTCTTCGAAGAGGGCGACAAGGTCAAGGTGACCCTGAAGTTCCGTGGCCGCGAAATGGCCCACCAGGAACTCGGCATGAAGCTCCTGCTTCAGGTCAAAGAAGACACCGCGACAATCGCCAAGGTGGAAGCCGAGCCAAAGCTCGAAGGCCGCCAGATGATGATGGTGCTCTCGCCGCGTTGAGTGCTGCCGCATGGCAGGACCGGATGAAGCCGCCTTACGGGGCGGCTTTTTTCATGCGTGGTTTTTGCCGGCTCCTTGTCTGACAGAACGCTGATCTTCACAGCGGCCGCTCTGTCAGGGGCATTGATGCGTGATCCCTCCATCGAAAGCGATTGCGAAGCTCGAGGGATTCCAGATGCCCCGATTTTCTGCGCCGGACCTTGCTGGTCTCGATCACGACACTGGCAGCATTTACTCTGATCCATGCCGCCGGTCTCGCAGAAGCCCTCGGCAATGTGCTCGGCAACGCCAGCACTTTGCCCAGGCTGAATCGTCGTGGCCGTCGAGCGCGCCGCCAGACACATCCGGCTTGATGTTGAAGATGACCGTCCGGGTGTCGCAGAGGCGGCCCTTGCGGAGGTTGCCGCCCGTGGCATTCATCTGGTTGAAGGCAAGGTTCCCGGGCTCGGGCTGGCGATCACCTCCGATATTCTCACCGCTTATGGCGGTGCGATCGTCTTTTCGCGGGGTGTAACCGGGGGCGAAGGGTAAGGTTGCTTTTGCCGGCGGGCCATGAACGGAAGATTCCTGCCGCCACCCGTTGCGCTTTTTCGGGTCTGCGGTTATAAGCGCGCGTCCGAACGGTCCGGCAGGGCATGCCGTGGCCGTTCTTTATGCTTGAAAACGGGCATTCGTCAGCCTGTTTCGATACAAGAACAATGGAGTAGCAAAATGCCCAAGATGAAGACGAAGTCTGCCGCCAAAAAGCGGTTCAAGATCACGGCGACCGGCAAGGTTCTCGCCGCCGCTGCTGGCAAGCGCCACGGCATGATCAAGCGTTCCAACAAGTTCATTCGCGATGCCCGCGGCACGATGGTTCTGGCTGAACCGGATGGCAAGAAGGTCATCAAGAACTACCTGCCGAACGGTCTCTGAGACCCGATCGCTGTTGGACAATTAAGGAGATCATGACATGGCACGCGTAAAACGTGGCGTAACTTCCCGCGCCAAGCACAACAAGGTATTCAAGCAGGCCAAGGGCTTCTACGGCCGCCGCAAGAACACGATCCGCGCAGCAAAGGCTGCCGTTGATCGTTCGAAGCAGTTTGCTTACCGCGACCGCAAGAACAACAAGCGCAACTTCCGCGCTCTGTGGATCCAGCGTATCAACGCTGCTGTCCGCGAATTCGGCCTGACCTACGGCCGCTTCATCGACGGCCTGAACAAGGCTGGCATCGAAGTCGACCGCAAGGTCCTCTCCGATCTCGCCATCCATGAGCCGGCAGCATTCGCGAAGCTCGTCGAAGCTTCCAAGAAGGCACTTGCCTACCTCAAGGACGCAGGCACCGCCAACGAGTTTGAAAGCGCGGTCAAGTAACCAGCGCTTCCCAGACTTTTTTGACTATGGATTGGGAAACCCGCGCTGGACGTCCGGCGCGGGTTTTCGTTTTGCCGTAACGGCGGCGAGGAATGCATATGGCCTCTCTGGCAGAGAGATCCGGTGCGCCAATGGGTGAACGGGATCTCCAGGACGATGAAATTGCGGAAATCGTGCGGGCGCTCGTCGAAAGCGACGGTCGGGTGCAGCGCCTTGACCTGCCGCGTCGCCGTCTCTGGATAAAGCGTCAGGGCGGCAAGGTCATGCCGGTGTTCGTTGCCCTGCAGGGGCTGGCTGCCGCTCTTTTCCGCCTGCCGTTTCTCCGGCCCTCGCCGCAATTGGCGCCCGAGGCGATGCAGGCCCGCGAAATCGAGCGATTGCGCGCCTTCGGCAAGGCCGGATTTCCGGTGCCCCGGCTTGTCTATGCCTCGGCGACGGCGATGGTCATGGCAGATGCAGGACCGACGATTGCCGAACACATGCGACGGGTGCGCGCCGACGCCGCTGCCCATGACGCATTTCTGGTCAAGGGCGCCGAAGCGCTCGGTCGGGTGCATGCCTCGGGGCTCAGTCACGGCAGGCCGCATGTTCGCGACTTCTTCCTGGCGGACGACGCTGTCGGGTTCATGGACTTCGAGGAAGATCCCGCCTCCGTCATGCCGCTGGAAACGGCGCAGGCCCGGGACGTGCTGCTCTATTTTCTCGTCGTTACATCCTTTGCCGCGTCCCCTCACGTGACCTGCCCGGCCGCACTCGACGCCTGGCTTCGCCATGCTCCGATAGCCGCGCGCCGGGAATTGCGGGCTTTGGCCTCGGTCGCCGGTCGAATTTTGCCGCTCGCCCGGTTGATCGGCCGCGTGCACATGGGTAGTGATCTGCGACGCTTCATCATGGCTACGGAATTTCTGATGCAGGCCCCGCTCGACAGGGCGGATAGCCCGAACACCGCCAAGGCAGGACAAGATGGTTGAACTAGACGTTTTGAAGGCACAGCTGCTTGCCGAGATCGCCGCAGCCGGCGACGAGCAGGCGATCGAGGCGGTGCGTGTGGCGGCCATGGGCAAGAAGGGGTCGGTCTCCGAACTCCTGAAGACGCTCGGCACGATGAGCCCCGAAGAGCGCCAGACGCGGGGTGCCGCGATCAATGCGCTGAAGAACGAGATCACCGAGGAAATCGCGACCCGCAAGACGGCGCTGAAGGATGCGGCGATCAACGCGCGTCTCAAGGCCGAGAAGCTGGATGTGTCGCTGCCCGTGCGCTCCTCGCCGGCCGAACGCGGCCGCATCCATCCGATCAGCCAGATCGTCGACGAGATCACCGCGATCTTCGCCGACATGGGCTTCTCGATCGCCGAAGGTCCCGATATCGAGACCGACTATTACAACTTCACGGCGCTGAACTTCCCGGAAGGCCATCCGGCCCGCGAGATGCACGACACCTTCTTCCTCCAGCCGGATGAGAACGGTGAGCGCAAGGTGCTGCGCACGCACACCTCGCCGGTGCAGATCCGCACCATGGAAGCGCAGAAGCCGCCGATCCGCATCGTCATTCCCGGCAAGACCTATCGCCAGGACAGTGACGCCACCCATTCGCCGATGTTCCATCAGGTCGAAGGCCTCGTCATCGACAAGACGGCCAATGTCGCCAACATGCGCTGGATCCTCGAAGAGTTCTGCAAGGCCTTCTTCGAGGTCGACAGCGTCACCATGCGCTTCCGCCCGTCCTTCTTCCCCTTCACCGAGCCGAGCTTCGAGGTCGACATTCAGTGTGACCGTTCCTCGGGCCCGATCGTCAAATTCGGCGAAGGCAAGGACTGGATGGAAATCCTCGGCTGCGGCATGGTCCACCCGAACGTGCTGCGCGCCGGTGGCCTCGATCCGGACGAGTACCAGGGCTTTGCCTGGGGCATGGGCCTCGACCGCATCGCCATGCTGAAATACGGCATGCCGGACCTGCGCGACTTCTTCAACGCCGATGTCCGCTGGATGAGTCATTACGGCTTCCGCCCGCTCGACGTGCCGACCCTGTTTGGTGGTTTGAGCAGCTGATCTGCGAATGACTGGCCGCCATGACGGCCAGATGGAGGGGCAGTTGGAGGCTGCCCCATCCTTGTGAATGAAGGCAAATGTGACGTGATTGAACATCTCGACAACATGCGGCCGGTCGATCTGCTTTGCGATGACGACTTGCTGCATGTGGAACTGACGGACGGTCGTATCGTCAGCGTCCCGGTCTGGTGGTACCCGCCCCTGCAGGAGGCGATGCCGGTGGAGCGGAACAACGTGGAATTCATGCCGTCGAGCATTCACTGGCCCGATATCGATCTCGATGTGACGGTGGTCAGCATGCTCCTCGGAAGACAGGCGTCAGGCGCGCGACCGCTGGACGCTTCGGGCAAGATGCAGATGGGAACGAGACAATGAAATTCACACTCTCCTGGCTGAAGGATCACCTGGAAACCGAGGCCTCGCTTGAGGAAATCTGCGAGCGGCTGACGGCCATCGGCCTTGAGGTCGAGGATGTCGATGACAAGGCGGCCTACAAGCCCTTCGTCATTGCCAAGATCCTGACGGCGGAAAAGCATCCCGAGGCCGATCGCCTGAAGGTGCTCTCGGTCGATGCCGGTGACGGCAAGCCGGTGCAGATCGTCTGTGGCGCTCCGAATGCCCGCGCTGGCATGATCGGCGCACTTGCGCGTCCGGGCACCTATGTGCCGGGCATCGACGTGACGCTCTCCGTCGGCAAGATCCGTGGCGTCGAAAGTCATGGCATGATGTGCTCCGAAAAGGAGCTCAATATCTCCGATGACCACAATGGCATCATCGACCTGCCCGAGGATGCGCCTGTCGGTACATCTTTCGCCTCTTACGCCGGCCTCGACGATCCGGTCATCGAGATCAACCTGACGCCGAACCGCCCGGACTGCACGTCGGTCTTCGGCATCGCCCGCGATCTCGCAGCCTCCGGCCTTGGCAAGCTCAAGGCGCCGAAGGTGCCTGCCTTCAAGGTCGAGGGTGAGACCCCGGTCGAGGTGAAACTCGAGCTCGAAGACCATCTGTGCCCGGGCTTTGCCTATCGCCTCGTGCGCGGCGTGACGAACGGCCCGAGCCCGAAATGGATGCAGCAGCGTCTGCTGTCGATCGGGCTTCGTCCGATCTCGGCGCTCGTTGACGTCACCAACTACATGACCTTCGACCAGGGTCGTCCGATGCATGTCTTCGACGCCGACAAGGTCAAGGGGGCACTGGTTGTCCGTCGCGCGAAGGAGGGCGAGGAGATCCTCGCGCTCGACACGCGCACCTACAAGCTGAACCCGAACAACGTCGTCATCGCTGATGATAATGGTCCGGAATCCATCGGCGGTATCATGGGCGGCGAGCATTCGGGCTGCGACGAAAACACCGTCAACGTGCTGATCGAATCCGCACTGTGGGACCCGATCAACATCGCCAAGACCGGTCGTGCGCATGGCATCATCACCGATGCGCGCTACCGCTTCGAACGCGGTGTTGACCCGGAATACATGATCCCGGGGCTGGAGCGCACCACCGAGCTGGTGCTCGAGATGTGCGGCGGTGTCGCGGCCGAGAAGAAGGTCGTCGGCTACAAGGGCCATGAGAAGAAGGTCGTCGACTTCCCCTATGCGGAAGTGAAGCGCCTCACCGGTCTCACCGTTTCCAACGAGGAGTCCCGCGAGATCCTGACAGCCCTCGGCTTCGAGATCCTGTCGGGCGACGAGACATCCGCCAAGGTCTCGGTCCCGTCCTGGCGTCCTGACGTCGATGGCAAGGCAGATCTCGTCGAAGAAGTCATGCGCGTACACGGCGTCGACAACATAAAGCCGGAACCGCTGCCCCCGACCGGTTCGGTCAATGCCAAGATCTTGACCACGCTGCAGATCCGTACCCGCACGGCGCGCCGGGCGCTCGCCTCGCGCGGCATGCTGGAAGCCGTCACTTGGTCCTTCATTCCGGCCGAACACGCCGCGCTCTTCGGCGGCGGCAGCGACAAGCTGAAGCTCGTCAACCCGATTGCGTCAGACATGTCGGACATGCGGCCTTCGCTGCTGCCGGGTCTCTTAACAGCTGCCCAGCGCAATGCCGACCGCGGCTATGGCGATGTGGCGATCTTCGAAGTCTCCGGCACCTATGAGGGCGACACGCCCGACACCCAGCGTCGCGTCGCCGGTGGCGTGCGGCGTGGCACGGCCTCGATCGCCGGGGCTGGCCGCATGTGGTCGAATGGGGCCAAGGGCGGCGGCAAGGCGGTCGACGTCTTCGACGCCAAGGCCGATGCGCTGGCCGTGCTCGAAGCCTGCGGTATTCCGGTTGGCAATGTGCAGATCGAGCAGGGTGGCCCCGAATGGTACCACCCGGGCCGTTCCGGCACGATCAAGGCTGGCCCCAAGGTCATCCTCGGCACCTTCGGTGAATTCCATCCGAAGACGCTGGAGGCGCTCGACGTCTCAGGCACGCTGTGCGGCTTCGAAATCTATGTCGACGCCCTGCCGGAGCCGAAGAAGAAGGCGACCCGCACCAAGCCGGCGCTCGAGCTTTCGCCCTTCCAGATGGTGAAGCGCGACTTCGCCTTCGTCGTCGAAAAGGCTGTCGAAGCCGGCGCGATCATCAAGGCAGCGACAAGTGCCGACCGCAAGCTGATCTCGGGCGTCAACGTCTTCGACATCTTCGAAGGCGCATCCGTCGGAGAAGGCAAGAAGTCGGTGGCGATTGAAGTGCTGATCCAGCCGGCCGACAAGACGCTGACCGACGAGGATTTCGACGCGCTGACGAAGAAGATCGTCGGCAATGTCGAGAAGTCGACGGGTGGCACGCTGCGCGCCTGATGTTTTGGTGGCGGACTGACTTGGTCCGCTTGGCGAAAGACAAAGAAAAAGCCCTTTCCCTGCATGTCAGGGAAAGGGCTTTTTGATTTGAATCCAATGGTCATGGACCATCAGGAAGGTCGGGCTTCACCATCAAACCTCAAAGGCTGACGCGACGACCTTCCTTGTCGGCGGACTTGCGGTCGTCGCCGTGCTTGGCAAGGATCGCCTTGGCGTCTTCGACCGAGATGCGATGCTTCTTGGCAAAGGGAATGGGCTCATAGCCCTTGGTGTTTTCGTCTGCCATGCTGGTCTCCAATTCTGGAAATGCCCCGGCAGGATGCCGGAGCCTGGAATGTCGCTGTAAACGGGGAAGAAGAGCTCGCATGTGGCGAGCGGATGCGACGCGTGCGAAGGGCGTCGCCTATGATCCCTATGTAGGGATTTGCGGCAGAAAGCTCAATACTTCTTCTTGCGCAGCGTCTTGTTGCCCTTCGGCCCGGAATAGACGGGCGTGCGGTCGCGGTTTTCCGCCTGCAGCTGCCGCCAGCGGTCGAGACGGGCAGGATCGAGCGTGCCCTCCTTGATCGCCGCCTGCACGGCGCAACCCTTCTCATGCGAATGGCTGCAATCGCGGAACTTGCAGAGTGGCGCAAGCTCGGTGATCTCGGCAAACAGCGTGTCGATGCCATCGGTGATGTCGCTGACATAGAGCGTGCGAATGCCGGGCGTATCGATCACCCAGCCGCCACTCGCCATGGAATGCAGGGATCGGGCGGTCGTCGTGTGCCGCCCCTTGGCATCATGCTCGCGGATCGAGCCGGTCTTCTGAGCCGTTTCAGTGCCGTGACCGGCGAGCGTATTGACCAGTGTCGACTTGCCGACGCCGGATGACCCGACGAGCGCCACCGTCTGGCCGGGACCACACCAGGGCATCAGGGGGGTGATGGCTTCAGGCGAACGCGCATTGACGATGACGACGGGCAGATCGCGCTGCAGCCTCTGGGCCTCGTCGGCATAGACGGATGGGTCGTCGACCGTGTCGGCCTTGGTCAGCACGATCACCGGACGTGTTCCCGCCTCATTGGCCATGACAAGATAGCGTTCCAGCCGCGCGGCGTTGAAATCGGCATTGCAGGAGGTGACGATGAACAGCGTATCGACATTGGCGGCGGCCAGTTGCTGACCGAAGGCGCCTTCGGTGCGTCGTTGCAGCACCGTCTGGCGATCCAGGCGGCGTACCAGCAGACCTGTATAGGGTGCGGCGAGAACCCAGTCGCCCACGGCAAAATCAGCCGTATTGCTGTTCGGCGGAAGCTCGATCTCCACCGGCCCGGTGCTGTCGATCGCCTCCAGGCGGTCGCGATGTACCGAAGAGATGCGGCGCACTATGAGGTCACTCTCCTCGGCCGTCACCTGCTCGGCAAAAAAGGCGTTGAAGCCGAGCCGCGCGAGCGCGGCGGTGTTGTTGAGGGCGGTCAAGGGCGAAACCCTGGGGCAGGACGTGGAGCCATGGAGACTTTCAGCGTTGGGATCAGAGATCGACGCTTCTCTTAACGCAGAAAGTTGTCGCTGACGCTAGAAATCGTCCGT
The DNA here is from genome assembly GCF_050281005.1 of Allorhizobium sp. NPDC080224. NCBI lineage: Bacteria > Pseudomonadati > Pseudomonadota > Alphaproteobacteria > Hyphomicrobiales > Rhizobiaceae > Allorhizobium > Allorhizobium sp. NPDC080224. The sequence continues at coordinate 249,361 of NZ_JBNNWJ010000001.1, forward strand.
GCCATCCGTCGCAGGTGCCGGATACGCGATCAGACCTTGAGTTCCACCGGCTCGGCGGCGGTGACGGGTTGTCGGCGCGGCAGCCGGGCAAACATCACCGCATTGCCGGCGAGCGTCAGTGCGAGGCCCACCATCGCCAGCGGCGTGAAGTGATAGTCCTCGTAGAGGCTCGACAGCGTCAGGGCGACGACGGGAAAGAGCACAGTGGCATAGGCGGCCTTCTGCGAGCCGATGCGCGAGACCAGCATCAGATAGGTGGTGAAGCCGACGACCGAGCCGATGACGGAGAGATAAACGAGGGCGGCGAGATAGGTCTGGTCCGGTGGCAGCACGATGGGCGTGCCGGTCAAGCCGATCAGGAAAAGAAGTGCGATCGCGCCATAGCTCATGCCCCAGGCATTGGCGGTGACAGGCGCGATGCCTTCAGCACTGTTGCGGCGGGAGGCCATATTGCCGAAGGAAAAGAACAGCGTGCCGAGCGCCGAAAGGCCGATACCCTTCCAGCTGTCCGGATTGACGGCGATGAAGATCTCAGGCCCGAAGAGCAGCGCGAGCCCGGTGGCGCCGAAGCCGGCTGCGACCAGTGTGCGCGGCTTTATCACATCGCCGAAGAAGATCCTGGCATTGACGGCGTTGTAAACGGTGGCGAGCGAGAAGACGACGGAGATCAGCCCCGAGGGCACATAGCTTGCCGCATGATAGAAGCAGAGGAAGTTGCAGCAGAATAGCGATAGCGCCTGGACGAGTATGAAGGGCTGCTGCTTGAGCGTCGGCACCTTAAGGCGACCTGTGAGGGCCAGCGCGCCCACAAGCACGAGGGCGGCAAGAGCGAAGCGATAGAAGACCGAGACCAGTACGGGCACCGGCCCGATCTGCAGCGCGATCGCGATCCAGGTTGTGCCCCAGATCAGCACGGTCGACGAGAAGAGAATAACATTGGTCATGGGATGTGCCTCGCTTTCGACAGGCACGTAACGCCGCAGGCGCCATCCATTCTTGCACGATCTTGCGGTGATCTTCGGCGTGTCGGCCAATGAGGCCCGATTGCCGATGGCGCAGCGCACAAACCGCGCTAGAATGCGAGGCGATCTCTTGAAGGTGCTCCATGCTGCACACTGCCACCGTTTTCGGCTCCCTGTCCGCCTCGTCCCGTGCCGAGCGTGGGGAGACGCTTGACCTCGGCGAGGGCAGGGGAAGTGCGATCTGGCGCAACAGCCATGACCGCATGCGCTATGAGCGAACCGACGGCCACACTTTCAGCTGTTACCTGCGCGGCGGCGACGGCACGCGGCGGCTCGATGCCGGCAGCATTGCCGGCTGGCCGGGCGCGCTCTGCATCATGCCGCAGGGGGCCTCTTCGGAATGGGAGATCACCGACAACTTCGAATTCGTGCATCTCTATGTCGCCGACGACGAGCTGCGCCGCTTATTCTCGGAGACCTTCGACCGCGATGCCCGGCTGATGCTTCTGCCTGAGGCGACCTTCGACGAGGCGCCGAAACTTGCGGAGGCGCTGGTGCATCTGGCCGCTGCCACGCAGGGCGGCAACCGGCTGCTCGCCGAACAGGCGATCACCTCGGCGGTCGAGCAGCTCTTTGCCGATCCGCGTTATGGCGGCGAACGGCGTCCGGTGCTGCGTGGCGGTCTGGCGCCCGTGCTGCGGCGCCGCCTTGTCGAGCATATCGAGGCGAGCCTCGATCAGACGATTACGCTGAAGGATCTGGCGAAGCTTGCGGACTTGAGCGAATTCCACCTGCAACGGATGTTTCGCTTGAGTTGCGGTGTCTCCCCGCATGACTTCATCCTCCACCGCCGCGTCGACCGCGCCCGGCGCATGCTGGAAGGCAGCGAGCCGATCGCCCAGATCGCCTCAGCTTGCGGTTTCAGCAGCCAGAGCCATCTGACCCGGATGTTCAAGGCAGTCACCGGCACGACGCCATCGGCATATCGCCGCGCGATCAGCGGCTGAGCGAGGCGCGGCGCTTTCGCTTTGCCCTAGCGGGCGGCGCGGGTGAACTGGATCAGCGGCCGACCATGATGCGCCGATGGCTCGACATGGGCGTCGATCGAGAAGACATCGCGCAGCAGCTGTTTCGTCAGCACCTCCTCCGGCGTGCCGCAGGCGACGACCCGGCCTTCCTTCAGCACCATCAGCCGATCGCAGAACATCGCCGCATGATTGAGATCGTGCAGGGCGATCACGCTGGTGACCGGCAGATCCGAGATCAGCGACAGAAGTGCGATCTGGTGTTGTACGTCGAGATGGTTGGTCGGCTCGTCGAGGATGATTTCCTTCGGGGCTTGCGCCAAGGCCCGGGCTATATGCGCCCGCTGCCGTTCGCCGCCGGAGAGGCTCTGCCAGCTATGGTCCCGCTTTGCCACCATGCCGGCCCGCTCCAGCGCCTGCTCGACGGCCGTCTGGTCTTCTGCAGTCCAGGCGGAGAACATCGAGCGATGCGGAAAGCGACCGAGCTTGACGACGTCGGCGACCTTCAGGTTGGCATTGGTCGTCGCATGCTGCTCGACGAAGGCCACGCGCTGGGCGATCGTCTTGCGGGCGATCGATTGGATATCGCGTCCCTCGAGGCTGATGCTGCCCGAATGGGGACGCTTCAAGCCGGCGAGCAGTCGCAGCAGAGATGTCTTGCCGGAGCCATTGGGGCCGAGCAGGCCGAGCATCTCGCCGGGGCGCGTGGCAAAGCTCACCTGGTCGAGAATGGTCTTCGACCCGATTTTCCAGGTGATGGTGTCGGCCGTGATGCTCATGTCGGACGCTGGAAACGATAGAGGATGATCGAGAAGACCGGCACGCCGACGAGCGCGGTCACAACCCCGATCGGCAGCACCTGTTGTGGCACCAGGACACGCGAGGCGATGTCGGCCAGCACCATGAAGATGGCGCCACCGATGGCGCAGGTCGGAAGCAGGCGGATATGCAGCGGCCCAACCAGGAAGCGGGCGGCATGCGGGATGACGAGACCGACGAAACCGATCGAGCCGACCATGCTGACGATCGTCGCCGTCAGAAGTGCGGTCAGACAGAAGAGGGCAAGCCGGGCGCGGCCGACATTCACGCCGAGTGCGGCGGCGGCCTCGTCGCCGAAGGCGAAGGCGTCGAGGATGCGGGAATAGGCGAGGCAGGCGATCAGTCCGAACCCGACGACCACGGAGACGAGAGCGAATTCCGGCCAGCGCACGCCGCCGAAACTGCCGAGCAGCCAGAACATCACATCACGCGCCTGCTGGGCATTGCCGGCGGTGGTGACGATATAAGACGTGGCGGCGTTGAAAAGCTGGGATGCGGCGACGCCGGCGAGGATCGTGCGGTCGGCCCCGCCCCGCGTGCCGTTGGAGAGGAGCGCGACGAAGAGGAAAGCGGCAAAGGCCCCGGCGAAAGCGCCGGCCGAAAGCGACACGGCGCCCGAGCCGAAGCCGAGGATGACGATGCCGACAGCCCCCGTGGACGCACCCGCCGAAATGCCGAGCACATAGGGTTCGGCCAGCGGATTGCGCAGCAGCGACTGCATGATGGCGCCCGAGATTGCCAGCCCCGCACCGCAGAAGGCAGCGACCAGCGCCCGGCTTAGCCGGTAGTCCCAGATCACGGCTTCATGAATGCGATTGAGCTCGGCTGTCGTCCAGCCGAGCTTGTTGGAGATCGCAAGGAAAGTGGTGGTGATCGGGATCGGCAGATCACCGATCCCGACACTCAAAGCCACCACGAAGACGACGGCAGTCAGCGCCAGCGCGACGAGTGCTGAAACGCGAAACACCTGCGCTGTACCTGCCGACTGTGTCACTTGATCAGACCGCGTGCCTTCAGCTGCTCGGCAACCTGTTCGGCGCCGTAGATGGTGCGGATCGTCGGGTTCATTGCCTGGCCGTCCATGACGACAATGGCATTGTTCTTGACGGCCGGCATCTGGCTGGTTGCGGGGTCAGAGGTCAGGAAGGCGATCTTGGCTTCCGGCTTGTCGAGGTCCCAGCGGTTGCGGTCGAGGCTCGCAACGACGATGACGGAGGGGTTGGAGGCGATGATGCTCTCCCATCCCACCGCCGGCCACTCGGCTTCCGTATCGATTGCGTTCACGCCGCCAAGCACGTCAGCGATATAGCCGGACGCACCGTTCTTGCCGCCGAGATAGGCGTCGGCAGATGGCGACGGGCTGGAGAACCAGAAGACATAGGAAAGCTTCTCGTCCGAGGCCGGCACGGAGGCGCGAAGAGCCGCCTCGCGGGCCTTGAAATCGGCGATCAACGCCTGGCCGCGATCGGCAACGTCGAAGATTTGCGAGAGCTCGTCGATCTCCTGATAGAGGCTGTCCATGCTCCAGAGCTTGTCGCGGGCGCCGTAGAGATCGGTATCGTCCTTCTTCTCCAGGCAGGTGCTCGGTGAAAGATAGGTCGGGATATCAAGCTTGGTGAAGTCGTCGCGCTTGGCGACCTTGCTGTCAGGTCCAATCAGGCTCGGCAGGGCAGCGGCCACGAAGTCGGGGTTTTCCGAAAGGATGGCTTCAAAGGTCGGGAACTCCACGGTGAGCAGCTTCACCTTGGCATTGGCCTCGGCCAGTTCCGGCAGCACCTTGCTGGGCCAGAAGGCCGTGCCCGCCATCTTGTCTTCGAGGCCGAGCAGCAGCATGATTTCCGCGCTGTTCTGGCCAAGGCCGATTGCCCGCTCCGGCGCCTTGGCGAAGGTGACGTCGACGCCACAATTCTGGATTGTCAGCGGATATTGCGTTGCCGCCGAGGCGGACGTCGCCAGAAAGCCGAGGGCAGCGACGCCGGCAGCAAGAAGTGCGGAAGAGAATTTGGTCATGGGAGGATCCTGCAAAACACGATGGCAGCCACCTACTGCCAAACGCATTTGCAAACAAGATACAAAAACTCAGGTTATTGCATGGCCAGCGTCAAGATCCTGGCTTCACGGGTTTGCCAAGGTCTTCAACGCCCGTTCCAGCACCCGAAACGGGCGCGCATCGCCCATATGCGCGACGTTGAAGCGCATGAAATCGTCCGATGACAGCGAGGGGCTGAAGACATTGCCGGGCGCGAGCACCACGCCCTGGCGCAGGGCGGCCTGGGCAAGCGCGGTTGAGCTAACGCCATCGGGCATGCGGCACCAGAGATAGGGGCCGCCGCGGGGCATGAGCACGGGTTCGATGCCGAGTTCGCCGAGACGGCTTGAGACCACGCGTCGTTCCGTATCGAGGCGGCGATGCAATTGGTCGAGATGTTTGCGATAGCCGCCGCTCGATAGCACGCCATGGATCGCTTCGGTCGCGACCTGGCTTGGACCGCCGAACTGTATGGCGATCTGAAGGTCCGTGAGCAAGCGGATGCGCTCGGGATCGGCGGCGAGGAAGCCGGTGCGCAGCGAGGCGGAAATGGTCTTGGAGAAGCTGCCGATGCGGACAACGCGGGAGAGCCCATCCAATGTGGCCAGTGTGATCGCCGGTTCCGGCTCGAAATCGGCGAATATATCGTCCTCGACGACCAGCATGTCCGACCGCCCGATGATCCCAAGCAGCTGGAAGGCAATCTGCGGCGAGAGCGTTGCCCCGGTTGGATTGTGCAGGCCGGAATTGGTGAGATAAAGCCGCGGCGCCTCGCGGGTGACGGCGGCCTCGAAGGCGGCTATGTCGGGGCCATTTTCAGTATAGGGCACGGGGATTGCGAATGCCTGATGGGCGCGGAGCAGCGTCTGGAAATTGAAGTAGCAGGGATCGTCGACGATCACCCGGTCGCCGGGACGAAGCAGCAGCCGGCAGACCAGATCGAGCGCCTGAGTGGCGGACCCGGCAAGCAGCACCTGGTCCTCGGAAAGCGGAATTGACTGCTGACGCAGCCGCGTTTCGACGAAGCGCCGGAGGCCAGCGCTGCCGCGCGAGGGTCCGTAATCGGTGGTGAGGCTTGCCGCCTGGCGCAGCACGTTGCGCATGCCGGCATGCAAAAGCGCAGTCGGCATCCAGTCCGGCGGCAGCCAGCCGCAGCCGGGCTTGGATGTGCCGGGATCGGCATCGAGCGCCTGGCGCGCGACCCAGAAGGGATCGACCTCCGGCGGCCGAGGTGGCTCAAGCTGGACGAGGGGTGCGGGCGTGCGGCCGGCCTCGGTGACGAAGAAGCCGGAGCCCGGGCGCGGGCGGATCAACCCTTCTGCGGCCAGCCGGTCATATGCTTCGACGACGGTGGAGGGCGATACCGAAAGCTCCACAGCCAGCCGGCGGATCGAGGGCAATCGGTCGTTGGGGACCAGTTGGCCCGAGCCGATGCGGCTGCGAATGTTTGCCATGACCTGCGCCGTCCTTGAGGCCGGCAGCTCCGGTGGTTGAACGTGCTCGTTCATCTGTATGGCCTTCGTCATCAGTACAGTTTGGCCAGATTGTATCGATCCGTCTCTGGATGCGCCAGCCCCTCCGCGCGATAGGGGAGGTCAGACAAATGGAGACGAAAATGACGACGTCTTGGAAAGCCTGGGCGAGTGGTTTCATCGGCGTGCTGATCTTCAGCGGCTCGCTGCCGGCAACGCGGGTGGGGATTGTCGATTTCGCCCCGCTGTTTCTGACCTCGGCGCGCGCCGTGATCGCGGCACTTCTGGGAGCTGCCCTGCTGATCGCGATACGGGAGAAGCGCCCCCTGCGCAGGGATCTGTTGCCGTTGGCGGTCGTCGCCCTCGGCGTCGTGGTCGGTTTTCCGCTGCTGACGGCGCTCGCGCTGCGAAGCATCAACTCCGCCCAGTCTATGGTCTTCATCGGATTGCTACCGCTTTGTACCGCGCTGTTCGGCGTCTTGCGGGCGGGGGAACGCCCTTCGGTAGTCTTCTGGATGTTCTCCATGACCGGTGCGGCACTGGTCGCGGGTTTTGCGTTCTCGACGACTGCGGACATGGCTATTGCGGGTGCCGGGCTGATGATCGCGGCGATCCTTGCCTGCGGCCTGGGTTATGCCGAGGGTGCGCGGCTGTCGCGTCGGCTGGGTGGCTGGCAGGTGATCAGCTGGGCGCTGGTGCTGTCGCTGCCGGTGATGCTGCCACTCGCGCTTTGGACACTGCCGCAGGATCTTGGCGCCGTATCGATGTCAGGCTGGTTGGCTCTCGCTTACGTTTCGCTGTTCAGCATGATGATCGGCTTCATCTTCTGGTATCGCGGCCTGGCGCTGGGCGGCATCGCCTCGGTAGGGCAGCTGCAACTGCTGCAGCCCTTTCTCGGTTTCGTGCTGGCCGCAGGCCTGTTGCATGAGAAGGTCAGCCTTCCCATGCTGGCGACAGCCCTGCTCGTGGTGCTCTGCGTGGCGGGTAGCCGGCGCTTTGCTTGAGGAAGACTTTTAGCGTCCCGCCATCTTGGCCATGGCCTCGCCATACCGTGCGCCGGAGACCTTGTCGGGCGACACCACGGCCGAAAGCGTGGCGAGGTCTTCGGCCGAGAGCGTGATCCCGGTCGCATCGATATTGCTGTCGAGATTGGCGATCTTGGTCGTGCCCGGGATCGGCACGATGAAATCGCCCTGGGCGAGTACCCAGGCAAGTGCCAGCTGGCCGGGCTTCACGCCCTTCTCCGCCGCCATGGTTTCGAGCGCTGTGACGAGCGCCAGATTGGCGTCGAAATTCTCCTGATCGAAGCGCGGCAGACCACGGCGGAAGTCGTTTTCGCCGAGCTTGGAGAGATCCTTCAAGGCACCCGTCAGCATGCCTCGGCCGAGCGGCGAAAAGGGTACGAAGCCGATGCCGAGCTCACGGCAGGTTTCGAGCACGCCGTTGGTTTCAGGATCGCGGGTCCACAGCGAATATTCGCTCTGAATGGCGGAGATCGGATGCACGGCATGCGCCCGGCGCAGCGTCGCGGCACTCGCTTCGGACAGGCCAAGCGCCTTTACCTTGCCCTCTTTGACGAGGTCAGCCATGGCGCCGACGGTCTCCTCGATCGCGACATCGGGATCGACGCGATGCTGGTAGAAGAGGTCGATGACCTCGACGCCGAGCCGCTTCAGCGACGCCTCGGCGACGGCCCGCACATGCTCCGGCCGGCTGTCGAGGCCGGAGGGACGCGCGGCCTTGGCCTCGTCGCCGATGGTGAAGCCGAACTTGGTGGCGATCACCACCAGGTCGCGATGCTTGCGTAAGCCCTTGCCAACCAATTCCTCATTGGTGAAGGGGCCATAGACCTCCGCCGTGTCGAAGAAGGTGACGCCACGTTCCACCGCGTGGTCGAACAGCGTTTGCGCCGCCGCCTCGCCAATATTGGTGCCATAGCCATGGCTCATGCCCATGCAGCCGAGGCCAATGGTCGAGGTGGTGAGCGTGCCGAGTTTGCGGGTCTTCATGATCATGCTCCGGCCTGATTGAGTTGGTTCATCTGCGCGGTCGTCAGCTCCAGTTTGCCGGCCGCGATCAGGCTCTCGAGCTGGCGCAGGCTGGTGGCGGACGCGATCGGAGCGGTCACGCCGGGCTGTGCGGCGATCCAGGCGATCGCGACGGTTGCCGGACTGGTGCCGGTTTCAGCCGCCACCTGGTCGAGAACGCCCAGTATATCGAAGCCGCGCGTGTTGAGATAGGGCTCCATGTCTTCACCCCGCGCCTTGCCCTCGGTATCGGCAGCGCTGCGATATTTGCCGGTGAGGAAACCGGAGGCCAGCGCATAATAGGTGATCACGCCGATCTCCTCGCGCTGGCAGAGCTCTGCGAGATCCCCCTCGAATTTCGAGCGGGTGTAGAGATTGTATTCCGGCTGGATCACGTCATAGCGGCCGACGCCGGCCTTAGCTGCCGCATCAAAGGTCGCCTGCAGCTGTTCGGCATCGAGGTTCGAGCAACCGATTGCGCGCACCTTGCCTTCATCCTTGAGCTTGCCGAAGGCGGCAAGGCTTTCCTCGTCATCCGTTTCGGCGTCGGGCCAATGGGCGAGATAAAGGTCGATATAATCAGTCTGCAAACGGCGCAGCGAATCCTCGACGGCCTCTGCTATGCGGCGGGCGCTGAGGCCTCGCTTCTTGCCCCCGAGATCGGCGCCGACCTTGGTGACGATGACGGCATCCTCGCGCTTCACGCCACCGCGCTTCAGCCAATTGCCGATGATCGTCTCGCTCTCCCCGCCGACATTGCCCTCGGCCCAGAGCGAATACATGTCGGCGGTATCGATCGTGTTGAAGCCGGCCTCGAAGAAACGGTCGAGAATGGAAAACGACGTCTTCTCGTCGGCCGTCCAGCCAAAGACATTGCCGCCGAGCACGACGGGAGCGATCGAAAGGCCGGTGCGGCCGAGAGCACGTTTCTGCATGGGAAAGCCTCGAAAGGGATCGGGGGAGGGGAACTGGAACACGACGCTACCAAGCGTTAGGCATGGGCACCATTCAAAAGCGTTGATGGGTTCTGAAGCGGGATTGTCGGGACGCCCGCGCTCGACCTCGATATGGGTCTCGCAACGCGGCTTTCCAGTGTCGCTGCCGCTTTCAGTCCGCAGTCTTGCGAAACGCGCTGGGCGACAGGCCGTGATGCTGGGCAAAGACCCGGCGCATGTGGCGCGAGGAGGCAAAGCCTGCGCGCAAAGCGAGGCTCTCCATGTCGAGCCTGCTTTGCACGAGCAATTCCTGCGCCAGCGTCACGCGCATGAGGTTGACGTAATCGACGACCGACTGACCGACATGCTCCCGGAAGAGGCGTGACAGATGCCGTTCGCTCAAATGCGCGATACCGGCGAGCCCCGGCAAGGACCAATCGCGGGCGGGATCCGCCATGATCGCATCCTGTGCGCGGTGGATCGCCGGATGGATATGGTTGCGGCCCGAAAGCCAGGGAGACATTTGTGGATCCTGGCCACTGCGACGCAGATAGATGACCATCTTGCGGGCGGCGGCAAGGGCTGCCTGCGGCGAGGCGAAGCGGCTGACGAGATGCAGCATGAGGTCAATGCCGGTCGAGATGCCGGCGCTCGAAAAGCGGTTGCCGTCTTCGACATAAAGCCGGTTCTCCAGAACACTCGCCGTTGGGGCAAGTGCCTGGAGTTCGTCGAGGCAATCTGCGTGCGTAGTGCATTGATAGCCCTCCATCAGTCCGGCTGCCGCAGCAAGCAGTGCGCCGGAGCAGATGGTCACGAGCCGCGTGTCCGGCCTGACCGTGTGGGCGAGCCAACGCGTCAGTATCTTCAGTTCGGCCTCCCGTGCGATCTCTTTTGTGCCGACGGTAAGGCTGCCGGAAATGACAAGGATCGCATTGTCAGGCAGCGTCTCGGGCAGGGGGTCGAGACCGTCGATTATGAGCCCGATTGAGGTCTGCTGCCGTGATTGCGCCGATATGTAGCGATAGTCGAAGCGAACCCGGTCCTGTTCTCCGTTCGCATAGCGCAGCACCTCCAGCGGACCGGCGATGTCGATCAGCAGCGTGTCGGGCGGAACGAGGATGAAGACCGGGATCACGTCCATCGAGGCGGGTCTCAGGCGGCGTCCGACAGCGGCGCAAGCGCCTGCTCGACGGTAACGATCCGGGCAAACCGCCCAGCCAGCACGAGTTCGGTCCGCACGCGGATATCCTCGGCTGTGAAGATGCGACCGGACGGATGCGTCATCGGGAAGGTCAACGTCGCTTCTGTCACGAAGTCGACTTCGAAACCGAGATCGGAGGCGTGGCGGGTGGTCGTCTCGCAGCACTGCTCGGTGCGAATGCCGGAAACGATCAACCGGCGGATACCATTTTCCCGCAGCCAGGCTTCAAGCCCGGTATCGACAAGCGCCGAATGCACGCTCTTGTGGTAGGTGGCGTCAGGCGCGATGCTGATTTCTTCGAGCGCACGAACCAGCCCGCTTTCGAGTGTGAAGGCCTCGTCACTGTCGACATGGAAGATCTGGACCACCGGCATGCCGGCGGCCTTCGCGCCATCGATCAGCGCCTGCTGCCTGGAAAGGTAAGCGGGGAGTTCCGACGCGTCCCAATAGGGCGCCTGGCGAAAGCTTTCCTGGACGTCGATCACGATGAGGGCAGTGTCATGAGCGGACATATTCGTCTCCTGTCGTTGCGATGACATCTAGCATATGTCCCCGCATTCAGGACACCATGCGCGGCCCGGACGAAGATGGGACATATTCGGCCATTCGCGTTTCTGTCCGCGCAGGCAGATTGTCTGACAACCCGTTGCGCCCCGCCTGTGCTTCGCCTAATGTCCGCCGCGACATTTTCGAGGAGGAATAAAGATGCTGCGTTTTGGAATTCTGTCGACGGCCAAGATCGGTCGCGAGCTTGTCGTGCCGGCCATCCAGGATGCCGAAAACGCCGTGGTGACGGCAATCGCCAGCCGCGATCTCAGCCGTGCGCGCGAGATGGCCGATCGATTTTCGGTGCCGCATGCCTTTGGCTCCTATGAGGAAATGCTGGCCTCCGACGTCATCGATGCAGTCTACATACCGCTGCCGACCTCGCAGCATGTCGAGTGGGCGATCAAGGCCGCCGACGCCGGCAAGCATGTGCTCTGCGAAAAGCCGATCGCGCTCAAGGCTGAAGAGATCGACGAGATCATCGCGGCCCGCGAGCGCAACAAGGTGCTGATCACGGAAGCCTATATGGTGACCTACGCGCCGGTCTGGCTGAAGGTCCGCGAACTGCTGGCTGAAGGCGCTATTGGCACGCTGAAGATGGTCCAGGGTTCGTTCACCTACTTCAATCGCGATCCCGGCAACATGCGCAACATCCCGGAACTCGGCGGTGGCGCCCTGCCGGATATCGGTGTTTACCCGACGATCACCACTCGTTTCGTCACGGGCAAGGAGCCGGTGCGCGTCCAGTCGACGATCGAGCGCGATCCAGATTTCGGCACAGACATCTATGCGAGTGTGAAGGCGGATTTTGCCGACTTCGAGCTGAACTTCTACGTCTCGACCCAGATGGCCAACCGCCAGCTGATGGTCTTCCATGGCACGGACGGTTTCATCGAGGTGAAGTCGCCCTTCAACGCCGACCGCTGGGGCGCCGAGGAAGTGGAGCTCACCAATCGCGGTCACAACGTTTCGCAGATCTTCCGCTTCCCCGACAGCCGCCAGTACAAGCTGGAGGCAGAGGCATTTGCCCGCGCCGTGACCGGCACCGAGGGGGAGGTCGTCACGCTGGAGAACTCCAAGGCGAACCAGAAGCTGATCGACGCGATCTACCGCGCCGCCGAGAAGGACGGTTGGGAACCGGTCTAACCAACCGCTTACCCGTCAGCGTCTGAAGACGTAGCGCGAATAGCCGAAGAAGCTGAACAGCATGGCCGCGATGGAGGCAAAGACCAGTGCGGCATAGGGGCTGAGCAGCGGTGCGCCGATCAGGAGCAGGGCGTAGACCCCGTAATTGATCAGCGACGTCACGACACCGATAAAGCCGTAGCGAAAGCCTTCACTGACCACTGAGCGCTTCGATGCGCCGAAGGTGAAGTGCCGGTTCAGAAGCCAGGTCGTGGTCATGGCAACGGCAATCGCGCCGATCCGGCCGGCGAACGGGCCGATTGGCGTGAAGCTCAGGAACAGCCAGAGCACACCGCCATCCACAAGGAAGCCGGTAGCGCCGACGATGGCGAAGCGCAGAAACTTTCTCATGCCGCCCGCGATGCGTCCTTTGTCGAAACCTTCGACGACCGTTCACGCCGCGGTTTCCCGACTTCCGTTGCCGGCTCCTTGGCGTAAGTCGAAGGTGCAAGTGCCGGCAGCGTCAGATAATGGATCCTCAGCTGCTCGGCCCTGGAGCGCGCGAGCGAATCGAGAATGAGCGCTGCCGTGAACGACAGGAAGGACATCATCATCAGCGCCATGGCACCGATCCAGGTCGGCATGCGCGAGACGAGCCCGGTAGTGAAGAATTCGTAGAGAACGGGCGCCATGGCCGCGAGGCTGACACCCATCAGGCCGGCCGCGATCAGGCCGAAAAAGGCGAAAGGTCGCGTTTCCTTCATGAGCATGGCGAACATCCAGAGGATCTTGAAGCCATCCTTGAAGGTCGAAAGCTTGGAATGCGAGCCTTCCGGCCGGCGTCCGTAGTCGAGTTCGATCTCGCAGACCGGAAGCTTCAGCCGCGAGGCGTGCACGGACATTTCCGTCTCGATTTCGAAGCCGGCGGAAACGGCGGGAAAGCTCTTCACGTAGCGGCGCGAAAAGGCGCGGTAGCCGGAGAGGATGTCGGTGAAATCATTGCCGAACAGCACGCGGTAAAGTTGGTTGAACAGTCGGTTGCCGAAGGCATGGCCCTGGCGACCGGCGTCGTCATGCACCCCGCGTCGGGTGCCGACCACCATGTCGACACGTTCGGTGATCAGCGTGCGGATCAGCTCCTCGGCATCTGCAGGGCCATATGTCCCGTCGCCATCGGCCATGATGTAAATGTCGGCATCGATATCGCAGAACATGCGGCGCACCACATGGCCCTTGCCCTGGCGGCGTTCGCGCACGACGGTGGCGCCCGCGAGCATGGCTTTCAGCGCGGTGCCGTCGGTCGAGTTGTTGTCGTAGACATAGATCTTCGCCTCGGGCAGGGCCGCACGGAAATCGCTCACCACTTGGCCGATCGTTGCCGCCTCGTTGTAGCAGGGCAGGAGAACGGCGATGTCGAGGGAAGGGCTGGCCTGCTGGCTCATCGGGACCTGCTCTGAAGCGCTGGGGTTTGGGCAGCCTTAGGCCACCATTGGTTTTACTATTTCTTGAGAAGGTTAAGGCTAGGTTTCAGGCCACCGCAGTGTTTGAAATACGGTCTGCCGGTTGTTTTCCTGGAAGGAAGCGCCTCAGACGGACCCGGAGGTTTGACGAAGCATGGCCGACATCACCTTGCCTGGCGCGTCGAAAGCCCGGGCGCCGCGCCCGCTCCTTTTCTGGGCGCTGGTTTACGGTATCGTGACCATGGTGGTGCTGGCTGCGCTCAACCTGCCGGCCGCAAGCGACTATGTCGGAGCCGACAACGACGATGTCCTGCGTCTCGTGCAGGTGCGTGACCTTCTTGCCGGTCAGTCCTGGTTCGACCTCACGCAGTATCGGCTGGGACTCGACGGCGGCACGCTGATGCATTGGTCCCGCCTGATCGATCTGCCGATTGCGCTGCTGATCCGCCTGTTCGCCCAGCTGGTGCCGATGGAGCAGGCCGAAGCACTGGCGCTGATCGTCTGGCCTTTCTTTCTCGTTCTGCCGCTGATGGCGGCGGTCGCCGTCGCCGCCCGCCGCATGGGCGATGATGTCACCATGCATCTGGCGCTGATGTTGACGGCGGTCTTTGTCGTCACCGGCAACCGCTTCTTGCCGGGCTCGATCGACCATCACAATGTCCAGCTGGTTCTGGTCGCGACCATGGCTGCGGGCCTGGTCGATCCGGCGCGTGGACTCGTTGGTCATGCGCTCGGCGGCCTCGCAGCAGCACTCGCGATCGCCATCGGCGCCGAGACCACGCCCTTGGTGGCGACCGTCTGTGCCACCGTCGGCATCCTCTGGGCGCTCGAGGGTGAGGTTTATGCGAGGGCCGCGCGCGCCTTCTCGCTAACGCTTCTGGTCAGCCTGTCTGCCATGTTCTTCGCCACCGTGCCATCGGTCCAGTATGCGGTGGTGACCTGCGACAGCCTTTCGGTTGGCTTCTATGCGGTCGTTGGCATCGGCGCGGCGTCCCTCTTCGTTGCCACGCAGGTTCCGGGCATGGGCGATCGTCGGTTGCGGATTGCGGCGATCGGCGTGACCGGCGCCCTGGTGCTGGCCGGCACAGTGACGATCGCGCCGCAATGCCTGCAGAACCCGCTGAACGAACTCGATCCATTGTTGCACACGCTCTGGCTTTCCGGCGTCATCGAGGCCCAGTCCTTCCTCGATCAACTCGACAAGGACCCCGCAGCCTTTGGAGGCTTCTACGCCGTCGGTTTCTTCGCCATTGGCGTCTGCCTGTTCCGCATCGTTAAGAGGGACCGAGTACGCCCCCACGCGATCATGCTCGGTATGATCGCGGTCTCTTTCGTCATAGCGCTGATTCAGGTGCGCGGAGCGATTTTCGCCAATTTGCTCGCGATCCCGCCGCTGGCGCTTTTGATCGGTGAGCTGAGGCGCAAGGCGCGCGAGGAGCCGCAGCAGCTTGGCACAGGCCTGGTTTTTGCGCTCGCCGCCTTCCTGTCCGTGCCGAGCGCCTGGGCGCTGTTCGGCGTGCTCTTCGTTGAGGGAACAGCGGGTGTGACCAACCGGATGAAGGGGATTGCCCAGACACCGGCCACCATGGCTGGGGCCAAGCCGGCCTGTGACGCGCCGGCAGGATTTGCGGCTCTGAACCGCCTGCCTGACGGCGTTGTCGTGGCGGCGGTTGATATGGGCCCGGAAATTTTGCGTTTCACCCGCCACCGCGTCCTGTCCGGCCCCTACCACCGCAATCAGGGTGGCATGCTGACGGAACTGCATGTGGGGCTGGCCGAGCCGGAGGAGGCCGCCGCCTTTCTGCGCGGCGCCGGGGCGACGATCCTGGTTTTCTGCCCGGACCTTACGCCCACACAGACTATCGCCTCAACGAAAGTCGACGGGCTCTATGCCGGCATGATGAAGGGGGAGGTGCCCGCTTTCCTAAAGCCAGCGCCCGTTGAAGGCGCTTCCGGGATGCAGATTTACCGGGTGGACCTGCCGTGAGCGGAAAGCGCTTGATGACGGGTGCTTTGGGCTGATCTTGGCCCCGTTTTCCGCTAGGGAAGGGGCATGAGCAATTTCTTCGACAACGATTCGCCGACGAACCTTACCGAATTTTCCGTTTCGGAGCTTTCGGGCTCGATCAAGCGCACCATCGAAACATCCTTCGACCATGTGCGGGTGCGCGGCGAAATCTCCGGTTATCGCGGACCGCATTCCTCTGGCCATGCCTATTTCAGCCTGAAGGACGACAAGGCCCGCATTGATGCGGTGATCTGGAAGGGCTCCTTCTCCAGGCTAAAATATCGCCCGGAAGAGGGGATGGAGGTGATCGCCACCGGCAAGGTCACGACCTTTCCGGGTTCGTCGAAATACCAGATCGTCATCGAGCAGATGGAGCCGGCCGGTGCCGGCGCACTGATGGCGCTGATCGAAGAGCGTAAGCGGCGCTTTACGGCGGAAGGCCTGTTCGACCCCGCCCGCAAGCAGCTCTTGCCTTTCCTGCCCAAGGTGATCGGCGTCGTCACTTCGCCAACGGGCGCCGTCATCCGCGATATCCTGCACCGCATCTCCGACCGCTTCCCCGTGCATGTGCTGGTCTGGCCGGTAAAGGTTCAGGGTGAGGGCTCCGGCGACGAGGTGGCGAACGCCATCCACGGCTTCAATGCGCTGCAGCCCGGTGGGCCGATGCCGCGACCGGATGTGCTGATCGTCGCGCGCGGCGGCGGCAGTCTCGAGGACCTCTGGAGCTTCAATGATGAGGCGGTGGTCCGCGCGGCGGCTGTGAGCAGCATTCCGCTGATCTCGGCCGTCGGCCACGAAACCGACTGGACGCTGATCGACTATGCGGCAGACGTACGCGC
Organism: Allorhizobium sp. NPDC080224; assembly: GCF_050281005.1. Classification (NCBI taxonomy): domain Bacteria; kingdom Pseudomonadati; phylum Pseudomonadota; class Alphaproteobacteria; order Hyphomicrobiales; family Rhizobiaceae; genus Allorhizobium; species Allorhizobium sp. NPDC080224. The sequence continues at coordinate 265,809 of NZ_JBNNWJ010000001.1, forward strand.
CCCGACCCCGACGGGGGCGGCGGAAATGGCCGTGCCCGTGAAGGCCGATCTCGAGGCGCAGGTGGCTACACTGTCTGCCCGTCTCTCCGGCGCCATGGTCAGGCAGATGGACAATCGCCGTCAGAACCTCCGCAGCCTCGTGCGGGCGCTGCCTTCGCTCGACCAGTTGCTGGCTCTGCCGCGCCGACGCTTCGACGAGGCGGCTTCCGGTCTCGGGCGCAGCCTCGAACTCAACACCATGAACAAGCGCCGCAGCTTCGAACGCGCCGCGGCCAAGCTCTCGCCTGATATGCTGGCACGCCGGCTGATGGAGCGTAAGCAGAAGCTGTCGGAAAATGTCGTGCGCGCTGAACGCGTCATCGAGCGGCTGATCGAACGCAACAAATCGCGCCTCGGCCGCTTCGATGCAACGCTGACGGCAGTGCCAGCGCGGCTTAAGGCGATGACGGAGCGTTCGAAGGATCGGCTGGAGAGCCTTGGTCGCCGTGCTGACAGCGCCGTTGTCAACGACCTGCGCCGCGCCCGACAGTCGTTGGTGTCGCAGGACCGCGTGCTGCAGTCACTCTCCTACAAGAACGTACTGGCGCGCGGTTATGCCGTGATTCGCGACGAGAATGATCGCCCGGTTTCGCGCGCCGACGGACTGTCGCATGGCCAGGCGATCGCGATCGAATTCGCCGATGGGCGAGTAGATGCCGTTGCTGGCGAGGGCGTGTCCCCGCCGGAACCGTCGGCCCCGCAGCCGGCCCGCCCAGCAGCAGCATCCAAACCGGCCCGCAAGAGCGAGCCGCCCGCCGGGCAGGGAAGCCTCTTCTGATGGTCGCCCGACGGTTCCTCGTCGTGCTCGCCCATCCCCTGCCGGAGAGCTTCGCCGCGTCTGCCGCACGGGCCGTGGTGCAAACGCTGGAAGCAAAGGGCCATCAGGTCGACCTGCTCGATCTCTATGCCGAGAACTTCGACCCGCGCCTGACGGCCGCCGAGCGGGCGGCCTATATGGAGCCGGGCTATCAATCACCTGAAGACGTCTTAGGCATTGTCGAGCGGCTGAAGGCAGTCGACGGGCTGGTGCTCGTCTTTCCGCAGTGGTGGTTCAATCTGCCGGCCATCATGAAGGGCTTCATCGACCGCATCTTCGTGCCCGGCGTCGCTTTCGACCACGACAAGGCCGGCGGACGGATCGTGCCGCAGATGACCCATATCAAGAGCTTCTGGGTCGTCACCTCCACCGGTTCTCCGTGGTGGGTGGTTCATCTCTATATGGGCAATCCTGTCAAACGCATCCTGAAGCGCGGTGTGGCCGCCTTCTGCGCCAAGTCCGTCGATTTTCGCATGCTGGCGCTGCACGACATGGACCGCGCGACGGAAGAGAAGCGCAAAGGCTTCCTGGTGAAACTCAAGGCCGCCGTCGCGAGCATTTGATGCAGAAAACGGGATGCGGTTGCAATCGCGCAAATTACACTTTTGATTGAGATTAGAGTCGGAATGAAAACCGATGGTTGACATTCATTAGGAAGGCGTCTATCTATTGGTCATCGATATTTGCTTGCTGAGCTTTGGTTACCGCGCATCATTTGCGCCCTGTCGAACCTTCTTTCAAAAATCGTTACCTCCGCAGCGCATCCGCGCTGGGGCACTCTATGCGCTATGAAAGGGTTCATCATGACCACTGGCACAGTAAAATGGTTCAATTCCACCAAGGGCTTCGGCTTCATTCAGCCTGACAACGGCGGCCCGGACGCTTTCGTTCACATCTCTGCCGTTGAACGGTCGGGCATGCGCGAAATCGTTGAAGGCCAGAAGCTGGCTTACGACATGGAGCGCGACAACAAGTCGGGCAAGATGTCGGCCTGCAACCTGCAGGCAGCCTGATAGATCCGGGATCCGCTTTCCTTTGACCACGGATGTACTGGCACTGTCGAAGGCACGATCCCACAGAAGGTCAGGCGGTTCGCCTGGCCTTTTTTTATTGCCCGACATGGGCAAGCCTCCTGAAAGGAGATGACATGACCGAGCAACTCACCAAGTCGCGTCAGACCGCCGAGATCGCCTTTGCGAAGACGCAGTCGCAGTTTCTGGCCCGCGGCCGCGCGCTCGACGAGCAGGACGCGATCACCTCCGCCCGTGACGAGAAGACGCTGCGCCTGCGCGAAGCCCGTCTGACCCGCGAACGCGAAGCGCGCGAAAGCGCAACGGCGGCTCTGGTCGCCAAGCGCGCCCGTACCTGACCCCAGTTCCAAGAGATCGGAGCCCCAATGAAATTTACGAGAGACCATGGCCTCGCCGAGCGCCGCACCACCGCAAACGACGCTAAGGCAGCACTGCTCCAGGCTTACAAGGCCGCCCATGCCGCAGCCGACCCCGAGCGTGAAGCTCGCATGGCCGAACGCGCTGCCCGTGCCGAAGAGCGCGTCAAGCGCCACGCCGAACGCGACCGCCTGAAGGCCGAGGAAAAGATCCGGGCCGAGCAAGAGGCACGCGAGCGCGAAGAAGCGGCGATCGCCGCGGCAAATGCCGAGAAGGACGCCCGTGAAGAGGCCGAAGCATCGCGCATCAGCCGCGTTGTCGAAGACGAAGCCGCCCGCAAGGCCGAGCGCGACCGTCGCTACGCTGCCCGCAAGGCCCGCCAGGGCTGATTGCAGTCACACTCCGTCGTCGGGCTGCTTTGTTGCGGCCCGGATCGGGCGGCGGTGAACACTCCGTCACCGCGATCGGTTGCGCGCAACCGGTCAAGCTGATGTGATTATACTGGAAAACCATTCTTTCGATCGCCACATGTCCGGACGAAGCCGGATGTGCTCCCAAGCATCTGGCGAAAAGGAGAATGATCACCATGAAGAAATTCGTCGTCGCCGCAGCCCTTGCTGCGGCAACCTTCGCTGCCCTTCCGGCCGGTGCCGCGACCTATGTCGAGGCAGGCGGCTGGACGCCCCGCGAAATCCTCTTCGGCAAGCAATATAACGGCAATGTCACCGCGATCCGCGTCGATCGTGGCGGTGTCGACCGTCATACCTATCCGATGCAGGTCACCTACCCCACCGGCAACAGTTTGCGGCTCGCCCAGGCAGCCGTGACGGAAGACCCGAGCCTGACTGCAGCGCTCCAGGTCCGCGGCATTGCCGTGCATAACGTCCTGTGGGTCGAGACCGCCTTCAACGGTGGCAAGATCGTTTATTATCGCTGAGTGAGATCTGGCTGCGCGTTTTTCGCGGGACGTCTCTGACGTTTCGCGACATGCGCGCATCACAAATCTCTGATATGACTCCTTCCCGGTCCGTGAGCCTGGGAGGGAGTGATGCGCCTTGCAGTCTACAACGTCGAAAACCTGTTTGATCGCGCCAGGGCGATGAACCTGGAGACCTGGGAGGATGGGCGCCCCGTTCTTGAGAAGTTTGCGGAACTCAACGCGCTTCTGGGCGAGGTCACCTATACACCGACGGCCCGGAAAAAGATGGCCGAACTCATCGTCGCGCTCGGCATGGAAAAGAGCGATATCGGTCCCTTTGTCATTATGCGCCGAAATCGCGGCGGTCTTCTGAAGCGCCCCAAGACAGGCGGCATCGAGATCACAGCGTCTGGTCGCGCCGATTGGGTCGGCTCGCTCGAACTGCGCGACGAACCAATCAACGAACACGCCATGCGCAACACCGCGCGCGTGATCCGCGACCTGAAGGCGGACGTGCTGGGCGTGGTCGAAGCGGAAAGCCGCCCCGTGCTCAAGGCCTTCAGCGACGAGGTTCTCGCCTCGATCGGAGGCACACCGTTTCGCCACGTGATGCTGATCGATGGCAATGACGAGCGCGGCATCGATGTCGGCCTGATGTCCGGCCCACAATTTCCGATCGGCCGGATGCGCAGCCATGTCGACGACCGGCTATCCGATGGCAGCGACCGCATCATCTTCTCCCGCGACTGCCCGGAATTCGAGGTGACGACCGCAAGCGGCAACAGGTTGCTGGTGATGGTCAACCACTTCAAGAGCAAGGGTTTCGGCGGCAAGGCCGAGTCCGACCGGCGCCGCAAGGCCCAGGCGACGCGCGTTGCCGAGATCGTTAAGGAGCGCATCGCCGAGGGCTGGGATTATGTCGCTGTCATCGGCGACCTCAATGATACGCCCGACAGCGATCCCCTGAGTCCGCTCCTCAAGCATGGCGGCATGACCGATGCCTTTACTCATCCGGCTTTCGACGATGGTGGCTACAAGGGCACCTATGGCCTCTGCAATCCGGGCAACAAGATCGACTATCTGCTGCTCTCGCCGAACCTCATCGACAAGGTGGAAAAGGGCGGAGTGATCCGCACCGGCATGTGGCCGGGATCGAGGCCGAAGCGCTGGGACACCTATGAGGAGCTGAAGAGGCCGCAGGATGCGGCCTCCGATCACGCGGCACTCTGGGTCGATCTCGACATCTGAGGCAAAGGACTCAAGCCCACTCACCCTTGCGCATCACCGGCACCTTCGAGCCATCCGCACGGATGCCGTCGATGTCGACCTTGTCCGAGCCGATCATCCAGTCGATGTGGATGAGCGAGGAATTGCCGCCTTGCGCCTTGGTTTGGTCCTGGCTGAGCGAGGCGCCATTGAGGAAGCATTTCGAATAGCACTGGCCGAGCGCGATGTGGCAAGAGGCGTTTTCGTCGAAGAGGGTGTTGTAGAAGAGGATGCCCGAGGCCGAGATCGGCGAGGAATGCGGCACCAGCGCCACTTCGCCGAGACGGCGTGCGCCCTCGTCGGTGTCGAGCACCTTGTTGAGCACAGCTTCACCCTTGGAAGCCTTGGCCTCGACGATGCGCCCGCCTTCGAAGCGCACCTGGATATTGTCGATCAGCGTGCCCTGGTGGGAAAGCGGCTTGGTTGAGGAGACATGGCCCTCTACCTTCAGCGCATGCGGCGTGGTGAAGACCTCCTCCGTCGGAATGTTCGGATTGCAGGTCACGCCGTTCTTCGCCGTTGAGGCGCCGCCATGCCATTCGTGGCCGTCCGCAAGACCGACAGTGAGATCCGTGCCGGGGCCGGTGAAATGCAACGCTGCAAAACGCTCGCCATTCAGCCAGGTCGACCGCTTCTTGAGTTCGCCGTTGTGCTCGGCCCAGGCCGCGATTGGATCATCGCGATCGACGCGCGACGCGGCAAAGATGGCATCCGCCAGCTTGCGCACGGCCTCTTCGATCGGCATGTCAGGGAAAACGAGCTTCGCCCAGAACGGGTTGGGATAGGAGCAGATGTTCCAGTTGATGTCGAAATTGGAGATATGCTCGAGTGCCGGCTTGTAGGCGATCGAGGTCGCCTTGTTGGCGCGCCCCACCTTGGTCGGGTCTTCCTGCGACAGCAGCAACGGATTGTCGCCAGCGATCGCAAGGCGCGCGGCGCCGTTCTCGTAAGCCTTGGCCATGCCATCAAAGAGCCAGTTCGGCGCCCGGTCGAAGCTTTCGTCATGACCATGGCGATAACGCGCGAGCGTTGTCTCTTCATCCGAATAGAAGGTGGTGACCGTCGAGGCACCTGCTTGGTAAGCATGCGCCGTGATCAGGCGCACCAGCGGTACGGCAACGAGCGGCGCCGTCAGCACCAGGTCCTGGCCCTTTTGCAGCTGCAACCCGACCTTGATCGCCACCTCGGCGAGCTTGTCGAGCTTGGTCGGATCGATGGAGGCGGAAAGATCGGGAAGGGTCATGGGGTATTCCTGTTGTGGCTGTCACGCCAGACTTAAGGGGAAAGATGGCGAAGTCCAGACCATGGGCGAAGGTCAGGCCACCAGCGGCGACGCGATCGCGCCAAGCGCCTTCAGCGCATCCTGCGGTGAAAGCCGTACCTGCAACCCGCGCTGCCCGCCATTCATATAGACGAGCGCCTCATCCATAGCTGATATCTCGATGGCCGTCGGCACCTGCTTCTTCTGGCCGAAGGGGCTGATGCCGCCAACCACGAAGCCGGTAAGCTTCTCTGCATTGGCCGGTTTCATCATCGCCGCCGATTTGCCGCCGAAGGCGCTGGCGAGCTTCTTCATCGACACTTCCTTGTCGGAGGGCACGACCACGCAGACCGGCTTGCCATCGAGCTCGGCCATCAGCGTTTTCAGCACCCGCGATGGATGCTCGCCGATCGCTTCCGCCGCCTGCAGCCCGATGCGCTCGGCATTCGGGTCGTAGTCATAGGCCACGGTGGTATAGGCCACACCGGCCTTGTCGAGAAACTGCGTGGCGCGGGTGGTCTTGGCCATGGGGTCAGGCCTTGAAGGTCTGCTGATAGATCTCCGGCTTGAAGCCGACCGTGAGCTTGCCGTCGACATCGAGCACCGGCCGCTTGATCATCGACGGCTGCTCCAGCATCAGCGCCTTGGCCTTCGTTGCGTCAAGGTTCTCTTTCTGCGCCTCGTCGAGCTTCTTGAAGGTGGTGCCGGCCTTGTTGAGCAATACTTCCCAGCCAACATTGCCGATCCAGCTGTCGAGCGTCGGCGCATCGATGCCCTTGGCCTTGTAGTCGTGGAAGTCATGCGCCACGCCATGCTCGTCGAGCCAGGTGCGCGCCTTCTTCATCGTGTCGCAGTTCTTGATGCCGTAGATGGTGATTGCCATGGGCCGCTTGTCTCCTGTTCGTGACCGACGGATAGCAAGACGATCCCACGGCTGGCAAGCCGACCGCTTGGCTGCCCTGCACACCCGTTGAAAGTCTTTGCGGTCCAGGCATGAAACGGGTTGATCGATCACGTAGAGCGGGCCAACCTGTACCGTCAGGAGAGGATGCTTGATCATGGGGACCAACCACGCGTTTGCGGTGTTCGAAACGAAGAGTGGCACCTGTGCGATCGCCTGGAGCGATGAAGGAATTTGCGGCTTTCACCTGCCGGGTGACGAGACGGAGCAGGCAGAGCGCGCCATTCGTCGGCGTTTTACGGGCGCGGAGCGCGCGTCTCCGATACCCGAAATCGCTGCTGTCATCGATCGCGTGCGAGCCTACTTCGAAGGCGAACGCAGCCACTTCTCCGACCTGCGCCTCGACCTTTCCGCCCAGACGGATCTGTACCGCGAGATCTATCTGGCCACCCGCCGTCTCGGCTGGGGCAGCACGACGACCTATGGCGGCCTCGCCGGAGAGCTTCAGCTTGGGCCGGCAGGCGCCTGGACGGTCGGCCAGGCCATGGCCAAGAACCCGATCCCGCTGATCATTCCCTGCCACCGGGTTCTGGCGGCGGGTCGCAAGATCGGTGGCTTTTCCGCCCCCGGCGGATCGGACTCCAAGCAGCGTATGCTTGAGCTGGAAGGTGTCGAATTGCCCGACACGACCCCGGCCCAGCAGTCCTTCGGCTTCTGAGAAGGGGCCAAGAAAAAAAACGGAGGGCGATGGCCCTCCGTTCTATTGGCGTTGTCAGAGTTAAGGCGCCTGCCTCATTCCCACTCGATTGTGCCCGGCGGCTTGGACGTCACGTCGTAGACGACGCGGTTGATGCCGCGGACCTCGTTGATGATCCGGGTAGCCGCCCGTCCCAAGAATTCCATGTCGTAGTGGTAGAAGTCGGCGGTCATGCCGTCGACCGAGGTGACGGCGCGCAGCGCGCAGACGAACTCATAGGTGCGGCCGTCGCCCATGACACCGACGGTCTGGACCGGCAGCAGCACGGCAAAGGCCTGCCAGATCGCGTCGTAGAGGCCGGCCTTGCGGATCTCGTCGAGATAGATGGCATCGGCTTCGCGCAGGATGTCGAGCTTTTCGCGCGTCACGCCGCCTGGGCAGCGGATGGCGAGACCCGGACCGGGGAAGGGGTGGCGACCGATAAAGCTATCGGGGAGGCCGAGCTCCTTGCCGAGCACGCGCACTTCGTCCTTGAAAAGCTCGCGAAGCGGTTCGACGAGCTTCATGTTCATGCGATCGGGCAGGCCGCCGACATTGTGGTGGCTCTTGATCGTCACCGATGGACCGCCGGTAAACGAGACGCTTTCGATGACGTCGGGATAAAGCGTGCCCTGGCCGAGGAAGTCAGCGCCACCGAGCTTCTTGGCTTCGTCCTCGAAGGTCTCGATGAACAGGCGGCCGATGATCTTGCGCTTGGTTTCCGGATCGGAAACCCCTTCCAGTTCGCCGACGAACTTGTCGACCGCATCCACATGGATGAGGTGCAGGTTGTAGTGTTCCTTGAACATGGCAACGACATCGGCCGCCTCGTTCTTGCGCATCAACCCGTGGTCGACGAGGATACAGGTCAGCTGATCGCCGACGGCCTCGTGGATCAGCAGGGCTGCGACGGAGCTATCCACGCCGCCCGAGAGCGCGCAGATGACGCGCTTGTCGCCAACCTGGGCTCGGATCTGCTCGACCGCCTTCTGGCGATAGGCATGCATGGTCCAGTCGCCCTTGATGCCGGCGATGTTCTGCACGAAGTTCTGGATGAGCTTCGCGCCATCGGGCGTGTGAACGACCTCAGGGTGGAACTGCACGGCATAATACTTGCGCGCCTCGTCGGCGATGAAGGCGAACGGTGCGTTGGACGAGGTGGCGAGCACCTTGAAGCCCGGCGGGATCGCGGTGACGCGGTCGCCATGCGACATCCAGACCTGGTGGCGGGAGCCGACCGACCAGAGACCGTTGAAGAGGTCGCAATCCTGTTCGACTTCGAGGAAGGCGCGGCCGAATTCGCGGTGATGGCCGCCTTCGACCTTGCCGCCGAGCTGGGCGCACATGGTCTGCTGGCCATAGCAGATGCCGAAGATCGGAAGACCGCTGTCGAACAGCACCTGCGGTGCCCGGGGGCTTCCTTCATCCAGCGTGGAAGCGGGGCTTCCCGACAGGATGATCGCCTTGGGCTTCAGGCGGTTGAAGCCTTCTTCGGCGGACTGGAAGGGGACGATTTCGCAATAGACGCCGGATTCACGAACGCGGCGTGCGATCAGCTGCGTTACCTGGCTGCCGAAATCGACGATGAGAACACTGTCGGGATGTGCTGTCTGGGTCATGGCGAGCCTTTAAAGAAAAAGGCGCCCTGTTTCAATGGCAGATCGCCCAGAGAATCTCGAATTTTTGTGCAGCCTCTCAGCAGAGGGGAGGTTGCTCCGGCGGGCTGATCACCGTGTTGGCCGGCAATAGACGAGCTTCTTCCACGAAACCCAATGTTTGCCTTGCCATTCATATCTCTGGACGTCGACACCCGATTTATGACTGACGTCCGTGATGATGTTTTCGGTTGTCGGACGCCCCTGAACCTCCGCACATGCCTCTGTAAGGAGCTTGTCGATAAACGCCACCTTAGCCTCCATCGACAGTTCGGACGCGTCGTCCGGTTTGTTGATGACGATTGTCAGATTCGGCCCATACTCCGCAACGCCGCTTTGCATGGCCGTCTGACTGACGAAGTAGGTCTTTCCTTCGGGGCCGATAACTTCGCGTTCTCCGGAGCTTGGCAGCCGTTGAGTGTCTTGTGCGCGAGACCTCTCATGCTGTTTCAGCATTTCTTGGATCTCGGGCGGCAGTCTATTGTCAGCCCTCGATGCGCATCCGCCAAATACCAGGAGTGCAATGCTGGTCAGTGAGGCGACAAATGTCCGCATTAAAGGCTGTCCCAGAAAGTGCTGAAAGAACTGAACGTATAGCGGTGCGGCTTAAAACCAGAAGACGCCGTCTTCAAGCGCTGTCTGCAGACCATCGACCGCCAGCGCCAGCTTCTTGTCGATGACGTGCAGATACTGCGTCCAGTCGTCGATATGGTTGACGTCGTCACGGCCATCCGAAATGCCGCGCAGCCCGATCAGCGGAATGTTGAAGCTCTGGCAGGCGCGCAGGATCGCGAAGGTCTCCATGTCGACCATCTGCGCATCGATTGATTGGTAGGCTACGCCTGAGACGACATTCGCCCCGGTCGACAGCGTCGCCGTTGGAATGCCGGGGATGCGCAACGGTAGCTCGACGGAAACGGGGAGATCGAGAAACGGCGTCTTGCCCTTCTCAAAACCGAAGGCAGAGGCATCCATGTCGCGATAGGAGACGGCCGAGACCTGATAGATTTCCGCCTGTTCTAGTGTCGCCGATCCGGCCGAACCCAGCGAGACCACGAGATCCGGCAGGTCGTCGTGGCTCGACAGGCGGGCGAGTTCCTTGGTCAGGACAACGGCAGCCTCGACAGGTCCCACTCCGGTCATCAGCGGCGAGATGCGGGTGCGCAGGAAGACGCCGTATTCGGCATCCGCTGCCATCACGAAAAGCACGCTTTTGCCGGCGATCGGCTTCATCTCATAGGTCATCCGGAAATGCCCTCGCGACCGCGGATCACCATCATCGTGCTGGTCATCGAGGCGATCAGCTTGGCCGGACCGTCTGTCAGCGCGTAGCCGCGTCCGTCTGCCACGATGATGTTGGAGCCGGGCTTGGTGATTTCGCCGCGAAACAGGAAGCGCTCGCCGCGCCCCGGCGACATCAGGTTCACCTTGAACTCGATGGTGAGCAGCGAGACTTCGGGCGTGGTCACCGTATAGGCCGCATAGCTGCAGGCGGTATCGAGGGCGGCTGAGATCACGCCAGCATGCAGGAAACCATGCTGCTGGGTCAGCTTGCGGTCATAGTCGAGTTCGATCTCAACGACGCCGGGGCTAACGCTCGACAGTGAAGCCCCGAGCGTTTCCATGGCTCCCTGCCGCGCGAAACTCTGCCGAATCCGTGTTTCCACGGCCTCCTGATCGTAGTCCACCATGCCTTGTCCCCTTCGGCGGCGAAATTGGCACGGTCGTTCCAGGCAGGCAACCCGGCGACCGGCAAATTCAGTTCAGCCAGGCGAGGCTGAGATTGAGAATGCCGGCGAAGGTGACCCAGGCGAGATAGGGCACGAAGAGCAGCGTCGAGATTCGGTCGATCGGCCTCGCCTTGATCATGAAGGCGATGATCGTCACCAGCATGCCCACGATGACGGCAAGCGCCAGTTCGGGGTTCTGCAGACCGAAAAAGGCCGGCGACCACATCAGGTTCAAGGCCATCTGCGCGAACCAGAGCTGCATGGCCGCCGATTTCGGCGCGCGCTGCCAGATCCGGGCGCCAGCCACGCCGATCAACACGTAGAGCGTCGTCCAGACCGGGCCGAAAAGCCAGGCGGGCGGGTTGAAGAACGGCTTTTCGAGCGACTGGTACCAGTCGCCGGGCGCATTGGTGAGGCCGGCGAGTAGCCCCGCGCCAACGACGAAACCGATAAAGAGGATGTAGCTCAGGATCTTGGACATGGCAGGCATCTAGGGCAATCCTTGCACTTCGGCCAGTCTTTAAAGCCGGATGATATGCTGGTCCCACGCGACTGGGTTCTTTCGGTCGAGAAAGTCACCGCGATAGGAGGAGACGGCAAAGCTGGTCGGCGAGGGGGCAATGCCTGCCGCATCGGTAAGGACCGTTTCGGAAATCAGCCGGCCATCCCTGCCGTCCAGAATGGCCCAGAGCCCGTTCTTTGGTGACGCGATGCCGACGAGCCCCTGCGTACGGTTGACCGCGATGGCACCGACATAATTGCCGAGCCGGTCGGTCGTATTGTCGGGCAGTTCGACGAAGGAAATCGGCGCCCCCTTGGTAAAATGCCCGACCAGCGGCGGCCGATCGGTGCGCGGCCCCTCATATTGGCAGGCGAACCAGATCCGACCATCTAGTGCTACATCGAGGTGACGCGTGGAAAGCTGCTTGAGATCCGGCGGCAGCACATGTTTCTCGATCAGCGCGCCTGTCTTGGCATCGGCCAGAACCAGCGAAGGCTCCATATGGTCGAGGTTGAGCTTGGTCCGGCCGAAATCCGGATGGGTCTCGATCCCGCCATTGGCAATGACAAGGAGACCATCGGCGGTGACGGTGATGTCATGTGTGCCGATGCCATGGGCAGGAACCTCGCCCACGCGTTCGAAGCCGGCAATGCAGTCATAGATGCCGACGACGCCGGCATTGGTGTCGAAGTCGTTTTCGCTCGCATAGAAGAGCCGGCCATCGGGCGAGAAGGCGCCGTGACCGAAGTAATGGCGACCTTCGGCCGCTGTCACGATGCGCGGCTCCACACGCCTCTTGGCGTCGAAGACCACGGCAAAGGTGCCGGGCCGGCGGGCGAAGGCGACCGAAAGCCCGTTTGCGGCGCTGTGGCAGAGCCCGTGGACACGGCCAGGCAGCGCGATCTCGTCGATCAGTGTCCCTTGTTCACTGACGAGGCCGATTGCAAAGCAACCATCGTGACGTTTCAAGCCGCTGGCATAGACCGCATCCGTGCGCTCAAGCGCAAAGGCCGACCGTGCGCCAAGCCCCGCGACGAAGGCGAGGCCTGCGGAACGCAGAAAGACACGGCGATCAATGAGCGGCGTTGCGATCATCTCAGTCGCCGTCGGAGAAGGAAAAGCCCGCAGCAAGCCCGATGCCGCCGCCGAGATCGTTGTTGAGCCTGAGGATCAGGTCGCGGCTGTTGAGCAGAAGGAAGTCAAGCTTGGCGATCTGGGCCGGATCCTTGATGACCTGAGCTACATCTGGCTTGATGTCGGCCGAGATCCGCGACAGTGAGCGGGCAACGAAATCGGTCGAGGAGACGACCGAGCGATTGTCCTCGGCCAGAAGCTCCGCCATGCCCGAGGTGTCGAGCAGGTCGCGTAGTCCCTCGAGATTGGCCGTGATCGAACGGAAGGTATTGCCGGAGCGCCAGTAGATCGCCTGACGCGGCAGGGCCTTATTCGGATCGCCCTTGTAGAACTGTTCGATGCGCTGATCGCGGATTGTCTCGGCGGCATGCACGAGCACGCCGAGCAGTTCCTTGGCGGCCTCCGCCTCGTCGCGGTAGAGCGGATTGCTCGGTCCCGGCGTCTTCCAGGCGGCAGAGACGCCATCCGGCGCATCCCAGGCGGCTGTCAGTTCCGCGCCGAGGCGCTTGAGGTTCGCCGCGATCGCCGTGCCATACTGGCAGCGATAGGCGCCGTCGTTGGTCGTGAGGGTTTCCGAGCCGGTGCCGAAGAGCACGAATTCCAGCGCGCCCAGTCCCTGCATGGCGACGCTCTTGCCTTTCAGCGTCTCGACCGACGTCACGCTCGGATCGGGTTTGGCAAGGGCTGCCTGTACCTGCTTCAGCCCGGTGCCCTTGCGATCGGGGAAAAACAGGATGCGCTCGAAGCGGTTGTCGTCGAGAACGGGGCCTACCCGGACGATCTCGATGCGCGACCAGGCTTCCACGAGATCGCCGAAGGTCGATTGCGCCTTGGTGAGGCTCTCGGTCGAGGGCGCTTCGCAAAGCATGGCCATGGATTTCTCCATGGTCGCGGCCTTTTCGGTGAAGTGGCGGTAACCGGGGCGGATGAAGTCGTCGACGGCCCGTGTCATCACGGCCGGCACCTTGGCAGCGTCGAGCACACCGACGGTCGGGCTCGATTCCTGCGCCAGCGCGGGCAGGGGCAGCGACATCGTGAAGAGGAGGGCAAGGCGCGTGATGAACCGCATCAGAGAGACTCCAGGAATGTGATCAGGGCCTCGCGGTCCTCGGGGGTGGCGGCGGCAAAGGCATTGCGGGCGGCTTCTGCCTCACCGCCATGCCAAAGAATGGCTTCCGTCAGGTTCCGCGCCCGGCCGTCATGCAGGAAGAACGTGTGGCCGCTCACCACCTGCGTCAGACCGATACCCCAGAGCGGCGGCGTGCGCCACTCCTGGCCGGTGGCATCGCCGACCGGCTGGCCATCGGCGAGACCTTCGCCCATGTCATGCAGCAAAAAATCGGAATAGGGCCAGATCAGCTGAAAGGCCTGTGCCTTATTCTCGGCCTTGCGGCTGGTGACGAATTTCGGCCGGTGGCAGGCAATGCAGCCGCTCGCATAGAAGATTTCCTTGCCGCGCAGGACTTCTGTGTTGCCGACATCGCGGCGCTTCGGCACGGCGAGGTTCTTGGCATAGAAGGTGACGAGATCGAGCACCGGCGCGGGGCCTTCGGTATCGCCGAGGCGCGGCTGGACTCCGGTGGCCGCTTCGAGGCAGGCGGTCTGCTGTACCGTGCAGTCGCCGAAATGCCTGGGATCATCGGGCGTCGAAATCCCGATATCGCCGGCAAAGGCGCTGGAACTCTGGTCGCGCACCGAGGCGTTCTGCGCCTTCCAGCCGAAGCGGCCGAGCTTGATCTCGCCGGTGCGGTGATCGCGGGCGCGGGCCGTGCGTCCGGAAATGCCGTCACCATCGAGGTCATCGGGATCGGCGAGTGCACGGATGTCTTCCTCGGGGATCGCCTCGATCAGGCCGAGCCCGATCATCGGATTGGCGATGCGGGGTGAGAGAACGGTCGTCGGATCGAGCGGGCCGTAGTTCAGATCGCTGACGGAATAGCTGGGGCGGCGCAGCATCACCGTCTCGCCGCCAGCCAGTCTCACCGGCTCTTCGGTGTAGATGATGGCCATGCGGCCTTCCGCGGCGATGCCGGGAACGGCCTGGTCCTGCAGCTGACCGCCATAGACGGGGTCGGGCAGGGAGGCGACCTCCAGCCGTTCGAGCTTCGCCTTCTCCTCCGCCGTGGCGGCGGGGCGGGCGAGGCGGAAGAACATGGAGGTGTGGTCGCGGTCGCCCTCGGGCGGATGACCGCGCCCGTCCTTCAGGTGACAGCTCTGGCAGGCCCGAGCGTTGAAGAGAGGGCCGAGTCCGTCCGAGGCCTGGGTGGAGGAGGGGGAGGAGACCCAGAGCTTGCGGAAGAGCGCATTGCCAAGCTTGAACTCTTCTTCCTCGGCGAAGGTGATGTTGGCGGAGAAATCGGAAAAGGAGTCGGCGCTCACGCCGCGCGGAGATGTGCCCGCGCCACCCTGCATCAGTTCGAAGGCCTCGGCCTTGCTGAAATCCTCGGTCGGACGCGTAACGCTGGCGACGCGTGCCTTATCCTTGGGTGACAGATCCGTGCGTTCGCTCAGTTCAGCAGCGATCGCGGTGGAGAATAGCAGGCCGATCATCAAGGCAAGACCGAGGCCGCTCAGATGGAGTCGCACGGTGTTCATGGATGGATCGGGTCGCCCGGCAACCGGACGACCCGCCTTTGCTGCTTACTGGAAGACGGCCTCAGGACTATCAAGGCTGTCGGAACCTTCAAGCTCGATCGTGCCGAGCTCCAGCGACGCAATGACGCGCTGGATGGTCTGCGTCTGGTCGATCAACCCGTCGATGGCAGCCTGCACTGTGGCATTACCCTCGGCATTGCCTTCGCCAATCATCTGGTCATAGGCTTCCTTGGTCTCTGCGCGCTCGACCATCGTGTTCATGGCAGCGAGAGTCTTGTCGAGCTTGCCCTTCATCTCCGTATCCAGCGCCTGATCCTTGGCAGCGACGAGTTCGGAGAGCGACGGCCCGGTCATCTTCGTGCCGTCGACGCGCGTGTATTCGCCGGTATAGGCGGATGAGATGCCGATGGCGTCGTTCAGATGCGAGGCATGCGTGTTGTCGGAGAAGCAATCATGCTCTTCTTCCGGGTCATGCAGCAGCACGCCGAGCTTCATGCGCTCGCCGGCGAGTTCGCCATAGGAGAGCGAGCCCATGCCGGTGAGGATCGCGGAAATGCCCTTCTGCTCATCGGCGAGAACGGCCTTCGTCGCTTCGCCCTCCGGCGCCCAGGCCACGACCATCTCTTCCAGATCCTGCAGCAGCAGCGTCGAGGCGGCCTTGAGATAAGCGGCGCGGCGATCGCAATTGCCATTGGTGCAATTGGCCGTGTCATAGTCAGTATAGGGGCGGTTGCCGGCGCCGAGCCCCGTGCCGTTCAGATCCTGGCCCCAGAGCAGGAATTCGATGGCGTGATAGCCGGTCGCGACATTGGCTTCGACTTCACCGGCTTCATGCAGCGTCTCGGCGAGGAATTCCGGCGTGATCTCGGAGGCATCGACCTCTTCGCCATTGATCTTGATCTTCGGGTTGGCAATCACATTCGCCACATAAAGCGCATTGCCGTCATTCTCGGTACCGTAACCGGCATCGACATAGTCGATCAGGCCTTCATCCAGCGGCCAGGCATTCACCTTGCCTTCCCAATCATCGACGATCGGGTTGCCGAAGCGATAGACTTCCGTCTGCTGGTAGGGGACGCGTGCGGCAATCCAGGCTTCGCGGGCAGCCTTCAGCGCCTCTTCGCTGGGCTTTGCGATCAGCGCATCAATGGCCGCATCGAGAGCCTTGGCGGTGGAGAGCGAGTCCTCGAACTTGGCATGGGCAAGTTCTGCATAGTGCGTCAGCACGTCCTTGGGCGCAGGTGCCGCGATCGCCGGGCCGGCATAGATCGCAGCCGATGTGACGAGCAGCGCGACGGACGCGCCGATGACGGATTTCCGGATCATGGTGTCTCCCTTCGGCGCCGACTGGGCGCCTCGATGTAATCGGACGGCCATGTCTTCGCGCAAAAAGAAACTGGTGTCAAACAGTCGAGTATACGAAGTACTCGCTGAAATTGACGATGGTCAAATCACGTCGGGCGACGGCGCATCCGACAGAAAAAGAAGCCGTCCGTATCCATGCTGGCGGGGCTGAGTGTCACCGTCTTGCCATCCGTTGACCGCGGCTTTGGAGCCGAGCCGCCGAAAAGGCGCGTCCAGTCTTCAACCACCGAGACGATCTCGAAGCTCGGATTGGCCTCGCAGAAGGCCTGGACCTGACGGTCGTTTTCTTCCGGCAGCACCGAACAGGTGACATAGAGCAGGGAGCCATTCGGTTTGACGAAGGTTGAGGCTTCGGTGAGTGCCTCCTGCTGCTGCGTCATCCGCTCCTGCAGGTTCCGGTCGGTCAGGCGCCACTTGGTATCGGGGCGGCGCCGCCAGGTGCCGGTGCCGGTGCAGGGGGCATCGACCAGCACCTGGTCGCAACGCTCTCGAAGGTTTGCGAGCCCCTTGGTGCTGTCATGGACCTGGACGTTATGGGTGCCGGCACGCTTTAGCCGCTCGATGATCGGCGCCAACCGCTTGCGGTCGGCGTCATAGGCATGCACCTGGCCCTTGTTGTTCATGGCAGCCGCCATGGCGAGCGTCTTGCCGCCACCGCCGGCGCAGAAATCGAGAACCTGATCGCCTTCGCGCGGCGTCACGAGATCGGCGACGATCTGCGAGCCCTCGTCCTGAACCTCGAACCAGCCCTTCTGGAAGCTGAGTTCTGCCGTAACGTTCGGCAGGCGGGACGGGCCTTCGCCAGCCGGAACGCGCATGCCGAAACGCGCGATCGGCGAGGCCTTGGCGCCGGAGCGATCGAGCGCCTTCAGCACCTTGTCCCTGTTGGCCTTCAGCGTGTTGACGCGCAGATCGAGAGTCGGGCGGGTGGCGAGCGCCTTGGCTTCGGCCAGCCAATCGTCGCCGAAGGCTTCTTCGAACGACGGTTGAACCCAGTCGGGAATGTCACCCTGGACATTGAGGGGAGCATCGGAAAGGTCGCGGGTGGTAAAGGCCTGGATCTGGCTTTCGGAGAGGGCCGCGGGCGCAAAATTGTCGCCTTCGAGTTCCCCCTGCAGTGTCTCGAGGCTCATGCCCCACTGACGCAACAGAACGGCCCAGCCAAGCGCGTGCGCGCTGTCGTCATCCATCAGCCAGGCATGGGAGAGCTTCATGCGCAGGGCATCGTAGACGATATTGCCGATGGCCGCCCGATCGCCGGAACCGGCGAAACGATGCGAAAGGCCCCAATCCTTGAGAGCATCGGCAACGGGACGGCGACGGGTTTCGATGTCGCTCAAAACTTCGATCGCACCGGCAAGACGGCCGCCCAGGCGCATGGTCATTCTCCTCTGAAAGAAGAGAGCGTGGTAACGACGATCAGGGGCAAGAGCAAGCGCCTAAAACCCGACGGACCAATCGCCGCTTCCGAACTTGGATGTCTTAGCTGATGATCTCGTAGCAGACCTTGGCATGGCCGGAGCGGATCATGCCGATGTTCTGGGCCGCGGCCTTGGAAAGGTCGAGCACACGTCCGCGGATGAAGGGGCCGCGATCGTTGATGCGAACGACGACGCTCTTGCCACTTCGCGCGTTGGTCACTTTCAGCTTGGTGCCGAAGGGCAGTGTCTTGTGAGCCGCCGTCAGTCTCGCCGGGTTCATGCGCTCGCCGGAAGCCGTCTTCGAGGTCAGCGCGTACCAGGAGGCGCCACCGCAGGACGACTTTGCATTTGCACTCTGGGGTGCGAAAGCAAAGAGTGCAGCAATAGTTGCGGCGGCGAAAGCAGAGCGGCGGTTGATGATCAAGATGTACGTCCCTAGTCGTTGACACGAGCAATTTGTTGCGTGCCGACGCCTAAGCGGGGTGAAAAATGGCAAAAACGTGCCTTGATGCAATCACGAAAAGTTACATTGATTAATATTCGTGATGATCGATCACAGAATCTTAATCTTACCAAAATATGAAATTTACGGAAAAATCGTTTGATTCCAGGAGTCTTTCTGGAATGAAAAACTTCAACTGACGCCTGAAGTGCCGTTCACGGATTTGTGGAAGAAAAATTTTGCTCGTCCGCCATATTTGCCGCCCGAAATGTGGTGCGAAGGGGGCCTATGCCCGACAATCCCTGCGGTTTCAGGCTGCCGGGCGCAAAGTTTGACCCGGTGAAACGCCCATTCAGCCCCTCCGGTTCCATGTGCCGGAGGCAAGTAGATCGGCCAGTGACATCATGTAATTCGGGTACTGGAAGTTGAAACCTAGATGCTTGATCTTGGCATTCGAGACGCGCTTGTTTTCGCCATAGAAGGAGCGCGCCATCGGCGTCAGCTCTGCCGTCTCAAAGGCCTGCTCGGGTGGTGCATCCATCTCCATCAGACGGGCGGCTTCGGTCACCACATCCTGGGGCGGGGAGGGCAGGTCGTCGGTAACGTTGAAGATCCCGCCCGTCTTCGGACCGGCCAGGAAGGCCGTGGCCGTGGCGATGTCCTCGACGCGGATGCGGTTGAACACCTGATCCTTTTTCACGAGGCGGCGGGCCGTGCCGTTGGCAAGGTTCATGAAGGTGTTGCGGCCAGGACCATAGATCCCGGAGAGGCGCAGGATCGCGAGCGGCAGGTTGTCCCGTGCCGCGACCACCTGCCACGCCTGCTCGGCCTCCACGCGCTCGACCGATCGCACCGAGACGGGCTTCAATTCCGTCTCCTCGTTGACCCAGGCGCCATGATGATCGCCATAGACCCCCACGGTTGAAAGATAGGCGATCCATTCGAGCTTTGGCATCAGGGCCTTGATGCCAGCCTGGCCGCAGAGCCGGATCAGCGGGTCGCCCTCACTGCCAGGCGCGATCGATTGAACGAGATGCGTGGTCTCGGCGAGTTCAGCGGTGAGTTCTGGCGAGAGGCTCGTGCCGTCAAAGACGAAAGGTCGGATGCCGGCCTCTTCGAGCGCCTTTCCTTTTTCGGCACTGCGCGTCGTGCCAGCGACCGAGGCGCCTTCGTCGGTGAGCAACTGACCGATGGCCTTACCCGAATAGCCGGCTCCGAAAATCATCAAGCGCATGCGTCAGTTCTCCGTCATCCATTCCTGTCGGACATGCTCGTCCGTTTCCGTCATCAAATGCGCCCTCTGCAGGGCGGCAAAGCGATCCGCCGGCAGAAGCCTGGATAGCGCCCAGGCGGCCATGCCACGCACATCGGCAGAGCCGTCCGTCAGCAGCCTCTCACAGGCCGGCGCCAGATCGAGAGAGCCGGAATTTCCGGCCGCAATCAGCACATTGCGCACGAAGCGGTCCCGCCCGATCCGCTTGACCGGTGAGCCGCTGAAATAGGTGCGGAAGGTCGGATCGTCCAGCGTCAGGAAGAAGGCGATGTCGGGCGCCTTCAGGTCATCGCGGGCGACAAGCTTCATCTCGCGGGCGGCTGCGGCAAACTTGTTCCAGGGACAGGCCGCTAGGCAGTCGTCACAGCCATAGATGCGGTTGCCAAAGGCGGGGCGCAGCGCCCGGTCGATCGGCCCCTTGTGTTCGATCGTGAGGTAGGAGATGCAGCGCCGCGCATCGATCTGGTAGGGCGCCGGGAAGGCGTCCGTCGGGCAGGCGTCGAGGCAGGCTCGGCAGGAGCCGCAATGGTCGCGCTCGGGTGCATCGATCTCGAGTTCGGCCGTGGTGAACAGGCTGCCGAGGAAGAGCCATGAGCCAAAGTCGCGGCTGACGAGATTGGTGTGTTTGCCTTGCCAGCCGAGGCCGGCTGACGCCGCAAGCGGCTTTTCCATGACGGGTGCGGTATCGACGAAGACCTTGACGTCTTCGCCCGCACGCGCGGCAAAGCGCGTCGCCACTTCCTTGAGGCGTCCCTTGATCACGTCGTGATAGTCGCGATTGCGGGCATAGACGGAGATCGCCGCCTTATCGGTCTGCGACTGCAAGTGCCGCGGATCCTCGTCCGGACCGTAGTTCATCCCGAACATGACGATGGAGCGCACATCCGACCAGAGGACGCGCGGATCGGCGCGGCGCTCTTTTGTCTCTTCCATCCATGCCATCGTGCCGTGTCGTCCGGCCTCAAGAAAGGTCTCGAGCCTTGCGGGCGCTTCGGGAATGGCGTCCGGCAGCGTGATGCGACAGAGATCGAAGCCCTGTGCATGGGCCTCCTGACGCAGGAAACGCGTGAGCTCTGCCTGCCGCTTCCGGATCTTGGGATCGATCTGCGGCTCGTCCATGAAGATAACCGTCAGAAGTCGAGGTCGGCGTAATGCGACACCGGCGTGATGCCGCGCACGCGCTCTGTCAGCAGCGGGCGGAAGGAGGGGCGCGACTTGATGCGCTGATACCATTCCTTCGCGACCGGGAACTCGTTCCAGTCGATTTCGCCGAGGTAGTCGAGCACGGAGATGGCTGCCGCCGCCGAGAGGTCGGCATAACTGATGCGGTCGCCGGCGAGCCACTGACGCGAGCCGGAAAGCCAGGTCAGGTATTTCATGTGATGGCGAATGTTCGAGCGCGCCGTGCGCAGAACCTTGGAATCGGGAGCGCCGCCACCAAGGCCATTGGGAATGATCAGCTTGTGCACCCGCTCGCGCACCAGCGGTTTCGTCACGTCCTGCTCCATCTTCTGCAGGAACCATTCGGTCAGCCGGCGGATTTCCGCGCGCTGGAACGGGTCTTCGGCAAAGAGCCGCCGGTCGCGCTTCAACACGCCATGCGTCTCGTCGATGAACTCGGAAATGATGGTCGGACCGCAGAGTGCCCGCATATTGTCGTCGACATAGACAGGCAACGTACCGGCTGGGTTGAAGGCGAGGAATTCCTTGCGCTTCTCCCAGGTCTGCTCCTCCACCAGATCCGTCTGGAAGCCGTATTCAGACAATACCAATCGAATGAAACGGGACGCGGTGGACATCGTGTGATGATACAGGGTCGGCATCGGAACTCGAATTCTCGGATTTTTCAGTGGCCGCAGCGCAGGCTGTCGAAGCGGCTGGTCATTGGCGCGGCTTCCAAGCTATAGGGTTTCGGCCCCCGCAATACAAGCAAATCACTTTGCCTTCCCCTAGAAGGAGACCTCATGGAAGATCAATCCATTATCAGCGCGCTCGTGCTCGGCGTCATCGAAGGCCTGACCGAGTTCGTGCCGGTGTCCTCCACCGCGCATGTTCTGCTGGCCGGCCATTTCCTCGGTTTCGAATCGCCGGGCAACACGTTTGCGGTGTTGATCCAGCTGGGTGCGATCCTGGCCATCCTCAGCGTCTACTTCGCCAAGCTCTTGGGGATCGCGCTCTCGCTGCCGACGAGTGCAGAAAGCCGGCGCTTTGTCGGCGCTGTCCTTCTGGGCTTTCTGCCCGCTGCCGTCATTGGTGTTGTTGCCCATGACTTCATCAAGACCGTGCTCTTCGAGACGCCTATGCTGATCTGCGTGGTGCTGATCCTCGGCGGCTTCGTGTTGCTGTGGATCGACCGAATGCCGCTGAAGCCCCGATATCACGACGTGACCGAGTATCCGCTGTCGCTCGCGCTCAAGATCGGCTTCTGCCAGTGCGTGGCGATGATCCCCGGCACCTCGCGGTCGGGCGCCACGATCGTCGGTGCGCTGCTGCTGGGTGCCGACAAGCGCTCGGCGGCGGAATTTTCCTTCTTCCTCGCCATGCCGACTATGCTCGGCGCCTTCACGCTCGATCTCTATAAGAACCGCAACGCGCTGACCGTCGATGACGGGTTGATCATCGCGATCGGCTTCGTGGCTGCCTTCATATCGGCGCTCTTCGTCGTCAGGGGGCTTTTGAATTTCATCTCGAAGCGAGGCTATGCGCCCTTCGCCTGGTGGCGCATCGTCATCGGCACAGCAGGCATCCTCGGGCTGCTTATCACCGGCTGAAGCCGACAGAGCCGAGGCAAGAAAAAAGGCCGTCCCGAGGGGCGGCCTTCTTGATTTTGGGAG
Organism: Allorhizobium sp. NPDC080224; assembly: GCF_050281005.1. NCBI lineage: Bacteria > Pseudomonadati > Pseudomonadota > Alphaproteobacteria > Hyphomicrobiales > Rhizobiaceae > Allorhizobium > Allorhizobium sp. NPDC080224. The sequence goes on from NZ_JBNNWJ010000001.1 coordinate 288,087, forward strand.
ATCAGTTGGTCGGCGGGATCGAAGCCGTCGAGCACGGATCGATGCCATAGGCGGGCGAGCAATTGTCCTTTCGGGCGGCGACGGTGGTCGGCGCAAGGAAGGAGCCGGCGATGATAACCAGTGCCGCACATGCGAAGAACAGTGCGATAGGCTTGCCCATGAAAATGCCTCTTGAAACTGACTGAAATGAAGGGCTGGCACATGTTTCAGGCCGGCCGTTGGGGGCCAGTCTTTACGCATTGCCACGACCGCCATCAATAGGCGATCTTGCTTTATCCGGGGTTAACGCAGGTCTTTGTTTAGCTGCGTCTTTTGTGCAACGGCGAGACGATCACCAAGTGTTGAAGGCGGCCTCATGCCGCCTTGCCGGTTCCGGTGTACTGGCCATGCACGCGGTACTGCACGAGATAGGTCGGAAGGATTGCGGCCATGGTCACCGGCTCGATGCCGAGGCCTTCCAGCGTGCGCCCTTCCGCCTTGGCGGCAGCAGAGACGACATTGTCCTTCTTGAGCAGCTTCACCTGGTCGCTGGTGAGCGGCGGGGTGATCAGCGGCACGGCAGAGGCAATGCTGCCGATCAGCGAGGCGATGCCGAAAGGCAGCGTGACAAGCGCACGCTTGCGGCCGACGATTTCCAGCATCGTCTCGAGACACTGCTTGAAAGTCGCGACATCACGGCCACCGAGTTCATAGATCTTGCCGCGCGCAATCGAGCCATCGACGGCGCGTGCCACGACTTCGGCGACATCCCCGACATAGACGGGCTGGAACTTGGTCTTGCCACCACCGACGAGCGGCAGGGCAGGAGCGATGCGGGCCATGGCCGCGAACTTGTTGAAGAAGCCGTCCTCCGGGCCGAAGACAATCGACGGACGCAAGATGATGGCGTCGGGCAGGATCGACTGGACGGCGGCTTCCGCACGGCCCTTGGTCGCGGCATAGACCGAGTCCGACTTGGCATCGGCACCGATCGCCGAAACGTGGGTCAGTGTCGCGCCGACCGAGCGGGCGGCTTCAGCAACCGCGCGGGCGCCAAAATCCTGGACCGCATCGAAGCCGTTGCGGCCGCTTTCGAAGAGGATGCCGACGCAGTTGACGACATGGTCGGCGCCCTGGACCGCGGCATCGACCGATGAGCGATAGCGCAGGTTTGCCTGGACGAAAGAGATCTGGCCGACATTGCCGAGCGGCTGCAGGAAGCCTGCGAGATCGGGGCGGCGAACGGCGACGCGGATACGATAGCCGCGCTTGGCGAGTGCCCTGACGACATGCCGTCCGACGAAGCCCGAGCCCCCGAAAACGGTGACGAGCGGCGGAAGGTTGGACAAGGTCATGGACGGCTCCCCTGAACTATATATAGGCGCACACGATATGCGCGATCTGGCTGGCCTCTCTTAACCGAATCGTCCGGCGGGGGAAAGGCCCGTCAAGGCCTCTTCCGCGGGACATTCGGCCTCAGGGGGAGCGGGCGATCAGACGCCTTCGACGACCACGATCTCGCCATCTGCCACTTCCTGGCGGATCTTGGCGGCGATCTGGTACTCCGGCGAATTGTAGCAGTCGACGGCGGCCTGGTGTGATGGGAATTCGACCACCACATTGCGCGCCCGCCCGTCGCCCTCGAGCAGGGTATAGGCACCGCCCCGCGCGAGGAATTTGGCGCCATAGGTCTCGAAGGCCGGCTTTGCGGCGGCGACATAATCCTTGTAGCGCTCCGCATCGCGGATATCGACGCGTGCGATCCAGTATCCCTTGGCCATGACGTCCTCCCGGTTTGTCTTTGATTATGCCTGCTTGGCCATCGCCTCGTCCATCTCGGCGAGGATCGCAAGCGCTGCCGCCTTTGGATCCTCGGCCTTGACGATCGGGCGGGCGACGACGAGGTGGCTCGATCCGGCCGCGATCGCGTCCGACGGTGTCATGACGCGCTTCTGGTCGCCCTTGTCGGCGCCTGCCGGGCGAATGCCGGGGGTGACGATCGCCAGTTTCGGTCCGACGATCTGGCGCACGGCCGACGCCTCTTCCGCCGAGCAGACGATCCCGCCCATGCCGGCGATGCGCGCCTGTTCGGCGCGCTTCAGCACAAGCGTATGCGGATCGTATTCATAGCCGGCATCGGTCAGATCCTGTTCGTCCATGGACGTCAGCACAGTGACGCCGAGCAGGCAGAGGCCAGAGCCCTCAGCCGCCTTGACGGCAGCCGCCATGGCCTTGGGATAAGCATGCAGCGTCAGCATGGTCATGCCCATGCGCGCAATGTTCTCGACCGCAGACGCCACGGTGTTGTCGATGTCCAGCAGCTTCATGTCGAGGAAGACCTGCTTGCCCTCTCTCGCCAGATCGCGCGCAAATTCCAATCCACCGGCAAAGGCCAGCTGATAACCGATCTTGTAGAAGGAGATGCTGTCGCCGAGCGTGGAAACGACCCGCTCCGCTTCCTGGACGGTCGGAACATCCAGTCCGACGATGAGACGGTGACGTGCGCTCAAGACAAAGACTCCTGCCAGATCTCCATGACCCGTCCACTCGCATGCCGCGCGTCAAATCGCAAGCATGACAAGGGCAGGGGGATCGACGATCCCCCGTTCTCCGCAAAAGTGGGCGCTCAGGCCTTGCGGTAGATCCAGAGCTGGGCCGGCGGGATGTTGCGCACGACGAAGTCGAAATGCTGGATGTGGTAGCGATCGGGCTTGGCGATGATCGGCGACACCGGGCCGTAGGTAATCTGCACCACGGGGCGCCCTTCGGGAATGCGCGACAGCAGATCTTCGAGCAGCTGGATGCGCGCTTCCATCGGGAAGCTCAGCATCGGTACGGCCGATATCACACAGTCGAAGGTCTTGTCGGCGAAGTCGCCGAGGATGTTTTTGAGGTCAAAGGCATCGCCATGGATGAAGTTGACGCCCGCATAATCCTCGACGAGTCGGCGGTAGAAATCCTCGGAATATTCGACGGAAACGATCTTTTCTGCCGGCACGCCGTGCGCCAGGATCTGCTTGGTGATGACCCCGGTGCCGGGGCCAAGCTCGAGCACAGGCAAGCCGGACTTCGGCTCGATGACACTTGCCATGCGCTTGGCCGTCACGGACGACGTCGGCACGATCGCGCCGACGAGCTTTGGACCCTGCATCATGCCCTTGAAGAACCGGATTTCCTCGTCGAATTTTTTCTCGAACCGTTCCTTCAATCGGATGGCCATGATCGTCCCTCTTCTTGTTGCTGCTCGATTGCTGCGAGCCGAATGCGACAATTTTGGGCCAAGTTGTCGCAAACGCAAGAAAGAATGACGCAAGTGGGCAAAATTCCTGTCTGAGCCCTGGGCGCGTTACACGCGCATCGGCATCAGGACATAGAGCGCGTCGGCGCCGGCGGTGTCGCGAATGAGCGTCGGAGAGCCGGCATCGGCAAGCAGAAAGATCGCATCGTCGCCGGAAAGCTGGGCGGTGATGTCGAGGAGATATTTGGCGTTGAAACCGATCTCCATTGCGTCGCTTTCATAGCCGACGGCGACTTCTTCCGTCGCACTTCCCGAATCCGGGTTGTTGACGGTCAGCATCAACTGGCCGTCGGCGAGCGCCAGCTTAACGGCGCGGCCACGCTCGGACGAAATCGTCGAGACTCGGTCGACGGCGCGGGCAAAGGTCTGGCAATCAACCCGCATTTCCTTGTCGTTCGCCTGCGGAATGACGCGCTGGTAATCGGGGAAGGTGCCGTCGATCAGCTTGGAGGTCAGGACGACCGAGCCGATGGAGAGGCGGATCTTGGAATCGGAAATCTCGATGCCGATGATGAGTTCCGGATTGTCGATGAGCTTCTGCAGCTCTCCGACCGTCTTGCGCGGAATGATGATGCCGGGCATGCCTTCCGAGCCCGAGGGGGCATCGACATCGGCGCGGGCGAGACGATGGCCGTCGGTGGCAACGGCGCGCAGCTTCAAGGCGCCGCCTGCCTCGATCGTGTGCAGGAAGATACCGTTCAGGTAGTAGCGAGTCTCTTCGGTCGAGATCGCAAACTGGGTGCGATCGATCAGCATCTTGAAGTCGGATGCCTTCATCTTGAAGGAATGGGTGAAGGTGCCGGCGGTGAGATCCGGGAAGTCCGACTGCGGCAGGCACTGCAGCGAGAACTTCGAGCGGCCGGAAGCGACCGTCATCGTGCCGCCATCCGGGTTCGTTGCGAGCAGAACCTCGGAACCGTCGGGCAGCTTGCGCACGATTTCATAGAGCAGATGGGCCGGAACGGTGGTGGCGCCTGCCTGCTCGACCATGGCCGGCGTGCCTTCGGTGATCTCAAGGTCGAGGTCCGTCGCCTTCATGTCCAGTTCGGCGCCTTCGGCCTTCAGCAGCACGTTCGACAGGATCGGGATCGTGTTGCGACGCTCGACCACGCGATGCACGTGATTGAGGGACTTGAGGAGATTGGACCGTTCAAGAGTTATACGCATGGGATGCTACCGCTTTCGACGTGTCGTCTTCCGGAGTTCCGGATCGGAAAATAGGGGCCGGGCAGTCCCCGGGCCGGACGATGTGGACGGGCAAAATGGCAGTAAATCTGCGGGAAAAGCAAGAGGCTCCAAGGTTTTCCACGCCAGTCCCCAGCAGAGCTTGCCGGAATGGTTTATGGGCCGGGCACCCTTGCCGCGAGCATGGGGGTGGAGGATAAAGGCCGCATGACAACAGAAGACAAAAATGCCACCACGGCGCAGACTTCCAAGCGCTATCGCCTGAACGACACGCTGATTGCGGCGCGGCCGCTGGAGCCAGCGCTTTATCTGGTCGCGACCCCGATCGGCAATCTCGGCGACATCACCATCCGCGCGCTGGAAACGCTTGCTGGTGCCGATGTGCTCGCTTGCGAGGACACAAGGGTCACCCGCGTCCTTCTCGACCGTTACGGGATCGAGAACCGGCCTTATGCCTATCACGAATACAATGCAGACGAGGCAGGTGCGCGTCTGCTCGCCGCCCTCGAAGCCGGCAAGTCCGTCGCCCTCGTCTCGGATGCCGGAACACCGCTCGTCTCCGACCCGGGTTATCGCCTCGGCCAGCTGGCGATCGATGCGGGCCATCGCGTCGTGCCGATCCCAGGCGCTTCCGCACCGCTCGCTGCTCTCGTGGGCTCCGGCCTGCCGAACGACGCCTTCCTGTTTGCCGGTTTCCTGCCGACCAAGGACAAGGCGAAACGGGACCGACTTCGCGAACTCGCCAAGGTGCCGGCAACGCTGATCTTCTTCGAGTCCCCGCATCGGATCGGGGATACGCTTGTCGCGGCCGCCGACGAACTCGGCACCGATCGGCCGGCCTCGGTCTGCCGCGAATTGACCAAGACCTTCGAGGAGTTCCGTAGAGGTCCGCTCGGAGACCTCGCCAGCGATTATGCCGACAAGGCGGTCAAGGGCGAGATCGTGCTGGTCATCGGCCCGCCCGCGCCCGATGCTGCGCCCGACGCCGCCGATGTCGATGTCCTGCTCGCCGAGCTGTCGACGACCATGCCGACAGCCAAGGCCGCGACGGAAGCCGCAAAGCTGACCGGCCTGCCGCGCAAGGAGCTTTACCAGCGGCTGCTGGAACTCAAGGGGGCCGCATGAAGCCCAGAGGCGCGGATCGAAAACGCATCCGCGCCGAGAGGCTTGGCCGCTGGTCGGAATACCGAGCGGCACTCGCTCTGCTTCTGAAAGGCTACCGAATCGTGGCGCTCCGCTACAAGACGAAAGCCGGAGAAGTGGACATCATCGCCCGTCGCGGCGATCTCGTGATTTTCGTTGAAGTGAAAGCGCGAAAAGATCTGCGATCAGGCGTCGATGCGGTCAGCTACGCGGCCGAGCGACGCATTGCCGATGCCGCAGATCACTGGCTTCGCAGGCAATTCGATGCAACACGGCTGTCACTTCGGCATGATATCATCGTCGTGCGGCCATGGCGCTGGCCGGTCCATTTCCAGGGCGCATTTTAGCTTCGTTTGAGTTTCGATCACGATTTTTCGAAACCCATTCATTGTGACAGGTCTGTCATAAAAGATTCAAGTCGCTGTCATGGATCGGCCCTATTGGAGCCCTCACCGCAACAACCGGTGGAGAGGATCTATCCCATGATCAAGAAGATTTCCCTGGCCGCTCTGGCCCTGACCATGACCGCATCGACGACGCTTGCCGCGACCAACATCACCTGGTGGCACGGCATGGGCGGCCGCAACGGCGAAGTTCTGAACGAACTGGCCGTCAAGTTCAATGCAGCCCAGACCGCCTGTGTTCTGACGCCTGTGTCCAAGGGCACCTATGAAGAAGCTCTGGCTTCTGGCATCGCCGCATTCCGTTCGGGCCAGCACCCGAACATCCTGCAGGTCTTCGATGCCGGTGCTGCCACCATCATCAATGCCAAGGGTGCAACCGTCGCCGCTGAAGACATCATCCGCGAAGCCGGCCACACCTTCAACGCCGAAGACTACATCCAGGGCGTTCGCTACTTCTACGCCGATGCAGACGGCAAGTTTGTCGGCATGCCGCTCTCGTCCTCGGCGCCGATCATGTACTATAACGTCGAAGCCCTTGAAAAGGCTGGCGTCGAAGCCCCGAAGACCTGGGAAGAGTTTGAAGCGATCGCTCCGAAGCTCAAGGAAGCCGGCTACATTCCGCTCGTCCAGTCGCACCTGCCCTGGCAGATGGTCGAGAACTTCCATTCGCGCAACAACCTGCAGTTCGCGACTAACAACAATGGTTACGACAGCGTCGTCGACACCAAGATCCTGGTCAACACCGAAGAGCAGCGGATGATGTTCTCCAAGCTCAAGGAATGGCAGGATGCCGGCATGTTCGCCTTCTACGGCGCAGGCTGGAACGATAACCAGAAGCCTTTCGAAGAAGGCAAGGTCGCCCTTTGGGTCGGCTCCTCCGGTTCCTTCGGCGGCCTCCTGAAGACCGCCACCATGCCGTTTGCTGCGACCCTGATGCCCAACTGGAGCGGCATCGCGGGTTCCGGCACGAATTCCTTCATCGGTGGTGCTGCCCTGTTCGCCATGGCAGGCAAGTCGGCTGAAGAAAACAAGTGCACCGGCGATTTCTTCAACTTCATCGCCTCGCCGGAGATCCAGTACTACTACCACAAGGAAACCGGCTACGTGCCGCTGACGACTGCTGCCTATGAACTGGCCAAGAAGGACGGTCACTACGACCGCACCCCTCAGGCGGAAGTCGGCCTGCAGCAACTGATGCTGCCGGGTGGCGAGTGGTCCAAGGGCTATCGCATGGGCTTCTATCCGCAGATCCGCGACGTCATGAACCGCGAATTCGTCAAGATCTTCTCGGGCGAAGTCACCGTCGAAGACGCCTTCAAGACGATCGAAGCCGAGTCCAACGAGATCCTCGCCCGCTTCGCCAAGACCGCCGGCTGATAGAACCGTCCTGTCCAATGTCGTTCCCGGGGACCATCGGTCCCCGGGCTTTCCATTAAGGGGCCTCTGATGAAGCGCGTCCAGTTCAATTCGCGATTTCTGCCTTACCTGTTTCTTTTGCCGCAGTTGGCGATCATCGCGATCTTCTTTTACTGGCCGTCTGTGCAGGCGATCCAGTCCTCCTTCTACATCGAAGATCCCTTCGGCTTCGGATCGACCTTTGTCGGCTTGAGCAATTATGGCGACATCTTCTCGGCGTCCCAATACGGACGCATCGCGCGCTTCACGGTCGCTTTCAGTGTCATCGTCACCTTTCTCGTCCTGTCTCTCGGCCTGCTGCTCGCCTTGAAGGCGGATGCGGTCATCAGAGGGCAGTCGACCTACAAGACCTTGTTGATCATCGTTTATGCCATTGCCCCACCTGTGGCAGGACTGATTGGCCTGATGTTCTTCGACCAGCACATCGGCCCGTTCGTTACCTTTGTCTCGTGGTTCGGCTGGGACATGAAGATTGGTATCAATTATTTCGACACGGCCTTTGCCATGGTGCTGATCGCCGTGTGGAACCAGATCCCCTACAACTTCATCTTCTTCCTCTCCGGGCTTCAGGGTATCCCGAATTCGATCCGGGAGGCGGCAACGATGGACTGCAAGTCCGGCACCCGCCGCTTCTGGACCGTGACGCTCCCGCTCTTGGCGCCGACCGCCTTCTTCCTCCTCATCATCAACATGACTTATTCGCTCTTCGACACCTTCGGCGTCGTCGACGTCATCGTCAAAGACAGTGCCGCCAACAATCCGATCACGCTGGTCTACAAGGTCTATCTCGACGGCTTCCGCGGCAATGACCTCGGCTCGTCCTCTGCCCAGTCAGTCATTCTGATGCTGATCGTGCTGGTCCTGACCATGATCCAATTCCGCTTCATCGAACGTCGCGTCCATTACGGTTGAGGAGAGCGCCATGTACCGCACAAAATTCTTCGACCACCTGATCTTGATCGCTGGCGTGATCTTCATGCTCGGGCCGCTGGTGGTCGCCTTCACCACATCAACGCATTCCGCGGCCGAGATCCACTCGAACGGCCTGATGCTCTCCGTCGGTGATCATTTCACCGAGACCTATGAAAAGGTCCTGTTTGAGAGTGGTGGTTTCACCGGCCAGGTCACTGGCCTGACCATGGCGATGAACTCGCTGATCCTGGGGCTGGGCTTCGCCATCGGCAAGATCATACTCTCGATGCTGGCCGCCTATGCCATCGTCTATTTCCGCTTTCGCTTTGCAACGCTCGCCTTCTGGCTGATCTTCACAACGCTGCTCCTGCCGCTCGAAGTGCGTATCCTGCCGACCTACAAGGTGATGAGCGATCTCAACCTCCTGAACAGCTACCAGGGCCTGATCCTGCCGCTCTTGGCATCCGCAACGGGGACCTTCTTTTTCCGCCAGTTCTTCAAGTCCGTGCCCGACGAACTCCTGGAGGCTGCGCGCATCGACGGCGCGGGTCCATTCAAGTTCTTCATCGACGTGCTCTTGCCGTTGTCGCGCACCATGATCGCGGCGGTCTTCATCATCATGTTTGTCTACGGTTGGAACCAGTATCTCTGGCCAATGCTGATGACGACGGAAGAGGGCTTCTACACCCTGATGCGCGGCATCAAGCAGATCCTCCAGGTGTGGATCGGCTCGCAGATCCCCGATTACAACGAAGCCTTTGCCATGGCAGTGCTCGCCATGCTGCCGCCCGTTATCGTGGTGGTGGTGTTCCAGAGCTGGTTCATCAAGGGCCTCACCGAAACCGACAAGTAAAGGGAGTGCCGACCATGGCGTCCATCGACATCACCGAAGTCTCCAAGATCTACGACAAGGGCGGCGCCAAGGCTGTCGATACCGTCGACATCCAGATCGAGGACGGCGAGTTCATCGTGCTCGTCGGCCCCTCGGGCTGCGGCAAGTCCACGCTGCTGCGCATGGTGGCAGGGCTTGAGGAAATCTCGCAAGGCACGATCTCGATCGGCGACCGCGTGGTCAACGAAGTCGAGCCGGCAGACCGTGACATCGCAATGGTCTTCCAGAACTATGCGCTCTATCCGCATATGACCGTCTACGACAATCTTGCTTACGGCCTGAAGAACCGCGGCACGCCGAAAACGGAAATCGCCGCCCGCGTCGCAGAAGCCGCCAAGATGCTGGAGATCGAGAAATATCTCGACCGCAAGCCGAGGGCGCTCTCTGGTGGCCAGCGCCAGCGCGTCGCCATGGGCCGCGCCATCGTCCGCAAGCCGGCTGTCTTCCTCTTCGACGAGCCGCTGTCGAACCTCGACGCCAAGCTGCGCGTCACCATGCGCGGCGAGATCCGCAAGCTGCAGAAGCGGCTAAAGACGACCGCGATCTACGTCACCCACGACCAGTTGGAAGCCATGACCCTCGCGGACCGCCTCGTAGTCCTCAACGGTGGCCGCATCGAACAGATCGGTACACCGCTTGAGGTCTACAATCGTCCTGCCTCCACCTTCGTCGCGAGCTTCATCGGCTCGCCGGCCATGAATCTCGTCGATGCACGCATCGAAGGCGGACGGCTGCTGTTTGACGATGCCGAGCTCCCTGTGGACGGTCTCTGGTCGGAGGGGCCCGTCCGTCTTGGGATGCGCGCCGAGGATCTCGTTCTGACCCTTGAGGACGATGCTCAGTTTTCGCTCGCCATCGACTATGTCGAGGAACTCGGCGCACAACGTCTGGTCCATGGTCTGGCCGCAGGTCAGCCGATGACCGCGGTCATCGCCTCGCATGTCGAGTTGAGCGAGCGGCTTCCGCTGCGCATTTCCCCGTCCAAGCTGCATGTGTTCTCCGTCGATACGGGGCGCCGGCTGGACGCAGGTATGCCGCCTTCGGATGCGCAGCCGGTCGCGCAGGAGGCCGAGCGGGTCTTCGCCTGAGCGCTTCACCATCGCTTCAGCAAAATTCAAGGTCGGCGGCGTTGCCTTCGCGCGGCGCGCCGCCTAAATCTGCTGGGCAATCGCAGGGGATAGCTCATGGCCAATATCAGAAACGTCGCCGTCCAGATGGATCACGTATCCACGATCAACATCGCAGGCGATAGCACCTTCGCCATGAGCATCGAGGCCCAGAACCGCGGCTACAAGCTCTTCCACTACACGCCGGACCGGCTCTCGATGCGCGACGGGAAGGTCTTCGCATCCGTCGAGCCCATGGTTCTGCGCGACGTCAAGGGTGACCACTACACCCTCGGCGCGCCGGAACGCGTCGATCTCTCGACCATGGATGTCATCCTTCTCCGTCAGGATCCGCCATTCGACATGGCCTATATCACCTCGACGCATCTGCTTGAGCGTATCCATCCGAAGACGCTTGTGGTCAACGATCCGGCCTGGGTGCGTAACTCGCCGGAAAAGATCTTCGTGACCGAATTCGCTGACCTTATGCCGCCCACCCTGATCACCAAGGATCCAGCCGAGATTGCCCGTTTCCGTCAGGAGCAGGGCGACATCATCTTAAAGCCGCTCTACGGCAATGGCGGCGCTGGCGTCTTCCATTCGACCCGTGACGATCGCAACTTTTCTTCACTGATGGAAATGTTCGGCCAGATGTTCCGCGAACCCTTCATCGCGCAAGGCTATCTGCCGGCGGTGCGCAAGGGCGACAAGCGCATCATCCTCGTCGATGGCGAGCCTGTCGGCGCGATCAATCGCGTTCCTGCCGAACATGATGCGCGTTCCAATATGCATGCGGGCGGCAGGCCGGAGCCGACTGAACTCACCGCGCGTGAGCGCGAAATCTGCGCCCGCATCGGCCCGGCACTGCGAGAGCGTGGCTTCTTGCTCGTCGGCATCGACGTGATCGGCGACTACATGACCGAGATCAACGTGACGTCGCCGACAGGCCTCCGCGAGGTGAAGAACTTCGGCGGTGCGGATATCGCAGCTCTGCTCTGGGACACGATCGAGCGCAAGCGCACCTAACACGCTGAATCCTTTTCTGAAGTTCAGCTCTTGCTCCGGGTGCACGACCGCAGGCAACCCTGCGCCTATCTGCAGGTGCAATTGTTCCGCAAATGTTCTTGCGCTTGTTTGCTTCTTATGCGAGATTGTTGTCGTCGCTACACGCAATATGAAGTTGCAGTGGTGGCCTCAGATCGATCGGCGAGGGCGGGCAATGGTAGCGCGTGTCAGTACGGTTGCATTCCAGGGCATAGAAGGCGTGCCCGTCGAGGTTCAGGTCATGGTAGCGCCCGGCAAGACCGGCATACAGATCGTCGGTCTGCCGGACAAGGCGGTGGCCGAGAGCCGTGAGCGGGTTCAGGCGGCCTTGCATGCCTCGGGCCTGTCGCTTCCCGCCAAACGGGTCACGGTCAATCTCGCGCCGGCGGATCTTCCCAAGGAAGGGTCGCATTTCGACCTCCCTATAGCGCTTGGGCTGATGGCGGCGCTCGGTGCCATCCCGGGTGATGCGCTCCAAGGCTTTCTCGTCATCGGCGAACTCAATCTCGACGGCACGATCGCGCCGATCGCAGGGGCCTTGCCCGCAGCGATCAGCGCCAACGCCATGGACAAGGGCCTCATCTGCCCGGCCGACAGCGGCGCTGAGGCCGCGTGGGCCGGCAGCGAGATCGATATCCTTGCCCCGCGCAGTCTGATTGCGCTCGCCAATCATTTCAGAGGCACGCAGGTACTCTCACGGCCGGAAGCTTCCATCCGGGCACCCGCAGCCAACTTGCCGGATCTGGCGGACATCAAGGGTCAGGAAAGCGCCAAGCGGGCGCTGGAGGTCGCAGCTGCCGGCGGACACAATCTGCTTTTCGTTGGCCCGCCCGGCTCGGGCAAGTCGATGCTGGCTGCTCGCCTGCCGTCGATCCTGCCGCCGCTCTCTGCGGCAGAACTGCTCGAAGTGTCGATGATCCATTCGATCGCGGGGCAGCTTTCGGGTGGCAAGCTCTCCGATCGCCGGCCCTTCCGCACGCCGCATCATTCGGCCACCATGGCGGCTTTGGTCGGTGGCGGGTTGAAGGCCAGGCCCGGCGAGGCGTCGCTTGCTCACCATGGCATCCTCTTCCTCGACGAGCTGCCGGAATTCGCGCCGCCCGTGCTTGATGCACTCCGCCAGCCGCTCGAGACAGGCGAATGCATCATCGCCCGCGCCAACCACCGGGTCTCCTACCCCTCGGATTTTCAGCTGGTGGCGGCCATGAACCCCTGCCGTTGCGGCATGGCGGGCGAGCCCGGCCATGTCTGCGCGCGTGGCATCCGCTGCCAGACCGAATATCAGGGCCGAATTTCTGGGCCGCTGATGGACCGTATCGACATCCGTATCGATGTGCCTGCCGTCTCGGCCACGGATCTCATCCGGCCCCGAGCGGCCGAAAGCAGTGCGGAGGTGGCGAAACGCGTGGCCTCAGCCCGCGCCCGTCAGCGGGATCGTTTTGAGCGCCTTGACCTGCCCTTCAGCACCAATGCCCGTTGCTCGACGGCGCTGATCGAGACCCTGGCTGAACCGGATGCATCCGGGCTGCAGCTCTTGCGTGATGCTGCAGAGAAATTCCGGTTTTCGGCGCGCGGTTATCACCGGGTGCTGAAGGTGGCGCGCACCCTCGCCGATCTCGATGGGGTGGAAACCCTGGGGCGGATTCACCTCGCCGAGGCGATCTCGTACCGCATCGCCTCCGAACGGCTGGCAGCGGCGGCGTGACCGGCGATCTTGAGGAGGAGGGGTCGAAAGTACAGGCCGGGATAGGAGGAGGCGGGAATTAGCCTGGCAAAGCCGCCGGGCGAAGCATGTCGACGGGAAGCGTGAGGCGCACTTCGGCTCCGCTCTCCGGATAGGCGATCTCGGTGTGGCCGCGCACACCGGCGATGACGCGTTTCATCAGGGTGGAGCCGAAACCGCCCGATCCCGGCTGTGGCGAAAGCGGCGGCGGACCGCCGCTTTCGCTCCAGCGCATGACGAGTTGCTCGCTCCCGTCCTGGGCCATTTCGATATCCCAGGTGATGGAGATCTGGCCATGGCCGACGCTGAGGGCGCCGTATTTTGCGGCATTGGTGCCAAGCTCGTGCAGGATCAGGCTGAGCACGACGACGGTCTGGCCGCCGATCGGGACACGCGGACCATGAGCCGTGAAACGGGGTGTGCCGACAATGGCAAACGGTTCGAGGGCCTGAAAGATGACGCTCTGTAGTGATGCGTCCTCGCCCTCGCGAAGCCCGCGTAGCAGGAGGTTGGAACGGCCGAGCGCAGTCAGCCGATCACGCAGCCGCGCCGCGAGCTCGTCGGCGCTGGAGGCGTTCTTCAGGGAGAGACTGATGATCGCATTGATGGTGGCGAAGATGTTCTTCAGGCGATGGTCCAGTTCCTGGGCCATGACCTCCTGCTGTTCGGCCAGCCGCTGAACCTCTTCGCGGGTGCTGATCTCCTGGCGATAAGCCTGCTTCATCATGTAGATCAGCGTCAGGTCGGTGACGACGACGAACAGGTAGAGCCCCATGGCGAGCAGAGTGCCGAGCGAGAAGTCGAAGCGTCCCGGGCTGATGAAAAAGTACCAGGCCGCAATGCCCGAGAGCGTCGCGACGATCAGGCCCTGCCGGACGCCGAAGACGAAACCGCAGATGATGACGGCGGGAAAGAAGGTCAGGAACGGGAAGCCCGCTGGCAGCACGGGATCGAACCAGGCGCGGATCGCCAGTGCCACGGCGAAGACGATGAGGCTCGCGACATAGGTCGCGATCAGGCCGCTTGTCGACAGTCGCTCTTGAACGGAGGCAAACGCCGGCAGGCGGTGAAGTAATGCGCGCATGGGGCCCCTTGAGGACTGCAGTCGACCAGTCGTGAGATATTCTAGCCGGGGAATGGGACGGCTGCAATCGAGGGTGAGGAGCGCCGGCGTTGTCCGGCGCCCTACGATGGCTTACTCGCCGAGACCGGCAAAGAGCGCCGTCGACAGATAGCGCTCGGCAAAGGACGGAATGATGACGACGATTGTCTTGCCGGCATTTTCCTCCCGCTGGCCAAGTTTGATGGCCGCGGTCAGCGCGGCACCCGAGGAGATGCCGACCGGCACACCTTCAAGACGCGCGACGAGACGTGCATTCTCGAAGGCCTCGTCATTGGTAACTGTGACGACCTCGTCATAGACATGGGTGTCAAGAATGGCGGGCGCGAAGCCGGCGCCGATACCCTGGATCTTGTGCGGTCCGGGATCGCCACCGGAGAGAACCGGGCTGTCAGCTGGCTCGACGGCGACGACCTTGATCTCGGGCTTGCGGCTCTTGAGCACCTGGCCGGTGCCGGTGATGGTGCCGCCCGTACCGATGCCGGAGACGAAGATATCGACCTGGCCGTCGGTGTCGTTCCAGATTTCCTCGGCTGTCGTCTTGCGATGGATTTCCGGATTGGCGGGGTTCTCGAACTGTTGCGGGATGATTGCATCCTGCGTGGTCTCGGCCAGTTCCTGTGCCTTGGCAATGGCGCCCTTCATGCCCTTTGCGCCCTCGGTCAGGACAAGCTCGGCACCGAGCAGGGCCAGCATCTTGCGGCGCTCGATTGACATTGTCTCGGGCATGGTGAGGATCAGGCGATAACCCTTGGCCGCCGCCGCAAAGGCAAGCGCAATGCCGGTATTCCCGGATGTCGGCTCGATGAGAACGGTCTTGCCAGGCACCATCTTGCCCTGGGCTTCCAGGCTCTCGATCATGGCCACACCGATACGATCCTTGACCGAGGCGATCGGGTTGAAGAATTCGAGCTTGGCGAGCAGATGCGCCTTCACGCCCTTTTCCTTGGCAAGCTTGTCGAGCCTGACGATCGGGGTATCGCCGATCGTTTCGGTGATTGAGCCATAGACGCGTCCACGGCCGGGTTTCTTCTGCTCAGTCATGGGTTTCTCCCTGGTGATTTGGTTGGCGCGAGCTTACGCCTGCCGACCCGTCCTTGCCAGCATAGCCATGCCGCAGCGGGCTTGATCCGTGGAAAAATCTGCTCCGTGGGCCGGTCGCATTCGCCTTCGGATAAGAAAAGCGCCTGCGGCCTGTTTGTTTCATGCCGCGCGGCGATCAGGCCGCGCGTGCCGCAATATAGGCGGCCGTGCCGGCAAGAATGCCGGCAGCGCTGCGGTTCAGGACTTTCAGCGCCTCCGGCCGCTTCAAGAGCCCGCGCGCCTGGGCCGCAAGCAGGATATAGGGCAGAAGCACCGCCATCAGCACGACGAAGGTCAGGCCAACGAGCAGGATGTAATCGGCAAGCCCGATTGCCTCGAGCGGGATCAGCGTCGGGACGAGAGCCACGTAGAACAGCATGGTCTTCGGATTGCCGAGCGTCACCAGAAGACCGGAGAGGAAGGACATGGACGGGCGCATCGCACGCTCAGCCTTGATGTCTTGCGGCAGGAGCCCTGCGGTCCAGAGCTTCCAGGCGACATAGACGAGGTAGGCGGCGCCTAGGAATTTCAGGATCAGGAAGGGCGTCACGAAGGTTTTCGCCAGCACCGAAAGCCCGAGGATGACGGCAGTCAGATAGACGAGATCACCGAGGATGAGGCCGAGCCCCATGAAGAAGGTCGGCCGGAAGCCGGAGCCCAGCGCCCGCGCCACAATCGCGGTCATACCCGGTCCCGGAATGGCGGCCGCGATGAACAGCGCGCCGCAATAAGCGATGATGGTGGTCAGGGTCATGGGGGCTCCTCCTCGCTCATTCCTAATCTCGGGCGGTAAGACTTGCAACGGTGACACGATCGCGATTGCAGCCCTCAGCCGGTTGCCGTTAGGAGGCATCAACCGCCGTGAGGAAACGATCTCGTGCCAAGCATGCCCGCATTCCTTGCCTTCAGCCTTGTCTGCCTTGGTATGGTCCTGACGCCCGGGCCAAACATGATCTATCTGGTGTCCCGGTCTATCTGCCAGGGTGCCATGGCAGGCCTCATTTCGCTGGGCGGTGTGGCGCTCGGCTTTGTCGTCTACATGCTTCTCGCAGCCTTCGGCATCACCGTCCTGCTGCTCGCCGTTCCCTTCGCCTTCGAGATGCTCAAATTCTGCGGCGCGCTCTATCTCGGCTGGCTCGCCTGGCAAGCGCTGAGGCCGGGAGGCCGCTCGCCCTTCCAGGTGCGTGATCTACCTGCTGACAGTCCCCGCAAGCTCTTTGTCATGGGGCTTGTCACCAACCTGCTGAACCCCAAAGTCGCGATCCTCTACCTGTCGCTTTTGCCACAGTTTATCGATCCAACCCGCGGCAGCGTTCTGCTCCAGTCGCTGGTTTTGGGTTTTACGCAGATCGTCATCGGCGTCACGGGCAACGGCCTGATCGCCCTGTCCGCAGGCTCCATTGCGCTCTTCCTCGCCGGGCGTCCGTCCTGGATGGTGGTGCAGCGCTGGCTCATGGGCACGGTGCTCGCGGCTCTCGCGATCCGCATGGTGACGGAAGCGCAGCGCTGAACATCCGAAAAGGGCCGCTTCTCAGAAATCCGCCAGGGGCGAGAGCATGAAAGGCTGAGTCAGAGACGCAGGCTCAAGGCCCCGCACCATGAGCACACAGTCGCCTTGATGCGGTCTTGCTGCACCTTTCCAATCGAGCCGATCTGGAGGGAAAAACACCTCGGCATTCTGGAAATTCGGCCCGAGGCTTGCCACGATATGGCCCAGCGGCGGGACATTGCGGGCCGCGACATCCAGGATCTGCAGCGACGTTTGCCCCTGGGGCTTCCAGGCAATCACCGCATCGTCTTCTGCCAGCAGGCTCAGCCTGATGTCCGGATCGAAGTGGGCGTTGAGCAGGAACATCTCCTTTTGCCTAACGACGGAGAAGGTCTCCGAGACGGGTTGCCGAGTGTCCAGCGCCATCTGAACCATGTGGAGATCCGCCGTCTGTTTCAGGTCGAGGTCACGCGCCCTGGGCACAAGCAAGTCAGCTTGTGGAACGGCACCATAAAATTTGAACTGGGGTATGGTTCGGAAGCCGTAGGGTTCATAGAGCCCCGGCTTGTCCGTCAGCAATATCCCGGCTTCGAAGCCTCCGCGTTCCGCCCAGTCGAAGGCCCGCTTCATCAGGGTCCGGTATAGCCCCTGTCCGCGATAATCCGGCCGCACGGCGCCAGACTGGTAGCCAGCGGCCCGAACCACGCGTCCATTGACAACGAGCGGCATGGAGAAGGCGGAGAAATTCGCAACGCATCGCCCTGACGGATCGAAATAGCCAAACGGCATCGATGTGGGATCAGGTCCGCCCAGTTTCATCTGGTGGGAGATGTCGATGCCGAAGATGTCCTGGAGCAGATCCGCGAGCGCCTGAAACGCCGCAGGGTCTCCAAAGTAACCTTCCCGCAGCGTCAGGGCCTCCAGCATGCTGCACCCTCACACCCCGGTCGAGCCGAAGCCGCCGGCACCCCGCGCCGTGTCGCTCGTCTCGGTCACCTCGGTCACGCGTACCTGAGTTACCGGTGCGATCACCATCTGGGCGATGCGCATGCCGCGGGTGATGACGAAATCCTCCTGGCCGAGATTGATGAGCAACACCTTCACCTCGCCGCGATAATCGCTATCGATGGTGCCGGGGGTGTTGAGGCAGGTCACGCCGTTCTTGAAGGCGAGACCGGAGCGCGGGCGGATCTGCGCTTCGAAACCTTCAGGGATTTCCATGATGAAGCCGGTGGGCACCAGCGCCCGTGCGCCCGGTGCAAGCGTCATCGGCTCCCCATCGGACACCGCTGCCCTCAGATCCATTCCCGCCGCTCCTGCCGTTTCATAGGCGGGAAGATCAAGCCCTTGTCCATGCGGCAGGCGCTTGAGGTTGAGCACGGGGCCGATGACGTCTGAGCGGATGGTGGACATGGCGGAATTCCTTTGTTTGTCGCGCTCAATTGCATATTGGCCGTCGAAACGCTAGATAACCGCCCGACCAGAAGGACTCCTGAGATATGGCTGAAACGCTCGCCGAGGCGGTCTCCCGCCGCCGCACCTTTGCTATTATCGCCCACCCGGACGCGGGCAAAACGACGCTGACCGAAAAGCTGCTGCTGTTCGGCGGCGCGATCCAGCTTGCCGGTGAAGTCAAGGCGAAGAAAGATCGCATCCAGACCCGGTCGGACTGGATGAAAATCGAACGCGAGCGCGGCATTTCGGTCGTAACCTCGGTCATGACCTTCGAATATGAAGGCAATGTCTTCAACATCCTCGACACGCCCGGTCACGAAGACTTCGCAGACGACACCTACCGCACGCTAACCGCCGTCGACGCGGCCGTCATGGTCATCGACGCTGCCAAGGGTATCGAGCCGCGGACCTTGAAACTGTTCGAGGTCTGCCGCATGCGCGACATTCCGATCATCACCTTCATCAACAAGATGGACCGCGAAAGCCGCGATCCCTTCGAAATCCTCGACGAGGTCGAAGAGAAGCTGGCGCTCGACACGGCCCCGATCACCTGGCCCGTCGGCCGTTCCAAGACCTTCTGCGGCTCCTATCATCTTGCCAACAACACCTATCGGGGCGGCGATGCCCAGGTCGAGCCGCTCAAGGTCAACGGTCCGCAGAGCGTGGCGGAAAACCTGCCCGAAAACGAGCGCCAGACCTTTATTGACGAGCTGGAACTCGCCCGCGAAGCCTGCCGTCCTTTCGATCGTCAGAGCTTTCTCGAAGGCCACATGACGCCGGTCTTCTTTGGCTCTGCGCTGAGGAATTTTGGCGTGCGCGACCTGATCAATGCGCTGGGTGCCTATGCGCCCCCGCCGCGCGACCAGGTGGCCGATGTCAGAACGGTGCACGCGGCGGAAGACAAGATGACCGCCTTCGTCTTCAAGATCCAGGCCAACATGGACCCGAACCATCGCGACCGCATCGCTTTTGCCCGCATTTGCTCCGGCAAGCTCGAGCGCGGCATGAAGGCGCGCTTGGCCCGCACCGGCAAGCAGATGGGCCTGACGGCGCCGCAATTCTTCTTCGCCTCGCAGCGTCAGCTAGCGGATACGGCCTATGCCGGTGACGTTGTCGGCATCCCGAACCACGGGACACTGCGCATTGGTGACACGCTGACCGAAGGCGAAAACCTCGTCTTCCAGGGCGTGCCGAACTTCTCTCCGGAGATCCTGCGCCGCGTGCGGCTGGAAGATGCAATGAAGGCGAAGAAGCTGAAGGAAGCTTTGCAGCAGATGGCCGAAGAGGGCGTCGTGCAGCTCTTTTCGCCGGAAGACGGCTCGCCGGCCATCGTCGGCGTCGTCGGTGCGCTGCAGCTCGACGTCCTGAAGGAGCGACTGCAGGGCGAATACGGTCTGCCGGTGTCCTTCGAAATGTCGCGCTTCTCCGTCTGCCGCTGGATCTCGGCCGAGAACAAGGACGATCTGGAAAAGTTCATGACCCAGCGCCGCGGCGACATCTGCCGAGATCTCGACGGCGACCCGGTCTTCATGGCGCAGGACCAGTTCTCGCTGCGCTACGAGTCCGAGCGTTACCCCTCGATCAAGATGGTCGCCATCAAGGAATATCACGTCGCCAAGGCGGCGTGAGTTTGGTCGAGAGCGGTGACGGTTACGCCGTCACCGCAGCGTAGGTTCATTCTGCTGCCTTGATCCGCAGTCCCAGGGAAGCGTCGAACTCCACCCTAAGCGTCTCATAGCTCGCGATCGTCGGATGGGACGTCTCCAGCGGATGCGCGTGCGTCGCCGTGATCACGGCGACATCGGCGCCTGCCGCTTCTCCGGCTCGGACACCGGCCAGCACATCCTCGAACACCAGGCAGTGGGACGGATCTAACCCGAGCCGCTCTGCACCGAGCCGGTAGCCGGCGGGATCCGGCTTGCCGATCTTCACGTCTTCTGCCGTCACGATCTTGAGCGGCTGCGGCAGGCCAGCGGCCCCGATGCGGGCGCGGGCAAGCGCTGATGGTGCCGAGGTCACGATCGCCCAGCGTTCGGCGGGTAAGCTTTTCAGAAAGTCGATGGCGCCGGGGATCGGCACGATGCCCTCAAGATCCTCGATCTCGCCGCGCTCGACCTCGAGCGCTTCTTTCACCACATCGATTCCGGGCAGGTTCAGCGCGCTGATCGTGTCGATCCCGCGCTTGCCATGCATGGTGGGCAGGAAGGTCTCAAGGTCGAGGCTATGCTTGAGGGCCCAGCGGCTCCAGACGCGCTCGGCAGCGGCGATGGAATTGAGCAGAGTTCCGTCCATGTCGAAGAGAAAGCCATCATAGGAGCGGTCGAAAAGCCGGTCTGGGGCGTGATGCAAGGCAATCTCCTCGTGTAGTTTGATATCCCGGCCTCCCTAGCGACTCTGGTCGTCGGCTGCAAACTCTGAATGGGAATGACGG
This sequence comes from Allorhizobium sp. NPDC080224, assembly GCF_050281005.1. Taxonomy (NCBI): domain Bacteria; kingdom Pseudomonadati; phylum Pseudomonadota; class Alphaproteobacteria; order Hyphomicrobiales; family Rhizobiaceae; genus Allorhizobium; species Allorhizobium sp. NPDC080224. The sequence continues at coordinate 308,767 of NZ_JBNNWJ010000001.1, forward strand.
GCAGACACAGGTGACAGGAACGGCGCTGTCGCATAGTCTGGCGCCTGAGAGACAGGGGCGTCTGGCGCAAGCCGGGCTGAGAAGCACCCTTTGAACCTGAACCAGATCATGCTGGCGGAGGGAGTCGCTCGGGTGTCGCGCTAGGTGTATCCGCGCTGTGCCCGCTGCGTCTCCGCCGCCTCGGGAGACGCAGACATGAGATCATCCACCATCCGCAACGTGCTGACCATCGCCGGCTCCGATCCTTCCGGTGGAGCAGGCATCCAGGCCGATCTCAAGGCCTTTTCGGCCCGCGGTTGCTACGGAATGGCTGCTATCACCGCGCTGACGGCGCAGAACACGACGGGCGTCTCGGCCGTCAGACCGCTCGATCCCGGTTTTGTCGCCGAGCAGATCCGCATGGTCTTTGCCGATGTGCGCGTGGATGCGGTGAAGATCGGCATGATCGCCAATTCCGGCATCGCCTCGGCCGTCGCCGAAGCGCTGAAACCTTATCGCGGCATTCCCGTCGTTCTCGATCCCGTCATGATCGCCAAAGGCGGTGCAAGCCTGCTCGATCCGGATGCGGTTGAAGCACTGACGTCGAACGTACTGCCGCTTGCCACGCTCCTGACGCCTAACCTGCTGGAGGCTGCAGCCCTGCTCGGCGACCCCGAGGCCTCTGACCGGCGGATCATGGAAACCCAGGCCATCAGGCTGACAGCACTCGGACCCCGGGCTGTACTGCTCAAGGGTGGCCATCTGGCAGGCCCGGAAAGCCCGGATGTCCTGGTTGCGGATGGCCAGGTGACCTGGTTCGAGGCGGAACGGATCGCAACGCGCAATACGCATGGCACTGGCTGTTCTCTGTCGAGCGCGCTCGCTGCCGAATTGGCAAAGGGGCTCGAGCCACAAGAGGCGGTGCGTGTCGCCAAGGCCTGGCTGGCGGAGGCCGTCCGGAGTTCTGGCCTGCTGTCGGTTGGCTCAGGACACGGGCCGGTGCATCACTTCCATTCACTCTGGCAGGATTAGTCGTTGGGGCCTTCGGGCAGGTCGCGAATGTCGAATACGAAGGGCAGGGCGGACTTCAGGAAAGACTGGTGCGCTGGACGAATGAACGCTCGTTGGTCGATGCATCCCACGCGCAGGCTGATTTCCACACCCTCGGCATCGCTCCGCCACATCGGCGAACCGCAGTTGCCGCAGAAGAATTGGTCGCTCGGCCGGCCGCTGTCACCCATTTTCCGGTAGCGCTGGGCCTCGCCGGTCAGAAGCTGAAATTGACCGGGCAGAGCGGAGACTGTGACCCTGTAAGCTGAGCCCGTCAGCCGCTGGCAATCCGTGCAATGGCATATGCCGACGGCCTGTGGATCGACCTCGGCTTCATAGCGAACTTCGCCGCATTGGCATGCCCCGGTTACGCGCATCTCGGTCTCCGGTAAAAGAAAACCCGGCGCTGGAGACGCCGGGTTGAAGTGAACTTGACTGCGTGGGGTTAATGATCGGCCTTGATAAAGGTTCCGTTCTGCAACTCCTTCATCGCCTGCATCAGTTCTTCCCGCGTATTCATGACGATCGGACCATGCCAGGCGACTGGCTCCTTGATCGGCTTGCCGGTGACCAGCAGGAAGCGGATGGCCTGTTCGCCGGCCTGAACGGTGATCTCGTTGCCGGTGTCGAAAACGACAAGCGTCCGGTTGCCGGAAAGGTCGCGGATGTTCAGCTCTTCGCCCATGTATTCCTTCTCGACCTTGACGCCGAAGGGCTTGGACGCATCGCGGAACGAGCCGGAGCCGGCAAAGATATAGGCAAAGGCCGAGCGATAGGTATCGACGGGGAAAGTCTTGCGCTTGCCGGGTGGCACGGAGATGTCGAGATAGACCGGGTCGGCAGCAATGCCGTCGACGGGGCCATTCTTGCCCCAGAAGTCGCCACAGATGACACGCACGGCAGTGCCGTCATCGTCGATGACAACCGGGATGTCTGCCGATTTGATGTCCTGGTAGCGCGGCGTGGTCATCTTCAGCGAGGAGGGCAGGTTTGCCCAGAGTTGGAAGCCGTGCATACGACCGGCGAAATCGCCTTTCGGCATTTCCTGGTGCAGGATGCCGCTGCCGGCGGTCATCCATTGCAGGTCGCCCGCACCCAGCATGCCCTGATTGCCGAGGCTGTCGCCGTGTTCGACGGTGCCGGCGAGCACATAGGTGATCGTCTCGATGCCGCGATGCGGGTGCCAGGGGAAACCGCGCAGATAGTCGTTTGGCTCGTCGTTGCGGAAATCGTCCATCATCAGAAAGGGATCGGTCATCGAAGGATCGCCGAAGCCGAAGACACGGTGCAGCTTCACACCGGCGCCTTCCATGGTCGGCGTGGCGCGGCTCTCATGCTTGACGGGGCGGATGGACATTCGGGGACCTTCTCGGGGAAACGGGCTCGTTGCTTGGGCAGCAATATAGGCGAGAGAACCATGGCACGCAGGCCCGCCGGGCAGAACGCAGTGTTCACTTTTGTGCCAGTCGACAGCAGGAAGAATGTTGCGCTGCACGACAAAAATTTGTCATGAAGGAAGCCATGTTTGCAAATCATTAGTCTATCGGGCGAAGACTACCAAGGATTCGCAGTCGGTCGATGGACCTGGGGCAGAATTCATATGTGTCGTTGGGCAGCTTACCGTGGTGTTCCGATCTTCCTCGAGGAGCTGGTGACTTCGCCTGCGCATTCCCTGATCGAACAATCCCATTGCGCAACCCGCGCCAAGACCGCCACAAACGGCGATGGCTTCGGTCTCGCCTGGTATGGGGATCGCCCCGAGCCGGGCCGCTTCCGGGATGTGCTGCCGGCTTGGTCCGACTGCAATCTGAAGAGCCTCGCAAGCCAGATCCGCTCCCCGCTCTTCCTCGCCCATGTGCGCGCCGCAACCCATGGTGCCACCCGCCGCGACAACTGCCATCCCTTCGTCCAGGGAAACTGGTCCTTCATGCACAACGGCCAGATCGACAATTTCGATCGCATCCGCCGACCTATGGAAGGCATGCTGGACGACGAGCATTTCCATGCCCGTGTTGGTACGACCGACAGCGAACTGCTCTTCCTGCTGGCCCTTCAGTTCGGTCTGCGGGACCGTCCGATCTCGGCCATGAGCGAGGCCGTGGGCTTCGTGGAGCAGATCAGCCTGCACCTCACCGGCACCGCGCGCATTCGCCTCACGGCGGCTTTCTCCGATGGCAAGACGCTCTATGCCGTGCGCTATTCGACGGATGAACATGCCCCGACGCTTTTTGCAGCGCCGATGGGGCCGAAGGGCAGCTTCTGCCTCGTCTCGGAGCCGCTGAACGATGAGACGGACACCTGGGTGGAGATCCCCGCAGGCAGCGCCGTGATCCTCAGCGAAAACGGCCTGGATGCCGCCGAGTTCAAGCCTGCAGTCGAGCGTATGCGGGTCGATGAGATCCGTCAGCCGGCGATGGCTGCTGTCTGATCAAAGCATTACTCGACGATGCCGAGTTCGGCGCGCAGCTTGCGGGTCAGCGAGCCACTGACCGTGCGATAGGAGCGCGTGAGATATTCCTCTAGATCGGCCTCGCCGAGCTCGCTGTCCGGTTCGACGCTGACCCATTTACGTTTGGCGAAATAGGGCGCCTGTGACACGCCTTTGAGCGATGTCAGGATCTCGAAGCTTTCTTCGCTGACCTTGAAGGTCAGCCGATGTTCACCATCGGTCAGCAGCGCAAAGACCTTGTCGCCCACCTTGGCCACACGGCTGTCCCACTGATCGACCTGTTTGGTGCCGGCAAACCCTTGGACAAAGGCCTCGAAGCCGGAGCGCGTAAAGAGGCTCATGCGCCGGTCCCGCCGATCTGGGTGGCGATCCAGAGCGCCAGCCGTTCGGCCACTTCGTCTTTGGAAAGGTCCGGCCAGGCTTCGACCCCGTCGCGGGAAATCAGCTTCACCCGGTTGCGGTTGCCGCCCATGATCCCTGTCTCGGGCGAGACATCATTGGCAACGATCAGGTCGGCACCCTTGCGCTCAAGCTTGGAGCGGCCGTTTTCCTCGACATTCTGGGTCTCGGCTGCAAAGCCGACAACGAGGCGCGGGCGCTGTGCATGATGCCCGACGGTCTTCAGGATGTCAGGGTTTTCCGCGAGTTCGAGCGGCGGCGGCGCCTCGCCGGGCTGCTTCTTGATCTTCTGCCCGGCGGAGGACGCAACACGCCAGTCGGCGACGGCGGCAACCATAACCGCGATATCGGCCGGCAGCGCGGAGAGCACGGCATCGCGCATCTCTTCGGCCCGCTCCACATGCTGGGTGCGAACGCCGGAGGGATCGGCAATGGTCACGGGTCCGGAGACCAGGGTCACCTCGGCGCCGAGGCGGGCAAGGGCGGCCGCAATCGCGTGGCCCTGCTTGCCGGAGGAGCGATTGGCGATGTAGCGCACGGGATCGATCGGCTCGTGGGTCGGGCCTGAGGTGACAACGGCCTTCATGCCGGCAAGCGGCTTCGGTCCCGAGAGCAGGTCTTCGACACGGTCTGCAATCTCGATCGGCTCCGCCATGCGCCCGCGACCACGCTCTCCGCTTTCGGCCATCTCGCCCTCCATCGGGCCGATGGACTGGATACCGTCACGTTGCAGGGTGGCGTAGTTCCGCTGGGTCGCCGGATGAGCCCACATTTTCGGGTTCATCGCTGGCGCAATCAGCACCGGGCGGTCGGTCGCGAGAAGCACGGTGGAGGCAAGATCGTCTGCAAGCCCGTTCGCCATCTTCGCTATCAGGTCGGCGGTCGCGGGTGCGACGAGCACGACATCACATTCGCGCGCCAGTCGGATATGGCCGACATCCTGCTCGTCCTCGCGGGAAAAGAGCTCGGTATAGACATGGGAGGCCGACAGTGCACCGACGGCGAGCGGCGTGACGAATTCCTGAGCGCCACGTGTCATGATCGGCCGCACGCTTGCACCGCGCTCCCTGAGCCTCCTGATAAGATCGAGGCTCTTGTAGGCGGCGATGCCGCCCGCGATGACAAGCAAAATGCGCTTTCCGGCCAAGCTCATGAAGAAGCACCCTTAATCTCTGCGGCGCGACCCTAACGCAAATCGGGTCGCTGGCAAATCACTGGACTCCGCAGTGGTAAACGCGGCTCAAGCTCCGCTGTCGAGCTTGAGTGGGACTTCCGCAACGGTGCCTTGCGTGCCTTCGAGATAGTGCAAACCTTCTCCCAGCGTCGAGGCCATGGATTTGACGATCCGGCTCCCGAGACCGGTTCCCTTCGGCGCGCTCTGCGGATCAATGCCGACGCCGTCATCCTCGACCCGAAGCAGCGCCTCGCCATCGCCCCGCATCTTCAGATGCACCCGGATATCGCCGGCCTGTCCGGGCGCATAGGCATATTTGAAGGCGTTGGTGACGAGTTCCGTGACGATCATGCCGACCGAAACCGCCTTGTCGGCGCTGAGGGAGATGGGATCCGCATCGAGCAGCAGGCGCACGGGCTTTTCGGCGCTATGCAGCGAATTATAGAGCTCGACGGTAAGTCGGTTGAGGTAACGATCGAGCTCCACCCGGCTGACGTCGTCGGAGGTGTAAAGACTGCGATGCATGCCGGCGATGGCCGTGATACGGGCCTGGGTTTCCGCCAGTTCCGCCTTCACTTCATCGCTGCGGGCCGCCGAGATCTGCAGCCTGAGCAGGCTGGCGACCAGCGCCAGCGAGTTGGCGACACGATGGTTGACCTCGGCCAGCAGGGCCTCTGCGCGTTCCTTGCCGAGCCGGATCTCTTCATCGGCGCGGGCTTTGGCTGCACGCAGCTGGGCATTGGCGACCGTCTGCTCGATTGCGCTCGATAAGAGCGACAGGAAGTCGTCGCTGACCGTCTTGATGACATAGTCAGCGGCACCCGCCTTGATCGCCTCGATCGCCACCTGCGCCTCGTTCGATCCGGTGACATAGACCACCGGCACATCAATCTCGGCCTCGCGCATGCGGCCGAGCACATCGTGGCCGGTCGTCTGGCGCAGGTAATGATCGAGTACGACGACGTCGAACCCTGCGGTCGTCAGGAGTTCAAGCGCGTCTTCGGCGTTCTCAGCATGCGACACTTCATGACCGAGCCGGCCCATATGCCTCTGGACCAGCCGGGCAATGGCAGCATCGTCATCGATGTAGAGAACGCTGAAGCTCATCGCCTGACCGCCATCAGGGGATTTGCATGACGGAGAAGAACAGTCCGAGCTGGCGAATGGCGTTGGCGAAATTGTCGTAATCGACAGGTTTGGTAATATAGACATTGGCCCCGAGATCGTAGCAACGCTGGATTTCGCGTTCGTCATCCGTCGTCGTGAGGATGACGACCGGGAGCCGTCGCGTGTGCGGATTGGATTTAATCTGGTCGAGAATATCGGTGCCCGACATATCAGGCAGATTGAGGTCGAGCAGGATCAGCAAATAGCGATCTTCGGAAACCTTGCCGCTACGATCCGTGCCCAGGACGTAGTCGAGCGCCTCGGTACCGTTGGTGAAGGGCACGATTTCGTTGTTCACGCCGGCGCGACGCACGTTCTTCTCGATCAGACGGGCATGACCCTCGTCGTCTTCGACCATGACAATGGTGACTTCTTTACCCACGGCTTTCATTATCAACTCCGTACCAAGCGTGACAGGTCAGATGGCAGTCGCAGTACGAAGGTTGACCCTTCTCCTAAACGGGATCGAACGGTTATCTCCCCTCCGAGGTTCCGTGCCAGTGAGCGGACATGGGCAAGGCCGATGCCTTCACCCGATTGATCCTGCTGACCGGAGCGGCGGAAAAGTTCGAAAATGCGTTCGTGGTCCTGCTCTGCAATGCCACGGCCGTTGTCCTCCACCTCGATCCTTACCATGTGACGCCCTTCGGGCGCGGTTCGGACGGCGAGGGTCAGGGGCCGCTGGGGATGCTTGTACTTGATAGCATTGTCGAAAAGGTTACCAAGAATTTGTTCGACCGACAATCGATCGGTGTTGAGGCGGGTGGCCTTGATGTCGATATCGATGCTGCCGTCGCTCTCGCTGATCTGGTGATAGACGCTGTTGGTGATGGTCTCCAGCAAGGGTTGCAATTCGACGATTTCGGGCTTCAGCTGACGCCGCCCGTCGCGCGAGATCTTCAGGATCGCGTTGATCAGTCCGTCCATCTTCTTCGTCGATGAGCGGATAAAGCCGATGGCTTCGGGCAGGTCTTCCGACGCAGCCAGTCTGGCCTCGCGGATCTCTTCTTCTGATACCGGCTTGCCGTCGTTCAGGACGTAGGCCTGCAAGGATTTCAGCGAGGCGTCGAGCTCCGCGGTAAAGCCCATTATGTTGACCAGCGGTGCTCTGAGATCATGAGTGACAATATAGGCGAAGCGCTGGATCTCCTGGTTTGCCTGCATGAGATCTTCGGTGCGCTCCGCCACGCGGGCCTCGAGGCCTTGATTCAAGACCTCCACCTCGCGCCTGGAGGCCGCGAGCGCGCGCACATGCTGGGCGACGACCAGGATCGCACCTCCCATCACGGCAATGATGGCGATGCCGCCGGCGACCGTGATCCATTGAAGCTGCTCGGTGGCGCTGATCTGCGCCTCGGTTCCAAGCTCGACATTGGCGTCTGATAGCTCCTTGAACTGATCGAGCATGGAGCGGATGTCGTCCATAAGCTCACGACCGACATCGCTCTGAATCAACTCGACGGCTTGTGCCTGCTCGCCGCTGCGCACGAGATTGATGGCCTGACCCATCTCGGCGAGCTTCCCGCGGATTCGCTCACGCAACCGGTCCATCTGGGCTGCCTTGATCGGGCGATCGGCAACTGCTGCTGCGAGCCTGTCGACCTCTTCGCGGATTTCGCCGACGGCGGACTCGTAAGGTTGGAGGAACAGTTCGTTGCGCGTAATGACGAAGCCGCGCTGGCCTGTCTCAGCGTCGGTCAGCTTCTGCATGAGGTCGGCCGACATTCGCCGGATGTTTCGCTCCTGGAGGATGTATTCGAAGGTCGTCTGGGTACGCTCGACGAGACCGAAGGTCGCGACGATAATGCCGACGAGGATTGCAGTGCCGATCAGGAGAAAGAGCAGCGTGGACCGGACGAAGCCGGTTTGGGTGGCAGACATGTCACTCCTGAAGGAACAAAAAACGCGTTAGGTGGTTCCAACGCACGATCGATCGCTTTGTTCCATCAAAAAATCGAGGAGTTGCGATTTATTTGTCGGCGATCCTTGCCGTCAGGACACCTGAAAAGCGGTCACCACAACTGCGACCGCGATCACCCAGAGCGCAATCCGACCAGACCGTGTATGCCGCGCTTCTGCCCGTCCGATGCGCTCGGCGGTATCGGCATCGAAACGCAGACCTTCCTCGCTCATACGCACGATCTCGCCATGAAGCTTCTCGGTCTTGGTGGCGATGTCCGGCAGCGCTTCTGCCAGCCGGAGTGCCGCCTTGGCGCCATCCTTGATATCAGTCGCAATGCGCTTTGGACCGAGATTGTCGCGGATCCAATGCGACACGACGGGCTCTGCGGCTTTCCACATGTTGAAGCGCGGATTGAGAATGCGCGAGACGCCCTCGACGACGACCATGGTCTTTTGCAGCATCACCAGTTCCGGGCGTGTCTGCATGTCGAAGATCTCGGTGACTTCGAACAGCAGAGTCAGCAGCTTGCCCATGGAAATGGTCTCAGCCGGCTGCCCGTGGATCGGCTCGCCGATCGCGCGGATCGCCTGGGCGAAGCTCGCGACATTGTGGTGCGACGGCACATAGCCGGCTTCGAAATGCACCTCTGCGACGCGCATGTAGTCGCGCGTGATGAAGCCGTAGAGGATCTCGGCGAGGAAGCGCCGTTCCTTCTTTCCAAGGCGCCCGGCAATGCCCATGTCGACCGCGACGATCATGCCGGCCGGATCGACGAAGAGATTGCCCGGATGCATGTCGGCATGGAAGAAGCCGTCGCGCAGAGTATGGCGCAGGAAAGACTGGATCAGCGTGTCGGCAAGCGCATTGAGATCGTGGCCGGCAGCGCGCAAGCCTTCGACATCCGACATCTTGACGCCATCGATCCATTCCATGGTGACGACGTCGCGGCCCGTGCGTTCCCAGTCGACTTCGGGCACGCGGAAGCCCGGGTCGTCCTTGGTGTTTTCCGCAATCTCGGACAGGGCCGCAGCCTCAAGGCGCAGATCCATCTCGACCTTGGTGGTCTGCTCCAGCGTCTTCGTCACCTCGACGGGCCGCAGACGCCGCGTATGCGGCAGGAAGCGTTCCTGGAGATGCGAAACGAGATACATGGCCTCGAGATCGGCCGCAAAGCGCTTGCGCACGCCAGGGCGGATCACCTTGACGGCAACCTTTCGCGAGCCCTCGGGCGTTGCGACCTGGGCCGGGTGCACCTGGGCGATCGAGGCGGCGGCGATCGGTTCACCGAAATACGTGTAGAGCTCTTGGATGGAGCGGCCGAGCGATTCCTGAATGGTCGTCTTCGAGGCTTCAGTCGGGAAGAAATCCATCCGGTCCTGCAGCCCGGCGAGATCCTCAGCAAATTCAGCGCCAACAACATCCGGACGGGTGGCGAGAAACTGGCCGATCTTCACATAGGACGGACCGAGGCGTGCCACGGCTCTGGCGAGACGATCCGACCGCTCGACCGATTTCGCCCGGCCACGCGCGAGCGGCGCGACGGCCGCCTTGGCGATCCCGACGAGCGGCGGCAGTCCTTCGGAGGGCAGGGCAGCGACGACCCCTTCGCGCACCAGCACCCAGCCAACCCGCGCCAGGCGGAAATATGCCCCGATCGTGCTCATGCGCCTCAGATCTTCCAGCCGGAATGGAGCGCCGCGATGCCGCCGGTGTAGTTGGTGAAGCGAACGTTGGAGAAGCCGGCCCGCTCGATCATCCGGGCGAAATCCGGCTGATTGGGGAATTTGCGGATCGACTCCACGAGATACTGATAGGGTTCGGCATCGCCGGTGATCATCTTGCCGAAGCGCGGAATCGCATTGAACGACCAGGCATCATAGACCTTGTCGAGCAGCGGCAGTTCGACTTCGGAAAACTCCAGGACGAGCAGACGTCCGCCGCGCTTCAGAACGCGGAAGGCCTCCGACAGCGCCACATCGATATGCGGCACGTTGCGGATGCCGAATGCGATCGTATAGGCGTCGAAGCTGTTGTCCTCGAACGGCAGGCTTTCGGCATTGGCCTCGACAAAGGTGAGGTTGGGGGAAAGCCCCTTCTTCTCCGCCCGCTCGGCACCGACGCCGAGCATGGAGCCGTTGATGTCGAGCACGGTCGCATGCGCCATCCGGTTGGAGGCCTCGACGATACGGAAGGCGATGTCGCCCGTGCCGCCGGCAACGTCGAGCACCTTGTAGTTCTGATCCTTGCGTGGATTGAGAGCTGCCACCATCGCATCCTTCCAGACACGGTGCAGGCCGGCCGACATCACGTCGTTCATGATGTCGTAGCGCTTGGCCACCTTGTGGAAGACATTGTTGACCAGGCCCTGCTTTTCCTGCTCGTCGACCTGGCGGAACCCGTAGGAGGTTTCCATGCCGCCATCGGCGGAAATGCGGCTTGCAGTCATCGGTTTACTCCACATATCGGAACGGTCGGCAGACCATAGCGAAAAGGCCTGTCCCGCGCTATCTGCGGAGAGGAAGCCTTGGCTTCGCTGGTCTATAGACCTTTAAAGAAGCGGTTCAAACAGAAAGATGGGCTGAAATGCCGGAATTGCCAGAGGTTGAGACAGTCAGACGTGGCCTTGCGCCTGCCATGGAAGGCACCAGTCTGCAGCGCCTGGAGCTGCGCAGGCCGGATCTGCGCTTTCCTCTCCCGCGCGATTTTGCCGCAAGGGTCGAAGGTCGGCGTATTCTCGCGCTGTCCCGTCGGGCGAAATACCTGCTCTTCGACCTTGAGGACGATCTGACCGTCATTGCCCATCTCGGCATGTCCGGCTCGTTCCGTATCGAAGCGGCAGCCGAGGCAAACATCCCCGGCGTCTTCCACCACGAGCGCAGCAAGGATGAGAAGCACGACCACGTCGTTTTTCATCTGCAGCGTCCGGAGGGCCCCGTCCGCGTCATCTATAATGACCCGCGTCGGTTCGGCTTCATGGAGCTGATGGCGCGCTCTGAACTCGATTCCTATCCGGCATTTCGCGATCTTGGCCCCGAACCGGTCGGCAATATCCTCTCCCCGGACTATCTGGCGACCCGTTTTGCAGGCCGCAGCCAACCGCTGAAGAGCGCCCTGCTCGATCAGAAGGTGATCGCCGGTCTCGGCAATATCTATGTCTGTGAAGCGCTCTGGCGATCGCATCTGTCGCCGACCCGCAAGGTTTCCACCCTGGTCACGGCGAAGGGCAAGCCGAAGGCGGACCTTGAACTGCTCACCCAGTCGATCCGCGAGGTCATTGCCGATGCGATCGAGGCAGGTGGTTCGTCGCTGCGCGACCATATCCAGGCGGACGGCACCTTGGGGTACTTCCAGCATTCCTTCCGCGCCTATGATCGGGAGGGAAAGCCCTGCCTCACGGATGGTTGCAGGGGTACCGTCGAAAGGATAGTTCAATCCGGCCGCTCGACATTCTATTGTCGCACCTGCCAGAAATGAGGCCTTCGGGCTGTGGAGGAGGAAGCCATGTCATTTGAAACCCTGCTGATCGAACGGCGCGACCGTGTTGCGCTGGTGACGCTGAACCGGCCCCAGGCGCTGAATGCCCTGAACTCGACGGTCATGCGCGAGCTCAGCCAACTCTTGAGCGAACTACAGGCCGACGTGACCGTCGGCGCCGTGGTGCTCACGGGCTCGGAAAAGGCCTTCGCTGCCGGTGCTGACATCAAGGAAATGCAGTCGCTTGGTTTCGTCGACACCTATACCGGTGACTTCATCGGCGGATGGGATCACATTGCCGGCTTCCGCAAGCCCTTCATCGCTGCCGTCTCCGGTTTTGCACTCGGCGGAGGCTGTGAGCTCGCCATGATGTGCGACTTCATCATCGCCTCGAAGACTGCAAAGTTCGGCCAGCCCGAGATCACCCTCGGCATCATTCCCGGCATGGGCGGCTCGCAGCGCCTGACCCGCGCCGTCGGAAAGGCAAAGGCCATGGATCTCTGCCTGACCGGTCGCATGATGGATGCCGCGGAAGCGGAAAGTGCCGGTCTGGTAGCGCGCGTTGTCGAGCCCGAGCGCCTGCTGGACGAGGCGCTGGAAGCCGCGGCCAAGATTGCCTCCTTCTCTCTCCCGTCAGTGATGATGGCGAAGGAAGCCGTGAACCGCGCCTTCGAGCAGACCCTGGGTGAAGGATTGCGCTTCGAGCGCCGGCTGTTTCATTCCCTGTTTGCGACCGAGGATCAGAAGGAGGGCATGGCGGCCTTCGTCGAGAAGCGGAAGCCCGCCTTCAAGCACAGATAAGCGCAAGGGAAGGCGCGTTATCTGCAGAATCCGCGTTGACGCATTCGCGCTTTCCCGCTATATGCCCGCCCACGGTTGGGAAAGCCGATGCGCTTTTCCCATGAAACAGCTCCCCAAGTGCTGGTATGGCAGGTCGCAACGACCCGACGCGGCGATGGTGGGCTTTGGTTTGAATTCGAGAGAGGCATCATGGCCAACACAACTTCGGCGAAGAAGGCGACCCGCAAGATCGCTGCCCGTACTGCAGTCAACAAGGCTCGTCGTTCGCGGGTCCGTGGTTTCATTCGCAAGGTCGAAGAAGCCATCGCTTCCGGCGACGCTGCTGTCGCCAAGGACGCCCTTCAGGCAGCTCAGCCTGAGATCCAGCGCGCTGCCACCAAGGGTGTGGTTCACGCTAACACGGCATCGCGGAAGATCTCGCGTCTGGCCGCTCGTGTGAAGGCCCTGGCTGTCTAATTTTAGACACCTTTCTGACATTTTTCGAAGAGCCTGGCGTCGCGCCGGGCTTTTTCTCGTTGTTGCTTACGATTATTGAAAATTGATGTTTTAGAGTTTTCTGCTGCGCTGCATCTTGTCAGTCCGATGACATGAAAAAAACAATGATTTCATATGGTTGTCGGAGGTGCCGCCGAGCGGGGTACCTTCTTGCTGGGGCGGATTGGCCCCCTTACGAGTCAAGAGAAATTTTATTTTTTCGCATTGCCAACGCCTCATCTTGTGCCCGTTTGGGAATCTCGTTGATTCAAAAGCGATTCTTTTTCGCCCGAATGTGACGCTAAAATGAAGTACGAAGAGTCAATGGTCCAAGCGCCCGATAGCCTAAAAATCGGTGTTGATCTTGGCTTTTGATCCTGCCTTAATGTTTCTCAGCAAGAGGCCAGCCAATGGCCGAAAACGACGGTCCGGACGGCAGCAATGTCATCGTGACATGTCGCTCTTGCCGGGGCGGAGTGTTTCCATTCCGTTTTCTCATAAAGTGATCGACATTGCATCGGAAACTTGGCTGTTTCCGCGTGATGGCGGTTTTGCGCCTTGATGGTGGCCGGTGGCCACGACAAGGACAAGGATATGCGGCATGACGAGGATGCCGCATGTATGGGCACTGCGATTGTCGTGAGGGGGCGATGGCAAGTTGAGCCGGCTTTTGGCTGAAGTCGGCACGATGTGTTCGGGGACTGTCGATCCCCTGGGATCGACGAGAGATGAAGCGGCTGTCGGGCGGCAATGGACGCGCCCGGCACCTGGAATGAATTTGGAAGGCGGCAAAATGCATATGAACTCTATGACGGCCGGTGCGTTGGCGAACGGGGACAATGCACATTCGGCGCTCGGCGCCGCATGCTCCGAAGGGGCAGGAGACAATGCCGAGATGAAGCATGATGCTCTGTTTGAACGTTTCAGCAAGCGGTTGAAGGCTCAGGTTGGTGTGGACGTGTACCAGAGCTGGTTTGGGCGCCTGAAGCTCCATTCCGCATCGAAAAGCGTGGTACGCCTGACCGTACCGACAACCTTTCTGAAGTCTTGGATCAACAACCGTTACCTCGACCTGATCACGTCGATCTTCCAGGCTGAAGATCCGTCGATCCTGAAGGTCGAAATCATGGTGCGCAGCGCCAGCCGCAGCACCCGGGGCCCTGTCGTCGAGGAGCGTTCGGTCGGATCGGAAGTCAGCCAGCCGGCTTCGCCGCGCAAGGCCGGACCGCAGACCGTCGGCCATATCGCCTCGGCCCAGACCCAGGCACCGTCGAACGCACGTACCACGCAGGCAGGTCCGCTGTTCGGCTCGCCACTCGACAGCCGCTACACCTTCGATGGTTTCGTGGAAGGTTCCTCGAACCGCGTGGCGCTCGCCGCTGCCAAGACGATCGCTGAGGCCGGTGCCGGCGCCGTGCGCTTCAACCCGCTCTTCATCCATTCCTCTGTCGGCCTCGGCAAGACGCACCTGTTGCAGGCCATCGCCAATGCTGCGATCCAGAGTTCGCGCCAGCCGCGCGTTGTCTACCTGACCGCCGAATACTTCATGTGGCGTTTCGCAACCGCGATCCGCGACAATGATGCCCTGACGCTGAAGGACTCGCTGCGCAACATCGATCTCCTGATCATCGACGACATGCAGTTCCTGCAGGGTAAGATGATCCAGCACGAGTTCTGCCATCTCTTGAACATGCTGCTCGACAGCGCCAAGCAGGTCGTCGTCGCCGCTGACCGTGCGCCTTGGGAACTGGAATCGCTTGATCCGCGTGTCCGTTCGCGCCTCCAGGGTGGCGTTGCCATCGAAATGGAAGCGCCTGACTACGACATGCGCCTCGACATGATGAAGTCGCGGCTCGACGTCGCCCGCAAGGACGATCCGTCGATCGACATCCCAGCCGAGATCCTGGAGCATGTTGCCCGCAACATCACCAGCAGCGGCCGCGACCTGGAAGGCGCGTTCAACCAGCTGCTCTTCCGCCGCTCCTTCGAGCCGAACCTGTCGATCGAGCGCGTGGACGAACTGCTCGCTCACCTCGTCGGCGCCGGTGACCAGAAGCGCGTTCGCATCGAAGACATTCAGCGCGTTGTCGCCCGCCATTACAACGTCTCGCGCCAGGAACTGGTGTCGAACCGCCGCACCCGCGTCATCGTCAAGCCACGCCAGATCGCGATGTATCTGTCGAAGACGCTCACCCCGCGCTCCTTCCCGGAGATCGGCCGTCGCTTCGGTGGTCGTGACCACACGACGGTCTTGCACGCGGTTCGCAAGATCGAGGAACTGATCTCGGCCGATCAGAAACTGTCGCAGGAAATCGAGCTTCTGCGTCGTCTGATCAACGAGTAAGCCTCCAAGCCGAACGTATAGTGCCACCGCGAATGCCATCCGGCGCGCGGTGGCTTTTTTGTGCCCGCGCGCCGTTTCAGGCCCTGGCGATCGCGATGATCTCGGGGCTGGTCTCGGAATAGGGGCTGCGATCCCACCAGCCGCGCAGGTCGACCTCGACAAACCCGGCAGTCCGGAGAAGGCGCTCGATGGCCTCGGCGGGCGCAAACCTCAGCCGGCTTTCGCTGACCAGCGTCTCGTCCGTGGCTTCGATCGTGAAGACCGCATCGAAGGTTACGTGTTCACCCTCGGCATCCTTGATCTGGTAGTAAACGTCGACCGGCCCGATGCCGGTGATGACCCGCTGTTCATGCGTCTTCTCCCGGGTCCAGCCTTCCCAGGCTCTGTTCAGCGGATTGCGGCTTTCGAGGATCAGCTTGCCGCCAGGCGCCATGTGCCGGTGAATGTTGCGCAAGGCAGCCAGGGTTTCGGCATCGTCGGGAAAGACCTGGAAGACGTGTCCCGTCATGATGGCGAGGTCGAAACGAGCAGGGAGTTCAAAGGTTGAGGCCGTCGCCTGGACCCAGTCGACAAGACAATACTCATCCTTAGCGCGCGCGACCTTCAGCATGCCCTCTGCCGGATCCACACCCGTGACCTTGTGCCCGCGCCGCGCCAGCCTCAGCGTCACCGATCCCGTGCCGCAGCCGATGTCGAGGACACGGCAGGGCGCTTCGGGGAAGTTTTCATAGAAATCGCCGTCTTCGCCATGATGGTTGAAGGCGTCGTAGAGGCGGGCCATGTCGAAGCGGGCAAAGGCGGGATCGACCGGCATCGTCGCTTCTCCTCAGCAGGCAAGATCCGCGACGACGGCGTCCAGGATCAGCATGCCCGGCGGCGTGCAGCGAAGCCGCGAATTGCCGAGCCGCTCGATGAAACCCTGGTCGAGCAGAAACTGCTCCTTGTCCGGATCCGGATCGCGGCCGGAAAGCTGCTGCCACCGGGCAAGGTCAACACCCTCTCGCAGGCGAAGGCCCATGAGCAGAAGCTCGTCGGCCTGCGCCTCGTGATCGAGCTCTTCGCGTTCGATAATGCCGTGACCATTCTGCTCGACGGCCGTAAGCCAGGTTTCCGGATGCCGCTCGGCGACCGTTGCAATCTTGGTGCGACCCTGGGTGAGGCGTCCATGGGCGCCTGGACCGATGCCGGCATAGTCGCCATAACGCCAGTAGGTCAGGTTATGGCGGCTCTCCGCGCCCGGGCGGGCGTGGTTGGAGACCTCATAGGCAGGGAGTCCTTCACGCGCGGTGATATCCTGCGTCGCCTCGTAGAGTGTGGCGGCATGCTCGTCGTCGGGGACAATCAGCTTGCCCGCCTTGTGCAGACCGTAAAATGCTGTGCCTTCCTCGATCGTCAGCTGGTAGAGCGAGAGATGGTCGACCGCGTAGGAAATCGCTTCCTTCAGCTCCCTCTCCCATGCTTCCACCGTCTGGTTGGGCCGGGCGTAAATCAGGTCGAAGGACATGCGCGGGAAGATCTCGCGCGCCAGTCGGATGGCTTTGAGCGCATCCGCCACGTCGTGCAGTCGTCCGAGGAACCTGAGGTCCGGATCGTTCAGCGCCTGCACCCCAAGCGAAACACGATTGACGCCGGCTGCCCGGTAGCCGTGGAAGCGGGTCGCCTCGACGCTGGACGGGTTCGCCTCCATGGTGATCTCGATACCATCGGGCATATGCCAGTTGGCCGCAATGCCGTCGAGGATCGCGCCGACCGTCGAGGGATCCATCAGCGATGGCGTACCACCGCCCATGAAGACGCTGGTGACGGTCTTCGGCCCGGACATGGCCCGCACAGACTTCAGTTCGGCGAGAAAGGCGGCGACAAAGCGCGCCTGATCGACCGGCTGGTGCCGCACATGGCTGTTGAAGTCACAATACGGACACTTGGCCGCGCAGAAGGGCCAATGCACGTAGACCCCGAAACCGGGCTCGCCAGTGTCGGGCAGGAGCGTGAAAGGCCGTTCGGTCAAGGCGTCATGCCTCCAGGCAGGTTTCGACGAAAAGCTTGAAGGCCCGGGCACGGTGCGACAGAGCCTCCGCATCACCCGGCTTCCAACCGTGCTTCTCGTCCGCCGTCATCTCGCCGAAGGTGCGCGTATGTCCCTCGGGCTGGAAGACCGGGTCATAGCCGAAGCCGGCGGTGCCGCGCGGCGGCCAGGCAACCACGCCCTCGACCTCGCCACGGAAGAATTCCGTATGACCATCCGGCCAGGCGAGGCAGAGCACGCTGACGAAGCGACAGGTCCTCTGAGCCGCATCCGTCGCGCCGCGCTCTTGGAGAGCCTTCTCGACCTTCTCCATTGCCATCTGGAAGTCGCGGCTGCCATCCTCGCGCTCGGCCCAGTTCGCCGTGTAGACGCCCGGAGCGCCGTCGAGCGCATCGATGACGAGACCACTGTCGTCGGAGAGCGCAGGCAGCCCGGAAGCCTTGGCAGAAGCGAGTGCCTTGATCGCGGCATTTTCCTCGAAGGTCGTGCCCGTTTCATCTGGCTCGACGAAATTCAGGTCCTTGGCCGATTTGGCAGAAAAGCCGAAGGGGCCGATCAGATCGGCAATTTCGGCGATCTTGCCGGCATTGTGGCTGGCAACGACGATGGTTCGGGTATCGAGTTTGCGCATGCGATAGGTCCGTTCAAGAAGTCCAAAGGGTGCGGGTTGCGCATTCCAGGCTGTTTCCGGCCGGATCGCGGAAGTAGATCGAGCGTGCGCCGTTCGGCCATGTCAGTTCGGATTCGACCGGTATACCGGCCTCCTGCAGCCGACTGCGCATGGCGTCGAGATCGTCGTCACGGACGATGAAACAGACATGGCCGGGCCCCTTTGCCCCGTGGGTTGGGACAGGGAATGGGTCGTCGGCTATGGGCTTTTCCGTTTCTGCCGGATTGAAGATCAGAAGGACTCCGGGCCCGCAGCGATAGAAGATATGCCGGTTGCCACCACGACGGATCTTTTCAAGGCCGAGGACGCTGTCATAAAACGCCTCCGCCTTGTCCAGATCGTCCGCATAAAGTGCGGTTTCGAGTATCCCGTCGATCATGCGGCCCTTCTTCTCAGCCGATCGCCTGTTTCTGCAGTGCCACCAGTTCGTCGATGCCGTTGCGTGCCAGACCGAGGAGCGTCAGTAACTCTTCCTGGCTGAACGGCTTGCCCTCTGCCGTGCCCTGGATCTCGACGATGCCGCCGGAGCCGGTCATCACGAAGTTCGCGTCCGTTTCGGCAGCCGAGTCCTCCAGATAGTCGAGGTCGATCACCGGCTGGCTTGCGAAGATGCCGCACGAAACGGCCGCTATATGATCCTTGAGGACCTTCTCGACCTTGATCATGCTGCGCGCTTCCATCCATTTCAGGCAGTCATGCAGGGCAATGAAAGCGCCGGTGATCGCTGCCGTGCGCGTGCCGCCATCCGCCTGGATAACGTCGCAGTCGATCGAGATCTGGCGTTCACCGAGGGCCTCGAGATCGACGATTGCCCGGAGCGACCGGCCGATGAGGCGCTGGATTTCCTGCGTACGACCGCTTTGCTTGCCCGAGGCGGCCTCGCGCTTCATGCGGTCGCCGGTGGCGCGTGGCAGCATGCCGTATTCCGCCGTCACCCAGCCTTTGCCGGAATTGCGCAGCCACGGCGGGGTCTTTTCTTCCAGGCTCGCCGTGCACAGCACATGCGTGTCGCCGAACTTCACCAGGCAGGAGCCTTCTGCATGCTTGGAAAAGTTGCGCTCGAACGAAACCTTGCGCATTTGATCGGTTTTTCTGCCGGATGGCCGCATTGCAATCTCCTGGGTTGTCAGTTGCCTTCTAAGGATCGAGCAGCGTATTTGCAAAGAAAAACCATGCCGCAGCGCAGAGAGCCTCGTGCGTGGCGAAATACCCCTTGGTCATCGTGGGAGCAGTGACTATATTTCCAGCATGAAACTTCTGAGATCATGTTCGCTCCGATAATGGCATCACCGAAGACGACCGTCGCAGACGTTTCCGCATCCCTGGACGATCGCTCCCGGGAGGTCTTTCGCCGTATCGTCGAGACCTACCTCGACAGCGGTGATCCGCTCGGTTCGCGCAATCTTTCGCGCCTGCTGCCCATGTCGCTGTCGCCGGCCTCCGTGCGCAACGTCATGAGCGATCTCGAAGAACTCGGCCTCATCTATGCGCCGCATATCAGCGCCGGGCGCCTGCCCACGCAGGCCGGCCTGCGCTTCTTCGTCGACGCCTTCATGCAAATCGGGGATCTTTCCGAAGGCGAGCGGGACGAAATCGAACGTCAGATCAGACCTTCCAGCGCCGATCAGCCGATGGAAGCCATGCTGACCGAGGCAAGCCGCATGCTGTCCGGCCTGTCGCGCGGCGCAGGCCTCGTCATCTCGGCGAAGAACGACCCGGTGCTGAAGCATGTCGAATTCATCCGGCTCGAACCGACCAAGGCACTCGCCGTCCTCGTCGGAGAGCATAACCAGGTCGAGAACCGGATCATCGAACTGCCGGCAGGCGTGACCGCCTCGCAGTTGACCGAAGCGGCCAATTTCCTGAACGCCAACCTGACCGGCCAGACTCTGCGCGAACTGCGTGGTCAGATCGAAAACCTGAAGGCCCAGGTGGCGACAGAGCTCGACACCCTATCCCAGGATCTGGTCGAACGTGGCCTCGCCGTGTGGTCGGGCGAAGTGGCGGAAAAACAGCCGGCCCGCCTTATCGTCCGCGGTCGCGCCAATCTGCTCGAAGGTCTGGCCGGCTCCGAGGACATCGATCGCCTGCGCCTGCTCTTCGACGATCTGGAGCGGAAGGAGAGCTTGATCGAAATCCTTGATCTGGCCGAAAGCGGCCCGGGGGTCCGGATCTTCATCGGATCGGAAAACAAGCTTTTCTCGCTTTCCGGTTCCTCGTTGATCGTAGCACCCTATCGTGATGGCGAAGACCGTATCGTCGGCGCCGTCGGCGTGATTGGTCCGACCCGCCTCAACTATTCGCGTATCGTGCCGATGGTCGATTACACCGCACAGCTGATGGCGAGGCTCTCGCGCGGCGCGCGGTAAGCCAATTTCCCGACAAACCCTTGATTTTTTCTCGTCAAACCCTGATATCGGGCACGCATTCGAAAGCTCTGAGCTTCGAAAACGAGACATCATCCGGAGAACGTCATGACCGAAGAAACCAACAAGAACGGACCTGACGCGGCAGCTACCGAGGCAGAAGCAACCGCGACCAGCGAAGAAGGGCAGGTTGCGAACGAAAGCGAGGCCGGGTCCGCGCAGGAGATTGATCCGATCGACGCATTGAAGGCAGAAAATGCCGATCTGCGCGACCGCTTCCTGCGTCTGGCGGCTGAAATGGACAATCTGCGCCGCCGCACCGACCGCGAAATCAAGGATGCCAAGTCCTATGCGGTGACCGGCTTTGCCCGCGACATGCTGTCCGTATCCGACAACCTGCGCCGCGCGATCGAGACGCTGCCGGAAGAGGCCCGCGCTGCCGCTGACGCGACCCTCACCGCTCTGATTGAGGGCGTTGAAATGACCGAGCGCGGCATGCTGGCAACGCTCGAGCGCCATGGCGTGCGCAAGATCGAGGCTGAAGGTCAGAAGTTCGATCCGAACTTCCATCAGGCGATGTTCGAGGTGCCGAATCCGAACGTGCCCAACAACACGGTTGTCCAGGTCGTTCAGGCTGGCTACGCCATCGGCGAGCGTGTATTGCGTCCGGCGATGGTCGGTGTTGCCAAGGGCGGCCCGAAGTCGGAAGCTGCAGCCGAGGATACCGCGAAGGCGTGATCAGCCGTGATCTCGCGTGAATAAAACAAAAGCGCCCCGAGAGGGCGCTTTTTTATTGTCTGGACTTGAATGCAGTCGCTCAGGCGGCGTTCGACGCCTGTTCCTCGTTGAGGAAGGTGTAGATCGCGGAGGCCGACTCAGTCGCCCTGAGCTTGGCCACCAGGTCCTGGTCGCGCAGCACGCGCGCAATGCGTGACAGGGCCTTGAGATGATCCGCCCCGGCACCCTCTGGCGCGAGCAGCAGGAAGACCAGATCGACTGGCTGATCGTCGAGCGCTTCAAAATCGACCGGCGTTTCGAGTCTCGCGAAGACACCCGTGATCTTGCTGATCTTGTTAAGCTTACCATGCGGGATGGCGATGCCGTTACCCACGCCTGTCGAGCCGAGACGCTCGCGCTGCAGGATCACGTCGAAGATTTCCCGTTCCGGAATGTCGGTAAGCTTGGAGGCCTTGGCCGCAAGTTCCTGAAGCAGTTGCTTCTTGGAGTTCACCCGGAGAGCCGGTACGACAGCATCCTGCTGCAGCAAATCTGCCAATGCCATATCAATGTCCTTCATGCCTCGGATCGAGGAGCGGGCGGCTGCCTCGCGCAGCCGCCCAAGCCGATCTTCAGCCTTTGATGTTGGCGGAATCGATCCACCCGATATTACCGTCATTGCGACGATAAACGATATTCAATTGTTCACTTCCCGGGTTTCTGAACAGAAGAACCGGGTCGTCGGTCATGTCGAGAGCCATAACTGCGGAAGCGACGGACATGGTCCGAAGTTTCTTGGTGCTCTCGGCAACGATCGTCGGCGCATAGTCCTCGGGAAGTTCCTCGTGATCCTCGTCGACGGAATCCATAACCGTGTAGGCGACCTCGATCGACGGGTTCTGTGCTTCTCCCGCGTGATGATCCTTCAGCTTGCGCTTGTAACGGCGCAGGCGCTTCTCGACGCGCTCGAAGGCGGTGTCAAAGGCCACTTGCGGATCATTGGCCTCACCTGCGGCATGCAGGTTTGCGCCGGTATCGAGATGCACCAGGCAATCTGCCGCGAAGCGCGACTGCGACTTCGAGACGACCACTTGCCCGGAATACCCTCCGTCGAAGTATTTGGTAACCGCATCCTGGATTCGATCTTCGATCCGCTGCCGGAACGTTTCGCCGATTTCCATCTGCTTGCCGGATACACGCACACTCATGGAGTTTCCCTTCTTATGATTGGTTGCGTATCCATTTTACGCCAAGCGACGGCCGCGTCCAAGCTTTTCGAACGGTTAGGTTAGTCTGTGCCTTCGTTTGTCGGGCGTCGTCGAAGGATCTTTCCTTCGGTTGACAGTGTGCGCTGTCGATTGCGGCGCGCTTCTAGCCGCCCACGGCGAAAGAGTCAATCTCCTGTTAATCTTTCGGGCGGGAAGTGGCCGTCAGCCGGCGGAAACCTTGGCCATGGCGCGCTTTTCGCGACGCCTCTGGACGGAAGAAGGGATATTCATCGACTCACGATATTTGGCCACGGTGCGCCGTGCGAGGTCGACGCCCGATGATTTCAGCTGATCGACAATATCGTCGTCGGACAGCACGGCTTCGGGGCTTTCCTTTTCGATCAGGGCGCGAATGCGATGGCGTACGGCTTCCGCCGAATGGCTGTCGCCGCCTTCCGCCGAGGCGATCGACACGCTGAAGAAGTATTTGAGTTCGAACAGCCCGCGGGGCGTGAGCATGTATTTATTCGTCGTCACGCGACTGACGGTCGATTCGTGCATCTTGATGGCATCGGCGACCGTTTTCAGGTTCAGTGGCCGCAGGTGATCGACGCCTTGGTCGAGGAAGGCGGACTGCTGGCGCACGATCTCGGCTGCGACCTTGGTGATCGTGCGGGCGCGCTGGTCGAGGCTGCGCGTGAGCCAGTTGGCATTCTGCAGGCATTCCGACATGAAGGCCTGGTCGGGAGCCTCCTTGGATGCCCCTTGGCGCCCAACGGCGGCCATGTAGGTATGGTTGACGAGCACGCGGGGAAGCGCATCCGGATTGAGTTCGACCTGCCAGCCTCCGAGCCCGTCGGGACGCACGACGATGTCAGGCGTCACGGATTCGCTGACCGCATGCTCAAAGCTGCTGCCCGGCTTTGGATTGAGCTTGCGGATCTCCGACAGCATGTCGACGAGGTCTTCCTCGTCCACGCCGCAGATCTTCTTCAACGCGGCAAAATCGCGCTTGGCAAGCAGTTCGAGATTGTTGACGAGGCCTGCCATCGCCGGGTCATACCGGTCACGTTGACGCAATTGGATCGCCAGGCATTCGCTGAGGCTGCGCGCAAAGACCCCGGCGGGCTCGAGCGTTTGCAGGGTCACGAGAACCGCCTCGACATTCGCATGGCTCAGGCCGAGGCGAGACGCCACCTCGTCGAGGTCCGCGCGCAGATAGCCTGCTTCATCGAGATGGTCGATCAGCACGGAGGCGAGCAACTGATCGGAGGCCGACGTGAGCGCAAAGGGAACTTGCTGGTTCAGGTGATCCCGGAGGCTGACCTGCCCGGCAACGAAGTCGTCAAGGTCATAGCCCTCGCTTCCGTCGCCGGACTGACCCGGCATTGATTTCCATTGCCCAAGCAGTTCCGGCGCATCGGGCCGTTGCAGGGAGCCTTCGTCCGCGAAGGCGGTATCGTAATTCGTATCGAGTCGGTCGTTCAGGCGCTCGCTCGCGCCATTCTCATACCAGTCGCTGTCGAGCGATGGAGAAGCGCCTGTTTCGTCGGAGGCGGCCTGGCTTTCCTGGGCCGTGTTGCCGTGGCGATCGGCATTGTCAGGCAGGTCGCCGCCCAAATCGCCGTCATCTGCCGCCATTTCGAGCAGCGGATTCCGCTCCACTTCCTGCGCGATGAACTGCATCAGTTCGAGGTGAGTCATCTGCAACAGCTGAATCGACTGCATCAGCTGGGGAGTCATCACCAGGGCCTGGCTTTGTCGCAGGAACAGATTGGCGGATAAGGCCATGACGGACGCTCGACTCCCCGCAATCCCGCCTTTTCTGGCGGGAAATTCCACTTGGCCCAAAAATTGCTTTTTATTTTGTTTTGGTCAAGCCGCGGGAGGGGCGAGGCGGTCTTTTCTTCAAAGATCCGTCAGAGGCTGAACTGTTCGCCCAGATAGAGGCGGCGCACATCGGCATTGTTGACGATGTCGTTGGCCCGGCCATGGGTGAGCACTTCACCCGCATGGATGATATAGGCGCGGTCGATCAGGCCAAGCGTTTCACGCACATTGTGGTCGGTAATGAGAACACCGATGCCGCGTGCCGTGAGATGTCGCACGAGATTCTGAATGTCGGAGACGGAGATCGGATCAACGCCGGCGAAAGGCTCGTCCAGCAGCATGAAGGTCGGATCGGTCGCAAGCGCTCGGGCAATTTCCAGACGCCTGCGCTCACCGCCGGAAAGCGCCACCGCCGGAGACTTGCGCAGCTTCTCGATGTGGAATTCTGCCAGCAGTTCGTCGAGCTTCTCTTCGCGCTTGCGCTTGTCGGAAACATGGACCTCAAGCACCGCACGAATATTCTCTTCCACCGTCAGGCCACGAAAGATCGACGCTTCCTGCGGCAGATAGCCGACGCCCAGACGGGCGCGCCGATACATCGGCATGGAGGTGACGTCGTTGCCGTTGATCGAGATGGTGCCGGCATCGACCGGAACGAGGCCCGTGATCATGTAGAAACAGGTCGTCTTGCCTGCCCCATTGGGCCCGAGCAGACCGACGGCTTCGCCGCGGCGCACCACCAGCGAAGCACCGTTGACGACGCGGCGCGAATTATAGGTCTTCGTCAGTCCGTGAGCGATCAGTGTGCCTTCATAGCGCGACTTGTCGCCCGGCAGGCCGGTCGGGTTCGCCGCCTTTTTGGGCTGCTTCGTCCTGGAGAAAAATGGAATGTGCACGTTCACGCGAACCCGTCAGTTGCTCTGCTGGGACTTGGGGTCGAGCTGAATCTGAACGCGCCGGCCACAGCTGTCGAGCTTGGCCTGACCGGAATTCATCTGGACAGTGAGTTTGCAGCCGACAAAGACGTTCTGCCCTTCCGAAAGCACGACGCGCTCGCCTTCGAGCACGAAGAGCTGCTGCGCCATGTCGAAATATCCGGTGTCCGCAGTCGCCTGCTGCGTGCCTGACGAGAGGAACACCTTCTGAGCCACGTCGATCTTCTCGATGTCGGCATTGCCCTGCGTCACGGTCTGGCCCTCGCCGCGATAGTGAACGACCATGGTCCCGGCCTGCAGCGTCGTCGTGCCCTGCACAACCTTAACATTACCAGTGAAGAAGGCCTTCTTTTCCTGTTCGCGGATCTCAAGCTGATCGCTTTCGATCTGAATGGGCTGGTCGTTGGACAGCTTCAGGCCGTTCATCTGGCTGTTGGTCGTCTGCGCCGCTGTCTGTCCGGCGAGCAGGCCTGCCGAAACGAGAAGGAAGCCAGCAAAGGAAAACTTGGCGAAGGAGCGGTAAATCATGGCTGGGCGGCTTCCGTGGACCGATTGCTTTGAATGGCGGACGGCTCGATGTTCAACTTGACGCTGCCCGCGAAGATCATGGTTCGCCCCTTATCCTTCATCTCGAGCGAGTTCGCAACAATCGACGCGCCTTTGGTCTGGATGGCGACGGGATCATTCGTCTTCATCGTGCCGCCGGCAATATCGAGATTGGCGGAATTGAACTGGGCGTCTATGCCGCTGCTGAGATTGAGGGTGAATGGCTTGTCGAGATTGAGGGTGTTCGCGCCACGGTCAAAGATGCCGCTCGAGGCGACGACGCGGGCGATGATCTTGTCGTTGACCGGCACGGCTGCGGCAATGGTCTCGAGCGCGATCATGTTGGGATTCTTGATGTCCTGCAACGCCCGCTCGGCGCGCATCGAATAGCGCACGCCCTCGTCGTTGCGGCCCGCGATCGCCGGCTTCTCCATGACGACCTTGCCGTCTTCGATCTTGGCAGATTCGATCTGCAATTCGTCGGGCATCAGGCTGCGCACGAAGGAGACCGCAACGAAGGCCAGCGTGATGGCGAGGGCCACGACAGGCAGAAGGAAGCGCAGACGCCGGACGCGACGCGAATGGCTGACCGCCCGCCGATAGGCATCGGCTTCGGATCGGCGCTCCAGCGGCGTCAGGGCCTCATGTGTCGCTTCCAGCATTTGATAGTATCCGTCTATTGTGGCGGTGGCCGTCAGCAAACCGCCTGGCTCGTCGTTTCGCACGTCCGTTCGGCATTGCCAATATGGATTGTGGCAGAACCGTTACAAGAAGCGCCAGACAAGCCATGCCGGGGACGGAGGGTGAAAATGTGACCCTCGCGATCACGATATTGCGTGTGACGCTCGTCATATCTCTCGCAAAGACGGCAATTTATGGTTAAGTTGTTCCTTGACTGAGCTTTTTTGCTTTGGCAACGTTATCGGCGCTCAACGTCACAATAGAAATTTCAGGGGGTCCGCGTGATAAAGTCGGAATTGGTGCAGATCGTCGCGGCCCGCAATCCGCATCTTTATCATCGCGATGTCGAAAACATCGTCAATGCGGTTCTGGACGAGATCACCGACGCGCTTGCAGGCGGCAATCGCGTCGAACTGCGCGGCTTTGGCGCCTTTTCCGTCAAGAACCGTCCATCCCGCTCGGGACGCAACCCGCGCACAGGCGAAACTGTTTTCGTCGAAGAGAAGTGGGTTCCGTTCTTCAAGACGGGCAAGGAGCTGCGCGAGCGCCTCAACCCGGGTATGGGTGACGAGGACGACGAATAAGCGCTTTTCGCGTTGAAAATTCCGCCCCTGTCCTTAATTTGAGCCCATGGAGGTGACCGCAGTCGCCTCGGAGTGAACAGGGAGTTGTCCAGATGATCCGGAAAGTCGTGAGCCTCGTGGTGTTTCTGCCCCTCGGCGTGCTGCTGATCGTTCTGGCCGTGGCCAATCGCGGAGTCGTCAGCCTCGCGCTAAACCCGTTCAATCCGGCAGATCAGGCGCTGTCTGTCTCCGCACCCTTCTTCGTCTTCCTCATTCTTGCAGTGATGTTCGGTGTGCTCCTCGGCTCTGTCGTGACCTGGTTCACCCAGGGCAAACACCGGAAGAAGGCGCGCAGCCAGTCGCGTGAAGCGCAGCAATGGCAGGCAGAGGCCGATCGCCAGAAGACAAGGGCTGAACAGATTGCCGGTTCGACGCTGCCCCAGCTCGGCGCCAAGTGACATCAGGGCAATCGGACTCGCGGCAAATTTCCTTTCCGCGCCGGGCCGGCAATGCTAAGGGCTGGGCCAAACCAACACGACCCACGGATCATTGACGTGAAGAACAAGGAACGTCGCCCCGGCGCCAAGCCATTTCCGGGAGCGAAGGCCAAAGGCAGCGGCGAAACACGGCCGGCAACGGCAAAGCCTTATGCCTCGAAGGGCAGGGACGAGCGTCAGGCACGACCGCCGCGGCGTGAGACCGAGGCGCCAAAGCCGAAGCCGCAATCGCCCGATACAACGGCTGAACCTGCCCGAGTTCTGACGGTCCGCAACGGTAACCGCCCGGCCGAGCGCGTGCCGCTGATCCTCGAATCCTCAGGTGCGGGCGACTTTCACCTGATCGACAGCGGCGACGGATTGAAGCTTGAGCAATACGGCCCCTATCGCATCGTTCGCCCCGAAGCCCAGGCGCTTTGGCCAAAGGCGCTGCCATCCCATGTCTGGGACAAGGCGGACGCGGTGTTCACCGGCGACACGGACGAAGACGGCATGGGTCGCTGGCGCTTCCAGCGCGAGGCGCTCGGCGAAACCTGGCCGCTCTCCCTGCTCGGCGTCGATTTCCACGGCCGTTTCACCGCCTTCCGCCATGTCGGCGTCTTTCCGGAGCAGATCGCCCACTGGAGTTGGATGAAAGAGAAGATCGAGGCTGCCGACCGGCCGCTCAAGGTCCTCAACCTATTCGGCTATACCGGTGTCGCTTCGCTTGTGGCCGCCGCCGCTGGCGCCGAAGTCACGCATGTCGATGCTTCGAAGAAGGCGATCGGCTGGGCCCGCGAAAATCAGTCCCTGAGCCGCCTCGACAAGGCGCCGATCCGCTGGATCTGCGAGGATGCGATGAAGTTCATCCTGCGCGAGGAGCGCCGCGGCCACCGCTACGACATCATCCTCACCGACCCGCCGAAGTTCGGCCGTGGCCCGAACGGTGAAGTCTGGCAGCTCTTCGACCACCTGCCGCTGATGCTCGACATCTGCCGCGAACTGCTGGCGCCTAAGGCCGTCGGGCTTGTTCTGACTGCCTATTCCATCCGTGCCAGCTTCTATTCCATCCACGAACTGATGCGGGAAACCATGCGCGGCAAGGGCGGCCTCGTCGAGTCAGGCGAACTCGTCATCCGTGAGGCCGGCCTCGATGGCAAGACGCCTGGCCGCGCGCTTTCGACCTCTCTCTTCAGCCGCTGGGTACCGAAATGAGCGATGATTTCCGCCACGATGGCCCGCGCCGGGTCGGCCAGGTCAAGGAGGTCACTAGCCTCGCCAATCCGATCATCAAGGATATCAAGGCGCTGTCGCTGAAGAAGGCTCGCGACGAAAGCCGCACCTTCCTCGCCGAGGGCCTGAAGCTCGTCATCGACGCCCTCGATCGCGGCTGGACCATCCGTACCCTCGTCTATGCCAAGGCCGGCAAGGGCAAGCCGCTGGTCGAGAAGGTCGCCGCCCGTACCGTCGCAGCAGGCGGCCTTGTACTGGAAGTGAGCGAAAAGGTCATGTCCTCGATCACGAGGCGCGAGAACCCGCAGATGGTCGCCTCCGTCTTCGAACAGCGCTGGACACCGCTTAAGGACATCCAGCCCAAGGGCTCGGAAACCTGGATAGCGCTCGACCGTGTGCGCGATCCTGGCAATCTCGGCACGATCATCCGCACGGCCGACGCCGCCGGTGCCTCGGGCGTCATCCTCGTCGGCGATTGCACCGATCCCTTCTCGATGGAAACCGTGCGCGCCACCATGGGCTCGATGTTCGCCCTGCCGCTGGTGAAGACGACGCCGGCCGATTTCCTCAAGTGGAAGAAATCTGTCGATGCCCGCCTCGTCGCCACGCATCTCGCCGGCGCTGTCGATTACCGCACCATCGACTACAAGTCGAAGCCGGTCATCCTGATGATGGGCAACGAACAGTCCGGCCTCCCGGATGAGCTGGCGGCCGCTGCCGACAAGCTGGCGCGTATTCCGCAGGTCGGCATGGCCGACAGCCTCAATCTAGCGGTGGCCACCGGCGTCATGCTCTTCGAGGTTCGCCGCCATCTGCTCGCCCTCGACGGAGCCAAGTGACCATGCTTGCAGCCTTCAACCGGCCGCTGCCGGTTCTCACCTTCATTGCGGTCGCGCTCATTCTCGATCAGGCGATCAAATATGCGGTGGAAGTCTATCTGCCGATGCACGAGCTGATCCCCGTTCTGCCGTTCTGGGCACTCTACCGCACGCATAATCTGGGCGTCGCCTTTTCCATGCTGTCCCATCTCGACGGCTGGTTCATCATCGGCCTGCGCCTGGTCATCGTCGGTTTCGTCTTTTGGCTCTGGCGCAAGACGGGGCCTGAGCAGCATTTCGCCCATCTCGGCTTTGCGATGATCATCGCAGGCGCGCTCGGCAACATCATCGACCGCTTCACCTATGGCTATGTGGTCGATTACATCCTGTTTTACACGGACACCTGGTCCTTCGCGGTCTTCAACTTGGCGGACAGCTTCATCACCATCGGCGCGATCTGCATCGTCCTCGACGAGATCATCCAGCATCGCAAGCCGAAGCCGCCGGAAGCTTGAAAGGCGGAGAAGCTGTTCGAAGTTTTGTCACTTTCCTGTAGCAGTCTCGTGTTTAAAGGCCGTGACTTCAACGCTGGATAGATCCCATGAGCGTGGAACTGATCGAACGAGACCTTCTTCTGGAAAACCCGGCCGGTATGCCGCCGGGGCTTTCCGCTTCGCGTGATCTGCTCGGCCGGATCGGCAGCCTGGAAACCAGGCTCGCCCGCAGCGAGCGCGAGATCGACGCCGCCCAAGCCGTTCGCTACCGGGTCTTCGTCGAGGAGATGAAAGCCCAGGTCGACCCGGAGTGCGCCCGCCGCGGCCGCGATATCGACCATTGGGACGGCCTGTGTGACCATCTGCTCGTTCTCGACCGCGCGATCGAGGGCGATACGGAAGAGCAGATCGTCGGCACTTACAGGATCCTGCGCCATGATGTGGCGGTTACCCATGGCGGCTTTTACTCAAGTTCGGAATTCGCTGTCGGCGATCTCGTTGCCCGCCACAAGGACAAGCGTTTCATGGAGCTCGGCCGCTCCTGCGTGCTGCCGCAATACCGCACCAAGCGCACGGTCGAGCTGCTCTGGCAGGGCTGCTGGGCTTATGCACTGCAGCACCGAATCGACGCCATGTTCGGCTGCGGTTCCTTCCCCGGGACCCAGCCGGAGGAGCATGCACTGGCACTTTCTTTCCTGCACCACAACGCGGTTGCGAAGGGCGAGTGGGCCGTCGATGCCCTCCCGCATCTCTACCGTGAAATGGATCTGATGCCGTCGGAAGCCGTCAATGCCCGCCGCGCGCTGTTCTCGATGCCGCCGCTGATCAAGGGCTACCTGCGCCTTGGCGCCATGGTCGGCAACGGCGCGGTCATCGATCAGGCCTTCAACACCACAGATGTTCTGATCATCTTGCCGATCTCGAGCATCTCCGGCCGCTACGTCAATTATTATGGCGCCGACGCCGGTCGCTTCGCCAGCGCCAGCTGATCTGATCACCTTCTGCCCTGCGGGAGAAGGTGGCGCGCGCCGCTGAATGAGCGGGGCGGCGGGGTCCATCCATTGACGATTGCGATCATCTCGAAACAGCGCAAGCGGATGATGGCAGTCGGCCGACACCTCTCCGGCAATCCTCTTTAACCTCGACCCTGGTCATCCGCATCGGAACTTCCGCCACCATCGGCAGGTCGGCAAGCTCCCGAAGGCTCATCTCGCGCAAAGCGGGATGGCCCAGCGGATCATGCCGCCAGTCCTGCTCGTGGCAGCCCCGTCGGCTACGTGGTCTCATCCAGGAAAGCTTGAGCATGTAAGTCCCTCCCTGCGCCGAATGAATGGCGTGATCAGTTCCGTATTGCCTGTTTCTCTGCTTTCGGGATCCTCAATTCAATTGAGTTTTACCGCTGGTGGCTATAGCTTTCCTATATGAGAAACCTCAATCAGGTGCATCTGAACGGTCTGCGCGCCGTCGAAGCCGTCGCCCGCCTCGGCTCGCTCCAAGCGGCGGCCGACGAGCTAGGCGTCTCCATCGGTGCAGTCAGCCAGCAGGTCATCAAGACCGAACAGCAGCTCGGCCGCCTGCTTTTCGAGCGCACGAGCCGTGGCATGGTCCCGGTGGAAACGGCCGATGACATTCTGGCCCGCCTTGCCAATGGCATGCGTCATCTCTCTGACGCCGTGGATCTGGCGAAGCGGACCGACGACAGCCTGCTGACCATTTCGGTCGCCCCGGTCTTTGCCGCCCGCTGGCTCGTGCATCGAATTGCAGACTTTTCCGAGCGCTTCCCGGAAATCGGCCTTCGCATCGACGCCAATGACCGCCTGACCGATGCCACTCAGACGGATGTGGATGTCAGAATTCGTGTGGGACGCGGCCATTGGCCGGGTTTCAAGGCCGAACTCATCCTGGAGCAACGGGTCGCCCCGCTCTGCACCCCGGCCATGGCCGAAAAGCTGCGCGAGCCCGCCGACATCCTCGACCTACCGAAGGTCATCGATGGCAGGGCCATGTTTACCTGGGATGTCTGGCTTTCCGCGGTGGGTCTTGAGGGTGCGGAGATCAAGGCCCGCCACACCTTCAGCGAGGCCTCGCTCTGCCTCGATGCGACAATTGCAGGGCAGGGGGTGATGCTGGCCTGGCAGACCATCGCGTCGCATCAGCTGCAGCACGGCCAGCTCGTCGCGCCCTTTGGTCCGGCGGTCAAAACCGGCTTCGGCCATTACTTCGGGATATCAGAGAATGCTCGACGTTCCGACAAGGTGGAAAAGTTCAAGCGCTGGCTGAAGCGCGAAATCGAGGACGACATGGAGCGGCTCGCAAAAGCCGCTCCGGTCTTCGCTTAACCCGCGGCGTTATAGGCCGCGATCGCCGCCATGTTTACGATGTCGCTGTCTTTTGCGCCCATCTGGGCGATCTGTACCGACTTTTCGAGGCCAATGAGCAGTGGCCCCATCACGGTCAGGCCGCCCAGTTCCTGCAGCATCTTGGTCGAGATTGCCGCAGAATGGATCGCCGGCATGACCAGCACATTGGCCGTGCCCGAGAGGCGGCAGAACGGATACTGCTCCATGCGGTGATGGTTGAGCGCGATGTCCGCGCCCATCTCCCCGTCGTACTCAAAGGATACGCCGCGCCGGTCGAGGATCTTCACCGCCTCGCGCACCCGCTCCGAACGCTCGCCGGTCGGATGCCCGAAGGTGGAGTAGGCTAGCAGCGCCACGCGCGGCTCCAGTCCGAGCCGGTGTGCGACGCCGGCTGCTTCTTCCGCGATATCCGCCAGCTCATCCGCCGTCGGCATGTCGTGCACGGCGGTGTCTGCCACGACGATCGTGCGGCCACGCGCCAGAGCCAGCGACACGCCGATGACCCGGTGGCCGGGTGCCGTGTCGATGCAGCGACGCACGTCTTCAAGCGCGGTGGAATAGTTGCGCGTCGTGCCGGTCACCATCGCATCCGCATCGCCCAGCGCCACCATGCAGGCGGCGAAGTGGTTACGGTCGGTATTGATCAGCCGCTGCGCATCGCGATGCAGGTAGCCCTTCCGCTGCAGGCGGGCATAGAGATATTCGGTATAGGCCTCGACGCGCGTCGACATGCGGGCATTGACCACCTCGATGCCGGGACGGTGGAGATCGATCCCGGCCCGCTCGGCCGTCGCCTTGAGCGGCTCGTCGCGGCCGAGCAGGATGGCGGTGCCGAGGCCGAGATTGGCAAACGAGATCGCCGCACGCATGACCTGCTCCTCTTCACCTTCGGCAAAGACGACGCGCTTCGGATGGCTACGCACATGTTCGTAGATACGCTGCGTGGCGGCAGCGATCGGGTCGCGGCGGGCGGAAAGCTCATGCGCATAGGCGCCGAGATCCTCGATTTCCCTGCGTGCCACGCCGCTTTCCATCGCAGCCTTGGCGACGGCGACCGGGATCGCCGAGATCAGGCGCGGATCGAAGGGCACGGGGATGATGTATTGCGGTCCAAAGCGCGGCCGCTCGCCCTGATAGGCGGCTGCCACATCGTCAGGCACATCCTCGCGCGCGAGATCGGCGAGCGCCCGGACAGCGGCGATCTTCATGGCATCGTTGATCTGGCTGGCACGCACATCGAGCGCACCGCGGAATATGTAAGGGAAACCCAGAACATTGTTCACCTGGTTCGGATAGTCCGAACGTCCTGTCGCCATGATCGCGTCGGAGCGGATGGCAGCGACCTCCTCGGGTGTGATTTCCGGGTCCGGATTGGCCATGGCAAAGATGATCGGGTTGTCCGCCATCGAGGCGATCATGTCCGAGGACAAGGCACCCTTCTGCGATAATCCGAAGACCACATCAGCGCCGACCATGGCTTCCTTCAGCGATCGCCGATCGGTCTTGACCGCATGCGCCGACTTCCACTGGTTCATGCCTTCGGTGCGGCCCTGATAGATCACGCCCTTGGTGTCGCAGAGGATGATGTTCTCGCCATTGAAGCCCATCGCCTTGATGAGCTCGATGCAGGCAATGGCCGCAGCCCCGGCGCCGTTGCAGACGAGCTTCGTCGTCTTGAAGTCGCGGCCCGTCAGTTCTAGCGCGTTGATGAGGCCAGCCGCCGCGATGATCGCAGTCCCGTGCTGGTCGTCATGGAAAACAGGAATGTCCATCAGCTCGCGCAGCCGGCTTTCGATGATGAAGCAGTCGGGCGCCTTGATGTCTTCGAGGTTGATGCCGCCAAAGGAGGGGCCGAGATAGCGAACACAGTTGATGAACTCGTCGACATTTTCGGTGTCGACCTCGAGATCGATCGAATCGACATCGGCGAAGCGCTTGAAGAGAACCGACTTGCCTTCCATGACCGGCTTGGAGGCGAGTGCCCCGAGATTGCCGAGGCCAAGGATTGCCGTACCGTTGGAGATGACCGCGACCATGTTGCCGCGCGTGGTGTAGTCGTAAGCCGTGGCCGGATCGGCGGCGATCGCCTTCACGGGCACCGCGACGCCGGGGGAATAGGCGAGCGACAGGTCGCGCTGAGTTGCCATCGCCTTGGTTGGGGTGATCTCGAGCTTGCCGGGGCGGCCCTGGGAGTGAAAGTCCAGCGCTTCCTGTTCCGTCACCGAGACTTTCGTCCGGCCGGGTGTCTTCTCGTTTGCCATGCTTCCCCTCACCTTGTTGTGGGCAGCGGGCGATCGCCGGCCCATCCTGGTTGTTTTTCCTCGCCTTAAGTCGTTAGTGTTGCACGACTTCCTTTTCAAGAAAACATTGAGCCCGTGACGCTATATCAAGCCACCCAAAGTGATGTCCTGAACGTCGCCGAGCTGACCTCGGAGGAGAGCCGCGCGACGGCCACTCCGATGATGGAGCAATTCATCGAGATCAAGGCAGCCAACCCAGGCAGCCTGCTCTTTTATCGCATGGGCGATTTCTACGAGCTCTTCTTCGAGGATGCCGTCGATGCGTCGCGCGCGCTCGGCATCACGTTAACCAAGCGTGGCCAGCATCTCGGCCAGGACATCCCCATGTGCGGCGTGCCGGTACATGCAGCGGATGATTACCTGCAGAAACTGATCTCGCTCGGCTTCCGCGTTGCCGTCTGCGAGCAGATCGAAGACCCCGCCGAAGCCAAGAAGCGCGGCTCGAAGTCGGTCGTAAAGCGTGACGTAGTGCGCCTCGTCACGCCGGGCACGATTACCGAGGACAAGCTCCTTTCGCCCTTCGAATCCAACTATCTGATGGCGCTCGCGCGGATCCGGGGCAGCTCCGCCCCGCAGCTGGCACTCGCCTGGATCGATATCTCCACGGGCATCTTCCGCCTCGCGGAGACGACAGAGACGCGCCTGCTCGCCGACATCCTGCGCATTGAGCCGCGCGAACTGATCGTGCCCGATACGCTTTTCCACGACGAGGAACTGAAGCCCGCCTTCGACGTGCTCGGCCGTGTGGTCGTGCCGCAACCCGCCGTGCTCTTTGACAGCGCCAGCGCCGAAGGTCGGATCGCCCGCTATTTCGGCGTAGGAACGCTGGATGGTTTCGGCGCCTTCTCCCGCGCCGAAATCGCCGCGGCCGCTGCCGCCGTCGCCTATGTCGAAAAGACCCAGATCTCCGAGCGCCCGCCGCTCGGTCTGCCGGAACGGCAGAATGCGGCGTCCACCCTCTTCATCGATCCCGCCACGCGCGCCAATCTCGAACTGGTGAAGACGCTGTCCGGCGACCGCAACGGTTCGCTCCTTAAGGCCATCGATCGCACCGTGACAGGTGGCGGCGCGCGTCTGCTGGCAGAGCGCCTGATGTCGCCGTTGACGGACCCGGTAGCCATCGCCGACCGCCAGGACTCGATCGCTCATCTCTTGTCCGATGGTCTGCTCGTCGACCGCCTCCGCGACGCCATGAAGCGCGTGCCCGACATGCCGCGCGCGCTCTCCCGTTTGGCGCTCGATCGCGGCGGCCCGCGTGACCTCGGCGCCATCGTCGCCGGTCTCGCAGCCTCTGCCGAGGTTGGCCGACTGCTCGATCCGTCCAACTTGCCGACGGAACTGTCTGAGGCTCTTGCTGATCTCGCGGCGCTACCTGCCGATCTTGGCTCCAGCCTCGCGGCAATG
This sequence comes from Allorhizobium sp. NPDC080224, assembly GCF_050281005.1. Classification (NCBI taxonomy): domain Bacteria; kingdom Pseudomonadati; phylum Pseudomonadota; class Alphaproteobacteria; order Hyphomicrobiales; family Rhizobiaceae; genus Allorhizobium; species Allorhizobium sp. NPDC080224. The sequence goes on from NZ_JBNNWJ010000001.1 coordinate 344,608, forward strand.
CTTGCCGACGAACTGCCGCTCCTGAAGCGCGACGGCGGTTTCCTGCGCGACGGCGCGATCCCGGAACTCGACGAACTCAGGGCTCTGCGCGACCAGTCCCGCCGCGTCATCGCCGGCCTCCAGCTGCAATATGCCGAGGAAACCGGCATCAAGTCGCTGAAGATCAAGCACAACAATGTGCTCGGCTATTTCATCGAGGTAACCGCCGGCAATGCCGGCCCGATGACCGAAGGCGACGAGGCCAAGTCTCGCTTCATCCATCGCCAGACCATGGCCAACGCCATGCGCTTCACCACAACCGAGCTTGCCGACCTCGAAAGCCGCATTGCGAATGCTGCCGGTCAGGCTCTGTCGCTGGAGCTCGCAGCCTTCGACCAGATGGTGAGCCAGGTCGTCGCTGCTGCCGAACCCATCAAGGCCGCTGCCAGGGCACTCGCCGTGATCGACGTCGCGGCCGGCCTTGCGGCTTTGGCGGAAGAGCAGGGCTATTGCCGCCCGCTCATCGATGACTCGAGAATGTTCGCCATCACCGCCGGACGCCATCCGGTCGTCGAGCAGGCGCTGCGCCGTCAGGCCGCCAGCCCCTTCATCGCGAATGACTGCGATCTCTCTCCCAACGATACCAAAGGCCCCGGCGCCATCTGGTTGCTGACAGGTCCCAACATGGGCGGTAAGTCGACCTTCCTGCGTCAGAACGCGCTGATCGCCATTCTGGCTCAGATGGGCTCGTTCGTGCCGGCTGGTGCCGCCCATATCGGGATCGTCGATCGGCTCTTCTCCCGCGTTGGCGCCTCCGATGATTTGGCCCGTGGCCGCTCCACCTTCATGGTCGAGATGGTAGAGACGGCGGCCATCCTCAACCAGGCGACCGACCGCTCGCTGGTCATTCTCGACGAAATCGGTCGCGGCACGGCCACCTTCGACGGCCTCTCCATCGCCTGGGCCGCCGTCGAGCACCTGCATGAGGCAAACCGCTGCCGCTCGCTGTTCGCTACGCACTTCCATGAGCTGACGGCGCTGTCGGAGAAGCTCGCCCGCATGTCGAATGTCACAATGCGGGTCAAGGAATGGGACGGCGACGTCATCTTCCTGCATGAGGTCGGCCCAGGCTCTGCCGATCGCTCCTACGGCATCCAGGTCGCCCGTCTCGCCGGCTTGCCGGCGGCCGTCGTTGCCCGCGCCCGGGAAGTTCTGACCCGCCTCGAAGACAGCGACCGCAAAAACCCGGCCGCCCAGCTGATCGATGACCTGCCGCTTTTCCAGGTCGCCGTGCGCCGCGAGGAGATCCAGAAATCTGGCCCGTCGAAAGTCGAGGAGGCCCTGCGCTCACTCGATCTTGACGACCTCACGCCTCGCCAGGCGCTGGATGCGCTCTATGATCTGAAGAAACAACTTGGCAAGCCTTGACCGGTAGAGTGCCTGTCAATCGCGCCCGAAAAGCGCTATAGCGCCACCCATTCCGGTTGATTCCCCGGTCCCAAGAGATGATGCCGCGCCCATGGCCACTGCAGAGCTTGCCTTCGACGATCTCCTCGACATCGACGCGCTCCGTGCGTCCTGCAAGACCATCGCAGAGGCGGGATGCGGCAATATGCTGGAGACCCGCTCCAAGCTTTTGCCGATCCTGAAGAAGGCCTCTGCCGAGGCTCGCGAACAGGCGCGGCTGAAGCTCTTCGAAGATGGCAGTGGCCTCAACTGCGCAAACCGCATCTCCTGGATCCAGGACCAGCTGATCTCGGTGATCTTCGATTTCGCTCGCACCCATGTCTATCCGAAAGACGCGAACGGTCTGGCTGTCGCGGCCGTCGGCGGTTACGGCCGCGGAACCCTTGCGCCGGGCTCCGACATCGACCTGCTTTTCCTGCTGCCGCAGAAGGCCGGTCCCGCCATGCACAAGGCGGTCGAATTCGTCCTCTATCTGCTCTGGGATGTCGGCTTCAAGGTCGGCCACGCCACCCGCACGGTGGAGGAATGCATCCGGCTGTCGACCACGGACATGACCATTCGGACCGCGATCCTCGAAACCCGCCATATCTGCGGCGATGAGGCTCTGGTCACCGAGCTGCAGCGCCGATTCGATCAGGAAGTGACGACGGGTACCGCGCCGGAGTTTATTGCCGCAAAGCTCGCGGAGCGTGACGAGCGTCACCGCAAGGCCGGCGACAGCCGCTACCTCGTCGAACCCAATGTCAAGGAAGGCAAGGGGGGCTTACGTGATCTGCAGACCCTCTTCTGGATCGCCAAATACAACTACCACGTCCGCGATACCGGCGAATTGGTCCGTCTTGGCGTTCTCTCCCGTCACGAATGGCGCCTTTTCCAAAAGGCCGACGATTTCCTCTGGGCAGTTCGCTGCCACATGCACTATCTGACCGGCAAGCCGGAAGAGCGCCTGTATTTCGATATCCAGCCGGAGATCGCCAAAAGCCTCGGCTATCAGGCGCGCCCGGGGCTTTCCGCCGTCGAACGCTTCATGAAGCACTACTTCCTGGTGGCAAAGGATGTCGGCGACCTGACCCGCATCTTTGCAGCAGCGCTTGAAGATCAGCAGGCCAAGGCCGCACCCGGTATCGGCGGCATGATCGGCCGCTTCGCCAACCGCCCGCGCAAGATCCCCGGTGCCAGCGAATTCATCGACGATCGCGGCCGCATTGCGCTCGCCGATCCCGGTGTCTTCAAGAAGGACCCGATGTCGATCATGCGCCTCTTCCACGTGGCGGATCTGAACGGGCTCGAATTCCATCCCGACGCTTTGAAGGCCGTCACACGCTCGCTGTCGCTGATCAACAACGAGTTCCGCGAAAGCGAGGAGGCAAACCGCCTCTTTCTGTCGATCCTGACTTCGCGCAGGGATCCGGGTTTCATCCTGCGGCGCATGAACGAGGCCGGCGTGCTCGGGCGTTTCATGCCGGAATTCGGCAAGATCGTCTCGATGATGCAGTTCAACATGTATCATCACTACACGGTCGACGAGCACTTGATCCGCACGCTGGAGGTTCTCTCCGAGATCGACAAGGGCAAGGCGGAGGAGATCCATCCGCTCGCCAACAAGATCATGCCGGAAATCGAGGATCGCCAGACACTCTATGTTGCGGTCCTCTTGCACGACATCGCCAAGGGCCGGCAGGAGGATCACTCGATCGCCGGCGCCAAGGTCGCCCGCAAGCTCTGCCCGCGTCTCGGCCTCTCGGCCAAGCAGACCGAGATGGTCGCCTGGCTGATCGACCAGCATCTCCTGATGTCGATGGTCGCCCAGACCCGCGACCTGCACGACCGCAAGACGATCACCGATTTTGCCGAGAAGGTGCAGTCGCTCGACCGCCTGAAGATGCTGCTGGTGCTCACCATCTGCGACATCCGTGCGGTGGGGCCCGGCGTCTGGAACGGCTGGAAGGGCCAGCTCCTGCGCACGCTCTATTACGAGACCGAGCTTCTCCTCTCAGGTGGCTTCTCGCAGGTCTCGCGCAAGGAGCGCGCCAAGCATGCCGCCGAGCAGCTCAGTCAGGCGCTCGAAGGCTGGAGCCAGAAGGATCAGCGCACCTACACTAAGCTCCACTATGAGCCCTACCTGCTTTCGGTCGACCTCGAGGACCAGATCCGTCACGCCCATTTCATCCGCCAGACCGATAAGTCGGGTCAGGCGCTGGCGACCATGGTGCGCACCCACCAGTTCCACGCGATCACCGAGATCACGGTGCTCTCGCCCGACCATCCGCGTCTCTTGTCGATCATTGCCGGCGCTTGTGCCGCAGCCGGCGCCAACATCGCCGACGCTCAGATCTTCACGACATCGGACGGCCGCGCGCTGGATACGATCCTGATCAACCGGGAATTTCCGATCGACGAGGACGAAACCCGCCGCGCGGCCACCATCGGCAAGATGATCGAGGACGTGCTGTCGGGCCGCAAACGCCTGCCAGAGGTCATCGCCACGCGCACGAAGGGCAAGAAGCGCAACAAGACCTTTCCGGTCCAGCCGGATGTCCGCATCTCCAATGCGCTGTCAAACAAGTTCACCGTCATCGAGGTGGAATGCCTCGACCGCATCGGTCTTCTCGCTGAAATCACAGCGGTTCTGTCGGACCTGTCTCTCGACATCCATTCGGCCCGAATCACCACCTTCGGGGAAAAGGTCATCGATACCTTCTATGTCACCGATCTCGTCGGACAGAAGGTGACCAACGAGAACAGGCAGGTCAACATTGCCAACCGCCTGAAGCCCGTGATGACCGAGCAGCCCGACGAGCTCAAGGACAACATGCCCTCCGGCATCATCGCGCCGCCACGGGCAGCTGCGGTGCCGAAGAAGGCACGGGCCTGAGACATGAGCCTCGTCAAGAAATTCATGACGGTCGGTGGTGCGACGCTCGGCAGCCGCATCTTCGGCTTTGCGCGCGAAACCCTGATGGCCGCGGCACTCGGGACCGGTCCGGTCGCTGACGTCTTCTACGCCGCCTTCCGCTTCCCCAATCTATTCCGCCGCCTTTTTGCCGAAGGAGCGTTCAACGCCGCCTTCGTACCGCTCTTTGCCAAGGAAATCGAGGCGAATGGCATTGATGGCGCCAAGCGTTTTTCCGAAGAGGTCTTCGGAGTTCTCTTTTCTGTCCTTCTGATCCTGACGATAGGCATGCAGCTGTCGATGCCGCTGCTGGTCCAGTGGATCATCGCGCCGGGCTTTGCCAACGACCCGGAAAAGTTTGACCTGACGGTCCGCCTCGCGATCGTCATGTTCCCCTATCTCATGTGCATGTCGCTGACGGCCATGCTGAGCGGCATGCTGAATTCGCTGCATCACTTCTTTGCCGCCGCCATTGCGCCCGTCTTCCTCAATATCTTGATGATCGGTGCGCTTGGCTGGGCGCTATGGACGGGGGCTGATCCCGCCGCGACCGCCTGGGCTTTGTCCTGGTCCGTGCTGGGGGCCGGCCTTTTGCAGATGGCCGTGGTCTATATCGGCGTGCGCAATGCCGGCATCCGGATCGGCTTCAAGCGTCCGCGATTTACCCCGAACGTGAAGCGTCTGCTGATGCTGGCCGTACCCGCGGCGATCACCGGCGGCATCACCCAGATCAATCAGCTGATCGGCCAGGCCATCGCCTCGACCAAGGAGGGCGCGATTTCGGCCCTGCAATATGCCGATCGTATATATCAGTTGCCGCTCGGGGTCGTCGGGGTCGCCGTTGCCGTCGTGCTGCTGCCCGAACTCGCCCGGGCCTTGAAGGGCGGCCATATGAAGGAGGCGGGCAATCTCCAGAACCGCTCGATCGAATTCGTCCTCTTCCTCACCCTGCCAGCCGCTGCCGCCATCTGGGTACTGTCAGATGAAATCATCCGGGTGCTCTACGAGCGCGGCGCTTTTTCCGAGCAGAATACCGCCGTGGTTGCGTCGATCCTCGCGATCTATGGCATCGGCCTGCCGGGCTTCGTGCTGATCAAGGCGCTCCAGCCGGGCTATTACGCCCGCGAAGACACCAAGACGCCGATGCGTTTCACCATGGTGTCGGTCGCGCTCAACACGGGGCTTGCCATCACGCTCTTCCCGATCTTCGAGGAGAGCGGCATCGCCATGGCCGAGGCCGCTGCCGGCTGGACCAACACCATCCTCTTGTTTTCGGTGCTGCTGTGGCGGGGCCACCTCATTTTCGAGTGGCCGCTTGTGACGCGGACCCTGCGTCTGATGATCGCCTCCGCCATTATGGCCGGCCTGCTCGTCTATCTCTCCGATCGCTGGGCTGACTGGCTTTCACCATCAAGCCCGCTCTTCGAGCAGTTGCTGGCGCTGGGTGGGCTGATTGCAATCGCCATGCCGGTCTATTTCGGCATCGCCTTTCTGATCGGCGGCGCGGACTGGCGCCTGGTCCGCCGCAGCCTCAAGCGCAGGAAGAAAACGGCTGACGAGGCCGCAACGACCGCATCCGATCCGGATCAGCAGTAAGTCCAGGTCCGCTTCGGGCCGATATCGACATGCACGATGCCGTTGCAGTAGCGCCCGATGCCGCCGATGCCGGGCGCGCTGCGGGCGGCGGCAACGATCTTCTTCTCGGGCACGCCGGGCACGCGAATGTCCGCTGCAAAACAATGGCTGTGCTGCGAGCGGCCCGAGCGCGGGCGGTGGCCGGAGGTCACGACCGGCGTCTTGCCGGTCTGCTTGGCGATATGAGCAAGGATCGCTTTCAATTCGTCGGGAAAGCAGTTGTCTTTGACGCTGACCCGCTGCAGCGTGTAGGCGACAGCAGTATCGTGCTTCATGAAAAAGTGCCGCTTCTTCTTCTCCACGGCCTGGACGGGGGAGAGGAGACAGAGCGAAAGAACGCAGCCGAGCGCGACGCGAAACAAAGTGCGCATGAATGACCTTCTGGAATGGGATTGTTCTTTGGAGCGATCCAGATCGCTTTCGGCGGGTTTTTATTCCCCGAAATGTGTCAAATTTGGTGCGCTTTGCTCGTTTCTGCTTCTCGAGCTCGCGTCAGCGCGCGAATCGCGGTCTTGGCACGTCGCGAATTCATTCCCTAAACCCCTCGTTTCTGGGAGGAAATTTCCCTATGCGTGACATCGAGGGCGTCTTCATCACACATCAAACCAAAAGTGCGATTTCATGAGCGGAAACAGCCTCTTTCTCGTCAGCCTGGTCGTGGACTCCTATGATCGGGCCAAGGCCTTCTATTGCAGTGCCCTCGGCTTCGAGTGCCTGGAGGACGCTCAAATGCCGGACGGTAAACGCTGGCTGGTGGTCCGTCCGGCAGGTGCCGCAGGCGCTTCTCTTCTGCTCGCTGAGGCGTCGAACGATGCCCAGCGTGCAGCAATCGGCAACCAGACCGGCGGTCGCGTCGGCTTCTTCCTGAAAACGGATGATTTTGCCCGCGACCATGCGCGCTTCGTGAAGGCGGGTGTCGTGTTCAAGGAGGCTCCCCGTCGTGAGGTCTATGGAACCGTCGCCGTCTTCCAGGATCTCTATGGCAATCTCTGGGACCTGATCGAGCCGGCGCCAGCAGAGCCTTCCTTGTCCGCCGAAGTGAGCGCTTGATTGCGCCCGGTCCGCCGTGCATAAGCCGTGACCGACACGATCAGAGGATCGGGCCCTCCACCAGCCTGTTGAGGATTATTATGACTGAGTTCAAGCCGCTGGTTTTCTCCGGCGTTCAGCCGACCGGCAATCTCCATCTCGGAAACTACCTCGGTGCCATCAGAAAGTTCGTCGCGCTCCAGGAAAACAACGACTGCATCTACTGCGTCGTCGATCTGCATGCGCTGACGGCCCAGCTCGTCCACGAGGACATGGCGACCCAGATCCGCTCGATCACGGCCGCCTTCCTCGCGGCCGGCATCGACCCGAAGAAGCACATCGTCTTCAACCAGTCCCAGGTGCCGCAGCATGCGGAACTCGCCTGGATCTTTAATTGCGTCGCCCGCATCGGCTGGATGAACCGCATGACGCAGTTCAAGGACAAGGCCGGCAAGGACCGCGAGCAGGCCTCGCTCGGTCTCTACGCCTATCCGAGCCTGATGGCCGCAGACATTCTCGTCTACCGCGCGACCCATGTGCCGGTTGGTGAAGACCAGAAGCAGCATCTGGAGCTCGCCCGCGACATCGCCATGAAGTTCAACCTGGACTTCCATGACAAAATCAAGCCGACCGGTCTCGGCATCGACATCAAAGTCGGCGAAGAGCCGGTGCATGCTTATTTCCCGATGGTTGAGCCGCTGATCGATGGCCCGGCGCCCCGCGTCATGAGCCTCAAGGACGGCACCAAGAAGATGTCGAAGTCGGATCCGTCTGATCTGTCGCGCATCAACCTGATGGATGACCAGGACGCGATCTCCAAGAAGATCCGCAAGGCCAAGACCGATCCGGATGCATTGCCGAGCGAGACGGAAGGCCTCAAAGGCCGTCCCGAAGCCGACAACCTCGTCGGCATCTTCGCAGCCCTTGCCGACAAGTCGAAGGCCGATGTGCTTTCCGAGTTCGGCGGCCAGCAGTTCTCCGTCTTCAAGCCGGCACTGATCGATCTGGCGGTCGCGGCACTCGGCCCGATCAATGCCGAGATGCGCCGCCTGATGGAAGACCCCGGTCACATCGATGCGGTCCTGCGCGACGGCGGCGAGCGTGCCCGCACCCGCGCCGAAAAGACCATGAACGAAGTCCGCGACATCATCGGCTTCGTGCGATAAGGTCTCGGTCGCTGGCGGGTCCGCCCGGAGCCCGCCCGCGTCACATGTCATCGGTCCGGCGGCGGGGTTCTTTATGGTTTCAACGCGTCTGTCACGTCTTGAAGGTCACCGCCGCAAGTTCATGGCGGTGATCGACAACACCCCGGAATGCTCGCGCGCGGTCCACTATGCCGGCCGCCGCGCCAAGAATTCCAATGGCGGACTGGTGCTGATCTACGTGATCCCGGAAGGCGACTTCCAGCAGTGGCTGGGCGTCGAGGAGATCATGCGGGCGGAGGCCCGGGAAGAGGCGGAAGCCATCATGGCGAAGGCTGCCCAGACCGTGCGCGACACCATCGGCATCGAGCCTGAGCTTATCATCCGCGAGGGAAGCGCCTATCCCGAGATCAACAGTCTGATCGAAGAAGACCGCGACATCGCGATCCTCGTCCTCGCGGCCGGCTCGACCAAGGAAGGTCCGGGCCCTCTGGTCTCGATGATCGCCGGCCGGGCTGCCGCTTTCCCGATCCCGGTCACGGTCCTGCCGGATACGCTGACCAATGAGGAAATCGACGCGCTTTGCTAATTTGAGCATCCTGCCGATCACGTCTTGAAGATGGAGCCTGCAGGGTCTATTTTTGAAACATTCTAATCTTTAGCGGTGCATTCACCGCCCGGAGGCCATTATGTTCATCCAGACCGAAGCCACGCCGAACCCGGCGACCCTGAAATTCTTGCCCGGCAAGGTGGTCATGGAAACCGGCACCGCCGAGTTCCGCGATGCCGGCAGCGCGAGCGCTTCTCCGCTTGCGGCGCGCATCTTCGCGATCCCGGGCGTGACCGGCGTCTTCTTTGGCTACGATTTCGTCACCGTCTCCAAAGACGGTCCGGAATGGCACCACCTGAAGCCGGCAATCCTCGGCACGATCATGGAGCATTTCATGAGCGGCGCACCGGTCATGGGAACGGCTTCGACATCGGCACAGACCGACACCGATGAGGAATTCTTCGATGCCGGCGACGAGACGATCGTAGCGACCATCAAGGAACTGCTCGAGACCCGCGTCCGCCCCGCCGTCGCCCAGGATGGCGGCGACATCACCTTCCGCGGTTTCAAGGACGGCAAGGTCTTCCTCAACATGAAGGGCTCCTGCGCCGGCTGCCCGTCCTCGACGGCGACCCTGAAGCATGGCGTGCAGAACCTGCTGCGCCACTTCGTTCCGGAAGTGCAGGAAGTCGAAGCGGTCTGATTGGACCGGACTGGAGACGAGATGATCGTTCTTGCGATCGACACGGCGGGTGTGGACTGCGCAGCCGCCGTTTTTGATTCCGATACAGGCAAGGTTCTGGGGCGCGTCAGCGAAACGATCGGGCGTGGCCATGCCGAACGGTTGATGGCGATGATCGACGAGGCGCTGGCCGAAGCGAGGCTGTCGCTGACCAACATCGAGCGCATTGGCGTGACCGTTGGCCCCGGCTCCTTCACCGGCATCCGTGTTGGTGTTGCCTCCGCCCGTGGCCTCGCGCTGGCGCTTGGGGTGGAGTGTGTGGGGGTCTCGACACTGGAGGTGCTGGCGCAAACCGCAGCCGAACGCGACAAATCCGTTCTTGCCGCCATCAATGCCCATCGCGATGAAGTCTATGCCCAGGCCTTTGCCGGAGGTGAGCCTGAGGGGGAGCCGCTGCTGCTCGAGCTTGACGACTATCTCGCCCGTGCAGCCGCACCAGACACGGTACTTGTGGGTTCCGCCTCGGCGCTCGTTGCCGACCGAGAGGCCGAAACCGCGCCCGATCACTATCCGATCGAGATCGTCGCACGTCTTGCTTCATTAGCGAAAGCCCAGGGCAAGCCGAAGCCGCTCTATCTACGTGGACCGGATGCCAAACCGCAGACCGGGTTTGCCGTATCGAGAGCCTGACATGCGCGACAGCCTGTTCTACCGCCAGCCTGAGTTCGAAATTGTCCCCATGATCTCCGAACACTGCCACGCAGTCTCCGAGCTGCATGGCCAGCGCTTCCCGAGAGCCTGGGGCGATGGCGAGTTCCTGAGCTTGCTTCTGCAGCCCAACACCTTCGGCTTTGCCGCCTGGCAGACCAATACGCTGATCTTCAAGGCCCCGCTCGCGGGATTCGTGCTGGCGCGCGAGGTCGCCGGCGAGGCAGAAATCCTGACGATTGCGGTGAGCGACAAGGTCGCCCGCTTCGGCCTCGGCTGGCGGCTGATGCAGGCGGCACTGCGCGAAGCGAAGTCGCGGGGTGGTGAATCCATGTTCCTGGAAGTCGATGATGGTAACCACGCAGCCCTTGGGCTTTACCGCAAGCTCGGCTTCGAGAAGGCCGGCGAACGCCCGGCCTATTACACCGACGAAAACGGTCGCCGGTCCTCCGCGCTTGTCATGCGCCGTGATCTTCGCTAACCGGTCGGTTGGACGAACCGACCTTCTGCGGATATGCTGACACCATGAATGACGCCCTGAAATCGTTGGAAGCGCTGTGTGCCGAGCGGGGCATGCGCATGACCGAGCAGCGCCGCGTCATCGCTCGCATCCTCGAAGAATCCGACGATCACCCGGATGTCGAGGAGCTCTATCGTCGCTCCTCCAAGATCGACGCCAAGATCTCGATCTCGACGGTCTACCGCACCGTCAAACTCTTCGAAGATGCCGGCATCATCGAGCGGCACGATTTCCGTGACGGCCGCTCTCGCTATGAGACCGTTCCGGAAGAACATCATGATCACCTGATCGATCTGAAGACCGGTACCGTCGTCGAATTTCATTCACCGGAGATCGAAGCGCTCCAGGAGCGGATCGCCCGTGAACACGGTTTCCGCCTCGTCGGCCACCGCCTCGAACTCTATGGCATTCCGCTGTCGAAGGACGAGAAATAAGCCGATGCCCGCCATGCCAGTGAGGCCCGCGTGATCAACTGGCTGAGGGTCGGGCTCTATCTCATTGTGCTGCTGGTGGTCTCGGGGCTGCTGATCCCAGTCCAGCTGTTGGCGCTGCGCTTCGACTGGCTGCTTCGCCGCCGTTTGCCGCGCCGCTGGCATCGGCTGGCCCTCTGGTTCCTCGGCATCCGCGTGCATGTCCACGGCACCCTCGACACCCGCCGTCCGCTGATGATCGCCGCCAATCACGCCTCCTGGAAGGATATTCTCGTCCTCGGCTCGCTCGCCGATGTCACCTTCATCGCCAAGACCGAGGTCGGCTCCTGGCCCGTCTTCGGCTTCCTGGCGAGGTTGCAGAAAACCATCTTCGTCGTGCGGGAAGAAAAGCGCCGAACCGGCGACCAAGTCAATGAGATCGCAGCCCGCATGGCCGATGGCGAAATCGTCGTGCTCTTCCCGGAAGGCACGACGTCGGATGGTAACCGCATCCTCGGCATCAAGTCCTCCCTCTTTGGGGCGGCCGCAGCCGCACTGCCGAATGAAGAGGATGCGGTGGTGCATGTCCAGCCTGTCGCGATCGCCTACACCCGCGTCCAGGGCATGCCCATGGGCCGCTATCACCGTCCGATCGCCGGCTGGCCGGGTGATGTCGGGCTGATGGAGCACCTTATGGGCGTCTTGCGCGCCGGAGCGCTCGATGTCGACGTGACCTTCGGCGAGACGGTGGAGTTCAAGAAAGGCGACAGCCGCAAGGCGCTTGCCATCCGCATCGAGGAACAGCTGCGCACCCTGCTGCTCGCCCATCTGCGCGGTCGGCATCGCCGCTGAACGTGGCGGCCAACTTTTCGGTTTAATCGCGGCCCGAAAACCACTAAATAGCGCGCCATGACCCAGGAAACCGCGAGCCTCACCGAAACGCCGATGCCGGGCGCCCACACGCGCAAGGTCTTCATCAAGACCTATGGCTGCCAGATGAACGTCTATGACAGCGGCCGCATGGCCGATGCCCTGGCGGCGGATGGTTATGCCCCGACCGAGGTCATGGAAGAGGCAGATCTCGTCCTCTTGAACACCTGTCACATCCGTGAAAAGGCCGCCGAAAAGGTCTATTCGGCGCTCGGTCGCCTGCGTGAGCACAAGAAAGCCCGCGCAGCCGAAGGCAAGGAATTCATGATTGGCGTCGCCGGTTGCGTCGCCCAAGCCGAAGGCGAGGAAATCTCGCGTCGAGAACCAGCAGTCGACGTGGTGCTTGGCCCCCAGACCTATCACCGTCTGCCGCAGGCGCTCCAGAAGGCTCGGGCCGGCGAGCGCGTGGTCGATACCGAATATGCGCTGGAAGACAAGTTCGAGCACCTGCCGGATCCGACCAAGGTCGTCGGCAAGCCGCGCTCCGTCACCGCCTTCCTCACCGTCCAGGAAGGCTGCGACAAGTTCTGCACCTTCTGCGTGGTGCCCTATACCCGCGGTTCGGAAGTCTCTCGTCCGCTGGCGCAACTCCTGATGGAAGCGCGAAAACTGGTGGACAGCGGCGTGCGTGAGCTGACCCTGCTCGGTCAGAATGTCAACGCCTGGCATGGCGAAGATGAAAAAGGTCGGGCGATCGGCCTCGGCGATCTGCTCTACCGGCTCGCTGAAATCCCCGGTCTCGCCCGCCTGCGCTACACCACAAGCCATCCCCGCGACATGGACGACCGTCTGATCGAGGCGCATCGCGATCTCAGGATGCTGATGCCCTATCTGCACCTGCCTGTGCAGTCGGGCTCCGACCGGATCCTGAAAGCCATGAACCGGCGCCACAAGGCCTCCGAATATGTCGCCCTCATTGAGCGCATCCGTTCTGTCCGTCCTGACATCGCGCTGTCGGGCGATTTCATCGTCGGTTTCCCGGGCGAGACGGATCAGGACTTCGAGGACACGATGAATCTCGTCCGCGAAGTGAACTACGCGCAGGCTTATTCGTTCAAGTATTCGACACGTCCCGGCACGCCCGGCGCCGATCTGCCGGATCATGTGGCCGAGGATGTGAAGACCGAACGCCTGGCACGGCTCCAGGCGCTGTTGCTGGAACAGCAGCAGGCCTTCATGCAGTCGATGATCGGCAAGACCGTTGATTTGCTCCTGGAGAAGCCGGGCCGCATGCCGGGGCAGTTGATCGGTCGGTCGCCTTGGCTACAGTCTGTGAATGTTGATGCAAAGTCATCGCAAATCGGTGACATTATACAGGTACGAATCACCGCAGCCGGCCCAAACAGCTTGTTTGCCGAGGTGGCAGAGGGTTAGAGTGAGGGCCTGAACCTGATCGCAACAGGAGCCTGATCGCTTGAACGCAACAGAAGTGGTTTCTTCACCCTCGCGCAATGTCCGCACAACTGCGACCGACGCCAATCACTTCATTTTGACGTTCGAGAACAACAGGCTTGCGAGCGAGCTTTTTGGCCAGTTCGACCAGCATCTGAAACTTCTCGAGCAGCGCCTCCAGATCGAGGCCCGTGCCCGCGGCAATTCGGTTGCCATTACGGGTGAGTTGCAGGCCACCAACCAGGCCCGCCGCGCACTCGATTTCCTCTATGCCCGCCTGCAGAGCGGCGGATCGGTGGAAGCCTCCGACGTCGAAGGGGCCATCCGCATGGCGGTCGCCGCAGACGACCAGCTGTCGCTTCCGACGCTGGAGCGCAAGGCGAAGCTCTCCATGGCGCAGATCTCCACGCGCAAGAAGACGATCGCGGCCCGCACCCCGACCCAGGACGCCTACATGCGCGCGCTGGAGCGGTCGGAAATGGTCTTTGGCGTGGGCCCGGCCGGTACCGGCAAGACCTATCTTGCCGTTGCCCATGCCGCCCAGCTGCTGGAGCGTGGCGTTGTCGATCGCATCGTCCTGACGCGCCCGGCCGTCGAAGCCGGTGAGCGCCTCGGCTTCCTGCCCGGCGACATGAAGGAGAAGGTCGATCCGTATCTGCGCCCGCTCTATGATGCGCTCTACGACATGATTCCGGGCGACAAGGTGGAGCGTGCCATCACGGCCGGCGTCATCGAAATTGCCCCGCTTGCCTTCATGCGTGGCCGCACCCTTGCTAATGCCGCGATCATCCTCGACGAGGCGCAGAACACCACCTCGATGCAGATGAAGATGTTCCTCACCCGTCTCGGTGAAAACGGTCGCATGATCATCACCGGCGACCCGAGCCAGGTCGACCTGCCGCGCGGCGTGACGTCGGGTCTGGTTGAGGCTTTGACCGTGCTGAAGGGTGTCGAAGGCGTGTCGGTGGTCCGCTTCAAGGACACCGACGTTGTGCGTCATCCGCTTGTCGGCCGCATCGTGCAGGCCTATGACGCAAAGTACAAGGTACAGGACGAGAGCGAGCAGAGCGAGCACTAAGCCCGCTCTGCGATCACACGATGAGCCAGTTGGACATACAGATTGCCGTCGAGAGCGACGGTTGGGCAGATGAGACCGCGTTGGAGGCTTTGGCCCTTCGCGTTCTCGGTTCTGCTGAAAACCATCTTGCTGAGACAGAAGGTCAGCCCTTTCCGACGCAGCCGACAGAGGTTTCGCTCGTCTTCGGCGACGACGAGATGATCCGCGAGATCAATGCGGAATGGCGCAAGAAGGACAAGCCGACCAATGTCCTGTCCTTTCCCGCTTTCCCGCTGACCCCGGGCAAGATGCCTGGTCCGATGCTCGGCGATATCATCATCGCCCGCGAGACGGTGGAGCGTGAAGCCGTTGATCTCGACAAGAGTTTCGAGGATCATCTGACCCACCTGATGGTGCATGGCTTCCTGCATCTCTTCGGCTACGATCACATCGAAAACGATGACGCCGAAAAAATGGAAGCGCTGGAGACTCGCATTCTGGCAGAACTTGGCCTATCTGACCCCTATGCGGGGCAGGACCCCATCTGATAGTCTGGAACAATGAGCGATTTTGCAACGAAGTCGGCCCCCGAGGCCAAAGAGAGTAACGAAGGATCGTCTTCGGACGAGGGCAGTAGTCCTTACCGAGCGGAAAGCTCGGCACGCCAACATCCTTCCTTCTGGGCCCGACTGGGCCGTATTCTGAAGCCATCCTCCTCCACGAGCCTGCGCGAAGACCTAACGGTCGCCCTGAGCGCCGATGCCAGCCTCGGCGAAGCTTTCACGCCCGAAGAGCGGGCGATGCTCAACAACATCCTCCGCTTCCGCGAGGTCCGCGTCGAGGACATCATGGTCCCGCGTGTCGACATCGAAGCGGTCGATCAGAGCGTCACCATCGGCGAGTTGATGACCATCTTCGATGTGTCCGGTCGCTCGCGCATGCCCGTCTATGCCGATACGCTGGACGATCCGCGCGGCATGGTCCACATCCGCGACTTGCTCTCCTACGTCACCAAACAGGCCCGTAGTCGCAGGCGCGTGGCTGCCAAGGCAGCCAACGGAGCAACTGGCGGCGAGAAGGCTGAAAAGACCGAAAAGGTCGAGAAGTCGGCCAAGCCAAAGATGGACTTCGATCTTGCCCGCATCGATCTGAGCAAGACGGTTGCCGAAGCCGGCATCATCCGTTCCATCCTTTTCGTGCCGCCCTCGATGCTTGCCTCCGACCTGATGAGCCGCATGCAGGCAGCCCGCACCCAGATGGCGCTCGTGATCGACGAATATGGTGGCACGGACGGCCTCGTTAGCCACGAGGACATCGTCGAAATGGTCATCGGTGACATCGACGATGAACACGACGACGAAGAAGTCATGTTCAGCCGCGTCTCCGACGACGTCATTATCGCCGACGCCCGCGTCGAACTGGAAGAGATCGCCGAAGCGATTGGCCCGGATTTCGACATTGCCGACCGGATCGAAGACGTCGACACGTTGGGTGGTCTGATCTTCTCGGCGCTCGGACGCATTCCGGCGCGTGGCGAAGTCGTGCAGGCAATGCCCGGTTTCGAATTCCATATTCTGGATGCGGATCCCCGGCGCATCAAGCGCGTCCGGATCGGCCGCAAGCGCGCCGGCGCCCGCCGTCGCTCGACGACCAAGGGTGATGTCGAGGTCCGTGCGGACGAGGCTGCCGAGGCAAAGGCCCCGAAGGCCTCCGCGCCTGCATCGGGTGAGACTGCGGCAAAGCCGCGGACAAGGGCTCCTGCCAAGCCGCGCGCACCGAAGGTCGAAACACCACCCGCCGCCGAGCCGGCCCCGGAAACCCCGGTGACCGAGATGGAAAGCGCCGAGCGATCGTCAGCCTGACGGTCGCCATCCTCCGCACCGAAAACCGCGACATGGCCTCCGTTTTTTGGGAGACTGCCCGCTATTGATTCGGGGCAAAAGGGGTGGACATGCAGGCTTTGGCAACGAGGATCCTGCTGTTGTGGGGGCTGAGGCGGGCAGGGCTCGCGGTTCTCGCAGGCGCAATCGGGGCGCTCGCCCTTCCGCCCTTCGACATCTTCGCGTCGATGTTCATCTCCTTCACGCTGCTGGTCTGGCTGCTGGACGGCGCAACCGGCAATGCCGAAACCGGCAGGGCAGGGCTGTCGTCCTCCTTTTGGACGGGCTGGCTGTTCGGCCTCGGCTATTTTGTCTGCGGCCTCTGGTGGCTCGGAAATGCCCTGCTTCTGGAAGCGGATGAATTTGCCTGGGCAATCCCGCTGGCGGTACTCGGCCTGCCCGCTGTGCTCGCAATCTTCTACGGACTGGCCACGATGCTTGCGCGTCTCGTCTGGTCGGACGGCATGGGCCGCATAGCAGCACTTGCTGCCGCATTCGGTCTCGCCGAGTGGCTCCGCAGCTTTGTCGCGACCGGATTCCCCTGGAACGCGATCGGCTATGCCGCCATGCCGGTCCCCCTGATGATGCAGTCGAGCCATGTGCTCGGCGTCCTCGCCATCACACCGCTGGCCGTTTTCGTCTTTTCTGCTCCAGCACTCCTCGGCACGCGTCGAGGCGCGTGGCCCGGCCTGCTTTTGGCCGCGAGCCTGCTCAGCGCTCATCTGGGCTATGGCGCCTATCGCCTCTATGTCGCGCCGGTGGCGGCAACGGATCAGACGCTCACTGTCCGCCTCGTGCAGCCATCGATCGATCAGTCGCAAAAGATGGAGAATACCGACCGCATCGGCATCTTCGAGAAGCATTTGGCGCTGACGGCAGCCCCACCCGAGGAAGGCAAGCCCCGGCCGGATGTGATCGTCTGGCCGGAAACCTCCGTCCCCTTCATCCTGACGGAAAACCCCGATGCTCTGGCGCGGATCGGAGATGTACTCCAGGACGGGCAGATCCTGCTGACCGGCGCCGTCCGGGCGGAAGAACGTGGCGCGGGCCAGATGCCGCTCTATTACAATTCCGTCTACATGATCGACGACAAGGGACAGATCCTCGCCGCGAGCGACAAGGTCCATCTCACGCCCTTCGGCGAATACGTGCCTTATGAGGGCCTGTTGCGGGAATTCGGGATCGAGGAGTTGATCAGCCTGCCCGGCGGCTTCACCGCAGCCTCCAGCCGCACACCATTGAAGCTTCCTTCAGGCCTCGGTCTCTATCCGTTGATCTGCTATGAAGCGATCTTTCCGGCGGAAATTGCGCCTGATCTGGCCGGCGCCAGTGTCATCCTGAACGTCACCAATGACGCCTGGTTCGGCGCAACCCCGGGCCCCTATCAGCATTTCCTGCAGACCCGCTTGCGTGCAGTTGAGACTGGCGCGCCGCTGATCCGTGTGGCCAATAACGGCATTTCCGCCGTTGTCGACCCCTATGGACGCGTTATTGAGGGACTTTCCCTTGATGCTGTCGGTGCCGCTGATGCAACCTTCGGTGTAGCATCTGTTCCGGAACGGAGCGGCTACAACCATAATTTAAACTTATGGTTGGTATTGGTGTCCATGACCCTGGTCGCCGTAGTTTCTAGTCTGGGTTTTATTAGGCGGACGAATTGACCAAAAACCCCTAAAATTGCATAGTGGCTCAGACCGATAATCTGCAAGTATGCTGGAAAATGATCAATGGCGAGCACAACGTCTCGTTTTGGTTTGGCGGGTATGGGGTTATGGTCGCAACGCCAACAATTTTGTCAGGACGACATTAATGATCGAGAACAAGAAGAAGCCGAACCCGATTGACATCCATGTCGGAAGCCGGATTCGCCTTCGTCGTACAATGCTGGGCATGAGCCAGGAGAAGCTGGGCGAGAGCCTGGGCATCACCTTCCAGCAGATCCAGAAGTATGAAAAGGGCACCAATCGCGTTGGCGCGAGCCGCCTTCAAAACATCTCCAATATTCTGACTGTGCCGGTATCCTTCTTCTTCGAAGATGCGCCGGGCGATCAGCCGTCGAACTCGGGCATGGCTGAAGCCTCCAGCTCGAATTATGTCGTTGACTTCCTGTCGTCCTCCGAAGGCCTGCAGCTCAACCGCGCCTTCGTGAAGATCGGCGACGCCAAGGTCCGTCGCAAGATTGTCGATCTGGTCAAGGCTCTGGCGGCCGAAGCTGACAGCGAGTGAACTCAGATACACGCCTGACAAAGAGAGCGGCCGCAGGGTCGCTTTTTTTGTGTCCGCAGAAGGAAAAATTTACTCACATAAAGATATATTTATGTGGTTGTGTCCTTGTCATCGGGTTTCGAACTGAGTAACGATGCCCGCCATCCATACTTTGAGGGGAATCCCGATGCGTGCGAATTACCTATTTACCAGCGAGTCCGTATCCGAAGGTCATCCGGACAAGGTTTGTGACCGAATCTCCGACGAAATCGTCGACCTCGTGTATCGCGAAGCCGCCAAGACCGGCGTTGATCCCTGGACCGTACGCATCGCCTGCGAAACGCTTGCCACCACCAACCGTGTCGTCATCGCCGGTGAGGTCCGCCTTCCGCCGAGCCTGATGAAGACCGACAAGAATGGCAACGAGGTCATCAACCCCGCCAAGTTCAAGTCCGCCGCCCGCAAGGCGATCCGCGATATCGGCTACGAGCAGGACGGCTTCCACTGGAAGACGGCCAAGATCGATGTGCTCCTGCATTCGCAGTCCGCCCACATCGCCCAGGGCGTCGACAAGGCTGCCGACAGCTCCAACAGCGAAGGCGCTGGCGACCAGGGCATCATGTTCGGTTATGCCTGCAAGGAGACGCCGGACCTGATGCCGGCCCCGATCTATTATTCGCACAAGATTCTGCAGACACTCTCCACCGCCCGCAAGAAGGGCGAGGGTGATGTCGGCAAGCTCGGCCCTGACGCCAAGAGCCAGGTCACAGTCCGTTACGTCGACGGAAAGCCGGCCGAAGCGACCTCGATCGTTCTTTCCACCCAGCATCTCGACGAAAGCTGGGATTCCAAGAAGGTCCGCCAGGTTGTCGAGCCCTTCATCCGCGAAGCCTTGGGCGAATTGAAGATCGCCGATGATTGCGCCTGGTACATCAACCCGACCGGCAAGTTCGTCATCGGCGGTCCGGATGGTGACGCGGGCCTCACAGGCCGCAAGATCATCGTCGACACCTATGGCGGCGCAGCCCCCCATGGCGGTGGCGCCTTCTCGGGCAAGGACACGACCAAGGTTGACCGCTCGGCCGCTTACGCTGCCCGCTACCTCGCCAAGAACGTCGTCGCTGCCGGTCTCGCCGAGCGCTGCACGATCCAGATCTCCTATGCCATCGGCATTGCCCAGCCGCTGTCGATCTATGTCGACCTGCATGGCACCGGCAAGGTGACCGAGGACGAGGTCGAGGCTGGCATCCGCAAGGTGATGGATTTGTCCCCGTCGGGCATCCGCCGCCATCTTGACCTGAACAAGCCGATCTATGCTAAGACGTCGGCCTACGGCCATTTCGGCCGAAAGGCTGGCCGTGACGGTTCCTTCTCCTGGGAGAAGCTGGATCTGGTCAAGCCGCTCAAGGATGCGATCAAGGCTTGATCTGAATGACGGAACAGGAACGCAGGACGAGGTCGACCGAAGCATTCTTCGGTCGACGCAAGGGCAAGCCGTTGCGCGAGCAACAGGTCGAGCGCATGGAAACCGTCCTGCCGGAGCTGAAGGTCGACCTCGCGTCGCCGGTGCCGGCCGACCTCAAGTCGCTCTTCGCTGTTCCCGTCGACAAGATCCGTCTGGAAATCGGTTTCGGCGGCGGTGAGCATCTGGTTCACCGCGCCCGCACCAATCCCACCACAGGCTTCATCGGCGTCGAGCCCTTCGTCAATTCCATGGCGAAACTGCTCGCGGTCGTGGAGGCTGAGGGTTTGAAGAACATCCGCGTCTACGACGATGATGCGACACAATTGCTGGACTGGCTGTCGGAAGGCCAGATCGACCAGATCGATCTCCTCTACGCCGATCCCTGGCCCAAGAAAAAGCACTGGAAGCGTCGTTTCGTCTCGCAGGTCAACCTGCAGCGCTTCCACAAGGTGCTGAAGCCGGAAGGCATTTTCTGCTTCGCCTCCGACATCGATACTTATGTCAATTGGACGCTGCAGCACTGCCGCGATCATGGTGGGTTCGAGTGGTTGGCGCGCAATGCCAGCGACTGGCTCACGCCCTATGAAGGCTGGCCGGGGACGCGCTACGAAGCCAAGGCCCGGCGTGAAGGCCGCTCATCGGCCTATCTCACATTTCAAAAGCGCTGATTCGTATCTCTGTGAGATGGCGGCTCGCTGCACTTTTCAGTGCAGCGAAACAGTCTTCAGGTCGTCTTCTGCTGCCTTGAAGAAGGTGCTGGACCTGTTGTCGGTGAGCAGGATCGGCGTGCCGTCTGCGGCAAACAACGCCCAGAGATCCAGCGTTGGATCGATTTCCGGGGCTTCCGGAAAGCAGCGGGACACGTCGTCCGATTTCATCTTCCTGATATAGCCCACTTCCCCGGCGCCGAGATGCGCCAGTTCGGATTTCGTCAGGCGGGACGAGGCTTCTTTGAGTAACATTCCGATCCTCCGCGAATGAGGGAGAGGCGGCAGAACATTGCCGCGAACTTCATTCTGCGGTGGAGATGTTAATTTTCCTTACCAGATGCACGGGATCGTGCCGGATGATCTCGATTGCCAAAAGGCCGTTTCTCAGCGAGGCACCGGTCACTTCCATACCGTCTTCTATGGCAAAGACCCGCTGGAACTGACGTGAGGCAATGCCGCGGAAGAGATAGTCTGCCTCCTCGCGTTCTACCTGCTTGCCCCGAATCACGAGTTGATTGGCTTCCACGCTGACATCGAGTTCGTTCTCGGCAAAACCAGCCACTGCCAGCGTGACGCGCAACCGTTCTGCCCCCTTCTGCGGCGCGAGCCGCTCAATGTCGTAGGGCGGGTATCCGTCGCTGCCGCGCGGGCGCCGGAAGGCGCTGCCGTCGCCGGTGTCGAAGGTGATGAGAAAGGCTTCGGTTGGCAGTCTGTTGCGTGTCATTTCATTCCCTCGTTCAGTCCTGCGGGGACTGTCCGTCCAAGCCGAATATGGGAAATCGCGCGCGCCCCGACAAGCACTGTCTTGCTTGACAAAAGCGAACCCGCGCTCCAAGCCTCGGGCTTTCGACTTTAGGATTGCCCCATGACAGAACCCCGCAAGATCATCATCGATACTGACCCCGGTCAGGACGATGCCGCCGCCCTCATGCTCGCCTTTGCCAGCCCCGACGAACTCGACCTGCTCGGCATCACCACGGTCGCCGGCAACGTGCCGCTCACGATGACGAGCCGCAATGCCCGCATCGTCTGCGAGCTCTGCGGCGAGACCGATCGCCGGGTCTTTGAGGGCGCAGATCGCCCGATGGTACGCCCGCTCGTCACGGCAGAACATGTGCACGGCAAGACCGGTCTTGATGGCGCGGTATTGCCGGAGCCGACCAGAGCCGTCCAGAGCCAGCACGCCGTGGACTTCATCATCGAGACAGTCCGCAACGAGCCGGCAGGCACCGTCACGCTCTGCACGCTTGGTCCGCTGACGAACATCGGCCTTGCGCTTCAGAAGGCGCCTGATATCGCACCGCGCGTCAATGAACTGGTGATGATGGGTGGTGGCTTCTCCGAGGGGGGCAACATCACGCCGGCCGCCGAGTTCAACATCTATGTCGATCCGCATGCCGCCGCCGCCGTCCTCGGCTCGGGCATTCCGGTCACCATCATGCCGCTGGATGTCACTCACCAGCTGATGACCACAAAGGCCCGTGTTGCCCGTATGGCATCGCTTGGCACAAAGCCTGCCAAGGTCATGGTCGAGTGGCTGGAATTCTTCGAGCGCTTCGACGAGGAGAAATACGGCTCGGATGGCGGGCCGCTGCATGATCCGACGGTGGTTGCCTACCTTCTGAAGCCGGAGCTCTTCAGCGGACGCCACTGCAATGTCGAGATCGAGCTGCAGTCCGAGCTGACGGTCGGCATGACCGTCGTCGACTGGTGGCGCGTCTCCGGTCGCACGCCGAATGCGACCTTCATGCGCAGCGTCGATGCCGACGGCTTCTTTGATCTGTTGATCGAGCGCTTTGCCCGCCTTTGATCAAACGAATAAGGGCGCTGCCTCGGCAGCGCCCTTTGATTTGGACTTGGACTCGGGCTCTAAACCTCAGAACTCTTCCCAATTGTCCGCGCTTGGCGCAGCGCCGCCTGCCGACGCCATCTTGCGAGGGGCCGGAGAATAGACCGGTGCTCTGGGGCTTGCAGCGGTTGAGGTTGCGGGGCTTCGCATCGTCTCCGCCGCAGCGCGCAGGGCAGCAACCGGTGCGGCTGCACCCGTAACCTGGAACTTCGCCACGAGGCCGCGCAGCGTGTCGGACTCGTTGCGCAGCGCCATGCTGGCGGCCGTCGTCTCTTCCACCATCGCAGCGTTCTGCTGGGTCACCTGGTCCATCTGGTTGACCGCTGCATTGACCTCCTTGAGGCCAGAGGCCTGTTCGCTGGCCGAAGCGGAGATCTGACGGATGAGCCCGTTGATCTGCATGACCTGCTGGGCGATCTTTTCGAGCGTTTGCCCGGCTTCGCCGACAAGCTCGACGCCATCCTTGACCTGGGCAGCCGAGGCATTGATCAGCGACTTGATCTCCTTCGCAGCTGTTGCCGACCGCTGGGCGAGTTCACGGACCTCCTGCGCGACGACGGCAAAGCCCTTGCCGGCTTCCCCGGCACGCGCCGCTTCCACACCCGCATTGAGCGCGAGCAGGTTGGTCTGGAACGCGATCTCGTCAATGACCCCGATGATGCGGGAGATTTCCTGCGAGGACTGCTCGATGCCATGCATCGAGGCAACCGCCTTCTGGACAACCTCGCCGGACTTTTCGGCATCCTTAACTGCAACCGAAACAGTGTTTGCCGCGGTCCCGGCATTGTCGGCGCTCGAGTTGACCTGCTCGGTCAACTCGTTAAGGGCAGCCGCAGTTTCCTCGAGGCTCGCCGCCTGCTGTTCGGTGCGCTTGGAAAGGTCAGCAGCACTTTCGGAGATCTCGCTGGTGCCGGCGGCGATGTTGACCACGCTGCCGTTAACGGAGGCGAGCGCCTGTTCGAGGCTTGTCACGGCATCGTTGAAGTCGCGCTTCAGGGCAGCGTACTCGCCTGGGAACTCGTCAGCGATCCGATAGGTGAGGTTGCCCTGCGAAAGCTGGGCGAGACCGCTGCCGAGTGCGGTGACGACATGCTGCTGCACGGAAGCGGATTGATTGCGTTCCTCTTCGTTGCGACGGCGCTCGCCCTCAGCGGCCTTGCGCTGTGCGTCTGCTTCGGCGGCAAGCATGTTGCTTTCGGCGAGCTTGTGGCGGAAGCCGTCGAGCGCCTTGGCGACAAGCCCGATTTCATCCTGACGGTCCTGGTTGGAAACGTCGCTGGCATAGTCGCCCTTGGTCATGCGTTCGACGTCGCCGACGAGACCATGCAACGGGCGCTGAGCGATCGAACGAACTGCCAGGAACAGCGCCAGCATGACGGCACCGAGCACGATCAGGCCGCCGATGATCATCATCAGGGTCTGCGCCTCGACGGGCGCATTGATCGCGGCATGCGGGATGTCGATGATGACAGCCCATGTCGTGTTCACGCCAGGCACGGCAAAGGGAAAGAGCAACCGGTCGAAGCCTTCGCCATTGGCGTCCGCCAGATTGGGAACGAGGTTGCCGGTGCCGCTTGAGAGTGCCGTCTTCAGCGCGTCTGCGCCGGCTTCCTCATACGGCTTCATCAAGAGTTCGTCCGTCGGGGCCACCAGCCATTGCTGGCCCTGTGCCACCAGGAGCACGCGGCCGGTTTCGAAAGGCTTGAGCGCCTTGAGCTTGTCGGACAGGGACAGAAGCGAGATGTCGACGCCGCTGACGCCGATCATCTTGCCGCCAGAGAAGACCGGATAGGCGATCGAACTCATCGTCGTCGGCACATCGGTGCCTTCGGCAAGATAAGGAGCCGTAATCGCGCCCTTGCCGCTCTTGGCCGCAAGCGCATACCACTCTGCATCATACTTGGCGCCGAAGGTCGAGAACTGGATCGCGCCATTGCGGTCCTTGGACCAGTAGGGGGTGAAAATCCCGTCGTCATTGGCGCTGAGATCGGCCTGCCCCTTGACGTCGTCCTTGCGGCCGTCAATGCCACCCGGCTCTTCCGCCATCCAGCTTCCAAAAGCGAACGGGTTCTGTTCGAGATTGGCCTTCAGGATGTTTGTGATGCCCTGACGGTCGAAGGATTGCCCTTCATGGCCGCGGCCGATGACGCCGGCCATCGTGCGGGCCGCACTCGCCAGTTCGCCTATATCGCCGGCAACTTCACGGGCGATCGATTTCGCCTCTGCATCCGCCTGTTCCATGGTCAGCGCATGAACACGGTCGCGGGTCTGCGAAATCAGAACGAGATTGGAAAGGAAAAGCACAAGTCCGATGGCGACGCCGGTGACGACCAGGAGCTTGGCGGCGATCGAACGGGTAAAAAAGGCGAACATGGAAGCCTCGAAAACTGAGGATCAGGACGCAGGGACATTCGTTCCGCACCCTCATGGCGCGGCCGGGCATGCTTTCGCATACCCCGATCGCGACCGATGCTATGTTCCATTGCTTAACGGGCAATAAATCAGACTTAAGCGGCCTGATTAAGTATCAAAGCGAGGCCGTCACATCGGCGGCCACGGGGATCGACGGCTGCGCGCCGGCCTTGAGGCAGGCAAGCGACCCTGCCACGGCTGCGCGGCGCAGCGCATCGCCGAAAGCAAGACCAGCGTCCAGGCTCGCGGCAAGATAGCCGCAGAAGGTGTCGCCGGCGCCGACGGTATCGACCGGCACGATCTTCAGGCCCTTGGTCCGGTGCAGAGTGCCACCTTCGGCAGCGATTACGCCATCGGCGCCGAGGGTGATGATCAGGATCTGACCGGTCTTGCCATGCATGTCGAGGAGGATCTGCTCCCGCTCTTCGCCTGTCAGGTTGTCACGCCCGACCAGTCGTTCGAATTCGGTCTCGTTTGCAATGACGATATCCGCAAGCGCCCCCAGAGCTTCTGTCTCCGGGATGAGGGGTGCGATGTTGAGCACCGTGCGGACGCCTCGGGCTTTCGCGCTCTCAAGTGCCGCCTTGACCGAACCTGCCGGCACCTCCTGTTGCAACATCAGGATATCGCCATCCTGCATGCCCTCTACGGCACTCTCGGCCTGCGCGGCGGTGACGGTACCATTGGCGGCCGGCACGACGGCAATCATGTTCTCGCCGTCGCCACCCACCAGGATGAGCGCGGTGCCGGTCGGGCCATCGACGCGGGCCACACCCAAGAGATCGGTCCCGGCCTTCTCGAGAAGATCAAGCGCCGGGCCTGCGAACTCGTCGCGACCGACAGCGCCGGCCATGCGTACCTCAGCCCCGGCGCGCCGAGCCGCCAGCGCCTGGTTGGCACCCTTGCCGCCCGCGGCCGTCGCAAATCCCGTTCCGGCGACCGTTTCGCCCGGCTTCGGGAGCCTTGGCGTGGTGGCGACGAGGTCCATGTTGATGGAGCCGAAAACGGTGATCATGAGCGCGGTGCCTCCCTGAGTGCTCTAGGCTGTTGCGCTCTTTTGGACCGGGTCTCAGTCCTCGTCAACAACCCTGAGCTTGAGGAGACCCGTGCGGCTCTCGACGGCGCGGGCGGGCGCCTCGTCACCATCGTCTCGTCCGCCCGGCGTCTCGAATTCCATGGCTTCGATCTTGGCGCCGCGTTTGGCCAGCTTGTCCGAGGAGGTGATAATCATCTCGACATCCTTCTGGGCCGCAAGGAAGTGGCTCTGCAGCTTTCGCGTCCGGTCATCAAGACGTCCAAGGTCTTCCATCAGGCGGATGACTTCGCCCTGGATCAGATGCGCCTGCTCGCGCATGCGCTGGTCCTTGAGGACCGCCTGGATCACCTGGATGGAGAGCATCAGCAGGGAAGGGGAGACGATCACCACTTTCTGTCGGTGCGCCTTCTGCACAATGCCTTCGAAGTTCTCGTGGATCTCGGCGAAGATCGATTCCGACGGCACGAACAGGAAGGCCATGTCCTGGGTCTCGCCGGGGATCAGGTACTTCTCCGAGATGTCGCGGATATGCACCTCCATATCCCGGCGGAACTGCTGCGACGCTGCTTTCTTCTGCTCCGGATTTTCCGTCTCCCGGATCACGTTCCAGGCTTCGAGGGGGAACTTCGCATCCACCACCAGTGGCGGCGAATTGTTCGGCATCCGGATGGTGCAGTCGGGGCGCGACCCATTCGACAGCGTCGTCTGGAACGCGTAGGCGCCCATCGGCAAGCCGTCGGCGACAATCGTCTCCATCCGCGATTGCCCGAAGGCGCCGCGCGTCTGCTTGTTGGACAGGATCGCCTGAAGGCCGACGACATCCTTGGCAAGCGACTGGATGTTGTTCTGCGCGGCATCGATCACCGCCAGTCGCTCCTGCAGCGTGCGCAGGTTGTCATGCGTCGACTTTGTCTGCTCGGTGATCGTCGTGCCCAGCCGATGCGTCATGCCGTCAAGCCGTTGGCTGATCGACTGATTGAGCTCGGCCTGGCGGCTGCCGAAGACCTCGGCCATGGTTGCAAGCCGCCCCTGCATTTCGGCCTGGGCTTTCAGCAGTTCTGCAAGCCGCGCTTCCGCAGCTTCGTCCCGCCGTGCCGTCTCCTCGCGCAATTCGGCGCGCAGACGTGCGGCCCGCATCGAAGCGATGACCATCACGACAACGGGCAGGAAAAACAGAGCAGCCGCGAGGCCGATGAGGAACGCGGGCTGAAGAGTGACTGAGCCAATGGTCACTGCCGGAATGTCGAGAAGGTTCATGGCTCGGATGATAGCTGATTCGGTCTGCGAAAACAGATCAAAGAGTGAACGCCGGCGGACGGATGGGGCGGCGCAGGTTGCGTCGGCGAAATAACTACACGTCTTTCATTGGTGACGATGATCAATCTCTGCCCGGATATCTGGACATTTTTCGTTCATCGGCACGCCGGCATTCCGACGGAGGTGAAAATAAGCTCTCCTTCGGCAACCGAAACTTTACCATTTTAGAATTCCCTGAAGGTCATTTATCAGCAATCGCTGATATTTTTGTGAATAAGAAAAGTGAAGTACCGTCCATGGCGTCGCAAACCGAAAATACAGATCTGAAGAACCGTCTTCGCTTCCTGGGATTGGACGACAAGGGTAGGGATACCCTGCGAAGACTGGGACCGCTGATCCGCAAGAATATCGGCGGTGCGCTCGAAATCTTCTACGACAAGGTGCGCAAGGTTCCGGAAACCGCCGCTTTCTTTCGCAACGAAGATCACATCAAGGGTGCCAAGAAGCGCCAGGAAGAACACTGGGGCATCGTCGGCACCGCGGACTACACGGACAGCTATGTCGAGGGTGTCACGAAGGTCGGCAAGGCTCATGCCCGCATTGGCCTCGAGCCGCGCTGGTATATCGGCGGTTATGCGCTCGTTCTCGAGCAGCTCGTGCATGCGGTCGTTCGCGAACGTTGGCCGAGCCGTTTCGGTCGGCGCAATTCCGAGCAGCTCGCCGAAGAGATCTCCGTCGTCGTCAAGGCTGCCTTGCTCGACATGGACTATTCCATCTCCGTCTATCTGGCGATCCTGGCCGAGCAGCGTCAGGCTGCGGAAGACGCCCGGCTGAAGGCGGAAGCCGAGCAGGCAACGGCGCTCGCAGCCCTGCGCGGCGCACTCGGCAAGCTGTCTGCCGGCGATCTTGAAGCTCGCCTGCCGAACGATCTGCCGGCCAATTTCGCGCAGATGGCCGAGGACTACAATGCGTCGGTCGATGCCCTGCGCGCGACGATCACGACCGTACGTCATTCTGCCGACGAAATCTTCAAGTCGACGACTGCGATTTCCGATGCCACCGATGATCTCGCCCAGCGCACCGAGCAGCAGGCGGCAGGTCTTGAGGAAAGCACTGCCGCGCTGCACGAGCTGACCCAGAATGTCACCCTGACCGCCGATGGCGCGAAGGAAGCTGCCACGGTTGTCGGCGCCGCCTTGACGGAAGCCCGCGTCTCCGAAGAGGTTGTCTCCCGCGCCGTCACCGCCATGGGGGCCATCGAGAAATCCTCCGACGAGATCTCCAAGATCATCGGCGTCATCGACGAGATTGCCTTCCAGACCAACCTTCTGGCGCTGAACGCCGGCGTCGAGGCTGCCCGTGCAGGTGAGGCCGGGCGTGGCTTCGCGGTCGTCGCGCAGGAAGTTCGTGAGCTTGCGCAGCGTTGCGCCAACGCCGCCCGCGAGATCAAAAACCTGATCTCGCAGAGCTCGACACAGGTCGAAGCCGGTGTCGGCCTCGTCAACAATGCTGGCGATGCACTCGGCAAGATCATCGTCCGCATCGGCGAGATCAACGACATCGTCGGCAAGATCGCGCTTGCTGCAGCCGACCAGTCCGGCGGCCTGCGCGAGGTCAACACTTCAGTGCAGTCAATGGACCAGATCACCCAGCGCAACGCCGCCATGGTCGAGGAAAGCTCGGCCCAGACCGCTACGCTGATGGAAGAGGCAGGGCGTCTCGTTCAGGCGCTGCAAGGTTTCAAGACGAGCGGCAGCCGCACGCAGACGTCGAACCATGGCAGCAACTACCGCATGGCCTCGTAAACCGGACTCCGCCCCTCACGGTAGCGCGGAATGCGCGCTACCGTTTAGAAACTATTCAGCAAACCGTGGCAGTTCTGGTTGATAGCAGTCAAATCGAAAGTCCTCATCGCATCATGACCTCGAACGCTCAGAACGACCTCACCGAACGTCTTGAATTCCTGGAAATCGATCAGAAGACGCGCGGTACGCTCGCCGAGCTTCGCCCCACGATCAAGGATGTCCTGGGCGGGGCACTCGACAAGTTCTACGCCAAGATTTCGAAGACCGGAAAGACCGCCGCACATTTCCGCGATGGCGCCCATATGAATGGCGCAAAGAGTGCCCAGATCGGTCATTGGGACAAGGTCGCGAGCGGCAACTTCGATGAAAACTACGTCCGCGGTGTCACCGCAGTGGGCAAGGCCCATGCCCGTATCGGGCTCGAGCCACGCTGGTATATCGGCGGCTACTCCATGCTGGTTGGCGAACTTCTGGCCGGCATCCTGATCAAGCACTGGCCTTTCCCGTTCGGCAAACAGCATGCCGCCTCGCTCGCCGACAAGATGCGCGCCGTGGTGAAGGCCGCCATGCTCGACATGGACTATTCGATTTCCGTCTACCTGGAAGAGCTGGAAAGCCGGCGCCGGGCGCTCGAGGAAGAGCGTGCGCGTTTCGAGGCCGATCAGGCGATCGCCATGGAACATCTGCGTCGTGGCTTGGAATCGCTGGCTCAGGGCGACTTCGAAGCTCGCATGACCACGGACCTGCCCGAGAACTTCAAGGAGATGGCAGGGTACTACAACGACACGGTCGATCGCCTGAACGTCTCCTTTGCCGCGATCCGCCGCGCCTCGGAAGGGATCCTGACCGGTACGGACGCGATCGCTCATGCCTCGGATGAACTTGCCAGCCGCACCACCCGTCAGGCAAGTGGCGTGCAGGAAAGCTCCACCGCCCTGCAACAGCTGTCCGTCAGCGTCAGCCAGACGGCCGCCAATGCCGAGCGCGCCTCGCAGGAGGTGCGCGATACGCAGCAGCAGGCGAAGACATCAGGCACGGTCGTGTCGAAGGCTGTCTCCGCCATGGACGCGATCGAGAAGTCCTCGACCGAGATCTCCAAGATCATCGGCGTGATCGATGAGATTGCCTTCCAGACCAATCTGCTCGCGCTGAACGCTGGCGTCGAGGCAGCCCGTGCGGGCGATGCCGGCAAAGGCTTTGCAGTGGTCGCCCAGGAAGTGCGCCAGCTCGCTCAGCGCTCAGCCGATGCGGCGAAGGAAATCAAACAGTTGATTTCCCAGAGCTCCGCCCAGGTCAAGGAAGGCGTTGGCCTCGTCACCGGCACCGGCGAAGCCCTGACCGACATCATCACGCGCATCGATGCGATCGACACATTCGTCTCCGACATCGCGACCGCCGCCAAGGATCAGGCGATCGGGCTCAATGAAGTGAACCAGGCGACCCGCAACATGGACCTGCTCACCCATGAGAACAGCGACATGGTCGAGCGCACGTCGGACGAAACGCGCCGTCTGCGAACAGAGGTGGCTGGTCTCGTCGAGCAGTTGTCGCAGATCAGAACCCGCAGCGACGGCACCATGCCCGAGGCGCGCCAGGTCGGGGGGCGTCGAGCCGCCTGACCGGTCGTCAAACGGGAAGAGCCACGCGTTTTTTCCGTTTCCTCTGTGGGGAAGTTGCGCTAAGGGAGGCCATGACCATCAAGCCTCTCATTATCCTGCCCGATCCCCTGCTGCGTCAGGTATCTGCGCCCATCGAGCGCGTCGATGCCGAGCTTGAGCAGTTGATCGATGACATGCTCGAAACCATGTACGAAGCGCCGGGCATCGGCCTTGCCGCGATCCAGGTCGGCGTGCCGCGTCGGCTGCTCGTCATCGATCTCGCCAAGGAAGGCGAAGAGCCAGCACCTCTCGTCTACATCAATCCGGAGATCATCAAGAGCTCGGACGAACGCTCCGTCTACGAGGAAGGCTGCCTGTCGATCCCGGACTATTATGCCGAGGTTGAACGTCCGGCCTCGATCACGGTGAAATCGATCGGCCGCGACGGCAAGGAAACAGTGACCGAGGCCGACGGCCTGCTCGCCACTTGCCTTCAGCATGAGATCGACCATTTGAACGGCGTGCTCTTCATCGATCACATCTCTCGCCTGAAGCGTGAGATGGTGATCAAGAGGTTCACCAAGGCAGCCCGTCAGAAGATCTGATATCGAGCAAATCCAGCAAAAGTGCGAAGCGGTTTTGCGTCCGGAATTGCGCAGAAACAAAAAGATAGAGCATTGATGGCGTCTTCGTTTTCGCCGGAAATGCACTGGGGCGTCAGCAACCGCTTGAGGCAGACACGATGGCACTTCGCATCATCTTCATGGGGACGCCGGACTTTTCCGTCGCGACCCTGAAAGCGCTGCATGCGGCGGGCCACGAGATCGTCGCCGCCTATTCGCAGCCGCCGCGTCCGGGCGGGCGCCGCGGTCTCGACCTGCAGAAGTCGCCGGTCCATCAGGCCGCCGAAGAGCTCGGTATCGAAGTCCGCCACCCCCTGAATTTTCGCGATCAGGCCGACCGGGACGCCTTCGTTGCGCTTCAGGCCGACGTCGCGGTGGTCGTTGCCTATGGCTTGCTGCTGCCGGAGCCGATCCTGAACGGCACGCGTCTTGGCGCCTATAATGGCCATGCCTCACTCCTGCCGCGTTGGCGGGGGGCTGCCCCCATCCAGCGCGCCATCATGGCCGGTGATGCCGAAACCGGCATGATGGTCATGAAAATGGATAGGGGCCTCGACACGGGCCCGGTAGCACTCACGCGCAAAGTCGCGATCGATCCAGACATGACCGCCGGCGAACTGCACGATGCCCTGAGCCTCGCAGGAGCCGAAGCCATGGTCGAGGCAATGGCGAAGCTCGAAGCGGGTACTCTGGAAACGGTCGTTCAGGCCGAAGACGGTGTGCTCTACGCGGCAAAGATCGATAAGGCCGAGACTCGCGTCGACTTCTCCCGTTCGGCAACTGAGGTCCACAACCATATCCGCGGCCTCTCGCCCTTCCCGGGCGCCTGGACCGAGATCGAGGTCAATGGCAAGCCCGAGCGCGTCAAGCTCCTCGCCTCGCATCTCGCCGAGAAGGATAAAGTGTTGGCGGCTGCCGGCACGGCCCTTGACGAGCACCTGACGATCGCTTGCGGTACGGGCGCAATCAGCCTCGTCCGCCTCCAGAAGGCCGGCGGCAAGGTACTGAACGCGGAAGACTTCCTGCGCGGCACCCCGTTGCCTAAGGGCACGGTGATCGCCTGATGCCGCGCTTCCGCATGACCGTCGAATATGATGGCTCGGCCTATGTCGGCTGGCAGCGCCAGGAGAACGGCCACTCTATCCAGGCCGCCCTCGAACAGGCGATCCTGTCGCTGACCAACGAGACCGTGGTCATCCGTGGCGCCGGCCGAACCGATTCCGGCGTGCATGCCATGGGCCAGGTGATCCATGCCGATCTCTCGCGGGACTGGGTGCCGCACAAGCTGCGCAATGCGCTCAACGCCCATCTGGCGATGGCATCGGAACAGGTCGCCGTGCTCGAGGTACAGGCTGTCCCGGACGAGTTCGATGCGCGCTTCTCGGCGCTTCGCCGGCATTATCTCTACCGGATCATCACCCGCCCGGCGCGCTTAGCGCTGGAGGATAAGCGGGCCTGGTGGGTGCCGAAGCCGCTCGACCACGATGCTATGCACGAGGCAGCCCAGCAGCTCGTCGGCCATCACGACTTCACCACCTTCCGCTCGGCCCATTGCCAGGCGAAAAGCCCTGTGCGCACGCTGGACCGCCTTGATGTCACGCGATCAGATGAACTCATTGAGATCCGCGCCACGGCCCAGAGCTTCCTGCACAATCAGATCCGGTCTTTCGCCGGCACGCTCAAGCTTGCCGGCGAGGGCAAGATGACGCCGGCCGATGTGCGCGCTGCGCTCGAAGCCCGTGACCGTGCAGCCTGCGGGCCTGTCGCCCCGCCGGAAGGACTGTTCTTCATGGCTGTGGATTATCCCGGTGACCAGCCCTTTAGCGGCTGAGGCTCAGGCTCAGCCCGGATAGACGCCGAGATAGCGTTGCAGCATCTCGGCAATGATCATTGCCGGCACGAGCAGGATCAGAACGATGGTCGAGACCATCAGCAACTGGTCGCCGACGATCATGCGCATGACACGAAAGAGCGCCGCGATGACCGCGATCATCAGCAGGAACCACAACAGCGCCACGATGCCCGCCAGGCCGGGCACGAACATCATCACCAGGACCAGTAGGCCGTAGGAATAGGAGACCGGCAGCGCCAGCCAGTTGGTCACCACCACCATGGACGCGAACTTCTCGCCGATCCCGATAATCCAGCAGAGAACCCCTAGCAGGATCAGCGGAAAGAGCCAGTTTGACGCCTCGACCAGTGCAAGGCGGAAGAAGAAAAGTGCGCCCGTCTCCGTCCCCTCCGGTAGGCCCTGGAGATAGAGCA
Source organism: Allorhizobium sp. NPDC080224 (assembly GCF_050281005.1). Lineage (NCBI taxonomy): Bacteria > Pseudomonadati > Pseudomonadota > Alphaproteobacteria > Hyphomicrobiales > Rhizobiaceae > Allorhizobium > Allorhizobium sp. NPDC080224. The sequence continues at coordinate 378,107 of NZ_JBNNWJ010000001.1, forward strand.
GTCGCCACCAGGCAAACGAGATCAGGATCGCAGGCAGAGCCCAGAGGATCGACCAGAAGGAGCGCATCGCGCCGCGATCGCTGAGGTCGAGATAGGAAAAGCCTGACGGATCCTGCTTGAATAGCAGCCAGAGGCCCCTGAGATAGAACTCGACCTCCTTAAGCGTCGGCATGGGCAAACCACTGCTCGATGAAGGTCTGGTAGATGACGGTCAGGGTTTCCAGATCCGAGACAGCAACCCTTTCGTCGACCATGTGCATGGTCTGGCCGACCAGCCCGAATTCCACGACCGGGCAATAGTCCTTGATGAACCGCGCATCCGACGTGCCGCCCGTGGTCGAAAGCTTCGGCGTCCTGCCGGTCACCGTCTCGATCGCACCCGACAGCGAGGCAATCAACGCATTGTTGCGCGTCAGGAAAACATGGCTCGGCCGCTCCGACCAGGTGATGTCGTAGCCGATCGCGGCCCGTTCCGGGCGAAGTTCTGGATCGACAGCGGCCTCATCGAGACGGCGAATGATCTCTGCCTTGACACTGTCTGCAGTCCAGACATCGTTGAAGCGGATGTTGAACTTGAAGCGAGCGGATGCTGGGATGACGTTCGTTGCTGCATTGCCGACGTCGACCGTGGTCACTTCGAGGTTGGACGGCTGGAAGTTCTCTGTGCCTTGATCGAAAGCCGGGAACATAAGGCTCTTCGCAAGCGACAGTGCTCCGCGCACCGGGTTGTCGGCAAGATGCGGATAGGCCGCATGGCCCTGCACACCCTTGACCGTCACGGTACCAGATACCGAGCCGCGCCGGCCGATCTTGATCATGTCGCCGAGCGTATTGGGGTTGGTCGGCTCACCGACCAGGCAGGCGTCCCAGCGTTCGCCCCGTTCTGCTGCCCATTCGAGCAACTTCACTGTACCGTTGACGGCAGGGCCTTCCTCGTCGCCGGTGATCAGCAGCGAGACCGAGCCCTTCGGCTCCTTGCCGGCTTCCACCAGCCGCGCGTAGGCCGCGATGAAGCAGGCGATACCGCCCTTCATGTCGACGGCGCCTCGGCCGTACAGCATGCCATCGCGGATATCACCGGAGAACGGGCCAGCGCTCCAGTCTGTCTCGGCACCAACGGGGACCACGTCGCTATGGCCGGCAAACATCAGATGCGGTCCGTCCGATCCCGCCCGGGCATAAAGGTTCTCAATATCGGGTGTGCCCTCGTCTTTGGCGACCATTCGGTCGACCTTGAAGCCGAGAGGCGAAAGGAGGCCTTCCAGCACATCGAGCGCGCCGCCTTCTGCGGGCGTGACGGAGGGGCAGCGGATAAGGGCCTGGAGGATATCGACGGGATTGGTAGCGGTCATGAAAACTTTTACGGGATTGACCGAGTGCCGGTTCAGCCCGGCCGTCGGTGCCTTGAGAAGATAAGGCAGACTTAGCCGATCCGCCGGGGCCTGTCACCCACCACGCGCCCGCTCAGGTCGAACGCATATCAGGACCCGGTCCATAGCGATTGTCATCCTCGACCGAGGGCCAGACGCAGAGCACGAAGAAGATGATCAGTGAGAACGCAGGCATGATCAGGAGCGCCGCCACCACACCGGGCATGCCGATGTCGTGCAGCCTCTTGGTGCCGAGCATCAGTAACGACAGCAGGGAGAGAGAAGCAGAGGCGAGGAAGAGCGAGAGGAAGCCGGGCGCGACCTGCTCGTCTGATTGCCCGGTGACGAACGCGATCACGGCCGCGTTCGTCATCATCCAGAACAGCGTGCCGAGGATAAAGATGCGCCGGCCGATGCGCCCGTCCCAAAGGAAGAGCGCCCAGCCGACGGTCGTCTCACGCCCAGGCCCGGACATCCGCTTTAGTCGCGCAGCAATTCGTTGATGCCGGTCTTCGAGCGGGTCTTTTCATCGACGCGCTTGACGATGACGGCGCAGTAGAGATGCGGTGCGGCCAAGCCGTTTGCCATGACGGCATTGCCCGACGGCATCGAGCCGGCAACGACGACGGAATAGGGCGGCACTTCGCCATACATCACTTCGCCGGTGGCACGGTCGACGATCTTGGTCGACTTGCCGATGTAAACGCCCATGCCGAGAACCGAGCCTTCGCGGATGATGCAGCCTTCGACGACTTCCGAACGGGCGCCGATGAAGCAATTGTCCTCAATGATTGTCGGGCCGGCCTGCAGTGGCTCGAGAACGCCGCCGATGCCCACGCCGCCGGAAAGGTGAACATTGGCGCCGATCTGGGCGCAGGAGCCGACGGTCGCCCAGGTGTCAACCATGGTGTTTTCACCGACATAGGCGCCGAGATTGACAAAGGACGGCATCAGAACGACGCCCTTGGAAACGTAAGCCGAACGGCGGACGACGGCGTTCGGGACGGCGCGGAAACCGGCCGAGCGGAATTCGCTCTCGCCCCAGCCTTCGAACTTCGACGGCACCTTGTCCCACCAGGTCGAGGCGCCCGGGCCGCCCTTGACCACTTCCATGTCGTTCAGGCGGAAGGAGAGAAGCACGGCTTTCTTCAGCCACTGATGCACGGTCCAGGTGCCGTCTTCGCTACGGGCTGCGACGCGAACCTGGCCGCTGTCCAGGAGGTTGAGCGCCGTTTCGACAGCATCGCGGATCTCGCCCTTGGTCGCCGTCGTGACGGTATCGCGATTGTCGAATGCCGCTTCGATGACGTGTTCGAGCTGGGCGAGATCGGTGGCGCTCATCTGAATTCCTTAAACTTCGTTGTCTACCGTGGGGATGGAAACGATCAGGACCTGATCGAAAATTCGCGCAAAGCTCTAGCGCATAAAGGGCTGGAAGAAAACAGCCGCAGGAGCTCTGCGCTTTGGAAAGGAAGAGGCATGGCACGGTGGAAGAACGGCAAGCACAGGCGCAAGGACGGATCCTGGGATCCCTTGAAGGATAGCTCGACCGACAAGCAGACAGCTGAAGTCATTCCGCGCACCCCGCAATCGGCGTCTTCGTCCTATACGCTGGCCTATGTCGACGACGAATTCCTTTGCCGCGAGGAACTGCGCCCGGTCCGTCTGCAGCTCGAACTGCTGAAGACCGAGATGATCCTGACCGAGCGCAGCATCAAGTCGACGGTCGTCATGTTCGGCGGCGCGCGCATCCCAGCACCTGGCGAAGCTGCCTGGGCGGCGAAGAACGATATCCAGAAGAAGAACCTGGAAGACGCTTCGATCTATTATGAGGAAGCCCGCAAGTTTGCTCAGCTCTGCTCTGAGCATGCACAACACAGCGACTACCAGGAATATGTGGTTGTGACCGGCGGCGGACCGGGTGTCATGGAAGCTGGCAATCGCGGGGCTCAGGAGGTCGGAGCTCCCTCGATCGGCCTCAACATCGTTCTGCCCCACGAGCAGGCGCCAAACCCCTATGTGACGCCGGAACTCAGCTTCAACTTCCACTATTTCGCCATTCGCAAGATGCATTTCCTGATGCGCGCCAAGGCGATCACCATCTTTCCAGGCGGCTTCGGCACGCTGGACGAATTTTTCGAAACGATCACGTTGATCCAGACCAAGCGCATGGCGCCGATCCCGCTGATCCTTTTCTCCCGCGCCTTCTGGGAGGACATCATCAACTTCGAGGCGCTCGCCGCCTTCGGCACGATCGCCCCTGACGATCTCGAGCTTTTCCAGTTCGCCGAAACGGCCGAAGAGGCCTGGAAGATCATTGCGGACTTCTATGACCTGAACGACGAAGCGGCCCCGTGAGGGGCCGCCTGTAGTCACATACTTGATGTTGGTTGCTGCTTAGCGGAACATCACCGGCCGCTTAGGCATGTCGTCGGCGCTGATGAAACCGTCCTTGTTGCGGTCCATGCGGGTGAACATCCGCTCTGCCATGGCGGTTGCTTCCGCCTGGCTGATCTGACCGTTTTCATCGGTGTCGGCGATCCGCATCATGCGGCCGGGGCCGCGCATGCCGTCCGGACCCCGACCTTCGCCGCGCTCGGCACGATCATTGTGCCAGCCGTGACGCTTGCCGTGAGGGCCTTTGCCGTCACGCGCCTCACCACGCGGGCCGTCATTCATGGCCTGTTCCTGCGGTGCATCACCCGGGGGCGGTGTCGGCGCATCGGCCCTTGCTGCTTCCCGTTCAGCTTTGCGTTCGGCCCGCATCGCCTCACGGGCCGCCTTCTGCTCTTCGCGCATCGCTTCGCGGTGCTGACGCATCTCGCCTGGTGTCAACACGCCGTCCTTGTCGGCATCGATGGCGGCAAACAGCGCGGTGCTTGCTGCTGTCGCTTCTTCCTTGCTGATCTTGCCGTCTTTGTTGGTGTCATGCTGCTGCAGCATCTGCACGAACATCGCTTCCGGACCGCCACGGCCGGGGCCCCTGCGTTCACCGCGGTCCTGTGCGAAGGCGCTGCCGGCCGTGCCGATCATCAGAGAGGCGGCCACGGCGGCCAGCGTCAGGGTCTTGCCGTTCATTTGGTATCCTTTCGAATATCTGCTTCGATGGGATGACCGTAGAGGCGGGCGGGCTCAGGCCCTACTTAACTCTCGGTAAGCTGCATGAAACTTTCGTAAGTTTGCGCTCACACAGCATGGGAGAGCAGCCGCTGCAGGAAGGTCGTGAGATCGTCGGTGAGATAGTCGACGACATCGGCATCGATATGCTCGACCCGCTCCCAGGTCTCCAGGATCGCGGTATCTAGATTGCGCGGCACGAGCAGCACGGTCTTCATGCCCAGCGCCTTAGGCACCATCAGATTGCGCGGCAGGTCCTCGAACATGGCGGCATGTTTGGTGTCGATGCGGTTCAAACTCGCGAACTTGTCATAGGTTGATCCGGCAGGCTTCGGTACGTAATCGGCAGCGACGATGTCGAAGATGTCGTCGAAATGGTCGAGGATGCCGAGTGCCCGGGCCGCCGCTTCCGCATGCGCAACCGTGCCGTTGGTGAAGATGAATTTTCGACCCGGCAGCTGCTTGATCGCAGTGCCCAACGCCTCGTCCGGGATCAGTGCCGAATAGTCGATCGCATGCGCCCGCTCTAGAAACGCGTTCGGATCGACCTTGTGGTGCAGCATCAGTCCGGCGAGCGTCGTGCCGTGTTCATGGTAGTAGCGCTTCTGCAGCAGTTTCGCCTCTGCCGGCTCCATCTGCAGCAATTCAGCCACGAAACCCGTCATGTTCGTGTCGATCTGCGCGAAGAGATTGATGTGATGCGGATAGAGCGTGTTGTCGAGGTCGAAGACCCAGTCGCGCACATGGGAGAAATCGGCGGGCGAGGGGATCTTGGCTGGGGTGTTCATCAGGTCCTCTTGGGGCAGGGCGGATCGCCTGATGACACCAGGCGCGTTGACCCTAATTAGCATTGGTCGCCGCTTCGGGAAGTGCTATCGGGGAAAGATGGGAAAGAAGATGTCGATTTCGGCGATGGAACACGTGGTGGTGCTGCAGGACCGCAAGCGTCTGCCGTCGCGTTTCCATCCGGTGAGCGCGGGCACGATCCGCAAACGTCAGGCGTGAGCCGCATCGTCCGGGCCTGAATCCAGGCCCGCCCACCCCCTTTTCGACTTTCCGCCGTCATCGCTTTCTTCAAGACACGGCTTTTCCGGACACGCTCCCATGGAACTCTGGGCCCTCATCACGGTTGGCAGCGCCTTCCTGCAAAATCTGCGTTCGACGCTGCAGAAACATCTGAAAGGCCGAATGGGCACAACAGGCGCGACCTTCGTGCGCTTCGGTTTCGGCTTGCCTTTTGCCTTTCTCTATCTCGCCATTCTGCATCTCGGCCTTGGCCGTCCGTTGCCGGTGCCGGGTGCCACCTTTGCCGTCTGGTCTGTGATCGGCGCCTTCGCCCAGATTGCCGCGACCTTTCTGCTCGTACACCTCTTTTCGTTCCGCAACTTCGCCGTCGGTACCGCCTATTCGCGCACCGAACCCGCCCAGGCGGCCGTGCTGGCGCTTCTTCTTTTCGGCGAAACAATTGGGCTGGGCACGGTTGCGGCGATTCTGGTCTCGATCCTCGGTGTGATGCTGATTTCCGTGGCGCGCACGGCCTTCACGCCCTTGAGCCTTGTCACCTCTGTGGGAAGCCGCACGGCTCTGATCGGCCTCGCCTCCGGTTTCTTCTTCGGCGTCTCCGCGATCGCCTATCGCACCGCCTCACTGTCACTGTCCCCGAGCCTGCCCGCACCGGATGCCATGGTGCAGGCCGGCTACACGCTCTGCGTCGTCATCACGATCCAGACCCTGTCGATGTTTCTCTGGATGGCCTGGCGTGATCGGACAGAGCTGACCCGCGTCCGGGCCGCCTGGAAAGTCAGCGCCCTCGTCGGCTTCGTCGGCGCCACGGCCTCCTTCGGCTGGTTCACGGCGATGACCCTGCAGCAGGTGGCGGTGGTGAAAGCCTTGGCCCAGGTCGAGATGCTCTTCACCTTTGCGTCGTCAGTGCTGTTCTTCAAGGAGAGGATCAACAGGCTGGAGATTGCGGGATGCGTGCTGATTGTGTTCGGGGTCTTGTTGTTGGTTCTGGTGTGAGGAGGGGCGCGACGCGCATCTCCCCCCTTGCGGTTTCGCAAGAGGGGGGCTCGGTGAGCTTTGCGCCAGCGGAACCTTGCCCCTCTCTGGGAAAATCTGAAGTTTAGGCGGCTTGCGCTCGCCTAAGCCTTCGATTTTCCATCCTCTCCCGCAAGGGGGAGAGGAACGCCGCCACGGCCGACTCACCACGACGGACACCCTTGCCCCGTTGCGACCCATCCCGCTGCGCGATACACCGGACGGCACAAGCGCGCCGAGGGCGGGGAGACAAAAGTGCACACCAAGACACCCGCGTCACCAACGATCAGCGCCGACGCCGAACAGCCATACCCCAAGCGCTGGACGGCGCTGGCGGTCATGATGCTGGCAAACTTCATGAACCTGCTCGATGTCACCATCGTTAATGTCGCGCTGCCGAGCCTGCAATCCGAGCTTGGCGCGACCTCCAGCCAGATCGAATGGGTGGTCGCTGGCTACGTGCTGGTCTTTGCGCTCGGGTTGTTGCCGTTTGGCCGGCTCGGTGATGTCCGGGGCAAGAAGCAGGTCTTTCTGGTCGGCGTGGCGGCCTTCACCTTTGCCTCGCTGCTGTGCGGTCTCGCGCCCGATATCGGCTGGCTGGTGGTGGCGCGGTTGTTGCAGGGCGCGGGGGCTGCGGTGATGACGCCTCAGGTGCTGGCGATTGCCCAGATGATGTTCCCGCCGAAAGAGCGCGCTGCGGCCTTCTCCTTGTTCGGCCTCAGCGCCGGCCTCGCTTCGGTGTCCGGCCCTATCCTTGGCGGGTGGCTGATCAGTCTCGATGTACTCGGACTTGGCTGGCGGCCGATCTTTCTCATCAATATTCCAGTCGGGATCATGACCATCCTGCTCGGCTGGCGTCTGATCCCGGCACTTCCGCCCAAGCCCGGCCTGAAGAACGATTTCGTCGGCATCATTCTGGCTGCCCTGACGATCTTTTGCATCATCTTCCCGCTGATCGAGGGACGCGGTTTCGGCTGGCCCCTTTGGTGCTTCGTGATGGTCGCGATGGCCATTCCTTTTGGCGTGGCTTTCGGCTTCTGGGAGCGTCGCCAGCACCGGATCAAGGCACCGGAACTTTTACCCGTCGCGTTGATGAAAAACCGCAACTATGTCATCGGCTCGCTGATGACCGCGACCTTCTTCTCGACCCTCCCGGGCTTCTTCCTGATCTTCGCGATGTTCCTGCAGCAAGGCTATGGCCTCACCCCGCTGCAGTCGGGCATGACCACCGTGCCCTTTTCCGTCGGCATCTTCGTCGCCTCGCTCATCTCTGGCCGCCTCGGTAGTATTGCGCCGCGCATCCGCGTGGTGGCCGGTGTCGTCATGGTGATGATCGGCATGGGATTTTTGCGTGCCGAGATTCAGACCTTGGGAGAGAGCATTGACCGCATGGCGCTCCTGCCCTGGTTTCTTCTGAGCGGCCTTGGCATGGGCATCGCGATTGCGCCGATGTTCCAGCTCGTGCTGGCTGGCGTGCCGCCGCAGGATGCGGGCGGCGGATCGGGCGCGCTTCAAGCCATCCAGCAGGTAGGAAGTGCGCTCGGCATTGCGATCGTTAGCGAGATCTTCTTCTCGGATCTGGCGCGCAATGCCGCCGCGGGGATGTCGGGACAGGAGGTTTATGCCGAAGGCCTGAGCCTCGGCCTCATCTACAACTTCGTCGCCTATGCGATCGTGCTGATCGCGGTTGCCTTGATGCGCACGGTGACACCGGGAAGCGAGAAGCTGGAGCGTCCGCTGCCGATCGAGTGACCGGCAGCGTTGAGATCCGGGTCAGGGAACGAGCAGCGTGCCCGCACCCGTCTCGGTGAAGAGTTCGAGCAGCACGGAATGGGCGGTCTTGCCGTTCAAGATGACCACACCCTGGACGCCGGCCTGGATCGCTTCGATGCAGGTCTCGACCTTCGGGATCATGCCGCCTGAGATCGTCCCGTCCTTGATCAGCGCATGGGCTTCAGCGACCGACAGTTCCTTGATCAGCTTGCCATCCTTGTCGAGAACGCCGGGCACGTCGGTGAGGAAAAGCAGGCGCGAGGCATTGAGCGCGCCTGCAATTGCACCGGCAAAGGTGTCCGCATTGATATTGTAGGTGGCGCCATCGCGGCCAGGCGCAACCGGCGCGATGACCGGGATCATTTCGGAGCGGGCAAGCAGGTCGAGCAGGGTGCGGTCCACTTCGACGACGTCACCGACGAAGCCGAGGTCGAGCACGCGCTCGATATTGCTGTCGGGATCGCGGACCTTCTTCTGCGCCTTTTCGGCAAAGACCATGTTCCCGTCCTTGCCGCAAAGCCCGATCGCCCATTCGCCGGTCTGGTTGATCAGCGCGACGATTTCCTTGTTGATCGAACCGGCCAGCACCATCTCGACGATCTCGACCGTCTTCTGGTCGGTGACGCGAAGACCGTTCTCGAAGCGTGATTCGATGCCCATGCGGGCAAGCATCGCCCCGATTTGCGGGCCGCCGCCATGCACGACGATCGGGTTGACGCCGGACTGCTTCAGAAGCGCGATATCGGCAGCGAATGCCTTGCCGAGCTCCGGATTGCCCATGGCATGACCGCCGTATTTCACAACGATGGTCTTGTTTTCATAGCGCTGCATGAAGGGCAGGGCCTGGGCGAGAAGCCTGGCCTGCGTTTCGCTTTCGGAAGCCGTCATCGGATACCCTCGTTCTGGATCGCGGCCTTTTAGCGCATCCGGACGACAGAGGGAATAATTGTCCGGCAATATAAGCGACCCATGATGGGCGCATCATGACATGCTTCTTCTTCTCGTCGCATTGTCTGCTGAAAATGGTGCTCTATATCTCGGCCAACTGCACCAGGGGGCTTCATGGAACGCGACGATATCGGCGGCTTGCTGGCCCGCGTGGCGCTGAAGGACCGTGCCGCCTTTTCTCTGCTCTATGGTCGCATTTCGGCGAAACTTTTCGCCATCTGTCTGCGTATGCTGAAAGACAGGGGAGAGGCTGAAGAGGCTCTCCAGGATGTGTTCGTGAAGATCTGGCACAAGGCCGGGACCTATACGGGTGCGGGCGACAATGCCTATCCCTGGCTCTGCGCGATCGTCCGCTACCATTGCATCGATCGTCTGCGCGCACGGCGGCCGGAAGGAGAAGACATCGAAGCTGCGGCCGATATTGCCGATCTGGCGCCCGATCCAGAAGAGCATGCGGTGCTCAGATCCGAGGGCGGCCGCATTGACACCTGCCTGGAGGCATTGGATCCTGATCGGGCGCTCGCCGTTCGCCAGGCCTATGTCGAGGGGCTGTCCTACCAGGAGCTGGCGGATCATTTCGCCGTTCCGTTGAACACGATGCGCACATGGCTGCGGCGCAGCCTTTTGAAACTGAGAGAGTGCATGGATGAGCACGCCTGACCAAAGCAAGGGAGACCGGTCGCGAGATGAAGTTCTCGCGGGCGAATATGTCCTCGGTGTCCTGAGCGGAACTGAGCGTCAGAAGGTGGACGCGCGCCTGCGCCACGATCGACAGTTCGCCGCCATGGTCAAGCGCTGGGAAGAGAACCTCATCCAGTTCAACGACGATTACGCCGAGGCTACACCGCCGGATCAGCTGTTTTCGAAGATCGAGGATCGGCTGTTTGCGTCTCCTGCCGCGGTCGCGGCGGTAAAGGGCAGCCTGTGGAATTCGCTGGTACTCTGGCGGGGCCTGAGCTTTGCTTCCATTGCGGCACTCGGTCTAGTGTTCGGGCTCGATTATGCAGAACGCATGCGTCCGAAGCCGCAGGCGGCGCTGACCGCCGAACTCGCTGGCGAGAACCAGGCGATTGCCCTGCATGCACGCTACGACGGGAACTCGGGCCGCCTCGCTGTCACCCCCGTCGCAAGCGGTGGTTCAGATGAGAAGTCCCTTGAACTGTGGCTCGTCGAAGGTGAACAGGCGCCGATCTCGCTCGGCGTGCTGCCGCAGACCGGGCAAGGCGAACTCGACGTTCCCGAGGATCTGCGCGCCCGCCTGACCGAAGGCGTCGTGCTGGCCGTCAGCCTAGAGCCTTTCGGCGGATCGCCGACCGGGCAAGCCACCGGGCCTGTCGTGGCGCTCGGCAAAGTTCGTCCCTGACGAAGAAATTCCCTCACGAATTCAATGGATTGTTTTCAGGCGGTCGATTTTTTCGGGCCGCCTGAAACTTCTTTGGACAACCCGCCGTCCTTGGTGGTGTTCCCGCTGAGGAATGCCCCGATGTCCCGCCCGAACCGCTGGGACACGATCGTGAACACCAAGGATAAGAGGATACCTTCAATGTTCAAGACCGCTCTTCGCCCGCTCGCATTCTCCGCAGCCATCCTGGCAGGGGCTGCCGCAGCCTATGCCGCCAATCCGATGGTCGGCGGTGGTGAAATGCTCGAAACCAGGAACATCGTCGAAAACGCCGTCAACTCGCAGGATCACACGACGCTCGTTGCCGCCGTCCAGGCAGCCGGTCTCGTTGAAACCCTTTCGGGCGCCGGTCCGTTCACCGTCTTCGCTCCGACCAACGAGGCCTTCGCCAAGCTGCCGGCCGGCACGGTCGACACGCTGCTGAAACCTGAGAACAAGGAACAGCTCACCAAGGTCCTGACCTGCCACGTCGTGGCGTCGGAAGTGATGGCGGAAGCCCTCGTCAAGATGATCTCCGACAATGGCGGTGAAGCCGATGTCGCGACCGTCGGCGGCTGTGTCCTGAAGGGCAAGGCGGCCGACGGCAAGGTGACGCTGACCGACGAAAACGGCGGCGTCTCGACCGTGACCATCGCGGACGTCAAGCAGTCGAACGGCGTCATTCACGTCGTCGACGCGGTGATCCTGCCGAAGATGTAAGGAATACGGTTCGACCCGGTCACCGCCTGATCGGGCCGATCTGATCGGAGCCTGAGCGTCAAAGGCTCCGACCGATGGCCTCGCTGATTGCCCCGCGCAATTGGTCGAGGCCATCACCTTTTTCAGAAGATGTCGAAAGCACGACAGGGAAGGCTGCGGGGCGCTTCTTGATCTTTTCCTGCGTCTCCGCAATCAGCTTCACGACACCTGGGGCCTTGATCTTGTCGGTCTTGGTCAGCACGATCTGGTAAGAGACGGCGGCCTTGTCGAGCAGCGAAAGCACCTCGTCATCGTTCTTCTTGATGCCGTGACGGCTGTCGATCAGCACATAGACGCGCTTCAGCGTCGCGCGACCCCGAAGATAATCGAAGACGAGCTTCGTCCAGGCATCGACATGTTCCTTCGGCGCCTGCGCATAGCCGTAGCCGGGCATGTCGACGAGCGCCATCGGCGGCAGGTCGCCTGCCCCGCCGGAATAGCCGTCGGGCACGAAATAGTTGAGTTCCTGCGTGCGACCGGGCGTGTTCGAGGTGCGAGCCAGGCCTTTCTGGCCGACGAGCGCATTGATCAGCGACGACTTGCCGACATTCGAGCGTCCGGCAAAGGCCACTTCAAGCGGCCCTTCTGGCGGCAGGAATTCCATCGACGGCACGCCGCGGATGAAGATCCAGGGGCGGCCGAAAAGCGGCTGGTCGGGTTTGTCGTGTATTTCGGTCATGGGCTGGCCTTTCGTAAGCGGGACAGATCCCGGTTTTGGCCCGGAAAGTCAAGCAGCCGCGGTCGGGACCGGACGCGAGGCCTGCCGCGCATGGCTGATCAGATAGGTGAACAGGGCGGCCATGACGAGCGCGCCGCCGATGATCGTGCGCCCCGACGGGATCTCGTTATGCAGAAGGACCATCCAGACAGGCGCAAGGATCATCTCGGCGGTGCCGAGAAGCGCCGCGAGTGCCGAGGGGATCATCCGGGCACCGGTGACGTAGAGCGCCATGCCGAGCCCGAGATTGAGGGCGCCGAAGCAAAAGAGCAAGGTGAGGTCCTGGAAGCCGACGGCAAAGGCGCCGGCCTGGCTTGCTGCGATAGCGCAGGCGATGAAGGAGCCGCCGCAGGCAGCCGGCGTCATGCGGATGCCGGGATAGCGGCGGGTCAGCACTGTCATGCAGGCGAAGATTGCCGGGATCGCCGCAGCAAGCGCCAGTCCGAGGATCGAGCCACCTTCGCCGATCGAGGACGAGACCATGATTCCCACACCGAGGATGACCGCACCGATGGCACCCCAGGTGACCGGCGTGATCGGTTCCCCGAGCACGACGCGCGCGAGAAGGGCTGCAAACAGCGGGATGGATGCCATGAACAGCACGACATTGGCTACCGGTGTCATGGTGACGGCAAGCACGAAGAAGGTCGAGACGAGGGCAAAACCGACGGCGATGCAGAAGCCCGGCCAGCCCATGGCGCGGAACAGGCGGATCGTGCCATCGATCCGGTCACGGATCAGCATGAAGGCAAGGAGAAAAAGGCCAGCGAACAGGCAGCGCCAGAACACGATCGTCCAGCCGTCCTCCACGCCGATGAATCGCTGGATAGCACCGCCATAGCTCCAGGCGACTGCCGAGCCGGCAACGAGAGCAATGCCAAGCCAGGAGCGTTGTGCGGAGGAGGATATGTCTGCCATGGGCCTGAATCTCGATCACCATAGAAAAAGCCCCGGCTTGGCCGGGGCTTTTGATCGTCACTTGGTCTGGGCCGGTTTCCGGCGGAACGTATTGGCGATGTTCTTGAACAGTTCGATCTCCACGCCGTGACGTTTCATGATCAAGGCCTGCTGCAGGATCGACAGCGTGTTGTTCCACGCCCAGTAGATCACGAGGCCAGCCGGGAACGTGCCGAGCATGAAGGTGAAGATAACGGGCATCCAGTTGAACAGCATCGCCTGGGTCGGATCCGGCGGCGTCGGATTCATGCGCATCTGGACCCACATGGTCACACCCATGATCAGCGGCCAGACGCCGATCATCAGGAAGAGCGGAGGGGTGAAGGGCAGCAGCCCGAACAGATTGAAGAGGCTCGTCGGATCGGGAGCGGAGAGATCTTGGATCCAGCCGAAGAACGGCGCATGACGCATCTCGATCGTGACGTAGATGACCTTGTAGAGCGCGAAGAAGACCGGGATCTGCAGGAGCACCGGCCAGCAGCCGGCCACTGGATTGATCTTCTCTTCCTTGTAAAGCGCCATCATCGCCTGCTGCAGACCCATGCGGTCGTCGGCATACTTGGTCTTCAGTTCTTCGAGCTTCGGCTGCACACGCTTCATGTTGGCCATGGAGGCGTACTGCTTGTTGGCGAGCGGGAAGAACAGCAGCTTGACGACGATGGTGGTGAGCAAGATGGCTACGCCGAAATTGCCGACGAGATGGAAGAAGTAGTCCATCAGGTGGAACATTGGCTTGGTGATGAAGTAAAACCAGCCCCAGTCGATCATCAGGTCGAACTTCGGAATGCCGAGGCTTTCCTGATAGCTGTCGATGACCGGAACCTGCTTGGCTCCCGCGAACAGCAGGGTCTTGACCGAGGTGCTCTGGCCGGCCGGAATGCTCACGGCATCGTTCTTGTAGTCGGCCTGGAAACGGGCCTGACCGTCGGTGAAGTAGGAGAAGCGCGATTCGTAAGGCAGGGTCTGCTGCGGGATCAGCGATGCGGCCCAGTACTTGTCGGTGATCCCGAGCCAGCCGCCGGTCGCCTTGGCATTGGTGATCGCGGCTTCTTCGACATCCGAATAGTCGTGCTCGACCAGGCTGCCTTCGGCGCCGAGAACGCCGAGGAAGCCTTCATGCAGAACGAAGATCGAAGGCGTGCTCGGCTTGTTGTAGCGGGTAACGCGGCCGTAAGGCGCGAGGCTTGCGGAGGCAGCGCCATTGTTGACGATCTGGTCCTCGACGGTGAACATATAGTGTTCGTCGACCGAGATGGTGCGGGTGAAGGTGAGGCCGGCCTCGTTCGTGTAGGTCAGCGTCACCGGTGTCGCTTCCGTGAGCGTGGCACCTTCCGGCGCGGTCCAGACGGTGTTCGGACCCGGAACCGATCCGGCATTCTCACCGGCGATGAAGCCGAGTTCGGCGAAATAGGCATCACGCGTTTCGGCAGGGTTGAAGAGCGTGACGATCGGGCTCGTCGGGTCGACGGTCTCGCGATACTGCCGGAGTTTCAGATCGTCGAAGCGAGCGCCGGTCAGGTTGATGGAACCTTCGAGGTCCTGGGTTTCGATGGCAATGCGTGCAGTTGTGGCAACGGCGGCATCGCGGCTTGCTTCCGGATTTGTGACCCCTCCCGCCGGCAAGCTGCCGTCAACAGTGGCGGTTGGGTTCGTTGCCTGCTGCTCGGCCTGTGCCTGCTGCTGGGCGATCTGCGCCTCCTGAGCCTGACGCTGGGCCTCGATACGCGGGTTCATATAGAAGAACTGCCAGGCGAGTACGATCACCACCGATAAGGCAATCGCGATGAAATAGTTGCGGTTGTTCTGCATCACTCTTTCCTGGGAGCGGTCTTGTTTGACCGGGAGTTATTCGTCTGGCGGTTTTCGATGCGCAGGATCAATTGCCGGGACAATTGATCGAAAGGCACATCCAGTACCTCGCGCCGGGCGACAATGACATAGTCGTGTCCCGGCTGCATTGCAAACGCCGCATTCAGTCGCACGGCTTCTTTCAGCCTGCGCCGCATGCGGTTACGTTCCACTGCATTGCCATGTTTCTTGGTGACCGTGAAGCCCACGCGGGGCGGCGCGTCATCCTTGCGGTCGAGAACCTCCAGCAGGAAGGTGCGACCCTTGCGCGCTTCGCCGTGCCTGACGGCGAGGAACTGAGGCCGGCTCTTGAGCCGGCCAACAGATGTCTTGGAGTCCGTGGACGTCATGGGCCCGTCAGTCTCGTCGGGCTCATCCGGCCTTAGGCCGAAAGCTTGGCGCGGCCGCGAGCGCGGCGAGCGTTGAGCACCTGACGGCCGCCCTTGGTGGCCATACGCGCACGGAAGCCGTGGCGGCGCTTGCGAACAAGCTTGGAAGGTTGGAAAGTACGCTTCGACATTTATTTAATACCGCGGGGTGCGGCCCTTCTTGGATGTGCAAATTGCAACAGCGTTTTGGTTCGTCGCACGGGTAAGCGCCGCCGGGCGCCTGTTTCCGAACGTGCGCGGCTTATAGTGTCAGGGGGCGCAGGAGTCAATCAGGTCGCCGTGATGCCTTTATCCTGCGAATGAAGGCGAAAAAACCTCGCCTTGCCACACATCCGCCACGCCGCTTCCTTCGTTAAGGTTGGTAACCCCGCGAAAGAACATGACCAAACTTTCATGTTTCTTCACGGCTTGCGCGTGCTAGGCATTGAAAACACCGCGTTACACTGGCGTCGTCACGTCGTTTTGGGCAGCGTCACAATTGCGCGACAGACACGGACGACAAGGAATGAGGGCCGATGTTCGACCGGCAGGACAGTCATCTGCAGGCCGACCTCTCCGAGGGGTATGCCATGCCGTCCCGGATCAGGGGGCTCTCCGGCAAACTCCTGTGGCTGACGATCGCCTTTGTCATGCTGGCCGAAATCCTGATCTTCGCGCCGTCCGTCGCGACGATGCGCCAGCGCTGGCTGCAGGATCGGCTGAATACGGCGGCTGCCGCCGGCGTGGTGATCGACGGGCTACAGCCACTGGAACTGCCGCGCAACGTCCAGGAAGATACGCTGACGACCACGGGAACGAAGGCTATCGTGCTTCGCAAGGATGGTACCTCGCGCCTGCTTGCCGTGACCGAGATGCCGAACGAGGTGGATGCCGCCTTCGACCTCTCGGATTATTCGGAACTCGGGTCGATCCGCGACGCCTTCTATACGCTGATTTTTGGCGGCGACCGTCTGCTGCGCGTCTACGGGCCCATCGCGGAAGGCAGTGATGTCACCGTCGAGATCGTCATGGACGAAGCGCCGCTGCGCAAGGCCATGCTTGGCTATGCCCGCAACATCCTCTTCGTATCCTTGATTATTTCCGTCATCGCTGCTGTGTTGATGTTCCTGGCGATCAATCGCGTGATGATCATGCCGGTGCGGCGACTGGCCCGCAGCATGCAGGTGTTTGCGGAAAATCCCGAAGATCCCGCCCGCGTGTTGCCGCCGACCGTCGGGAATGACGAGATCGCGGTCGCGGGGCGTCATCTTTCACGGATGCAGGACCAATTGCAGAAGACGCTGCGCCAGCAGAAGACGCTCGCCGACCTCGGTCTCGCCGTCTCCAAGATCAATCACGACATGCGCAACATCCTGGCCTCGGCCCAGCTGATGTCCGACCGCCTGGTCGATGTCGATGATCCCCTGGTGAAGAGCTTTGCCCCCAAGCTCTTGCGCACCATCGATCGCGCCGTCGGTTACACCAGCGAGGTTCTCTCCTATGGCCAGACCTCGGAAGCTGAGCCGCGCCGTCGCCGCTTCCTTTTGTCGGAAGTCTGCCAGGAGGTTCGGGATCTCTTGCACCTGAGCCACGAGGCGGGCATCGAATTCATCGACAATGTCGGCGTCGATATCGAAGTGGATGCCGATAGCGAACAGCTCTTCCGCGTCATTCACAATATCTGCCGCAACGCGATTCAGGCGCTGGCCACCTTCACGCCAGATGATCCCGAGCACGTCCGCCGCATCACCGTATCCGCACAGCGAACCGGATCGGTTGTGGCCATCGTCATCGACGACACAGGTCCTGGCATGCCGCGCAAGGCACGGGAAAACCTGTTCACCGCCTTCCGGGGTTCGGCACGTTCCGGCGGCACGGGCCTCGGCCTTGCGATTGCCCGAGAGCTTGTGATCGCCCATGGCGGAACAATCGCCCTTGTGGAAAAGCCGGGTCCCGGCACCATGTTCCGCGTCGAAATCCCCGACAGGCCAGTGGCTCTCGACGATTGGCGCGCGCGCGCGTAAGGTCGCACGGCAAGGCACGTGACAGGAAAATGACTCTTTTTTCAAATGGGCGCTTGCAATCCTGATCGTCCCGTTTTAGAGGATCGCCACACGCCGACGCACAGTCGGTTTTGGCAAGCACCCGTAGCTCAGCTGGATAGAGCACCAGACTACGAATCTGGGGGTCAGAGGTTCGAATCCTTTCGGGTGCGCCATTCCTTTTCCTTTCATGATGGCATGATCGTCGGCGTCAGCTGACCAAGGGGCAAGCTCATTCCCGTGAATCTCCGTGCGGCTTACTCCCGGGCGATCACCAAAGCCGTTTTCACAAACACGCAATAAAAGCACTTGGATATCTCGTTCCCCTGATTTAACACGGCGCCGGCAACGTTGCAGGTCGCCACCTGTGATGTATCCCCTTGAGATGTCGCATAAGCTTGTGCTCTTGAAGGGCAGGGGCCCGTTTTCGCGGCGGGTTGGTCGACCGGCATGGGGTAATGACATGAGATGGAAGCGCACTCTTCAATTGCTCGACGTTCACGCCGAGGGTGAAATCGGAAAGGTTGCCGTCGGTGGCGTGCCGAAGATCCCGGGTGAGACGGTGGCGGAGCAATTGCTTTGGCTGAACACCGATCCCAAGGGCGAGGCGCTGAGACGCATGCTGGTGCTTGAGCCGCGCGGCGCGCCGATCGGTTCCGTCAACCTGCTGCTGCCGCCGAAGACCCCCTCCGCCGATGCCGCCTTCGTCATTCTCCAGCCCGACCAGGCCCATGCGAGCTCCGGCTCCAACTCGATCTGCGTGACGACGGCGCTTCTGGAAAGCGGTATGGTCGAGATGCAGGAGCCCGAGACGATCGTCATGCTGGAAACGGCAGCCGGCCTCGTCAAGGCGACCGCGACCTGCCGTGACGGGCGCTGCGAGCGCGTTAAGCTCACCATGGTGCCGTCCTTCGTACACGAACTGGATGTGACGCTCGACACCGAACAATGGGGTCGCATCACCTTCGATCTGAGCTATGGCGGCATCTTCTATGCACTTGTCGATGTGGGCCAGGTCGGTTTGACGATCGAGAAAGGCAATGCGCGGGCACTGGTCGAGGCCGGCATGATCCTGAAGGAAGAGATCAATCGCAAGATCCCGGTGGTCCATCCCGAGATACCCGCGATCTCGGGCGTGGCCTATGTGATGTTCCGTGATGTCGATCCTGACGGTGCGATCCGCACCTGCACCACGATGTGGCCGGGGCGCGTCGATCGCTCGCCCTGTGGCACCGGCAACTCCGCAAATCTTGCGACGCTCCATGCGCGTGGCAAGGCGAAGGTTGGCGACGTGATGCTGTCTCGGTCGATCATCGGCTCCGAATTCGAGGTCGGACTCTCGGCCCTGTCGGAGGTGGCCGGACGTCCCGCTGTTATCCCTACCATCAGCGGTCGCGGCTTCACCTTCGGTCTGCATCAGGTGGCGCTTGACCCCTTCGATCCCTTCGAGCGGGGTTTTGCGCTCACCGACGTCTGGGGACCGTCCTCCGGCTCCATCGGTTGACTCTTGCGCACCGGTTTCTGCATTGTTTCAAATTGAATGAAATTCGATGCTCTGCGGTAGCCGAATTGTAAGGGTCTTGGATTTCGACATCTTGCTAAGCATGAATGCCGGCGAATAAGTAAGCTCCATCGTCATGAACGCGACAAGTAATCCGTAAATGAAAGCAAACGCTACGACAGGCTCCGCCCTGCCGCTTCCGGCAACCACGCTTCCGACACTGCGCGGATGTGCCATTTTTTCTGGTCTTACGCCGGAAGAGGACCGCGAGTGGCTTTTGCGCTGCCATTCTCGCACGCTGAGTGCCGGCGAAAGTCTGGTCGACTTCGAGGATATGTCCAAGGACGTCTTCATCGTACAGACGGGCGAGATCCGCGCGGTGCTGCGCTTCTCCGTCGGTAAGGAGGCCATTCTCGGCAGCTTCAAACGCGGCGACATCCTCGGCGAGCAGTCGGCGATCGATGACATGGCGCGATCCGCAAGCCTCATGGCTGTCAGCGACGCAACAGTGACCGTGATCCCCTGCATCGTCTTTCTCGACATCCTGCGGCAGAGATCGGATGTCGCGCTGGCGCTGCTGCAGCTTCTGTCGAAGCGTATCCGGGCGATGAACGACCGTTTGTCGGAGCTGTCCTTTCTCGACACCAAGCACCGCCTTTACAACACGCTGCTCAGGCTTTCGCGCGTGCGCAACGACGGAGGTCGCGAACGCATCATTTCGCCGCCGCTGGTGCATGCGGAATTGGCAGAACATATCGGCGCCAGCCGCGAAACGGTGTCGCGCGAAATGTCGAGGCTGGCGCGCGAGCAGCTGGTGGAGCGCACCAGCCGTGCCATCGTTCTGAAGAACCCTGTGGAATTGTCCCGCCGGATCTCGCGCGCCCTCGAAGGCTGAGGCTTACGGGTAGATAACGCCCTTGCGCAGAATGACATTGGCGTAAAGCCGCGGCTCCCCCGTCTGAACGACGGTATGGGCGGCCTTCACCCGGTTGTAGAAATCCGCACCGATCAGCTTCGTCACCGCTACCTTTGGTTCGTGGCGGGCGCAGCAATCGATGATTTCCTGATGCACCGGGTCGATCTGGTCGGGCTTGCCGCCGACGACAGACCGAAAGATCGCCTCCGGCACGAAATCGTCGATCGGCATGACGCTGAGGATCGCGTTCAGCACGGGCACGAGGTGATGGCCATCCAGGCGAACCAGCCGTCGTGCGTGTTCGAGCGCCGGGTAGTTGCCGTCGACGATGGCGATCTCGTCGCCGTGACCCATCGCGCGCAGGGTGGCAAGAAGCTCGGGACTCAGGAGGGGATCAATGCCCTTCAGCATGGGTGGTATCCTTGAACAACACGGTTTGATCGATGAGATAGCGGTCGAAGATCGGCAGGCTTGCGCCGCCGATGGCGCGGGCCTGATCTCCGACCTCGCCCTCGACGATGTCGGGAATGACGACGCCCTGCAGGTCGAGGCGGTTCATCGCCTCGATGGTGGCCTTGACCAGGCGATGGCGAACCCAGGCCGGGAAGCCGCCGTCGATGATCGCGGCGGCAAAGTCGATGATTGATGCGGCCGCGATGACGGCCTGGGCCAGCGCTGCGGCCGTATCCTGAATCCAGATCTCCAGCGGCTCGCCGAAGTCGATCCATTCTTCCGCCGCATACCAGAGCGGCTGGGGATCGAGCCCACGCTCTCGCAGCAGGTTCTCGAGAACGAAGATCGAGGCGATGTCGAGAAGCTGGCGCGTCTGGCCGTGCTTGTCACGAACGGGCAGGGGGCCGATGGCCCCGGCGGTCCCGGTTCGGCCGACAAAGAGAGACGAATTGACGACGATGCCGCCGCCAATGAACGAGCCGATATAGAAGTAGACGAAATCCGGATAGCGCTGGCCTGCGCCAAACACCAGTTCTGCCCCGCAGGCACTGGTCGCGTCGTTGCGCAGATAGACGGGATGCGCCATGCGCGTCTGTACCTCGACCTGCAGGTCGACCCTGCGCCAGATATCCATCGCCCCTTCCGGTGCGCCGACTTCCTCGGCCCAGTTCCAGAGTTCGAAGGGTGCGGCAATGCCGATTCCGGCAATGCGCGCCCGCATCGTTTCGTCCATTTCCGCTTCCATGGCGGCGATGCCGTCACAGATGAAGGGCAGGAGGTGGTCGGGGTGGGGGTAGCGATAGGTGCGGTGGCGTTGCTCCCGAATCGTGCCGGCGAAATCCATCAGCACGAGGTCGGCGCTTCGACGACCGATCTTCACGCCGAAGGAGAAGACCGCCTCCGGATTGATGAACATCGGGACCGATGGCTGGCCGACGCGGCCGCGGATCGGTTCGCCGCGCATCAAGAGTTCGTCGCTTTCGAGCGAGCGCATGATGACCGAGACGGTCTGGGCGGAAAGGCCGGTGAGGCGTGCGATGTCGGCCTTCGAACAGCCGGGATTCTGCCGAACCAGTGACAGCACCAGCCGCTCGTTATAGGCGCGCACGCGCACCTGGTTCGAGCCGCCGCCGGCGCTCACCCTGGGCGCCGGATCCGCCAGTCGTGCATGATCATCCTGTGACACTGAAGGCCGCTCCTCCCGACCGCTTCCTTTTACGAAAGCGCTCGCAGAATGTCACACCGATTTAATAATTCAACTGGATTTATTTATTGACAGCTGAAATCTCCTCATGTTCTAAATGGGCCCGTGGAGGAGTGGATGCCTGATGGCAGCCGATCGGATCGCCGGAGGGTGATCCGTGCCGACACGCTGCGGCCGGAGGAGCTGGCCGACACCATTCGGGAGGATTACCAAATGAAAAAGTCTCTGATCACTGCTGCCCTGTCGACCCTGGCCCTCGGCGTTGTTTTCGCCGCCCCGGCGCAGGCAGCCGACGTTTCTGCCTGCCTCATCACCAAGACCGACACCAACCCCTTCTTCGTCAAGATGAAGGAAGGCGCGACCGCCAAGGCCGCCGAACTCGGCGTGAGCCTGAAGTCCTATGCCGGTAAGATCGACGGCGATTCGGAAAGCCAGGTTGCCGCCATCGAAACCTGCATTGCCGATGGCGCAAAGGGCATCCTGCTTACCGCATCCGACACGCAGGGCATCGTTCCGGCCGTCCAGAAGGCCCGTGACGCAGGACTCCTCGTCATCGCCCTCGACACGCCGCTGGAGCCGATCGACTCCGCCGACATGACCTTCGCGACCGACAACCTTCTCGCTGGCGAACTGATCGGCAAGTGGGCTGCTGCAACCCTCGGTGACGCTGCCAAGGACGCCAAGATCGCCTTCCTGAACCTCACCCCTTCGCAGCCGTCGGTCGACGTCCTGCGTAACCAGGGCTTCATGAAGGGCTTCGGCATCGACACCGTCGACATCAACAAGATCGGCGACGAAACCGATCCGCGCATCGTTGGCCACGACATCACCAACGGCAACGAAGAAGGCGGACGCACCGCCATGGAAAACCTTCTCCAGAAGGATCCGTCCATCAACGTCGTTCACACCATCAACGAACCTGCAGCTGCCGGCGCCTATGAAGCGCTGAAGGCCGTTGGCAAGGAAGGTGACGTGCTGATCGTGTCGGTCGACGGCGGTTGCCCGGGCGTCAAGAATGTCGCCGAAGGCGTCATCGGTGCGACTTCGCAGCAGTATCCGCTGCTGATGGCATCGCTCGGCATCGAGGCGATCAAGAAGTTCGCAGACACCGGCGAAAAGCCGGCTGCCACCGAAGGCAAGAACTTCTTCGACACGGGTGTCGCTCTCGTCACCGACAAGCCGGCAGCTGGCGTCGAGTCGATCGACACCAAGGTCGGCACCGAGAAGTGCTGGGGCTGATCGAACTCCTGCGCCTGAACTGAAACGTCGGCGGGAGTCCGTCTCCCGCCGCCAGGCGCAACGCCCGGCCTTTGCGCGGCGGCAGGCCGGGCGTATCCTTCATGTAGAATACTAGACCAACGGCAGGGAGGATGACCCATGCAGCCGGCCAATCCCGAGACGCGGACCCCGCAGGAATTTGAGAAGGTCCTAACGTCGAGTTCGACCGAAGTCGCCTCGTTCGACCGTCACGAAAAGAGTGCCCTCGAGCGCTTCCAGCATTTCCTGCATTCGAGCCCGGCAGCCGTAGCGCTCATCGTGCTTGTGCTGTCGATCGCCGTCTTCGGCATTATTCTCGGCGGCAAGTTCTTCTCCGCCTTCACGCTGACCCTCATTCTCCAGCAGGTCGCCATCGTCGGTATCGTCGGAGCGGCGCAGACGCTGGTCATCCTGACGAAGGGTATCGATCTCTCGGTCGGCGCCATCATGGTGCTCTCCTCGGTCGTCATGGGTCAGTTTGCCTTCCGCTACGGCCTTCCTCCCGAGCTGGCTGTGATCTGCGGTCTTGGCGTCGGCGCCTTCTGTGGCTTCATCAACGGCGTGCTCGTGGCGCGCATGAAGCTGCCGCCCTTCATTGTCACACTCGGCATGTGGCAGATCGTGCTCGCCACCAACTTCCTCTATTCCGCCAACGAGACGATCCGCAGCCAGGACATCGACGCCAACGCGCCGATCCTCAAGTTCTTCGGCGAGAACATCCGCATGGGTGGCGCGGTGCTGACCTATGGCGTTATCGCCATGGTGCTCCTCGTTGCACTCCTCTGGTACGTGCTGAACCACACCGCCTGGGGCCGCCACGTCTATGCGGTCGGTGACGATCCGGATGCGGCGGAACTCGCAGGCGTCAACGTCAAGCGCATGCTGATCTCCGTATACACGCTGTCCGGCCTCATCTGCGCGCTCGCCGGCTGGGCCTTGATCGGCCGAATCGGCTCGGTTTCCCCGACCGCCGGACAGTTTGCCAATATCGAATCCATCACGGCCGTGGTGATCGGCGGCATTTCGCTCTTTGGCGGGCGTGGCTCGATCCTCGGCATGATCTTCGGCGCGCTGATCGTTGGTGTCTTCCAGCTCGGCCTGCGCCTGATCGGCACGGACCCGCAATGGACCTATCTCTTGATCGGCGTTCTCATCATCGCCGCCGTGGCAATCGACCAGTGGATCAGAAAGGTAGCAGGCTGATGACCCAGGAACCCATTCTCACAGCCCGCGGCCTGGTCAAGCGTTACGGTCGCGTTACCGCCCTCGATCAGGCAGACTTCGATCTCTATCCAGGCGAAATCCTCGCCGTCATCGGCGACAACGGGGCCGGCAAGTCTTCGTTGATCAAGGCGATCTCCGGTGCCGTTTCGCCTGATGAGGGCGAGATCAGGCTCGAAGGCAAGCAGATCAACTTCCGTTCGCCGATCGATGCGCGCAATGCCGGCATCGAGACCGTGTACCAGAACCTCGCTCTGTCGCCGGCGCTCTCGATTGCGGACAACATGTTCCTCGGTCGCGAACTTCGCAAGCCGGGCGTCATGGGCAGTCTGTTCCGCAAGCTGGACCGGCCTGCAATGGAGAAGATCGCCCGCGACAAGCTCTCCGAACTCGGCCTGATGACCATCCAGAACATCAACCAGGCGGTGGAGACGCTCTCGGGCGGCCAGCGCCAGGGTGTGGCAGTCGCGCGTGCGGCGGCCTTTGGCTCGAAAGTGATCATCCTCGATGAGCCGACGGCCGCACTCGGGGTCAAGGAGAGCCGCAAGGTGCTCGAACTGATCCTTGACGTCCGCTCGCGCGGCCTGCCGATCGTACTGATCAGCCACAACATGCCGCATGTCTTCGAGGTGGCCGATCGCATCCATGTTCACCGCCTCGGAAAGCGTCTCTGCGTCATCAATCCGAAGGACTATACCATGTCGGATGCCGTCGCCTTCATGACTGGCGCCCGTCCGGCCCCAGAGGTCGAGCGCGCCGCATGACGCCGGTGCTGGATGATCTGATCACCGAGATCGAGCGGCGGGCGCAGGATGGTGCCCGCTTGCTCGTCGGCGTCGCCGGACCGCCTGGTGCGGGAAAGTCGACGCTGGCGGATCGCCTGCATGAAACTCTGACGGAGAGGGGCCACCGCAGCGCGGTCCTGCCAATGGATGGCTTCCACCTCGACAATGCGATCCTTGAAGAGCGCGGTGACATCGCGCGCAAGGGCGCTCCGCATACCTTTGACATCAGGGGCCTGGACGATCTCCTCAGGGCCATAAAGGCCGGCGGCGAAGTCTTTACGCCCGTCTTCGATCGTGACCGCGAACTCGCCATCGCCGCCGCGCGGTGCATTGCAGCGGAAGATCGCATCGTCATTGCCGAGGGCAATTATCTGCTGCTGGAGCAAGGACGCTGGGCGAGCCTGGCGGACCTCTTCGACCTCACCGTCATGGTCGCGCCGTCGATCGAAGAACTCGAGCGTAGGCTCGTGGCGCGCTGGACCCATTATGGTCTCACACCGGCACAGATCGATGCGAAAGTGAAAAGCAATGATTTGCCCAACGGTAGGCTGGTCATCGAACGCAGTCGGACGGCCGATTTCACCTTCGACACGTTCTGAACCTGTTTGGCTCAAGGCATAGTCGAGCCTGCGAAAATTCTTAAGTTCTAATTAAATGTGCCATCGGTAAAATTGTACCGGTTTGGTTCAGCGAATTTCAGCCTCCCCCTGATACAACTCCTCCATGAAAGGTTAACGCAGTTCCCGTCCGGCCTGGAAGGCTGACGGAGCCCGGGCTGGGCGTGTTTATGGGGGTTTTGGAAATGGCCATACTAATTGTCGAAGACAATCCGACCAATGCGATGATCATCAAGCATCTCGCAAGGAAGGTCACCGTCGAGGAGATCAAGGTCGCCGGCGACGGCAACACGGCACTGATGCTGTGTCATGCCGAGAATTTCGAAATGCTGATTGTCGACCACCTGCTGCCGGGCATGTCCGGTCTTCAGTTCGTCAAGGCCGTGCGCCTGATTGACCGTTACCGTGATGTTCCTGTGGTGATGGTGACGGCGGACGACGAGCCGCGTCTTCGCGAAGAAGCAAAAGCCGCCGGTATCACGGACTTCCTGCACAAGCCGGTTGAAGCGGTCGCGTTCCGCAAGCTGCTTTCGGATCACCTCGGCGCGGGCGCCGTGCATCCTGAACTGCGTTCGGCCTGATCGGAAGGAGCTGCACCATGAAGAGCATTATCGCTACGATACTTGCAATTGGTCTCTCGGCAACGGCGGCCCTCGCGCTGGAGGCGCCGAGTGGTCCGGTCGTGCTGACCGTGACGGGCAAGATCTCCAATACCAATGCCGGTGATGCCGCTCAGTTCGACATGGCGATGCTGGAGAAGCTGAAAGGCCGCAAGGGCGAGATGGAAACGCCCTGGACGACGGGCAAGGTCACCTTCGAAGGCCCGCTCCTGCGCGAGATCCTGGCTGCGGTCGGTGCGACCGGCACGAGCCTGAAGGTCCGTGCTCTGAACGACTACGCCGCCGATGTACCGGCCGAAGACGCCAAGCTCGACACCATCCTGGCAACCAAGCTCGACGGCAAGCCGATGTCGGTCCGCGACAAGGGTCCGCTGATGTTGGTCTATCCATTTGATCTCAACGCAGACCTGTTCAACGAGAAATACTTCTCGCGCTCAGTCTGGCAGATCAAGGAAATCGAGGTCGGCCAGTGACAATGACAGGCGCCACAGCACGGAAATTTGCAGGCGGAGGCACTGTTGCCTTCGTCCTGCAGACCGTGTCTGCGGTGCTTCTGATCGTGCTTCTGGTGCTCTTCGTCGATATCGCGCGCCAATACCGGATCATGGAGGATGGCGTCCGCGAAAACTCGCTCTGGTCCGTCTACCAACTGGACCGCGAAGTGCGGCAGTTCAATCATAGCCTGACCGGCGTAAAGGGCGATCCACAGGATGCCCGGCTGCTCGACGAACTGTCCCTGCGCTACGACATCCTCTATTCCCGCGTCTCCATCCTCGATCAGGCAAAATTCGGCACCTATTTTTCCGGCGACGAACACATTCGCGGCTACATCGCCGCCGTGACGGAAGGTGTCCGCAAGGTCCAGCCGATTTTCGATGACTACGCGGCCGGGACGGTGCCCACGTCCGAACAGTTGGAAGAGCTCGACGCGGCGCTGGTTTCCATGGGGCGCGTGGCAGAAGATTTCCTGCTGTATACTAACACCCGTGTCAGCCATGAGCGGGCCGATAGCCGGTCAACGATCCTCAACCTGGAGCGAACCTCCACCGTCATGCTGACCCTGCTGATGGTGTCGGTCGTCTTCCTCGTCGTCACGCTCAATCGACAGCTTCGCTCGGTCCGTCAGTCGAGCCACGAATTGCAGGTCATGGCGACTCAATTGAGCGAGGCCTATGAAGCGGCCGATGCCGGCAACCGCGCGAAGTCGCAGTTCATGGCCACCATGGGCCACGAGATCCGTACGCCGCTGAACGCGATCCTCGGCATGTCCGAACTGCTCGAACTCTCGGAGCTGCCCGACGACACGATCCAGAGCGTCAAAACCATCCGCTCGTCTGGCGAGGCGCTGCTCGAGATCATCAACGAGATCCTCGACTTCTCCAAGATCGAGCACGGCAAGCTCGAGCTGGAGGAGCGTGCCTTCGACGTTTGCGCGCTCGCCGAAAGCACGGTCAGCATCATCCGCGGCCGCGCCGACGATCACGAGAATACGGTGATCCTCGACCTGCCGGATTCCCTGCAGGCGCTCTACGTCAAGACCGACCCGACGCGTCTGCGCCAGGTTCTCCTCAATCTCCTGTCGAATGCCGTCAAGTTCACCCATCAGGGAACAGTCACTCTGCGCCTGCGCGACTTCTACCGCGAAGGCAAGCTGATGATCCGCTTCGAGGTGGAAGATACGGGCATCGGCATCGATGAGGCTGGCCTCGACAAGCTGTTCAAGCCCTTTTCCCAGGTCGATGCCTCAATCAGTCGTCGCTATGGCGGCACCGGTCTCGGCCTCACCATCTGTAAGCAGATCGTCGAGAAGCTCGGTGGCGAGCTCGGCATGAGCAGCACGGTCGGTGTCGGCTCGATCTTCTGGTTCGAACTGGGCGTTGTCCCGGTCACCCGCGAAGAGGCAAACGGCCTTGCTGCAAAGGTTGTCGCCGAAGAGACGCTGCCGCGTTGCCGCATCCTGTTGGTCGAAGACAACAAGGTCAACCAGATCGTCGCGACCCGTTTTCTGGCACGTCTGGGCCAGGACGTCGAGATCGCCAATGACGGTGCCGAAGCCGTATCCATCTCTCGCGAACAAGCCTTCGACCTCATCCTGATGGACATGCAGATGCCCGTCATGGACGGCATCGAGGCAACGAAGCGGATCATCGCGGAGCGCGGTCCCTCTGCTGATGCGCCGATCATCGCCATGACCGCCAACGCTTCCGACGATGACCGACGCCGCTGCCTGGAAGCGGGCATGCAGGGATTTGAATCCAAGCCAGTGACACTTGAGAGATTGAAGAAAATGATTGCCCATACCACGTCTTCCGCCCGCGAAAGCGTGCCGGCAGCGGCCACGACAACCGCCCCCCAGAAGCTCGAATTGCCTGAGCTCGATCTTGCCGAAATCCCGCTTCAGGCCATGCCTGCCCTCGGCATCGAAGGGCTGGACGAAGCGCGTCACGCCGAACTGGTGGATGCCCTGGGCGAAGAGGTGTTCCAGGAGTTGGTGGAGTCCTTCTTCGACGATGCGACCGGTCTGCTCGACGAGCTGAACGAGGCCCTTCGTCGCAACGATCCGGAGAAGATCGACCGGGTCCTGCATACTATCAAGGGCGCGGCCTCGAATGTCGGGCTCAATGATCTGGCCGTAAAGGCCCATGCGCTGCGCAGCCAGAGACCGGAGGCCGCGGATATCGAAATGCTGGGCGAGGAAATTCTCGCGCTGAAATTCAAACTGGTTGCCTGAGAAGCACGGAGGCGTTCATGCGTATTTTGTTGGTGGACGACAACAGCACCAATCTGAAGCTCCTGACGAAGCTCGTCGGTAAGCTCGATCACTGCGAAGCCCTGCCTTTTGCGAGTCCCGACGCTGTGCTGTCAGCCCTGCCGGAACTCGATTTCGACATTGCCATCATCGATTACCAGATGCCGGTCTATAACGGGGTGGAGCTCTACACGGAGATCGTCCGTTTCGAGAAATATGCCAACGTCCCGGTGATCTTCGTCACCGCCGACAAGGATATGACGACCCGCATGGCGGCTCTCAATGCCGGTGCGATCGATTTTCTGACCAAGCCGGTGAACCCCGTCGAGTTTCAGGCGCGCGTGCAGAACATCGTCAGCCTCGCCCGTGCCCGTCGCCAGCTTGCCGACCAGGCCGAGTGGCTTCGCCGTGAGGTCGAACGTGCCGTGGGCGAACTGCGTGAACGCGAGCAGGAAATCATCCATCGCCTGACGCTCGCTGCCGAATACAAGGACCCGGAAACGGCCCGCCACACATTGCGTGTCGCTGCCTATTCGGAAGCGATCGCGATCGAACTGGGACTGCCGAGCCATGTCTGCCACGACATTCGGCTCGCGGCCCCAATGCACGACATCGGCAAGGTCGCGATGCCCGATACGGTTCTTCTGAAACAGGGCCGCTTGACGGAAGCCGAATATCGCCAGATGCAGTCTCATGCCGAAATTGGCAGCGACATTCTCGGACGCTCCCGTTCATCACTTCTGCAACTGGCCTCGGAAATTGCCGCCAGCCACCATGAGCGCTGGGACGGTCAGGGCTATCCGAACCGGCTCGTCGGAACCGCGATCCCGATCTCCGGCCGCATCGTCTGCGTTGCCGACAATTTCGACGCGCTGACGACGGAACGCCCCTACAAGCCGGCCTGGAGCTTTGAGCGCACGGTCGAGCATATCCTCGGCCGTGCCGGCACCCAGTTCGATCCGGATTGTGTGGCCGCCTTCGAGCGGGCGCTTCCGCGGATCCAGGCAATCATGGAGCAGGATCGCCGCGAGCAGATGGAGGAGGCCGACAAGGCGGTGGCTTCCGCGAACGAACGGGTTGCCTGATCCTTTGATCCGGCGGGATGGACATGCTAAGGGCGGCGAGTTCTCGTCAAGCCGGAGGCTCGCCCCATGTCATCTCTCACCATCCGCCGCCCCGACGATTGGCATCTGCATCTGCGTGACGGCGCCATGCTGGAAGGCGTGATCGGCGACACCAGCCGGCACTTCGCCCGTGCGATCATCATGCCGAATCTCGTGCCGCCGGTGGTGACGACCGATGACGCGCGTGCCTATCGCGAGCGGATCCTGAAGGCGGTGCCTGAGGGCGATCGCTTTGAGCCATTGATGACGCTCTATCTCACGGAACACACCAATCCTGATGACGTGGAGGAGGGCAAGCGCTCGGGCCTGATCACGGCGGTGAAGCTCTATCCCGCAGGTGCGACGACGAACTCTCATGGCGGTGTGCGCGACATGGAAAAGGCCATGCCGGTGCTCGAGCGCATGGCCAAGGTTGGGCTTCCCCTCTGCGTTCACGGCGAGGTAACGACGCCCGAAGTCGACATCTTCGACCGTGAAAAGGTCTTTATCGACACGGTTCTCGAGCCGCTCCGCAAGCGCCTGCCGGAACTGAAGGTCACGATGGAGCATGTGACCACTGAGGACGGTATCCAGTATATCCGATCGGCCGATCGCAATCTCGCCGGCTCGATCACCACGCATCACCTGATCATCAACCGCAACGACATTCTCGTCGGCGGCATCCAGCCGCATTATTACTGCCTGCCGGTCGCCAAGCGCGAGAACCATCGCCAGGCACTCCGCAAGGCGGCTGTCTCTGGCGATGCGAGGTTCTTCCTCGGTACCGACAGCGCGCCGCATGTCGATCCGTTGAAAGAATGCGCCTGCGGCTGTGCCGGCATCTACACCTCGATCAATACCATGAGCTGCCTCGCCCATGTTTTCGAACAGGAGAACGCGCTGGACAAGCTCGAGGCCTTTACCTCGTTGAACGGGCCGGCCTGGTATGGCCTGCCCGCAAACGAGGAGACCATCACCCTCGTCAAGCGCCATGAGCCGGTCGAGTTTCCGGGCAAGATCTTCACGGGCGCCGGGTCGGTGACGGTCTTCAATCCAAAATTCCCGCTGCACTGGGACGTCGCCTGAACCAAAAATGCCTCGCTGATAAAGCGAGGCATTTGTTCATGTGTGGGGTAGGTTGAAACAACCTGCGTCAGGCTCCGAGCGAGCCAAGCTGCGGCCAGAGGCCAAGCACGCCGATCACGATAAGATAGAGCGCGACCACATAATTCAAAAGGCGCGGCATGATGAGTATCAGAATGCCGGCGATGAGGGCGACGAGCGGCTGGATGACGAGCGTGTTGTCCATGGATATCTGTCCTTCGTGGATGGTGAGCCGTAAAGATCTGTCGAGGCCGATTGTTCCATGCCACGCCCATCTGGCGGGTCGCCCGGCTAGCTGCTATTGCCGAAGCAACAAGACAGACAGGAGCGCCCGATGATCCAGACCCCCTTCACCGACCCGGCCGTCATGGCAGAACTCGTGGCGAAGATGCTGTGGGAGATCAAGGCGGTGCATTTCAATGCGGCCGAGCCCTACAAGCTTTCCTCGGGTATGCGGAGCCCCGTCTATATCGATTGCCGCAAGCTCCTCTCCTATCCGCGCGTGCGCTCAACCGTCATGGATTTTGCCGCAGCGACGCTCATGCGCAATGCCGGCTTCGAGCAGTTCGACTGCATCGCCGGCGGCGAGACGGCGGGCATCCCCTTCGCAGCCCTGCTTGCCGATCGTCTCGGCCTGCCGATGATCTACGTCCGCAAGGCTCCCAAGGGCCATGGCCGCAACGCACAGATCGAGGGCCATATGCCGGAAGGGGCGCGCGTTCTCGTCATCGAGGACCTGACGACGGCGGGCGGCAGCATGTTCAAGTTCATCGATGCCATCAGGGCTGCTGGCGGCGTCGTCGACCATGGCATCGCGCTCTTCTTCTATGGCATCTTCCCGGAGGCCGAGCAGCGTTTCGACGACGGCAAGGTCAAGCTCCACTACATCGCCACCTGGCGCAATGTCCTGGCCGTCGCCCGCGACCAGAAGCTGTTTGACGAGAAGACCCTGTCGGAAGTCGAGGCCTTCCTCGATGCCCCGCTCGAATGGTCCGGCCGCAATGGCGGGGTTTCGTCGCTCGCCTGAGCAAATGCTCACACTCGCACTGGAAATACAGTGCGACTTGGTTTAAATCGATTGAAACAGAAAACTGGGAGGTCGAGATGATCCTGTGTTGCGGCGAAGCGCTGATCGATATGTTGCCACGCGAAACCACGCTCGGCGAGCGCGCCTTTGCGCCCTATGCCGGCGGCGCGATCTTCAACACGGCGATTGCCCTGGGTCGCCTCGGCATCGACACCGGCTTCTTCACCGGCCTGTCCGATGACATGCTGGGCGATATCCTGCGCGACACGCTGAAATCTTCGGGCGTCGATTTCAGCTATTGCGCCACGCTCTCGCGACCCTGCACCATCGCCCTTGTCAAGCTGACCAACGGCCAAGCATCCTATGCCTTCTACGACGAAAACACGGCAGGCCGGATGATTACCGAAGCCGATCTGCCCAAGCTCGATGACAGCTGCGAGGCCCTGCATTTCGGCGCGATCAGCCTGATCCCGGAACCCTGCGGCTCGACCTATGAGGCGCTGATGACCCGCGAGCACAAGACCCGCGTGATCTCGCTCGACCCGAACATCCGCCCCGGCTTCATCAAGGACAAGGCGGCTCATCAGGCGCGCATTGCCCGCATGGCCGATATGTCCGACATCCTGAAATTCTCGGACGAGGACCTCGATTGGTTCGATCTCCAGGGCAGCCAGGACGAACGCGCCGCCTATTGGCTGACGCGCGGCGCCAAGCTCGTGGTGCTGACCAAGGGCGCGGAGGGCGCGACGGGCTATACTGCAAACTTCAAGGTCTCGGTGCCTTCGAACAAGGTCGAGGTGGTCGATACTGTCGGCGCCGGCGATACGTTTGATGCGGGTATCCTCGCTTCGCTCAAGCGCCAGGGTCTGCTGACCAAGGAAAAGGTCGCAACGCTCTCGGAAGAGGCGGTACGCGACGCGCTGACTGTGGGTGCGAAGGCGGCTGCCGTAACTGTATCGCGGGCAGGGGCCAACCCGCCGACGGCAGCCGAGATCGGATTCTGAGGCGCGGCCGCAAGAGTTGTTCTGTCGAGGTAGGTTTACGGTCGCCGCACTCCCGGTGACGCAGCTGAGCTGCAGCAGTCCTTCCGTCGGTAAAGCTTGACGCAAGTTCTGATTGCAACCATCTGCGCGCAGAAGGGAGTGCAATCATGAAAGTCGATACAGCCGCGAGCTATCAATTCTCGGAGCCACGAAAACTGGCGGGTGCGGATACGCAGGAATTCGAAGCGCTGCTATCTGCGAAAGCTGCGGACACGCGCAAAGCCGCAGACGACAGCGCCGAGAGCGAGCCACTCGATTTCACCAGCATGACCCGACAGGAACTGTTTGACTGGATGAACGAGCAGCTTCGGAGTGGCGAGATGTCCTTCGATGAAAGCTCGCCTTTCCTCGGCATGACGTTGAAGATCTCTGCGGAGACCGGCGAGTCTGTGGATATGGCGACCGACAACTCGCGCATCGACTTCACCGAGAAGGCGCGGCAGGGCGTCGAGTTTTACCAGGCGCATTTCGACTATGCATCGGCCGATAGGTTGCAGACTGCATTGGATAGAATGCTCGGAAGGCAGTAAGCCAGCTGCAATCCAGGTAGCGCTCAGGGCTGGCGAACCGGATTGACGATCGTACCGGCCATTTGCCTCGTCCCGATCAACCTTGAAGTCAGCAGGCAGGCGTCCCCGGAAGGTTTGCAAGCGCTGAAGGAGGTTTCGCGGAGTGCCTGCTAACGTGGTCAGACAGTTGTCGGACCGTAGGTTCCAGCCTCGTCAAACTGGATCAGAAAACGCTGTGATGCGACCTCGTCGAGTCCGTGATTGATGTTGGCCTGCTTCTCCAGGGCCTTGGTCAGCTTATCGTTCGCCTCGGGATCCTTGGCGCTGTCAATCACATCCTGAATGGACACGCCGAGTTTGTCGAGGCCGAGTTCCTTCTCCAGGCCCCGGACAGCGTCATCTCCGCCTTCCATCTTCAGTTTCCCGAGCGCTTTCTGCATGGCATCGACGAAGTCTTTTCTCGAGGCATAGTCCGCTTGGTCGACGCCGAGGGCTTTGCCGGTGCGGTCGATCAGATCCATTTTCAGCTTGTTGATGCTGACATGGTTCACGCTGAAGAGGGATTCCGAAACGTTTGCCTGCGCCCGCGTCGGCTGCTGATCGCTGCTGACCTGCTTTGTCATGCCATTTGCGACCGCCAGCAAGTCGTCGGAACCAGCGGCTTGCTGCCGGCTCGTTTGGATGGGGCCTGTCTGCTGGAGGATCAGAAGAGCCGCCAAATTTGTGGAGGGGACTATTGTCATGGGATTCTCTCGCTAGCTCGATACATCCAGATCATGGACGGTCCGAGCACCAGCGCCAAAGCCTCATGCAATAGCCGCGAACAGTGATTGAGTTCGCAACCTAGCAGCGAATCGTTAAAACTTCCAGATGCCGCATCAGATGGGAGTACTCGCGACTCACCCCATCTTCCGTTCCGCCAGCGCCGAGACCAACCCCGCCGTCGAGCTGTCATGCCCGGTCGCTGCGACCTTACCCTGCACCACCGGCAACAGCCCCGTCGCCAGTTCCTTGCCAAGCTCCACGCCCCACTGGTCGAAAGAATTGATGCGGAAGACGACGCCTTCGACGAAGACGCGGTGTTCGTAGAGCGCGATGAGGCGGCCGAGCGTGAAGGGGGTCAGCTGCTCATAGACGAAGGTGATCGACGGGCGGTTGCCGGAGAAGACGCGGTGCGGCGCGAGGAAATCGGCCTCTTCATCGGAGACGCCCTTGGCGGTCAGCTGGCTCTTGGCTTCAGCCAGCGTGCGGCCCTTCATCAACGCTTCCGACTGCGCGAGGCAATTGGCGATCAGCAGTTCGTGCTGGTGGCGGAGCTCCGGCTCGAAGCCGTTGGCTGCGATCAGGAACTCGGCCGGGATGACGCTCGTGCCCTGATGGATCAGCTGGTAGAAGGCGTGCTGGCCATTCGTGCCAGGCTCGCCCCAGACGACCGGACCCGACGCACCGTGGACTGGCTTGCCGTCGATCGTCACGCTCTTGCCGTTCGATTCCATATCGAGCTGCTGCAGATAGGCCGGAAAGCGCGAGAGACGCTGGTCATAGGGCAGGATTGCGCGCGTCTGGTAGCCGAGAACATTGCGGTGATAGACGCCGAGCGCGCCGAGCAGCATCGGCAGGTTCGCACGGAAGGGAGCGTTGCGGAAATGCTCGTCCATCGCATGGCCGCCTGCTAGGAAATCGCCGAAATTGTCAGGCCCGATGGCGATCATCAGCGGCAGGCCGATGGCCGACCAGATCGAATAACGACCGCCGACCCAGTCCCAGAAACCGAAGACGCGGGCCGGATCGATGCCGAAGGCCGCGACCTTGTCGAGCGCGGTGGACACCGCGCAGAAGTGGTGGCCGACAGCGGCTTCGCCGAGCGCACTGGCAATGAAGGCACGCGCCGTCTGGGCGTTGGTCATCGTCTCGATGGTGGTGAAGGTCTTCGAGGCGACGATGAAAAGGGTGGTCTCGGGTGTAAGCGTCTTCAGCGTGTCGGCGATATGGGCGCCGTCGATGTTGGAAACGAAGTGCAGCCGCGGTCCGTCATGGAAGGGCGAGAGCGCAAGCGTCGCCATGACAGGGCCGAGATCCGAGCCTCCAATGCCGATATTCACGACATCTGATATCGCCTTGCCGGTGGCGCCCTTCATCTCGCCGGAGCGGATGCCGTCAGCGAACTTGCCCATGGCCTCAAGAACGCCGTTTACGTCAGGCATGACGTCGCGCCCATCGACCATGACAGGACGGTTCGAGCGGTTGCGAAGCGCGGTATGGAGAACGGCGCGACCTTCGGTGAAGTTGATCGGCGCGCCCGAGAACATCTCGTCGCGCTTTTCTTCAACGCCGGCCGCCGTCAGCAACTGCTCGAGCTGTTCGAGCACGTCGTCATTCACGGCGCATTTGGAATAATCCATCAACAGGTCATCGAGCGAAGCGGAAAACCGGCTGAAGCGCTGCGGATCTGCGGCAAAGGCGGCGCGCAGGTCTTCGGCATGGGTGGCGGCGACCGTGCTCGTCAGCGTGTCGATGATGGATTGCATCGGAATGTCCCTGGTTCGACGATGATGTCGGGGACCTTATTAGCGACTTGAGACGGGATCAAGACGAAGGGGAGGCTAGAGCCTCCCCAAATTTAAATCGATTTATTTCCCGTCGCGCAGCTCTCGCCTTAGGATCTTGCCGACATTGGTTTTCGGCAGTTCGGTGCGGAATTCGATATAGCGCGGCCGCTTGTAATTGGTGAGGTTGGCAGCGCAATGCGCCTTCAGCTCGTCGATGGTGAGGTTCTCGTCCTTCTTGACGACAAAGAGCTTCACCGCCTCACCCGAATGCTCGTCCGGCACGCCGACGGCGGCACATTCGAGCACGCCGGCATGCATGACAGCGACTTCCTCGATCTCGTTCGGATAGACGTTGAAGCCGGAGACGAGGATCATGTCCTTCTTGCGGTCGACGATCTTCACATAGCCGCGCTCATCCATCAGGCCCATATCGCCGGAGCGGAAGAAGCCGTCGTCGCTCATGACCTTGGCGGTTTCTTCCGGACGCTGCCAATAACCGGCCATGACCTGTGGGCCGCGAATGCAGATCTCGCCCACTTCGCCGATCGCCAATGTAGCGCCGTCCTCGTCGCGGATTTCGATGTCGGTCGAAGGCAGCGGCAGGCCGATCATGCCGGTGAATTCGCGCGCATCCAGGCGGTTAACGGTCGCGACCGGCGATGTCTCCGAGAGGCCGTAGCCTTCGGTGATCGGACGGCCGGTCATCTCGAGCCAGCGTTCGGCAACCGGACGCTGGAT
Source organism: Allorhizobium sp. NPDC080224 (assembly GCF_050281005.1). NCBI lineage: Bacteria > Pseudomonadati > Pseudomonadota > Alphaproteobacteria > Hyphomicrobiales > Rhizobiaceae > Allorhizobium > Allorhizobium sp. NPDC080224. The sequence continues at coordinate 414,821 of NZ_JBNNWJ010000001.1, forward strand.
GGCCATGCCGCCGCCGAGCACCAGCATCAGCGAAGAGAAGTCGATCTTCTTGAATTCCGGGTTGTTCATCATCGCGTTGAACAGCGTGTTGAGGCCCGGGAAGACATGCGCCTTGAAGCTCTGCAGCTCCTTGATGAAGGCCGGGATGTCGCGCGGATTGGCGATCAGCAGGTTGTGGCCGCCAAGCGCCACGCCCATCAGCGAATTCACCGTGAGTGCGAAGATATGGTAGAGCGGCAGCGCGCAGACAAAATTCAGGACATCGGGACGACCTTGTCCTGCGAATGCAGCTTCGAGCCACAGCGCGATCTGCTGCTTGTTGGCGAGCAAGTTGGCATGGGTGAGCGTCGCGCCCTTGGAAACGCCGGTTGTGCCGCCGGTATACTGCAGGAAGGCGACATCGCTGGACACCACGTCGACAGGCTTCAGCGCAAGTTTCTCGCCTTTGGCCAGCATCGCCTTGAAGCCCGTGTGACCAGGGATCGACCAGGCCGGGACCAGCTTCTTCACCTTGCGGACGACGAGATTGACGATATGGCCCTTCAAACCCAGCATGTCGCCCATGGTGCAGACCACGACATGCTTGACGTCGGTATGCGCCACGACCTGCTCGACCGTATGGGCAAAGTTTTCCAGAACGATGATTGCCTTGGCGCCGGAATCCTTGAGCTGGTGCTCGAGTTCACGAGGCGTATAGAGCGGGTTGACGTTCACCACTGTCATGCCAGCACGCAGGATGCCATATACGGTAACGGGGTTCTGCAGGATGTTCGGCGTCATGACGGCAACGCGGTCGCCCTTCACGAGGCCCTTCGACTGCAGCCAGGCCCCGACCTTGCGGGATTGCTGTTCCAGTTCGCGGAAGGTCATGCCGCGGCCCATGCTGGAGAAGGCGAGGCGATCGGCAAATTTCGCGCAGCTCGCTTCGAAAAGCGCCCCGAGCGAAGAATGCGCATGCGGTGCGATCTCGGCCGGAACCGATGCCGGATAGGAGTTGACCCAGATTTTTTCTGCGGCGCGGCCGCTGAGGCGGCTCAGGGTTTCCGTCATGTAATCCTCCCGAAAATCATTGGTCTGCCAGGCACGCCCATTCGGGACTGGTTCCTCCTCAGGCCCCGAAAGCTTATGCTTTCGCACCGGCAGTGCAAGTGTGGGAAGGCTATATAACCTTGACGTAAACGTCAACATTGCGTCGCCCGGCTTTGCAAGTCGTTTGTGAGGAACCATGGGCTGGGGAGTCCGTTACCTCTTCATCGACAACAAAGAAGGAGGACTTCCCATGTTGCAGGAAAACCGTAACACCGCCGCCGGCCAGGATCCTTACGTCAAGGATACTCCGAGCCTGATCGCCAGCGACAAGGTCGAAGGCACAGCCGTCTATGGCCGCGATGGCGACCGCATCGGCTCCATTCAACGCCTCATTCTCGAAAAGAAGGGTGGCCGTGTCGCTTATGCGGTTCTGGGTTTCGGCGGCTTCTGGGGCATCGGCGACGACTACTATCCGCTCCCCTGGGAAAAGCTGACCTATGACGAGAGCCTTGATGGCTATCGCATCGATCTTACCAAGGAGCAAGTCGAAGGTGCCCCGCGCGCCACTGACGACAGCAACGAATGGTATCGCAACAATGGCCGTTCGGTCTACGACTACTATGGCGTTCCGCCATATTGGATCTGATCCGAACGATCCCCAACCGACCATGGAAGGGCCTCGTAACTCGGGGCCCTTTTTGGCGTTCGGATCGGTGGTATTGGGCAAAGTGGACGGCAGCGTAATCGCGCTGCAGCAGGAGAGACGTCAATCAACCCGCCCGAGCCCGTACTAAAGTTTACGGCACTCGCGCCCGACGGCGCTCATGGCACAGAATGTCTCTGCGGGGAAGGGAATGGCTTCACAATATTTCGGGAAATGGTGCCGCTTGCAGGACTCGAACCTGCGACCCCATCATTACGAATGATGTGCTCTACCACCTGAGCTAAAGCGGCCAGCGCTGGAGCGGGAGAAACCCGTCGCGTTTGGTGAGGGGGCTGATACAGGGATTGCCTGCTGATTTCAAGACGCATTTCGGCGGCGGCGGAAAAATTCCGCAGCCGCCTTGTTTGGCTGCCGATTATTGGAGCGGCCACGACTTCGGCCAGTTCGCAGGATCAATGGCCTCGTTTTCGTCGATTTCGGACGGGCAGTCCCTGGACGCTTCCTCAACGAGCACGAGTTGCGGGCCCATTGCGCCTTTTGCGAATTTCCATTCGTTGTAGGTCCCGCAATCGCCCACGCCGCGTCCCTTGAAAAAGGCGGAGAGGGCCTTCGCTTCGTAATCATAACTCAGATTGAAGGCGCTGGTGACGGCACTCGGTGCGCCCTCCTGCATCGTCGGGAAAGGCAGCGCCGAGACCGTGCCATAGACTTCCACGAAGACGGCATAGGGAAAATTGTAGGCGCCGCCCATGCCGCAGGGCGTTACATAAAGTGTCTGCTCCTCGGCAAGTTTGTGGGCAAGCGCGTTACCGTCGAGCATGGCTTCTTCCGTTTCCGCGCATTCGCCCCCTTCGGCGAAGCGGGCCCGCACGGCTTCCGGAAAGTCCGCGAAGCGGCGGATGTCCGAGACTGGCGGCGGCGGATTTGGGGCCTTATCGCCCTTGGCGCTCATGGCATCGACGTGACCGACACGTTTCTGGAACTCGTCAATGAACAGCAGGCTTGCGGCAGCGCCAGCCAGCGGGATCTCGCCTGCCGCGGTCATTTGACCGCGGGAGATGGTGATCTTCGCCGTGGTGCCATTCTTCAGGCTGTCGATCAGGCCGTTGCTGATGACGTCGCCGGACAGCGAGAGCGCGGCGGTATTCGCGTCAACAGCGATGTCGGCGTTCTGGAAGCTCACCGGCGCCCCGCCATCGACCGAAATCGCAACGGCAATCTCATCCTCGCCCTCGAGAAGCGCGCTCTCGGACGGGGAGATCAAAAGCGCGACGGGCGCTTCCGGCAAGCCGCTGCGCTGCAGTTCGAAACCTGAGACGGGGCTGTCTGAGATGAACTGGCGCATACTGCAGGACAGTGTCTGCGAGCAGCTCACCTGCCAGGATTTGAACTCCTTATAGGCGCCGTCGGCAGCGTTGACGGCAAAGGCGCTGCCGGCCAGAGCGGCAAGCGTTAGGCTCAAGGTGGATAGACGCATGTCGGGTCCCCGCAAATCAGTGTTGCGGGGACGCTATCAGCGGCAGTCTCAGCCGCAAATCGCCTTTTTTGCGCCGATATATTCGCGCTCCAGCCGATCGACCACGGCCGCGACCGGTTCGACGGACTTCACCGCGCCTATGCCCTGGCCGCAGCCCCAGATATCCTTCCAGGCTTTAGCCCCGGTGGTAGCCTTGTCGAAATCCATCTTCGAGGGATCGGCGACCGGCAGATTGTCCGGATCCATGCCAGCAGCAACGATCGACGGCTTCAGATAATTGCCGTGAATGCCGGTGAAATAGTTGGAGTAGACAATGTCGTTGGCGTGGGCGTCGACAATCGCCTGCTTGTATTCGGCGGACGCACGCGCCTCTTCGGTCGCGATGAATGGCGAGCCGATATAGGCCATGTCGGCGCCCATCGCCTTGGCAGCGAGCACCGCACCGCCATTGGCAATCGCGCCGGCGAGCAAAAGTGGCCCGTCGAACCATTCCCGGATTTCCTGGACAAGGGCAAAAGGCGAGAGCGTGCCGGCATGGCCGCCCGCACCGGTCGCCACAGCGATAAGCCCGTCAGCGCCCTTACGGATCGCCGAATTGGCGTGCCGGTTGTTGATCACGTCATGCAGCACGATGCCGCCATAGGAATGCACGGCGGCATTGACCTCCGGCACGGCGCCGAGCGAGGAAATGACGATCGGTACCTTGTATTTCACGCACATCATCAGGTCATGCTCGAGCCGCTTGTTCGACATGTGCACGATCTGGTTGACCGCGAAGGGTGCGGCCGGACGATCTGGGTTCTTCGCGTTGTGCGCTGCGAGTTCCTCGGTGATTTCTGCCAGCCATTCATCGAGTTGCGCCTCCGGCCGGGCATTCAGTGCCGGGAATGAGCCGACGATCCCCGCCTTGCATTGGGCGAGCGTCAGTTTCGGATGCGATATGATGAAGAGCGGCGAGGCGACGACGGGGAGCCTCAGATTGTCTTTCAGGATCGGCGGCAGGGCCATCACTTCACCTCCCAGGAAGTTTACGTTTACGCAAACGTCAAATAGCAGAACATGGGCGGCGAGGAAAGCGGGTCCTATGTTCGACAGTGATGCAAGCGTCTGATGCCGCAAATGTTGACATTGGCTGCGCAGCCTCATTCCTGTGTTTATTCGGCGCCATACGGGTTTTCCGGGCTTGTGCTTGAAATATCCAGAGTTTACCGAATCGAAACTATGATTGCGATGTGGCAGGGGCGATCCCCGAAGGAGTATGGCGGCCAATGAGTGGATTGGAAACGGCCATCAGGAAGGCCCTGGAGCGCGCTGACCGTTCGAATGCGGAGGCCCGTGCCCGGGTGTATCAGTCTGCCCGCCAGGCGCTCGAAACGGGCCTGCGCAAGCAGAACATCGACGACCCCGAATCCATAAACTATCAGCGCCGCCGACTGGAGGCGCTCATCCATTCGATCGAGCTCGAAGAGCGCGCCCGCCTAGAGGCGCGTCTGGAATCGGCTGCTCCACCGCCGACTGCGCCTGTGCCTCCGCCTCCAATGCGGCCTGCCGAGCCAATGGCAACCACGCCGCCAGACCGGCGCCCCGGTCGTGTCGAGCCCGGCTTCGACGCGGGTGATCCGCCGCTTGGCGCCCAAACAGGCTATCGCGAGCCTTCTTTCGACGAGCAGCCCGAGATCGCGGCGAGGGCGTCCGTTGACGCGCATGCCGATGAGGAAGGACCGATGCCGGACATGCGGTCCGAGCGTCCCCTGCGGGCACCGCGTCGGCGCCGCGGGATTGTGGCGCGACTGACCATCATGTCGATTTTCGTGGCGACACTCGGGATCGGCGCATGGTGGATCTACTCTTCCGGGTTGCTGCTAACGGAGGCCGAGCGTGACACCTCGGTACCCAATCCGCCGCCGCGCGCCGAAGCCGAAGACTTTACCGGCGCACCTGAGGCGACTTCCCCAACAGAGCCTGCCGGGCCGCAGGCGCTCGATGCACGCGGTGGCTTTTCGGATGACTGGATCGAGGTCTTTGCGCCGCAACAGGTCTCGGCGCTTCGCCCCCGCGCAAATGCGCTCGTCGATATTGTCACGGCCAGCGACGGCAGTGCCGCGCAGATTGTATCGCGCAGCGGTGACGAGGCTGGCGTGATCGAGGTGACGGTCCCGACAGAGGTCTTGCGCGAAATGGCAGGTCGCACTTCGACGATTGCGCTCACCGTGCAGTCGATGGATGACGAGCCTGTGCAGATCTCCGTCGAATGTGATTTCCCGCGCATGGGCGACTGTCCGCGCCACCGCTTCACTGTCAACCCGCAAAAGCTAGATGCTCTGTTCCGTGTTTCCTTCGACAACGGCATGGCGCCGTCCACCCCGGGACGCCTCCTGATCAATGCGGATCTCGCAGGCACCGGACGCGGCGTGAACCTTTACGCGATCCGCGTGCTGCCCGGCCAGTGACGGTCGCGCAGGCGTGATGGGGAGAGGGCGACGGCCCCCCAAAAAGGTCACTTCAGGAAGTCGGGGCCGCTGCCGATGATCTTCTTGTCGAGCTTGCCGATCTTCTCGATATCCTTGCCCTCGTAATCGAGCGAAAGAAGCATGTGGCGGATCAGGTTTAACCGCGCGCGGCGTTTGTCATTGGCATGCAGCACCGTCCACGGCGCGCGCTCGGTGTGGGTTTCCTTCAGCATTCGGTCGCGCTTTTTCGTGTAGTCGTCCCACTTGTTCAAGGCCGCGATATCCATCGGAGAGAGTTTCCAGCACTTCAGGGGATCGTGCCGGCGGTCGTGGAAGCGCTTCAGCTGCATTTCCTGGCCTGTATCCAGCCAGAACTTGAAGAAGCGGATGCCTTCCCGTTCGATCAATTTCTCGAAGCGCGGTACCTGCTCGAGAAAACTCTCGTATTGGTCGGGCGTGCAGAAGCCCATGACCGGCTCGACGCCGGCACGGTTGTACCAGGAGCGGTCGAACAGAACGAATTCGCCGGCAGTCGGGAAGTGCGAGATATAACGCTGGAAATACCATTGACCGCGCTCGGTTTCCGTCGGCTTGGTCAAGGCGACCACACGGGCAGAGCGGGGGTTCATATAGGAAAGTGTGGCATGGATGGCGCCGCCCTTGCCCGCGGCATCCCGGCCTTCGAACAGGGCCATGACGCGTTCGCCGGTCTTCTGCATCCAGAACTGCACCTTCACCAGCTCTATTTGCAGCTGGGTGAGTTCTTTCACATAGTCCTTCTCAGAGAGCTTTTTGTCATAGGGAAAGCCACCGGACTTCAGCGCCTTGTCTTCGATCCAGTCTGGCAGATCCGGCAGATCGATGTCGAAGACCTTCGGGGTTCCACCAACCGACAGGGTTACCGCCCTGCTTTCTGTTTGCGCGTCCATCCCAGCTCCCTTTGCCTTGTCAGTTTCAGATGTTCTTACTTGAGCCCAAGCCGAAATGAAGTTCAAGCATCTCGGTTCCCTCTTGTGAGCCGACGATGCCTCGGGAAAAGGCCTGGGAGGCGATGGTGTGGCAGTGTAACTTCTGTCATGAATCGCGACTATCAGGCTTGAATGAGGTCGAGGTGGAGAATGAGCGCGCATGCAGGACGATAAGGTTGGTGGTTGGCGCAAAGATCTTCGACAGCTTCTGTCCGCTTGGGTATACATTCTCGCTGCCGCCATCCTCGCTGTGAGTGCCTGGGCAACGGGCGCCGCCACAGGCTATGCAATTACCCTGTTCGTTCTGCTGTTTCTGCTCGTGGTCTTCCGGCAACTGCCCGAAGACGATATGCCGGCCGCGCCGACGCTAACCAACACGGAGCCGGATCCGCCGGCTGATCCGCTTCCCCTTATCCTTGCATCGCTCGACGGTCTCGACATGCCGATCTTCGTCCTCAGTCCCGAGGCCGAGTTGATTGCCCAGAACCAGGCGGCGCAGAAGGTTTTCGGCGAGCTCGTCGTCGGCCTGCATGTCTCTACCCGCTGGCGCTCCCCTGGTATTCTTGACATGATCCGGGAGACGACCGAAACCGCTCAGCCCAACCAGATCGAGCATTCGGAGCGTCACCCTTCCGAACGGGTCTATGTGGTGCGGGTCGCGCCGATCGATGCCGACAAGGCGGCTGGCGCATCCTATTTCCTTCTGTCGTTCAAGGATATCTCGGAGCTACGTCGACTAGATCGCATGCGCAGCGACTTCGTTGCTAATGCCAGTCACGAATTGCGAACGCCGCTCGCATCGCTTCGCGGGTTTATCGAAACCATGCAGGGGCCCGCCCGCGACGATGCGAAGGCCAAGGACCGGTTTCTCGCCATCATGCTGGATCAGGCTAACCGTATGAGCCGCCTGGTGGACGATCTCCTGTCCCTCTCCCGGCTGGAACTCAAGGCTCATGTCGCGCCAGACCAGAGAGTGGAGCTTGCGCCGATCCTCGGTCATGTCAGAGACAGTCTCGCTCCGCTGGCAGCCGAGCTCGGCGTCGAGATCCGCCTAGACCTCCCCGAGGAGAAGATCGAAGTCTTGGGCGAGCGCGACGAACTCGTCGAGGTCTTCGAAAACCTGATCGAAAACGCCTGCAAATATGGTCAAGACGGGGAAGTCGTGGAGGTTGCGCTCCGGCGCGATGCTGGCGGTGCGACGGAAGTCAGCGTCCGCGACCATGGTCCCGGCATTCCAGCAGAGCATGTGCCGCGCCTGACAGAACGATTTTACCGCGTCAATGTCGAGGATAGCCGTTCAAAAAAGGGGACCGGGCTCGGCCTTGCGATCGTCAAGCATATCCTCACCCGCCATCGTGCGCGTCTGATCGTGAGGTCCGAGCTTGGCGAGGGAAGCGTATTCACCGTCCGGTTTTGACATAAAACGCTATTCTGCTGCGGGGCATTCAGGATAAGTAATTGTAATATAAAGTCTATTTCTGTCACAAATGTTTCATCGAACTGACATAAAAGCGTGAGGCTAGAGCCGCTAAGAACGCAGTCGCCGCTGCTTGGGAGACGCCGCAACGGCCGCAAAGACACACAAGCCCTCACCGGGAGATGATCATGAACGCTCTGAAACTTTCCGCAGCTGCCTTGGCGGCCACCGTGGCCTTCGCCGGCGCTGCTGTAGCCCGCGACCAGATCCAGATTGCTGGTTCTTCCACTGTCCTGCCCTACGCATCCATCGTTGCCGAAGCCTTCGGCGAAAACACCGATTTCGCCACCCCGGTTGTTGAGTCCGGCGGCTCTGGCGCCGGCCGCAAGAAGCTCTGCGAAGGCGTGGGTGAGAACACCATCGACATCGCAAACTCTTCTTCGCGCATCAGCAAGTCCGATATCGAGCTCTGCAAGACCAATGGCGTGAACGACATCCAGGAAGTTCGCATCGGTTACGACGGCATCGTGTTCGCTTCGGACATCAACGGTCCTGAATACGCCTTCACCCCGGCCGACTGGCACAACGCTCTTGCTGCCCAGGTCGTTAAGGATGGCCAGCTGGTTGCCAATCCTTACAAGGCTTGGAACGAAATTCGCTCTGACCTGCCGGCTCAGCCGATCCTCGCCTTCATCCCGGGCACCAAGCACGGCACCCGCGAAGTCTTCGATGTGAAGGTCATTGAAGCTGGCTGCGAAGAAAACGGCACGCTCGAAGCCCTGATCGCTGCTGCTGGCGGCGACAAGGATGCTGGCAAGAAGGGCTGCATGGCTCTGCGCACCGACGGCACCTCCGTTGACATCGACGGCGACTACACCGAGACGCTCGCTCGCGTCGACGCCAACAAGAACGGCATCGGCGTCTTCGGCCTTTCCTTCTACCAGAACAACACCGACAAGCTGCGCGTAGCCACCATGGGCGGTATTGTTCCTTCGGTTGAGACCATCGCCAAGGGCGAGTACCCGGTTTCGCGTCCGCTCTACTTCTACGTCAAGAACGCCCACCTCGACGTCATCCCGGGTCTCCAGGAATACGTAGAGTTCTTCGTTTCTGACGAAATGGCCGGCCCGGATGGCCCGCTGGCGGCCTACGGCCTCGTTTCCGACCCGGAACTGGCCCAGACGCAGGAAGCCGTCAAGGCCCGCACGCCGATGGCACCGCTGAACTAATCTGATGCATCGGCCGGCGGCGCATGATGTGCCGCCGGCCTTTTTTGTTTGGCAGGGGACTATTGTCATATGAGTGGCGGCATCATCGTTCTCATTCTTGCGGTGCTCGCGTTGATCGGCTTCGTCCTCGGCAAACGCCGTGCACGCTCTCTCGCCGACAGCAGTGGTACCAAACTTCATTCTCTCTCAGGCTATTACGGTCAGACGGTGGCCCTGTTCACCGCGGTCCCTGCCTTCCTGCTGATGCTGGCATGGCTTTTCGTGCAGCCGATCATTGTCGAAGGTCGCGCCGACGCTTTGATCCCGGATAGTGTGATCCCGCAGGGCGGCGCACGCAGCCTTGTACTGTCGGATGTACGGCGCATCGCCGGCGGCCTCGACGCGATGATTGCCAATCAGGATGCAAGCGCAAGCGCCCTTGTCGATGGTCAAATCGACGTCTCGACCGTGCGAGCACGGCTTGCCGAAGTCGGTGTCGCGCTGGCAGGCGACGTGCCGGTTGAAGTTTTCGAAGCCGCAAAGGTGTATCGCGAGGCAGCGCGTACCGGTTCGATGATCATGACGTTTGCCGTGCTCGCACTGGCGCTAGGTCTTGGGCTCTGGTCTCTGAGCCGGATCCGCCCGGACATGCGGGCTCGCAATGTCAGCGAGACCTTCGTCACTGCCCTATTGATCGGCTCCTCGACGATCGCCATTCTAACGACGGTCGGTATCGTTGGTTCGTTGGTCTTCGAGACCATCAACTTCTTCAAGATGTATCCGGCCTCGGAATTCTTCTTCTCAACGGTCTGGAACCCGCAGTTTCGCGGTGGCTCGGAGCTCGGCATTCTGCCGCTTCTCTGGGGCACCATGTATGTGTCCTTCGTCGCGCTGCTTGTCGCCGTCCCCATCGGCCTTCTGATCGCAATCTATCTGTCCGAATATGCCAGCCCGACGCTGCGTGGCTTTGCCAAGCCAGCGATCGAGGTCCTGGCCGGCATTCCGACGATCGTCTACGGTCTCTTTGCCCTTGTGACGGTCGGGCCTCTGATCCGCGACTGGCTCGCCCAGCCCCTCGGGCTCGGCACATCGTCCTCGTCGGTGCTGACGGCGGGTCTCGTGATGGGCATCATGATCATCCCGTTCGTCAGCTCGCTGTCCGATGACATTATCAACGCCGTACCGCAGACATTGCGCGACGGTTCCTATGGCCTGGGTGCCACGCAATCGGAAACGATCAAGCGCGTCATCCTTCCGGCAGCCCTCCCGGGTGTCATGGGCGCCATCCTTCTCGCGGCAAGCCGCGCGATCGGTGAAACCATGATCGTCGTGCTCGGCGCCGGTGCCGCGGCAAAGCTCGACCTCAACCCCTTCGAGGCCATGACGACCGTCACGGTCAAGATCGTCAGCCAGCTGACGGGTGACACCGAATTCGCAAGCCCCGAGACCCTTGTCGCCTTCGCGCTCGGTCTCACGCTTTTCGTCATCACGCTTTGCCTCAACATCGTGGCCCTCTACATCGTGCGCAAGTACCGGGAGCAGTACGAATGACCGACATCACCGCTTTCGAGGCCGCCCACAAGGCCGCCGAGACCAAGTCGATCCTCACGTCCGATGCTCGCACGCGCAGCCGCAATGCAGCCGAGGCCCGCTTTCGGATGATGGGACTGATCGCCGTCATCATCGGTGTTCTGGCGCTTGTCGGTCTGCTCGCCTCAATCCTGTCAAATGGCCTGTCGTCCTTCCGCCAGACTTACATCTCGCTCGACGTCGATCTTGATGCAGCAAAGCTGGACAAGTCCGGTAACCGCGATCGCGCAGAGATTTCCAAGGTCTCGACCTTCGGCTACGTACCGCTGATCGAAGCGGCCCTGGCGCAAGCCATGCAGGAAAAAGGCATTGCAGCGGAAGGCATGAATGCCAAAGCCGCAGCGGAACTGATCTCGAAAGAGGCGCCGGCGAGCCTCCGCAACTATGTGCTGGCAAATCCCGAGGTCATCGGCACGACGGTAACATTCGACCTGCTGGCCTCTGGCCGCATCGACGGCTACTACAAGGGCCGCGTGACCATGGAGAGCGCGGCGCTCGACCGGAACACCTCGCCCGAGCAGCTGCGTCTGGCAGACGCGCTGAAGGACGCAGGCGTGTTGACGACCCGGTTCAACTGGAACTTCTTCACCGCGCCCGACGCCTCCGATACCCGGCCCGAAGCCTCCGGCCTTGGCGTCGCAATCCTCGGCTCTGCCTACATGATGCTGATCGTTCTGTGCCTGTCGTTGCCGCTTGGGGTTGCTGCCTCGATCTATCTTGAAGAGTTCGCGCCGCAGAACTGGTTCACCGACCTGATTGAAGTCAACATCGCCAACCTTGCGGCTGTTCCTTCGATCGTCTTCGGTATCCTCGGTCTCGCCGTGTTCATCAACTATGCTGGGTTGCCGCAATCGGCACCGGTGGTCGGTGGTCTTGTTCTGACGCTGATGACACTGCCCACGATCATTATTGCGACCCGTGCCGCACTCAAGGCCGTACCGCCCTCGATCCGCGACGCAGCTCTCGGCGTCGGCGCCTCGAAGATGCAGTCGATCTTCCACCATGTCCTGCCGCTCGCAATGCCGGGTATCTTGACCGGTACGATCATCGGCCTTGCCCAGGCGCTCGGCGAGACAGCGCCACTGCTTCTCATCGGCATGGTGGCTTTCGTTCGCGAATATCCTGGCGCTCCACCGGAAGGCTTCTTCGATCCGGCATCGGCCCTGCCGGTCCAGGTCTACAACTGGACCCAGCGCGGTGACCCAGCCTTCGTCGAGCGTGCATCCGGTGCCATCATCGTGCTCCTGGTGTTTCTGATCCTTATGAACCTGATCGCAATCATTCTTCGCCGCCGCTTCGAGCGTCGCTGGTAAGGAGTTCCAAGATGATGAACAATCTCGCGACCAAGATGACCACGACGAAAGCTCCGACAATGACTGAAGCCAAGATCACCGCCCGCAACGTGCAGGTCTTCTACGGTGACAAGCACGCCCTCAAGGATGTCGACATCGACATCCGCCCCCGTTCCGTTACTGCCTTTATCGGTCCGTCGGGTTGCGGCAAATCCACCTTCCTGCGCTGCATCAACCGTATGAACGATACGATCGCGAGCTGCCGTGTCGAGGGAAGCATCCTGATCGATGCCGAAAACATCTACGACACCAAGGTTGACCCGGTGCAGCTCCGCGCCAAGGTCGGCATGGTCTTCCAGAAGCCGAACCCCTTCCCGAAGTCGATCTACGAAAACGTGGCTTACGGTCCTCGCATCCATGGTCTCGCCCGTAACAAGGCGGAGTTGGACGAGATCGTTGCGACCGCGCTGCAGAAGGCCGGCCTCTGGAACGAGGTCAAGGACCGTCTTGATGCCGCCGGTACAGGTCTTTCCGGTGGCCAGCAGCAGCGTCTGTGTATCGCGCGAGCGGTCGCCGTGAGCCCGGAAGTCATCCTGATGGACGAGCCCTGCTCGGCGCTCGACCCGATCGCCACCGCCAAGGTGGAAGAACTGATCCACGAACTGCGCGAGAATTTCACCATCGTCATCGTGACGCACTCGATGCAGCAGGCGGCCCGCGTTTCCCAGCGCACCGCCATGTTCCACCTCGGCAATCTGGTCGAGGAGAACGACACCGACAAGATGTTCACCAATCCGGATGACCAGCGCACCCAGGACTACATCATGGGCCGCTTCGGCTGAGCCCGGGCACCATCCTCGGTTGAACTCAATTTCAAGGACGTTTCAAATGGGCTCCACACACATCTACTCGGCCTTCGACGAGGAACTGAAGTTCCTGATGCGCCGCATCTCCGAAATGGGCGGTCTGGCGGAACAGATGGTCGCCGAAAGCGTGCGCGCGCTGGTCAATTCCGACGCTGCCCTCGCTCAGAAGGTGATCTCCGACGACGTGCTCATGGATGCCATGGAGCGCGAGATCGGCGACAAGGCAGTCATCACCATCGCAAAGCGCCAGCCGGTCGCCTCGGATCTTCGCGAAATCATCGGTGCGCTGCGTATCGCGGCCGATCTCGAGCGCGTCGGTGACCTCGGTAAGAGCAACTCCAAGCGTGTCGTCGCCGTTCAGGCAACCGGCGTTCCGCGCAAGCTCGCTCGTGGCCTGGAGCACCTTTCGGACCTGGCTCTTGCCCAGCTCAAGGAAGTGCTCGACGTCTACACGACCCGTTCGGCTGAAAAGGCTAAGTCCATCCGTGACCGCGACGAGGAGATCGATGCGATCTACACCTCGCTCTTCCGCGAACTCCTGACCTATATGATGGAAGACCCGCGCAACATCACGAGCTGCACCCATCTCTTGTTCTGCGCCAAGAACATCGAGCGCATCGGCGATCACGCGACCAACATCGCCGAGACCATCTACTACATGGCCACCGGCGCCCAGCCGGAAGGCGAGCGCCCGAAGGAAGACCTGACCTCTTCCGTCGGCGCAATCACCGAGTGACGATGGCCAGCGAGGTTGATGATCAATGCAGCCGAAGATTGCCGTAGTCGAAGACGAGGAGGCCCTTTCGGTCCTCCTGCGTTACAATCTCGAAGCCGAGGGTTATGAGGTCGAAACGATCCTGCGGGGCGACGAAGCCGAGATCCGGCTTCAGGAGCGCGTGCCCGATCTCCTGATCCTGGACTGGATGCTTCCGGGCGTCTCCGGCATCGAACTGTGCCGCCGTTTGCGCGTGCGACCCGAGACCGAGCGTCTGCCGATCATCATGCTGACGGCGCGCGGCGAGGAAAGCGAGCGCGTGCGTGGTCTGGCGACGGGTGCCGACGACTATGTCGTCAAGCCCTTCTCTACCCCGGAACTGATGGCTCGCGTTAAGGCCATGTTGCGGCGTGCCAAGCCCGAAGTCCTGTCCAGCGTCCTGCGCTGCGGCGACATCGAGCTTGATCGCGAGACGCATCGGGTGCATCGCAAGAGCCGCGAGGTTCGTCTCGGGCCGACCGAGTTCCGCCTTCTGGAGTTCCTGATGGCGTCGCCTGGCCGGGTCTTCTCTCGCTCGCAGCTTCTCGACGGTGTCTGGGGCCACGACATCTATGTCGACGAACGTACGGTCGACGTGCATGTCGGTCGCCTGCGCAAGGCGCTCAACTTCTCCAACATGCAGGATGTCATCCGCACCGTCCGCGGTGCCGGCTATTCGATGGAAGCCTGACCATCCGAATGCACTAGGGATCAAGGGCCGCGCGGATTGTCCGTTGCGGCCCTTTTTCATGGGCGACAGGCGGTAACGAAAAACGGGCCCCGAAGGACCCGTTTCAAACTCCAAGCTTCGCTTGATATCAGCGGGCGGCCTTTCGGCGTTCGCTGACCGGCTGATAGGCGAGCTTCGCGTGATAGGTGCAGTAAGGTGCGCTATCGGCGATTTCGCAGCCGCAGAAGTGGAAATCGTCCTTCATCGGATCGCCGATCGGCCACTTGCAGGTGCGCTCGGTCAGTTCCGTCAGGGCCAGACGACGCGAGATCGGTACGACCACGTTCAGCGGACGACGAACTTCGACTTCTTCGTAGGCCTCGACTTCGATCTCTTCCTTCAGCATCGTCGCGCCAGCTGCACGGGGCACGGTTCTCGTGGCCGTCGCTGCCGCGGGGCGGTTCTGGAAGGTTGCCGGGCGCTGGGTCTGCGCCGGACGCTTCGCCGGGCGAGCCGCAGACGAACTGCCGCCTGCCTTGGCGCGACCCGGAAGATTGAGGCGGTGAACCTTGCCGATGACGGCATTTCGGCTCACGCCACCGAGTTGAGCCGCAATCTGGCTTGCGCTGAGGCCTTCGGCCCACAGCCGTTTCAGTCTTTCGACCCTGTCGTCACTCCATTGCGCAGTCGTCATGCCAATTCTCTCCGCCGCTCGCGTCTGTCATGGCAGAATCCGTCACCCCTGCTTCGAACGAATTCGAAACATAGCCGCCTCGTTACTGTCGGTGAGCACTTCCGCCGCATGCAATCTATTAATGAAATTTAACCTAGTGGCACGCTGACTCCGTGACAAGAGTCGGGGGAATCATCTGGAATCGATTTTCCGGTTTTCCCCAACTTGCTTCCCGAGTGAGTCAAGTATGCAACAGGTGGAATCTTGTCGCGCACCCTTCTGGCGCGAGGCGGCCAAATCCGCGCCTACTCCTGCGATTCCTGCGGAATTCGTTGACATCGCAGGGTGAAATGCCGATAGTGCCCGCGCCGCCGCAAGGCGGCATTTTTAATTTTCTAAGGCCTCGAAAAGGCCGCGTCGTCCCGTGTGACGGATTGTCGAGAAGGATCGTGACAGCCATGGCCGAAGCTACGCCGCTCTACCAGACCTACAATCGGGCGCCGCTGCGTTTCGAGCGAGGCGAGGGCGTCTGGCTCGTGACCGAAAGTGGTGAACGCTATCTCGATTTCGCAGCCGGTGTCGCCGTCACCTCGGTCGGCCATGGCCATCCCCATGTCGTTGGCGCGTTGAAGGATCAGGCCGACAAGGTCTGGCACCTCTCCAACCTCTATGAGGTGCCGGGGCAGGAAGTGCTGGCCAAGCGTCTGACCGATGTCACCTTCGCCGACCGTGTCTTCTTCACCAATTCGGGCGCTGAAGCCCTCGAATGTGCGATCAAGACGGCGCGTCGCTATCACTTTGCCAAGGGGCATCCGGAGAAATTCCACATCATCACGATGGAAGGCGCCTTCCACGGCCGCACCATCGCGACAATCGCTGCCGGCGGCCAGGAGAAGTATCTGGAAGGCTTCGGTCCCAAGGCCCCGGGTTTCGATCAGGTGCCGTTTGGCGACATCGAAGCCGTCAAGGCGGCAATCACCGACGCAACGGCTGGGATCCTGGTCGAGCCGGTGCAGGGCGAGGGCGGTATTCGTCCGATCCCGGTGGAGATGCTGCGCGCCTTGCGCGACCTCTGCGACGAACACGGCTTGCTGTTGATCCTCGACGAAGTCCAGTGCGGCGTCGGTCGGACTGGAAAGCTCTTTGCCCATGAATGGGCTGGCATCACGCCCGACCTCATGGCGGTTGCCAAGGGTATTGGCGGCGGTTTCCCGCTCGGCGCCTGCCTGGCGACCGAAGAAGCTGCCTATGGCATGAAGCCAGGGACGCATGGCTCGACCTATGGCGGCAATCCGCTCGCCATGGCCGTCGGAAATGCCGTTCTCGATGTCGTGCTCGGCGAGGGTTTCCTCGACAATGTTCGCGATACAGCCCTCGTCTTCCGCCAGGGTCTCGCCTCGCTGAAGGATCGTTACCCGGATGTGATCGAGGAAGTGCGCGGCGAAGGCCTGATGCTCGGCATCAAGGCCAAGATCCCGAATACCGAACTCTTGATGGCAATGCGCGACGAGCATCTGCTCGGCGTGCCCGCCGGCGATAATGTTATCCGTCTCCTGCCGCCGCTGACGGTGACCGCCGAAGAAGCTCGCGACGGTCTCGCCCGTATCGAACACGCCGCGGAGCACATCCGCGCCAAGGCCGCAGTCGCAGCATCTGCCTAAGACAGGACCCATTCATGGCATCTCCGAAGCACTTTCTCGATCTCTCCGCCATGACGGCCGGGGACCTGCGTGGCATTCTTGAGGACGCGAAGACCCGCAAGCAGGCGACCAAGGCCGGCACCGCCGACAAGCCGCTCGCCGGCAAGATGCTGGCGATGATTTTTGAGAAGCCGTCCACCCGCACGCGTGTTTCCTTCGATGTCGGCATGCGCCAGCTCGGTGGCGAGACCTTGTTCCTTTCGGGCACGGAAATGCAGCTCGGTCGCGCGGAGACCATTGGCGACACCGCCAAGGTTCTGTCGCGCTATGTCGATGCGATCATGATCCGAACCACTGACCATGCCCGTCTCCTGGAGATGGCCGAGCATGCGACGGTTCCGGTCATCAATGCGCTGACAGATCTCACCCATCCCTGCCAGATCATGGCAGACATCATGACCATCGAGGAGCATCGTGGCCCCGTGACGGGCAAGACGCTCGCCTGGACCGGCGACGGCAACAATGTCCTGCATTCGCTGGTCGAAGGGGCAGCCCGTTTCGGCTACCGGATGAACATGGCCGTGCCACTCGGCTCCGAGCCCGATGACAAGATCCTGAACTGGGCCCGCAACAATGGCGGCGAGATCATGCTCTGCCATGACGCAGATCGTGCGGTCGCGGGTGCTGATGCCGTGATCACCGATACCTGGGTGTCCATGAACCAGGAGCACAAGGCACGTGGCCATAACGTCTTCCAGCCTTTCCAGGTGAATGCGGAACTGATGAAGAAGGCGAAGGAGGAAGCGCTCTTCCTTCACTGCCTGCCGGCCCATCGCGGCGAAGAAGTCACCGACGAGGTGATCGATGGCGCGCAGTCGGTGGTATTCGACGAGGCCGAAAACCGCCTGCATGCGCAGAAGTCGATCCTCGCCTGGTGCCTCGGCGCGATCTGAGGCCGGGCAGGGGCTTTGGCGCCCGACTTGACCTTTGGCACGGGTGATCCCATCTGTGCCGTTTCTGATCGGGCCGCTCGGGCCCAGCGTTTGGCGCTTCAAGCGCCGGGAGTACATTCATGTCGATGAGACAAGCAGAACTCGGCGAATTCGGTTTCGCCGGTGACGATCGTGTGGTTCCCTTCCAGGTGGAGGGCCTCGATGTGCGCGGCCGTGCCGTCCAGCTCGGACCGTTGATCAATTCCATTCTCGACCGCCACGACTATCCGGCGCCGGTCGCGCGGCTTCTCGCCGAAGCCATCGTCCTGACCGTGCTGATCGGGACGTCGCTGAAGTTCGAGGGCAAGTTCACGGTCCAGACCAAGGGTGACGGCCCGGTCGACCTGCTGGTTGCCGATTTCAGCTCGCCTGAAAACGTGCGCGCCTATGCCCGCTTCGACGAGCAGGCGGTCGCCGATGCCGTTGCTGCCGGTCGTGCCTCGCCCGAGGAGCTGCTCGGCGCGGGCGTGCTCGCCTTCACCATCGACCAGGGCTCCTTCATGCAGCCCTACCAGGGCATCGTGCCGCTCGACGGAACATCGCTCGAAGACATCGCCGGTGTCTATTTCCGCCAGTCGGAACAGATCCCGACGCGTGTCCGCCTGGGCGCTGCCGAACTCTTCGATCGGGATGCAGACGGCAAACCACGTCGCACGTGGCGGGCAGGGGGTCTCATCGCGCAGTTCCTGCCGGATGCGCCAGAGCGGATGCGCCAGCCCGATCTGCATGGCGGCGACGGCGACGACCGCGATGTAGATCTGCACGGCGACGATACCTGGGATGAGGCTCGCGTGCTGGTCGAGACGATCGATGCGGATGAGCTGACCGATCCGCAGGTGGGTATCGAGCGGCTGCTGTTCCGCCTCTTCCACGAGCGCGGTGTGCGGGCTTACGAACCGCAGGCAGTTTACGACCGCTGCAGTTGCTCACGCGAGCGCCTGAAGGGTGTTCTCCAGGGCTTCTCCGCCGAAGAGATCGAGGCGAGCACGGAAGACGGCACGATTACGGTGACCTGCGAATTTTGCTCGACCAACTATGATTTCGAGCCTGGCGAACTGACGCCGGCTTGATCAAGCGGAATGCCGAAGATGAGAAAGGCCGGAGCGATCCGGCCTTTTCTTTGGTTGCATGTAGCAAGCGCCGGGAGGATTTACGCCTCCGATGATGCCGGGTGAGCGCCGATCGCTTTCTCAACGGCGATGTCCGCCATGGCGAGGATCGCGTCCCGCGAATTTGCTGCCGCGATGAAGCGGCCATTGTGACAGAAGGTGGCGCCCTTGACGCCGCAGGCAGCCTCTAGGTCACCGTTGCTCAGGCCTGCCCAGGCGGCGGGTAGATCTGCCCGCTGCTCGAAACTGTCTTCCGCCTTGCGGATTCCGGTGATGCACCAGTCCTTGTCGCGTGGATGAACGACGAAGAGCAGTTGGTCGGCGCCTGCCTTGACGATGGCCGGGCGGAACGGCATGCCCATCGGCAATTCGAGGACGCGAGCGTCCCCTGTTGCTGCGATCGCTTCCAGCACCATCGTCTCGGCGCGCAGCTTCGCCGCCCGCTGGCCGATGGCAGCTTCAACGATCATCCGTGCAATCGAAAGGGCGGACTGGAAGCCGCGATCGTCGGCTCCGGGCTCCTTGTTGTCGAAAACAGGCTTCAGCGTTTCGAGCAGGCTCGGCAGGGTGAGATCGGCCAGTGGCCCGGCCGTTGCCGGGCTGAGCGCGCCATTGTCCATCAGGTCGATGGGCAGAACGAACTTCGCATCGAAGCTCTGGTGGACCGCCTCGACATGAGTGCTAGGGAGACCCATGGCTGCAAGATAGGCGCGCCCGTAATGCCTCCAGATGAGCCCGAAGGAGCTGTAGGGCTGTCCATCGTCGCGAAGCGGTGCGCCGCGCTGATGATGGTCGAAGATCTGCGCTTCGGCATCATAGGCGCCGCCGACATCATAGATGATCCGGTCGGATGCCGGAGTGATCCAGTCCGGCGCGCGACTGCGCACGATCGTCGCATCGGGATAGAGCCGTGTCAGGATCACGCTCGACAAGAGTTCGTCGGCATGGAAGCCACCACTATGGGTGACGAGATGGGTAATGCTCATGCCGGTTTAGCCCTCTGGATGGCGTCGCGATCGATGCCATCAGATAGCGGCTGGGGCCGGTCAACTCAACTGGCAATCGTCAATTGAGGGTGCGGACCATGCCTGGGCTGTCGAGGGAAAAGGCAGGTATTTCGACGTCGAAGGTCTCTCCGTCGTCGGTTTCCATCCGGTAGGTGCCATACATCATGCCCGAGGGCGTATCGAGCGGGCAGCCGGAAGAATATTCGTAAGTGTCGCCGGGATCGAGGCGCGGCTGCTCGCCCACTACGCCCGGGCCGCTTACCTCATCCACCTGACCGTTCTGGTCGGTGATGTGCCAGTAGCGATGGGTCAACCGCACAGGTTTGCCCGAGTGATTGGATATCACGATCCGGTAACCCCAGACATAGCGACTGTCATCGGGGTCCGACTGTTCCTCGAGATAGTAAGGTTCGACCAGAACCTCTATGTCCCGTGTCAGCGCGCGATACATGCCTGGACCCTGAAAAGCTTGTCATCAACAGTGATAGAGATGGCGCTCATTGTGGCGGCAGCAAGGGCGACACACAAACACCGTGCCTTTTGAAGGGATAACGACGCAACTCCTTACGTCAAGGGCAATGCTCCAGCCGCAACGCCTGTCGCGGCTGAAATATTTGCGTTGCTGAGCGCGTGTCTGGCGCTCAGATGGCCTTGAGCGCCCGTGCGAAGTCGTCCAGCAGGTCCTGGGTATCCTCGATCCCGCAGGAGAAGCGAACCGTGCCCCCGGAGATGCCGAGTTCGGCGCGTGCTTCGTCGGTCAGGTTTTTGTGGGTCGTGGTTGCCGGATGGGTGATCAGGCTCTTTGCATCGCCGAGATTGTTGGAGATCTTGACGATCTCCATGGCGTTCTGCAGCTTGAATGCCGCTTCTTTGCCACCCTTCAGCTCGAAGCAGACCAGCGTCGAACCGCCCGTCATCTGCTTGGCGATGATGTCGGCCTGCGGATGGTCCTTACGGCCTGGATAGATGACCTTGGCAACGGCACTCTGGTCCGCCAGGAAATCGGCAATCGCTGCCGCACTCGTCGTCTGCTGCTTCACCCGCAACGGCAGCGTTTCCATGCCCTTTAAGAGCGTCCAGGCATTGAACGGCGACATGGCAGGGCCGGTATGGCGGAAATAGTCGTGCAGGTTCTCGTTGATCCATTCCTTCGACGACAAGACGACGCCACCGAGGCAGCGGCCCTGACCGTCGATATGCTTGGTCGCCGAATAGACGACGACATGCGCGCCGAGTTCGAGCGGCTTCTGGAAGAGGGGGGTCGCAAAGACGTTGTCGACGATCAGCTTCGCGCCGATCTGATCGGCGAGCTTGGCGACGCCTGCGACGTCGATCACTTCGAGCGTCGGATTGGTCGGGCTTTCCAGGAACAGCACCTTGGTGTTCGGCCGGATCGCCGCTTCCCAGTTGGCAAGGTCACGACCATCGACCAGCGTGCATTCCACGCCGTAGCGGGGCGCCAGCGTCTCGACGACATAGCGGCAGGAGCCGAACAGGGCGCGGGCAGCGACGATATGGTCGCCGGCCTTGACCTGGCAGAGTACGGCAGCGGCAACAGCGGCCATGCCCGACGCCACCGCACGCGCATCCTCGGCGCCTTCCATCATGCACATGCGCTTTTCGAACATGTCATTGGTCGGGCTGCCATAGCGGGCGTAGATATAGCCGTCGTTCTCGCCCTTGAAGCGGGCTTCTGCCGCTTCCGAGCTTTCATAGACGAAGCCCTGGGTGAGGAAGATCGCTTCAGACGTCTCGCCATAAGGAGAGCGCAGCGTGCCGCCATGGACGAGGGTGGTGGCCGGGCGCCAGTTCTTGCTCATGCACGTGCCTTTCGAACACAAAAAAACCGGTCGCGTGAACGGACCGGTTTCGTAAACCCGGTCTATTTAGCCACTTGTTTAACGTGGCTGCAAGCCGACCGGCCAAATCACCACGGGATAAGGCTGCCTTACGCCTTCGTGGGCCTTGCGTCAATTGGTGGGCTTTGGTTTTGTCGGGCCCAAACAGGATTGAGATCATGACCTTGAAACCCGGGATTTTGTCCGATCGCGCGATCGGCGCCTTGTTCGGTGGCGGCCAGCTGAAGAGCGAGGTCATGCTCGACAAGGACCAGATCCAGCCGGCAAGCCTCGACCTGCGTCTGGGCGGCAAGGCGATCCGTGTGCGAGCCAGCTTCATGCCGGGGCGCGGCCACACCGTTGCCAAAAAGCTGGAGCGGCTCACCCTGCACGAGATCGATCTCGAAAACGGAGCGGTGCTCGAAACCGGCTGCGTCTACATCGTGCCCCTGATGGAAAGCCTCGATCTGCCCGCGGAGATCTCGGCGTCTACCAATCCGAAGAGCTCGACCGGCCGCCTCGACATCTTCACCCGCGTAATGGTGGATTACGCCCAGGAATTCGACAAGGTGCCGGCCGGCTACAAGGGCCAGCTCTACCTCGAAATCTCGCCGCGCACCTTCCCGATCATCGTGCGTCGTGGATCGCGCCTGTCGCAGATCCGCTTCCGCACCGGACAGGCGCTGCTCGGCGAGGCCGAACTCTTCGACCTGCACAAGGCCGAGACGCTGGTCGCAAGCGACATGCCAAATGTCTCGGGCGGTGGCATTGCGCTGTCGATCGATCTGAAGGGATCGGGGCCGCAAGGCCTGATCGGCTATCGCGGCAAGCACCACACCTCGGTCATCGACGTCGACCTGAAAGGCGCCCACGAGGTGCTGGATTTCTGGGAACCACTCTACAGCCGCGGTCGCGATGAACTGATCCTCGATCCAGACGAGTTCTACATTCTCGTTTCGAATGAGGCCGTGCATGTGCCGCCGCTCTATGCCGCCGAGATGACACCCTACGACCCCTTGGTCGGCGAATTCCGCGTGCATTATGCCGGCTTCTTCGATCCCGGCTTCGGCCATGCGCCCGCCGGTGGCTCAGGCAGTCGCGCGGTTCTGGAAGTCCGCAGCCACGAAGTGCCCTTCATCCTCGAACACGGCCAGGTCATCGGCCGCCTGGTCTACGAACACATGCAGGAGCGCCCGGAAGGCCTCTACGGCACGGGCCTCGGCTCCAACTATCAGGCGCAGGGCCTGAAGCTGTCGAAACACTTCCGTTTGCCCTGAGGCAGGCGTCGCTGCCAGCGCTTGACACTGGCAGCGAACTGTTGGATTCCTCTCCCCGTCGCGGGTGTAGCTCAATGGTAGAGCAGCAGCTTCCCAAGCTGAATACGAGGGTTCGATTCCCTTCACCCGCTCCAGACTCTTCTCGCTATTTCCCCGCAAACTTCGCAAACGCTGCTAGCAGGTCGCCGAGCCGCTTTGCCGTCGCTTCGTCCGTCAGCTTGCCCTCGGCATCGAACAGCGTATGCGCCCGCGACACCATCAGCCGCTTCTCTGAAAACGTCCGGCAACCGAGCGTGTGCAGCACCGAGAGCCAGGCGTTCTGGCTGAGCAGCGTCCCGAAATTTCCAGGCGACGCGCCGACGAGCGCAAAGGCCTTTCCACCGAAGACTCGAGCCATGTCAGACGACGG
The DNA here is from genome assembly GCF_050281005.1 of Allorhizobium sp. NPDC080224. Lineage (NCBI taxonomy): Bacteria > Pseudomonadati > Pseudomonadota > Alphaproteobacteria > Hyphomicrobiales > Rhizobiaceae > Allorhizobium > Allorhizobium sp. NPDC080224. The sequence goes on from NZ_JBNNWJ010000001.1 coordinate 438,151, forward strand.
ACGCGACAGCCAGTCGATTGCGTTCTTGAACGCGCCGGGGATGCCGTTGTTGTATTCGGGCGTGAACAGGATGACGCCATCGGCGGAAATGATCTTCTCTTTCAGAGCCGCCACAGCTGCTGGGATGCCCTCGGCTTCCTCGAGATCGCCGTCATAAAGCAGTATGCCGTGAATGCCGGCTGTATCCATCCGGTAACCGTCTGCCGGCAAGGCTGCGGCGGCTTGCATCAGAGCCGTGTTGAGCGAGCCCTTGCGCAGGCTTCCCGAAATGCCGAGCAGTGCCACCATGATCCTCGTCTCCCGGTTGGATGCGTTGCTTCGACACTAATGTGCGACCGGGTTTGGAGCAATCACTCGGACGCCTGCAAAACCGCTTCGCTTGGCCGATGCGGTGTCTTGTTCCAGTGGAACGGCTTCAGCCTCAGTTCGATCACGGCCTTCCATGCCGCAAGCGACACGGCCATCCAGTAAACCGGGATCATCGCCCATTTCCAGCCGACGCCCTCCTTTTCGCCCTTGCTCATCGGCGTTGCGCCAAGCACGAAAAAGATCGCGTAGCTCCCGAGGATGTTGAAGATGTCCATGGCGAGCATGATCGTCGTGAAGAGGCTCGGCTGCGCAGCCGGGGCCTGCATCAGCGAGATCACCAGAAATGTGAGGAAGACGATTAGGCCGGGGTGGCTGAGCGCTGCAATCAGCATGCCGCCGACCAGCAGCTGAAAGGCGAGGAAGGATAAAAATCCCATGTCGCGCGCAGTTTGCAGGGGCTTGCGCATCAGCACCAGCCAGGTTTGCAGCCATCCCTTGTACCAGCGGGTCCGTTGCGCGAGCCAGATCCGGAACTCGGTCGGCGCATCCTCATGAGTTGGCAGCGTGAGGGTCGAGGAGCGATACCCCATTCTGTAGAGGCGCATGCCGAGATCGGCATCCTCGGTGACGTTGTAGGGATCCCAGCCGCCGCTGTCTCTGAGGAGGGCGGTTTTGAAATGGTTGGAGGTGCCACCAAGCGGCAGCGGCATACGATAATAGCCGAGGGCCGGCAGCAGTCTGCGGAACAGCGCCGAATATTCGAGCGCGAAAATGGCGCTGATCCAACTTTCGCCAGCATTGCCGATCACCAGCGGCGCCTGCAGGCAGGCGAGATCGGCCGGACCGAGCCGGAAGGCGTGATAGGCTTCCTTCAACTGCTGCGGATGTGGCCGATCCTCGGCATCGTAGATGGTGAGGAACTCGCCGCGTGCGCCAGCCAGTGCATAGGTGAGGGCCTTGGGCTTGGTGCGCGGCGCCATGGCCGGCACGGCCACCACCTCGACATGCGGACCGGGATTCAACTGGCGGATCGCCTCGATCGTCGCGTGATCATCGGCCTCGCAAACTAGCTTCACATCCAGGAGGCTACGCGGCCAGTCGAGCCCATCGAGGGCGGCGAGCAGTTGCGGAACCACATCGGCCTCCCGGTAAAGCGCCACCATGACCGTGTAAACCGGCAGAACATCGCTGCCATATTCGAGCTTTGCTTCTAAGACCCGGTGGCGTCGCCCATGCGAGACGACGGCCATGCGCAGCATGAGAGCTGCCGTATGAAAGAGGGAGAGCGCAAGGTGGCTGATGACGGCGGCGAGCATCGGCGCCATGATCGCAAAGAGACAGATCAAACAGAGCCCGGCGCCGGCGATGAAGCCTTGGTCCCCGGTCACCACGAGCCGCGCCGAAAGCGGCTGCAGCGTGTCGAACAGACCGCGCACGGCCTGGCCCACGCGTCTGCTCTCCCCGACCTTCCAGCTGGCATGCCGGATGGCGCTCGGTGTCGTGACGATGAGGGTGCCCGCGCCCGGTCCGTTCCGACCGAAGCGTTTTGCGAGACCCTCCATGTTGAGGATGTGCGGAGCAATCGCCACGACCGGCGGCCGGTCGCTGTAGTGGAGCCGCAGCATGCGCGGCTCGGCGAGCTGGGTGTCGCTATACGTATGATCCACAAGCAGCGAAGGGTCGATCTCCGGCAGGAACGGCAAGCCGTACATCCGCGCCAGACCCGCAAAATAGGCCTCTTCCTCGATGACGCCACTGGCGAGCAGTTCGGCCTCGACGGAGGTCCCGTTGGCGGCTGCGCGTTTTGCCATGCGGGCAATCAGCGGCTTGGAAATGCCGAGTATATGGAGCAAGCGCGCTTCGCTTTTCAGCCAGGCCAAACTTCCCACGTCGGCCGCGCCTACCGCGCTCCGCTGGTCTTGCCCCCGCAATGATCCAAGGCGCGCGGCAACCATCCGCGGGCCGTATTCCCTCGTCCACACCAAGCTGCTACACGTCGTCCGGTCTGAACGACGCCCCACCCTTGACCCCGGTTGAAGATGATAGAGATGCGCGCAAAAGTTACATCCCTAGATTTTGCGGGGTTGTGGCCCTGGATCGCCGCGATTCTTCTCGTTTCGCTCATGTCCGCGCCACCTGCGCGGGCGCAGGGGATCGACCTTCCGGTCCTTTTTGATGCCCGCGAGCGGCTGGTTCGGCCGGATGTCAGCAGCGTTCTTCGGTTGCGTTTTCTGACCACCACGGATTTTCCGCCCTTCAACTTCACCGATCAGAGCGGTCGGCTAACTGGCTTCCATGTCGATCTTGCCCGCGCGCTGTGCGATGAGTTGGGCCTTCAGGCACGTTGCCAGATCCAGGCCCTGCCGTATGAGCAGCTGACGTCGGCGCTTGAAAGTGGGCAGGGGGAAGCGGTGATGGCGGGCGTCGCGGTCACGGAAGACCTGCGCGGAAAGTTCAATTTCACGCGACCCTATCTCTTGTTGCCCGCACGTTTCCTGATGCGAAACGACATTGCCCTTGCTCGTCAGGATGTCGAGGCGCTCTCCGGTCGGAAGGTTGGTGTCGTCAGGGATACCGCGCATGAAGCCATGTTGAAGGCTTTCTTTCCCGGCATCACGCCGACGACCTTCGAGGATCAGGGCGCCCTCATGACTGGACTGAAGGAGAAGGAGGTCGAAGCGGTCTTCGCGGATGCCCTACAACTGTCCTTCTGGATGATGAGCCCTGAAGCTGTCGGCTGCTGCAGCTTTCTCGATGGGCCCTATCTATCCGAGCGCCATCTCGGCGAAGGCATGACCATCATGGTCGGCGGGCAGGATGGAGCCCTTGCCGCCGCGCTTGAAAGCGCGCTTGCGGCGCTGTCAAAGGACGGGCGGCTGGAAGAAATCTATCTGCGCTATTTCCCGGTTGGGCTTTTCTGAGCCGGTCAGACCCGGCGATAGCGGGCAGAGGCGCTGCGCTCCAGGGCGGCGCAGGTGAGCTTGTCGAGCGCAAGGCGATCGCGGAGCAACTGCAGCAGGCGCATTTCCTCCGCGCGAATGGTCAGATCGACCGCGACGATTTCAACAGCCAGCGCATAGGCGGTCTCATGCAGCCATTCCGGCAGGGCGTCGCGAATGGTTTCGAGCGCGATGTCCAGACCCTCAGGCCCGGAAAGCAGGGTTGCACAGCGCTGCGACACCTCGATCAGGTGCTCCTTGTCGAAATTCTCAAAGACCGGAAGAATGTCGATCAGCTGGCCAATCCGCACGAGTTCCTTTTCGGCCATGGCATTGTCGACGGCGGACGCCATGACCATGACGAAGATCAGGGCTTCTTCCGGGGATACGGGCTTGTTCATGTAAGATGGTTTCCAGTTGCAGTGGGCAAAGAGTAGGAGGGACGGCTGGGCGTTTCAAGGGAGCGTGCCGGCGCGTTGTACGGGCTCACCAAAAAGCCCGCGTCTTGCGGCACGGGCTTCCTCGGTCAGTGCGGCGAGTGCGGAGCCCGGCTCCGCCTCTGCCCATCCGTATTTTGCAAGCCAGGAGGACACATCCTGAACGCCGACCCAGCATCGTGTGCGGATCTCGCCCTGCCATGCGGTGGCGCCGGTTTCGCAGGTGAGCGACCGGTTGCGCAGGAACTGACGCTGCTGCGTGCGCGCCATGGCGCCACAGGGCCAGACGTCGCCCTCCGCTGTAGTACAGCTGAGGTCCACAGGCGTCTCGATCAGATCGGCCAGGCGAACGCGTTGATCCGGTCCGAAGGCGACGACCCCAGCGGCGAGGCTCGACGGCCGATGCAGGAGAACCACTTTCGGTTTCGTGCGCTCGGCGGCGGTGGACAAAGGTGCCCGCGCCGCCACCCGTTCGAGGTCTTGCGCGTCGGCAAAGGCCGGAGATCCGAAAGCATCCGGCTCGATGCTGCGCACCTGCCGCCTTGCTTCGATCACTGCCGGTTCTTCGACCGTGTCATCCTGCAAGGAGCCGACATCGGGTAGGTCGAGCTCCGACGGATCTGGTACGTCCAGATCCTCGAGATTGTAGTCGACGGGATCGTCACGGAGCGTCGCTCCGGCTGCCATGACGAGATAGCCCCACAAGAGGAGCCCGATCGCGCCGGCGATGAAGGTGCTGATCCGTCGCATAGGCGCGTTTTCCTATTGGCTCGCCCAGATGATGCGCGCTACCCATTCGACATCGCCCATGTCCAGCATGCGCGGAGGGTGGTCCGGATTGAGCGATTGCAACTCGATCGATTTCGCGCTCTGCCGTGCCAGGATCTTCGCCATGACTTCGCCTTCACGGGTCTTCACCACGACGCGGTCGCCACGTCGAACCTGGGCACCCGGCTCGACGATGAGGATGTCGCCGTCCCGGTAGAGCGGCTTCATGCTTTCGCCCTGAACCTCCAGCGCATAGACCCCGTTGTTGCGGCCCGGGGCTGCCGGAAACTCGACGAGATCCCAGCCCTGACCGGCCGGAAAGCCGCCATCGTCGAAAAAGCCGCCGGCACCTGCCTGTGCCATGCCGAGCAGGGGGATCGAGCTTGCCTGCGGCGGAAATGTCCCCTGCGGCAGCGGGTTGCCGCGCAAGGCGTCTGGTGAGACATAGCGCATGAACTGGTCGAGGCTGGCGCCAGTCGCTTCCAGCACCTTGGCGATGGATTCGGTCGAGGGCCAGCGCATCCGGCCATCGGCCCCGATACGCTTGGATTTGTTGAAGGAGGTGGGGTCGAGGCCTGCACGGCGCGCAAGACCTGATGGCGTCAGCGAATGCTGCTCCGCCAGCCGATCGATCGCGGCCCATATGCTGTCATGCGAAAGCATGTTCGCGCCTCTTCAGCGCCGGAACACTTCGGATCCCCGGTCCGGCAATGGCGAAAACAATAGATCAGCAAGGGCCGTTAGTAAAGCAAAAAGGAATAAAATCCTCTCGTCTGCCTCAGGCGACCATGGCCATGTTGATCTTGCCGAGCTGGATCACGGCCTGGGTGCGGCTGTCCACCTTGAGCTTCAACAGGATCGCCGAGACATGCGCCTTGATCGTCGCTTCCGACACGCCGAGTTCATAGGCAATCTGCTTGTTGAGCAGGCCTTCGCCGAGCATGCCGAGCACACGACTTTGCTGTGGCGTAAGTGTGCGCAGCCGGTTGATCAGATCGGCCACGTCAGGATCCGTCTCCTGCCCGCCCTGATAGCTTGCAGGCGTGGCGATATCACCTTCCAACACCGACTGGATCGATGCGCGGATCTCATCGATCCCCGCCGACTTTGAAATGAAGCCGGAGGCCCCGAGCTCAAGGGCCCGGCGGATGGTGACGGGATCGTCGGTGGCGGAGACGATGACCAGCGGCAGGCTCGCGAATTCGGCGCGCAGCGCCATCAATCCGGAAAAACCGGAGACCCCGGGCATGGCGAGATCGAGCAGCATGAGGTCCGCATCCGAATGCTCGGCGGCCGCCTTGCGGGCAGCTTCGAAATCGCCGGCCTCGATGATGGTTTGCGTGCCGTCTATGCCGGTCACGGCCTGGCGCAGGGCGCCCCGGAACAGCGGATGGTCGTCGGCGATGATGAAGGTCGATGCAGCCATGTCACAGCCCCCTCCCAAGAGCGATGTCATTTTGCGCGCGAATGCGTCTCATTCTTTTAGCGCTTGACGGCGCACTAGACAATGGTCGTGCAACGAATGGGTGAACGAGGCCTTTTCGTGGTCAGGTTCTGTCCGGAACGGGGTCCCCCGATTGATCCTGCTCCTGTCCCTGAAATTCCTGCACCAGCCCGAAGAAAGCCCGCATGAAGCGCTCCATGATGCCGATCGAGCGGTCGATCTCCGCGTCGCTCGGAAGCTCGCCGCTTTTGGCAGCTATACCTTCTGCCACCTGCTTTTCCAGCGCCTCGACCCGTTTCTCCAGCCGGGCGAGATCCGCGTCGTAAGCGGCACGTTCGTCTGCCGCCATCCGGCAGGTGAGCGTGCCCTCGGCTTCGGTGCAGAGTGTCACGGCCCCTGTCTGCCGATCGAGCCGCACGAAGCCGCTTTCGGATTTCTCGAGCGTGAAGCGGTCGGTGGCAACATCCTGCGCCATGGCGAAGGAAGCGCCGAGCGAGAGCGCCGCCAGTGTGAGAACTGTCTTGCCGATGGACATCTTGTCTCTCCTCCTGTCGTCCGTATCTCCCGGCGTGGACATTTGGCCGCGTTTGCGGCAAACCCACCTCGACCCTGATGATCTGCGAGAGACCGGACCTTGGACAAGACCATATACAAGATCGTGCCGCGAGAATTATGGCAGGAGGCACGCGACGCGGGCCTTTTCAAAGGCGCGCCCGTCGATCTCAAGGACGGCTACATCCATTTTTCGACAGGAGCCCAGGCGGTGGAGACTGCGCGTCTGCATTTTGCCGGACAGTCCGATCTGCTGCTTGTCGCGGTCGATGCCGCCGTCTTCGGTGAGGCCCTGAAATGGGAGGCCTCGCGCGGCGGAGATCTGTTTCCGCATCTTTATGCCGACTTGCCGCTCGACGCCGTGCTCTGGGAAAAGCCCTTGGCCCTCGGTGGCGACGGACTGCATGTATTCCCGGATATCGATGCGGAGAACCGCTGATGCTCGACCTCTTCTCCCTCGGCCGTCGCGGCCTTTTTCTCTTCGATGCGGAAACCGCCCATGGGCTGTCGATTGCCGCGTTGAAAACGGGCCTCGTCCCGACCTGCAAGGCGTCTGTCGATCCGCGTCTGGCCCAGACAGTTGCCGGTATTCACTTCCCCAACCCGCTCGGCATGGCCGCAGGCTACGACAAGAATGCCGAAGTGCCGGATGCACTCTTGTCGCTCGGCTTCGGTTTCGCCGAAGTCGGCACGCTGACCCCGAAGGGGCAGGCCGGCAATCCGAAGCCGCGCATCTTCCGCCTGGAACGCGACCGCGCGGTGATCAACCGCCTGGGCTTCAACAACGAGGGCCATGCCGCAGCGCTGGCGCGTCTCTCGGCGCGCGGCAATCGCTCAGGCATCGTCGGCGTCAACATCGGGGCCAACAAGGATGCGACCGACCGGATCGCCGACTATGTCGCCGGCATCCGCCGCTTCTATCCCGTGGCGACCTATTTCACCGCCAACATCTCCTCGCCAAACACCCCGGGTCTGCGTGATCTGCAGGCCAAGGAAAGCCTTGATGCGCTCCTGTCTGCCGTACTCGCAGCGCGTTCGGAAGAAAGTCTGCGCGCCGGCAAGCGCCTGCCGGTTTTCCTCAAGATCGCGCCTGACCTTACGGAAGAGGGCATGGACGACATCGCCGAGGTCGCCGCCGCCCATGATCTCGACGGCCTCATCGTCTCCAACACCACGCTGTCACGCGACGGCCTGACGGACCCGACGCTGGCGGGTGAGGCCGGCGGCCTCTCTGGCGCACCTCTGTTTGACAAGTCGACCGCCGTTCTCGCCCGTATGCGAAAGCGCGTTGGCCCGGCTCTGCCGATCATCGGGGTCGGCGGCGTGTCCTCGGCCGAAACCGCGCTGGAGAAAATCCGCGCAGGCGCGGATTTGGTGCAGCTCTATTCCTGCATGGTCTATGACGGACCGGCGCTGCCAGGACGGATCGTCCGGGGCCTGTCGTCGCTGCTCGATCGTGAAACGGTCGCCAATATCAGCGAATTGCGCGACACCAGGCTCGATCACTGGCTTTCGGTGAAGGTCTGATCGGTCTTCGGCTTCAGTCTGGCGAGAAGCAGCAGACCGCGTAGACCGAGAAACACATTGAGCGCGATCCAGAGTCCGTGATTGGAAAACAGGGGCACGAGCACGGCGACCGTCGCAAGATAGCCGGCAAGCGCGACGAGCATCATGTTGCGCATGTCGGATGACCATGTCGCACCGATGAAGACGCCGTCCATGTGAAAGGCGAGTGCCCCGGTCAGCGCGGTCAGCGCCGCATAGATCAGATAGGTCTCTGCAACGCTGCGGACATCGCCGGCCGTGGTGATGAAGCCGATGATCGCGGACCCGAAGACCAGGAAGAAGGCAAGGCTCGCCAGAGCCAGGCCGAAGGACCAGACCCCAGTCAGTTTCACGGCACGCTCGAAGGCGCGCCGCTGTTTGGCGCCGATCGTTTCCCCCGTGATCTGCTCTGCCGCCGTTGCCATGCCATCGAGATAGAAGCTGGCGATCATGAAGAAGTTCATCAGAACGGCATTGGCCGCGAGCGTCACGGCGCCGAAACCCGCCCCGATGCGGGTCATGACGGTAAAGGCAGTGATCAGCGAGAAAGTCCGGATCAGGATGTCCCGATTGAGCCGGAACAGCGCCATCAGCTTGGCGCGGTCGTTGATCATCGAGACCTGCGGAACGGCGGCCCGCCCGTAGCGCCAGAAGACGAAGGCGAAGCCGGCGATCATGGCGACGAACTCGCCGATGACAGTGCCCCAGGCAACGCCGGCAATCCCGTATCCGAATGTCAGACCAAGCAGGATGGACATGGCGATGTTGACGCCGTTCAAGAGGATCTGCAGCGCAAGCCCGACAGAGCCGAGCCCGCGCCCGAGCACGAAGCCGAGCAGGGTGAAGTTGCTGAGCGTCAAGGGAGCCGCCAGAATGCGGATGCCGATATAGGTCGCGGCAGCTGCTTGAACGTCCCCATCGGCACCCATCAGCGCGGGGCCAAAGCCGACGATGACCGGAGAGGCGGCAAGGATCAGCAAGCCGAAACCAAGCGACAAGACGATCGAGCGCCAAAAGACGGCGAAGAGTTCAGATGGCTCCCCGCGTCCTTGCGCCTGGGCGACGAGGGCCGTCGTCGAGGCTCTCAGAAAATTCAAGGAGGCGAAGAGAAGGTCGAAGAGAGCTGCAGCAATCGCGAGCCCTGCCAGTTGGGCCGCATCGCCGCTGCGTCCGACGACGGCGGTATCGGTGAGCCCCAGAAGCGGTGTAGTGACGAAACCGAGGGTCATCGGCACGGCGATCGCCAGCACGCTGCGATGGGTGACCTCGATCGGTCTGGAGGCGGGGAGTGACGGGCTGTGCATGCTGTGCTCCGGTGGGGACCGGAGTGACAGAATCACTCAGGCCGAGAGCACCATGGCCCAATAGGGGCGGTTGCCGGAAGCGGAATCCCAGGCAACGGCGACGCCGAGCCCGTTGAAGCTGCCGGTCATGTTGTCGAGGTGCCGCTTGGAGTCGATCCAGGCCTGCACGGCACGCTCGACGCTATCCTGACCCGCCGCGATGTTTTCGGCCGCCGGCAAGGGTACGCCATGTCCCTTCATGCGGGCGCCGAAACTATCGTTGAAGCCGATCAGATGCGACATCTCGCCGGCGCGTGCCATGCGTTTTGCCTGGGCGATGGCCGCCACTTCTGCGGGACGACTGCGGGAGAGGGAGGAGAGGCCACGAGATTGCCGAAGCCGGTTGACCATCGGCAATGCGGCGGCCGTCTCAGCCCGGGACTGACCGTTGTCGGGATTGAGGATGTCGGAGGAGCGGCAGCCGGCGATCGCTGCCGTCAACATGCCGGCCGAGATCAGGATCAGCCGGCGGCGGTGCAAGACAGGCTCGGCCATGACGCCCTCAGCTCCGTGATGCAAAGAGGCGGAGCAGGATGAAGGCGGGAATGACGATTGTCGCGCCAATCAGCAGATACTGCCCGACCCGACCAAGGGCGTCGAAGCCGGTATACCAGAGGTCGATGATGAAGAACCGGATGCCCTCGAGAAGATCCATCGGATCAAGCCCGAAGATCGACATCACAAAGCCAACGATGAGCGAAACGACGATCAGCTTGACGATCGTGCGGCCCGGCGTGTCGCCGAGAAATCGATTGAGGCCATCAGCCATGCGTGTCTCCTGTTGTCGTTCGCTGATATGGGCCCGGTCGGCCCGCCCTGCAAGCTGGCAAAGCAGCGGCTTGCGATAGGACTTGAGTTTTTTCTGGGGATCGGTCAAGACCGCGCGCCCGCTCCATGCTGGATCACCCCATGCTGGCAGGCGCAAGGATCTCTTCGATGCACCCCACCCAGTTCTCGTCCGGCGACGTCATCGCCGACCGCCGTGCCGACTATGCGCGCATGCTCGCTGAGAATGGCGAACATGAGGCAGCAGTCGAATTGATGGAACAGGCCTTGGAACTGGTGCCGGACTGGCCGGCCGGTCTGTTGCGTCTTGCGGATTATGCGGAAAAGGCCGAGCAGGCAGAAAAGGCGATACCCGCTCTGCGTAGACTGCTTGTGCTCGACCCGGAAGATCTGTTCGGCGCGCAGCTGAAACTGGCTCTGCTCGGGGCGGAAGATATCCCGGACCAGCCACCCTCTCGCTATGTCGAGGCGCTTTTCGATGATTATGCCGATCGTTTCGATACGGCCCTAGTCGAGAAGCTCGATTATTCAGTTCCGGCCAAGCTCGCCCGGCTGATCGTCGAGCATAATGACAGGCGCTTCGATCTGGCTGTCGACCTTGGCTGCGGCACGGGACTTTTCGGCGCCGAGATCCGCGACAGAGTGAGCCGCTTGGAAGGCTTCGACCTCTCGGCCAACATGCTCGCCAAGGCGGAGGAAAAGGAACTCTACGATTTCCTGGCGAAGGCCGATCTGTCGCTCGAGGCGACGGAGTCAGGCCTGTTCGATGATGGCCTCGCAGAAAATCGTGCCGATCTCGTCTCCGCGGCTGACGTGCTGATGTATCTGGGTGACCTCGCCAACGCTTTTGCGCTTGCAGCGCAGCTTCTGAAACCGGGCTCGCTCTTCGCTTTCTCGATTGAAGACGCAGGCGACGGCGACGGTTTTCTCCTGGCGCCGAGCCTGCGTTATGCCCATACCGAGCAGCATGTGAGACAGCGTCTCGATGAAAACGGCTTTGACCTCGTGAAGCTCCTGCACACGACCATTCGCATGGATGGCGGAAAACCAGTCTCCGGCATACTGTTTCTTGCTGGCCGGAAGGCCTGACGAGCAGCTTTCTTGCGATTTGCGCGATAGGTCAGTTTTGCTGACCTATCCTCCTTGTTTCCCAGGGGATCTCGGGTACAATTTGTACTTGGGAGGTCAAGGTCTGGAGAGCAAGATGGCGCCGTTGACGAGCATGCTGGGAATCTGGAATTCGAACCCGACACGCCACACGCCGGCGGAAGATCTGCAGGGCATCTTGGCCGGCAGCCTGATCGCCGCACTCGGGCTCTATTTCCTCGCTCAGGTCGGACTTCTGACCGGTGGCATGGCCGGTCTTGCCTTCGTGCTCCACTACTGGAGCGGCTGGAGCTTCGGTCTTCTTTTCTTCCTGCTCAATCTGCCCTTCTACATCTTGTCGCTCCGCCGTGTCGGTCTCGATTTCACCATCAAGACCTTTGTCGCCGTCGGCCTCACCTCCTTCATCGTCGAAATCGAGAGCCGCTTCCTCGTCATTCAGAGCATCGCGCCGATTTGGGCGGCGATCCTCGGCGGCCTGCTGCTCGGCTTCGGCCTTTTGGCACTCTACCGCCACCGCGCCAGCCTTGGCGGCCTCGGCATTCTCGCCGTCTACATCCAGGACCGCTTCGGCATCCGCGCCGGCCTTGTGCAGCTCGCTTTCGACCTCTGCGTCATGGCGCTGGCCTTCGCCGTCGTCAGTCCTTCCGTGGTGCTCTATTCTGTCATCGGCGCCGTGGTGTTGAACCTCTTCCTCGCGATCAACCACCGCTCGGACCGATATATCGCGCTGAGGTGAGAGCTCTTTCGCCCCTTCTCTTTCCGCGCGCGTCCACTACCTTGGGGCGGTGACGATAGCTGATTCCGCCCTTGCTTTTTTGCCTGCCCCATTCGTCCGTTGGTTCGGCGAAAAGGGCTGGCAACCGCGTGACCATCAGCTGGAGCTTTTAGCCCGGGCGAGATCCGGCGAGAATGGCGGCGAGAGCGTTCTCCTGATCGCGCCGACCGGGGCAGGCAAGACGCTCGCAGGTTTCCTGCCGTCGCTGACCGAACTGACCGAGCGAGGCCACAAGAAACCGGGCGAGGCATTCACCGGCATTCACACGCTCTACATCTCGCCGCTCAAGGCGCTCGCCGTTGATATCGAGCGCAACCTGATGAAGCCCGTCACCGAGATGGGGCTTCCGATCACCATCGAGAACCGCACCGGCGACACACCGGCTCACAAGCGCCAGCGGCAGAAGACCAATCCGCCGGATATTCTTCTCACCACGCCGGAGCAGGTGGCCCTGCTGCTCTCTCATTCCGATGCCATCAGGTTCTTCAAGGATTTGCGCTTCGTCATCTTCGACGAACTGCATTCGCTCGTAGCCTCGAAGCGCGGCCATCTGCTGTCGCTTGGTTTGGCGCGGCTGCGGAAACTGGCTCCTGATCTGAAGACCATCGGGCTTTCTGCAACCGTCGCCCAGCCTATGGATCTGCGCCGCTGGCTGGTCGCACAGCGGCCGGACGAGGAGGCGGCAGCCGGCCTGATAACGGTCGAGGGCGGTGCGCGACCCAATATCACCATCCTCCAGACAGAAGATCGCATCCCCTGGTCCGGACATCGGGCGGTCTATGCCATTCCTGAGATCTACAAGGTCCTCAAGGACTTCCAGACGACGCTGCTCTTCGTCAACACGCGCTCCCAGGCCGAGATGCTCTTCCAGGAGCTCTGGACGGTCAATGACGACAACCTGCCGATCGCGCTGCATCACGGTTCGCTCGACGTCTCCCAGCGTCGCAAGGTGGAGGCCGCCATGGCCGAAAACCGGCTGCGCGCGGTCGTCGCCACCTCGACCCTCGACCTCGGCATCGACTGGGGTGACGTCGATCTCGTCATCCATGTCGGCGCGCCCAAGGGCGCCTCGCGACTTGCCCAGCGTATCGGTCGCGCCAATCACCGGATGGACGAGCCCTCGCGCGCCATTCTCGTTCCGGCCAATCGTTTCGAGGTCATGGAATGCCAGGCCGCACTCGATGCCAACTATATCGGCGCCCAGGACACGCCGCCGGTCGGCGAAGGCTCGCTCGACGTGCTGGCCCAGCATGTGCTCGGCATGGCCTGCGCCGATGCCTTCGATGAGGAGGAGCTCTACCGCGAGGTGACGACGGCGCTTCCCTATGCAGCGCTCCCGCGCGAGACCTTCGCCCGCATCGTCGACTTCGTCGCGACCGGCGGCTATGCGCTCCGCACCTACGAACGCTACGCCCGCATCCGCCGCCGCAAGGACGGCTTATGGCGCGTGTCCAATCCGCAGGTCGCCCAGCAGTATCGCCTCAACCTCGGCACCATCGTCGAAATGCCGATGCTGAATGTCCGGCTGGTCAAGCGCAACCATCTCGGCTCCATCGGCCGCGGCGGCATGACGCTCGGCAAAGTCGAGGAGTATTTCTTCGAACAGTTGACCCAGGGCGATACCTTCCTCTTTTCGGGCAAGGTGCTGCGCTTCGAGGGCATCAGAGACAACGAATGCCTCGTATCCAACGCCTTTTCGATGGATCCGAAAATCCCGGCCTATGCCGGCGGCAAGTTCCCGCTCTCGACCTATCTCGCCGAGCAGGTGCGCGCCATGCTCGACGACCCCGATCGCCGCACGGCGCTGCCGGATCAGGTGCGCGACTGGTTGTCGCTGCAGGCGGAGAAGTCGGTTCTGCCCAAACGCGGCGATCTGCTGATCGAGACCTTTCCGCGCGGCGAGCGCTTCTACATGGTGATCTATGCCTTCGAGGGACGGCTCGCGCATCAGACGCTCGGCATGCTCTTGACCCGTCGGCTGGAACGCATGCGCGCCAAGCCGCTGGGCTTCGTCGCGACCGATTATGCCCTCGCGATCTGGGCCTTGGAGGACATGGGCTCGCTGATCGCGCGGGGAGCACTCAGCCTCGCAGACCTCTTCGATCAGGACATGCTGGGAGACGATCTCGAAACCTGGCTCGACGAGAGCTTCATGCTGAAGCGCACCTTCCGCAACTGCGCGGTCATCGCCGGCCTGATCGAGCAGCGCCATCCTGGCAAGGAAAAGTCCGGCCGGCAGGTGACGGTGTCCTCCGACCTGATCTATGACGTGCTGCGCAGCCACGAGCCGGACCATATCCTCATGCAGGCGACGCGACAGGATGCCGCCGCCGGACTTTTGGACATTGCCCGCCTTGCCGATATGCTGGAGCGAATCAAGGGGCACATCCTGCACAAGCGCTTGACGCAGATCTCGCCGCTCGCCGTGCCGGTCATGCTGGAGATCGGCAAGGAGCCGGTCGCTGGCGAGGCCCAGGAGCATGTGCTGTCCATGGCGGCGGAAGATCTGATCGCCGAAGCCATGGCATGAATCATGCGGAGCGGCTATGACGAGGCCTGATGCTGCGGAATGAAGACATGACGGGTATGACGGCAAGGCGCCTCGCGCCAACAGAGACACTGGAAACGATGGCCGAGATTGCGCTTTCGGGCGTAGCCGCGGTCTGTGATCTGACCGGCGCCATGTATCTGCCCGACCACCGCACCCTAGTTGTCTCCGACCTGCATCTCGAAAAGGGCGCGGCCTTTGCAAGGCGCGGGCAACTACTGCCGCCCTACGACACGCTGGCAACGCTTCGTCTGCTCGAGAACGTGGTGACGCGTTACCAGCCGGCGACGATCATTAGCCTCGGCGATAATTTCCATGACCGCGTCGGCTCGGCGTTGATGCCCCCTGTCTTCCGCGAGATGATCCTGGCGCTTGCTGCCGGACGAGACATCGTCTGGATCAACGGCAACCATGATCCTGATGGCACGACGGCTTTGCCGGGCGTGTCGATGGATGAGTTTTCGCTCGCAGGCCTCACCTTCCGCCACGAGCCTTCGCTCGCCCATGGCAAGGGCGAGGTCGCGGGCCACCTCCATCCCTCAGCCACCGTACGCCGCCGCGAAAAATCGGTCCGCCGTCCATGCTTTGCGACAGATGGCCTGCGCATGGTGATGCCGTCCTTCGGCGTCATCACCGGCGGCCTCGATCTGCGCCACAAAGCTTTCACTGGCCTCTTCGCCCGTACCGACCTGATCGCCCACCTGCTCGGCCGCGACCGGATCTATTCGGTTCGCTACGGCAACCTGCTGGGTTGAACCTCAATCCTTCCGGAAGATCAGGCTCGCAGCCCATCCCGTGATCAAGGCAAGCAGCACGGCAAATGTGCCGTAGGCCAGGGGCTGTTGATGGGCGGCTTCTGTTATCGCTTCTTCCAGACCCGTCTTGATGACTCGCAACGGCAATTCCCTCTCCCCGATGAACTCGCCCGACTTGAACAGGTAGGCATGCACCGTATGAACGCCATTGGGGATATTGGCGGGTAGCCGCAACCTCGCCTGAAACAGGCTCGATGACACGAAGCGCACGCCGCCTGTGTCGCGCTGGTAGAGGCCGCCATTCTGTTTCAGCCTGCGGAATGCCTCGCGAAACTCGCGGAGGTTCGCGGAATTGCTGATGAAACCGGTGGGCGTCAGCGCGAGGTGATCGATGCCGATGCCGAGAGAAGTCAGAACCCCGTCCTCCGCGATCTCTTCCACCGGCCGGGTGCTTGCCAAGGAATAAGAGATCGGCATTCGCTCGAAGGTCAGCGACGTCCGATTGACCCAGATCCCGAACAGCCGCTCCTTGCGGCGCACGGTTGTCCAGTCACGTGGCCCTTCCAGGGTCACAACGATATCATATTGCCCGATGGCAAGAAGCAGTTGGTCGGTGTTTGTGAGTGCGCCAAAGACGGTGAGATCAGCGCCAGAAAAGTCCGAGGTGATCGCGATCTCGCTGGTCGAGATGCCGATCTCAAGGCCTTCGCGTTCCGCAAGCTGCGTCGTTAGCGGATCCTGGGCCGCCGCCGGGGTCGAGCAAGCGGTGAGGGTAGCCAGGGCGAGAGCGAGAAAAGCTGCCTTCATCTCAGCCTCCGATCGCCAGCGAGTAGATGTCGTCGGGCGTCACGACCAGTTCGACCGCAAGACGCACACCGACCGCGAGCACGAGAAGCCCGAGCAACGCGCGCAACTGTTCACCGCGCAGCTTCTGGCCGACACGCACGCCATATTGCGCGCCAATCACGCCGGCCACCATCAGGATGAAAGCGAGTACGATGTCGACGGAATAGTTCGTCGCCGCCTGGACGATCGTCGTATAGGCGGTGGTGAAGATGATCTGGAAGAGCGAGGTCCCGACGACCACGTTGGTCGGGATGCGGAGCAGGTAGATCATGGCCGGGACCATGATGAAGCCGCCGCCGACGCCCATGACCGAGGTCAGGATGCCGATGCCGAAACCGAGTGCAAGAATTGGGATGACGCTCAGATAGATTTTCGATTTCTTGAAGCGCATCTTGAAGGGCAGGCGATGCACCCAATTATGCTGCCCTGGCCGCTTCAGCGGGACGGCTTCGTTGCGGGCGGCCCGGCGAAGCGCCCGCAGGCTCTCCGCCAGCATCAGCCCGCCGACGGTTCCGAGGAAGATCACGTAGAGCAACGAGATGATTAGATCGAGCTGGCCGAGACGCCTGAGCCACGAGAAAATGAAGACACCGATCGTCGCGCCGACGAGACCGCCTATCAACAGGACCGTTCCGAGTTTCATATCCAGCGAGCCACGCCGGAAATGCGAGATGGCGCCCGATACGGAGGAAGCGACGACCTGGTTGGCGCCGGTCGCAACGGCGACGACAGGAGGAATGTTGTAGAAGATCAGGAGTGGCGTAATCAGGAAGCCACCGCCAACGCCGAACATGCCCGAGAGGAAGCCGACAGCCGCGCCCATTCCAAGAATGATGAACACGTTGACCGACAACTCGGCGATCGGCAGATAGATCGTCACGTCAGGACCTCAAATGCGGGAAGCCGCGCGTTGGCGCGCGGTCACGTCAGGGCATTCAGCCCCTCGTTCTCTCTCATGCTGGATAGGCGCAAGTCCTTGATCGGACTTGCTCCCCTTTGAATTCTTTTCTGCGCCTCAAGGCCATCCAAGTCAATTCGAGAGCCCGTCATAGACCCTTATTCGCGGTCTTTTGTGACAGCCACATCATTTGTTGCGGGCCAGAAGCTCGGTCACCAACTTATCCGTCACCTGACCCGTCGGCTGTTCACCGATCGATGTCTGGAAGGCCTTGATCGCCGAGACGGTCTTGGCACCCATCACGCCGTCGGGCGTTCCTGCGTCATAGCCGTTCTTGTTGAGAATGGCCTGGATGTTACGGATCGCCTTCTTCATGTCGACGCTTGCGGTTTTCAGGCCCTTGCCGGCCCATTCGTCCGGCGTATTGACCGAATTGGCGTCCGGGTCCATCTCCTTGGCCTTCCAGAGGTCCACCTCGGCGCGGGCGCGTTCGAGTTCTTCCGGCTTCAGTGCATTGGCCACTTCGTCGCGCTTCTGAGCAGCATCCGTATCGCCACCCTTGGCTGCGATCGCAAACCACTTGTAGGACGTCACTAGATCAGCCGAGGTCCCATTGCCACGGGCACTGAGGATCGCGAGGTTGAACTGGCTGTCTGAAATACCGTAATCAGCGGCCTTGCCGAACCATTCCACCGCCTTGGCATAGTCCTGTGCCCCATCCTTGCCGGAGGCATAGATGACGGCGAGGTTGTGCATGGCGCTGGCATTGCCGGCATTCGCCGCCATTTCATAGTAGCGCTTCGCTTCGCCGATATTGGGTGCGACGCCCGTGCCCTTTTCGAGGAAATTGGCCAGACGATACTGGGCAGGCGCAAAACCCTTGTCGGCGGCGAGGCGATACCACTTGGCCGCTTCGGCAAAGTCGTTCTTCACACCGCGCCCTTCGGTATAACGTGCGCCGATTTCGAAGAGCGCGACCGGATCGCCATTCTTGGCAGCAATCGAAAGCGATGGCGGCGTGATTTCCGAGGGAACGACGATCTCTGCTGACGGAGCCGCGGGCGCGATTTCCTGGGCGACAACGACGTTGGCCGCGGAATCGGCAACCCTGGTTGGCGCTTCGAGTGTCTGGCTGGGCGCGCTGGCCGCGGGCGCCATCAGCGCACTGACAGGAGCCGTCTCACCCGCCTGAACACGTGCCGGTGTCGTCGATGCGGCCTGAACGGCGACGAGGTCTTCCTCAGTCTCGGCTGGAGGCTCTGCCTGAGCGGAGGCCGCCGACGGTGTCGCCGTGCCGGTGTCGCTCTGGACAGCAGCTTCACCAGCGGTCTCGACCGCAGGTTCTGCGATGACGGCCTCGCTCGTCTCATTCGGGCCGGTCTCTTCGACAACAGCGGGCGCATCGCTGCGGGTCAGCGTATTGACGAGCGGCATGGCCATGGCAACGAGGAGCACGGCGCCCACGGCCATCATGATGGGGCGGCGATACCGCGCGAAGAGGGAGGTTTCCCCTGACTTCGCCTTGGCCTTCACATCGGCCATCGTCTTGTTGCCCGTAGGCGCTGCCTTCTGGGCGCGATCCATTTCCATGGCGGCTGCCTGGGCGGCGCGCCGGGCGGCGGCGATGTAGTCGGTACGGTCCCCGTTGTCGGCGCCGGCAGGGGTTGCGCCCTTGGCTGCCTGCTGACTGGCACGAACGCGCTCAAGGATTTTGCGTACATCGGGCGCTCCGGAGCCGGGCTCAAGGAGTTCATTCGCGTCGTCGGGCGGCAGCACATCGACCGGATCGATCGACGGCGAAGGGTCGACCATCTGGCGCGGTTCGGCAGGGGCCTTCGGCGCCTTCTTGCCCGGCATCAGCTTCTTGCCGAGACCGGCGAGCAGGCTGGGCTTCGCAACCTTCTTTTCACGCGCGGCATCGATCACCGGCAGTGCGGTCATGGTCTGGGCGAAATCGTCCGCTGCCGCGAGCAGTTCCTGATCAATCGGATGTGCCGGTTCGGTGACGGGTTCCGCCATCATGCGCGGCGGTTGCGGAACCGGTGCCGCGGCTTCAGGTGCGCGCGGTGCGGGAGCAACAGGAGCCTGGGCGAAGAGAGGTGCTGCTTCGGTCTGCTGTCCGATATGGTGCAACTCGTCGAGCCTTCCGGCGATCTGCACGAGCGTGTCATGCAGGGCCTCGAAGGTGCGGTGGGTCCGCTCTTCCGAATGACGGCTATAGTCTTCGAGCTGCTTCAGGTGATCGGACAGGGCCGACAGCGCAGAAATGTCAGCCGATGCCGCCTGGCTGCCGACTGGGAAGCGCTGGGCGAAGTTGGCCATGACGGTTTCGGCGGCCTGACGGGCTGCCTCGATGATGTATTCGTCGCTCGTCGCAACATAATCCTCAAGGGCCGAGATCCGGCCAGAGACCTCTGGATCGGACGGCGACGGCTGGCTGATCAGCTGGGAGAGATGGGCGATCTGGTCTTCGAGCCCCTTGAGGCTTGCGCTTTCGCCGGTAGGGGCGGAGGAGCTGGTTTCCTCAAGACGGTCGACAACGGCATTCAAGCGGTCTTCGAGGTTGCGCAGGGCACTGTCATCGATCATGGCGACCGGCTGCGGCGCGTCGAGCTCCTCAATGTGGCGCGCCAGGATTTCGAGCCGATCGGCAAGGCGGTCGTTGACGGCACTGCCGTCGAGCGCATCGATCTTGCGGGAGATGTCGGCGAGGTAGCCGGTCAATTCCGGCGCCGGCGCCGGCCGCTGTACCTTTTCGAGCATGTAGGCGAGTTGTTCGAGACGCTCTTCCAGGCGGACGGCGCTTTGTTCGGTGGAGAGCTGTTCGATGCGCTCCGTCAGGAGTTCGAGCCGCTCGGCCATCTCGTGCGAGGCATCCGGCTGCGGCGGGCGCCGCTCGGAAATGGTCTCGATCTGTCGGGCAAGGCCGGTGAGCCGCTCTTCCAGCCGATGGAAGGTTGCCGGATCATTGCCCGGACCGGTGTTGCGGCTGCCGGCCGCGATGGCACGGGTGATTTCGTCGAGCCGCATGTCGAGCGAGGCGAACTGCTCGGTGAGCTTGCGCTCGTTCGGATCGATATGTGCGCCGATATGTTCGAGCGCAGACGCGACGGTCACCAGCTTGTCTTCCAAAGCCCGGATCGCGCGCGTGTCGCCCATGCCGCCGAGCTGCGACTTGATGTCGTCGAGGCGGTCGGCGATGCGGATGATCTCGTCGCGCATCGCGCCGGTGTCGAGGCCATCGAGACGGACCTCGACATCTTCCCAGCGGCGCTCTATGCGGCGCATGGAATCCTCGCGGGCAAGGCCGTCCATGAGCGAGCGCAGGTCATCGAAGTCCTCACGCAGACCGTCGGTGCCCGGAGCCTTGATGCCCTCGAGCCGCTGGATGCTTTCAGCCAGACGGGCGATGTCCTGGCGCATGTCGTCTTGGGGGCGGCTTTCTTCGGCGAGCTGGCGGATCGAGCGCATCTCGTTGCGAAGGCCGGAGATCTCGCGCGACAGGCTTTCGCCGATATCCTGCTTGAGCTCGCGGCGAAGGCCGCTCAGGGCTTCCACGATGTCGTCGCTTGCGCGCGCCGGCATCGGGGCGCTCGGACGGGTGGTATAGGCCGGCTGCGGATCGACAAGCGGAGGAACGGGTTGACGCAAGGGCGCACGCGCCGGCGCATCGTCGCTGCGGCTGTAAAGGCTGCCTTCGCTGCCGTGTTTGCGGCTTTCTTCCAGAAGGCGCTGGCGTTGGCGAATTTCAGCCAGGGGATCTGGCCGCGTATTGCGCTCGCTGCGCGGCGGATCGCTCGCGCGACGACCGGGAAGCGCGCGTGACACCGGCTCGTCTGCACCGCGGCTGCGGGCCGTCTGCTGGCCGATAAGGCCCTCGATGCGAGCCTCGAGCCCTTCGATCGTGCGGCTCAAGGCATCCAGCGAGGATGGGCTGCCGGGCCGTTGGGTCTGGGATCGCGATCCGTTCATGGTTCTGCTCGCCTCGATGGTGCCGGATGCAAAGTGCGTCCGAATGCGTCCGGGTGGTCCTGTGTGACCTCGACGAATGCCTCTTGCCCAAAGGGTGATGAGGGCGCGTCGGAATCGCGGATGGATCACCAGCTTTCGAACGCAACCTTTCATGAAACATGGTAAACAAGCCGTTAAGCTTCGCCAAAAATCGGTGAATGCGGAGGTCTTCAGTCTCCCGCCACGCCCGCACAAGCACCTTTCGTTAGAAGCCATGCACGAAAGGGCGGACGCCGCATCCGGCACAAAAATGCCGCAGCCAAAAACTTTGACGTTTACGCGCACGTCAATTATTTGTATAAGCAGACCCAATCCGATCCCGTCGGAAATCATGTCTTTGGAGGAAGATGCCCGATGCCCGTCTACAAGGCCCCCGTAAACGACACGCTTTTCATTCTCAACGACGTGCTTGGCCTGGAGCGCTATAACAACCTGCCCGGCTTCGAGGACGCAACGCCCGACATGATCGAGGCGATCGTCGGTGAGGCAGCGAAGCTCGCGGAAGAGCAGCTCTTCCCGCTTAATCTCTCCGGTGACCAGGAAGGCTGTGTCCGTTCGGATGACGGTTCGGTCAAGACGCCGAAGGGTTTCAAGCAGGCTTACGACGCCTACTGTCAGGGTGGCTGGCTGGGCCTCGCAGTTCCGGCCGAATACGGCGGCCAGGGCCTGCCCTATACGCTGCATTCTGCAGTTGGCGAATACATGTCGTCCGCCAACATGGCACTGATGATGTATCCTGGCCTCACCCAGGGCGCGATCGCCGCGATCCTGGAGCATGGGTCCGACGAGCAGAAGCAGAAGTATCTGCCGAAGATGGTCGAGGGCATCTGGACCGGCACTATGAACCTCACCGAGCCCCATTGCGGCACCGATCTCGGCCTGCTGCGCACCAAGGCGGTTCCTGATGGCAACGGCGCCTATAAGATTTCCGGCCAGAAGATCTTCATCTCGGCCGGCGAACACGACATGTCGGATAACATCATCCACCTGGTGCTCGCCCGTATCGAGGGCGCACCCGAAGGCACCAAGGGCATTTCGCTCTTCATCGTGCCGAAGTTCATGGTCGGCGACGATGGTTCGGTGGGCGGCCGCAATACGGTCACCTGCGGCGCCATCGAACACAAGATGGGCATCCACGGCAACGCGACCTGCGTCATGAACTATGACGAGGCGACGGGTTACCTGATCGGCGCTGAGAACAAGGGTCTCGCGGCCATGTTCGTCATGATGAATGAGGCCCGCCTCGGCGTTGGCCTGCAGGGTCTGTCGATCTCCGAAATCGCCTATCAGAACGCCGCCAACTATGCCCGCGAGCGCATTCAGGGCCGGTCTCTGTCAGGTGCCAAGGCGCCGGAAAAGAAGGCCGATCCGATCATCGTGCATCCCGACATTCGCCGCACGCTGCTGACCATCAAGGCCTTCAACGAAGCCGGCCGCGCCTTCACCCTGTGGACGGCGCTCAAGTCCGACGTCGCGCACCGTTCCGGCGATGCGGCTGAAAAGCAGCTTGCCGACGACGTGCTTGGCCTGATGACGCCGATCCTCAAGGGCGTCTTGACCGACAAGGGCTTCGACCATGCGGTCATGGCCCAGCAGGTCTATGGCGGCCACGGCTATATCGAAGAATGGGGCATGTCGCAGTATGTCCGCGATGCTCGCATCGCGATGATTTACGAAGGCGCAAACGGCATCCAGGCGCTCGACCTCGTCGGCCGCAAGCTTGGCCTCAATGGCGGCCGTGCCGTCATGGCGCTGTTCAAGGAAATCGGCGATTTCTGCGAAGGGAACCGTAACGACGAGAAGATGGCCTCCTTCACCAAGAGCCTGAAGAAGGGCCTGAACGATCTGCAGGCTTCCACCATGTGGTTCATGCAGAACGCCATGGCCAAGCCCGACAATGCCGGTGCCGGTTCGACCGACTACATGCACCTCTTCGGCCTCGTCGTGCTCGGCTACATGTGGGCGAAAATGGCCAAGGCGGCGAACGATAACCTGGCCGCAGGGTCTGGCGATGCCGACTACTATAAGAACAAGCTGTTGACCGGCCGTTTCTATATGGAAAAGGTCATGCCGGAAACGGCGCTGCGCAAGGCTCGCATCGAAACCGGTGCCGACAGCCTGATGGAAATGGCCGCCGAGGCGTTTTGATTGCGCGACCTGCTCCCTCCCCCTTGTGGGGAGGGGTGGGGAGGGGCCTTTTCAAGCTGCACCCTCTCCCCGTCGCTGCGCTCCGACCCTCCCCACAAGGGGGAGGGTTGACCCGAGGATGCAGCCCCCGTCTTGTCCGGAAAACGGCAGGGGGAGGACAGTAAAATTCCGGCGCCCCCATGCGCCCAAGGGAGAGAGATGATGACTGACGCTTTCATTTACGACCACGTGCGCACGCCCCGCGGGCGCGGCAAGAAGGACGGATCGCTGCACGAAGTGCCGACGCCGCGCCTGGCCGCCAAGACGCTGGAAGCGCTGCGTGACCGCAACGGCCTCGACACGTCCACCGTCGACGACATCATCTTCGGTTGTGTCGATCCGGTCATGGAAGCCGGCGCAGTGATCCCGAAGGCCGCCGCCTTCGAAGCCGGTTATGATTTCGCAGCCCCCGGCATGCAGATCTCGCGCTTCTGCGCCTCGGGTCTCGACGCGATCAACCTCGCGGCCGGCAAGGTCAAGGCTGGCTCCGACGACATCGTGATTGCTGGCGGCGTGGAATCGATGTCCCGCGTCGGCATGGGCATGTCAGGCGGCGCCTGGTACATGGACCCCTCGGTAAACTTCCCCGGCTACTTCATGCCGCAGGGCGTTTCCGCAGATCTGATCGCCACGAAATATGGCTTCACGCGCGACGACGTCGACGCCTATGCTGTCGAAAGCCAGAAGCGCGCTGCCGCCTCCTGGGCTGCCGGAAACTTCGCCAAGTCGGTGATCCCGGTCAAGGACGGCAATGGCCTCGTCATCCTCGATCGTGACGAGCACATGCGCCCCGGCACCGACATGCAGTCGCTGGCCAGCCTCAACGCTTCCTTCCAGATGCCGGGCGAAATGGGCGGCTTCGAAGCCGTTGCCATCCAGGCCCACCCCGAGATCGAGCGCATTACCTATGTCCACCATGCCGGCAACTCTTCCGGTATCGTCGACGGTGCTGCTGCCGTTCTGGTCGGCTCCAAGGCCGGCGGCGAGGCGATGGGCCTGAAGCCGCGCGCCCGCATCCGCGCCTTCACCAATATCGGCTCCGACCCGGCCCTCATGCTGACCGGTCCTGTCGACGTGACGGAAAAGCTCCTGAAGCGCACCGGCATGAAGATCTCCGACTTCGACCTGTTCGAACTGAACGAGGCCTTCGCCGCTGTCGTCCTGCGCTTCATGCAGCATTTCGAGGTCGACCATTCGAAGATGAATGTTGCTGGCGGCGCCATCGCCATGGGTCATCCGCTCGGTGCCACCGGCGCGATGATCCTCGGCACCGTTCTCGACGAGCTGGAACGCCGCGATCTGAACACCGCGCTGGTTACGCTCTGCATCGGTGCGGGCATGGGCACGGCGACGGTCATCGAGCGCGTTTGATGGGGTTTAACCCTCCCCTTGTGGGGAGGGTGGCCGGCAGGCGGGAGGGGCCTTTGCACAAGATCCCCTCCCCAACCCCTCCCCACAAGGGGAGGGGCTTAACCCCGCCAGATCGCACCCAACGCGGAGCGGCGGCGACATCGGCGAAATCAAGGGAAGAGGAATCCCAACATGACCTACAAGAACTTTACCATCGAGACAGACGCAGACGGCATTGCACTCGTCACCTGGGACATGCCCGACAAGTCGATGAACGTCTTCACCGTGGAAGTGATGGACGAGATCGAGAAGATCCTTGACCAGACCGTTGCCGACGACGGCATCAAGGGCGTGGTCTTCACCTCCGGCAAGTCCTCCTTCTCCGGTGGGGCCGATCTCACGATGATCAAGGGCATGTTCTCCATGCTCGAAGAGGAAAAGGCCAAGGACCCGGCCGCCGCCGTCCAGAAGCTCTTTGACGCCGCCGGTCGCATGACCTGGCTCTGGCGCAAGATCGAGACCAACGGCAAGCCATGGGTTTCCGCCATCAACGGTACCTGCATGGGTGGCG
Organism: Allorhizobium sp. NPDC080224; assembly: GCF_050281005.1. Lineage (NCBI taxonomy): Bacteria > Pseudomonadati > Pseudomonadota > Alphaproteobacteria > Hyphomicrobiales > Rhizobiaceae > Allorhizobium > Allorhizobium sp. NPDC080224. Next base: position 463,322 of record NZ_JBNNWJ010000001.1, read on the forward strand.
CGACCGAACTGTCGCTCGCCTGCCATGGCCGTGTGGCCTCGAACGCCAAATCGGTCAAGATCGGCCTGCCGGAAGTCAAGGTCGGCATCTTCCCCGGCGCCGGTGGCACGCAGCGCGTTGCTCGCCTCGCCAACACGCAGGATGCCCTGCAGATGATGACAACAGGTCAGACCCTGTCGGCCGCCCGCGCCAAGGCGATGAACCTCGTGCACCAGGTCGTCGAGCCCGGCGAACTGATCAATGCCGCCAAGCAGATGATCAAGGACGGATTGAAGCCTGTCGCCCCCTGGGACGAAAAGGGCTTCAAGGTTCCCGGCGGTGGCATCTGGACGCCTGCCGCAGCCCAGCTCTGGCCGGCCGCGTCCGCGATCCTGCGCCGCGAAACCGCCGGCAACTACCCGGCAGCGCTTGCGATCCTGAAGAGCGTCTACGAAGGCCTGCAGGTGCCCTTCGATACCGGTCTCAGGATCGAACAGCGTTATTTCACCGAGATCGTCCAGACCACCGAAGCCTATTCGATGATCCGCTCGCTCTTCGTCTCGATGCAGGAGCTGAACAAGGGCGCCCGCCGCCCCGCCGGTCAGCCGAAGTCGGAGATCAAGAAGGTCGGTGTCGTTGGTGCCGGTTTCATGGGCGCCTCGATCGCATACGTGACGGCTGCGGCCGGCATCAATGTCGTGCTGATCGACCGTGACATGGAGGCTGCGGGCAAGGGCAAGACCCATTCCGAAGGTCTCGTTGCCGGCGCAGTCGGTAAGGGCAAGCTCACCAAGGACGAAGGCGACAAGCTCCTGTCGCTGATCACGCCCTCTGACGACTACGGCACGCTCGCCGACGCCGATCTCGTCATCGAAGCCGTCTTCGAAGACCGCGACGTCAAGAAAGCCGTTATCGAGAAGGTCGAGGCCGTCCTGCCGGAAGGCGCAATATTCGCTTCCAACACCTCGACGCTGCCGATTACGGGCTTGGCCAAGAACTCGAAGCGCCCGGTCGATTTCATCGGCATCCACTTCTTCTCGCCGGTCGAGAAGATGATGCTGACCGAAGTCATCCTCGGCAAGGAAACCGGCGACAAGGCACTGGCCGTCGCCCTCGACTACGTGGCTGCGATCAAGAAGACCCCGATTGTCGTCAACGACACCCGCGGCTTCTTCGTCAACCGCTGCGTCCTGCGCTACATGTCCGAGAGTTACAACATGCTCATCGAGGGCGTTCCGCCGGTCATGATCGAAAATGCCGCGAAGTTCGCCGGCATGCCGGTCGGTCCGCTGGCACTGAACGATGAAGTGGCGATCGATCTGTCCTACAAGATCCTGAAGGCGACCGTTGCCGATCTCGGTGAAAAGGCCATCGACCCGCGCCACATGGAACTCGTCTCCCGCATGGTCGAAAAGGAAGAGCGCTTCGGCCGCAAGAACGGCAAGGGCTTCTACGACTATCCGGCCAAACCCGCGAAGAAGCACATCTGGCCGGGCCTGAAGGATCTCCATCCGCAGCTGAAGCCAGAAGCTGTCAACGTCAAGACGCTGCAGGAACGCTTCCTCGCGACCATTGCGCTCGAAGCCGCCCGCACTGTCGAGGAAGGCATCGTCAACGACCCGCGCGAAGCCGATGTCGGTTCGATCCTCGGCTTTGGTTTTGCACCTTACACCGGTGGCGCGCTGTCCTACATCGACGGCATGGGCGTGAAGACCTTCGTGGAGCTCTGCGAACGCCTCGCCAAGGATTACGGCCCGCACTTCACCCCGACGCCGCTGCTCAAGGACATGGCTGCCAAGGGCGAAACCTTCTACGGCCGCTTCGACCCCTACGGTGAAGCCGCCAAGGCTGCCTGAGTCAGGCCCTGCATGAATTGGAAAAGGCGGTTCTCGGGCCGCCTTTTCTATTTCCGATCTCAGTTCGTCAGCTCATACGACCGCCGCAGCCCCTGAGCGTCGAGCCATGCGATCACCGCCTCCGGCTCGTCCGTCTGGATGATCGTGACGCCCCGTTCGACGAAGAAGCCCCAGACATCCTCGGGTTGCCCGGTCGAAAGCGCGAGATAATCGCCGCGTCCGCCCGCCACCATGCCTTCAGGGCGATCGGTGATCGGATAGGTGTTGATCCAGAGATGCGTGTTATTCCGGACCGCTGCCGCGCGGGCGAGAGGCGAGAGCAGAGGTCCGCCATCCGTAGTGATCGGCTCCGATGAATCCCGATACCAGTGGACTAGCTCAGCGGCCGGTGCGCCGAGCGCTGATTGGGCGCGGTCGATGAAGGCAGGCTCGGTCACGGCGTCATCGGCAAGGATCGGCATGAAGGCGAAGTCGGCCCCGATGGCGCGGCGGATGTCGCGGGCGAGTTGCAGCCGGTCGGCATTCCAGACGGCCATAGGAGCACGCCGTCGGTCATGCCGAGGCTGCGGGCGAGATCCGCGATCTCGACCAGGGCTTCCGGCTCGAGCTTGTTGTCGATGTTGATCAGGATCCGGCCGCGCGCATGCAGCATCGCTTCTTCGAGCGTGAAGACATGTTCGTCGGTCGTGCGACGGTCTCCCTCGACCACGAGCCGGCAGGTTCTAAGCTCTGCAAGGGTGAACTCGGCCACTTTTCCTCGGCACGTGGTAGTGCGGTCGAGTGTTTCATCATGCATGATGACGAGCGCGCCGTCTTTCGAGCGCCGCACGTCGAGCTCCACCATTTCAACCCCGGTCGAAACGGCGTGGTCTATGGCGGCAAACGAATTTTCGGCGCGGACAACGACGCCTTCCTTCTTCCAGCCGGCGCGATGGGCCACGACCATGACATGATCGCGGTTGAGGTTGGCCTTAGTCAGGCGCTCGTGAATGAGGGCCGCACGATTGGACGGAGGAATGGGGGCAAGGCTTGCAGCCCCCGTGACGAGGGTCAGAAGCAGGCCGAGGACGAGAACGGCGAGACGCATGAGCAGGGCTCCGATCTTCAATGTCGTTCTCGCCGCAGTAGGCGCTTCGGGTGAAGCCGCCATGACGGTTTTCTGAAGCCTCTGTGACATCGAGGCATGGAACAGTCGCCGGGCCGTACCGTTGAACGGTGGCGACAGGAATGAAAGGAAGATGCGCATGATGACGACGACGACCGGCATACCGGAAGGCCACAGGGCCATCGACGTCGAACTACCCGTCAATGCGATGTTGCATCTCTGGCTGAAGGCCGTGACGCCGGATGAGCCGGGAGCCGTTTCCTTCTACAGCGTCAATGGCAAATTCGGCGAAGTCCAGGCCGTCAATTCGGAGGAAAACTCCTTCCGTATCTACCATGTCTTCGGCGGCGGCACGGTCACACTGGCCTATGATACGGCGGTGACCTCACTCTCAGTTGCCTATTGGTTTACACCATCGGACGTGCTGGAAACCGGCATTACGGTCATCCACACCAATCCGGCCAACGAGCCGCCGGATCTGCCTGCTGGATATCACTTCCGCCCGCCCTTCGGCTGGATGAACGACCCGAACGGCTTCGGTCGGTTCGGCGGGCGCCCGCATCTCTTCTACCAGCACTATTCGCATGGCCGGATCTGGAACAACATGCATTGGGGTCACGCCGTTTCCTCCGACTATTTGCGCTGGCGACACCTTCCGGTCTTCCTCTTCCCGTCGGAAGAGCTGACGGTCAGGCCGGATAAGCGCGGTGGGGCATTTTCCGGTTCGGCAATTGCGCGCACCGACGGGCCCGGCATCCGCGTCTTCTTCACAGAGAAGATTGCCGACCGAATTCCCGAACAGGAAATCCAGTTGACGGCGACATCGACCGATCTGTTTAGCGCGGGTGCTGCCGAGGTCTTCCTGCCCCGCAGGCCGGATGGCGAGGGTCTGACTTTCGATTTCCGCGACCCCTATGTGTTCCGGGGGCCTGACGGCCTCTGGAAGATGCTGCTCGGCAGCCAGAGCGACACCGGTGGCGTCGTGCTGCTTTACGAGACGGAGGATAACACCGCGGCCTCCGGCTGGGTTTATGTCGGCAAGCTCTACACCGAGACGCGCTATGAAACCTCTGCGCTTGAATGCCCCTGCCTTCTGCCCATGGATGGCGATTACCGTGACCCCGCCACCCGCTGGGCGCTGATCTATGGCCTGATGAACGGCGAGGACAAGGAGACGGGTCGGCGAAACCTGACGATGATCGACATCGGCTGGTTCGATGGGCGAAGCTTCGCCAAGTCCTTCGGCCGTGAACTCGATTTCGGCACCGACAACTATGCTTTCCAGGCATTCGTCGACGGCAACACGCCGGTCGGCATCGGCTGGCTCGGCAATTGGGCGGATACCGGTCCGACCGTCGATTTTCCCTCTGCGATGACACTGCCGCGCACGCTGGTTCTCGAAGGAGACACACTGCTGACGCCTCCCATTGGCGCAGCCGAAAGCCTGCGCGCGCGCATGCTCGACCGTACGCGGCTGGCGTCGGGGCAACGTATCGAGCTGCCCAATGGTGCTGCCGAGATAACCTTCGAGTTGTCAGAGGCCGGCGGCGCGTTTCGCCTGGAGTTCGACCACCCGGACATTCGCCTCGCCATTGCCCAGCATGAGGAAGGCCTCGAGATCCTGCATGGCTATCTCGACCGCCCCGAAGAGCCGCCGGGTCCGCGCTATCTCGCGAAGGCCGCGGGCGCCCGCCGTTTGCGCGTCTTTCTCGACTACGGTTCTCTGGAGGTTTTCGCCGATGGCGGGCGCGTGGCCGGTACCAAGCGGATTGCCGGCTTCGAACCGGTACGGGCGGCAAGGCTCGTGGCTGAACCCGGTGTCGTGGTGAACGCCACCGTATGGAGCCTCAGGCTCTGAGATCCCTGCGACATCGACTGTCATTGGGCTGTCAACAAGCCGGGATTAGGGTTCTGCAACAATCAGGCAGGGCCGATCATGAACATGCGAGAGACCACCGACGCCACCATCCGCGCAGCTGAAATCCACACCGAGATGGTGACCCTCAGGCAAGCAATCCTCGACGGAGCATCGCTTTCGTCTTCAGGGCATGGTGAAGCGGACCCCGCGATCGTCAATCTGGACCATTATCTCGCTCTGCGTCGTCACGATATCCGTTCGTTGCAACGCCGCCTTATGGCGCTTGGCCTTTCTTCGATGGGTCGGTTGGAAAGCCGGGTCCTGCCGACGATCGATGCCGTGATCCATGCGCTGGCATCGCTTTCTGGCGTCCGGGCAGGGGCACCCGCCATGCCGACGGAAACGGATTTTTTCGCTGGCGAGGCGCGGCTCGAGGCCTCAACCGTTGCCCTGTTTGGTACAACGCCGGCCAGCCGCCGGACGCGGATCATGGTGACGCTGCCCAGTCAGGCCGCCAAAGGTCCGGACCTCACCCTGGACCTTGCCCGGGCCGGAATGGATGTCGCCCGCATCAATTGTGCCCATGACGATCCGGAGGCCTGGCGCGCCATGACTGCTTTCGTCCGGGAAGCCGCCGGCGTCTGCGGACGTGACATCAAGGTTCTGATGGACATTGCCGGCCCGAAGATCAGGACCGGCGAGGTGGCCTCGGTCGACAAGAAGCCGAGGCTGCAGATCGGGGACCGCGTCCGCCTGGTGGCAAACGCCGCACCGCGCATCGATGAGAAAGTCCTGCACTCCGCAGCGGTCTCCCTGCCGGAAATGGTGACTCGACTCTCTGTCGGCGATCGGCTCCGTTACGATGACGGAAAGCTCGAAGCGGTTGTCGAAAGTGTAGCAGAGGAGGAGGCGATCATAGTCGTTCGTCGCACCAAATCTGGCGGCACACGCTTGAAGCCGGAAAAGGGCATAAACCTTCCAGACACAGCTCTTGGGCTTTCGCCGCTGACCACCAAGGACGAAGCCGACCTGGAAATGGTCATCGAATGCGCCGATCTCATCGGCTATTCCTTTGTCAGTCGACCGGAAGACATCGATCTGCTTGACGACGTCCTCTCTCGCCACGGCAGGATCGATCGGCAGCTCGGCTTGATCGCCAAGATCGAGCAGCCGCTTGCGCTCACCAATCTGCCGGCCCTCATCGCGCGGGCACGCCAGCGCGGGCCGTTCGGCGTGATGATTGCACGTGGCGATCTCGCGGCGGAAATCGGCTTTGAACGGCTGGCGGAAATGCAGGAGGAGATCCTCTGGATCTGCGAGGCCGCCTCCGTCCCCTGCATCTGGGCGACACAGGTGCTGGAAGACATGGTCAAACAGGGCATTCCGACACGCGGCGAGATGACCGATGCCGCTATGGCGGCGCGGGCCGAGTGCGTGATGCTGAACAAGGGGCCGGCTGTGGTCGAGGCGGTCTCGCTTCTCGACCGTCTGATGGGGCGCATGAACGATCACGTCTTCAAGAAGACGCCCACACTGCGCGCCTTGAAGAGCTGGTGAGGTCGGGCGTCGCAAGCCCGCTTATCCGCAAGAGCTATTCGGCGGCCGCACTGCGTTGCGAGGAAACCTGCGTGATGAAGGCACGAAGCGCAGCAGGCCGCACCGGCTTGTGCTGCAGGGTGATCGAATGGCGCTCCGCTTCCGCGCGCACGTCGGCTGAGCGATCGGCCGTGATCAGAAGAGCGGGAATGTCGGCCTGCGTCAGTGCTCTCAGCCTGAGAACTGCCCCAATGCCGCTGCCATCGTCGAGATGGTAATCGACTATGACCAGATCCGGAGCCTTGCCGGACTTGATCAGTTCATCCATTTCCGCGATCGAGCCCGCGCATTCGACGGTGCAGCCCCATCCGGAGATGAGAAGTTGCATGCCCTCGAGGATCTTCGGCTCATTGTCGATGCACAGCACCCGGAAGCCATGCAGCGCCGGCGTGGAGCGACTGCCGGCATCGATCGGTACAACGCCCTGGGTGGCCGGCTTGGCGACATCGAGCGGCATGACGACCTTGAACGTCGTGCCCCTGCCGGGCTTCGAGGCGAGTTCCACCGGGTGTTGCAGCACCTTGGCGATGCGGTCGACGATCGACAAGCCGAGGCCGAGACCGGATGCTGTGCGCATGCCTTCTTCGAGCCGCGCGAACTCCTTGAACACTGTGCGAAACTTGGACGAGGGGATACCGATGCCGCTATCCGTGACCTGGATCACCACATTGTCGCCTTGACGCCGGGCCCCGACCACGACGCGGCCTGACGGCGTGTACTTGATCGCGTTCGAAACAAGGTTCTGGACGAGGCGGCGCAGCAGGGTCGGATCCGAGCGGACCGACAGTGTTGTCGGCATCACCACGAGCTTGAGGTCCTTTTCTCGAGCCATCGGCGCGAAGTCGGTTTCGATCCTTTGCAAGAGGCTGTTCAACGGCACGCTGGAAAAGCGTGGCTTCATCGCGCCGGTGTCCAGACGCGAAATGTCGAGAACGGCACCGAGAATGCTCTCGACCGATTCTAGAGCAGAATCGATATTGCCGACCAACGCGCTGTTTTGGGAATCGCCGAGCCGCTCGACCAGTGACGAGGAATAGAGCCTTGCCGCGTTGAGAGGCTGAAGGATGTCGTGACCAGCGGCTGCGAAGAAGCGGGTCTTGCCGATATTGGCCTCGTCGGCTGCCGCGCGGGCCTCCGCCAGTGCATGGTTCACCCGTGTCAGTTCTGCCGTGCGTTCGCTGACGCGTTGCTCCAGCGTTTCGTTCGCTTGCTTGAGGGCCTGGTCGGCCTCCACCCGGGCGGTGATGTCGCTGAAGGTCGCGACCAGGCCCTTGTCGGGCATCAGATTGCAGCGCACTTCGATGATCCGATGGCCACCGGCCAGCACCATCTGGAACGGCCTGTCGAACTGGTGGAAGCTTCGGATCACAGCCTGTGTGTCACCGGCCGGAACATCGCCTCGCTGCGCCAGAATGGCGATCATGTCGAGCAGCGGAAATCCGACCTGGCCGACATGCTCGGGCAGGTCCAGCAGAGTGCGGAAGCGCCGGTTCCAGATCGTCAAGCGGTCGGACGCGTCGAAGACGGCGATCCCTTGCTCCATCTGGGCGAGTGCCGTCTGCATCATGTCCTGATTGTATTGCAGCGCTTCCGAGGCCTGGTCGAGCAGCCAGACCGTGTCGGCCGATGGATCCTCGGCCTTCTGCAGGATCAGCGACAGGACTAGCCGCGCCGAAGACGAACCGATCGCGCTGCCGAGCAACTGTTCGGAAAAATGGATGAAGGCCATGTCGGCCGGACTGTCATCGGCGAGTTTGCGGCCAACCGTCTGCTCGTAGGACCGGAATGACCGCTCCATGCGCTCATTGCCGAGATAGCGGGCAATCGCAGCCTTCAGGTCGCCGACGGCGACACTCGTCTTCCATCCCCGGGTTGCGGAGTTGGAACGCGGCTGGCGCTTGATGAAGATCGCCGACTGGATGCGCTCCACAGGGCGCGGATTGCGGCTGAGCGAACCGATAACGAAGGCGAGTGTGTTGACCAGCAGGCTGAAGATTGTCGCATTGACAAGCGGATCGGCATATTGCGGTTCGAACATCGATAGCCCGGGCAACAGGAAACCCAGCACTGCGGACGCGATCCAGGAATGATCTTCGGCGCCGAGGCTCGGCAGGAAGAGCAGGTATGCCCAGACCAGGAACCCGATGGTGAGGCCAGCAATCGCGCCTCGTGCATTGGCCCGCCGCCAGATCAGGCCGCCGAACATGGCCGGTGCGATCTGCGCGATGGCGGTGAAAGACAGAAGGCCGATCTTGGCGAGCCCCGTCGTATTGTCGGCGGATCGGAAGTAGACATAGCCGAGCAGCAACACGCCGAAGATCGCCGTGCGGCGGATATGCAAGAGCGTCTTGGCGAAATCCTCGCGCTGGCTGGGCCGCCCCAGCAGCTTTTGCCGCAGGAAGATCGGCAGGACCATGTCGTTCGACACCATGATCGCGAGCGCCACGGAGGCGACGATCACCATGGCGGTCGCGGCTGAGAAGCCGCCGATGAAGGTCAGCAGCGACACGAAGCCGGAGCCGGCTTCGAGCGGCAGCGAGAGCACGTAGAGATCGGCATCGCCGCTGCCGCCGAACATCAACACACCGGCGATGGCCGCCGGCAAGACGAAGATGTTGATGGCGATCAGATAGATCGGCATCAGGATACCGGCGAGCTTCAGTTCCCGGGGCGTGCGGTTCTCGACCACGGTGACATGGAACTGCCGAGGCAGCATGATGATCGCGAAGGCCGAAAGCGCAATCAACAACAGCCAGCGACTGGGCGGCGTTTCATGCGTCAGGGCGGCCATGACAGCCTCGCTCTCGGTGGCCTTCTGCCAGAGATCCGCCGGGCCATCGAACATTACCCAGATGACGAAGACGCCCAATGTCCAGAAAGCGATGAGCTTGACCACCGATTCCATGGCGATGGCGAGGATCAGGCCGTCCTGGTGCTCTGTCGCATCGGTATGGCGTGTACCGAAGATCACCGCGAAGCAGGCAAGGATGAAAGCGACGATCAGTGGCAGGTCGATGAAGTAGAGATTGCCGGTCCCGATGCCGTAAGCGGTTGGATCCATGACGGCTGCGACCGAACTTGACACCGCTTTCAGCTGGAGCGCGATATAGGGAATGATGCCTACCAGGTAAATCACGGTGACCAGCATGCCGACGACGGGGTTCTTACCGTATCGTGCCGCAACGAAGTCAGCCCCGGAGGTGATCTTTTCTGTCTTGGCAAGTTCGACGATCCGCCGCAGGATCGGCATGCCGAGCGTATACATCAGGATCGGGCCGATGTAGATCGCCATGAATTCCAGACCATGCTCGGCGGCAAGGCCCACGCCGCCGAAATAGGTCCAGGACGTGCAATAGACGGCAAGGCTCAGCGCATAGACGACCGGCCGTCCCCCCGCAGGAACGCCATGCACGCGCGTCTTCCGGTCCCCGTAGCTTGCGACGGCAAACAGGAGCAACAGGTAACCGATCGCTGACGCAACGATGATCCAGCCTGGGAACACCTTTTCCTCCTCGACTGCGCCCGGTGGGGAACCTTAGGGCATGTCTGCGTCTTTTGAAATCGTTTCGAATATTGACCTTAGTCGAAAGGGAATGGCGGCCTGTGCCAAATTACCATTTTCGAAAGCGTGAAGATTGATTAACCATGATCCCGGACCGGTTGTGTGCCGGCAAATCTCGGGACCATCTAGGAGCAGGGGAAAATGCTACACGAATTCAAGACATTCATCGCCCGCGGCAACGTCATGGACCTTGCCGTCGGCGTGATCATTGGCGGCGCCTTCGGTCTGATCGTCAGCTCGCTGGTCGAGGACGTCGTCATGCCTGTTGTCGGCGTCATTTTTGGCGGCTTCGATTTTTCGAATTATTTCCTGCCTTTGAGCAGCAATGTCACGGCAGAGACGCTGGCCGCCGCCCGCGAGCAGGGTGCCGTCTTCGCCTATGGCAACTTCATCACCGTCGTCATCAACTTCTTGATCCTCGCCTGGATCATCTTCCTGATGGTCAAGGGCGTGAACTCGCTGCGCAAGTCGATGGAAAAGGAAGAGCTGAAGGCCTCTGAAGCTGCTCCGCCGCCGGCTGATGTGCAGCTTCTGACCGAGATCCGCGACCTGCTGAAGACTCGCTGAAACCTCTCTGCGATCCGGCTGCGGATCGCAGAACCCATCAGCAGGATCGATCCTGTCCTCAAGGAATATCATGGGATTTTTGCCCGGCGATCGGTTAGACAGTCGGCACCGATCGAAGGAGTGAATTTCCCATGGCACTGTTGGACAGCCTTAGCCCCCGCGCGCTCGCCGCACCGGAAAGCGGTATCGTCGAGATCATCAACTATGCACGGGGTCGAGACGGGCTTCTGCCGCTATGGGCGGGCGAGGGCGATCTGCCCACGCCCGACTTCATCAATCGTGCCGCGAGCGAAGCTTTGCTTGGCGGAGAGACCTTCTACACCTGGCAGCGCGGTATTCCGGAACTCCGCCAGGCGCTCTCGCGCTACTACAAGCGCCACTTCGCCGTTGATCTGCCGGTCGAACATTTTTACGTCACGGCGTCTGGCATGCAGGCCATCGCGCTTGCCGTTCAGGCTCTGACCTCGCCCGGCGATGAGATGATCTATCTCTCGCCCTGCTGGCCGAACATCGTTTCGGCGATCGATCTCGCCGGCGCAAAGTCTGTTTGCGTTCCGCTTTCCTTCACCGACGGCCGCTGGGTGCTCGATCTCGATCAGCTGGAAAAGGCGATCACCCCGAAGACCAAAGCGCTCTTCATCAACACCCCGTCGAACCCGACCGGCTGGACGGCGACCCGCGAAGACTTGAAGGCCATCCTCGAGATTGCCCGCCGCCACGGCATCTGGATCCTCGCCGACGAGATCTATGCGCTCTACTACTACGGCTCGTCCGAACGGGCGCCGTCTTTCTTCGACGTGATGGAGGAGGGCGACAAGGTGATGTTTGCCAATTCATTCTCGAAGAACTGGTCGATGACCGGCTGGCGCGTCGGCTGGATCGTTGCTCCACCGGAGCTCGGTCAGGTGCTCGAAAACCTCATCCAGTATTCGACCTCGGGCGTCGCGCAGTTCATGCAGCGCGGTGCGGTCATCGCCCTCGATCAGGGGGACGATTTCATACGGGAAAACATCGCGCGCGCCACGGCCTCGCGCGACATTCTCTGCGACGCATTGATTGCCACCAACAGGGTCGAGACCTTGAAGCCGGAAGGAGCACTCTATGCCTTCCTGAAGATCGACGGCATCACCGACAGCCGCAAGGCAGCGCTTGATATCGTCGACAAGACCGGCGTCGGCATGGCACCGGGCACGGCCTTCGGCAAGGGTGGCCTGCCGTTCCTAAGGGCCTGCTTCCTGCGCAACCCCGCCCATATCGAAGACGCAGCCGAACGCCTCAGCGGATATATCAAGGCTCTCTGATCTCCCGAAGCGATCGGATGGTGAATCGATAAAATTCGACTGAAACGGCTTACTCGAACTTTACGAAGAATTCGAATAGTTAAGCCGTTTCAGTGGCTTGGAGGCTTTCGATAAGCACTCCGTAAGATGCGCATGCTTTTCATGTCCCGATAAGAAGAACACGGGAAGAAAAGTCATGGCGATCTTGGTGACAGGTGGCGCAGGCTTCATCGGCAGCCATATGGTGTGGGCTCTCCTCGATGCCGGGGAAGAGGTGGTCGTGGTCGACCGGCTGTCCACGGGCTTTCGTTGGGCGGTCGCCCCCCAGGCACGTTTTTATCTGGGCGATATCGCCAAGCCGACTGTCCTCAAGCAGATCTTCGCCGAGAACGACATTGAGGCGATCATCCATTTCGCAGGCTCGATCGTCGTGCCGGAATCGATCGCCAATCCCCTGAGCTATTACGAGAACAACACCGAAAACACCCGCCGTCTCTTGTCGGCCGCCGTCAAGGCGGGGATTGACAAGGTCATCTTCTCGTCGACGGCGGCGGTCTACGGTCTGCCGGACAAGCCGCTGCCGGTGCGGGAGGATGCGCCACTGCGGCCGGAATCGCCCTATGGGCAATCCAAGCTGATGAGCGAAATGATGCTACGCGATACGGCGCGCGCCCACGGTCTCTGCTACGTGGCGCTGCGCTATTTCAACGTCGCCGGTGCCGATGTGCAGGGGCGCGCCGGAAATTCCGCCGTCGGTGCCACGCATCTGCTCAAGGTGGCCTGTGAGGCAGCGCTCGGCAAACGTTCCTCGATGTCTGTCTATGGCACTGACTACGACACCCCAGATGGCACGGGTGTGCGGGACTACATTCACATCAACGACCTCGTGGATGCCCATCTCCAGGCGTTGCGATACTTGCGAAAGGGTGGCGGGCCCCTGGTGGCCAACTGCGGCTACGGCAAGGGATACTCGGTGCTCGACATCATCGAAGCGGTGCGTCGTGCCACAAATACTGATTTCCACGTCGATTACGCGCCGCGCCGTCCCGGCGATGCGTCGCTTGTCGTGGCGGATTCCACCTTGGCGAAACAGGTTCTGGAGTGGACACCGCGTTACGATGACCTGGGCGTCATCGTCAACACGGCCCTTGCCTGGGAACGGCGGCTTGAGGAGCAGGCCACGCCCGATATCAAAGATCTTCGCCGCCGGCTTGCCAGCGGTTTCTAGTCACATGGTTCGTTGCGCCAGAGAGACGCCGTCCCGGTTCGCCGGGACGGCGTTTTGCTGACGCGAAACGATCGGGCGAAGCAATCTCCAATTGACGTGGATCAAGTTCGCCGACCGTCCAGGCGGCTATGTCTATGCTGTCCTGGTGAAGCCGATGTCCGGCGATGGCAGGCGGATCTCGGAGATGGCGGATGGCAAAGCGTCAAAGCGGCTGGCTGGTCGCATTGCTGATGATCGTGGTGGGCGGCGGGGCCTATTATGGCTGGAAGACCCTTGAAGGTGACGGCCTGCCGGCAAATATCGCGCACGGCAATGGTCGCATCGAGGCAGTGGAAATCGACATTTCCACAAAGACCGGCGGCCGGGTGAAAGACATTCTCGTCGAAGAAGGTGATTTCGTCAGCGCCGGTCAGGTGTTGGCCCTGATGGACACGAACCAGCTCGATGCACATCGCCGTCAGGCCGTGGCTGAACATCGCCGCACGCTCGTTGCCGTAGACACCGCCAGAAGCATTGTCGCCCAGCGGGAGGCCGAGCGCGAGGCAGCCCTTGCGACTGTTTCCCAGCGCGAAGCTCAGTTGAACGCCGCAGAAACCACCCTTGCCCGCACGGAACGGCTGATGGAAAGCCGCACCACGAGCCAGCAGGTGGTCGATGACGGCCGTGCTGCAACCGCAAGCGCCCGTGCAGCTCTTGCCGCGTCGAAAGCGCAAGTGGCGGCCTCGGAGGCGGCGATCGGTGCGGCCCGGGCCCAGGTGATTGATGCTGAAGCCGCTGTTGCTGCCGCTTCGGCCGCAATCGAAAGCATAGATGCCGACATTGCCGACAGCACACTCAGGGCGCCGAGAGATGGTCGCGTGCAATACCGCGTTGCCCAGCTCGGCGAAGTTCTGGGCGCAGGCGGTCGCGTCTTGAACATCGTCGATCTCTCCGATGTTTACATGGCCTTCTTCCTGCCGACGGCAGAGGTGGGGCGCATCGCGCTCGGAAGCGAAGCCCGCATAGTGCTCGACGCCGCCGCGGCCTATACCATTCCGGCCAGGATCAGTTTCGTTGCCGATGTCGCGCAGTTCACGCCCAAGACGGTGGAAACCGACGAGGAGCGACAGAAGCTGATGTTCCGCGTCAAGGCGAAGATCCCCGAGGCCTTGCTCAAGAAGTACATCCAGCAGGTCAAAACAGGCCTGCCAGGGATCGCCTATGTCAATCTCGATCCTGCTGCTCCCTGGCCCGAGAGCCTGACGACGACACTGGTGCAGTGACATGAACGGTGTGGCGCAAACTCGATCGGACGATCCTGTCGTGCGCCTTGAAGGGGTGAGCCTCGCCTACGGCAAGACGCTGGCGCTGAACGATGTCTCGCTGGATGTGCCGGCAGGCCGTATGGTTGGTTTGATCGGCCCTGACGGTGTCGGCAAGTCGAGCCTCCTGTCGCTCATCTCCGGCGCCCGCAGGATCCAGACAGGTCGGGTCGAGGCCTTCGGAGGCGACATGGCGCGTGCCTCGCACCGACGCAAATCCTGCCCGCGCATCGCCTATATGCCGCAAGGACTGGGCAAGAACCTTTATCCGACGCTTTCGGTCTTCGAAAATGTCGAATTTTTCGGCCGCCTGTTCGGCCAGGACCGCCGCGAGCGCGAGCGACGCATTGCCGGCCTCTTGCACGCCACCGGCCTGACGCCCTTCGCTGATCGTCCGGCAGGGAAGTTATCGGGCGGCATGAAACAGAAGCTCGGTCTCTGCTGCGCCCTTATTCACGATCCCGATCTTCTGATCCTTGATGAACCGACGACCGGCGTCGACCCTTTATCACGCCGGCAGTTCTGGGAACTGATCGACGGCATCAGGGCCGACCGTCCCGGCATGAGCGTCATCGTGGCGACCGCCTACATGGAAGAGGCCGAGCGCTTCGACTGGCTGGTCGCCATGGACGGCGGGCGCATACTGGATACGGGGACACCGGACGAGTTGCGGAAGAGAACGGCAACCACGACACTCGATGCTGCCTTCGTCGCCTTGCTGCCTCAGGAGAAGCGCGGTCGAAACGAACCGCTGCGGATTGCGAAACGGTCTGAGGCGGATGGCGGCGACATCGCGATCCGTGCGGATCATCTGACCATGCGCTTCGGTGATTTCACCGCCGTCGATGATGTCAGTTTCGAGATCCCGCGCGGCGAGATCTTCGGTTTTCTCGGCTCGAACGGCTGCGGCAAGACGACGACGATGAAAATGCTGACGGGGCTGCTGGCCGCGACCGAGGGCAGGGCGGAGGTCTTCGGCCATCCCGTCGATCCCAAGGACATCGCGATCCGGCGCCGCGTCGGCTATATGAGCCAGGCCTTCTCGCTGTACGGCGAGCTGACGCTTCGGCAGAACCTCGAATTGCATGGCCGTCTCTTCGGGATGGCGGATGCCGAAATTGGGCCGCGGCTGGAGGAACTGGCGAACCGATTTGGCTTGGTCGAGACGCTGGAAGAACTGCCCGATGCTCTGCCGCTCGGGATGCGCCAGAGGCTGTCGCTCGCCGTCGCCTTGATCCACCGTCCCGACATCCTGATCCTCGACGAACCCACATCGGGTGTGGATCCGGTGGCGCGTGACGGCTTTTGGGCTCTGCTGGCCGACCTCTCCCGGCGCGACAGCGTGACCATCTTCGTCTCGACCCATTTCATGAACGAGGCGGCACTGTGCGACAGGATCTCGCTGATGCATGCCGGCAAGGTTCTGGTCACCGATAGGCCCGAGGCAATCGTTTCAAGCTGTGGCGCCGAAAACCTGGAGCAGGCCTTCATCCATCATCTGGAACAGGCGATCGGCGAAGAAGTCGTGCCCACTTTTCGCTCTGGCGAGGTTGAAGACGCTGCAATCTCAGCGCCCGCGCCATCGACGGAAGTGAAAGGTCATCGCCCGCTTCTTGATCGCCGTCGGCTGCTCGCTTTCAGCCGTCGCGAAGCGTTGGAGCTTGTCCGTGACCCCATTCGAGCGACGCTTGCCATGCTCGGCAGCCTCATTCTGATGTTCGTCATCGGCTATGGCATCAATCTCGATGTCGAGAACCTGACCTTCGCGGCTCTCGACCGCGACGACACGGTCTTGAGCCGGGAATATATCGCGGAGATCGCCGGTTCCCGATACTTCATCGAGCGGCCGCCGCTGACCGACTACCAGGAGCTCGATCGCCGCATGCGCGCCGGCGACATCAGCCTCGCGATCGAGATCCCGCCCGGCTTCGGCCGCGATCTTGCCCGCGGCAATCGCACTGTCGACGTGGGTGCCTGGATCGACGGAGCGATGCCGGCTCGGGCCGAAACCGTCTCGGGTTATGTCCAGGGCATGCATGCAAGCTGGCTCGCCCGCAAGGCCCGCGAACTTTACGGCGACAAGGCCACTCTGGCGCCTTTCGAGATCGAATTGCGCTATCGCTACAATCCGAATGTGGAAAGCCTTGTCTCGATGGTCCCGGCGGTCATCCCGCTCCTGCTGATGCTTATCCCGGCCATGCTGTCGGTGTTGAGCGTGGTGCGTGAAAAGGAACTCGGCTCGATCATCAATTTCTACGTCACGCCGGTGACGCGTCTCGAATTTTTGCTTGGCAAGCAACTGCCGTATATCGGTATCGCTTTCCTGAACTTCCTCACCCTAACGGCCTTCGCCATCTTCGGCTTCCAGGTGCCTCTCACGGGAAGCTTTGCGGTTCTGGCGCTGGGAGCCTTGCTCTACGTCTTTGCCGCAACCGCGCTCGGTCTCCTCCTGTCGAGCTTCATGAAGAGCCAGATCTCCGCGATCTTCGGCACCACGCTGATCACGATCATCCCGGCCGTCCAATTTTCCGGCATGCTGTCGCCCGTCTCCGCTCTGCAAGGGGCAGGCGCCCTGATCGGGCAGATCTATCCTGCGAGCCATTTTGTCACCATCTCGCGCGGTGTCTTCTCCAAGGGGCTGACCTTCGCCGATCTTGAGCCTCAACTGCTGGCGCTCGCAATCATCGGTCCGCTCCTTCTCGTCGCAGGGACCTTCCTCCTGAAAAAGCAGGCGGTGTGACCCATGCGGCTGGCCAACATTCTCGAGCTCGGCATCAAGGAACTCCGCGGTCTCGCCCGCGACCCGGCCCTGCTGCTCCTGATCGTCTATGCCTTCACCCTGAACATTTACACGGCCGCCACCGCCGAGCCCGAGACGCTGAACAAGGCGGCGGTCGCCATTGTCGATGAGGACCGGTCGCAAGTCTCGTTGCGCATCGAAAGCGCGCTCTACCCGCCTTATTTCTTAGCCCCGCAGATGATCACACCAGCTGACATCGATCCCCGCATGAATGCCGGCCTCGACACCTTCGTACTCGATATCCCGCCCGGTTTTCAGCGCGATCTTCTGGCCGGCCGCAGTCCGCAGATTCAGCTCAATGTAGATGCGACCCAAATGACCCAGGCCTTTTCCGGCGGCAGGTACATTCAGGAAATCGTCACGCGCGAGGTGACGGATTTCCTCAGCCGGGGAGACCCAGCGGATCAGGCGAGCGTCGGTCTGTCGCTCCGGGCACGCTTCAATCCCGAGCTCGACAAAGGCTGGTTCGGATCGATCAATGAAGTCATTTCCGCTGTCACCATGCTGTCGATCATCCTGACCGGGGCGGCTCTGATCCGGGAGAGGGAGCACGGCACGATCGAACATCTCCTCGTCATGCCGGTCACGCCTGCGGAAATCATGCTGAGCAAGATCTGGTCGATGGGCCTGGTCGTGCTGCTGGCGACGATGTTTTCGCTCTTCGTCGTCGTGCAAGGCGCGCTAAACGTGCCACTTCAGGGCTCCATGACCCTTTTCCTCATCGGGGCAGCGCTACAACTGGTTGCCGCGACATCCATGGGCATCTTCCTCGCCACGGTCGCCGGGTCGATGCCGCAGTTCGGTTTGTTGCTGATGCTGGTTCTTCTGCCGTTGCAGATCCTGTCGGGCGGCATGACGCCCCGTGAAAGCATGCCCGAGGTGATCCAGTGGATCATGTCGGCGGCACCCAACACGCACTTCGTCATCATGGCCCAGGCGGTTCTCTTCAGGGATGCCGGGCTCGATGTCGTCTGGCCGCAGATCCTGGCGCTGCTCGCGATCTCGGCCGTGTTCTTCGTCCTGTCCCTGCGCCGCTTTCGCGCCTTCCTGCGCTAAAACAGCAAAAAGCCGGAGAGGCGGCTGCATCTCCGGCTTCTTCTAGCGGTTCCGAGCCTCGGGGCACGAGGCTCGTTGCCGTAGCTTTCAGGCTTCGAGATCGAAGCGATCGGCGTTCATCACCTTGACCCAGGCAGCCACGAAGTCCTTCACGAACTTCTCCTGGTTGTCGTCCTGAGCGTAGACTTCCGCATAGGCACGCAGGACCGAGTTCGAGCCGAAGACGAGATCGGCGCGGGTCGCGGTGAACTTCTTCTCACCGGTCTTGCGGTCGCAGATGTCGTAGGAGTTCTTGCCCGTCGGCTTCCAGGTGAAGCCCATGTCGGTCAGGTTGACGAAGAAGTCGTTCGTCAGCTGACCTTCGCGGGTGGTGAATACGCCATGCTTGGTGCCGCCATAGTTTGTGCCGAGCACGCGCAGACCACCGAGCAGCACCGTCATTTCAGCGCCCGTCAGACCCATGAGCTGGGCGCGGTCGAGCAGCATCTCTTCGGGGCTGACGACATAGTCCTTCTTCGTCCAGTTGCGGAAGCCATCGGCCAACGGCTCGAGCGGGGCGAAGCTTGCGGCATCCGTCTGCTCGGCAGTCGCGTCGCCACGACCAGCGGCAAACGGCACGGTCACGTCGTAACCGGCAGCCTTGGCCGCCTTCTCGATGCCGACATTGCCGGCGAGCACGATGACGTCGGCGACACTGGCGCCGAATTCCTCGGCGATCAGTTCGAGCACCGAGAGTACCTTGCCCAGACGGGCCGGCTCGTTGCCTTCCCAGTCACGCTGCGGCGCCAGACGAATGCGGGCACCGTTCGCACCGCCGCGCATGTCGGACTGGCGGTAGGTCCGGGCGCTGTCCCAGGCCGTAGCAACCAGTTCTGCGATCGACAGACCGGAAGCTGCGATCTTCGCCTTGACGGCGCCGACATCGTAGTTCTTGGCGCCAGCCGGGATTGGGTCCTGCCAGATCAGGTCTTCGGTCGGAGCTTCCGGACCGATGTAACGAACCCTCGGACCGAGGTCGCGGTGGGTCAGCTTGAACCAGGCGCGGGCGAACGTGTCTTGGAAGTAGGCCGGGTCCGCCATGAACTTCTCGCAGATCGCACGGTAGGCCGGGTCGACCTTCATCGCCATGTCGGCATCGGTCATCATCGGCATGCGACGGATCGACGGATCGGTGGCGTCCACCGGCATGTGCTCTTCCTTGATGCCGATCGGCTGCCACTGCTGGGCACCGGCGGGGCTGTGCGTCAGTTCCCAGTCATAGCCGAACAGAAGTTCGAAATAGCCCATGTCGAAGACGGTCGGGTTGGCCGTCCATGCGCCTTCGATGCCCGAGGTGACAGCCAGGCTCGCCTTGCCGTTCTGGTTCGGGTTCATCCAGCCGAAGCCCTGGTTTTCCAGGTCGCCGGCTTCCGGCTCGACGCCGAGTGCCTGGGCATCGCCATTGCCGTGTGCCTTGCCGACGGTGTGGCCACCGGCGGTCAGCGCTGCGGTTTCTTCGTCGTTCATCGCCATGCGGGCGAAGGTTTCACGGACCTGAGCGGCAGTCGCCATCGGATCCGGCTTGCCGTTCACGCCTTCCGGGTTGACGTAGATGAGACCCATCTGCACGGCGGCAAGGGGGTTTTCCATCGTATCAGGCTTGGTCACGTCGTCGTAGCGGCTGTCGGAGGGCGCAAGCCACTGCTTTTCCGCGCCCCAGTAGACGTCCTTTTCCGGACCCCAGATGTCGGGACGGCCGAAGGCGAAGCCGAAGGTCTTCAGACCCATGTCTTCATAGGCGACGGTACCGGCGAAGAGGATCAGGTCGGCCCAGGAGATCTTGTTGCCGTATTTCTTCTTCAGCGGCCAGAGCAGACGACGCGCCTTGTCGAGGCTGGCATTATCAGGCCAGGAATTGAGCGGAGCAAAACGGATATTGCCCGTGCCGCCGCCGCCGCGGCCGTCGGCCAGACGATAGGAGCCGGCAGAGTGCCAGGCGAGACGGATCATCAGGCCGCCATAGTGGCCCCAGTCGGCTGGCCACCACTCCTGGCTGTCCCGCAGCAGGGCCTTCATGTCCGCCTTCAATGCGGCGACGTCGAGCTGCTTGACGGCTTCACGGTAATCGAAGCCCTTGCCCATCGGGTCGGTCTTGGTGTCGTGCTGGTGCAGGATGTCGAGGTTCAGCGCATTTGGCCACCAGGCCATGACGTTTGCGCCGCTTTCGGTGTTCGAGCCATGCATCACCGGACATTTGCCGGCGTTTTTGTTGCTCATGGTATCCATGTTTGCCTCCTTGAAGTACCCGCTTGTCCAGGATCGGATCGCTGACGCGCCTTGAAGAGCATGTCAGCATCACAAGCCGATGAACTGTCGGCGGGACATCCCGCCTGACCCGCCGCCGCCCGGATCCGTATGGTCACAGGCTAAAGGATCGCCCCCTTAAAGGCGACCCGACGACGTCATCTGGAATTGTTCTAGCAAACCATTTCGATTAATGTAATTTGGAAATTGTGATCAGTTCCATAGGAAAAGATTATGATCAATTTCACCCTTCGCCAGCTCCGCTATTTCGAGGCGCTGGCCCGTCACGGCCATTTCGGGCGCGCTGCCGAAGACTGCGCGATCTCTCAGCCGGCACTCTCGGTCCAGATCAAGGATCTCGAGGAGGCGCTCGGCGCCGAACTCTTCGAGCGTGCCGCCCGCCAGCTTCGTCTCTCCGCCTTCGGGGAGGAGTTTCTCCTGCGCGTGCGCGACATCCTGAGGTCGGTCGACGAGTTGGGCGATCTTGCCCGCGCCCATCGCAAGCACCTCGTCGGACGCCTGCGTATCGGCGTCATCCCGACGGTCGCGCCTTATCTTCTGCCGGGCATGATCTCGGCGCTCACCCGCGAAAACGCCGATCTCGACATTCACGTGCGCGAAACGGTGACGCCGAAGCTTTTGCAGGAACTGGCCGAAGGACGGCTGGATACGGCGATCGTGGCGCTGCCGGTCTCGGAGCCGGCCATGACCGAAACGCCACTCTTCGAGGAAAACTTCGTTCTGGTTCGCCCAAGGGAGGATGCTGAAAAGCCGGTGCCGGACCGCGAGATGCTGCGCGAAATGCGGCTTCTGCTTTTGGAGGAAGGACACTGCTTCCGGGAGCAGGCGCTCTCATTCTGTGACATCGGCGCGGTGCGCCCCCGCGAGATCCTGGATGGCAGCTCGCTCTCGACCCTCGTCCAGATGGTAGGCGCCGGCATCGGCGTGACGCTGATCCCGGAAATCGCCATGCCGGTCGAAACCCGCTCCGCCGACGTCTCGATCGCCCGCTTCGCCGACCCCCAACCCTCACGCACGATCGGCATGATCTGGCGCAGGACGAGCCCGATCGCCAAGCAGTTGATGGAAGTGGCCGAGGTGGTGCGCAAGGCCGCCGCCGATTTCGGCGTCAGTTTGCCTTGAGCGTTTCCCGCGGGTGGCGGCCGAAGAAGGCGGCATAGTCACCCGAAAAGCGCCCGAGGTGAAAAAAGCCCCAGCGCGTGGCAGCCCGTGTCACGGTCAGGCCACGAGACCGCGCTCGGAGATCACGGTGAACGCCGTTCAGCCGCGCCATCCGGTACCATCGATCAGGGGCTTGCCCGAATGCGGCGAGCGTTGCTGCTGCCACTTCGCTCTGTGCCAGGGACCAGCGTTCGCAGAGCGCTCCGAAGGTCTCGGGGATGTCGTCCTCTTTAAGGAGCGCGCGTTCCAGTTGGCTGACAAGATCGATCGCCGCAGACCGACTGATCTTCTGGCTTGGCGCCGGTGCAAAGGCCCCGGCACAGCTTGAAAGGCGCATGAGGAGAACTTCCTCCAGCGCAGCTGCGGCTGATCCGTCGAGTCCACCACCAGTTCGCGCCTGACCGAGTAGGCAAAGAAGCCAGTCGCGCAGAAATTCATCCTCGGGCCGCAGCCGTCTCGACTGGATGACGGATTCTTTCGTATCGAGAGCGAGCAACGCGGCTGGCATTTCCACATGTAGGAGTTCGCTGCCACTGCCGGGCGCAACGAGCAAATGGGTCAGTCCTTGCCGCATGGCTATGACGGCGTCCGTCTCACACCGGCCATCGACGCGCCAACCTCCTTCGGATCGGAGCGGGAAGAACAGCGACACACGCCCTCCGGGGCTGATCGTTTCCTGTCCGATCGGAAGATTGATGCGGTCGCGCGTGATCGTGACCTGTCCGATCGACAGCGTTTCCGAGAGCGCCGCATATCGACCCCGCCCCAACTGCTTGCTGGCGATCTGCCATCCTCCGACGGCGCCGGCCTGCTCGGTCACGTCGGCGAACTCCTGGCTCCGATAGGACCACGCAGCTCCTGCCCAATAATTGAGCGTATCCCCTTGATGGACCTGGATAGAGTGCCCCATGCGCTTCACCTATTTTGTATGTCTTGCGAACAAAGGAGGAGTTCTCATGAAATCGAAACTAGCCTGTTCTGTCGGCCTCGCGCTGTCAATCTCAACAACAGCCATTGCTGCTGAACCGTCGCGCTGGGAGACGCCGACGATGATCAACGGTCGAGCCGCCATGCTCATGCCGGAACTGAACTACCTGACTTTCCAGCACATGGATCAGCTTTTCGCCACGCGGCCTGTGGCAGCAGGGGAGACCAAGAGAGAATTGCCGCGTGAGGAGCGTGACATCGGCAACAGCTTCGTCTTCGAAGGCAAGGAGCAGGGGCTCGATGCCTTCCTCGAAGAGACCGCGACAAACGCGCTGCTGGTCATCAAGGATGGGAAGATCGTCAAGGAGATCTACCGCAACACCAGCGGTGAGCAGACCCGCTTCATGTCCTTTTCCATGGCCAAGTCCATGCTGGCGACCATGATCGGCATCGCGATTTCCGAAGGCAAAATCAAGAGCGTCGATGACAAGGTCGTCGATTACCTGCCCGACTGGAAGGGCACGGCTTATGCGGATGTCACGATCCTCAATCTTCTCCGCATGCGCTCCGGGATAGACTGGAAGGAGATCTACGAGTTCGGCAGCGAGACCCAGCTCACCAAGGTCCATGACAACTCACTGGTCGGATACAAGTATCGCTGGTGCGACTATGCGCGAAATGAGTCCAAGCCGCTGAACGAACAGGGAAGCACCTTCAACTACTCGACCCTTGATACGTCCATTCTCGGCTGCGTTCTGGAGGCCGCGACCGGCATGAAAGGGGCGGACTACATGAGCGAAAAGATCTGGAAACCGGCTGGCATGGAAGCCCCAGCATTCTACGTGCTCGATGGTTCGGAAGCGGTTGGTCGGGAGTTCTATGGTGCCGGCTTCAATGCCACCCTTCGCGATTACGGTCGCTTTGGCCTGATGATGCTGGAAAACGGCAAGGTCGGGGAAACGCAGGTCGTCCCGCAAGACTGGGTCGAAGCCTCGACCGTTGCCCCCGCCGATTCCGCCGTGGTCGATCCTGAGGTTGGTTATGGTTATGGCTACCAGTGGTGGACGATCAGCGGCTCAGACGCCTATTCCGCCGTCGGCCTCTACAACCAGTACACCTATGTCGATCGGTCGACCAACGTGGTGATCGTGAAGCTCGCAGCCCCCGCGAGCCCGCTCGGCTACGAGCGCGAGAATCTGGATTTCTTCAAGCGCATCACAGAAACGCTCGCGAAGAACTAGTCAAAGCCGACGCACCAACAACGCCATCAGCCCGGTCGTCGCCATCAATCGGCGGCCGGGAGCGATTGAAAGAAATACAGAAAATCCAAGGGGATGGAATGGTGCTGCTAGAGAGATTTGAACTCTCGGCCTCTCCCTTACCAAGGGAGTGCTCTACCCCTGAGCTATAGCAGCATCTGGCGGGCGGAGATTGTGTGCCGCCCGGAACGAGGCGCCTATTGCCACAGAGTTTTGGGGTGCGCAAGCCATAAAGCGTTCGGGCGGCCAAGTTTTGTGACGGGATGTGAAGGGCCTTTGCGATTTTTCTTCGATCGGTTATCACGCACTGATGACGAATGACCTGGAAAACAAGGGCGGAGCGGACGAGGACGTCATCGAGGCGGCCCGGCTTGCCGATCGTGGAAAACGTGCGCTGTCCGACGCAGAGGCGCGCCGCCGTGAGCGGGCGGCCGCAAAGCTCAGAGAAAATCTCGCCCGCCGCAAGCAGCAGTCGCGTGCGCGCCGGGCCGGTGAGGCTGAGGATGGCGTCGGTCTGCCGGCTGCGCGCGCCGCATCGCAGGATATGGGCCGCGAGGCCGGGCATGCGGAAGCGGAGGCGGACAAATCCGATCCTGCCGCAAATTCGTCCAAACCCGGTGATTAACCGAGCGTTGCGGCGTCAATTGAACCGCTCGTGGTTTTCGTCTAAAGAGCCAGCCTCGCCGGATTGGCTTCCCCTCACACCTTCTTCAGGAAAGGCGGGCATTTCTCGCCCGTATCGCAGGCTCTCATGGATCGCATCAGGATTGTTGGTGGCAATGCGTTGAACGGGATCATCCCGATCTCGGGCGCCAAGAACGCAGCGCTTCCCCTGATGATCGCGTCGCTCTTGACCTCCGATACGCTGACGCTGGAAAACGTGCCGCATCTGGCAGACGTCGAAGGCCTGATCCGCATTCTCGGCAATCACGGCGTCGATATCGCCGTCAATGGTCGCCGCGAACATCAGGACGGTTCCTATTCGCGCACGGTGCATTTCACCTGCCGCACGGTGGCCGATACCACGGCGCCTTATGAGCTGGTCTCCAAGATGCGTGCCAGCTTCTGGGTCATCGGTCCGCTGCTTGCCCGTGAAGGCCAGGCGCGCGTTTCGCTGCCCGGCGGCTGCGCTATCGGCACGCGTCCGGTCGATCTCTTCATCGAGGGGCTGACAGCCCTCGGCGCCGAGATGGAAATCGACGGCGGCTACATCAATGCCAAGGCGCCGAAGGGCGGCCTGATCGGCGCCCGCTACACATTCCCCAAGGTCTCGGTCGGCGCGACCCATGTCATGCTGATGGCCGCTTCGCTTGCCCGCGGCACGACCGTGATCGGCAATGCCGCCCGCGAGCCCGAAGTCGTCGACCTCGCCAACTGCCTGATCGCCATGGGTGCCAAGATCTCGGGCGCCGGCACCTCCACCATCACCATCGAAGGCGTGCCGAGCCTCTCTGGCGCCCGTCATCGCGTGTTGCCCGACCGCATCGAGACCGGCACCTATGCCATGGCGGTCGCCATGACCGGCGGTGACGTGACGCTCGCGGGCACCGAGCTTGGCTTGCTCGACACCGCAATTGAAGCGATCCGCCGCGCCGGCGCTGAAGTTTCGGCCGTCGAGGGCGGCATCCGCGTCATCGGCCATGGTGACGCGATCCGCCCGGTCGATATCGTCACCGAACCCTTCCCCGGTTTCCCGACCGACCTTCAGGCGCAGTTCATGGGTCTGATGACCCGCGCCAATGGCGTCTCGCATGTCACCGAAACGATCTTCGAAAATCGCTTCATGCATGTGCAGGAACTGGCCCGCCTTGGCGCCAAGATCACGCTGTCGGGCCAGACGGCGCGCATCGAGGGCGTTTCGCGCCTGCGCGGCGCACCGGTCATGGCAACCGATCTGCGCGCCTCGGTGTCGCTGGTCATTGCCGGCCTGGCCGCCGAAGGTGAAACCATGGTTTCCCGCGTCTATCACCTTGATCGTGGCTTCGAGCGGCTGGAAGAAAAGCTCACCCGCTGCGGCGCCATTGTCGAGCGCATCAGCGACTGACCCTGCCGGGGGTCATCTCTTTCTGAGCGATACGGGGCGAAAAGTCTTTTTGCCCCGTTGCCACTGGACAAGCCGCAACCTATGTCGAAAACATGAAATTCGACAGGAAGGCCGTCGTCGGGCGGCACGGTGAGGTGACATGACGGACTTGAAGCTTCTGGCGCTCGACAATGATGATCTCGCGATCATCTCGGCCCATATGCAGGATGCCGTCTTCAAGGTCGGCGATCTCAGTTTTTCGGCTTGCTCGGGTCTGTTTTCGCTGGCGGCCAACCGTTTCGTCTGGGAAAAGGCGGCGCGCGCAACCAAGAGCTTCGAGCGCCGTCGTGCGGCCTTGAGCTTGAAGCGCGTCGAAGCTGTGCGCTCGATCGGCTTCGATCGCGGCAAGGCGGATGAGGTCATGTCCTTGCTCGCGATCCGGTATGTTCCCAAGGGCGAGGGGCCAGAGGGCGTCGTCGAGCTCGTATTGGCCGGTGGCGGCACGATCGCGCTGGAAGTGGAATGCATCGAGGCCCAGCTTGCCGATATCGGCGGCGCCTGGGAAACGACGGCTCGTCCGGAACACGAGGCCGGCTGAGGCGGCGCATCGACGTGATCGTCGCGGCGTCATCTAAATTGAAATGCTTGAGAGGGAAATACGGGGCGTGGCAATCTGGCTGGATCAGGCATCGGGAGATTTTGAGGCGCGTTTTGCGGCCTTCCTGACGACCAAGCGTGAAGTTTCCGACGACGTCAACGATGTCGTGCGCAAGATCATCGACGATGTGCGCGCGCGCGGCGACGCGGCCCTTGCCGACTATTCCAAGCGTTTCGATGGCGTGGATTTTTCGACCGTCTCCATGCGGGTAACGGAAGAAGAAATTGCAGACGCACTAGCCTCCACCGCTCCGGAATTGATCGACGCGCTGAAGCTTGCTGCCGAACGCATCGAACGCCATCACGCCCGGCAGATGCCGAAAGACGACATCTACGAGGACGCAATTGGGGTGGGCCTCGGCTCGCGCTGGACGGCGATCGATGCCGTCGGCCTTTATGTGCCCGGCGGCACCGCGAGCTATCCGAGCTCGGTGCTGATGAATGCATTGCCGGCCAAGGTGGCAGGCGTTCCCCGTGTCGTGATGGTCGTGCCGGCCACCGGTGGCGCCATCAACCCGACGGTTCTCGCGGCGGCCAGTATTGCCGGCGTCACCGAGATTTACCGCATCGGCGGCGCTCAGGCCGTTGCAGCACTCGCCTATGGCACCGAGACGATCGCCCCCGTCGCCAAGATCGTCGGCCCGGGCAATGCCTATGTCGCCGCTGCCAAGCGCCAGGTCTTCGGCACCGTTGGCATCGACATGATTGCCGGCCCATCCGAAGTCTTGATCATCGCCGACAAGGACAATGATCCGGACTGGCTGGCCGCCGACCTGCTGGCCCAGGCCGAGCACGATCCGGGCGCACAGTCGATTGTCATCACCGATGACCGCGCGCTGGGCGAAGCGGTCGAAGCCGCTGTCGAGCGTCAACTCAAGTCGCTTCCGCGCGCCGAGACGGCGTCTGCCAGCTGGCGTGACTTCGGTGCGATCATCAAGGTCGAGAAACTGGAAGATTCCATTCCGCTCGCCAACCGGATTGCAGCCGAACATCTGGAACTGGCCGTTGATAATCCGGAGCCGCTGATATCGGGCATTCGCAATGCCGGCGCGATCTTTGTCGGACGTCACACCCCCGAAGTGATTGGTGACTATGTCGGTGGTTCCAACCACGTTCTGCCGACGGCGCGATCCGCACGCTTCTCCTCGGGGCTGGGGGTGCTGGACTACGTCAAGCGCACCTCGATCCTGCGGCTCGGGCCGGAGCAGCTGCGCAAGCTTGCGCCGGCTGCAATTGCGCTGGCAAAATCGGAGGGGCTTGAGGCCCATGCGCGTTCCGTTTCCATCCGGCTCAATCTCGGGGACTAGCACATGGCGGCGGGCGACTTCCGGCTCTCAGATGTCGTGCTGGACGAGACCATCGGGCGCTCGACCCCTGATGTCGAGCATGAGCGGGCGGTTGCCATCTTCGACTTGATCGAGGAAAACTCGTTCGAGCCCGCCGGCCATCCTGGCGGTCCCTATCACCTCTTCCTGTCGTTGATGGATCGCAAGCTCGTCTTCTCGATCAAGACGGAGGCCGGCGAGGACGTCGCCGTGCACATCCTGTCGCTGACGCCCTTGCAGCGGATCATCAAGGACTACTTCATGATTTGCGAAAGCTATTACGAGGCGATCCGCTCCTCGACGCCGTCGCAGATCGAAGCGATCGACATGGGCCGCCGTGGCATCCACAATGATGGCTCCCAGACGCTGATGGACAGGCTCTCGGGCAAGATCAAGATCGACTTCGATACTGCGCGGCGTCTCTTCACTCTGGTCTGCGTGCTCTATTGGCGGGGCTAGGCGGTATGGATGGGGATGGGGTTCAGGGCCGGCGTCCGTCGCGGCCGGGGGCGATCCTCTTCATGTGTGGCCAGAATGTTATTCGCAGCCCCATGGCAGAGGCGGTCGCCAGGCAATTCCTGCCATCTGGAACTTGGGTTGCCTCTGCCGGGGTCAAGAAGGGCGAGCGAGACCCCTTCGTCGATGTCGTGCTCGATGAAATCGGCCTGTCACTCGGCCGCCGCCAGCCCCAGACGCTGGAGGACATGGAAGACGACTACTTCGATCTCGTGATTACCCTGACGCCGGAAGCACATCACGCAGCCCTCGAATTGACCCGGTCTTCCGCGGTCGAGGTTGAGTATTGGCCGATGCCGGATCCGACAGTCGAAACCGGCAGTCGCGAACAGCGGCTCATCGCCTATCGCGACGTGCGGGATCGCCTGACGAAGCTGATCCGGGACAGGCTGGTTCTGGCCCCGGATTAGCGCCGGTTTTGCCCCCCTTGAAACAAATTCCAAAAGCCGAATCTACAAGGTTCACAAATGCCGGGCGATTGTGTAGTTTCCGCCCACATTTTCAGGGGCCCCTCGTGCGCCCCTCCAAAACCCCAGGAAAGACAACCGCTCTATGGCAAAAGAAGAAGTCCTCGAATTCCCCGGCGTCGTTACCGAATTGTTGCCGAACGCCACCTTCCGCGTAAAGCTCGAAAACGAACACGAAATCATTGCCCACACCGCCGGCCGCAT
Source organism: Allorhizobium sp. NPDC080224 (assembly GCF_050281005.1). Classification (NCBI taxonomy): domain Bacteria; kingdom Pseudomonadati; phylum Pseudomonadota; class Alphaproteobacteria; order Hyphomicrobiales; family Rhizobiaceae; genus Allorhizobium; species Allorhizobium sp. NPDC080224. The sequence continues at coordinate 492,353 of NZ_JBNNWJ010000001.1, forward strand.
GCGCAAGAACCGTATCCGCGTTCTCGCCGGTGACAAGGTTCTGGTCGAGATGACCCCTTACGACCTGACCAAGGGCCGTATCACCTACCGCTTCAAGTAAGCCTTAGGCCAAAAGCTGAGGCTTGAGGAGCGCGTTCGGATGGAATTGAGACAGAAGCTGATTTTGGCCTCCGGGTCGCCGCGCCGCGTGGATCTCCTGAAGCAGGCCGGCATCGAGCCCGCACGCCTGATGCCGATGGATCTCGACGAGACGCCGAAGAAGTCGGAGCATCCACGCTCGCTCGCCCGTCGCCTGTCTGCAGACAAGGGAAACGCCGCCTATCAGCAGGTGCGCAAGGATCTGACCTGGGGAGGCAGCTATATCCTGGCCGCCGACACCGTGGTCGCGGTCGGCCGCCGCATCCTGCCCAAAGCGGAGCTGATGCAGGAGGCTTCCTCGGCGCTGCATCTGCTCTCGGGTCGCAGCCACTGGGTCTTCACCGGCGTTTGCCTGATCGGCCCCGATGGCAAGCAGCGCCAGAAGATCGTCGAGACCAAGGTCCGCTTCAAGCGCCTCTCAGGTTACGACATCGAATGCTACCTTGCGTCAGGCGAATGGCGCGGCAAGGCCGGCGCCTATGCCATCCAGGGCATTGCCGGTAGCTTTGTCCAGAAGATCGTCGGCTCCTACACCAACGTCGTCGGCCTGCCGCTCTTCGAGACGCTGCAGATGCTCTCGGGCGAAGGCTATGACGTGCACACCGGCTGGACGGAGGGCTGACGATGTCGCAGGGAGACGAACAGCGGACCGCCAAGGTCGAGCCGCTGCGCAAGACGCGGCCATGCCCGGAATGCAGCCGTCCCTCGACGCGGGACAATTATCCGTTCTGCTCCGATCGCTGCCGAAATCTCGACCTCTCGCGCTGGCTGAAAGGCTCCTACGCCATCCCGGTTGCCGACGACGAGTCCAAGGCGGACGACGACTACCGCGATTGATCGTTCGCTGGCCGAAAAGCCTGTTCGCGACCTCCCCCGATCCCCTTGTTCTCGTTCACCTTTCAGCGATTTTCACATCTTCTTCAAAAAAGTCGCCGAAGCCGCTGGACATGGCCGAACAAGATGTTATAACCCCGCTCGCTCCCGGGGATATGCCCCGGCGGTCTTGACTAAAGACCGGCAGGCTTTGCAAACAAGCCGAGATGCCCGGATAGCTCAGTTGGTAGAGCAGCGGATTGAAAATCCGCGTGTCGGTGGTTCAAATCCGCCTCCGGGCACCATATTTTTCAAGCACTTAGCCGAAAAATCGCTCCTTTCCATGTCGCAGCATGTTGCAACTGAGAAACGTTGATTTTCAGTGGTTTTCACTGATGCGCGGCAGTTAGACGCGACATGAAATGCAACATGGAGCACGCCGAACCAGCTTGTCAGTAACGCTTGCCTCGGTCATTCTTCGCGGGGAGGGCAGACATGCGGACACTCTTCACTGCTGCGGCGCTTCTTGTTAGCGCCACGACATCGGACGCTTCAGCGCCGGGGCGAAGCTATCTTTGTGTTGCTGATCAGGCTACCGGCTTCAAGTGGCAGGCGGATCGGTGGTCTGCTGCGCGATTTGACCCCGTGCCGATGAAGTTCCTATTGCGCCCGATCCCACCAACGAGCCTAGATCCACTGGCTACGCATGGCGTCTATCGAATGGGTGATAGCGCGCTCCACATACTGTGCGAGCCCTTTCCCTCGGCAAAGGACGCAAGCTTGCGCTGCGGATACCCCGGCCTGAGCCTTCTATTCGTGGAAGGAACGATGCGTTTTGAGTACTATTTTGGTGTCGGGTACACTGCCGGCGGCGAAACTGAGCACAGCTACACGCCGCACATCGCGATTGGAAAATGCACGGTCTTAGATTGACCTGTTCGCGCGGCAATAGCATCACCGCGCGATCTCGCGCTCGAAGAAGTCTTCCCACGATCCGGCACCCTGCGGCGGTCGGGTCACGCGCTCGCCCGCTTCGTTGATCTGGGACGCGCCAGCATTCAGCCACTCCATGGCAGCCTGCACATCGGAGTTCTCAGCCAAGGCACTGCCAGCCAGCCCGATCGCTTGGGGCGTCAAAGCCGTCATCTGGGCTTGCGTCGTCGGGCTCATGGTTCGGCGGTTGGTGTTGGTCATCCAGCGCCTGAAGCCGGGATGCGTGATCAGGGCCGCGAGGCCGCGTGCGACGACTGCACCCTGAAAGGCCTTGCCCGGTGACGAGAGCATGCCCGTGACTGCGGCACCGGCAGCAAGGCCACCGATTGCGCTGGTCGTGGCGTCCCGTTCCTGCCGGCGGGCCGTGATCAAAGCCAGATCCCGCAGCGCCTGGCGGTTCTCAGGCGACACGAGCGCGTTGATCCGATCCGCCTGCTGGCGGCTTACGCTGTCCTTGCCGGCCCCGAGCAGTTCCGCGATGCCCTGACTATCTGCCGGGTTCGCTTCGTCCGTCACGAGACGGCGCACGGCCGACATGTCGCCACCGCCGCGGCTGATGGCACTCTCAACGATGTCCGCGACAATCCCACGTTCAACCTGGGCCTTCATCGGCGCCGGCAGCTTGGTCATGACCTGCAAGGCCTCATTGGGAGAAGCCCGGCGATATAACCACGGGACAAGCTCTTCGGCGTTCAGCTTGGCAGCCGCGCCGTTCTCGCCACGCAGGAAAGGCCCGATTGCGCTGTTGCGATACTCACGCGCGATCTGGTCCTCGGCGGCGGCTGCGGCTCGAAGCTGGCCCATGATGTTGGGCGTTCCGTTCTGGGATAGCGCCTCGGCGTCGAGATACTTCGACCGGTTCGAGATATCGACGGCCAGATTGCGAAGCTGCTGAGCGTCGGCGACGCCGAACAACTCGGTCACGGCCTCATCATCGAGGCGGTTCAGCCGCTCCACGAGCCCGTCAACGTTGACCACCTTGCGGCCCTGCCGGGTCTGGTCCCGCCCGGTGTCCAGGATCTGCTCAACGGCGCTGCGGCGTGTGGCGGCCCATTCCCTGCTATCAGCGCCCATCAGGTCTCGGGTCTCTCGGATAACGCCGGGGGCACCTCTGCCCGTCAGCAGCCGCTCGACCAGCTTGTTGTCTTCCACAAAGCCGGATTGCGTCGGTTCGCGATAAGTCTCCGCGATGCCCTTGCGGTTGAAGCGGTCGATGTTCTGCGCATAGAAGCGGTTCGCCTGAGAAAGCGCCTGGCGCAGTTCCGGCGTGCCAGCTCGGGCAACGCTGTCGTCAATCGAGCGGGAGATCGCCTGGTTCAACTGGTTCAGGTAGCGTTCCGGCACGCCCGGCATCAGAGTTTTGTCGTCGATCGCATCCATGATCAGGGACCGCATCTGGCGAGCCTGCTCAATGGTGACGTTCTCGGCGATGTCATCGACCCCGAGCAGGAAGCGGGAAAGGCCCTGCGGCGTGAAACGGTTGCTCGGGCTCCCGTCAGCAGTCGGGGGCAGCGCTTCCCGAATGCGGGCGACCTGATCGCGAACCGGGCCGACGTTGACGATTGCATCCTGACCGCCCGGAGCGGCACGCGCGGCATCGTAGAGCCGCTTCGCCTCGTCCTTGAACTCCTGCCGCGCACGCTCCAGCCCTGCACGGGTCTGCTGGCCTGCACCTTCAGCGGACATGAGCGGGCCTTGCCGCTCGGTCAAACTCGTCTGGTTGCGGTCAATGGCCTGATCGGCGCGGGTGAGGGCCTGCTCACGATCAATCGCTAGGTTCTGTCGCTGCGTCGAAAGCTCGCCCACGGCCTCGCGTCCCACGGCGTTGGGGTCAACACCGCCGGCCAGATCGTCCTGGAAACGGGCAACGGCCTGATCTCCACGTTCCCGATACTGCCGCATTGCTTCGCTCGATCCAGGCAGCTTCTCAAGCATGCCTTCCATTCGAGGGATAAACCCGCCTGCGCCTTCCTCGCTCGCCAGAGGGGCGATGTCGTAGCCTTGGGAGCGCAGGCGCTCGGATGCCTGCCGGAACTCGGTCGCGATGGGATCGGATGCCGACTTGGCGAAAGGTGCCTTGGCCCAATTGGTCGCGCCAGACGCCAGCCTTCCCACGCCCCCGAAGATCGTTCCGAGAATTGCATCGACGCTGGCCTCTCCGGCAGCGCGGGGCAGAACGTCGTCAACAATCGACGGCTCGACTTCCCGGTTCTCGGGGAAGAGACGGCCGACTGTTTCGCCGACCATCTGGGCGCCTGCTGCGGACATGACCGCCGAAGCAGGAATGCCCACGGCAGGGCTCACGGAATAGGCCGGCACGGATGCCGCCGCGCCGCCGATAGCGCCGACCAGATCGGGCACGCCGCCGGCCATGCTGGCAACGTCGCCCATATCGATGCCGGGCGGGTTGAACAGCCGTTCGATGCCGTCCTTATCCCGAACCACGCGGCGATCGGTCGGATTGCCGAACTGATCGTTCAGCACATACCAGCCTTCATTCTCCGCGCCGTAGGTGTTCGTCAGATAGCGGTCGCGGGCTTCAGGCGTGTTCAGGAACGAGGAATAGGCCCGTTCGCTGAGCGGAGCGCCACCGGGGCGGATGCCGGGGTTCGTAGCTTCGATGCGGCGATTTTCTTTTATGCCCGCAACGGCCTGCATTCCCGAGCCGAACAGCTCGCCAGCGGAGATCTCGGAAGGCGGCATGCCGAAGATGCTGCTGAGAACGGTATCGGCCATGTCCAGCGGAGCCCCAAGGACAGTACCCGCAGTATCAATCGCACGCTCTGCGCGGCCCGGCGGCGGGATTACAGGCTGATTGGGGCCACCGGGAACGCCCCGGCTGTCTCGACGGTCTTCTGGCCGGACTTCCATCTGTTCGGCTTCAGTGCGGCGGCGACGGGCGCGAGCGAGCGCAAGGGCTTTCTGCTGTTCAGGGGTCATCGGAAAAGCTCCCGCTCTTCAGGGGTAAGAAACTGCCAATCGGCCGGATCGACGCCCGGCGGGGGTGACTGTGGCGAGGCGGGGGCCTGCGCGGGCTGCTGCGGTTGCAAGCTGTCCATGCCGGGGATCTGCGTCGGGCCGCCTCGGCTGGTGCTGAGCATGGTCTCAACGTAGGTCTGAGCCAGAGCCGGCGAGATTGCCCCGTCATCGACAAGCTGGCCCACGACCGCACGATTGATCGGTGGCAGAGCTTCGCCGCCTTCGGCCAGCGTGCCGGCGAACTTCTCGCGATAAGCGTGCAGGACCGTGAGCGCTGCGATCTTTGCCCTTGCGCCGGGCAAGCTTTCGCCCAAGCCCTTTCCGGCCATAACCTCTTGCGCCATGCGCCGATCGGTATCGGAGATCCGACTGTCACCGGCCAAGCTGCGGGCAAGTCCCATGGTGGTTGCGGTCATCTGAGCCCGCATCGAGGTCACGTCGCCGCGGGCCACCTCGGGCCAGATCTGGGCGCCGTAGTTCGTCAGAAGCTCGTTGAAGTTGCCCGCAACGCCAACGTCAGAAGCCGAGATGTTGTCGAACAGGGTCTGAAGCTCACGGGCGCTGCGCGCTGCTGCGTCCCGCTGGCCTTGAAGCTGCGTCTGTTGGGAAACGGTGTTGCCGCTGCCTCCCGTGGTGAAGCGCATCTTGCCTTCGCCGTCCGTTTCGAACGTGATCCCGCCCCCGGTGCCTTCCTTGCGGATGACATTCGGCACGACCTGGCCGTTGTTGGCGTTCACGATCCGACCATCTGGCCCGACGATACCGGGGAAGCGGAATTCCTGCCCATCGGGACCGACTGCCAGATAGTTGTCGACACGTTCAGCGCTGGCCGGCTCATAGGGCTGCGCTCCCACACGGGTTGCAGCGCCTGGCGTCATGAATGCGGGCTGATTGGTGCGCGGATCGATCGCCTTAACCGGGGTCTTATCGCCCATGATGGCATCGAGAAGATCCGTGTCGGTCAGACGGCCGTTGTCGAGCAGGCGCTGGTTCTGCGCCGCTGTCCACTCCGAAGCGGACAAAGGCTTAGGAGCACCTTCCAGGATCTCCGTGAGGTCCGTGGCTTCGACGGTCTGTGAAGGCAGAAAGGCTCGCTGGCCTTGGTCCAGGATCACGGGCGCGGCCATCTGGCGATCCATCAGGCCCTGTTCCATGATGCGGCGCTGTTCCAGCGCGTTGATGTTGCCCTGGTCGACGCCGTACTTGTTGTTGGTGAAGTTCAGGACGCCCGCGCCGGTCCCGACACGGCTCAGCGTTTCGAGATCAACAGTCGGGTCCAGCGACATCTCAAAATACTGTCCCAGCCGGTTCATCTCGGCGCGCTTGGCGTCTGCCGTTGCATAGCCCGCCGCGTCGCTGCCGCTCTCCATGCCCATCGGCGGGGCGAACAAATTGGACAGGTTGCTGGCGATCTGGGCCACGTAAGGATCTTGGTAAACCCGATTGCTTTTGATGGTCATGATCTCGGTTCCTTCAATGCGCCGTCAGCGGCTCGGGGTGAAAGACAGCAGCTAGCGGGTTCCTGCTGAGAGCGTGGGCAAGATCGAGCTGAGACGAGGCCACGACGAGATCCCGAAGGTGCAGCGCTCTAAGCTCGCTTTCCAGAATGCGCGCCGTTGCGAGCAGCCACGTGAAGCGATCCAAGTCCGTACAGGTCAAGGCGGCGTTGGCGCATCCCAGAGAGTGAAAGATATGCTCGGCTGCGATCCTGCCGGCGGTTTCGGCGGCGACCTGTGGAGCGGCTGCGAACAAGAGCCGCTGAGCATCGGCAGAAAGCGCCGGATCGAGCCCGCCCAGGCTTGCGGCGGCAATCAGCGCATTCAGCCCCTCGGCGCAATGAAGCACCACGCTTTTTCCCTCTGCGGCACTGCTGAGCTTTGAGACTGCGATTTCGAGGCATTCATTCCCGGTCTTGGTCATGAGAATATGTCGGCTTCTTCAGCCGCCTTTCCGAGTATCTGGTCGATAGTCCCGCGCTCCCGATCCCGACGCCAGCGGGCGAGATCCTGATAGTGCTCGGCGATCCTGGCGCGATGGATCAGGATCTTCACGCGGCTGCGATCGTCGTTGTGACGGTCGGTGAACTGCTCTTTGTCGATCGCCTCGACCAAGCGCGCTGCGGCAAGCAGCCCCTCTGTCAGATGCTCGATCTCCATTTTGCCCATCCCAGGCTCTGAAGTACCCCAACGGATTGCGCTACCGAGTGCCGAATAGACGGCGCCCATTAGCTCGTGGGTCAGGCGGGTGTCGGGTAGCTCCCACGTCTCGCGGTGCCGGTCAGATAGCTGGAGGATCGCCCCCAAGGCCATCTGCATGTCGAACACCCATCGCGACTGCCCGCCAACCCATTTCAGGTGCTGAATTGCGAAAGCTGCGCTTTCATTGGCTGCCTGTGTTGCAATGCTCACGGTCTTACCTGCTTCGACGTTGATGTTGTCGAAGTGTCGGGCATGTCGGTAAGCGAAAGTAGTGCGCCCAATGGTGAGGTTTTCCGCACGGATTTCAGGGGGTAGCTGGCGCTTTGTCATGGGGCTGCTGGATCAATATCGGTCGCGGCGAAAGATCGCCGATGGGACGGATTGATTGACGTTTGCCCGCATGGGCCTCGGGTGCGACGCGCTCGCCTCGTCACGGTTTTCCAGCCCGTTCAAGATATCAGGAAAGAGGCTCGGAGGCCAGCGTGGCGGGAGCAGTTTCAGAGGTCCAAACATCCACGAAACCGCACATTTCTCCAGGCGTAGCCCGGTGGGGGTCAGATGCGCGGGCGACTATGTGCCGGGGGCCGGGGCGGGGTGCCGGGTGGCAGCAGCAAGGCGCGATTGCTGCTGCGTTGCGGTCATGCGTGGCGCGTCAATGCTGTCATGGCCGTCTTATGCTGTCCGAATGGGTATAGTTCAGAGTACGGACGATTTCTGTCCTTTTTTGCGTACGTATGGCTTGACTTAGCGTCAACGGTCATGATTATATACGGTCATAACCCAAGCGTACTAAGGAGAGCACGCCATGAACGCCGACCGCACCCACGCATACCGCTCTTTCATCTCGGTCCAGAACGAAGCCATCGACGCGCTAAAGGCCGGCGACCGCGAAACCGCTCACTTTGCCCTGATGGAGATTGAAACCATGATGTTCGCGACCGATTGGCCGCGCCTTCGCCAAGCGGCTGGCGAGTTCCTTCGCCTGCATGCCGACCACATGCCCACGTCCGAAGAGCGGGACGCCTATGACCTTCAGGTTCTTCGCACGGAGATCGAAGGCGCTGGCGCTCATGAGCGCGACACGATCGCCTTTCAGCACAATCTCGCTGAGATCGAGAGCATTCGCCGCAGCACGCAGCACACAACGGTTCGTGTCGCCGCTGCAACCGTGCTGACCGAAACGGCCATGCGCTTCTAATCATCCCAGATCAGCCAAGGAGGGCCGGCGAGAGCCGGCCATAGCCCAATGCCCAAAGTGATCTTTTACGCTCGTGTGAGCACGAACGAACAGACCCTAGCCCATCAGCAGACCCAGGCAGAGAAGGCCGGGTATGTCTTTGATCAGGTTCTCGCCGATCATGGCGTTTCCGGTGTCAGCACGAAGATGAAGGATAGGCCCGAAGGACGGCGCCTGTTCGATATGCTGCGCGAGGGCGACACGCTCGTAGTGCGTTGGGTGGATCGCCTCGGGAGAGATTATCGCGATGTGACGCAAACGATCCGTGAGCTTATGGAGCGAGGGGTGATTATCCGCACCATCATCAATTCCATGGTCTTTGACGGATCGGCGCGAGATCCCATGACGATGGCCGTGCGCGATGCGCTTATTTCCTTCATGGCCGCATCAGCCCAAGCGCAGGCGGAAAGCCTGAAGGCCGCTCAGTTGGCCGGGATCGAACACGCCAAAGCGAATGCAGCGGATCGCACAAAGGCTTACCGCGGCCGCAAACCGAGCTTCACGAGAAAGACACTGGCGAGGGTGGTCGAGATGCTGGCCGCAAATGCCGGCGTGACTGCAATCGCCAAAGAAACGGGACTGACGCGCCAGACGATCATGCGGATCAGGGCCGATCCGGCAGCCGCCGACCAGAACCTGAAAGAGTGGGGGCTCTAAGCCCTCACTCGAATACGTCGCCGCTGCCCTCGGCCCCGGCTTCCATCAGGGCAAGGAATTCACGCCTCTCCCGCTCGATCTCTTCACCTGCTGCTTTCAGCTCGGCTGCCGTCATCTCGTGCAGGGCCTTGGGCGGCTCATTGCCCGTGGTCGCATAGAGGCCGTTCCCACGGGCGAGCGCGCTCGCTGCTGCGGCTCTGCTGTTCGCGGGAGCGCTCTTGTCCTCTGCGAGATCGATCAACGCGTTGACCGCCGCCTCTAGCCCGCGCGTGCGCAGTCTTCGAATTGCTCTTGCGCGTGCTGCGTCTTCTTCATCGTGCTCGACTGTCATTAGTCAAAGACCCCTGATGTTGGTTGCATTTGCTGTTCGGCTAGTCGCCGATAATGATCCCGTGCGGCTTGAAGAGCCGCCTTCTGCCGTTGCAGCTCGGCAAGCTCGGCTGATATCGGCTTGTCGTCGGGCTTATCCAGGCTGGCGCGGATCTCGGCCGCACGCTTGCGATCATCCCGACGCCTTGCCCGTTCTGCTGCCGGTCCCGGTGCGTGGGTATTGGCCCTCTGGTCGTGTCGCTGCCGTTCCTCCGGGCTCATGGCTGCCAACCTCTTCACCTTCGCCTTGCGATCCCGTTCGATCCTTTTCAATTTCGCTTGCAGTTTGGCTTCTGCATCCGGGGCCTTCCCATTGGGCCACTGAACCAGCCCCCACTGGTCGGCCTTCGGCGTAGCCCCGCCATGAATGCGGCAGCGATCGGAACCAGCCAAGGCCAGGTTCTGACAAGGCCGATGATCCTCGGTCGATTTCGTTCGGGCGCCGCAGAGCTTTCGATAGGGGCGCACTTCCCGATTATACCGCGTCAACGCGGCAGCGCCGATCTTCGGCAGCCCGAATTTGGCCCACGCTTCTTGTCTGTCGGATCGCTTCCTAGGCATCGCTCACAGCCTCCGTGGTCATATGCACCCATGAGGTCAGACCAGTTGACCGCACCAAACCGGCCGCGCCACCACTCAAGGCGACACGACCAGATCCCAATCCCACAAGCTGCGCCGCCCGCTTCATGCAAAAACTCCGATCGGTTCCGCCAAAATGTCCGTGCGGGGAAGGCGGGGATGTGCGGGTACTTCCCCCATCCCTTCTATAGAACTGTCATGTGCTAAGGTATTATTAGTAGTTACTAATCTGACAGTTTCCTGGTCGGGGTATAGAGAATACCCGCACATCCCCGCCTTACCCGCATATCTGAGAACCCAAACGTTCTGCTTTGCGTGCCTGTCTTCCTCCGCTTCGAACTTCAGCCCGGAGACAATTCGTCCTTTGTACCTCTTCAGCCATTGGCCGAGCCTTCTGGTGTCGATGGTCGATCGGTCGCCGGCAACTGTCATTAGAGCGGCCCGCAGGTCGGGAAACGCATCAGCGCGCTCTTTGAGTTCGCCAGCGCTCAAAGGAACCTCAACGCCGACGCTTTCGAGCCACGTTCCCATCACTGCGTTTAAGCTTGAGAGAACTGGATCTTCCGCGCGTGCTGCTTCCATCGTTTGTACCGGGTCCGCGCACCCAAGCCAGATCAGAGGCGAGCGAACGAGCTGCGACCAGTCATCGAAGGAAGCGAGATCGCGGCGCTGCCCGGGAAAGCCTGCTTCCTTATAGGCCAAGACGATTGTCAGGATGGCGGCAACGTACTTCCCGCGGTCGGCGAGCACCGTGTCAAAGGGTTTGTCATCGAACGGCCGCAGTTCGGGGCGTTCCTCGCCCGTGTCCAAGGTGCATACGACGGTGCGCCGTACTATGTCCCCGACCAGATGCAAGTTGTTGCCGGTGGCGAGAATGGTTGCTTTGTTCTCAATCCGCACCAATTCGCTTTTCCCGAGCACGCGGACTTGCACGGCAGGACGCTCCACAATCTGGCAAAGCGCATCGCTGCCAAGCGCCCCGTTAAGGTTATCAATCGAAACAAGAGGCTGGCCACCCAACAGGGCAGCACCGAGACGCTTTTCAAGCTCCTGTTCGTCTTGATGCGGCGCGATGACCGGGCAAGGCTGGCCCGTCGAGATGGCCGCTGCAAGGTCCGTGAGGTAGCTCTTGCCAGATCCGGGTGCGGGCGCCCGGACCGCGTGAAGTGGGGCGCACGCCATAGCCCCGCGTACTACGGGCGTCATGAGCATCGACAATGCCACCGACCGGTCTGCCTCGGTTACGAAGGTGAAACCCCGTAGAAGCCCCAGCAACAACGCCAGGGCCTGTTGTGCTTGCTCGCGGGTTGGCTTGTTCGCGATCTCCGGCATCGTGGGCGGCCTCTCAAGCAACAGACCCGTCGCCGCGTCATACCCAGGCTCAGAGAGCATCGAGTGGTCCGGTCGTAGAGTGGGCGTGGTGATCACCCCTGCGAGCTTCGGAAGCGTCCACTCACCATCCCGAGACAAGATGACTTCGGCGACCTGTTTGGGTGGATCTGCCCGAACCATCTTCTTCGAGCGAGCATCAAACTTTTCCCAATCAGCCACGCGGGCCAGATGGTCGGTGATCCCGTCCTTGCTCACCTTGACCGTGCGCGGCACTGCCGCTGTTCGACCTTTCGTCGCTGGCAGTTCTTCAACGAACGGCCGGACGATCGCCCCGCCGCGTGTGTAAAGCGGAGCCCCGCCGACAACCAGCGCGGCCTCTGCCTCTGTCGCGATAGACGCTAGCTCGCCGGCGCGGATCGTGATCAAGGGACGCTCGCGAGGGGTCCCTTCGTTGCGATCTTCGCCGACCTCCTGATGCCAGGTTTCGCGCTCTGCAATCTTCGCTGCGGCTGCCTTGCCCCAATCCCGGGCGAACTGCCGCAAAGGGAGATCGTGAGCGTTCCCGACCATCGGCCATGCGTGGACGAGTTCCGTATAGTCTTGTGCGTTGAACGCAACCGACCCCGCTCGGCCTAGTTCATGCGCGAGGCACATCCTCCAGCCAGAGCCGGTTTTGTCGTCACCGAGATACTGCTGATCGCCTGCCCAAATTCGGTCTAAGCGTTTCGAACCTGCGCATGCCGCCTTGAAGCGTTCCTGCAAATCGGCGTCGAGATCGTCAAAGCTGCCGACTGCGCGAGCGCTGTCCAGGTCGATGTCGTTGAAGGCGGCTTGAATGAAGGGATCGGGATCAGTGCTCGACTTCTTACCCCCGGCAACCTGCACCAGTCCCTGCTCGAACGCTTCGAGCGTGTAGCGCCGATCATTCTGGAACAGCAGTTTCGCCGGCCGAGCTGAACGGCCTGCGGCGCGCTTCTTCTTGTTCGGCAGGTTCATCGTCGCCGGAAGCCGAAAGATGTGCTCAATGCTGTGCACGTCGTCGCCGCCGTGAATGTTCTGCAACGCCTCGCCTTGGGCCTCGGCGCGCTCCTGCCCGCCGTTGAGGGCGTCCACCTTCTCCGTCAGCAGCCAGAAGTACTGATTGCCGCCGCCGGTATCGAGGGTGATAGACGGCGCGAGTGTCAGCGTCTGGGCCTTCTTTGCTTCTTCATCGAGGTCCATCCGGGCGCGATCGAACGCAACACCCTCCTCGGGATCGACATCTATGACCAGCGCTCGAATAGAGGCGATGTCCTGCTTCTTCAGCTTCTTGTCGGGGCTGTTCGGCTTCGGCTCATTGGCCGTGAAATACAGGTTCCACGCCCCGTTGTAAGCGTCCGCCCATTGAGCAATTTCCGCCCAAGAGCCGGGCGCGAAGGTCTTGCCGAAGATCTCCCCTGTATCCGGGTGAATTCTCACCAGGTTGTGCCAGCCGTTCGGGTCAAGAAGTTTCAGGAAGCCGACGACTGCCGCTGCGGCCTCGGAGAGTTGCAGCTGTGCCGGTGTCGGCGCTTCGGGTTTAGGCTTCGCGGTATCGACCAGCTTCAATGGCACGACGGCCATCTCGGCTCTCATCTTATCCCACGCCGGATTGCCGGTGCTGATGATGTGCGGTATAGTCATTGCGTACCTCAATTGTTGGCCGGTAGCGAGAACTCGACCTCTCGCGCCGGCTTTTCCTTTTCAAAGATGATTGTTCGATACGACCAGCCGGAGTTTCGGCTTCGGTCGGCAGGCTGCTCGCGCCCTGAGCAGGATCGCGAGGCACTCCGCATCGACGAGTATTCGGCCTTCGCTGCGGTTGCTTTCGAGCTTGCCGCATTGGGCGAGACTGCGAATGTGGCCGGCAGTCCAACCAGAGCGTCTGGCAGCTTCTCGGACTGTGATCATGTCAGATACGGGCGGAAGGGAATTTAGTTGGTGCATTGGTCGTCTCCTAAGTCGAAATCGAACGCCGACTTTCACACGGCGCGGGGTGCTGAAATAGAGACGGTTTTCGGGTGGAAACCCGCATGCCTGTCCAGCTCCTGCGCGGCCATCTCTCGCAGCCCCAGCGTCGCATCGATCGCTTTCGCAAGTTCCAAGCCCGACAGTCCTGCAAAGCGCTTGCCAGCGCGGGCTCGCGCATAAAGTCGCTCAAAGGCTGCGAGCGGCCAGTCGATGGCTCGCTCCCGCAACAAAAGCGCCTCGCCAGGCGAAGAACCCCACCGTTCAGTCATGAACGCGCCACTTTGAAGCCAATCGAGCTGAGTGCAGTCCCAAAGATGGGCGGTTGCTCGCGTCCGCTGCCGGCGCGCTCGAACTTGTCGATCGATCAAAGTCCCGACGTCATCAAGGATGCCGTGCGCCTCGCAAGCGCTCCGGACGTTACGCTTATCCAGTCGCCCAGCAGCCTGCGACTTCACGATACCGTCGTTCAGCCATTGTGCTGTTTCCGCATAGATCGAGCTTCGGGAGAGTGTGGGGGCCTGCCGTTGAATGTGTTGCGCGGTGTGTGCGACTATCGTGCGGGTCGGGCGTACCGGGAGGTGCGCCGGGACTTCGCGCCTGAGATTGCCTTTTGGCGGGCGCGGCGCCTTCATCTTCTCAACCTCGCCGGCATAGAAGCGCGCCTGTTCCCAATGGCGATGTCCCTCCAGCCCGACGCGGACAAAGTAATCGACCGTCTCCGCTGGCGCTTCAGGTAACCGACTTTGAACGTCTTTGCGGATCGCGCCTTCGACAAAGGCGAGAAAGCTTGGGTCGTCTGTCGGTGGAGTGCCTGCCGCGTCGGCTTCGCACCAAGCGAGGACGCAGTATTCGAGGAAGGCCAATCGGCCTTGCGGATGGGGCTGGTGGTAACTGGTGCCGTACCTGCGTGCGTCGCTCATGCTCGCGCCTCCTGCACCGCTGCGGATGCCTTCAGGCCGTCCACGTAGCGGACAAGGGACACGGTATCGACAAGCGTGCGCTGGCCTATGCTGATGAACCGGAGCTTGCCGGCTTTTTCCAGATTGTAGACGGTGGAGCGGCTGACGGCCAAAAGCTCGGCCACTTCTCGTGTTCGGAGAAACGGACGTTCGGACCAGTGAGCGACCGGATCAGAGGGGATCGACTTCTGCATAGCAATGCCTCGGTTCGTGCAGGCATCGCGCCCGCGTCAGTTGATTTTCATGCTTTACGCTCCGTGAGGTTTGGTCGTCTCAGGTGTCACAATACGGCGGTCTTGTCTGGATACGCAAGAGATAACTGCCGCCAAAACTCAATTCAAGCTACTGATATTGTAAGACAATTCGGCATTCTTTCGTGCCGTTCTGCTTCGTAAGGCGTTGGCCCGCTTGGTGTTCTCGGGCTCGCTTAGGCGGCGTCTTCTTCACGGTCGAAAAATGCGATCAGTGCCCGGCGGCTTGCGAAATACCGCTGCCCGACCTGCCTAATCGGCGGGATCTTGCCGCTCCGAACCATATGGTGAACTTGGGGGTAAGTCCTTCCGATCACCTTCCCGATCTCGGCCAGGCCCCAAATCAGATCCAGTTCCTTTTCCTGCTCTGCCATCTCCTGTGCTCCTTCGTCTGTGTGGCATCGGTGTGTCCTTGATTGTGTGTCATAGGTGTGGCACTGATGTCAAGAGCGTCAATTGTTTTGAATGGTGAGCGATAGTTATGGCGAGAGAAGACCTGCATTTCCGGCTTCGCATCCCGGAAGACCTGAAGAACAAGGTCGAAGAGGCTGCGGATCGCAACGGGCGCAGCATGACGGCCGAAATGGTCGAGCGGCTCGAACTGAGCTTCAACGAAGGCAGCCGCCGGGACTATTCCCGGCGCATCGATCTGTTGCTCGACAATGAAGCCCGTCTTCGCGACACCTACAGCCGCGCCGTTGCTGCGCTGGATCAGGGTGACGTGGGCAAGGCTCGGGAGCTGCTGATGGTCGGGGCCTACTTCGAACGGCGGTCGGAAACATGAGCGTCCGCAAGAGACAATGGATCACGCCCAAGGGCGAGAAGAAGAGCGCTTGGATTGTTGACTATGCCGACGCCCAAGGGAAACGGCGGCAGAAGACGTTCGCCCGGAAGAAGGAAGCCGACCAGTTCGCTGCGACGGCCACAATCGAAGTTCGGGAAGGAATACACGTCGCAGACAGCGCCAGCGTCACGGTCGAGAAGGCCGCAGAATTCTGGATGAAGGACGGCGAGCGGCAAGGGCTGGAGCGAACAACGCTTGACCAGCGCCGGCAGCACATCGATTTGCATATCAAGCCGCTGATCGGCTCAATGCTGCTTTCCAAGCTGACGGTCCCGGCCGCCCGCGCCTTTCAGGACGAATTGCACGAGAAGGGCCGATCTGCGGCAATGGTCCGCAAGGTCATGACCAGCCTCAGCAGCCTCATGTCCGATGCAATGGAGCGGGGCCTTGCCACGCGCAATCCGGTTCGGGAGATGAAGGCCAAGCGCAGCACCGGCCGGGAGAAAGCGCAGGAGCGGCGCCAGAAGGGCAAGCTGAAGATCGGCGTCGATATCCCGACACGAGAGGAAGCGAAGGCATTCGTCGCAGCGCTGGAGGGCCGCTGGCGCCCCTTGCTGATGACGGCGGTTTTCACCGGAATGCGAGCCTCAGAACTGCGCGGGCTGCGGTGGGAAAGCGTGGATCTCGACAAGCGGCAAATCCATGTTGTTGAGCGCGCCGACCGCTTCAACGATCTCGGCCGGCCCAAGTCGGCGGCGGGTGAGCGGTTCATCCCCATTCCGCCCATGGTGGCGAATACCTTGCGGGAATGGCGGCTGGCCTGCCCGAAGCTCAAGGTCGACGAGAAGGGCGAGACGCGCCATGTGCTCGACCTCGTATTCCCGAACGGCAGCGGCAAGGTCGAGAGCTTGGCAAACATCATCAATCGCGGCCTCGTGCCGATGATGATCAAGGCGGGCGTGACGATCGAGACCGACGAGACTGACGAGAACGGAAATCCTGTCCTGAAGGCCAAATATACCGGCATGCATTCGCTGCGGCACTTCTACGCCTCGTGGTGCATCAACAGGCCGGAAGATGGCGGGCTCGGCTTACCGCCGAAGGTCGTCCAGGAACGGCTTGGGCATTCCACAATCATGATGACGCTCGACACCTACGGCCATCTGTTCCCGCGCGGCGATGATGCCGACGAGATGGCAGCGGCGGAAGCTTCCTTCCTGCGCTGATCTGTGGATGCAGCATGAATGCGACATGGACGGTGCAAGCCCTGCGCTGTATAGGGTCTGCTAGGATTGAAAATCCGCGTGTCGGTGGTTCAAATCCGCCTCCGGGCACCATTTTTCTTCAAACTTCCCAAACGTAGTATTGGTCGTCACGCCACAGGCTCCGACCCAAAGCGTTCGCTTCAGCCTCCTTAAAAAGTCACGCGCCACATCTGCATTTTAGCTCTTTCTTTAGGCTGCATGGCGCTTCTTGTGCCCGCTTGCCATTGTTCTCGTGAGGGCTCTCGCCTCTACTCACAATTCACGCATCGCTTGACAAGTCGATTGACCGGTGACGATTTTTGATTTACGAATGACGAAATTCAAAAATCGTCAGTCGTAAATCATCATGACCCAGAGCACAGTCCCGTCCACCGAAGCAGCCGATATGGCCACCCGCATCCTTGAGGCGGCGGAGGGGCAATTTCGTCACTACGGATACAGCAAGACAACCGTCGCCGATGTGGCAAAGGAACTCGGCATGTCGCCGGCCAACATCTACAGGTTCTTCGGCTCGAAGAGCGAATTGCTGGAGGGGGTCTGTGCCCGCCTCCTGCATCAGAGCCTGTCAATCGCCCAGTCCATCGCCGCCCTTCCGGTCAGTGCGGAGGAAAGGCTGCGCCGCTATTCCATGACGCATTTCGAGTTCACCGTGGCCACCATGCTCGATGAGCGCAAGGTGCATGACATGGTCGTGGCCGCGATCGAGCAGAGCTGGGGTGTCATCGACAAGCATATCGACGAAATCCAGGCCATCCTGACCGACATCATTGCGGAAGGCATGGAAAAGGGAGAGTTCGCCAAGGGCGACCCGGCCCATGCGGCGCGCTGTTTCGGCGCGGCGACCTCGCCACTGCACCATCCTCAGATGGTCGCACAGTGTATCGGCAAGACCAATCGCGCCGGTCCGGAAGATCTGACCGAATTCGCCATCCGAGCCCTCAAAGTCTGAGACCCCGCCGGGGAGGAACCACTATGTCCGCCAGCGTCCGCCTGTCCCTGAGTGCATTGTCCCTTTTCGCCGCCTTCGGGCTCGCCGCCTGCACGGAAGGCGGTGCGGAAACGGTGGAGCAGCCAAGCCTTCGCCCCGTGAAGGTGATCGAGGTCGAGGCGCCCTCGACCGCGCGCGAATTGCGCTATTCCGGAACGGTAAAGGCGCGCAGCGAAGCTGCCGCCGGCTTTCGGGTGGCCGGCAAGATCATCGAGCGCCTGGTCGATATCGGCGATCGTGTGATGCCGGGTGACGTGCTGGCGCGTCTCGACGTGACGGATTACCAGTTGCAGATGCGCAGTGCCGAGGCGAGCCTTGCCGCAGCCGACCGCCAGCTGGAAACGGCCGATTTCGCTCTCAAGCGCGCCGATGCCCTTTACCGCCAGCAGGTGACGACCAAGGCGCAGCTCGAGCAGGCGCAACTCACCTATAACCAGGCCCTCGCCACCCGCGACAGCCAGCGTTCGTCGCTGGAGCAGGCGCGAAACCAGGTCGCCTATGGCGAGCTGAAGGCCGACAAGCCGGGCATCGTCACCGCCATCAGTGCTGATGCAGGCCAGGTCGTGGCAGCAGGCAGCCCGGTCGTCACGGTCGCCGCCGACGGCGAGAAGGAAGCGCTGATCGCAGTGCCGGAGAATGAGATCTTCGCATTCGCTCCAGGCAAGCAGGTCGAGGTAGGCTTCTGGTCGAAGGATGGCCTTGCCCTCAAGGGAACCGTTCGCGAAGTTGCCGGCAGTGCGGATGCTACGTCGCGAACCTTTGCCGTGCGCATCACGCTTCCCGAAAATCCGCAGATCCTGCTCGGCATGACCGCGCGTGTCACGGCGCTTGCGCCGTCGGACAAGAATCTGTTCGAGCTGCCGCTGTCCGCCCTTGCCCAGGATGCTGCCAAGCAGCCGAAAGTCTGGACCGTCGACCGCACCGCCGCGACCGTTCATGCGCGACCGGTCACGATCGACACGTTTTCCGATACGGGGATCCAGGTGTCTGCAGGTTTGAAACCCGGCGACCTCGTGGTCGTGGCAGGCACGCAGTTCATGGCGGAAGACATGAAGGTTCGGCTGGCCAACGAGAACCTGTCGCGGTCGGCCGAGGCTGATCAGAAAACCGCCACCGTCACGCCCGACGCCGCCACCCGGTAAGCCCAGCGCGCCCCCTACCTTCGGGACATTTCAATCATGACAAACTCTCCTGTCGAACCGGGCTCGTTCAACTTGTCCCGTTGGGCCATCGCCCATCCCAGCATTGCCCGTTTCCTCTTCGGTCTGATCATCCTCACCGGTCTCTTCGGATTGATGCGCATGGGCCAGAAGGAAGATCCGGACTTTACCTTCCGCGTCATGGTGGTGCAGGCCTTTTGGCCGGGCGCATCGCTTACCGATATGCAGGATCAGGTCGTCAACAAGATCGAGCGCAAGCTGCAGGAGACGCCCTATCTGGACTGGGTCAAGTCCTACACCCGGCCGGGCTCGGCCATCATCACGCTGCAGGTGACGGGCAACACCGATGCCAACGACGTGGCCGACGCCTTCTATCAGGTGCGTAAAAAAGTCGGCGACATCGAAAACGAGCTGCCCGAAGGGTTGTTGGGCCCTTACTTCAATGACGAGTTCGGCGATACCTACATCACGCTCTATGCCCTGACCGGCGATGGCTACAGCTATCCCGAGCTGAAGCAATATGCGATTCAGGCGCGCGATGTTCTGTTGTCGACAGAGGGCGTCGAAAAGGCCGTGATCCTCGGCGATCAGCCGCAGAAGATCTTCATCGAGGTATCCTCCCAGGCGCTCGCCGAACGTGGGCTGACCTTCACCGATCTGCAGAGTGCGCTTGCCGGCCAGAATGCGATCGATGCGACCGGGAGCATTGACACGGGCTCCAGGTCCGTCCGCATATCCGTCGATGGCGGCTTCTCCGCCGCGGAAGACATCCGAGAACTGCGCCTCAATTCCGGCAACCAGGTCACGCGTCTGGGCGATATCGCCACAGTGACCGAAGGTCTCGAGGATCCCTATCAGCGCAAGTTCCGGTTCAACGGCAAGGATTCTGTTCAGGTCGGCGTCGTCATGGCCAAGGGCTTCAAGGTGACCGATGTCGGCGATGCCGTGGAGGAGACGCTGGAGCGTTTCGAGGCGACCCTGCCGATCGGCCTCGAGGTCTCGCAGATTTCCAATCAGCCGGAGGTGGTTCGCGAGGCAATCGGTGAATTCATGAAGGCGCTCGGCGAAGCTCTGCTGATCGTGCTCGTCGTCTCCTTCGTCTCCATCGGCTGGCGCTCTGGTCTGGTGATTGCGATTGCCATCCCGCTGGTGCTCGCCGCGACCTTCGCCGTCATGTACGAACTCGGGCTCGACCTGCAGCGCATCTCGCTCGGTGCCCTGATCATCGCGCTCGGCCTTCTGGTCGATGACGCCATGATCGTCGTGGAGATGATGGAGCGAAAACTGGAGGAGGGGCTTGAGAAGCTGGATGCGGCGAGTTTTGCCTATTCCTCGACAGCCTTTCCGATGCTGACCGGAACGCTCATTACGACGGCCGGTTTCATCCCGGTCGGCTTCGCGGAATCGACCGCCGGTGAATATGTCCGCTCGCTGTTTTACGTCGTGGGCATCTCGCTCATCATTTCCTGGTTCGTCGCCGTCTATTTCACGCCCTGGCTCGGTTACATGATCCTGAAGCAGCGGGCCCATGCCGGCAGCCATCACGACGCTTTCGACACCCGCTTCTATCGTCGCCTCCGCGCGACCGTCTCCTGGGCCGTGGAGCACCGCATCATCGTGATCGTCTCGACGCTCGCCATCTTTGCGGTCAGCCTCTGGTCCTTCCAGTTCATCCCGAAGAACTTCTTCCCGCAATCGTCCCGCCCGGAAATCCTTGTCGACATGTGGCTGCCCGAGGGCACCTCGATCAAGGAAGTCGAGGCCGAGGCGAGGCGCCTCGAAGCGGAATTGCTGACCGATCCGGATCAACGCTTCGTCGCAACCTATGTGGGCGAGGGCGCGCCGCGCTTCTTCCTGCCGCTCGACCAACAGTTGCGCAATCCGAACTATGCCCAGCTTCTGGTCATGGCGAGGGACGAGGATGCACGCGAACGTCTGATCACCAAGCTGCGCATGACACTGGCGGAAGACTTCCCCTCGGTGCGGGGCAAGGTCGATCGACTGTTCCTGGGGCCGCCGACCGGATGGGCTGTGCAGATGCGTGTGAGCGGACCGGAGCGGGACGAGGTTCGCCGCATTGCCGATCAGGTGAAGGCGCGCTTCAACCAGAACCCCGTTTTGCAGGCTGTCCATGATGACTGGCTCGAGCCGGTCCCCGCGATGACGCTGGTCGTCGACCAGGATCGTGCCCGTGCCCTCGGCGTCTCGTCACAGCGCCTGCGTCAGATGCTGCAGGCGACGATGAGCGGTGCGCCGCTCGCAGACGTTCGCGCCGGTGAGGAAACGATCTCGATCGTGGCCCGGGAGCCGGAGGATAGCCGCCGCCTGTTGACGGCTGTCAACTCGATCTATGTCCCGACGGATCTCGGCGCCTTCATCCCCTTGTCGCAGATCGCCAAGGTCGTGCCGAAGCTGGAGCAGGGCATCGAATGGCGTCGCAACCGTTTGCCGACGATCACGGTGCGGGCCACCTTGCCGGATGATGTGCAGTCGAACGATGTGACCTTGAAGATGTTCGATGAGATGCAGTCCTTGCGCGACAGCCTGCCAGCCGGTTACGCGATCGAGATCCAGGGCGGCGCAGAAGACAGTGCCGAGAGCCAGGATTCAATCGCAGCCAAGGCACCGATCATGCTTCTGGTCATCGTCGTGCTGCTGATGATCCAGCTGCAGCATTTCGGCAAGGCCATGCTGGTGCTTGCAACCGGGCCACTTGGCATCATCGGAGCCGCTGCTGCATTGCTGATATCCGGCGCCCCGTTCGGATTTGTCGCGATCCTCGGCGTTATTGCCCTGCTCGGCATCATAATTCGCAACTCGATCATCCTGATCGATCAGATCGACCAGGATATCGCGGCCGGCATGGAACGGCGTGAAGCGATCATCGGTTCCGCCGTCCGCCGCTTCCGCCCGATCATGCTGACGGCGCTGACCGCAGTCCTCGCGCTGATCCCGATTTCGCGCGGCATCTTCTGGGGACCGCTGGCCTACGCGATGATGGGCGGCATTCTCGTTGCAACCGTCCTGACCATCCTGGTTCTCCCTGCAGCCTATGCTTTCTTCTTCGGTCGCTCTCCCCGCAAAGCGTGACCGAAGGAGAGGAGGAGAGGGTCCCCAAGCCTCTCCTCCTTCCCCTTTTCGCCGTGCCAATGGCGTTGCGTTTCATTGTTTTTTTTGATCGGTTGATAAATTTTCCTTCCGTTGTTAGACCATCGCGACTCGCTTGAGAGCCCTTGCCCTTTTGCGACGCATCATCGGATGCCTCCTTGATTCTCAATGGCTATCAAAGATCTCTAATTTTTGATGCGTTCGAAATGCGGCTTGTCGTGTTAGGAAATAATTAAACTGCTCGGCGCCGATTATGGCGAAAACCAGACCAATTCTGTGACGGAATTGAGCCGAATCTCTCTTTACAACGTTTCCGAAGGCGATAAGACACTGCATCAGTGATCGGGTGGATGATCTCTGGTGCTTGTCAGAATACGACGTGCCGCGAGAAGCCCTTCGATCGCCGGAAGACCGGTTGACCCCGACCTTCACAAAACACGGGCGCGATCCACGCGCTGCGGGACCAAAAGAACCGGCGAGGACGCTCGTCCTTTGCCTTTGGGAGACTGTTCATGAAAACCAAGTTCGCTCTTGCAGCTGCAGCACTTGCTGCAGCCACTTTCCTGTCGGGTGCCGCCAGCGCCAAGACCTTCGTTTACTGCTCGGAAGGATCGCCGGAAGGCTTCGATCCCGGCATGTACACCGCCGGCACGACCTTCGATGCCTCCGCGCATCCGATCTACAGCCGTCTGATGGAATTCAAGCCCGGCACGACCGAAGCCGAAGCCGGCCTGGCCGAAAGCTATGAAGTCAACGCCGAAGGCACCGAATACACCTTCAAGCTTCGCTCGGGCGTCAAGTTCCACACGACCGAGTTCTTCACCCCTTCGCGTGATCTCAACGCCGATGACGTCCTTTTCTCGCTGGATCGTCAGCTGAAGGCCGACCATCCGTGGAACCAGTATGTTGCCGGCACCTCCTGGGAATATGCCGCAGGCATGGGCTTCCCCGAGCTGATCAAGTCGATCGAAAAGGTCGATGACATGACGGTCAAGATCACGCTGAACAAGCCGGAAGCGCCGTTCCTCGCGAACCTCGCAATGCCTTTCGCATCGATCGTTTCGAAGGAATATGCCGACAAGCTCGAAGCTGAAGGCAAGAAGGAACAACTGAACCAGATGCCGGTCGGCACCGGTCCGTTTTCCTTCGTTGGCTACCAGCAGGACGCCGTCATCCGCTACAAGAAGAACGCCGATTACTGGGGTGGCGCGCCGAAGATCGACGATCTCGTCTTCGCGATCACCACGGATGCTGCCGTTCGTTACCAGAAGCTCAAGGCTGGCGAATGCCACCTGATGCCGTTCCCGAACGCAGCCGACGTCGAGACCATGAAGTCCGACCCGGCTCTGACGGTCATGGAACAGGAAGGCCTGAACGTCGCATACCTCGCTTACAACACGACCCAGGCTCCGTTCGACAAGCCGGAAGTGCGTAAGGCGCTGAACAAGGCGATCAACAAGGAAGCCATCGTCGACGCCGTATTCCAGGGCATGGCGACTCCGGCCAAGAACCCGATCCCGCCGACCATGTGGTCTTACAACCAGTCCACGCAGGACGACGCGTATGACCTGGAAGCTGCGAAGACAGAACTCGAAGCCGCTGGTGTAACCGGCCTTTCGATGAAGGTCTGGGCAATGCCGGTTTCGCGCCCCTACATGCTGAACGCACGTCGCGCCGCTGAAATCATCCAGGACGATTTCTCCAAGATCGGTGTTACCGTCGAGATCGTCTCCTACGAATGGGCCGAGTATCTCGACCGCTCGAAGGCCAAGGATCGTGACGGCGCCGTCATGCTCGGCTGGACCGGCGACAACGGCGACCCGGACAACTTCCTCGACACGCTGCTCGGCTGCTCTGCCGTCGGCGGCAACAACCGCGCTCAGTGGTGCAACGAGGAGTTCGACGCCCTGGTGAAGAAGGCCAAGGTCACCTCCGACCAGGCCGAGCGCACCAAGCTCTATGAAGAAGCACAGCTCGTCTTCAAGCGCGAAGCGCCGTGGGCCACGATCGACCATTCGCTCTCGATCGTCCCGATGCGTAAGGAAGTCTCTGGCTTCGTCCAGAGCCCGCTTGGCGACTTCACCTTCGAAAACGTCGACATCGCCGAGTAATCGAAACAGACAATCTTTCGCCGCGGGCCTTGGCCCGCGGCGTTTGTCGTTGATACGAGACCGATCTCGCGTCATGCTCGAACGCTCAGGCGGAGCGGTTGTGGCAAACCTCAAACGGCCACGGGGCCGTGGTTCGACCTCCTTAAAAACAACAGGTCTCACACATGTTTGGCTTTCTCCTGCGACGGCTCGCCGTCTTGATCCCGACCTTTATCGGCGTCTCGATCATTGCCTTCGCTTTCATCCGGCTTCTCCCCGGCGATCCGGTCGCGCTGCTCTCCGGTGAGCGCGTCATGTCACCCGAGCGTCACGCACAGATCAGTGCGCAGCTCGGTCTCGACCGTCCGCTCGTCATCCAGTACTTCGATTATCTCGGTGGCGTTCTGACCGGTGATTTCGGCACATCGATCGTCTCGAAAAGCCCGATCATCGACCAGTTCTTCGCGCTGTTCCCGGCCACGGTCGAGTTGTCCCTCTGTGCGATCCTGCTGGCCGTCGCCATCGGCGTTCCTGCCGGCATCATCGCTGCCATCAAGCGTGGCTCCTTCTTCGACCAGACCATGATGGGCATCGCCCTTGTCGGCTATTCCATGCCGATCTTCTGGTGGGGTCTTCTGCTGATGATCCTGTTTTCCGGCATCCTGCAATGGACACCGGTATCGGGCCGCATCTCGCTTATGTACTTCTTCCCGCCGGTCACGGGCTTCATGCTGATCGACAGCCTCCTGTCTGGTCAGAAGGGTGCCTTCGCCTCGGCCGCCAGCCATCTTATCCTGCCGACGATCGTGCTTGCCACCATTCCGCTCGCCGTCATCGCCCGTCAGACGCGCTCTGCCATGCTCGAAGTCCTGTCGGAAGACTATATCCGCACGGCACGCGCCAAGGGCCTTTCGCCCTTTCGCGTCGTCGGACTACATGCGCTGCGCAACGCGATGATCCCGGTCATCACCACGATCGGCCTGCAGATCGGCGTCATGCTCGCAGGCGCCATTCTCACCGAAACGATCTTCTCCTGGCCGGGTATCGGCAAGTGGATGGTCGATAGTGTGTTCCGTCGTGACTACCCGGTCATCCAGGGAGGTCTCCTCCTGATCGCCGGCATCATCATGGTCGTGAACCTCATCGTCGACCTGCTCTACGGCCTGATCAACCCGCGCATCCGCCACTAGAAGGATAAAGTCCCATGGCAGAGACAACAGTCAGCCAGCCGGTTTCGAGCGCTCAGATGCGCCGCCAGATGCTGGCCGAGTTCTGGTTCTACTTCTCCGAAAACCGCGGTGCCGTCATGGGCCTCGTCGTTTTCGTCGCCCTCGTGCTGATCGCCGTTTTCGCCAGCGTCATCGCACCGCATTCGCCTTTCGAGCAATACCGTAACGCTATTCTCCTGCCGCCGGCCTGGCTCGAGGGTGGCAACTGGAGCTATCCGCTCGGTACCGATCCTGTTGGCCGCGATATCCTGTCCCGCCTCATCTATGGCTCGCAGTATTCGCTCTTCATCGGCGTTTTCGTCACCACGCTGTCGCTGACAACAGGCATCGCGATCGGCGTCATTGCCGGTTACTACGGTGGCTGGCTCGACACGGCGATCATGCGCCTGATGGATATCATCCTGGCCTTCCCGTCGCTGCTGCTGGCCCTCGTGCTCGTTGCGATCCTCGGCCCCGGCCTGACAAACGGCATGATCGCAATCGCTCTTGTCCTGCAACCGCATTTCGTCCGTCTGACCCGCGCAGCGGTGATGTCGGAAAAGACGCGCGACTATGTGACGGCCGCCCGCCTTGCAGGTGCAAGCCCCTTCCGCCTGATGTTCAAGACGATCCTGCCGAACTGCATGGCGCCGCTGATCGTCCAGGCGACGCTGTCCTTCTCGAACGCCATCCTCGACGCAGCCGCCCTCGGCTTCCTCGGCATGGGCGCCCAGCCGCCGGCACCGGAATGGGGCACAATGCTGGCCGAAGCGCGCGAATTCATCCTGCGCGCATGGTGGGTCGTGACCTTCCCGGGTCTCGCCATCCTGATCACCGTTCTCGCCATCAACCTGATGGGTGATGGCCTGCGCGATGCGCTCGATCCCAAGCTGAAGAGGTCCTGATCATGGCACTTCTCGAGATTCAGAACCTCACCGTCCAGTTCGAGACGGCCAGTGGTTGGTTCAAGGCGGTCGATGGCGTGTCGATGTCGGTCGCACCTGGTGAAGTGCTTGCCATCGTCGGCGAAAGCGGCTCCGGTAAGTCGGTCGCCATGCTCGCCGTCATGGGCCTTCTGCCCTGGACGGCGAAGATCACCGCGGACAAGATGGAATTCCTGGGGCGCGACATCCAGAAGATCTCGGCCGCCGAACGGCGCAAGCTGATCGGTAAGGACGTGGCCATGATCTTCCAGGAGCCGGTCGCAAGCCTCAATCCCTGCTTCACCGTCGGCTTCCAGATCGAGGAAGTCCTGCGTCTGCATATGGGCCTTGGAGCGAAGGAGCGTCGCGAGCGCGCCATCGAGCTGTTCAAGCTGGTGGGCCTGCCGGATCCTGCAGAGCGCCTGAACCACTTCCCGCACCAGATGTCGGGCGGCCAGTGCCAGCGCGTGATGATCGCGATCGCGATCGCCTGCAATCCGAAGCTCCTGATCGCCGACGAGCCGACAACAGCCCTCGACGTGACGATCCAGAAGCAGATCCTCGACCTTCTGATGAAGATCCAGACGGAAACCGGAATGGGCCTGATCATGATCACCCATGATATGGCCGTGGTGGCCGAGACCGCCGACCGCGTCATCGTCCAGTACAAGGGCAAGAAGATGGAGGAAGCCGACGTGCTCTCGCTCTTCGAAAACCCGAAGAACCCCTATACCCGTGCGCTGCTTTCCGCACTTCCGGAAAACGCCACCGGCGATCGCCTGACGACGGTCTCCGACTTCCTGGCCGCCGCTGAAACGGGAGGTGCCGCATGACCGCCGCCACACAAACCCCGATGCTCGAGATCCGCGACATCAAGCGCGATTATCGCGTGCCGCAGGGCATGTTCAAGGACGACAAGATCGTCCATGCGGTGAAGGGCGTGTCCTTCAAGCTCGACAAGGGCAAGACGCTCGCCATCGTCGGCGAGAGCGGCTGCGGCAAGTCCACACTTGCCCGCATTCTGACCTTCATCGACGAGCCGACGGCGGGTGAATTGCTGATCGACGGCCAGAAGGTCGATACCCGTCCGGGCCATCTGACCTCCGACATGCGCCAGAAGGTACAGATCGTCTTCCAGAACCCCTATGGTTCGCTTAATCCGCGCCAGAAGATCGGCGACGTGCTCGGCGAGCCGCTGCTGATCAACACCAAGATGAGCGCTGCTGAACGTCGCGAACGCGCAACCGAGATGCTGGTCAAGGTCGGCTTGGGGCCTGAGCACTACAACCGCTACCCGCACATGTTCTCGGGCGGCCAGCGCCAGCGTATCGCGATCGCCCGTGCACTGATGCTCAATCCGAAGCTGCTCGTGCTCGACGAACCCGTTTCCGCGCTCGACCTCTCGGTCCAGGCTCAGGTCCTGAACCTGCTTGCCGACCTGCAGGAAGAGTTCGGCCTGACCTATGTCTTCATCAGCCACGACCTCTCGGTCGTGCGCTACATCGCCGACGAGGTGATGGTGATGTACTACGGTGAGGCCGTGGAATACGGCACGCGCGATGCGGTTTTCTCGGATCCGCAGCACGAATACACGCGCACGCTGTTTGCCGCGACGCCACGCGCCGATGTGGAATCAATCCGCGCCCGTATGGCCAAACGTCGGTTGGCACCGACGGCCGGTTGATAGCTTTCTGAAGCTTGATGCAATGACAAAGGGCGCCGACAGGGCGCCCTTTTTCTTACGGCAGATAGCCGTAGGAGATCTTCGGACTGTCGAACACCATCGTCGACCTGATTGTCTTGATCTCGGCCAGACGATCGAACTCCTGCCAGATCAGGCGCTTGTAGTCCGTCATGTCGCGCACCGAGATCTTCAGGAGAAAATCGAAGCCGCCGGCAACGGCATGAATCTCCACCACTTCCGGCAGTTTGCCGACATGGTCGATGAAACGCTCGCCGACCTGCGGCGTCGTGCGATCGAGAGTGATTTCCACGAAGGCCTGCAAGCCCAGGCCCACCCGCGGCGCATCGACGACGATTGCCTGCCGGATGATCCCGCTCGAATAGAGACGGGCAAGCCGGCGCGAAAGGGGAGCCGCGGTCAGCCCGACACGCTCGGCGAGTTCTGCATTGTTCAGGCTCGCATCGTCCAGAAGGCAGGCGATGATCTTTCGATCGATCCTGTCCAGGGTCGCGCTCTCAGCTTCCATTATCGATCTCTACTATCCATAATTACGCAAAATTCTATCGTAAAAATACCATTTCTGGCAATGTGTCTTAAGTTCAGTTGGTGCCGGACATGAAATCCGCAGAGACTTTGCGCGGCAAACTTGATATCTCTCGTCCAACACAATCGCATTTTGACGAAGGTCCCCGATGTTCGACAAGCTCGCCTCCCAGCCCAATGACCCGTTGCTTGCCCTGATCGGGCTCTACAATGCCGATCATCGCGCCGACAAGATCGACCTCGGTGTCGGTGTCTACCGTGACGATCTTGGTCGCACGCCGGTCATGCGCTCGGTCAAGGCGGCCGAGAAGGAACTGTTGGAGAAGCAGGACAGCAAGTCCTATGTGGCGCCGGAAGGTGACCGCGTCTTCCTCGACCTGCTCTGGGATCTTGTCGGCGGCAAGGGACAGGGCAAGTTTGCCGCGGGCGTTCAGACCCCCGGCGGTTCGGGCGCGCTGCGTCTCGCCTCGGATCTCATTGCCCGCGCGGGCAGCGGCCGCATCCATCTTGGCCTGCCCAGCTGGCCGAACCATGCCGGTATCTTCGGTGCGACCGGCCTCAGCGTCGAGACCTATCCCTATTTTGATGTGCCGACGCAGGACGTCCGTTTCGCCAGCATGATGAAGGCGCTGAGCAGCGCACCGCGTGGCGATGCCGTGCTCATTCATGCGAGCTGCCACAATCCGACTGGCGCCACGCTGACGTTGGCCCAGTGGGAAGAGCTGGCCGCGGTGATCGCCGAGCGTCGCCTCGTACCGCTGATCGATTCCGCCTATCAAGGCTTCGGCGCCGGCATCGAGGAAGATGCGGCTGGTCTGCGCACGATCATCGCCGCAGTGCCGGAAGCGCTGGTTGCCGTCTCCTGCTCCAAGTCCTTCGGCATCTATCGTGAGCGCACCGGCGCCATCTTTGCCGTTGCCGAAACGCAGGATGCGGCCGACATCGCCCGCTCGAACCTCGTGACCATGGCGCGCACCAGCTATTCCATGCCGCCTGATCACGGTGCGGCCGTCGTGCGAACGATTCTCTCCACCGAAAACCTGCGTCAGGACTGGATCGACGAGCTGAACAGCATGCGCGATCGTCTCAATGGCCTCCGCCGCGAACTGGCGGCAGCCCTCGGGGATGGTTGGCAGCTGGCGCCGCAGATCGCCGAGCAGCAGGGCATGTTCTCGCTCCTGCCGCTCAAGGAGGCCGATGTGCTGGCGCTGCGCAAGGATCACGGCATCTACATGCCAACCTCTGGACGCATCAATATTGCGGGCCTTAAGAGCCAGGATATTCCGCGCGTCGCTGCTGTTCTGAAACCGCTTCTGGGCTGAGATCATGACCACGACCACCGTGAACCGGGCGGGCGCCGAGCGCCATCGCCTGTATGAAGACGTGCTCGCGATGATTTCCGGCACGATGTTCGTCTCGCTCGGGACGCTGATCTATACCGAGACCATGCTGACGGTCGGATCGAGCGCCGGCCTCGCGCTGCTTCTGTCCTATGTCAGTGGCTGGGGCTTTGGGGTGATCTTCTTCATCGTCAATCTGCCCTTCTACATCCTGGCGGTAAAGCGCATGGGCTGGGCTTTCACACTCCGGACCTTCACCGCTGTGGCACTTGTGTCGATCCTGTCGAAGCTGAACGGCCAGTGGATCGATTTTTCCCATCTCGATCCACTCTACGCCACGGTGATCGGCGGCGGACTGATCGGGACGGGGCTGCTAATGCTCTTTCGCCACCGCACGGGTCTCGGCGGCATCAACATCCTCGCCATGTATCTGCAGGACAAGACAGGGCTGCGCGCGGGCTATTTCCAGCTCGGCGTCGACCTGACGATCCTCGCAATCGCCTTCTTCGTGCTGCCGGCCGACCGCTTGGCGCTTTCGGTACTGGGCGCTGCCATCGCCAATCTGATCCTGGCCATCAACCACAAGCCCGGTCGCTACATGGGTCTCAGCTGAGGTTGCTGACGGCGCCAACCCGGCGCCGTGTTCACGGTGACCAACGGGCGCCTTTGGCGGCAGGCTTCGATGTGGGCATCCCGTGAGGCGGACGTTGCGCTGCAGGACAGTGGTGATGACGTCACTGGGCCTGCTGTGCAATCAGCACAGCGAGGCGCTTTCCATGAAGCATGACATTTACACACCTCGCAAACTGATATACTAATATTTCAGTTGGGAGGGCGCGATGCCGGAGACAGAGAAGCACGCTGGGAAAATGCGCACCGTTCCCGTCGAACATCATCGCGGACGAACGCGTGACGGACGTGCCGCGACCCGGATCCATGCGATCTTGCAGGACGAAATTGTCCGCTTGCAGTTGAAGCCGTTGGATACCCTGAACGAGAAGCAGCTCGGCCAGCGCTTCGGCGTCAGCCGCACGCCTGTGCGTGAAGCTCTGCTGCGACTGGCAGATGAGGGGCTCGTCGAGATCTATCCCCAGTCCGGCACATTCGTCTCCCGCATCCCCCGCCGTGCGCTTTACGAGGCAATCCTGATCCGCAAGGCGCTCGAGGCGACCACCGTCTCACTCGCCATTGCCGCCATGACGGACGGCAGCCGCTTGCAGTCGCTCGAAGACAATCAGGCAGCCCTGATAAAAGCAGCCGAGGCCGGTGACATTCCGCTCTTCCACCGGATCGACACCGAATTCCATCAGTTGATCGCCGACATCGCCGGCTACCCGGGGATCTGGACGGTTATCGCGCAGGTCAAGGTCCATATCGACCGCTATCGCTTCATCACGCTGCCTCGCACGGGGCGGCTTGATATCGTCATCGCCGAGCATGCGGCGATCATCGAGGGGATCCGTGACCGCGACGACGGCGCGGCGGTACTGGCCATGAGCCAGCATATCGGCCGCATGACCGAGGAGCTGGACGATATCGGGGATCTCGATCCCGAGCTTTTCATCGACGCCTAGATCGAACAGGCGGCCCTTGCCAGATATTCCGGGAGCAGCATCATGAAACCATATTTCGACCTTTCGGGCCGCACGGCCATCGTCACCGGTGCAAACACAGGCATCGGGCAGGCCATAGCCGTGGCACTGGCCGCTGCTGGTGCCGCTGTTCTCGGCGTCGGCCGATCGGGCATGAGCGAAACCGAGGCCATGATTGGCTCTGCAGCTGGACGTTTCGCCTCCTTCTCCGCCGACCTGTCGACCATCGATCCAGTCGACGACATCGTCGAAGCGGCGGTATCCGCTTTCGGCTCCGTCGACATTCTCGTCAACAATGCGGGCATCATCCGGCGTGCCGATGCTATCGACTTCACCGAGGCCGATTGGGATGCCGTCATGGACGTCAACCTGAAGACGGCCTTTTTCCTTTCTCAGGCTGCTGCCAAGCGCATGATCCCCAATGCCCGCGGCAAGATTATCAACATCGCCTCCATGCTGTCCTTCCAGGGGGGCATCCGCATCCCCTCCTACACGGCGTCCAAGAGTGGCCTGGCGGGTCTCACCCGTCTGTTGGCCTGTGAATGGGCCGCCAAGGGCATCAATGTGAACGCGATTGCGCCGGGCTATTTCGTCACCAACAACACGACCGCCTTGCGGGAAGATCCCAAGCGGTCCAGCGACATTCTTGGGCGGATCCCGGCAGGCCGCTGGGGCACTCCGGAGGAGCTCGGTGGTGCCGCCGTTTTCCTTGCCTCAGATGCCTCAGCTTATGTGCATGGCACGATCCTGCCCGTCGACGGCGGTTGGCTGGCGCGCTAGGTAGGAACGGGAAGCGACAAGACGGGGGATGAAGATGGGACGAATCGTATCGATCGGCGAATGCATGGGCGAGCTGTCGGAGACGGGTTCGCCCGGCACCCTTAGTATGGGTTTTGCCGGAGATACGTTGAACACCGCCTATTATCTGCGTCACAGTCTGGGGAAGGACTGGCAGGTCGATTATGTGAGCGCCGTCGGCACCGACGGGCTCTCCGACAGGATGGTCGATTTCCTGAACAATGAGGGCATCGGGACCGAGCATGTCCGTCGCCTGGCCGACAAGACGATCGGGCTCTACTACATCACCTTGAAGGACGGTGAGCGCAGTTTCACCTATTGGCGCAACGACAGTGCCGCAAAGCGGCTCGCGAGTGATCCTGCAGCCCTCAGCCGTGCGCTCGAGGGCGCGGATCTCGCCTACTGGTCAGGCATCACCTTGGCCATTCTCTCGAACCAGGATCGGCTGGCGCTGATCGAGGCGCTTGGCCAGTTCGCGGGCAAGGGCGGCACTGTAGTTTTCGACCCCAATCTGCGGCCACGTCTCTGGGACAATCCCGAGACCATGCGCGGCTGGGTGCATCGCGCCGCAGCTGTGAGTGACCTCTGCCTTCCGTCTTTCGAGGACGAGGCG
Organism: Allorhizobium sp. NPDC080224; assembly: GCF_050281005.1. Classification (NCBI taxonomy): domain Bacteria; kingdom Pseudomonadati; phylum Pseudomonadota; class Alphaproteobacteria; order Hyphomicrobiales; family Rhizobiaceae; genus Allorhizobium; species Allorhizobium sp. NPDC080224. The sequence goes on from NZ_JBNNWJ010000001.1 coordinate 524,943, forward strand.
ACATGGTTTGGCGATGCCGATCCAGCCGCGACGGCGAAACGTTATCAGGCGGAAGGGGCGCGAAGGGTCATCGTCAAGAACGGAGCCGAGGACGTCACCTCTGCGGGCAGTAGCGGTGAACTCTCCCGCTTCTCCGTCCCCTCGGTCGAGCATGTTGTGGATACGACCGCTGCAGGCGACAGTTTCAACGCTGGCTATCTCGCGTCAGAACTGAAAGGTGCCTCCGTTCAGGATGCGGTTACTGCCGGCGCCAGACTGGCGGGTAGAGTAATCGGCGCCCGGGGAGCTTTGGTGCCGGATGCCGTAACGCAGGCCTGAGGAGCTTTGGGTTCAAGCCGGAGCGGCGCCGCCGCCAACGAACGTGAAATAGGCCCAGGCCAACCCGAAAGCCGCCACGATCCCTACCCAGATCAGGGTTTTCCGCATCGAAGGTGAAACACTGGCCTTCGGCTTCGGCGGTTTGTCTTCGGGCGGGCGCTCGAACTTGATGACGTTCGACATGCTATTGCTCTCTCGTGATGCTTGTCTGGAAGCTTCCTGCCATGATCGTGCGACAACAACAAGCCTGCTGGTTGCGTGTCAGCTGATACATGCGGCAGTGGCTTCGGCGACACGCGCGCCGAACAATCTTTCACTTCACACTTGTCGGCAGACTTCGGCCTCGCTAGCGTCCGCTTTCAAGGGAAAAGATGCCGACAGGCCAAGCTCAAGGCCTTTCCCGTCGAACGCATGATGGACTTTGCCGAACTGCAATGAGAACTTTTCTTGACACCGCCCTGGGTGATGCTTCTTCCGGACTGGACGGAGACGCGTCTGCAGCCGGAAGGAAGATTTCAGGCGTCTCGTCGACCCATTTCCTGAAACTCGTCGAAGAACACGGCAATACCGGGTTCTGGACCTGTGATCTCACCACCGGTCAATGCAGCTGCAGTCCGGGTCTCCTGCGCGTGATCGGGCTCGAGCAGGCCCGACCCTTTAGAATGATCGACCTGATTGATCAGGTGCACCCCGAGGATCGCACATTCTGCGAAGATATATGGTCGCTGATACGCTCGGGCGTGCCGGTGAACCGGAATTTCCGCATCATCCGCGGTGACAGGACCGTACGCTGGGTCGAGTTCCGGTCTGAAGTGGTGCTCGACGCCGAGCAACGTCCGGCCCGCGCCATCGGGCTGCTGCAGGACGTCTCGCAGCAGCATGAGAGCCGGCAGGCGCTGGACGAAAGCACCGGGCGCTACAGAGCATTGATCGGCACAGTCGCAACCATGGAATGGCGCGCGACGGCGGCTGGCGAGCCCGTGTTTTCCCATGGCTGGACGGCGCTGACCGGGCAGCGTGAAACAGACATGCTTGACGGGAACTGGCTGAGCGCGGTGCACCCCGATGATCGCGACGCGGTGAGCGCCGCCTGGCAACAAGCCGTGGCCTCACTCTCCCCCTATAGGTCCGATCAGCGCATCCGCCGAGCCGACGGGGAATATGAATGGTTTCATGCCCGCGCGGTGCCCGTCCTTCACAAAGGTGGACGCTCGCATGAATGGCTGGGCATGATCATCCGCCATCAAGACTTTGCCATGTTGGGCAATCGCGGATCTGCCACCGATCCCACGGTGACGCCGATGCAGATCCGGGCAGGACGGGCCATGTTGCAGTGGACCCTCGAAGATCTCTCCCGGCAGTCCGGCGTATCGGTCTCATCGATCAGGCGGATCGAGGGGGAGGGGGAGCGTTCGACACGGCCGGCTTCGCTGAGCGCGATCCGCGAGGCCTTCGAGCGCGAGGGCCTGGCGTTCAGCGATGGCAATACCGTGTCGTTGCAGGGCTTCCCCAGGTCGGGGAGCTGAGTTCTCCGATCGCGCTCTCAGCTTGTGATCCGGGGCGTACTGACGATCTTGAGGAACAGCGCATTCATGGCGTCTGCGATGCCCTCGCTCGGGCTCACTTCGAAGTAGAGACCCGGCGATGCGCAAGATTGCATCCGCGTCGGGATTTCGGACTGGAACGGGCTGATCCATTTCTTGTACCAGTCATTCGTGGGAAGCGGCAGATAGGTCGTATAGAGAACGGCGATGCGATAGCCCTTCTTCTTAAGGGCTTCGCACTGCGTGGTGTCGATCGGCTCCTGACAGCGCCCGTTGGTGGTTTTCTTGGTACAGGTGCTTGGCTTGTAGGCGTCGCCCACCCCGTCCGAGACAAAGAACACAATCTTCTCCGGATCTCCTGCAGAAGCACCGGTGCCGGAAGCGCCCATGAGGTCGCCGATATTCTTGAGGGCGCGGTCGAAATCCGTCTGCTGGTCGTTATCATAACCCTGCCAGGGGATAGACATCAGCCCGATCTTGGACGCCTTTGACTGAACCTGGTCGAGATTGTCAGTCAGCGAGGCGACTTCCAGCAACTTGGTATCTTCGGCACGCTCGCCGAAGGTGTAGACGGCCATGCGGAACTGGTTAGAACTTTTGCGGGAATTCTTGGCGGTGTCCATAAGCGCCGCCGTCGCCTTGGCGACGACGTCGATGCGGATCGTCACGCCGAGTTTCTTGGCGAGGTAATAGTAGCTGTTCTTGTCCTCGACGCCGTTTTTGACGATGTGGCAAGCAAACGCACACTTGTCTCCGGTGTTGTTGACCATCTTGGTCACGTCTGCCGGCGTCGCGCCGACGCCCATGGAGGGTGTATTGTCGAGAAGAAGGTAAAAATCCCGGAAGGTGTCTGTCTGATAGACGGCCTCGGCCTTGCCGCTGACGGTGACGTCTTTCTGTCCCATGACCCGTGCGAGTGTGGTGGGAACGGTCGCGTCGAATGTGAAGACGGCCTTCAGCTGGGTCCCGCTCTTGACCACCTCCACGTCGAAATTCTTGAGCTCGTACGCTTGAGACATCTTGGCGTGGCCGAGAAACACCTTCTTAGCATCTGCGATCGCTGCCGATAGCTGTCCGTCGGATTTCATTTGCATCGCCTGCATCACGCCGGCGGAGGTTTCAGCGACGGCTGCGATCGCTGCTGCGTCGGCCGCCGCCTGCAGGGTGCTGCGCACCGTCAGCGCATTGCTGATATCAATGGCCAGGCCCGCCGCTCCGATCACGGGCACAAGCAGGATGGCGGTCAAGACGCCGAAATTGCCACTGCGGTCGCAGAGAAATCGTCTGAACATAACATACCCCCATATATCAGGGGGCAAGTTACGGGCGCCGCGTATCGTTTTCGTTCATCTGCATGGTTAGCAAATGCCTGAAGGCGAAGCATGCCGGTCAGGCGGCCGCGACCTTCTTCTTTGCCGGCGGATTCTCAGCATCGTAAACAGCTCGTGCCTCGCGGATACGACCGTGATGTTCCGCCGTCCAGACCACCAGGGCCGCGACAGGCCCCAGCAAAGACTGCCCGAGCTCCGTCAGTCTATACTCGACACTCGGCGGCTGGGTGGGGAAGACCTTTCGATGAACCAGGCCATCACGCTGCAGGCTGCGCAATGTACCCGTGAGCATCGCCTGCGAGATATCCGGGATTGCTCGCTTCAGCTCGCCGAAACGATGCGGCCTGTAGCCGAGCGTCTGCAGGATGAGGGAAGCCCACTTGTCGCCGATATGGGAAAAGACATCGCGAACCGGGCAATTCCCGGCATCGAAAACCGTGTTCGCAGGCGTCTCGATCATCGCCATTACCGAACGGATCGCCGCCGTGTAATCGGTCTTCGTCTTCGCATGTGCTGTCATCGGTACGGTCCTCAGAACCTGGTTCTAAAAAACTGCCTACTTTACGGCATGATCATGGTCTGTAATTTAGACCTACTCTGTAAATTAAACCATCCCTGAAGTTTGGGGACCAGACAATGAGAGAACCATGACCGCCAAGTATCTCGTCACCGGCGCATCGGGCCAGCTCGGCCAGCGCGTTGTCCATCACCTGCTTGAAACCTCGGGCGTCGCCGCAGGTGACATCATTGCTGCCAGCCGCAAGCCGGAGCAACTGGTAGACCTTGCTGCAAAGGGCGTGTTGGTGCGCCGGGTCGATTTCGACGATGCCGCGTCCATGGAAGCAGCCTTCGCCGAAGCCGAAAAGGTGCTGATCATCAGCACGGATACGCTCGACCGCCCAGGGCATCGTCTCGTTCAGCATCGCGCGGCCGTCGCCGCAGCTGAAAAGGCCGGTGTTAGCCATCTGCTTTATACCTCCATGCCTGAGCCCCTGAACTCAGCTCTGCTCTTCGCCCCCGACCACGAAGGGACGGAAGCGGCAATCGAAGCAAGCTCGGTGCCGGCCTGGACCATTCTGCGAAACAACTGGTATTTCGAAAACGTCATGATGAGCGCGGGCCCTGCGCTTGCCTCCGGCCGTTGGTATTCGGCGGCCGGTGACGGCAAGGTGGCGCACATTTCACGCGATGACATCGGTCGTGCGACTGCTGCGGCGCTCGTCGCCGCAGACAAGGAAAAGACCGTCTACACGCTGACGGGCTCCTCTTCCTACACGCATCGCGAGATGGCGTCCCTCATCTCTGCCGCTGCCGGCAAGGAGATCAGCGTGATCGATGTTCCGGTCGAAGGTCTCGTCCAGGGCATGGTCGGAGCCGGTCTGCCTGAACCCGTCGCGCGCGTCTTTGCCTCTATCGATACCATGGTCGGCAACGGCGGTCTGGCAGGCACCACCGGTGACTTCAAGACGCTGACGGGCACGGAGCCGCAAAGCTTCGAAAGCTGGGTAGAGAGCCAGGCCGAAGCCTTCAAATCCATGACTGCGTGATCGCTCTTGGTCACGTAATTGCCTCATCGGCCGCCGCCAGGCCGATCCGGTCGTGCCATATCCCACGCGTGGCATGACAGCGGGAACGCCCGTTCTCCTGAGCGGGCGGTCCTGTTGTTTTCTATGCAGTCGGGCGCAACTCAGGGCGTCTGCGCACCCCGTGTCGCGGTGTAGATCGCATAGAGTGATGTCGAGGCGGTGATGAACAGGCGGTTCTTCTTCGGTCCGCCGAAAGTCAGGTTGGCGACCGCCTGCGGCACCAGGATCTTGCCGAGCAGCGTGCCATCGGGATGGAAGCAATGCACGCCGTCGGCAGCGCTCGACCAGAGGTTCCCGTCCATATCCGTTCGCATGCCGTCGGGAATACCCTTGTCGATATGGGCGAAGACTCGCCCGTTTGTCAGCCGCTTGCCATCGGTCACATCGAACACCCGGATATGGCGCGGCGCGTCCGGCTTGTGGCTGGCGCCGGAATCCGCGACGTAGAGCAATGTCTCGTCCGGCGAAAAGCATAGCCCGTTCGGCTGCAGGAAATCGTCGATCATGACGCTGAGCTCGCCGGTCGCGGGATCGAGCCGGTAGACATTGCGGCTCACCTGCTCCTCGTCGGCCTTGTGGCCCTCGTAGTCCGAGAGAATGCCGTAGGACGGGTCCGTGAACCAGACCGAACCATCTGACTTCACCACAACATCGTTTGGCGAGTTCAGCCGCTTGCCGTCGTGCCGATCGGCCAGGGTCGTAACCGTGCCGCCGATCTCGGTGCGGATCACGCGGCGCCCGCCATGTTCGCAGGAAACGAGCCGTCCCTCACGGTCGCGCGTATTGCCGTTGATGAACTGCGACGGCGCCCGATAAACGGAAGTACCAGCACCCTCAACCCAGCGCAGGACGCGTTCGTTCGGAATGTCACTGAACAGCAGATAGCCGCCATCATTGAACCAGACGGGGCCCTCGGCCCATCGGCAGCCCGAGTAAAGCTCTTCCAGGGCGGCGCTGGAAACGAGCAGGTCGCGGAAGCGGGGGTCGCGGATCTCGTAGTGTGGATTTTCCATGGGGACAGTCCTGGAGCGCTTCAGGTTTTGCCGGTGCTGCGCGTGGTCGGCAGCATGATGACGGCGATGATGATGAGACCGGTGAGAATGAGGCGGATGCCTGCGCCAAAACCGTAGGTATTCAGCATCGAAACGACAAGGAACATGAAGAGCGAGGCGCCCCATATCCCCGGAACATTCGAGTTGCCCCCCGCAACGGCAGTTCCGCCGATAACAACGACAGCAATCGACATCAGAAGATATTCCGTGCCCATGTTGAGCGCTGCACCGCCGGAAAAGCTGGCGAGCAGATAGCCGCAGAGGGAAGCGAGCACGGCGCAGAGCAGATAGGTGATGAGCCGCGTGCCATCGATGGGAATGCCGGCCATGCGGGCAGCGCGAATGCTCTGGCCGATCGCGGCAATCGAGCGTCCATAGACCGTGCGGTTGAGGACGTACCAGACGATGACGGACAGCACCAAGGCGACGATCGCGACGTTGGGAACGCCAGCCGTCGTCGCCGTGGTGAAGTCGGCAAGCCAGCTCGGCGGCTTGATGCGCAGTCCCCGGTTCGTCCAGATCGCCGTCGATTGCACGATGAAGCTCATCGACAGCGTCGCGATGATCGGCGGAATGCGCAAGAGCTTGATCAGCGCGTAATTGCCAATCCCGATCGCGATCCCGACACCGATGGCAACGACAAGCCCGCTCAGGATCATGCTGTTTTCGACATTCATCACCTTGAGCGAGACCGTTGCCGCAAGTGTCATGTTGGCGGGAACCGAGAGGTCGATATTTCCAGGGCCGAGCGTGATCACCAGCATCTGGCCGAGCCCAACCAGTACCGAGAATGCCCCGAAGGTGAGGGCCGCCTGTGCGAGCCCGACGGTGCTTGCGCCGCCCGTGAAGACGATGGTGACAAGGAAGACACTGGCGGCCGCGATGAAGGACCAGATCCAGGTCCGGGAGAAGAGTGTGGAGAGTGCCTGGGTCATGACTTGCCCTTCCGGCCTTCGGCGCGATTGAGGGCAAGACGCAGCGTCAGCACGAGGATCAGGATCGCGCCCTGTGCGCCGATCTGCCAGTCCGGCGAAATCCTAAGGAACGACAGAAATGAGCCGGCCAGCGTCAGGGTGAGTGCACCGATAACGGCGCCGATCGGCGAGACGCGCCCGCCGACAAATTCACCGCCGCCGAGAATGACACCGGCGATCGAGAGCAGCGTATAGCGCAGCGCGATATTGGCGTCGGCTGAGGTGGTCAGCCCCACCAGCGCCATGCCGGCAAGCACCGCAAAGAACCCGGCGAGACCATAGACAGCCGCCCGTGCGCCGATGATCGACCATCCGGCCCGCGCAACCGAGCGGCTGTTGCCGCCCACACCGCGCAAGACGACGCCGAAGGACGAGCGCATGATGACATAGTGGCTGACGACGGCGATCAGGACGCTGGCAACGATCGCCATGGGAACGAGCGGCGGCTTCACCGTCATGATTGAGCGGATCCAGCCTGGTGCCTCACCGCCGGGTGCCGGCAGGATCAAAACCGCAAGCCCGCCCCAGACGAAACTCATGCCGAGCGTCACGACAATCGACGGCAGATCCCGAAGGTGGATCATCACACCAATCAGCGCATAGACGCCGATTGCTGCCATTAGAATGAGGACACCCAGCAGAGGCGAGGACTGCAGGAAGGTCGCCGTGACACAGGCGACGAAGCTGACGAAGGTGCCCATCGACAGATCGAGGTCGTTGACCGTCATGATCAGCATCTGGGCGATGGTGGCGAGCGCGATCGGTACCGCCAGATTGAACAGCAGGTTGAGCCCGGTATAGCTCATCGCCCGCGGCTGGAGATAGAAGACGGCCGCAAGAAGTCCGACCAGCGAAAGGGCCGGAATAACGAGGCGCAGACTGTCGGCGGAGAGGAACCTCGTCATGCGGCCTCCTGGAAAGAGGCGGAGAGTATGTTTTCTTCCGTCACCTCGTCGCCCTTCAGTTCGGCAACGATCATGCCGTTGTTGAACACATAGACGCGGTCGCAGAGGCAGACCTCATCCATCTCGGTCGAGTACCAGACGAAGGTCCGCCCGGCGTCCGCCTCCTGCCGCAGGATCGTATAGACCTCCTGCTTGGTGCCGAAGTCGACGCCGCGCATCGGGTCGTCCATCAGAACCACGGGTGCGCGACTGGCAAGCGCCCGGGCGAAGAGAACCTTCTGCTGGTTGCCGCCTGAGAGCGACAGGATCGGATTGTCCATGTCGGGTGTGCGGATGCCGATCCGCTCCTTCCAGGTCTGCCCCAGCGTCTCCTCCCGGTCGAAATCCAGGGTCTGCAGCCGTGAAAGATCCGGCAGGATGCCGATGCTGAGGTTTCTGAGGATGCTCCACAGCGTGAAGGTACCATTGACAGCGCGGTCGCCGGCGACGAAGGCGACTTCAGGGTCATTGGCTCGCAGCCAGTTGCCGGTTCGGGACTCGAAGAGGCCGACCAGCATGTCCGTCTGGCCGTGCCCGCCCAGACCGGCGAAACCGACGATTTCGCCCTTCATGGCCTGGAAGGGGAGGCCGCGTCCGCGCACCGGTGCAGCTGTCAGCACACTTGCCGTGTCCGTCCTCAGCAGGTTCGTGCGCGCTTGCCGCGTCTTCACCACGCTGCCCATCGCTTCGATCAGCCCGTGCTCCGAAAACTCCTCGGCCGGTCTCTGGCTGACCACCTTGCCGTCCTTCATGACGACGATGCGGCTTGAGACCGAGAGGATCTCGCCGAGAATGTGGGAGATGAACAGGATCGAGCCGCCGTCGCGGACGAAGCGCTCGACATAGGCGAGCAACTGCTCCGCAAGCCGCGTATCCAGCGACGAGGTCGGCTCGTCCAAGATGACGAGGCGCACCGGGCTGCCGATCTCGCAGAACGTGATCGCGATCTCCACCATCTGGCGTTCCGCGATGGTGAGTGTGCCGACGGCCTCGTGGCAGTCGATGGAATGGCCGGGAAAGATTTCCTCGAGCTTGCTCTCGATGAGCGCAGCACCCCGCTTGCGCCAGCCCCAGCCTTTCAGGCTGCGATGCATGACGCGGGTGTTCTCGACGATCGTCAAATTCGGGCAGAGCGACAGCTCCTGGAAGACACAGCGAATGCCGGCATCGCGGGCGGCATTGATGCTATGGCCCCCGCTGCCGTGACCGTATCGGATGGAGCCCTCATGTGGGCTGAGCCCACCATTGATGACGTTGACGATCGTGGATTTGCCGGCGCCGTTGTGGCCAACCAGGCCGACGCACTCGCCACTCCCGATCACTAGGGTGACGCCATCCAGCGCCTTGACCGCGCCGAAACGCACTCTTGCATCGGTAACGCTGACGACGGGCCGTCCATCGCCCTTATCGAGCATGGCATTCATGCTGCACAACTCTCTCACTCACGCGCCAAAGGTTCCCCACACCGCCCGGCCCGAAGGCCGGACGGTTCGGGGAGGTTTCCGGTCGGTTACATCGCAGAGCCGATGACCTTCTGGGCGTCTTCGAGCGAATACTCGACATTGGCGACGCCGCCGGCCTGGGTGTTGGCCAGGTTGGCTTCCAGGTTGTCCTGGTCGATGCGCAGGAAGGGAACGACGAGGTCTTTCTTGACTTCCTTGCCGTCGAGGATCTGCTGGGCGACCCAAAAGGCAAGCGTGGAAACGCCGGGCGCAATCGAGACCGACATGGTCTCATAGCCGTTGGCGTCCTTCTGTTCCTTCCACCATTTCAGCTCGTCTTCGCGGTTGCCCATGACGATAACGGGCATCGGGCGGTTGGCGGCAGCGATCGCCTGGGCCGCACCATAGCCGTCACCGCCCTGGGTCACGACACCGACAATCTCCGGCAGGCTCGGCAGGATGCCGGCGACGGCCTTTTGCGCTACGTCCTGCGCCCAGTCGCCATGCACGGAGCCGACGATCTTGAACTGCGGGAACTGCTCGACACCCGCATGGATGCCGGCCGAGATTTCGTCATCGACGAAGACGCCGGCAAGGCCGCGGATTTCGAGCAGATTGCCGCCCTGCGGCAGCTTGCCGGAGAGATATTCGACCTGGCTGCGGCCCATTTCCTTGAAGTCGACGGCGATACGCCATGCGCAGGGCTCTGTGACGATGCCGTCGAACGAAACGACGGTGATGCCGGCGTCACAGGCTTCCTTGACGGCGCCGTTGAGTGCCGTCGGCGAGGCAGCGTTGATGACGATGGCGTCATAGCCCTGCAGGATCATGTTCTGGATCTGCGCTGCCTGTTCGGTCGCCTGGTTTTCGGCGGTGGTGAAGGCGTCGGCGGCTGCGACCTGTCCGGCCTTGACGGCCTCGCCGGTCACCTTTTCCCAGCTGGTCAGCATGGCCTGGCGCCAGGAATTGCCGGCATAGTTGTTCGAAAGGGCAATCTTCTTGGCCGAGGTGTCGGCCATTGCGGGCATGGATGTGGCGATAAGGCACAGTGCCGCGCTCGCCAGAAGGGTTCTGCTGGTCTTCATGATCTCACTCCCTGTTGTCCGGCGCTCTTGGCGCCGGTTTCCTCCAAACAGCCGGGCGTGTCCCGGTCTGAATTCCCCGCCGAGTTCCTCTTCTCGGCAGGATCAGGATGGAGCGAACGGCGACGCCTGTACAGGTTCGGGACGGCAGGACGTTTGCGGGAATTACGCAAAGTCCTGCGGGATCCCGCAAGACGACCACCCTATCGAGATGTGTTATGAAGGCGATGCGGCCGTGGGAGTGGCTGCGGGAGGACACCATGCTCAAGATCGCGCCCTCGGCGTTGCTCGATCACTATCTCGGCATATCCAGGCTCCTGGCCGGTCAGCTCGATTTCCGCTCGGCCATCAAGGCCGTGGGCGTCGAAGTATCGCATATCGTGCCGCATGACCACCTCGATGTCTGCATCACCATGGTCAACGGGCTCTATCATACCGCTTACGAGACTGGTCTCGACACCTTCTGGGGCCAGACGACGCCTGCACCGGTGGCGAGCAGCCCGATCCGGACCCTGCTCTGGGGCGAGATAGACTTCCTCCTGACGGCAGATGCACAGCTTGAAACCCGCTACCACGTCGATACGCCCTTCACCCGTCCGATCTTCGAGCACAACCTCCGCAGCCGCATCCATGTGCCGCTGAAGGTGGGTGGCGAGGTTATCGGCGCGCTCAGCTGCTCCTCGCATCAGGTGGATTTCTACTCGCCACAGGATGTCGAAAACGCCCAGTCGATCGCCGACCTCTTGTCTCCCTATTTCTTTGCCCTTCGAGCCGCTGAACAGGCAAAGCAGTCGGCCATCATTGAGGCCGAGGCGCGCGCTCGCGAGGAAGGCTTGCGGCTGGGCGCTCTCAATCTCACCGAGGCGCTCGAAAGCGAGCGGCAGCGCATCGGAATGGACCTGCACGACCAGACGCTTGCCGACCTGACGCGCCTGTCGCGCCGGGTCGACAGGATGATGCAGGAGAAGGACCTGAGTGGAGAGATGCTCGAGCCCGTGGCCCGCAGTCTGCAGCAATGCATGCAGAATTTGCGCGAGATCATCGAGGAGGCGAAACCGGCTGTCTTGCAGCTTTTCGGCTTTGCCCATGCGATCGAGAACCATCTCGATCGGGCCGTTCGAGATCAGGGGGCATCTTTGTCCTGGCGTCTGGTGGACGACAGCGACGGTGTCATCGATCTCCTGGATCAGACGGTTCGGATCGCGTTGTTTCGGATCACGCAGGAGGCCATCAACAATGCGGTTCGCCATGCGCAGGCCAGCGAGCTTGAGGTCCGTCTGCGGGCAAGCAACTGCGCGGTCGTCGTCGAAGTCGCCGATAACGGACGCGGCCTGTCACGTGGCGGCCGAGGCGAGGGCGGGGGCATCGACAACATGATGACGCGGGCGCGGCTGATCTCGGCCAAGTTCACCATAGGAGCAAACCGGGAGGGCGCGGGGACGACTGTCCGGGTGCAACTGCCTCTCCCTGCGCAGACAATGACAGCGAAGGGATATGACGCATGAAGGTCCTGATCGTGGAGGACGATCCGTTGCACCGCTCCTATCTTCTCGAAGCGGTGTGTGCGGCTCTTCCGGAATGCCGCGACGTGCTGGAGGCCGAGAACGGGGCCGATGGCGAGCGCTTGGCGCGCGACCACAAGTCCGCCCATATCGTGATGGACCTGCAGATGAACGCCCGCAACGGCATCGAGGCAGCGCGTACCATCTGGAAGGAACGACCCGATACCCGCATCCTCTTCTGGTCGAACTATTCCGACGAAGCCTATGTGCGTGGCGTCTCCCGTATCGTGCCGGACGGCGCGGCTTATGGTTACGTCCTGAAATCAGCCTCCGATGAGCGGTTGAAACTCGCGCTGCGCAGTATCTTCGTTGAGGCGCAATGCGTCATCGATCGCGAAGTGCGCGGCATGCAGCAGAAGAGCCTCGGACAGGTGAGGGGCTTCAGCGACAGCGAATACGAGATCCTCGTCGATATCGCGCTCGGATTGACGGACCGCACCATCGCCCGCCGACGGGGCCTATCGATCCGCAGCGTTCAGAACCGCCTTCAACAGCTCTACGAAAAACTCGGCGTCTACCAGATGTCGGTCGAAGACAGCGACGAAGGACGCTTCAACCTGCGGGCCAGGGCTGTGACGGTCGCGTTGCTGCGCAAGCTTCTGAACTACAGTGCTCTGGAGCGCGCCGAGGCCGAACTTGCGGAGTGGCTGCGGTCTCATTGATCAATCCAACGGGTCCAGATGTCTGTTGACGATCGTCCACGAAGTTGGGACACCGGGCCCATGGACGAACCGTCGAAAGCCACCGAAGATCAGCCCACGCCTCGCATGTTGGCCTGGGCGAAGAATTCCGCCGCCTACCGTCTCGCGAAACGCATGATGACCGAGCGCGAGCTTTCCGACGCGATCAAGCGCAAGGCGCGCAGCAAATTCGAGGATATCAGCGAGGGTCAGGTCAATGCGCTGGCCGAGACGGCCCTTGCATTCGGGCGCAGCATGAAGGCGCTGGACGACCAGAATTATGCGGAGATCCGGGCGAATTCGGCGGCGCGCAGCGGCCGCTCCAAGCGCGCGATTGCCCGCAAGCTCGCGGAGAAGGGGGTCGACCGCAGCATCGTAGATGCCGTCCTCGTCGACGCCGACGATTTTCGCTCGGCCGTGGTCTACGCGCGAAAGAAGGCTTTCGGGCCCTTCCGCCGACCGGATGTGGAAGCCGATGACGCCCGCTGGAGCAAGGAGATCGCCTCCTTTGCCCGCCAGGGCTTCGGCTTAGATCTGGCTAAGCGTGTGCTCGACATGGAACGTGAAGAAGCCGAGGACATTCTTCTCGGGCCGGCATGAACGGATCGGGCCAACGGGCAGACTATCTGCTTAAAGACCCATTGCACACGCTACCGACGCCAGGGCCTATTTCTGCAGGCATGGCCCAGGAATAGGTGACTCGATTGCGGCCGTTCGCCTTGGATCGATAAAGGGCCTCGTCCGCGCGCCGCAAGGGATCTGCCAGACCGTGGTCGCCCTGATCGAGCATGGTGACACCGAAGCTTGCCGTGACAGGGCCATCAACATCTGTGCGTCGCGAGCTTTCGATTGCCTGCCGGAGGCGCTCGGCGACTGCAAGCGCGCTCTTGGTTGTTGCCCCCGGCAAGAGAACGGCGAATTCCTCGCCTCCCATCCGTGAGATCACGTCGCCATCGCGTAAGACGCCGCGGCACACCTCCACAACGTCGATCAGCACACGATCGCCTGCCATATGACCAAATCGGTCGTTGATCTGCTTGAAGTGATCGATGTCGAAGCTGATCAGGCCGATCGACGGTGGCGCCATGCGTCCGACAAGCTTCTCCAAAGTACCGTGGAAGGCCATACGAGATGTGGCACCGGTGAGCCAGTCTTGATCGATCTGCCGCCGGAGCTCCATTTCCCGCATCACCAGGGCGGCGAGCGACTGCAGGATCGCCATTTGCCGCTCATCGAAGTGTCGCGGCTCGCGATCCATAATGCAGAGTGAACCGAGGCGAGCTTTTTCCGAGGTCACCAGCGGAGCGCCTGCATAAAATGCGACGTAAGGTTTTCCAATGACAAAAGGGTTTCGCGCCGTCCGGATGTCCTGCCTTGTGTCGGCAATCACCAGAACGTCGTCGCTGCGAATTGTCTCGTTGCATATCGCGTGTTCGCGCTCGGTTTCGCGCAGGTCCAGACCGATATTCGACTTGAACCATTGGCGATCGTCGTCAAGCAGCGAGATCAGCACGATCGGCGCGTCGAAGATCAGGCGCGCCAGGGCGGCGATCCGTTCGAAGGGCTCCTCATGCGGCGTATCGAGAATGCCGTACTGATGGAGTATGTTCAGGCGTTCGACATCATTCATCCGGCCAGACTCCTTGGAGATGAGGACATTAGGCCGCAAATATTTCCGCCAACTTAAATTCAGCGCGAACCCCTAGATCTTGGGGGTGGGGGCTCAGTTTTTGGACCTCTGCAGCATGCCGAACAGGTCGCGAGGATCGTCCGGATCGGCGATCAGATCGACAGACTGGTAGAAGGCGGTCCCCCGTACGCGCTCGCGCACATAGCGCAATGCCGAAAAATCCTCGATCGCAAAGCCGACGCTGTCGAAGAGGGTGATCTGCTTGTCGTTCTTACGACCTTCGACCTGACTGGTGACCACCTGCCAGAGCTCGATGACGGGATAGTCCGGATCCATCTGCTGGATCTCGCCTTCGATCCGCGTCTGCGGCGGATACTCGACGAAAGTGTCGGCACGGGAGAGGATATCGCGATGCAGTTCGGTCTTGCCGGGGCAGTCGCCACCGATGGCGTTGATGTGCACGCCAGCGCCGACCATGTTGTCCGTCAGGATGGTGGCATACTGCTTGTCGGCGGTGCAGGTCGTGATGATCTGGGCCCCTTCGATCGCCGCCTGTGACGTTGTGCAGGCCGTGACATCAAGGCCGGAGCCCTCCAAGTTGCGCCGTGTCTTCTCCGTTGCCTTCGGGTCGATGTCGAAGAGCCTGACATGGGTGATGCCGAGCACGGCCTTCATCGCAAGCGCCTGGAATTCTGCCTGGGCACCATTGCCGATCATTGCCATGGTCGTCGCGCCCTTGGGGGCGAGGTGGCGGGCCGCCATCGCCGAGGTCGCCGCGGTGCGAAGGGCCGTCAGCAGGGTCATTTCGGTGAGCAGAACCGGATAGCCGGTCGAGACATCGGCGAGCAGACCAAAGGCGGTCACCGTCTGTAGGCCTTCCGCCATGTTCTTCGGATGGCCGTTCACGTATTTGAACGAATAGATCTCCCCATCCGACGTCGGCATCAGCTCGATGACGCCCTCGCGGGAATGCGACGCGACGCGCGGCGTCTTATCGAACAGTTCCCAGCGTTTGAAATCGGCTTCGATGACGTCGGTGAGCTCGGTGAGCACGCGCTCGATACCAATGTGATGCACGAGCCGCATCATGTTTTCGACGCTGACGAAGGGGACGAGGGCTTTGTCCGAAGGGGCTGGCGCTGTCATGATCCACCGGTTGAGAACGAAGGTTGGATCACTGTAGCGGTGGTCACGCTTCGCCGAAATGGCGAGAAACTGTCATTTTGTGTGGTTGGCTTTCCATAATGTCAGCAGCGGATGCGCATTCTGTCACTCGAACAGGAAGAGAGGCAGGAGCTGGGGCTCCTGCTGAGAACACTCGGAAGGCGAGAGCGGGAGGATCACTTGAACTGCGCCGGCAGCCAGAGCGATATCTCGGGAATGAAGGTGACCAACAAAAGCACCATCACGCAGGCGCCAAAGAATGGCCAGATGGTCTGCATCGCCTCCCGGATCGTGATCTTGCCCACGGCGCAGCCGACGAAGAGCACGGTTCCAACCGGTGGCGTGATCAGACCGATCCCGGCGTTCAGGATCATGATGACACCGAAATGCACGGGATCGATGCCGAAGGCCTGGACGATCGGCAGGAAAACCGGCGTCGTGATGATGATCAGCGGCGCCATGTCCATGAAAGTGCCAAGCAGCAGGAGGACCATGGTGATCAGCAGCAGGACGACCATCGGGTTATCCGAGATCGACTTGACCACCTGGATGAGCGTGACCTGTACCTGCAGAAAGGACATGAGCCATGCAAAGGCAGCGGCCATGCCGATGACGAGCAGAACCAGTGACGTGGTTTTCACCGCGCCGAGGATCGCCTCGACAAAGCCGCTCCAGTTCAGCTCGCGATAGACGAGTACGGCGACGAGAAAGGCGTAGATAACGGCGATGCAGGAGCTTTCGGTCGCCGTGAAGATACCGGAGCGCACGCCGCCGAAAATGATGGCGATCAGCAGCAGGCCGGGCAGGGCGGCGAAGAAGAACACCAGCAGTTTCGCAAAGCCGGGGAAGGGTTCGGCCGGATAACCACGTCTGCGGGCCACGACATAGGCGGTGACCATCAGGGCGACGGTCAGAAGCATCCCGGGAATGATGCCCGCGGTGAAGAGATCCGCAACCGAGACCGTGCCGCCTGCCGAGATCGAATACAGGATCATGTTGTGCGACGGCGGGATCATCAGGGCAATGAGGGCAGAGCTGATCGTCACGTTCACGGCGTATCCGCGGTCATAGCCTCGCGCTGCCATCTGCGGCACCATCAGGCCGCCGATGGCCGATGCGTCGGCAACCGCCGAACCCGAAATGCCGCCGAACAGCGTCGATGAGACGATATTCACCTGCCCCAGCCCGCCGCGCATGTGTCCGACGAAACCGGAGGCAAAGCGAATGAGACGGAAGGCGATGCCGCCGCGCACCATCAGATCGCCGGCGAAGATGAAGAAGGGGATCGCCATCATGGCGAAGACGTTCATCCCCGAATTCAGCTGCTGGAAGATCACGATCGGCGGGATGCCGATATAGAGGACCGTCGCCAAGGACGCGATCCCGAGGCAAAAAGCGATGGGCATGCCGAGGAGCATGAGAAAGGCGAAGGTACCGAAAAGGATCGTATAGGCCATCACACAACCTCGGTCTGGGCGACATCGTCCGCCGCCGGGATAGCAGTACCGATGAACGTGTCGGCGAAGCGTTCGAGCGCGAAGATGGAGATCATTGCGCCACCGATGATGAGGGGAATGAAGTCTATGCCACCCGGCCACCCGAGCACGGGGATCCGGGCTGTCCAGGTGCCCATGGCCAGCAGCGTACCATAGTAGGACATGGCGCCGCCAAACAGGCAGATCAGGCCGAGGCTGACGAGATCCATCAGGCGCTGGATGCGAGGCGCCATGTTGTGGCGAACGATGTCGAGCCCGAGATGCACGCTTTCGCGCACGCCGACGGCCGCACCCAAGAGGATGAACCAGGACATCAGCTGCAGCGACAGGGGCTCGGACCAGCTCGGTGTGTCATTGAGCACGTAACGGCCGAAAACCTGCCAGCCGATGATGATGGTCATCAGGACCACGCCGAGGCCGGCCAGATAAAGGCAGGCGAGGCTCAGCCAGCTGAGGCCGGGCCTGATGGCCCGCATGAAACGCGACATGGATCCCTCCGAAATCCAGGATAAGAAAAAACCGGCCGCATCGAGGATGCGGCCGGTCCGTGGTGCTTACTTGACGGCGCGAACGCGCTCCACCAGCTCTTTCATCTTGGGATCCGTGACGAACTTGTCGTAGACCGGCTGCATGGCAGCGGCGAACTCTTCCTTGTTGGGGGTGATCACGTTCACGCCGGATGCTCGGATCTTCTCTTCCGACGCCTTTTCGCGTGCCTGCCACAGTTCCCGCATTTTGCCGACGGATTCCTTGGCGGCCTCCCGGATGATCGTCTGGTCTTCCGGCGTCAGCTTGTCCCAGGTGATCTTGGAGATCGCCAGGATTTCCGGCGTGAGCGAATGATCGGTCAGCGTGTAGTTCTTGGCCACTTCGAAGTGACGCGAGGATTCATAAGAAGGCCAGTTGTTTTCGGCCGCGTCGACGACGCCGGTTTCCAGCGACGAGTAGACTTCGCCGAAGGGCATCGGTGTCGGGTTCGCACCAAAGGCTTCCATCATCGCGATCCAGAGGTCTGATTGCTGGACGCGGACCTTCATGCCCTTGAGGTCGGCAAGGCTGTTGATCGGCTTGTTGGTCGAATAGAACGAGCGTGCACCGGAATCGTAGAAGGCAAGACCGATCAGGCCATGCGGTTCGAAGGCGGCCAGCACTTCATCGCCGATCTCGCCATCGACCACCTTGTGCATGTGTTCGGTGTCGCGGAACAGGAAGGGCAGCCCAAAGACCACCGTTTCCGGCACGAGGTTGTTGAACGGTGCGCTATTGACGCGGTTCATGTCGATGACGCCGAAGCGCGTCTGCTCGATCGTGTCCTTTTCGGAGCCAAGTGCTGCGTTGTTCATCACCTGAATGGCGATGCGGCCGTTGGTGCGTTCCTTGACCAGTTCGCCCATGAACTTGACGGCATCGACCGTCGGATAGCCGTCGGGATGGATGTCGGCGGAACGCAGGGTGATCTCCTGGGCGACGGCAGCACCCGCACCAAAGGTGAGCCCCATCGCGAGGCTGAGCATTGCGGCAGTCTTCATTGGTCTTCCTCCTCTTTGATTGAGCCGCCGGAACCTCCCGTTTCGGCGGATTGCAGTCCGGCTACCTGCCTGCAGCAGGCGCGATAGCGAAAAGTTCTTCCGGATTGTCCACGAGCGCGAGACGGCGAGCCGTCTCGTCTGGCAGCCAGCCAAGCACGGTGTCGGCGAGCGCGGCATCGTCGGGATAGTCAGCCTGGGTTCGCGCCAGATTGTGCGGCCAGTTCGAGCCCCAGACGATCCGCTCCGGCGCATGCGCCGCAATCGATCGGGCAACGGCGCCTACGTCGGCGAAATCCGGTCCGCCCGTCTTGGAGGACTCGTAGGCGCCGGCGAACTTGAACCAGCAGCGGCCACCGTCGATCAGCCGTTTGGTGGCCTTCACCTGAGGACTGTCCGGCGTCACCCCGCGGAAGAACTTGCCGTGGTGATCGAGCACCCAGCGTGATCTGAGTTTCGAGAGCCGCTCCTCATAGTCGAGGATGTCGCTGCCATCGAACTGGATGGCGATCATCCAGTCTCGGCTGGCGGCAATCGCATCCACTTCTTCGAGCTTGGTCAGATTGGCCGCACCGCCCGGCAGATTCATGATCCGCGCGCCGCGCACCCGCGCCGCCGACAAACGATCGAGCTCGGCTTCGCTGGTGCTGGCATCGACGGCTGCAATGCCCCAAGCGATGTCTCCGAACCATTCAAGGCAGGCGACGAGATTGGAATTGTCCAGCTGATGCGCCATGCCCTGCGTGACGATGACGCGATCAATTCCGATCCAGTCCATGAACTGGCGGTATTGTTCGGGTGTCGGCAGATCACCGGCTGGAAGGCCAGGCCCTCCGGGCAGTGCCGGATAGCCGGGCAAATAGGCATGCATCTGCGTATCGATCGCGCCCTTGGGCAGGGCGATGGCGGGCTTGCGACCGGCAAGGGTGCGGATCAGGCTCATGCCTCGTCCTTCATCTTGAATTCCTGGAGAGCATCGCGGTTGATCTCGATGCCGAGACCCGGTGCATTCGGGATGGCGACCACGCCATGCTCGTGTTCTATCGGCGTCTGGATAACGGCCTGCCGGAACGGATTGTCCGTGCGATCGAATTCGAGGATCGGCTCGATCGGGTTGACGCGCACCGGATCCGGCACCATCGCGGCAATGAACTGCAGAGCGGCTGCGATATGGACAGCCGTTCCCCAGACATGCGGTACGACCCGCACGCCGTGCAGTGCTGCGAGATCGGCGACGCGCTTTGCTTCGGTAAAGCCGCCGACACCGGCGAGATCCGGCTGGACGATGTCGATCGCGCGGCTCTCGATCGGCTCCTTCATGCCCCAGCGGCTGTGCCAGGTTTCGCCACCCGCAACGGGGATCGGCTGCCTGGCTCGCACTTCGCGATAGGCCGCCAGCTGCTCCGGCACGACGGGCTCCTCGAACCAGTCGAGGCCGTATTCGGCAGCCCGACGGCCGAATTCGACGGCCTCCAATACGCCATAGCCATGATTGGCATCGGCCATCAGGCGCATCTCGGAGCCGGCTGCCTCGCGTGCAGCCCGGATGACCCGCAGATCCTCCTCGATCCCGAAGCCGACCTTGATCTTGGACGCATGGAAGCCCTGGGAGCGATAGAGCGCGATGTCACGCGCATTGTCCTCGACCCTATCAACGCCGTCGCGCTTGAAGCTGCCGGTCGCGTAGGCCTTGACGCTCTCCCGGAAACGCCCGCCGAGCAGCGTCGAAACCGATGCGCCGAAATGTTTGCCCTTGATATCCCAGAGTGCGATGTCGATGCCCGACAATGCGGTGAGCGTCAGGCCGCGCTGGCCCTGATCGCGAAGGGCGTTGTAGAGAACCGCCCAGATCTTCTCGGTTTCCAGCGGGTTCATGCCGATCAGCCAGTTGCGATAGGCTGCAACCACCGCCGCATTCGGTCGTGCCGGACCGAGGCATTCGCCCCAGCCCGTCAGCCCGTTGTCGCAGACGATCTCGACCAGCACATGCGCCCGCCGATCAAAGCGCATCGAAGCGCTCTGGAACGGAACGGTGAGCCTGTGCTCGAGAAGATGGGTGCGAACCTCGGCGATCTTCATCTGGGGCGTCCTTTGCTCAGCGCTTCCACGGCGCGATCAGCTTGGCCATCATCTCTTCTTCTTCCGCCGTGAGGTCATCGAGGGGAGGGCGCACCTTGCCGGCGGCAAAGCCCTGCAGGCGGACGCCAGCCTTGACGGCCGAGACCGCATAACCCTTGCGTCGGCTGCGGATCGCCATGAACGGATAGAAGAAGTCCTTGAGGATCGTCTCGCACCGCTCGCGCTCACCGGCGCGCAGCGCCTTGTAGAAGTCGACGGCCAGCCCCGGCACGAAGTTGAAGACGGCGGATGAATAGGTGGTGAAACCAGCGCCCAGATAGGCCTCGGCGAAGAGTTCGGCCGTCGGCATACCGCCGAGATAGGTGAGGCGATCCCCCATGGTCGCCGTGATCTGGCGCACGAGCCCGATATCGCCGGTGCCATCCTTGAAACCGATCAGGTTGGGGCACTCATCGCACAGGCGCTGCAGCGTCTCGACACCCAGAACCGAATTGTCACGGTTATAGACCATGACGCCGATGCCGACGGATTGGCAGATGCGCTTGACGTGCTGGTACATGCCCTCTTGCGGCGCGTCGATCAGATAATGCGGCAACAGCAGAATGCCATCAGCGCCGACCTTTTCGACCGATCGTGCGATCTCGATGGCAATGTCGGTGCCATATCCGCAGCCCGAGACGATGGCCGTCTTGCCGGCCGCCTCCTTGGCCGCGGCGACCACGCGCGGAACTTCCGATGGCGTCAGCGAAAAGAACTCTCCCGTGCCGCCAGCCGCAAACAGCACAGGCGCATCGAAGCCGGATAGCCACGCCACATGCTCTGCATAACTGTCGGACTTAAAATTCCCTGCGTCATCGAAATGCGTGACAGGAAAGGAGAGCAGGCCGGCGCCGAGCGCGGCCTTGATGTCTTGCGGCGTCATGTTCGAATGTCCTCTCTTGGCCTCCTCCGGCCAAGTTGTCATACGTATTAACGACGCCTATGTCAAATGTTATCGTACAGGTTGGCGCTGCTCGCGCAAAAGGGCGCGGTAGCGCGCCTGACTGCCGCGCAAATGACGCCGCATCGCGTCACGCGCGGCCTCCTCATCGCCTCGGGAAATCGCCTCGACAATATCTGCGTGTTCGGCATCGATGAGGTGCAGATAAGCGGATTGATCCTCCTCGCTGTCTTCGTCGCGCAAGGCGGCCCGCGGGATGACATTCTTGCCAATCATTGCCAGAAATTCGCGGAAACGGGGGTTGTTGGTCGCTTCGGCGATCGCGAGATGAAGGGCGAAATCGGCTTCCGTAGTCGATTGGCCAGCCTCAAGACAGGCGCGGATAGCGTAGTGCCGTTCAAGTATGACTTCTTCCTGGGCGGGGGAACGTCGCAACGCGGCGAGGCCTGCTGCCTCCACTTCCACTGCCGTTCTGAGCTCCAGGAGTTCAATCATCGACGAAACGCGCGCCGGGTCCACATTACCGATCAGCAAGGGGGCGGGCGTCGGCTCCTGAGGGGTGAGGACGAAGACGCCAGCGCCCTGGCGGGCCTCTACCAGGCGGTCGGCGCGCAGCGAAGCGATCGCCTCGCGCACGACGGTTCGGGAGACGCCGTGGGCTTCGGACAGTTGCGCCTCGCTCGGCAGCTTGCTGCCGGGCGGGAACTGGCCGGCGCCGATCGCCTTGCGCAACGTGTCGCCGAGTTTCTCCACAAGGGTTCCGGAGCCCGCTTCGCTTCGTGCCTGCAATGCCATACGTGTTTTCCCGCCCCTGTGTGCCGGCGCATATCATCATCCATGCGTCGGGCTTTGTCAGCCTGTTGCTCGTAAGGTTTACGATATTGACCGGGTCAGGGCAACCTGTATGATAAGTTGAGGTGTGACATCATGGAGGACTGCGCGTGAAGAGGCTTTTGCTGACGGGGGCTGCCGGCGGGCTGGGCAGCGCAATGCGCGGGCGCTTGAAGGGGCTTGCGGAGATTGTCAGGGTCTCGGATATCGTGGATCTCGGTCGGGTCGCGGCGCATGAAGAGGCAATGGTTTGCGATCTTGGCGATCGGGCAGCCGTCGACAGGCTCGTTGAAGGCTGTGACGCCATCATCCATCTTGGTGGCATCTCGGTTGAAGACAAGTTCTCCAAGATCATGAACGCCAATCTGCTCGGTCTCTACAATCTCTATGAAGCCGCGCGCGCGAACGGCATGCCGCGCATTCTGTTTGCCAGCTCCAACCATACGATCGGCTTCTATCGCCAGGACGAATATCTCGACCACGAGATGCCCATGCGCCCGGACGGGCTTTACGGCGTGTCCAAATGCTTCGGCGAGGCGCTCGCCCGCATGTATTTCGAAAAGTTCGGCCAGGAGACGGCTCTGGTGCGCATCGGCAGTTGCATGGAGAAGCCGAAGAACCACCGCATGCTCTCCACCTGGATGAGCTATGACGATTTCCTGTCGATGATCGAATGCATCTTCAGCGTCCCGCGCCTGGCCTGCCCGGTGATCTGGGGCTGCTCGAACAACGACACCCGCTGGTGGGACAATTCCCATGTCTCTTATCTCGGCTGGCAACCGAAGGATAACGCCGAGCGCTTCCGCGCCGAAATCGATGCAGCGGTGGCAAGGCCGAAGCCGGGCGATACGATCGCGGTCTATCAGGGTGGCCCCTTCATCGACGACCCGATCTTCGCGGAAGACTGACCCCGTCGCTCCGTTTCTTTGAATGGCCGGACACTCGACGAGCGTCCGGCCATCACTTGTTTCGGGGGTGCCATGGTTGCTGCTTCAAGTGGACGCAGTACTCGCTAGCGCAATCGGTGGATGCCATTCCAGCCGCCAGCGCCCATTCGTTAAAATTTGAGTAAACTGCAGAAATAAAAGGATTTTTCGGCCCGAAATTAACTTCTTTTTCAATAATGGTCGCTCCAAGCATAACCGGTTATGTATTCAGGGTTAAGAAACCGTTGCACTTGCCCCGGCATCGGGATTTAACTGCGATCAACTTGTTAAGGGGTGAGTTACCATGTCCATCGAAGATCCGCGCCTGTCCAGCATCGACAATACTTCCGCAGCCGACGAGTTCGACTCTGCGGTCGAGCAGCATCTGGGTTTCGCCAGCGAGACCGTAGAGGGAATTGAAGTGGCTGAGGCGGAAACGCCCGACGCCGGTCGCACCGATCGCCTGCCGGCTCAGCAGCCGGTTAACGTCGCCGCTGCGGCGATCCCGAGCGAAGTAGCGGCGAACGCCGAAAACATCGTGACCCTGCCGGCCGGCATCGAGCTCGACAATCTCGAGTTCCAGGTGGACGGCCAAAATCTGGTCCTCGTCCTGGCGGATGGCACCGAGATCACCGTGATCGGCGGCGCCGCCAACATCCCGACCTTTGTGATCGGCGATGTCGAGTTGCCGCAGGTCGCGCTCTTCGCGGCCCTCGAAGAGAGTAACATCAACGTCGCGGCCGGTCCCGACGGCACCTTCTCGGCCCAGGGCACGCCCAGCGCCAGCCGCAATTTCAATGACGATCCGATCGACGCCGGTCCGGAAGATCTGGCGCTGGCCGATCTGCTCGGCGATACCAGCTTCGGCGACGAGCTGCGCACGGGCGTGGTGTTCGGCGGCAATGGCCGTCCCTCCATCCCGACTCCTCTGACGACCTCGTTCATCTACGACGAGGCTGTCATCGCCGGCGGCGACGGCGTAAAGATCATCAGTGGCCGTCTGCCCTTCAATCCTGGGCGGGATTTTGGCACGATCTCTGCCATCGGTTTCGTCGGCGCGTCCGACGTGGACGAGGGGGATGGCCTCAAGGTTCTTGGCGGCTTCACCTCGGGTGGTCTTCCCATTACGGTCACGAGCTTCGCGCCCGTCGGTGCGGCCCCCAGCTTCTTGGCTCTAGAGGGCCGTGATTCTGCGGGCAACCTCGTCTTCACCATCACGGTAACCAACCGTATCACGGGCGACTTCACCTTCGAGCTTGTCGGCAAGCTCGACCATCCGGATGCTGGCAGCAACGGCTCACAGGATGATCTCGATGATCTCCTGCGCCTCGGCTTCACCTACACGGTCACCGACCGCGATGGGGATAGTGTCACCGGCACCTTCAATATCGACGTGCAAGACGATGCGCCGACGATTGGCGCCCCGGTCGACGGTTCGGTCAACGAAGACGGTCTCACGGGCAAGGGCGACGAGCCGAGGCTTGTAAAGCGTGTATCGGACTCGGAGTCCGACTCCGAAGGCGAATCTGCGGGCGCTTCCAGGGCAGAAGGTTCGCTCGCCATTCGCTGGGGAGCGGACAACGATCTGAAGAGTGAAACTTTGGGTGAAGACGGTAAGCCGATTGGGGACGATCCTGTCGGCCGTACCGTCGGCTTCACGGGTCTCGATACTTCCTCGACCTCCGCTCAAATCCAGGCAGCGATTCCTGGTCTCGCTGGTCTGAGTTCGGACGGTTTCCCGCTGTCCTACCGTATCGAGTATACGAAAGGCACTGACGGCAAGTGGAATGGCGGCTATCAGCTGATCGCATACAAGGCCTTCTTTGACGGTCCGTTCGAGGCGCTGCGTATCGAAGATGACGGTGGCCCGATCGCCGAATTCCCGTATCCGGTCGAAGGCGAAACGATCTTCATCGTCACGCTCAATCCGACGACAGCCAATGGCTCCTACTCCTTTGAGCTGATCGGCAATCTCGACCACTATGCGGCCGGCGGCAATGGCTCGGTTCCGTCCGAGACTGAAGCCTCGCGGGTATCTGGTTCGGAAACGCCGCGCAACCCGGTCGATTTCCTCGACATTGAGATCCCCTTCACTGCAACCGATTCCGATGGCGACAGCGCCGATGGCAAGTTTACGGTTCGCGTCGAAGATGATGAGCCGAGCATCGACCTCGTGGCCAACAACGAGCAAGAGATTATCCTTCAGACGCAGGACGGCGATACGATCCGTTCTGCGACGGACTATGCGTCGAGCACGGCAAGCTTTGGTGGTGTTTTCTCGATTGCCTCGTCGTCGTTTGGCGCCGACGGCCCTGGTCGCATCTCGATGAGTTATGTGCTGAGTCTGACCGGCAACAACGGCATGGACTCCGGTCTCACTCATGATGGCCGTGACATCAAGCTGTTCCTGATCAACGGTGCCGTCTACGGCAAGACGCAGTCTGGCGACCTGATATTCTCGATCTCTGTCGATGCCGAAGGCAAAGTAACGCTGGCGCAGTTCCGCGAGATCGATCACTCGCGTTCGGACAGCAACGGCCCCTACACGACCGATATCAAGGAACTTGCCGACAACCTGGTGAAGCTGACGGCGACGGTGACGATCTTCGATGGAGATGGTGACCGTGCCAGCGACAGCGAGACGATCGACCTCGGTGGCAATATCCGCTTCCAGGACGATGGCCCGCGCATCAACCTGGTTGCCAAGGACGAGCACAAGGTCATTCTGCAGACGCAGGATGGCGATACGATTGGTTCCGCGACAGACTATGCGTCGAGCAAAGCAAGCTTCGGTGGTGTGTTCTCGATTGCCTCATCGTCGTTCGGTGCCGACGGCCCTGGTCGTATCTCGATGAGCTATGCGCTGAGCCTGACCGGCAACAACGGCATGGACTCCGGTCTCAACCACGACGGTCGGGACATCAAGCTGTTCCTGATCGACGGTGTCGTCTACGGCAAGACGCAGTCCGGCGACGTTGTCTTCTCGATTTCCGTCAACAGCAAGGGTGAGGTGACGCTGGCGCAGTTCCGCGAGATCGATCACTCGCGTTCGGACAGCAACGGCCCCTACACGACCGATATCAAGGAACTTGCCAACAACCTCGTCAAGCTGACCGCGACGGCGACGATCTTCGATGACGAAGGTGACCGCGCCAGCGACAGCGAGACGATCGACCTCGGTGGCAATATCCGCTTCCAGGACGATGGCCCGCGGATCAACCTTGTTGCCAAGGACGAGCACAAGGTCATTCTGCAGACGCAGGATGGCGATACGATTGGTTCTGCCACGGACTATGCTTCGAGCACAGCAAGCTTCGGTGGTGTGTTCTCGATTGCCTCGTCGTCGTTCGGCGCCGACGGCCCCGGCCGTATCTCGATGAGCTATGCGCTGAGCCTGACCGGCAACAACGGCATGGACTCCGGTCTCAACCACGACGGCCGTGACATCAAGCTGTTCCTGTATGACGATATCGTCTACGGCAAGACGAGTCTCGGCGACGTTGTGTTCACGATTTCCGTCAACAGCAAGGGTGAGGTGACGCTGGCGCAGTTGCGGGAAATCGATCACTCGCGTTCGGACAGCAACGGCCCGTACACTGGCGATATCAAGCAACTCGCCAACAACCTCGTCAAGCTGACCGCGACGGCGACGATCTTCGATGACGAAGGCGACCGCGCCAGCGACAGCGAGACGATCGACCTTGGTGGCAATATCCGCTTCCAGGACGATGGCCCGCGGATCAACCTTGTTGCCAACAACGAGCAGGAGATCATCCTTCAGACGCAGGACGGCGACACCATCGGTTCTGCCACGGACCATGCCTCAAGCACGGCAAGCTTCGGTGGTGTCTTCTCGATTGCCTCGTCGTCGTTCGGTGCCGACGGCCCCGGTCGCATCTCTATGAGCTATGCGCTGAGCCTGACTGGCAACAACGGCATGGACTCCGGTCTCAACCACGACGGCCAGAACATCAAGCTGTTCCTGTATGACGGTATCGTCTACGGCAAGACGCAGTCCGGCGACGTTGTCTTCTCGATTTCCGTCAACAGCAAGGGTGAGGTAACCCTGACCCAGTTGCGGGAAATCGATCATTCGCTTTCGGAAAGCAACGGCCCGTACACCGGCGATATCAAGCAACTTGCCGACAACCTCGTCAAGCTGACCGCGACCGCGACGATCTTCGATGACGAAGGCGACCGTGCCAGAGACAGCGAGACGATCGACCTCGGTGGTAACATCCGCTTCCAGGACGATGGCCCGAGTGTGAAGTCCGGATCGCTGACGATCAAGGTTGATGAAGATGGCCTGCCGTCTGCGGCGCCCGACGCATCACGTCCGGGTGAGGTTGCCGGAACCGGTTCGGCCATGGCCTCAGGTGTCGCAGGGACCCTTACGGCACTCTTCGACTTTGGTGCCGATGGCGCCCATGCGACAGAAGCGATCTCGCTCAAGCCGACGACTTCGCCGATTGACTCCGGCCTGAATTCCCAAGGGGCCGACGTTCTGATCAAGGTGATCGGCAATACGCTCACCGGCTACGTCGCCAGCAGCCCGGAACGGGTTGTCTTTGAGCTCAAAGTCAACGCAAACGGCTCCTATGAGTTTAAGCTGAAGGGCCAGATCGACCATCCGTCGCTCGACGACGTGGCGAGTGGCGCGAATGGCGAATTCGACAATGCTGAAAACGCGGTGTCCCTGGACCTGTCGCAGTTCATCGTCGGCAAGGATGGTGACGGCGACACGGTGACACTGACGACCGGCAAGCTCGTGATCGAGATCCAGGACGATATCCCGGTCCTGACGACGGCGAACGAGGCAATCACCGTCATCGCCCCTGAAGTCGTTGACTCTGTCCCGGGCAAGGTGGCGAACTTTGTCCTGGTTCTGGATACGTCCGGCAGTATTGATCGGGATCTGTCCACGCTGAAGGCGCAGGTACAGGACTTCCTCGCAAAGGTCAGCCAGTCCGGCGCCAAGGACGTTCGCGTTCATCTCGTCGAGTTTGGTGAAGAAGGTTCTGCGGTCGGAACCTACGATCTGATCGTCAACGGCGTAGTCCAGCAAAACGCGCTGAACCAGGCGCTGCAGGATGTTCAAAATCTGAATGACGAAGGTGGCACCAACTACGAAGCCGGTCTCCAGCAGGCTCTGCAGTGGATCGAGGGCGTTGCGTCCACATCCATCGACGTGACCTCGACCCTGAAGTCGTTCGACGCCAACAGCGGTTCGGGCTACGATCGGGCTTATATCATCGGCAATGGATCGAAACAGATTGCTCTGGTGTCCGGCTGGAATATTCCTGGAAACCAGCTGGCGGACCTGATCAACGCCAATGGCAGCACGACGGGCGGTTTCGGCGCAAGCTCCGGTTTCAGCGACACTGACGTGGATCCCGGCCAAATGTTGCGCTTCGACTTCGGCGCGTTCGATGATTTCGACGGCCCGAACGGTTATGCCAATACTGGAAACTTCAGTGGCATTCCGGTCACCAGCGCGACATTCAAGCTGGACGACAACAATAACCCTGGCAACACGCAGTTCCAGTACAAGATCGTCTTCACAGACGGAACCTTCCAGTCATCCTCGGTCGTGGTCGGCAATAGTTCGACCGACGTCGTCCTGAGCGGCAGCGGCGCAAACAGCGGCAAGACCATCGCTTACGTTGAGTTCACGGTCGGTTACGGTTATGGTGATGTGGATCTGCAGTCGGTAACGACGCTGGCCACGCAGCCCGGCACCCTGCCAAATGCGCATGTCAATCAGCTCATCTTCCTGTCGGATGGCGAGCCGAACATGACGAACAATGGCAATGCCAACGTCAACCAGGCGATTGCGGCCATTCAGAACGAGCTCTTGGCGATCAAGACCGACGCTGACGGAAACGCCGGTCCGGATCAGGCGTTCAAGATCGAAGCCTTTGGCATCAATGCAAGCAACTCCGGCCTTGTCGTCCTCGGCAATGTCGAAGGCGGTACGGCGACGAACGTCAACAGCTCGGCCACGCTGTCCGCCGCTATGCAGAGCACGCTGAGCGGTCTTGCAGGCACCCCCGGCCAGACCGGTCAGCCAGCGGTCGGCGAATTTGATCTCGGCGCTCTCGTCAAGGGCGGTGCGGATGAGGTGGTCAAATTCAGCTTGAAGACCGGCACTGCTGCACTGGAGGCTCAGGCGCTCTCCGTCGGTGGAACGGCATTGACCTATGCCGTGGTCGGCAATGTCCTCACCGCCACGGCAGGCAATGTCACAGTCTTTACCCTGTCCATCGCAGCCAATGGTGAAGGCACCTTCACCCTCAACAAGCCGCTCGACGGCAACGCCGCAAAGGCAATCGACTTCTCCTCGATCATCCAGGCTGTCGATGCCGATGGCGACGGAGTTTCCCTGACGGCAGAGAAGTTTGTCATCACGGTGACCCGACCAGACGCCGTGCCGCCAACTGTCGTGTCTATCACCATGGATGATACGGCGCTCAAGATCGGCGATACGTCTACTGTGACGATCATCTTCTCCGAAGCCGTCAAAAACTTCGATCTCAATGACATGTCTGCGGAGAGCGGCATACTGACAGACTTGAAGTCTGAAGATGGCGGCAAGACTTGGACGGCGAAATTCACCCCGAATGCCGATCTTGAAGACACGACCAATGTCGTATCGGTGCTTGCTTCCTATACCGATCTTGCCGGCAATGCGGGCAGCGCGGCGACGAGCAACAACTACGCCGTCGATACGCTTCGTCCGACAGCGACCATCACTGTGGCGGATACAAGCCTCAGGATTGGCGAAACGTCGATGGTTACCATCGCCTTCAACGAGGAGGTTTCAGGGCTCGATCTCGCAGACTTCACCGTTCAGAATGGTTCGCTTTCCGGTCTCGCCTCCGCCGACGGCGGCAAAACCTGGACTGCCACGCTGACGCCATCTGCGAATATTGAGAACGCCGCCAACCTGATCGTCCTGAATAACGCAGGTGTACTTGATCTGGCCGGCAATGTCGGTGCGGGTACGAGCCAGTCTAACGGCTACGCCGTGGATACCGTGCGTCCAACGGCGACCATCGTGATCAATGACACCAGCCTGAAGATCGGCGAGACATCCCTGGTCACCATCACATTCAGTGAACCAGTTTCAGGCCTCACTACGGCTGACTTCAGCGTTGCGAACGGTATACTCAGCTCGCTTGAGACCACTGACAATATAACGTTCACTGCTACTTTCACGCCTGACGTGAACGTGGAGGATACTAGCAACCTCATCGTTCTCGACAACGCAGGTGTGGCGGACACCGCCGGAAATGCGGGGACCGGAACCACGGACTCAAACAGCTACGCAATCGACACGCTTGCGCCTGTTGTCCAGTCCATTGAGATCGATGACGCTGCCCTTAAGATTGGTGACGCTGCTACGGTGACCATCACGTTCTCAGAGGCGGTCCAAGGCTTCAGCAATGACGATGTGAACGTTTCGAGCGGTACTCTCAGCACACTGACGACGACGGATGGCAAAGTCTGGACGGGTACGCTAACGCCAGCTGAAAACACGGAAGCGGCGACCAATGTGATCACCGTTGGAACCGAGTTTTCTGATGTTGCCGGAAACGCAGGAACGGGATCGACCAGCGGCAACTACGTTGTCGATACGGTTCGACCCACGGTCACCATCACGCTTGCGGATCCGAACCTGACTTTCGGCGAAACCTCGCTCGTCACCTTCAGCTTCAGTGAAGCCGTGACTGCTTTCACCAATACCGATCTGGTCATTCAGAACGGTACGCTGTCTCCAGTCACCTCTAGCCCCGACGGAAAAACCTGGACTGCAATCTTCACCCCTGGTTCCGGTGTGAACTCTGCCACGAACTCGATCACTCTGAAGACGAACTCCGTCTTTGACCTCGCCGGGAACGGCAATGAGGGGGCGACGGCGTCCGGCAACTTCACGATAGACACGCGGCAGGCACCGACGGATATCATCTGGACGGCGGTCGATCCGGGTTCCAATCTGCCTCCTTCTAACAGGAAGATCGCTCAGCTTTCCGTTGTCGATCCTGACAACGCCAGCGGACACGTCTACGAACTCGTGTCTGGAGCAGGGATCCAAATCACGCCGAGCGGCGAAGTACGCACGATTGATGCAATCGCCAACGACAGTGTTTATACGATCGTTGTGAAGGTTACTGATCCAACCGGCGCCACTTACCTGGAAACGTTCAACATTCTGGGCGGCAAGAACCAGGGGGAAACATTGCCGGGGAATGAAAACAATCCGGTTTTGGTGGGTGATGACATCGTCTATGGCTGGGGAGGTCGTGACATACTGTATGGCGGAGACGGCGATGACACGCTGTTTGGCCAGAATGGAGATGACGACCTGTACGGCGGTGCCGGGAAGGATACGCTTTACGGTGGCGATGGAGACGACTGGCTGTACGGAGACCAAGACGACCTGCTTTTGGATGGAGGATCTGGCACCGACACGCTTTATGTCACCGGCGGGTTCACCAGCGCTTCCAACGCTCAGATTGTGAACATTGAAAACGTTCGTATGACGTCTAGCGGCGTGCTTAACCTATCAAACCAGACCGAGGGGTTCTCGATCACCGGTTCGACCGGTGCTGATGTAATCATTGGCGGTAGCGGCAACGACACGATTTCGGGTGGCGACGGCAATGATATTATCATGGGTGGCCTCGGAAACGACACTCTGCGGGGCGGCTCGGGTTCGAACACATTCCGTTGGGGTGCTGAGGCAGCCTCTTCGAGCAATTCTGATACGATCACGGACTACACTTACAGTTCAAATGGTATGGTGAGTGACAAGATCGACTTAAGCGCTCTGGTTCCAGCGTTCACTCACGGAGGTGTGTCGAGTTACGTCAGACTACAGAACTCGGGGAGCAATCTTCTTGTCCAAGTCGATGTGAACGGTTCCCTCGGCGGCGGAGCAGGCTGGACCACCGTTTACACTTTGACGGGTGCGAACGGATGGGGATCCGATAGCGTTCGAGTAGAGATCGGCGGTTCCAGCTACGTTATAACTGTGTCGTCATTGGGCGATAACTCTTACACCGCTGTTGCAGACCCGATCATCCTCGACCTCGACAAGAACGGCTTCGCCTTCTCGTCGATCGGCGACGGTGTCACCTTCGACATCGATGCCGATGGCAAGGCGGACCAGATTGCCTGGACCAAGGACGATGGCATCCTTGCCTATGACATTGATGGCAACGGCCTGATCGACAACGGCTCGGAGATCTTCACGCCTGATTTCAATGGCGGGAAGTTTGCAAGCGGCGTGGCGGCTCTGGCTTCGCTCGATACAAATGGTGACGGCGTAATCGATGCAAGCGACGATGCCTTCTCCAAGCTCAAGATCTGGGTTGATGCCAACAACAACGGCATCAGCGACGAAGGCGAGCTGTCGAGCCTCTTCGACAACGGTGTCACCAGCATCTCGCTCACCACCGACAACACCGGCGGTCAGGAAGATGGTCAGACGGTCTTCTCGAAGGGCACCTTCACCTTCGCTGATGGCTCGACCGGCGATTTCATGGAAGTTGGCTTCGATACGATCTTCGGGTCGGATGCGGATCCGCTGACGGTCATGGGAACGGATGGCGATGACATCCTGCATGGCGGCATGGGCAAGGTGGTGATGACCGGCGGTGCCGGCAACGACACCTTCGTCTTTGACGGAACGGCGCTGGACGAGCTCGATGTCGCCGATGTCATTACCGACTTCAACGGCGACGGCGACGTGCTCGATGTCACGGCCCTGCTCGACAGTCTGCTCGGTGAGCAGGCCTCTGCTGAGACCGCAGCCTCGCATCTGCGGGCAACGGTCGACGACGGCAACACCACGGTCAGCGTCCAGACCGGTGCTGACACCTGGAAGGATGTCGTGGTCCTGCAGAACCACGACACCGCCATCAAGGTGCTGTTCGACGACAAGCACACGGTCGTGACGCCACACGACTAAGACAGATAGTGGTTTTACTAGGAGAACGGGCGCCAGATCGGCGCCCTTTTTCTTTTCGCGGTTGTGCTGAAGTGGACTTTACTTGCCATCGATTCGAAAAGGACTCTGGATTTGCGCATGCGTTGCTGCCCATCGACAGTCGCGGGTGCTTGAATGGGTGTTGCGCCGGGGAGACAGTTCCCCCGCATCTTCGGGGTTTCACCTCAAAAATAGGGGAACCTTATTGCAGGGTTAACATCGGAGCCGGGCAAAATGATTCGAATGAACGTGCACAATAGTTGATGTTTACGGTGCCTAGTCGAATTTTCGAGTATTTCTTTCCTTCGGATTTGGAAAAACTTGAGTTTCGTTCCAACAGATCAAAATTGGGTGCATCTTTTGGACATGCCGATTGGACTTCCCCTCGACAGTCGCCCCGGTATATAACGACACCCAAGCAAGATTTGGGTAGGGGCAATCCGTTGTTTACGAAAAAGACTTTATTTGCAGCCTTGTACACCTCGGCAGCATTCGCCATCGCGTCTGTTGCCCCTGCCAGCGCCATGTCGCTGCAAGAGGCCATTCAGAAGGCGCTGACGACCAATCCGCAGATTTCGCAGGCGGTCCAGAACCGTGAGGCGGTCGAGTTCGAACTGCGCCAGGCGCGCGGTCTCTATCTCCCGTCGATCGATCTCGAGGCAAGCGTGGGAAAGCGCCGGCTCTCCAACGAGAGCACGGGAAATCTGACGCGGGACTACGAGGATTTTAATTCCTCCGAGGTCGGTCTTACGGTCACCCAGCGCCTCCTGGACGGCGGCGGTCGCCGCGCCCAGGTCGACCAGCAGGCCTCGCGTGTTGACGGCGCTTCCTTCCGTGTTCTGGAGCGTTCGGAGACGATCGCCCTGCAGGTCGTTCAGGACTATCTGGAATACATTCTGCAGGCGAAGATCGTCGGTGTCGCACAGCAGAACGTCTCGTTCCACAATGGCATCCTTTCTGACATCAACCAGGGCATCTCCGGTGGCGCGCTGACGGAAGTCGATGCGGTTCAGGGACGCGAGCGTCTCGCGGCCGCCCAGGCCCGCCTGCGTGAAGCTCAGGAAGAACTCGAGCTCACCAAGATCCGCTTCCTGAAGACGGTCGGTGAGCCGATCACCAATGCCAAGGTGCCGGGTTCGGTTGCCAAGTTCATCCCGCGCACGCTGGATGACGCCATCGCAACTGCCAAGGCCAACAATCCGCGCATCTATTCGGCCCGCGCCGACATCGATGCGGCTGACGCCGCTGTGCGTGCCGCCCGCTCCAACTATGCCCCGACCGTCGATCTCGAAGGTCGTGCGAGCGTCGGCAACGACGTGGGCACCAGCCAGGGCAACACCAACGACGTTCAGGTGCGTCTGGTCGCCCGCTGGAACCTCTATCGCGGTGGTATCGACCAGGCTCGTGAGCAGGAGCAGATCCGTCGCGCCAGCGAGCAGCGCTACGCATCCGATCAGGTTCACCGCGAGATCGAAGAGTCCGTGCGTTCGGCCTGGAATGAGCGCCGCAGCCGCGGCGAGCTCTCCCAGATCCTGAGCTCGCAGTCCTCGCAGAATGCCCAGCTCGTCTCGTCTTACGGCGAGCAGTTTAAGATTGGCCAGCGCTCGCTTCTGGACGTTCTCGACGCACAGAACACCCGCTTCAACACCAGCATCGTCGCAGAAACGGCCCGCGTCGCGGCCTTATTTGCGGAGTACAAGATCCTGGCGGCCTCGGGCTCCCTTCTGAAGACCATGAATGCGAAGCCGGTCGGCCAGACCGACGCATATGCGCGCAACGAGTTCTCCGTGAAGACGACCCCGAATGGGGCTTATGTCCAGCGGGATCCGCGGCAAAAGGCGGGAATTCCGATGGACCTCCTGGCGCCGCTCCAGTAAACGCCCATCCGATAGGATGACATGTTAAATTCGTTGATCGAACCGGCGGGCCCTCGTGCCCGCCTGAGCTTTCGTGCGTCATTCAAGGCTGTCGCCACATTTTACGGTCGGCCCAGCTCCGATACCGTACTGTTCTCAGGTCTGCCGGACGAAATCGTTGAATCTCTCGAACTCGACGATGTGGAACATGTCGCCGAGCGAATTGGCCTGCAGGTCATCCGGGTTGGCGAACGTGCGATCCGCGAGAACGATTTTGACTGTCCAGCGATTGTTGTCCTGAAGGATGGCGGCACGCTGCCCTTGCTCGAGGTCAGCGACGACGGCGTCTACACGCTTGATATTCGCGAGGGTATCGCTTCCGCCCGCCTGACGCATCAGGAACTCATGGCGCTCGGTCCGGAGTTCCTGTTCGCTTTCACGCTCTTCTATCGGAACGACACGGAAGACGCGCGGATCGGCAGTGCCGACGAGATCGAGAAGCGCCATTGGCTGGTGCGGGCGCTGATGCCCTATTGGCGCACCTATCTTCGGGTCATCCTTGCCGCGCTGTTCATCAACCTGATCGCGCTTGCCTCGCCACTCTTCACGATGAATGTCTACGACCGCGTGTTGCCCAATAAGGCAATTCCCACCCTGTGGGTGCTCGCGGCCGGCATCATGCTCGCCTATCTATTCGACTATCTGCTCAAGGAAGCGCGCGCCTCGTTGATCGACCACGCAGGTCGCAACGCCGATTTGCGCCTGTCACAGATGATCTTCGACAAGGTGCTCAATACGACGCTTGCCTCGCGCCCGATGTCGACGGGCGAATATGCCAATCGGGTCATGCAATACGAGTTTGTGCGCGAGTTTTTCACCTCGAACACGATCGGTCTGATGATCGATACGGCCTTCGTTTTCATCTTCCTGATCGTCATCTATCTGATCTCCGGCTGGCTTGCGATCATTCCGGCCGTAGCGCTGATCCTGTCGATCGCGATCGGACTTCGCGCCCAGGCTCAGATCGGCCACCGGATGGCAGCGGCGTCCAACGAGGCGTCGAAACGGCAGGCGCTTCTGGTCGAGACGATCTCCACCATCGAAACGCTGAAGAGCCTGCGCGCCGAAGCGACCATGCTGCGTCGCTGGCAGGAGTTGATGAAGCATTCGAGCCGCACAAGCGAAGAGATCAAGCACGTCTCGACGAATGCGATCAACCTGACGGCGCTCATCCAGCAGATTGTCGGCGTGCTGATCGTGATTGCGGGCACCTACGAATTCTCGGAGGGGCGCCTCGCCATGGGCGCGATCATCGCCACTGTCATGCTTGCCAGCCGGGCCGGCGCGCCGCTCGGTCAGATCGCAATGACGCTCGCGCGGTTCCGTCAGGCGACACTGTCGCTTAGAATTCTCGACCAGGTGATGGAGCAGCCGGAGGATCGTCCGTCGACGGTCGGTTTCGTCAACCGCGAAATCAAGCATGGTGGTTTCAGTTTCCAGGATGTGAGCTTTCAGTATCCGGGCTCAGACAACCCGGTCATCAGCAAGCTGTCGCTGACCGTCGCGCCCGGTGAAAAGGTCGGCATCATCGGCCGTATCGGTTCCGGCAAGACGACGCTTGGCCGTCTGCTGGATGGTCTCTTCGTCCCGACAGACGGGCGCGTGCTGATCGATGGCGTCGATATCCGCCAGTATCACATGTCGGAAGTGCGCTCGGCCGTCGCCGTCGCAGGCCAGTCCTCGGATCTCTTTTCCGGGACGGTCAAGGAGAACCTCCTGATCGGTCGGGCGGATGCCAGCGACGAAGAACTGCTCGAAGTGGCCCGCATGACCGGTGTTGAAGAGTTCGTCTCGCGGCATCCCCGCGGCTTCGATATGCCCGTCGGCGAGCGCGGTTCCAATCTGTCGAGTGGCCAGAAGCAGGCCATGACGATAGCGCGTCTTCTGCTGACCAGGCCGAAGATCGTTTTCCTCGATGAGCCCTCGGGCGCCATGGATCTGGCCAGCGAGCGTCATCTGATCAACCGTTTGTCGAATGCCTTCGACAAGAACACCACGCTTCTGATCGCAACCCATCGCTTCACGATGCTCGATCTCGTCGATCGTCTGATCGTCCTCGATAAGGGCCGTGTGGTGGCAGACGGGCCGAAGCATCAGGTTATCGAAGCCATGCAGAAGAAGGGCGTCAAGCCATGAGCCGTCCGGTTGCCGACACGCCTCCGTTCATGGCCCGCATGATCGTGGTTTTTGTCGCGTGCTTCATCGTGCTCTTTCTGGCCTGGGCGGCAATCGCCGAGATTGATGAAATCGCGAGAGGGGAAGGCAAGGTTATTCCGGTCTCCAAGACGCAAATCGTGCAGTCGTCCGAAGCAGGGGTGGTGGAAACCATCGCCGTTCAGGTCGGCCAGATCGTGCGCAAGGGTGAACTGATCGTCCAGCTCAACAATACGACGACGGAATCGTCGCTCGGCGAGTCCGTCGCAAAGGCGCGGGCCCTCGGCGCCAAGATTGCGCGCCTGGCGCTGGAAGAGGTCGGCTCCTACGACGTGGCCTTCGTCTGCCCGAACGAAGTCCAATCGGTCGCCAGCCAGGTTTGTGCAAATGAGGAGCGGCTCTTCGCCGCCAACAAGGCCGCCTATCTCAACAAGGCGGGCGTGCTGCGGGAACGCGTGCGTCAGCGCGAGAATGAACTGAGCGAGGCGCAGGCCAATATCGTGCGCCTCGAGCAGAACATCACCCAGGCGACGCGGCAATACGATCTGATGAGCCCGCTGGCCAAGAAGGGCCTTGTGGCGCAGACCGAGCTGATTGCGCTTGAGCGCGAACTGACGGACCAGCGCGGTCAGATCACGGTCTATCAGGAGAGCCTTGAGCGGCTGCGCGGCGCGGTAGAGGAAGCGCGTCTCCAGGTGGATGAGCTGGCGCTTCAGCTTCGTCAGCAGGCATTGACGGAAAAGGCTCAGACGCTCGCGGAACTCTCGGTCATTGACGAAACGATCCGTGGTGCGACCGATCGTGTCAGCCGCACCGATATCCGCTCACCGGTGGATGGCATCGTCAACACGCTCGAGGTCAATACGATCGGCGCCTATGTCGACCCCGGCACAGTCGTCGCGGGCATTGTCCCGACCGCAGACACGCTTCTGATCGAAGCCAAGATTTCACCGCGTGACGTTGCATTCGTGACGCGCGGCCAGAAGGCGATCGTGAAAATCACGGCTTACGACTTCTCGATCTTCGGCGGCCTAGAAGGTGAGGTAACCAATATCTCCGCCGACAGTATTGTCGATAAGGACAAGGGCGAGACCTTCTATCTGGTCCATGTCAAAACGGACCAGTCCGAGCTGATGCGCGGCGACAAGAGCTACCCCATCATTCCGGGCATGGTCGCCTCGGCGGAAATCATGACCGGCCGCAAGACCATCCTCAGCTATCTCATGAAGCCGATCAACAAGGCGCAATCCGTCGCCCTGACCGAGCGGTGAGCCATGGCCCTGTCCGATCGGCAAGCGTCTTACTCAGAACCGGCCGATGTGAACCCGGCCGCGATGCGGCATGTCGAGGAGCATGACGCGGAACCTAAATTCCGCGCGATCATCGGCAAGGGTGGAGCGCGGCGGGGTATCCGGCTGGAAAGCGTCTACTGGGATGGCCTCGCCTGGCTGCTGAATGGTTCGCGGCAATCCCTGGGCGATGTCGTGGAACAGGCTGCCGGCCAGATGGGCGAGAATGGCAACCTCGCATCCATGCTGCGCGTCCTTGCGTTCCGCTGGATGTGGCGTCGCCTATCACTGATGGAAAATGTCTACTCGGTGGAAAATCTGAATGCGCTGATCCAGGCCTGTCCGACGCCGGCCATCGTGCTCACGCGTGACAAGAAGATCCAGTTTTTCAACGAACCCTTCATGACCATGCTGAAGCAGAAGCTCGTGCTGGGCAATATCGCCCAGCTCTCGGCCGGCTTCCGCTTTGTTCTCGACACGCAGGTCGATGAAGCGCTGCAGAGCCTGTCGTCCAGGGGCAAGATGATAACCACCGGCTTCACCGCCACCTGTGCCGGAAAGCAGCTGACCGGCCAAATGAACCTCGCCATGGCTCCCAGCCATCAGAAGCAGATGGTCATCGGTTACGTCGTGCGGGGCTGAAGTCGAGCTGCGCGGCTGGGCGGACGATCCGCTCAGAGTTCCCCGCCTTCGCCCGGTGCGATGCTGTCGAAGCTCTTCATGGCCATAGCCTTACCCTTGGTGCGGGTACCATGCAGGAAGCCGCGGCCATTCGAGATGGAAAACAGCGGCTGGTAATCGGGCAGGCGGCTGTCCGCGAGAACCTGATCGCGCATGTTGTCCAGAATGTAGTGTGTTCCCTGGATCTCGACCGACAGGACGGCATGATAGAACTGCCGCTTCTTGTCGTAGAGGATGACGATGGTCATGTCCTGCAGCGAAAAGCCCTGTGCTTCGAGGACCGCCATTTTCAAGAGGGCATAGTCTTCGCAGTCGCCATAGCCGGAGGCGAGGGTCTGGGACGGCGAGGACCATTGATCCACCCGACCATGGCTGTCGATGTCCTTGCGGTACTTGATGCGGCGGTTCACCGCGTGATTGACGAGATTGAGCTTGTCGCGGAGCGATGACATGCCGCCGCCGGCCGATGTCTGGTGGACGACGGCATCCATGTCGAAACAATTGGCGCCGCCGCACCGAAGCGCGGTACCCTTGGCGATCTCGGCAAAGGTCGGTGCCGCCTTCTTCAGTGCGCCGAGTTTCTTGAAGGGAATGGCCACGGAGTTGAAGACGTCGTTGGTCGGGGTCTTGCGCTGGTTCGGCGCTACCTCCTTTGGCGCTTTGGCGACGGTGCCGGTGGAGAGCTCGTTGCGCATCGGCGCGATTGCGACCATCTGTGTGGCGACCGATTGGGCAACGGCCTCTGCGGTCTGCTCCCAGCGCTGTTCGATCTTGCCGAAAAGATTGGTGCCAAGTGAGCCTGCAAACGGGCTCATTCCGAGCACGAGTGTCTGGGCAACGTTTGAGTAAGACGTCATCGTGTGTGGCAGCATGGGAGCGGCCAGCGAGCCCGATGAAGCCAGGGTAGCCGCGACAAGGGCTGAGACTGCGACAATGTTCTTGTTCTTCTTGAGCATCGCTATTCTCCAATCTTTGCTTGAAGAATAGTGGCAATGCTTGAATTATCGGTTCGTATAGATAGCTTCTATACTTTAAATTTGCGTCGAAGTATTAGAGTAAAATGCGTTGGATGATTGGTATTTCTTGTTAACCAACGTGGCTACAATGCAGGAAACTGAGGCGCTCAAGGCGTCCGGCATGTAAGCCGTTCTCCTGTGTTGCCACTCGAGCCCAGCCCTTGCTTTTGCTGCAGTCTGCCCAGATATGGAACACCTTCGCTCTTGCTTCACCGAGTGCCAATGCTTAACGTTCGCCAACGCATCGGGAACGAGACTTGGCGCCATCATGGTCGGAATAGAACACTTTACGCGGAGCTTCCTGCGCGCCGGAGCTTCGGCTCTGCTGCTGGCCGCTCTCTCCTCTTGTCAGACCGATGATTTCAAGCCGAGCGCTGGTGAAGGCGGAGCCTCTGCGGCCGTGACGCCTGCCAACGATACAGGGCTCTATAACCAGACACTGGGATCCGGTTCGGTGAAGGTTGCCTATCTCGGCGTCCGTCGTGCCGATCAACCGAGCCGCCAGGCGGACAGCGAGTACCGGGATGGTGCCGCTCTGGCCGTGAACACGCTCGGATCCGACGTCGTGAAACTCACAATGCTTGAGACGACGGAAAAGCCGGAGGCCATCGAGGCCGCGACAAGGACCCTGGCGCGCCAGCAGGTATCCTTTATCGTCACCACCGCCCGTGGTGCGGAATTTGAAGCGATCCAGCGTGGCCTCGGCGGACTGCAGGTCCCCATGGTCGCATTCCAGACGAACGAGGCGGTCCTGCCTGAAAATGTCTATCCCTTCGTATCCAGTCCTACTGACAGCCTGATCGAAAGCGCATCCTTTGCAATGGCCGAAGGGGCGACCCATGCGGTGATCCTCGCCTCGTCTCCGGCAGAAAAAGCGCAGGCCGATCGCATCGCCACCCAGATCAAGGCCTTTGGCGGCAAGGTCGAGCCGGTTGTCGAATTGAGCGGCGGCACGCTGCCTGCAAAGGCTCTGAACTCGTGGAGCAAGGCCGACATGGTGGTACTGATGCCCGGCATCAAGTCGCCGGGCGACGTGCTGAAAAAGGCAGATGCCGCCAAGCCGCCGCGGCCGGGACGCAAGATTGTCGCAAGTGCCGTTCTGACGGCGCAGGACCTCAATGAACCGAAGCTGACCGGCAGCATCGTCTGTCGTTACGACCAGAACGTCCAGGCAAGGATCGGCAGCCGGTATATGGCAAGCTACGGCATGCCGGCCTCGGCCCAGGCCGGCTACGGTTTCGATGCCATGGCGATGGCCATCGGTCTCGCCGGCCGCTTCCGGGAGGCGGCCTTCACACCCGAGCAGCTCATGTCGCCGAATGGCTTTTCAGGCTCGCTCGGTGTTTTCCGGCTCGAAGGCGATCGCAAGGTCCGGCGCAATTGTGATATCTTCAAGGTCGCCAAGGGCTCCTATGTATTCTTCCAGAAAGCGCCCCCGACGCTGTGATCACCACAGTGTGACGTGATCTACGACCCCTGATCCTCCGTTTACATTGTCGTTAAACCGTCACATCCTGCGTGACGGACGAAAGATGGGTGTCAGACGAGGAGGTCTGGCGCACAAACGGTCTGGGATCGGAGCAAGGCATAATGAACGGCGCACAATCGATGGATGCGGGCCAACGCTACGCAGGCACGCTGCGCATCCTCCATTGGCTGATTGCAGTCCTCGTTCTCATGACCTGGCCGCTTGGCCAGATGATTGGATTCGTGAAGGACGACGTGAAACTCGATTTCTATCTGATCCATGAAAGCCTGGGCTTCCTGGTCCTGTGGCTGATGCTGGTGCGGATCGGCGCAAGGCTGACGAGCGGGGCGCCTCTGGTCGAGGCGCCGCCTTTGGAAAAGGCAGCTGCCCACGTGGTGCACGGGCTTCTCTACTTGTTCCTGATCGTCATGCCGGTGTCCGGGTTTCTGGCAACCAATGCCCATGGCTTTCCGCTCAAGTGGTTTGGTCTCTTCACCGTCTGGAGCCCGATCGGCAAGTCACCGGAAATCGCCTTTACCCTTTCGGCGATCCACACATGGAGCGCATGGATCATTTTGGCTCTCTTTGCGTTTCATATTGCGGCGGTGGTCTTTCACCACGTGATCCGCCGCGACGGTACGCTTTATCGCATTTTGTAAACTATCCGGGACAGGACCTCGATGCGTAAGATCGACATGACGGACCAGCTTTGGGCGCGCCTTCTTGCGATGCGCGGCAGCGCAAGCCAGACCGGTGCGGACGAAGGCGATCCCGTCATGGCGCTGTACGCCCCGATTGCCGCAGCCGAGCGCAGCTTTGTGCTTGCGCAGGTCGGACAGTCGCTCGATGGCCGCGTGGCCACGCCATCAGGTGACGCACGCGACATTTCCGGAAGCGACGGCATCGCCCATCTTCATCGCTGTCGTGCGCTGGTCGAAGCCGTGGTCGTCGGTGTCGGCACCGTCAAATGCGACGACCCGAGGCTTTCCGTCAGGTCAGTGAAAGGCCCCAATCCCGTCCGCGTTGTGATTGACTGTCGCGCGGAACTGACCGGCGACGAACGCCTGTTTCGCGACGGCGGCGCACCCGTCATTCTCGTGCAGGGTCATGATGCACCGGTCAAATCGCATGGAGCCGACGTCATCCGTGTTCGCAGGGGCAAGGGTGGCCTCGATCCTCAGGACATTTTGGACGCACTTGCGGACCGCGGCTTGCGTCGCATCCTCGTCGAAGGCGGCGCACGCACGATTGCCCGCTTCATCGAAGCCGATCTTGTTGATCGCCTGCATGTCGCAATTGCCCCGCTGATCATTGGCTCAGGACCTGCCGGCATCGCGCTATCCCCGATCGACAAGCTCTCGAGCGCTCATCGGCCGGCTGCCAAGGTATACAGCCTCGGCAGCGACATCCTGTTCGATTGTGATCTGAAAAACTCAGCTGTTTCAGTGTCGGGGGAGCGCGAGCATATCCGAGTGGCCGACCACGCATGAGCTTCCGGCCTCTGCGATCTTTTCGAGCCTGAAGCCCAGCCAGTCCCTGATTTGTACGTCTGTCAGAGAACCGATCTCCAAAAGCGGTTGTTCGAGCCCCTCGAGGAACGCCGCCTGCAAGTCACCTTCATCCGGACCCATGACCCAGGGACTCGTGGCAACAGAGACTGAATAGCCCAAGCGTTCGAACGCTTGCTTCAGATGCGCGGTCGCGTCCGGACCAAGTGCCGGCCCAAAGCCCTTGTCGAAATGCTGGTGCTGATTGAAGTCATTGGCGACCTGTTGGTCGAGCGGATGAGCAATGGACCACTCCATGACGCCGTCATAGTTCAGCGCGGCATAGACCCCTGTATTGCTTGCTGAGAGTATCTCGGCAAAGTGATCGCAAAACTCTGCTGAACAGAGATCGAAGAGAGCCGATGCCGTGACCACGCTCACCTCGGTCAGCGGCAGCGTGTCGATCTCGTTCAGATCGAACTGGCGAAAAGAAACATTCTGTTGATCTCCGATACGGCGTTCGGCTTCCGCCAGCAGCAGCGGGTCGTAGTCGAGCAACTGCCATTTAGAATGGGCCGGGAAGCGATGTGCCAGGCTCCGCCAGGTCGAGCCGGTGCCGCAGCCGATGTCGAGTATGTAGGAGCGCTCTATGCCGGCGAGATGCTGCGACAGATGCTCGACCAGCGACTTTGCCCGCGCCCTCATATCCACAGGTTCGCGCAGCGCCAGCCAGTCCTTGTTGAAGCCACTCATGAAATACCATCCAATGTGTTGGAGATGATTGCTGCCGTGTCAGCCCATGTTGGCAAGAGGCTGCCCGCTTGAAGGGCCGCCGCAGAGCGCGTCTCCCGTTCCTGCGAGCTTTGCAGCAGACGACGGAGCGCCTCTCCGAAAGCCGGCGCGTCATCGACCGGCACCAGTATGCCCGCGTCGGAAGGAACCACGTCTGGAACGGCGCCGGCGTGGCAGGCCACGATCGGAAGCCCGTGAGACAGCGCTTCTGCAAACACCATTCCATAGCCTTCATACCGGCTCGCAAGCGCAAAGATGTCCGCCGAGGCGAAGTGGACCTGTGGATCATCAACCTCGCCGCGCAACTGAACGCGGGCTTCCAGGCCCAGCGCTTCCACCTGTCGCGCCAACGCTTCGCTCGTCGAAGGATCGAGGCTCTTGCTGCCAATGACCACGGCCTGCCAGTCGAGATCCTCGACCGATTTGAGAGCCCTTAGCAGCACGTCATGACCCTTGCGCCGGGTAAGCGTGCCGACTGAGAGGATCTGCGGGGCCGCATTAACGACGCGCCTTACGTCGCTCTTGTCGATGCCAGGCAGGGCGACCGTAATGCGGGAGGACGCGACCCCATAGTTGGATGCAAGCTCACGTGCCGTCATCGGCGAGGTGACGATCACATGCCGGGCTGCTGCCAGCGCATTCTGTTCGCTCTGGCGGAAGCGCTGCTGCTGCTCGTCCGGCAGCCCCGTTTCAAGCGCAAGCGGATGATGAACAAGAGCAATGATCCGGAGCCGTTCGGCATGGGCTCCCGCCCAGGCATCGAGGACGCCGAAGGCAAGGCCGTCGATCAGAACGAGCGTCCCGTCCGGTATCGACGACAGCGCAGTTTCTGCCCCTCGCAGCGTGTCTGCAGTGGGAAATGGAAAACCCTCGCCCAATGGCAGGAGTGTTATCTGCCAACCGAGTTTACGC
The DNA here is from genome assembly GCF_050281005.1 of Allorhizobium sp. NPDC080224. Classification (NCBI taxonomy): domain Bacteria; kingdom Pseudomonadati; phylum Pseudomonadota; class Alphaproteobacteria; order Hyphomicrobiales; family Rhizobiaceae; genus Allorhizobium; species Allorhizobium sp. NPDC080224. The sequence continues at coordinate 569,756 of NZ_JBNNWJ010000001.1, forward strand.
AGTCCATCGAGGACCTGGCGATCATAGCCATAGCCGCCGGTCTTCAGCGAAAGATCGCCCGGATAGGCGAACACGAGGGAACGGTTCAAAGATCGGCCTCGTACCAGCCACGCGCTGCATGGGATTCGTGCAGCATCACCTTCAGGCGGCAGATCCGGTGGCTGCCGGGACCGAGGCGCTTGTCGGACACAGCCTGCGCCAGCTGGTCGAAGATGTGTTTTGCGATGACTTCGGTCGTGCTGACCTTACCTTTGAAGACCGCAAGCTCGTCCAGGTTCTGGTAGTTCAAGGGCTTCAAGACCTCGGACAGAACGGTGGTCGCCGCGCCGATGTCGACGGCGAGGCCATCTTCGTCCATGTCCTTGGTGAAAAAGGCCGCATCGACAACGAAGGTTGCGCCATGCATCCCCTGTGCAGGCCCGAAGACCGGACGCGGCAGGCTGTGGGCGATCATGATATGGTCTCGGACTTCAACAGCGAACATGAGATCTCTTTCGTCAGTAACGGATGCGATGGCACAGGGTGTCCTGTGTGGAGAGGATACGAGCGTAGGCGTCTGGCAGTTCAGAAAAAGCGGTTTCACCTGAGATAAGGCGCTCGAGACGCGGATCCAGGAGCAGTTCCAGCGCCTTGCTCATTCGCCGACGATAGGTCCAGCGAGCCCGGCGTGAGGACGGGATGCCGCCGACCTGCGAACTGACGAGGGACAGGCGGCGGGAATGAAATGCGCCGCCCAGGGGAATGCTGACCATGCGGTCGCCATACCAGCTGGCTTCAACAATTCTTGCTTCAAAGCCCGCATGGGCGATGGCGTTTTCCAGTGCTGCCGGGGCTGCGCTGGCATTGATCAAGATGTCGAATTCCCCCTCGATCATGTCAGGTTCGGCAAATGTGAGGTCCAGATCGGAGGCGAGTTTGCGGCGCGTGGGGTCCTTGTCGATGAGGACAGTCTCTGTGCCGGCAATACGCGAGGCGAGATAGGCGACGAGTGTCCCGACAACGCCTGCGCCGAAGACGGCGACGCGGTCGCCCGGCTGCACCCCTGCATCCCACGTGATGTTGAGCGCAGTTTCCATATTGGCAGCAAGCACCGCCCGCCGCGGCGGCAGCGCCTCCGGTAACAGGGTGACTTGCTCGGATGGCAGGATGAAGCGGTCCTGGTGGGGATGGAGGGCAAAGACGTTGCGACCGACCAGGTCTGGTGGACCTTTCTCCACCTCGCCGACGGCTGCGTAGCCATATTTGACGGGAAAGGGAAACTGCCCCTCCATATGCGGTCCGCGCATGCGTTCGAACTCGCTTTCAGGGACCGCGCCCTTGAAAATCAGGGCCTCCGTTCCGCGGCTGATCCCGCTGTAAAGCGTCCGCACGAGCACTTTGTCCTGAGCAGGGTTGCCGAGCGGCTCATGCCGTAGCCGGCAATTTTCCTTCGCCTCGAACCACAGCGCAGCCGCCGTATCTCCGGTGGATACGGATTGTTCATTTGCCTCAAGCTTCAAACTGCGTGTCCCCCACCCTAAATATGCAGACCAATGGAACGTATTGCCGAAGAAGACATTTTGTTCCGTAGCCGCCATCAAAATAAATTTATGGCGGATGCGCAAACCGTCGCTGAAACTCCGGCGTAATGGTTGCCACTGATAGGGAGAGTACGCCTCATGTCTAAGTCCAGCCATTCCGCTTTCCAATTCTCAACCGCCGAAATCGAAGTAGAACGCGCCGTCGCCGAGCTGCGCTATGGCCGACCCGTGGTCGTCACGGAGGGGGAACGAAAGCTTGCTGTTCTGGCGCTCGACTGTGTGGCACCCTCGCTTTTCGATCAATTCGGGGCCGTTACCGAAAACCGCCATGGTCTCCTCCTGACTGCGCCCCGTGCCGGTCGGTTGGGGATCGGAGCCGAACAGGATGTCATCACGCCGCTCGCCGGCCTGTCTTTCGATGATGCCTCGCGACTGGCTTACACACTTGGCGCTGAAAAGCCTGCATTGTGGCAGCCGGCGGATGCCCTGGCGACGCAGACGACAGAACTCGCCCGCCTGGCGCTGTTGCTCCCGGCCATGGTGCTGGCGGATGTCACGACCATGGCAGATCGGTTCGGCGGTTGCTGCGAGATCGCCTCCAGCCGTTTGAAAGGCGCGGATGCCGCCCGCCAGCGCTTCGACCAGGTCGTGCGTACCCGCGTTCCCTTGAAGGATCTTGGTGATGCCGATTTCGTCGTCTTTCGCGGTGGATTGGCTCAGAAGGATCAGGTCGCCATCATCGTCGGCAAGCCGGATGTCACCAAGACGGTGCCGATCCGCATTCATTCGTCCTGCCTCACCGGTGATCTCTGCGGCTCCCTGAAATGCGATTGCGGCGACCAGCTGCGCAACGGTCTTGCTCTGCTGAAGCAGGCGGGCGGCGGCGTGCTGCTTTATCTCGACCAGGAAGGGCGCGGCACGGGCATCGGTGCCAAGATGCGCGCCTATGGCTATCAGCATCTCGGCCTCGACACGATCGATGCGGATGCCGAGCTCGGGCTCACCGAAGACCATCGCCGTTATGAAGCAGCCGTTGCCATGCTCCGCCATCTCGGGATCGCGAAGGTGGCGGTCTACACCAACAACCCGACCAAGATCGCCGGCCTGAAGCTCGGCGGCATCGAAGTCGAGGCAAGGGCGCCGGTCACCGGTCGCGTCACGGCGGAAAACGAAAACTATCTGCGCACCAAGACCTTGCGCGCCGGCCACATGCTGGATCTGGAAACTCTGGTCGCGGCAGAATAAGCTCCAAGCGGGCAGGGAGGATTGCAAGATGGCAAGCGAGCCTGAACGGCTTGGCGGCGATGGCTTCGGTCGACCATGGGCAGATGCTCAGCTCGATTGGGTCGCAATGCTGCGACAGCGTCGTGGACTGCTGATGAACACGCTGGCCGGCCTCTCCGGCCTGCTTGTCGGCACATCGGTCGTCGCGGTGGTCGTGTCCTTTCACCTGCCGCTCGGCTGGGATTTCGTGGCATCGGTCATTCTGTCGCTCGCGCTGATGTTTGCGCTCGTGGTCTATGCTCTGCCCGATCACCCCCATCGCAAGTTCGGCCCGGCCAATCTCGTCACCGCGTTTCGCGCTTGTCTCGTCAGCCTGACTGGCGCGACCGTGCTGTGTTTCGACAGTCTCGCCGCCACCGATACAGCACTCTGGACACTCGCCGGCGTGGTTCTGATCGCCTTGGCGCTCGACGGCGTCGATGGCTATCTCGCGCGAAGCTACGGCCATGAATCGCCCTTCGGTGCCCGCTTCGACATGGAAGTCGATGCGCTGCTGATCCTGGTCCTGTCGGTCGCCGCAGCCTTCCTGGAAAAGGTGGGGCTCTGGGTCCTGCTGATCGGCCTGATGCGCTACGGCTTTGTGGCCGCAGGCTGGGTGATGCCGAAGCTGAACGGCGAGCTCCTTCCCTCCTTCCGACGCAAGCTTGTCTGCGTCATTCAGATATCGGCACTCTGCCTGATCCTCATCCCCTTTGTGACCGTTCCCTATTCGACCGCCATCGCAGCGGTCGCGCTCCTGGTGCTCGCCTATTCGTTTACGGTGGATGTGCTCTACCTCCTGCGCCGGCCCGTCACACCATGACCAGTCTCACCGAGCGTCTCTCGACATCATTCGGCCTCGCCCGCTCGCTTGTTGTTTACTACGGCCAGCCCTGGCGCAGATCGGCGTTGCGGCAATTCTATGCATCGATCGTCAAACCGGGTGAGCTCGTCTTCGACATCGGCGCCCATGTCGGCAGCCGCAGCAGCACGCTGTTGAAGCTCGGAGCGAAAGTCGTTGCCGTCGAGCCACAACCGGCTTTTGCGGACTTCATCGAACAGCGCTTTGCAGGCGCTTTGACCGGCTTCGAACGAGTGGCCGTTGGCCGTAGCGCCGGGCAGATCGATTTGCTGATTTCGAGCCGCCATCCGACGGTCACAAGCATTTCCAGCCGCTTCGTCGAGACGGTGAAGCAGAGCAAGGGTTTTTCGCAGGTCGTCTGGGACCGAAAGGTCACGGTACCCATGGTGACGCTTGACCATCTGGTCGGGAAATACGGCCTGCCGGCCTTTTGCAAGATCGACGTCGAGGGTGCAGAGGCGGAAATTCTCTACGGCCTCTCAAAGCCGATACCTCTGATCGCCTTCGAATACATTCCAGCCATGCCCTCCGTTGCGTCCAACGCGATCGATCGACTGATGGGCATTGGCAACTATCGCTTCAACCGTGTCGTCGGAGAGCAACATCGATTCGTGTCGGATCGCTGGAAGTCGGCAGACGAACTTTTGGTCGAGCTGTCGCAAATGCCTCCCGAAACCCAATCCGGCGACGTCTACGCCCGCATAGAGACCCGATGACAGGGCGCTCAGGCGCGACGCGGCTTTCTGCGGATAGCCTCGATCGACAGGATCGCGAGACCCGGCAGGGCGCCGGCAAGAGAGAGACCGCCATAGACGATGCTCGCTGCGAGCCCCTGACTGTCCGTGGCGCCAAGCAGCGGCCAGAGCGCCATGGCCGCGGCTTCCCGTGTGCCCCAGCCTCCGAAACCGGCCGGGATCAGCATGGCGATCAGACAGAGCGGGATAATCGTAAAGGCCGCGATCCATGGCAGCGAGGCGCCGACCGCATGGCTCGCCAAAAAGAAGGTCGCGACGTAGCTGCCGACAATCACCAGGCTCAGACCGCCCTGAACCGGCAGCGCGCCGCGGCGGATGAAGACGCGAGACAGGTCATCTCCGATACGGCTGAACCCGTCATAGCGGCGTCTCACGATGAACACGGCGGCGCCAACCGCGGCAGCAAACAGCACGAAGCCCAGGACCAGCAGCAGAGCCTGACGTCCGGCATCCTCCCCTCCGAGAACAAGCGGCCAGGCGAACAGGCCGGAGAGCGCCAGAACGAAAAATGCGGCTTGGCCGGAAAGTCGCTCGAAAACCACGGCCTTGGCCGGCCCTTTCCAACCGCCGACACCGGCATTGCGCATGCGGTAAGCGCGCACGGCATCACCTGCGACGCCGCCCGGAAGGCTTTGGTTGAGGAGGCTCGCGACGTAATATTCGCTGATCGCGACGCTTGCCGGGAACGGTTCGCCGAGACGGCTTGCGGTAAAGCGCCAGCGCAGCGCCGAGACGATAATCTGCATCTGCACCAGAGCGAGACCAGCGATCACATGCAAAGCCGAGATTTGCGAGAAGGCGTCTCGCAACGCGGTCAGATCCGTTCTGGACAGGAGGAATGCCAGGAGCGCAATCAGCGCGACGGGAGCAAGGAAACGCAGAATGGGCAAACGGCAGGGCTTTCGTCGAGTGTGAATGGGTATTTGTTGTCCAATACGGGGAAAGAGAGGCAGCGGACCTTCATGACGGCAAATCCTCTCGCGTGCAATCGGTCTAACCCCTTCAGAAGCGGAGCGACTGGGTCATGAAGTCGGCCGAAACGCTGAAGCCCTATCTCGGCGCGGTCGTGGCAACGGTGATCGCCTGGTTTGCCTTCACCCTGCCGGATCGCCTCGATGCCATCACCTTCCAGGCATTCGCCCGCCTGCCGCTCGAATGGCCGCTCCTGCTGCTGCTGTTGCTCGCTGTCCCACGCAGGCTGCGCCGGCCGGTCGGAGCTCTATGCGGGCTGGTCCTACTTCTGATCCTTTTCCTAAAGGTAGCCGACATTGGCACTCGGGAGGCCTTTCAGCGCCCATTCAATCCTTACCTCGATATCAAGATGATGGCGGACGGCTGGAACCTGTTCTCCGGAACCGTCGGAACGCTCGCCGCCTTTGCGGCGGTCGCAGCCGCGCTTATCGGCCTGCTGGTGGTTCTTCTGCTGTTCCTATGGGGCGCAGCGCGACTGACGGAAATCCAACGCCCCGGACGCTCTTGGCTGGTTCTGTCTCTGGTGGCGGTCACGCTTTTCGGCGGGACTGCGTTCCTCCTGAATGCCCCCCGTGTCGAGGCGCGCATGCCCTCTTACCTCAACAATCGACTGACGCTTGTCATCCGCTCCGTTCAGGACATGCATGTCTTCGAAACCGCTCTGTCGCGGGGCGAGGGACCTCGCAATGGAGCCGGACTTTTCGGGCGCATCAAGGACAAGGACTTCGTGCTGCTCTTCGTGGAATCCTACGGACGCTCTGCGCTGGAGGATCCGCGATATGCGTCGATTACCCGTCCTCGCCTTGAAAGAGTTCAAGCCGAAATCGAAAGCGCCGGTCTTGCCTCCGCCAGTGCCTGGGTCACTTCCCCGACCGTCGGCGGTCTGAGCTGGCTTGCCCATGGAACGCTCCTCTCCGGCCTCTGGGTTGACAGTCAGGCGCGCTATGACCGCCTGATGATCAGCCAGCAGCCGAGCCTCAACAGGCTGTTTGCCGAAGCCGGATGGAAGAGCATCGCGGCCATGCCCGCAATCACAATGGATTGGCCGGAAGCAGCTTATTACGGATACCGGCAGATCCTGGCGGCAGCCGACCTCGATTACCAGGGCAAACCCTTCAATTGGGTGACCATGCCGGACCAATACACCCTGTCGGCCTTCGAACGGCTGGGCCGCGCTCCCGCGCGTGCTGCCGGCGAACGTGTGATGGCCGAGGTGGCGCTGATCTCTAGCCATGCCCCTTGGACACCTGTTGCCCGCCTGATCGATTGGGACGAGGTCGGCGACGGATCTATCTTCAACGCACAGGCGGAAAGCGGCGACCCACCTCGGGTCGTCTGGGCCGATCCGGAGCGTGTGCGCGCCCAATACATCCAGACGATCGACTATTCCCTTGAAACGCTCGGCAGCTATATGGCGCGGTTCAGCGAAGACACCGTCTTCGTCATCCTCGGTGACCATCAGCCTGCGGCCATCATCACCGGTCCCAACGCATCGCGCGCCGTCCCGATCCACGTCGTGTCAGCTGACAGGGAACTCGTTGCCCGTTTCGAGCGCGAAGGTTTCCTCACCGGCATGCTCCCGGGGACGCAGACCAGGGAGTGGCCGATGAACGAGATGCGGCAGGTTCTGATCGACCTCTTCAGCCAGCCTTGACGGCTAGGCCTTATCTGTCCGGGATCCCAGTCGCAACTGTTCCTGAGCGCGCCAGTTGGCAGGCGTCATCCCGGTCTGACGACTGAAGAAGCGGGAGAAATAGGCCGGATCGGAAAAGCCGAGGCGGAACGAGACTTCCTTGACGCTGCCGGGCGTGAAGAGCAGTTCGCGTTGTGCTTCCTCGATCAGCCGCCTCGCAACGAGCTCCTGTGTACCGAGACCTGTCTTGCCTTTCAGCACACGGTTGAGGTGGGTCGGTGTGATCCCCAGAGCATGGGCGTAAAACGATGCTGGACGATGGTTGCGCACCTCCCGATGCAACAGTGAGGAGAAAGCTTCGAGCCTTCGGTCGTTGTCATCAATCTCTTCAGTCTCAGTTCGATCCTGGGCGGCGATGCGGGCGGCAAGCGCCAGAGCCGCTGCTAGCCCCGTTTCCATCAGCACCGTACGCCCCGTAAGCCGCCCCTGCCATTCGCTGGCGACCCTCAGCAGGTGGGAGAGGATCAACTGCCCCTCTGGATCCTGCGGGGCAAGCCGCGTCACGCTGGGCTTGGACAGGAACTGACCCAGCACGCTTGGCTCTCCCGGCCGAACCGGCAGGCGACTTGCGAGAAACGTAAAGACGTAGCCGTCGATTTCCGGCGAAAAGCGGAACCCGTGCCCGATAGCGGGTGGAACGGCGACGATCGAGGTTGGTTCGAAACGGGCAATGTCTCCCTCGAAGATCGCATCGCCGGAACCTCCTGTCACGAGCAGGATCTGGAAATAGCGTTCGTGTCTGTGTAGCCCGATTTCCCAGTGATGAAGCGCACTTCGCGCTGGAATCGTCTCGCAATGAACCCAGAAGCGCGATCCCGCCGGATCGTCCTCGCCATAGAGCTCGTAAGTCGGGATCGATGCCCGTGTTGGCTGCTTGCGTTTCGTCATGTTCGATTTGTGCAACAAAAGACGCGATGCGTCCATTGTTGACGACCGCGCGCGACGTCAAAACTTGTCGAAAGACAAATTGGCAGCACTGTGGGAGGAAACATGCGAACCAAAGTCGTCATCATCGGATCAGGTCCGTCCGGCCTCCTGCTCGGCCAGCTTCTCACCAATGCAGGCATCGACAATGTCATCGTCGACCGCGTCGGCAAGGAACACATCCTGTCTCGCGTGCGGGCCGGGGTGCTCGAAGAAGGCACCGTCGGCCTTGTGGATCGCGCCGGCGTCGGCGAGCGCCTGCATCGGGAAGGTCTTCCGCATGACGGTTTCTCCCTTGCGTTCGACGGCCGCGACCATCGCATCGATCTCTTCGATCTGACCGGTGGCAAGCGCGTCATGGTCTATGGCCAGACGGAGCTGACGCGCGATCTCATCGAGCGCCGCGAGCATGATGGCGGTGTGGTGATCTACGATGCCGTCAATGTCGTTCCTTCCGGTTTCGACGGCGACCACCCGCATGTCACCTTTGAGAAGGATGGTGTCACGCAGCGGATCGATTGCGACTTCATCGCCGGATGCGATGGCTTCCATGGCGCGAGCCGCAAGGCAGTGCCGGAAGGTGCGATCAAGACCTTCGAGAAGATCTATCCCTTTGGCTGGCTGGGGATCCTCGCCGATGTGCCGCCGGTCAACCATGAACTCATCTATGCCAACCACCCGCGCGGTTTTGCGCTGTGCTCGATGCGCTCCGAAACCCGCAGCCGCTACTATGTTCAGTGCTCGCTCGACGACAAGGTCGAGATGTGGTCCGACGATCGTTTCTGGGACGAACTACGCCGTCGCCTGCCGGCCCATCACGCAGAGGTGATGATCACAGGACCGAGCTTCGAAAAATCGATCGCGCCGCTGCGTTCCTTCGTCGCCGAGCCGATGCGTTTCGGCCGGATGTTCCTCGTCGGCGATGCTGCGCATATCGTCCCGCCGACGGGCGCCAAGGGCCTGAACCTTGCCGCATCCGACGTGTACTACCTGATCGAGGGACTTCTCGAACATTACCAGGAGAAGTCCGATGCGGCACTCGACGCCTACTCAGCGCGGGCTCTCAGCCGAGTCTGGAAAGCGGTTCGCTTCTCCTGGTCGATGACCACATTGCTGCACCGTTTTCCGGATACCGGAGATTTCGGCCAGAAAATCCAGGAAGCAGAACTCGACTACCTCACGCATTCGAGAGCAGCGTCCACGGCCATGGCGGAGAACTATGTCGGGCTGCCCTATTGACGTCCCGACTGGGCGGCACCACTTGTCAAAAAACAATTGTTTGCTAGACTTACAAAATAGAGCGGATCGGGGAGGTTGCCGGTCCGTTTAGGAATAACCTGCTCTCTGGAAGATCGAGACCTGATCGCAAGAGAGCAGGCGGGGCCGGCAGAAAACGACGGACCAATTTCTGAACCTGAAGATAATGGAGGAGGAAGATCCATGAATATGCATGTTTCGCTGTTGATCAATGGTGCCGAAAAGGCAGCCGCTGGCGGACGCACTTTTACCCGCATCAATCCTTTTACGCAGGAAGTGGCGACCACGGCCTCGGCCGCGAGCCTCGAGGATGCCAACGCAGCCGTAGATGCAGCTGCTGCAGCCTTCCCGGCTTGGTCGAAGACCGGCCCCGGTGAGCGCCGCAAGATCCTACTCAAGGCTGCTGACATCATGGAATCGAAGACCGCCGAGTTCTCCGAACTCGTGGTTGCCGAAACCGGTGCCACTGGCCATTGGGGCGCCTTCAACGTCATGGTTGCTGCAAGCATGCTGCGCGAAGCCGCTTCCATGACCACCCAGATCTCGGGCGAAGTCATCCCGTCCAACAAGCCGGGTTCGCTGTCCATGGGCATGCGACAGGCCGTTGGCGTCTGCCTTGGCATCGCGCCGTGGAATGCGCCGATCATCCTCGGCACCCGCGCGGTCGCCATGCCGCTCGCCTGCGGCAACACCGTGATCCTGAAGGCATCGGAGCAGTGCCCTGGCACCCATCGTCTCATCGCTCAGTGCCTCGTTGAAGCCGGCCTTCCGACGGGCGCCATCAGCGTCATCACCAATGCGCCCGAGGATGCAGCCCAGATCGTCGAAGCCCTGATCACCAACCCGGCAGTCAAGCGCGTCAACTTCACCGGCTCCACCAAGGTCGGCAAGATCATCGGCGAACTGTGCGGTCGTCATCTGAAGCCGGCTCTTCTGGAGCTCGGAGGCAAGGCGCCGCTCGTCATCCTCGATGATGCCGATATCGACGCGGCCGTAAACGCTGCCGCCTTCGGTGCGTTTGCCAATATGGGTCAAATCTGCATGTCGACCGAACGCATCATCGTCGATGAGAAGATCGCCGACGAGTTCGTCTCCAAGCTCGCGGCCAAGGCCTCCAAGCTGCCGGCCGGTGACCCGAAGGGCCATGTCGTGCTTGGCTCGCTCATCAGCCTCGAATCCGCAAAGAAGATGGACGAGCTGATCGCAGACGCCGTCTCCAAGGGCGCGAAGCTCGTTGCCGGTGGCAAGCGGGAAGGCAGCGTCGTCGAAGCAACCTTGCTCGACAATGTCACCTCGGACATGCGGATGTATCAGGAAGAAAGCTTTGGCCCGGTCAAGCCGATCATCCGCGTGAAGGATGAGGAAGAAGCGATCCGCGTCGCCAACGACACCGAGTATGGTCTCTCCGGCGCCGTCTTCAGCCGCGACATCCGCCGTGCTCTGGCCGTTGCCGCGCGCATCGAGTCCGGCATTTGCCACATCAATGGCCCGACGGTCTTCGACGAGCCGCAGATGCCGTTCGGTGGCGTCAAGGGCAGTGGCTATGGTCGCTTCGGCGGCAAGGCCGCGATCTCCGAGTTCACGGAGCTGCGCTGGATCACCATCGAAGACCCGAACCAGCACTATCCCTTCTGATCTCCAAATAGAAACGGCCGCCCACGGGCGGCCGTTTCATGTTGTGCTACGCTCAAGACCGATCAGTCGGTCTGGCTGTTGCGTGGGATGATGTCGGCATAGACACGCTTCAAGCCTTCGATGAACTGCTCCAGCTCCTCGGGCGAAAACCGCGAGGTGAAGCGCAGCTCGTGCTGTTGCTGGATGTTGCGTGCCTGCTTCAAGACCTCAGCTCCCGCCTCGGTCAACAGCAGTTCCTGGCGCCGCCGATCGACGGGGGAAGGCTGCCGTTCCAGAAGATCGCGGCTTTCCAGACGGTTCACCAATGCCATCATCGTGGCCCGGTCCATGCTGAGCTGGTTGGCGATGTCGATCTGGCTCACCCGTGGATTTGCGGCGATCAGTTCGAGGACGGCAAACTGTTTCTGCGTCAGCCCGATGTCGCCCATGGCGGCCGTGTAGTCCTGATAGATGGCGACATTCGCCATCCTGAGGTGAAAGCCGAGAATGTCGTCGAGGCGGCCTGTGCGTAATGGTGAGCCCACTTCGAAGACATCGTCGTCATTCGCTGGCTTCAGGTCATTGTGTCGAGTCATGGCTGCTCTTCCAATCATGCGGCATCTTAACTGCTGATTCATTCATGATCACTTTCGACTGCAACAGTCAAATTGCCGCTTGTCAAACATTCGGAGGTCAATTAGTATGTTTAGCATACAATTCGCCAAGGAGGCCCCTCAGGGGTGGCGATGAGGAGGACAAGCATGCAGCCTGAAATCAAGTCTGTTCTGGCAGTCAGGGGAGCCGTCGGCCTTGAGACGGACGATCCCGTCATCTACCGCGCTGAGGTAACGCCGGAGCGACCAGCGGTCTACGACGTTGCGACCGGACGAACCCTGAATTATGGGACATTGGATCTCGCCGTGGCCCGCGCCGCCTACCGGCTTCTGGAGATCGTTGGCAATCGGCCGGCCATGCAGCGCATCGCCTTTCTGGGGCGCAACTCCATCGAGCAGATCACCGTGTGCCTTGCATGCCAGCGCGCAGGCTTGGTCTTCGTGCCCTTGAACTGGCGCCTCGGCGCAGCCGAACTCGGGCAGATCATCGCCGATTGCGAGCCTTCGCTGCTGCTGCATGATGCAGAGTTCGCGTCAGTCCTCGCCGAGATCTCCGAGGCAATGCCGCGAACCATCCCGATTGAAGGCGGCGGTGGCTGGGCCGAGATGGTCGCGTCTTCACCGCGGGCAGAGCCAGCCGCGGTCGATGCGGATGCGCCCTGCATCATGCTCTACACCTCGGGGACTACGGGGAGCCCCAAGGGTGTGATCATCACTCGCCGCAATGCCTTTGCCTCGGCCGTCAACTTTTCGCTCGTCGGTGAAGTCACCAGCCACTCCGTCACGCTGTGTGATCTGCCGTTTTTCCATACCATCGGTCTGGTCGCGATCGGACGCACGACGCTGATGATGGGCGGACGCCTGGTCATCTCCGATCGCTTCATTCCCGACCGCACCCTTTCCGTTCTGGGTGATCCCGCGCTCGGCATCACCCACTACTTCGCGGTTCCGCAAATGGCCGCGGCCCTTCGAAACGCTCCCGCTTGGGACCCGAAGGCTCTGAAGGCGCTTCAGGCAATCTTCATCGGCGGGGCGCCACTGTCGCCGGCGCTGATCGAGACCTTCCTCCAAGACGGCATTCCGCTCGTCAACGGCTATGGCATGAGCGAAGCCGGCACGACCATTCACGTACCTCTGGATCGTGATGCGGTCGCGCGGCATCCCGGCAGCGTCGGCTATCCCGCACCGCTCCTCGCCGTGCGGCTGGTCGGTGATGACGGTCAGGACGTTCCGGATGGCGAGGTCGGTGAGATCTGGGTGAAGGGTCCCTCGGTGACGCCGGGCTATTGGAACAATCCGGGCGAGACTGCCCGGGCTTTCGTTGGCGAATGGTATCGCACGGGGGATCTTGGCCGACGTGGTGAAGGGGGCGTCATCTACGTCCCGGACAGGCTCAAGGACATGTACATCTCCGGTGGGGAGAACGTCTTCCCAGCAGAGATCGAGGCCGTCATCGGCGCGCATCCCAAGGTCCGCGATGTTGCCGTGCTGGGACTGCCCGATCCGAAATGGGGCGAATGCGGCGTCGCCTTCATCGTTGCTCAGGCGGACTTGCCCTCTGCCGACGAAATCCTCGCCCATTGTGCCGATCGTCTGGCGTCCTACAAGCGCCCGGCCCGCATCGTCTTTCTCGACCAGATCCCGCGAACGGCATCCGGAAAGGCGCAGAAGCACATCCTGCGCCAGGCCCATGCCAACAGCTGAACACCTTCGACCGGGCCTATGCCCCAAGAAATGCCTCAAGGAGCCATCATGACTGAGACAAACACCACGCCAGAGCCGGTTCTGGTCGAATTCGACAACGGCATCGCCTTCGTGACTCTGAACCGTCCGGAGAAGCGCAATGCGATGAATCCGAAGCTCAACATCCGCATGCTGGAAGTGCTGGACGAATTGGAGGCCGATGATCGCTGCGGCGTTCTCGTTCTGCGTGGCGCTGGCCAGTCCTGGTCGGCCGGCATGGACTTGAAGGAGTACTTCCGCGAAAACGACGGCAAGGGCCGTGCGGCTGTCCTCAAAAGCCGCCGTCAGTCTGGTGGCTGGTGGAACCGCCTGATGTATTTCGAAAAGCCGACCATCGCCATGGTCAACGGCTGGTGCTTCGGCGGCGCCTTCACGCCGCTCGTTTCCTGCGATCTCGCGATCGCCGCTGATGAAGCCACGTTTGGCCTTTCGGAAATCAACTGGGGCATCTTGCCGGGCGGCAATGTTACGCGCGCCGTTGCGGAAGTGATGAACCACCGGGACTCGCTCTATTACATCATGACCGGCGAGACCTTCGGCGGTCAGAAGGCGCGCGAGATGGGCCTCGTCAACGAGTCCGTGCCGCTGGCCGATCTCGACACCCGCGTCCGTGCTCTCTGTGCAAGCCTGCTCGAAAAGAACCCCGTCGTGCTCAAGGCTGCTAAGGACACGTTCAAGCGCGTGCGCAACATGCCCTGGGAACAGGCCGACGACTACATCTACGCCAAGCTGGAGCAGATGCTCTTCCTCGACAAGAGCAACGGCCGCGCCGAGGGCCTGAAGCAGTTCCTCGACGACAAGACCTACCGTCCTGGTCTCGGCGCCTACAAGCGCTAACTGTCGGGTTGAATGGATCAAACGAACCGGTGATGGGTGACCTCATCACCGGTTTTTCTGTGTTCTGCGGACGCGCAGCAACAGGGGGAGCCTCACACATTCGTGTTCCAGATGAACCCACCTTATCCGGCGTATTCGGCCTCAAGCATCGGAACGAACCGCGCCCTAAAGCATTGTAGGTGCAAGCGGATCGTTGAGCAGCGCGAGATGGACTTTCCCGGCGGAAATGACCGGGTAGCGAATTGAAAGCTGTGCGTTACCGCCAACAAGGAGAACGAAAATGGGTTCCACATCCGACAAGATTTCCGGCAAGACGAATGAACTCGTAGGCAAGGCCAAGCAGGCCGTCGGTGACGCCACCGACAACCACAGCCTGGAGGCCAAGGGCGCGGCTCAGGAAGCCAAGGGCCATGGCCAGCAGGTCAAGGGTGAAGCCAAGGACGCCGTGAAGAACGTCGTCGACAAGGCCTAAGTCTCATCGACTTCAGCGTTTGGCCCGCCATCGGCGGGCCTTTTGCTGTTTCAAGCGCAGTCTTTCAGATCAGATTGGCCGACACCGTTCGGCGAGCCCTACCAGCCCAAACGCATGAGCACTTAGTCCAGATAGCGCGCGATTTCCTGTCCTGCAGCCAGATAGACGCCTGCCTCGCTCTTGAAGCTGACACGCCCGTCTCGCGCTGCGATGACCTGGGTTTCCATCTTCATCGCTTCCATCACCGCAATCAGCTCGCCGCTTTGCACCTCTGAACCCTCCACGACCTTGAACGCCTGCAACGTGCCCGAAATGGGCGCGGCAATGCTCATGCTGTCTTCCGTCTTGCCGGATGAGGTTTCTGCACCGCCAGCCTGTACGCCGGACACATTGCCGAGGCCGGATAGCAACAGAGCTGGGATCGCCAGCTCGTGTCTTTTGCCATCGATCTCGACATGGGTTCGGATCAGGGACGCATCTGAGACCGGCTCCGGACGGGAGGCGGCCGCAAGCGGCTCGGCGAAATCCGTCTCGATCCAGCGGGTGTGAACGCGGAAGCCTTCTTCTCCGGTGAAATCGCGGTGTTCCATGGCCGCGCGATGGAAGGGCAGGACGGTTGCAACGCCTTCGATCTTGAACTCGGCCAAGGCCCGGCGCGCGCGGGCTAGCGCCTGCTCGCGCGTCGAGCCGGTCACGATCAGCTTCGCCATGAGAGAATCGAAAGTCCCGGGGACGGTCGAGCCGCTGACAACACCGGTATCCAGGCGAACGCCGGGGCCCGAGGGCGGATCGAAGCGGGTGATCGCACCCGGCGTCGGCAGAAAGCCGCGGCCGGGGTCTTCGGCATTAATCCGAAATTCGATCGAGTGGCCGCGCGGGGCAGGGGTCTCCAGCACCTCGAGTGCCTTGCCTTCGGCAATACGGAACTGCTCCACCACGAGATCGATGCCTGTGGTTTCCTCGGTTACGGGATGCTCGACCTGCAGACGGGTGTTCACTTCCAGGAACGAGATGGTGCCATCGACCCCGAGCAGGAACTCGACCGTACCCGCACCCGAGTAACCGGCGGCTGCACAGATCTTCTTGGCCGCTTCATGGATCGACTGGCGTTGCGCGTCGGTCAGGAACGGCGCTGGTGCCTCCTCAACGAGTTTCTGGTTGCGCCGCTGCAGCGAGCAGTCACGCGTCCCGAGGACGAGCACATTGCCGTGTTTGTCTGCCAGAACCTGCGCCTCGATATGGCGCGGCCGGTCGAGGAAACGCTCCAGGAAACACTCGCCACGACCAAAGGCGGCCTCTGCCTCACGCACGGCCGAATGATAGAGCTCGGCCACTTCCTCCATCTTCCAGGCAACCTTCAGGCCGCGTCCGCCGCCGCCATGGGCGGCCTTGATCGCAACGGGAAGTCCATGCTGCTTGGCAAAAGCGATAACCTGTTCGGCGGTCTCGACCGGGCCATCGCTGCCAGCAACCAGTGGCGCACCGACCGACTGCGCGATCCGCCGTGCCTCGACCTTGTCGCCGAGCGCTTCGATGACTTCAGGGTCTGGGCCAATCCAGGCAAGCCCCGCCTCCTGCACGGCGCGGGCGAACTCGGCGCGCTCGGAGAGAAAGCCGTAGCCGGGATGGACGGCATCGGCTCCTGACCGCCTCGCAATGTCGATGAGCTTCTCGATGTCGAGATAGGTCTCCGCCGGTCGGCTGCCGCCAAGGCCATAGGCCTCGTCTGCGAGCTTGACGAACACTGCATCCATGTCCGGATCGGCATAGACGGCGACGGATTGGAGCCCGTAGTCGCGGCAGGCGCGGATGATACGCACGGCGATTTCGCCGCGATTGGCAATCAGCACTTTTTTCATCGGGGTCTCCTCACTGTCTTCTTGGGCTTTCATCGCGGCGCGGCGGGTCATGCCCTGTCGGGCATGATCTCGGCGAAGCGCGTGATGGGCCGGAACTGGATTTTGGCATTCACCGGGATCTGCCCGGCAAGATCGAGATGATATTCGGCGACCGTGCCGATGACCGGATAACCGCCTGTCAGAGGGTGGTCGGCGAGGAAGAGAACCGGCTGGCCGCTATGTGGAACCTGGATCGCGCCGGTCGCCGTGCCCTCGCTCGGAAGCTCTGCCTTGTCCTTGCGCTCAAGCGGTTCGGCGCCGGAAAGCCGGATGCCGACCCGGTTCGACTGCGGCGTCACGTCATAGATCTGGGACGAAAGCGTCTCGATCCCGTGCTCGGTGAACCAGTCGCTGCGTGGCCCCATAACCACATCGAGCGTGACGATGTCGCCCGGTGCTGGACAATCGAAGGCGGGCGCCTCGGTGAGCGATACGGGTGAAAGGCTGCGCTCGGAGGTGCCAACGGCAAGCGCCGCGCCCAGCCCGACCGGCTCCGGACCCACGACCGCAAGCGTATCGGTCGACGCGCTGCCAAGCACCGGCGCCACGTCGATGCCCCCGCGAAAGGCGAGATAGCTGCGTGCGCCTTGGGCGGCAAAGCCTAAGGTCACGCGATCACCGGCTTCGAGCGAGATGGGTTGATAGCCCGCAGACTCGATCACATGACCCTTGACGTCAAGGATCTTAAGCGGGCAGGGCGCACCGGTGAGTGCCATGACAGTGGGACCGGAGACCTCAAACGCAAATCCGCCGAGCGTCACTTCGAGACAGGCGGCCTCCACGGGATTGCCGACGATGCGGTTCGCAGCCCGGAACGCGCCCTGGTCCAGCGCACCTGCGGAGGAGACACCCTGGCCCGTCTGACCGAAGCGACCGAGATCCTGCACCAGCGCCGGCACAGGGGCTGCCGTGACCTTGATGGTGGTTGCTGCTGAATGCTCGACCGCAGCGGTCGCGACCGTATCCGAAGTGCCGGCCGCGATCGTGGTCTGCGCACGTTTGGCCAGATCAAAGAAGCGCACCCGGTATCCCGGCTGGAAGAGCGCCGGCGGCTCGCGCGTCAGATCCCACATTTTCAGGGGCGTCGTGCCGATGATCTGCCAGCCACCGGGGCTCGCCTGCGGATAGACGCCGGAAAAGGCACCCGCAAGCGCAACGGAGCCGGCAGGGATCTTTGTCCGCGGGCTTTGCCGCCGCGGCACCTGCAGTGCCGGATCGCCACCGACGAGATAGCCGAAGCCGGGGGCAAAGCCGCAGAAGGCGACGGTGAACTCGCTTGCGGTATGTCGTTCGATCACTTCCGCAATCGACAAGCCCGTCAGATCAGCGACATCCTTAAGGTCCTCACCGTCATAGCTGACGGGGATCTCGACCAGCATGTCGGATGGCGCGATCTTGGCCGAAAGGTCGCGCGTGCTGATCGCCGCCGCCAGCTTTTCGGCCGTCAGCGTCTCCGGACGAAAGCGGATCATCAATGTGCGCGCGGCCGGCACGATGTCGACAACCCCCTCGACCGGCTCCGCCTCAAGCGAGGCGAAGAGCGCGAGCGTCTCGTCGAGATCCTTCAATTCGACGATCAGAACGGTCAGGCTGACGGGAAGAAAACGCATCTTGACCTCAGGCGTGATAGGCGGAATCGGGTATATCGGTGATGAACATGTGGCCGGGTGCGTGGGTGATCGCAAACGGAACTTTCGAAGCCATCACGGCCGCTTGAGGTGTCACCCCGCAGGCCCAGAAGACCGGCACTTCGCCCGGCTCGATCCGCACGGCGTCGCCGAACTCGGGTTTGCCGAGATCGGCAATGCCGAGCTCTTCCGGCGCGCCAATATGCACCGGCGCCCCATGCACGGCCGGGAAGCGGCCTGAAATCGTGGCAGCGTCTGCAACGCGCGCCGCGGGGATTGGCCGCATCGAGACGACCAGATTGCCTTGCAACCGACCCGCGGGCCGGCAGGCCCGATTGGTCAGATACATCGGCACATTCGACTTGTCGGTGATGTGGCGGATCTCGATGCCGGCCTCCATCATCGGCGTTTCGAAGGTGAAGCTGCAGCCAATCAGGAAGCTGACGAGATCGGGATGCTCCGCCCAAGCTGCACTTGCGTCCGACACCTCCTCGGCAAGCTGGCCGTCGCGCCAGATTCGATAGAGCGGCACATCACGACGCAAGTCCGCTCCCTTGGCAAGCACGGTCGCATGCGAGCCCGGATCAGACACGTCGAGCACCGGGCAGGCCTTCGGATTGCGCTGGGCATAGAGCAGGAAGTCGAAGGCCCAGTCGCGTGGAAGCACGATCATATTGGCCTGGGTGAAGCCCGGTGCCACGCCCGAAGTCGGCTCAATGGCGCCGCTGCGATAGCGCTCTCGGGCCGCCCGCGCTGCCGCCATATCGACATGCCGCAGTGTGTCGAGATTGATCATCGAATGTCCTCTGGTTGGAGTGTCAGCGCGTCAGGAAGGACCGCACAACAATGCCGTCCTTTTCGAAGGCCTGGCGGATCTCGCGTGCGATCGCGACGGCGCCAGGGCTGTCTCCATGCACGCAGATCGATTGCGCATCGATCTTGATCGTGGACCCGTCGATCGCCTCGATCGTACCCTCATGTGCCAGCTGCAGCATGCGCCTGGCGATCAGTTCGGCATCATGAAGGACGGCACCTGCCTCCCGACGAGAAACAAGAGCTCCGGCGGGTGTGTAAGCACGGTCGGCGAATGCTTCGGCAACAACCTGGAGGCCGGAGGCACGGGCAAGCTCGAGGATCGGTGACCCCGCAAGCCCCATCATCACAAGATCAGGATCGATCGCCTTGATGCCGTCGATCACGGCCTGTCCCTGCTTGGCGTCATGGGCGATGCGGTTGTAGAGCGCCCCATGCGGCTTGACGTATCCGACACTGACCCCCGCTGCCGCAGCGATGCCTTTGATCGCGCCGATCTGGTAAATCACGTCGGCGGTGAGTTCCGCCGAGGTGACATCCATGTCGCGGCGGCCGAAGCCGACGCGATCCGGGTAGGAGACATGTGCCCCGATTGAAACGCCGCGCTCGGCGGCAGCCTTCACAGTCTTCATGATGCCGAGCGGATCGCCGGCATGAAAACCGCAGGCGACATTGGCGCTGGAGACGATGGAGAGCATCGCCTCGTCGTCGCCCATGGCCCAGGCGCCATAGCTTTCGCCGAGGTCGCTGTTCAGATCGATGGCAGTCATGTCTTCCTCCCTGTTCTCGTTCTCAGGCCGCGGTCAGCAGCGCGAAGATCGGTCCGATCGACTTGTAGCCCATGTACCAGGTGAGCGCACAAGTCAGAGCGCCCAGGATCAGCAGCCAGCGCGGATAGCGATAACCGCCCATCAGGTCGGACCGCGCCCAGCCGGCATAGATGAAGATGGTGAGGCCAATGGGCAGGATGAGGCCGTTCAGACCACCGACGAAGACCAGCATCTGCGCCGGCGGCGTCGTGATGATGATGTAGAAGAACAGCGAGACAGCGATGAAGATGACGGTCGCGATGTTGCGGGCGCGTTCGGTCATGTCCTTCTTGAAGACGGTGACGAAGGACACCGAAGTATAGGCCGCGCCGATCACGGAGGTGATGGCGGCTGCCCAGAAGATCGCACCGAAGATGCGCATGCCGACATCGCCGGCCGCCGCTTGGAAAGCCTGGGCCGCCGGGTTGGCGCCAGCGCCGGTGACGTCGATGACGACACCGCTTGCGACGACGCCGAGGATGGCAAGGAAAAGCACGTAGCGCATGACGCCGGTGACTGCGATGCCGGTCAGGGCCGCGCGGTTGACAGCGCCGAGGTTCTCGATACCAACCGTGCCCTTGTCGAGCAGACGGTGGGCGCCGGAATAGGTGATGTAACCACCGACCGTGCCGCCGACGATCGTCGTAATCGTCGCAAAATCAATGGTGCTCGGCAGGAAGGTCTGGAAGAAGGCGTCACCCACCGGCGGCTGCGAGACAAACGCGACATAGACGGTCAATACGATCATCATCAGGCCAGCGACGACGATGACGCGGTCGATCGCCACACCTGCTCGGTGCGACAGGAAGATGCCGATCGCAAGCAATGCGCTGATCGAGCCGCCCAGTTTCGGGTCGAGGCCCAGCAGCGCATTGAGGCCGAGGCCGCCGCCGCCGATATTGCCGATGTTGAAGAACAACCCGCCGACGATGACGAGGATCGCCAGCACATAGCCGGTGCCGGGAATGGCGGCGTTCGCGATGTCGGAGGCGCGCATCTTGGTCAGCGTGACGATCCGCCAGATGTTCAGCTGGACCACGAAGTCGATGAGGATCGAGGCGAGGATCGCAAACGCAAAAGCGGATCCGAGCCTTGTCGTGAATGTTGCGGTCTGGGTTATGAAACCGGGCCCGATGGCGGACGTCGCCATGAGAAAGATTGCGGCGATCAAGGCGCCGCGGCGCGTCTTTGCGGACATACCGCCGGATGCGGCTCCATCGGGAGCTGTCGAAGTCTGTTCCATGTTACCCTCTCGGTTGACCTGTCCCGGCTTTGCGCGGGGCTTGTTGTTCACCTGCAAAGGGTAGCCTCTCGTGGTTTCACAATTCTGTCAATATTGTTCAACGATTTTATTTGATCGTTCTACTCGATTGCCGCAATGTTGAGCAAATTGATACTCGGATAAGCAGTTTCCCGCTGTCCAAGAACAATTTTTGGCCGTGATTGGCTCCCGCCTTGCTGCGATTTCGCACATGGACGATAAGGCAGCGGAGTTATCCACCGATCGATGGATGGCTTGTGAAGATGCAGCGGGCTAACCGGCACCTTGGGGCCGGCACCTTGGGGAGTGAGCATGGCAGAGACGGAAACGACAGCGGCTTTGGCGCCACGCCTGGCGGAAGCAATTCGCGACAGATTGATCAGCGGAGAGCTAAAGCCCGGCCAGCGCTTGTCGGAAGCTGCCCTGAGCGCCGACTTTGCTGTGTCGCGGAACTCGCTGCGCGAGGCCTTCCGGCTCTTGACTAAAGACGGTCTGCTTCAGCACGAACCGAACAGGGGTGTCTTCGTCGCAACGCCCAGCATGGCCTCGATCATCGATATCTACCGCGTTCGCCGCCTGGTCGAGTGTCAGGCACTTTCCAATGCCTATCCCAACCATCCCGCAGTTGCTCGCATGCAGGCGGCAGTCGAGACCGCCCGTGCGGCGAGCAAGCTCAACGACTGGACTGCGGTCGGTAGCGAGAACATGAAATTCCACGCAGCAATCGTCGATCTGGCCGACAGTGAAAGACTGACGGGCTTTTATGCGCAGATCGCTGCCGAACTGCGCTTGAGCTTCGGCCTGCTGAAAGAGCCCGAACTGCTGCACGCGCCCTATGTCGAGATGAATGCGGCCATTCTCGAAAAACTCGTGGCGGGCGACCCGAAGGGCGCCGCCGCCGCCTTGGAAGCCTATCTCCTGCAGTCCGAACGGACGGTGCTGGCGGCCTTCTCCCGGATCTGAAGACAGATACCTCCAGGTGGGCGCTCAGAGGGACGCGGTAATGCCTCCGTCCACATAGAGGATATGGCCGTTGACGAAGGACGACGCGTCGGACGCGAGAAAGATGCAGGCCCCGGCCAATTCCTCGACCTTGCCCCAACGCCCCGCCGGCGTGCGCTTCGACAGCCAGGCCGTGAACTCCGGATCTGCCACGAGGGCTTCGTTGAGCGGTGTCTCGAAATAGCCGGGCGCAATCGCATTGCATTGCAGCCCATGCCGTGCCCAATCGGTAGCCATCCCCTTGGTGAGGTTCCCGACGGCTCCCTTGGTCGCGGTGTAGGGCGCGATCGTCGGACGTGCGAGTGCCGTCTGGACGCTGGCGATATTGATGATCTTGCCGCGCCTGCGGCCGATCATGTGACGCGCGACAGCTTGACCGACATTGAAAACGCTCGAGATATTCGCGGCCAGCAGCTTTTCGAACGCTTCGGCCGGGAAGTCTTCCAGCGGCGCCCGATGCTGCATGCCGGCATTGTTGACGAGGATGTCGATCGGACCGACGTCCGCCTCGAAGCGGTCGACTGCCTCACGCACGGCCACATGATCGGTCACGTCAAACGGCAGGACCCTCGCCCCGGATCCAAGCTTGGCTGCAGCCACCTCGAGCTTGTCCAGACTGCGTCCGTTAAGCACGATCTCCGCGCCGGCCTGCTGCAAGCCGGAGGCGAGGGCGAAGCCGATGCCTTGAGATGACCCGGTGATCAGCGCCCGTCGGCCCGAAAGATCGAAAAGCTTCTGCATTCTATCCACCCTCACTCACAATGATCGTCACCCCGGACTTGGCCAAGGCTCAAACAAAGTCAAGGCAAGGGGACGGCTACTCAGTTCGCTGGAAGCGTTTCGTCCGCTGTCAGGCTCGCTTCCCTGAAGCGCGCTTCGAACTCCAGACGCAGCGCCCGTCGTGTTTCGGCAGCGCGCTGGCGGCGTTTGCGAATGTCGGTTTGCGCCGCATAGGGAGGGACAGCCGTCGGTCTGCCTTCGGCATCGACAGCGACCATCGTGAAGTAACAGGAATTCGTGTGCCGCCGCTCGCCGGTCCGGATGTTTTCGGCCTCGACCCGAATGCCCACTTCCATCGAGGTCCGACCGGCATGATTGATCGACGCCCGAAACGTCACAAGCTCGCCGACATGGATCGGCTGGCGAAACACGACCTGATCCACCGACAAGGTCACCGCATATTGCTGCGAGTAGCGCGAAGCGCAGGAATAGGCCACCCGATCGAGCAGATTGAGCAGCGCGCCGCCATGCACCTTGCCGGAAAAATTGGCCATGTCGGGTGTCATCAGGACCACCATCTCGAGTTGGCTGGTGTCGTGCGGTTCGTCCATGAAATGCCCTCTGCGCTTTTTTCTGCTCCCCATCGTATTGTGCGGCGCGATCGGCGCAAGTGTCACACTGTGCAGGCAGAAGAGTTGTTGAAGCACCCCTGAGGCAGCCGAACTTCGCGCTTCCTGCCAACTCTGCGAGGCCAGCACAGCGTGCACGATTTTGCCGTGACTGCGATGACACCTCGGGATTGTTCCCATTGACAGGGCAGAATGCGCGGGGACACCGATCGATGCAGATTTTAGACTCCCGTCATGCCCGCATTTGGAGAAATATGCGACCGCCGACCCTGCCGGCGCGTCCGCCGGGGCATGTCTGGATTGCCGCCGCACCTAAGCCTGTTTCAAGTCCTTTCATCACGCGCGGTCCCCATTTGTGCCGCATGATTTTTCCTGTCATGCCCCGGCGGACTGCCGGCCGATGACGCTGACCGCGCCGGCTGGATTGATGGACGTTAAGACGAGCTCGCCGCTGCGCGGGACGATCGATGTCAGCCCCGTGATGTTCACCTGATGCGTGACGAGCACAAGAGGTAGGTCCGCAGGCGGGCTTAACAGCCAAGTTCGCAAAGCTTCCGTCTGTGTCGCGCCATTCTCCGCTCGGCCGAAAAAGGAATTGAGAAGCGGCTGCGGCGACACCGGCCCGAGGTCCAGTAGACGTGCGGTATCGAGACATCGACACCATTCGCTCGAATGGACCGCCGCCCTGTCGATCCCGTTTTCGCGCAGCAAGGAGCCGATGCGCTGCGCCTGGGACCGGCCCTCATTGGAGAGATTGCGCTGCGTGCTGCAATCGCCCAGGCGCATGCCGGCAGGATCACCCGTTCCAGGCGCGATCGCATGCCGCAGAAGCACGAAGGCCCGCTTGGCGCGCCACGCCTCCCAGGGATCGGCGCTGCGCGCAGGCTTGCTCGCCAGGACAAAAAACGAAGTCATCAGAAAAGCGCGTCGTGAAGGCATGGCTGTCGTTCCCCGGGCACCACGAAAAACCGAACACCTTGTTCTACGGCGCGCGAAACAATCGAGATCGCCGGCGCGGTGCACATCTCTGTGAAGAGCGGACATTCGAACTCAAAGCACGGCACCTGGGCTCGGCCCGTAAAGATTGCATTCACCTTTTCCCGGTAAAGCTTTGTTAGCAATTCCCAGAGGCCCCCGGGTGTCCGACTTCGAATGCGCCCGGCATTAGTTTGAGTTCTTGTGCCATGCGTTCCAAGGTTGTCCCTTCGCTCCTCATCGGCTGTCTGGTGCTTGCCGGCTGCAGTGCTCGCACCAATCCGATAGAAGCCCTGCAACTTGGCTCAAAGCGGGCGCCCCAACAGGTTCAGACTGCCGCGGCCCCGACACCTGCCGTCGCCGTCGACGAGCAAACAGGTTCCATTGCATCCGTAGCGTCGACATCCGGCAGTGACCCGCAGGCTTTGTCCTGGGCTGGAGACACGCCGAACCAGGCGCATTTCGATACGCCGCAGATGACCGCCGGCATGCCCGTACCCAACCAGCGGCCAATGGCCATGCTGTCGTCGCCGATACGCGCGGTCCTTGCCCCCCGCGACCCGACTGAGCGCTCCAACGGACGCCATCGCGTTTTCAATCAGCGCTTCAGCGATGCCAAGCCGATCAACTTCGGCAAGGTGACACCGAAGCATCATGCCGTGCACGGCGTGGACGTTTCGCGCTGGCAGGGGAATATCGACTGGCAGACGCTACGCAGCCAGGGCGCCAACTTCGCCTATATCAAGGCGACTGATGGTGGCGACCATCTCGATCCAATGTTTCACACCAACTGGAAGCGGGCCAAGGAGGCGGGAGTCAAGCGCGGCGCCTACCACTTCTTCTATTGGTGCCGCGTCGCCTCGGAGCAGGCGGATTGGTTCATCCGCAACGTCCCGCGTGATCCGGATGCCCTGCCGCCGGTCATAGACGTCGAATACAACGGCGAATCCAGCTGCCGCTTCCGCCTCTCGCCGGAAAAGGCGCGCGAAAAGATGCAGGTCTTCATGGATCGTCTCGAGCGGCATTACGGCAAGCGGCCGGTCATCTACACGGCCCCCGACTTCTACAAGGACAATCTGCGCGGCCACTTCCTCGACTACCCCTTCTGGCTCCGCTCGGTCGCGGCCCATCCGTCCAAGGTCTATCCGGGCCGCAAGTGGGTCTTCTGGCAGTATTCCGGCTCCGGCCTCTCCCAGGGCGTCAATGGCAAGATCGATCTGAATGTCTTCTATGGCTCGGTCGCCGACTGGCAGAATTGGGTCGCGGGCAAGAAAAGCTGGGAGAGGGTCGCGGGCCTGCGTTGAGGCCCGCGTCGACACAAGGGTGTCAGATAGGCGACGGCTCCGTCACGGGCGGATCGCGCGTCTCGTCGGGATTGGGTGTCGGCACCTCGTCCGGCAAGACGTCCGGCTGCGGCTCCTCGATGGGGACTTCCGGAGCCCAGGTCGGAGCAGGCATCGGGGGCTGGTCGTCATAGGGCGTCGAAGGGTTTGGGGTGGTCATGATCATCTCCCTGAGAACCGCCCGCCGCGGAATGTGGCCGGGTTCGGCATCATGAAGAAGCAATTCCGCCGCCCTCGACTTTGTTCCTGAAAACCCGGCAGCCCTCATTGCCGCCGTTCTGCGCTCCTCGCATCCGTGCCGGAACTTTACCCTTGTCCATATTGTTCGATCCACCGGATGAACTGAGGGAGAAGGCGAGCGGATGGACGAACAGCGATCAAGGCCCGAAGACGAGCGTCCGGTCGATCCGGAATACCGGGTGTTTCCCAAAAGCTGGGGCGCGGAATACATCGCTGCCGGCGAGGTGAGGTTTCGCTTGTGGGCCTCGGGCATCGAGACACTCAACCTTCGCCTGATCGATGAAGAGGTGCCGATGACGGCCATGGGCGATGGCTGGTGGGAGCTCCTCGCGACCAACGTCGCGCCAGGGACGCCTTATGCCTTCGTGCTCCCGGATGGGAGACATGTGCCCGATCCCGCCGGCCGCGCTCTGAAATCGGATGTTCACGGTCCGTCGCTCGTTGTCGATCCGACCGCCTATCGCTGGAAGAACAGAGGCTGGACGGGCCGTCCCTGGTCTGAAGCCGTAGTCTATGAAATCCACGTGGGGACTTTCACCGACGAAGGCACATTTGCGGCGGCAGCGGCAAGATTGCCTGCCCTTGCAGATCTTGGGGTGACAGTGGTTCAATTGATGCCCGTTGCCGCCTTCGGGGGTAAGCGCGGCTGGGGTTACGACGGCGTACTTCTCTACACGCCCCATCCGTCTTATGGCTCCCCCGATGACATGAAGGCCTTCATAGATGCCGCCCATGGCCTCGGTCTGATGGTCATGCTCGATGTCGTTTACAATCACCTGGGGCTCGATGGGAATCATCTGCAAGTCTACGCGCCGGATCTCTTCATGGCTGAAGGCACCCCCTGGGGACCGAGGCCGGATGTGTCCCGCAAGCCGATGCGTGACCTCATCGCGGAAAACGCGCTTTACTGGCTGGAAGAATTTGCCCTCGACGGCCTCCGCTTCGATGCTGTCGACCGGATTGAAGACGCAGACAGCGACGAGCACTTCGTCGAAGAGCTGGCGCTTCTTATCCGCAAGACTTTGCCGGGGCGTCACGTCCATCTGGTGGTCGAAGACAGCCGCAACATGACCGCGCTCCACGAGCGAAGCGAAGACAACGCAGTCCGCCTCTATGATGCGGTCTGGAATGATGGCTATCACCACCTCATCCATGCCTGGGCCACCGGCGAGCATGTTGGGCATTTCAAGGTTTTCGCCCAGAACTTCTGGCCACGCATCGCAAAGACGCTCGCAACCGGCTTCGCCATCCAGGGTGAGCGGATCGAGGGCAAAGGCGATGCACTGGTGGGCGAACCAAGCGGCCACCTGCCGCCCGTCACCTTCATCAACTTTCTGCAGAACCACGATCAGATCGGCAATCGCGGCCGCGGCGATCGCTTGTGGAGCCTCATCGACCCCGATCTTGCCGAGCGGTTAATGGCGATCTTGCTGCTCGCGCCGCAGATTCCGATGCTCTTCATGGGCGATGAATTTCGATCACGCGGCAGGTTCTTCTTTTTCAGCGACTACCCTCCGGATCTCGATCAGAACTCTCCCGAGGATCGACTGCGGGAAGCCAAAGCTTTCGGCACGGAAGACCTCGAGCTTCAGGAAATTCGCGACCCCAATGATCTCGAGACCTTCATCGCCTCCAAGCTCGACTGGGAGGAGGCTGAAACCGAACGAGGGATGGTTTCACGAACCATCTGCCGTGACCTGATCGAAAAACGAAAGCGTCACCTGATGCCTCTGCTTGCAGATGTCGGCGGCGGCGTCGGCCTTGTGCTGATGGCGGAGGAGGGGAGGCTGGCAATCGATTGGCAGCTGGGGGAGCATCGCTGGCAGTTGCGGGCAAATTTCAGCGATGAGATTGCAACGCTGCCGCCGGTCCATGGAGCCACCATCCATGCCATGCCGCCCGAAGCTCAGTCAGACATCCGGGATCTCTCACGCTTTCCCGCGGCAAGCCTGATTGTAGCCTGCGGCTAAAAGGCCCTGACGTAAAAAAACTGCACCTTGGCAGGAACCCTCGAGCCGATCGCACGTTCTAGTGAAATCAGGAGGAGTGCGGCATGACTGAGGTGTATTGCGATATTATTCCCCAAGCCAATGGCTGGTGCTTTCTGTCGGAGGAAGGACAGTCGGCCGTTTACCCGAGCTATCGGCTCGCGGTGGAAGCTGCGCGAGAATATTCCGCGAGCAAAGTCTCCATCCGCAAAGTGACGGTTCTGCGCCAGCAGGATTTGCGGGGACGTATGCAGGAGATTGCCGGCATTGCGCAGGCATGGGGGCCGGACGGCACGACCGGCATGGGTGGACGCGCCTGACGTTTCGTCTGGCCAGAAAAATCGGAATATAGGTGAAACCGATTGACGCAAAGGTGATCCCGGCGGGTCCTTGGGAGTGGCGTGCAGCCTGTCCCCGGCGTTCGGCCGCTATGCGACGCCGCGGCACGTGCGTGACCCATTCCCCAGTGTCATGGCGCTTCGCCGCTTTCCATCCGGACCGTGACCTTTTCGACCCCTGGGACCGCAAGCGCGACTTCCACGGCCCTGTCCATCTCCTCGCGCTTCGCGACGCCGCCGAACAGCAAGATCTCCTTGCCGGTCGCCACGACGCGAAGGCCTTCCGCCCCCACACCGTCAGAAGCGGCCAGCGCGTCGGCGACCCGTTGCTCGAGCTCAGCCTCGGCTGGAAACTCTTCAGCCACCTCGGGGGCCTCTCCATGGAAACGCTGGGGCTTGAATATCATGGCAACCTCCTGTGTCGCGGTCACCATCCTAACGCCCGCACGCGCATTTGGTTCGCCGAAGTCCCCATGATTTCTGGGCCTCGCTGCAGGAGGGCGGTGCCTTGAACCGCGTTGGCAGGTTGTTCGCTGGTCTCTTTCCGACTGCGTCGATCGGCTCATACCTTGCCGCAATGGCCGTTCTGGCAACAGTCCCGCTTCTCGCCTTTGTCGCCTTTTTGCTGTTGCAGCTCGAGCGATCGCAATTTCAGACCATGCGCACGGACGTGGCAGACGATGCCCAGGCCATAAGCCGCGCCGTCGAGCGCAAGATCGCCGACATGGAAACGACGCTCGCCCTTGTGGCGAATTCCGTCGAGCTGCAGCAGGGCGACCTGCAGGCATTCCATGCGCGCGTCGGAGAAAGCCTCAAGGAGAGCTCTCTCTATGTCATGCTGGCGCGGCGGGACGGGGTACAAGTCCTCAACACGCGGATGCCCTGGGGCGCCACACTGAAACCCATGGCCAATCCGGACTCGGTGATGGCCGCCCTGCGCTCCGGCAAGGTCGAGCTTTCGGGCGTCTTCTTCGGCGCGACGAGCGAGCGCTGGGTGGTCAACCTGACCATGCCTGTCACCGCGCGGACTTCGGACGGCATTAACGCCGTCGTGCTCACCCAGGATGCGGCAAGCCTTGCAAGCCTTGCCGCGCGCGAGGCGTTGCCGGCCGGGTGGTCGTCCGCGCTGGTGGATGGCGATGGCCGGATCGTCGTGTCGAACGGCGCCGAGAACAAGCCATCCGGTACTGAAATCGAGCAAAGTTGGCTGGATCTGATGTATGGCTCCAACAACAGTGCCGTCTTTTACCAGAATGGTCGACAGTATCTGATGGGATACGCGAAAGTTGCGGACTGGCCATGGCGCGCTCTGGTCTGGGGACCCGTAGACAGTCTCAAAAGCTCGTTCATTTCCCTCTGGCAGAGCTTTCTGATCGGCAGCCTCGTTCTCATGGCCTTGCTGCTTGCGATCGTTCTGGTCGCTGCCCACCATCTGCGCTCGGCGATCCGAAGGATTGCATGCATGGCGGAGCGCATCGGTCATGGTGAGATCGTCTCGCCGGAGCGCACCAAGATCCTCGAGGCAAACCAGGTGGCTGTGGCTCTGTCGAATGCTTCCTTCGACAGGGCAGAGGCGGAAGAACGCATCCACTTCATTCTGCAGGAGCTCGTTCACCGCACCAAGAACATCCTCTCGCTGGTCCAGGCGATGATGCGGCAGCTGGCCCGCGGCACCGATGACGTCGAGGAGTTTCAGCGGGCCGTCAGCGGGCGCCTGGCGGGGCTTGCACGGTCGATCGAAGCGCTTGCCAAGCAGCAATGGGGCGGTATTCCGCTGGCGTCGCTCGTTGACTTGCAACTGACCACCGTCACGGGATCGGTGGATCGCATCCATCGTCGCGGTCCGGATCTGCTGGTCAACGCGAACGCCGTCCAGAATCTCGGCCTGGTTTTTCATGAACTGGCGACCAACTCCGTCAAATACGGGGCTCTATCGGTTCTCGAAGGCCGGCTTCGCATCGAATGGGAGGTGCTGGAGCCCGAGACGCAGGAGGAAGAGCCTCGACTTCGGCTGCAATGGATCGAGCAATACGGTCCGCCTGTCACGAAGCCCACACGGCGTGGCTTCGGATCGACCGTCATCGAGCGCCATGCGGCAAGCGCGTTTGCCGGCGATGTCACGATCGATTTCGATCCCGCCGGCTTGCGCTGGACGCTGGTCGCGCCGCTCTCTTCCTTCCTCGCCGGGTCCACCGACTAGGCTGGCACAGGAACCTTTCGGTGCGTCATCGGGTTGATGATGACCACTTTGGAGGATTGACCATGACTGACAAGCGCCGGGAAGCTGACAAGGCTAAAATCCATGACGACGCGAAGGGGCAGTTCGCTGGCACGCAGGCCGGCGGCGACAGCGACGGTGTCGCAAGCGCTAAGCCGACCGTGGTGACAGGGTCCGAAGACGCCACGGTCAACAAGTGGCCTCCGGGGAAGGAAGACAAGCCGAAAGACTGGGACGCCAATTTCGACATCCGAGAACAGACCAACCGCCGTTGATTAGGTCGGTTGATCAGGTCAGAATTTTCCTGACCCCATCCGCGCACCATTGATTTGTGCGGGGACCGCCACGAGCGAGCGGGAGCGCTCCCGAAGCGGCAGGTCGGCGCGCAATGGCATAGCAACCTGCCGATGTTCCTTGCTCGCTGTGTCACGCTTGGGCTTGCGCATATGCGCAAGCCACTTCGTCACCATCTCTCTGATCATCATCATTCCTTCTCCTTCATTGCCTCTGTGAAACCGTTCGGTTGATTGAGATCGCTTGCCGTTCGCCTCAGGGCCTCTGCGCGCGCTTTGGCCGTGTCGAGGATATCCCGGATCGCTTCACCCTTTTCATGACCGCGCCCGATCCCGGCAGACGGCTCTACGCCGGGATCTTCTGCGCCGTCGCGCAGGAGCACTTCCTGTTCGAGATTGCGCAGCAGTTCGGGAGCGCCCTCTGGTGAGATCAGGATTTCGCTCAGCAGCGAGACCAGGATTTCCCGGTGCGCGTTCAGCCGGGCCTCCAGCGTCTTCAAATCGCTGTCCACTATGTCTACTCCCTGTGTTGGTCATCGATGGGAAGGGGAACATTGGGACGCCCCAAATGTTTCCTGAAGGAGCAATTTCTTCTGTCGAAAAGGAGTGGATCATGTCCGAGACGGTGCGCCCGCCACGCTGGCGTCGCTTTCCCGATCCGCGTGACCGGCTGATTGTCGCGCTATTCGCCCAATTGGAAGCAGAACGGCAGACACGCGAAACACTGCGCCAGGCAATCCGCTCTGGCGCGATCGATCCCGCTGTGCTTGAGGCCATCGCCGAAGACCCGGTACCTGCGAGCAGCGATGACATTGCAGCGCTCGAACGCACCATCGCCTTTCGCGAGCGCGTTAATGGCGATGGCGACTATCAAAGAGAGGATTGGAGATGAACGTGAAGAGAACGACGGCCGTACTCGCCGTCCTTGGACTGCTGACGGCTTGCGGCGATGGCGGCAACAACAGCAGCAGCAATTCCACCGGCTCACAGCAAGACGTGGCTCCCGACACCTTGCCGGCGATGGAAGCCGATAGGGACCCCACCCCGCAGACAGGGACCGGGGGTGCCGGCCAGAGCAGGCCCGATGGGCAGGCCAATCCCTGATATTGCAGCCGATTACGAACAGAGGGCCCGGTATCATCCGGGCCCTCTGTTTATGTAGAATTGCTTCAAGGGTCAGTGACGGAGCTCGGCACCGGTTTCCGTCAGACGACCATAAACTTCGGCATAGCTTTCGGCACTGCGATCCCATGAATAGTCGGCACGCATTGCCTGCAACTGCAGCCTTGCCCACTGTCGCTTGTCGCCATAGGCATCGACTGCGCGACGCAAGGCATGGCGCAGGCCCTCCGGTCGAACCGGATGGAACTGGAAGCCGGTGGCCGCGCGAGCTGAAATCGCCGCATCATTGGCGTCGATGATCGTCTCGGACAGGCCTCCGGTACGTGACACCACCGGCACGCAGCCGTAACGCAGCGCATAGAGCTGTGTCAGGCCGCACGGCTCGAAACGCGAAGGCTGGATGATGGCATCCGAGCCGCCGTGAATAAGATGCGCCGTGGGCTCGCTGTAGCCGACCGACACCGCCATGCGTCCGGGGAAACGCGCTGCAGTCGCTTTCAAGGCATCCTCAATGTCGTGGTCACCCTGGCCATGCACGATGAGCCGGCCGCCGCGATAGAAGATTTCGTCCGCGACCTCGGCCAGCATGTCCATGCCCTTCTGCCACGTGATGCGGGTAACGGCGGAAAAGAGCGGCCCGTCGCCCGGCTCCAGATTGAAGCGCTCGAGCAGCAGAGCCTTGTTGTTCTTCTTGTTGCGCACCGTCTTCACGTCGTAGCGGAAAGGCAGGTAAGGATCCGTGGCCGGATTCCAGACCTCCTTGTCGATCCCGTTGACGATCCCCTGCAGTCTGTCCATACGCGCGTTCAGCACGCCGTCCAATCCCATGCCGAAGGTCGGCGAAAGAATTTCCCGCGCATAAGTGGGGCTGACGACGGTGATGTGGTCTGCCGTCACCAGGCCACCCTTGAGGTAGCTGATGTCGCCGAAATATTCCATCTGTTCGACGGAATAGACCTCCGGCGGCAGGCCGATCTGCGGCAAAAGCGATGCCGAATACTGTCCCTGGAAGGCGAGGTTGTGGATGGTGAGCACGACGGGCACTGCGGAGCCCATCTGCCGCAGATAGACCGAGGTCAGTGCAGACTGCCAATCGTGGGTGTGGACGAGATCCGGCTTCCAGCCTGGCAGGACCCCGGCCGCAATCTCGGCGCCGGCAAGCGAAAGAACCGCAAACCGCTTCCAGTTGTCGGCATGATCGACGCCATGTTCGTCGACATAGGGACCGCCTGGACGATCGTAGAGCGCGGGCGCATCAAGGACGAAGAGGCTGAGACCGTCGATCTCCAGATGGCGCAAGGTCGCCTTCTCGCCGAGAAGATCGTCGAACTCCATGAGCGGCGGATGAAGACGGGCGAGCGCGAGGATCGACGGATAGCCAGGCACGAGCGTGTGGGTCTCGATGCCATAGGAGGAAAGCGCCTTCGGCAGCGCTCCAGTGACGTCCGCCAGACCGCCGGTCTTGACCAGCGGATAGATTTCCGAGGTTACCGCCAGCACATGCAGGGGAACTCGTGTCGGGTAATGCCGGCGCGGTCCATGCTCCTCCTCATCCCGATGATAGGCTTCCCGCACACGCTGGATGAATTGCGCCCGGCTGAGCGCCAGTGAAAGATCGACTCCTGCCACCTTGGTCACCCTTTCCGGCTCCTTGAAGCCTTTTTGGCCGGAAGGACCGGCTCCTCGGTGATGACAAGCCCCTCGTTCTCCGCCGACGTTTGGGCCGCTGCGATCCGTTGGCCGGACTTGGCCGTGGTCTGGCGTGCCGCCGCCTGGAGGGTTTCCCAGTCGGTGAGTGCTGTCTGCCAATGCGCTTCGTCCCGACCATCGGGACGGCCTTCCTCTTCCCAAAGCGAATAGGCTCGCCGGGCAATCCAGTCATAATCTCGTTCAGGCATGGCAATTCTCCGTCGTCGCCCAATGCCCGTTCCGCACGCAATCGTCCTCGGCCGAGCGCGGTCTCGTCGCACCCGCCGGCTCCCCGGTCAGATCTGTCTTCGATACCCCCATACCGACTTCAAATCCTCCGGCTCATCATTGGAGAGGAACAGGCAAGAGATGAACGCCATCGGGGGCAAACGGTTCCCGTTGCAACTGGCGATTTGAGCGCTGATCGGAACTGTTCCGTGCCGAGGGCGTTTTCCGGGGCAGTGCCGCGGCTGGATGGCGTTCGGGAGGTAGGGCAAATGGCGCAGCGCGCGTTCTGGAAAGGCTATCTGAAACTGTCCCTCGTCACCTGTCGGGTGGCCATGACACCCGCCGTCACCGAAAGCAACAAGCTTCGTTTTCACAACATCAATCGCAAGACCGGCAACCGGGTCGTCAGCCGTTATGTCGACGCCGAAACCGGCAAGCCCGTCGATGATGAGGATCAGGTGAAAGGCTACGAGCGAGCCGAGGACGATTATGTCCTGTTCGAGGATGACGAGCTCGAGGATGTGGCGCTGGAAAGCACCCGGACAATCGATATCGAAAGCTTCGTCCCGCGCAGTTCGATCGGCTGGATCTGGTACGACAGCCCGCATTATCTGGCGCCCGCCGACAAGGTGAGCGAGGAAGCCTTCGCCGTCATCCGCGAAGCGATGCGCAAGACCGATACCGGCGGCATCGCCCGTCTGGTGCTCTACCGGCGCGAACACGCCGTGCTTCTCGTCCCCCGCGACGATGGAATGGTCGTTTGGACGATGCGCTACGGCGACGAGGTTCGCGAACCCGATCCTTTCTTCAAGGAGGCCGGCCGGTCCGACGTCGCGAGCAGCGCCAAAACCATGATGAAGAAGCTCATGGAAGCGCGCCTGAGAGACTGGGATCCGAAACTCGTACGCGATCCGGTCGAGGAGCGCCTGCACGAAATCATCGAAAGCCGCACGAAGAAGTCCAAGCGGACGAAACCGAAGAAGGCGGCGGAGCCGGAGCGCAAGGACAATGTCATCGACATCATGGAAGCCCTCAAGCGAAGCCTCGCTTCGGAGAAAAAGACGGCGCGGAAGTAGCGTTTCCTAGCGGGTCTTTCTCGTTCTCCCGGCGGTGAATGCCAGCGGCGCTTCCGCCTTGCGGAAGTCGTCCCACGGATCGGCATCGAGGCTCGCCAGCCGTGTCGGCACGTTTTCGACCGTGAAATGGTTGGGCAGTATGTTGGGGCTGAGCTCCTCGAACGAGAGCGGCATCGACACGGGCGCCCCGGGCCGGGCGCGCGTGGAATAGGGCGCAACCGCCGTCGCACCCCGGCCGTTGCGCAGATAGTCGATCAGGATCTTGCCCTTGCGTTTCGCCTTGCTGACCGTCGAGACATAATCGGTCGGACTGTCAGCGCTCATGCTGTCCGCCAGTGTTTTCATCGCCGCCTTGACGTCAGGCCATTTCGCCTTCGGTTTGAGGGGCGCCACCACATGCAGGCCTTTCCCACCCGAAGTCTTGACGAAACCTGTAAGGCCCATGTCCTCAAATCGTTGACGCACCTCGAAGGCCGCGTCAATCACCCGCTCCCAGGTGACATCGGGACTAGGATCGAGATCGATATTCACCATATCCGGACGCTCGAGATCGCCGGCCCGTGAGCCCCAGGGGTGGATTTCCAGCGCAGCCCCCTGCACCAGGGACAGCAGCCCCTCAATATCGTGGATGCCGACGTGACCCTCGTCGTCTTGTGGGTCGCGGATGGTGATGATCTCCTTGCGCATGCCGCGCCATCCATGTTTCTGAAAGAAACACGTCTTCTCATGTCCCTCTGGGCATCGCAGCAAGGCGAGGGGTCGGTCTACTATGAACGGAGCGATCCGGGGCCAGACCAGAGCGTAGTAGTCCGCAAGCCCCTCCTTAGTGACACCTGCCTCCGGCCAGTAGAGCCGGTCGGGATGCGTAAGGGTGATGTCGCGGCGCGCCGCCTGCGCGGCCGCCCTCTGCTTCTTCTCTGCAGCCGAGCCAGTATTGCCAGGGCCGGATTTCCTGGCAGAGCCCCTTCCTGTCGGTTCCTCCTGGACCACGTCCCGTGCGGCCTTGTCTTCGCGCAGGCCCCGGAAGGAGGCATGGCGCAGGTGAGCGTCTCCTGTCCATCCACGAAACTCGATCTCGGCGACGAGTTCCGGCTCGACGAAAACCGCGTCTTTGCGTTCGGCACCCGTCAGCTTGTCTTTGAACGGGCTCTTGTCGCGCAACAGCGGCTGGAGCCTGGTGAACACCTGTCGGGCCACCGTTCGGCTATATCCGGTACCGACACGCCCGACATGCCGCAGTCCGTCCGCCTCGTTGACGCCCATGATCAGAGAGCCGATGGCCTTGTCGGATACGGAAGACGGCACATAGCCCCCGATGACCAGTTCTTGGCGGGCCGTGCATTTGGACTTGACCCACTCCCGCCCACGGCCCGATCGGTACGGCGCATCGGCGACCTTGGAGATCACCCCTTCGAGACTGAGGCGGCATGCATGTTTGAGGACGAGATCGCCGCTCTCGTCGAAATGACTGGAATACCTGAGCGGTATGCCGGCCTCGCTGATCAAGGGCTCCAGCAGAGCCTTGCGGTCCCTGAGCGAGGCACCGGTCAGATCCATGCCATCGAGATGCATGATGTCGAAAAGATAGTAGGCGAAACGATCATCGCGACCATCGCTCAGATCCTGCTGAAGTAGAGAGAAGTCGCTGCTGCCATTGCCGCTTTCGACCACGATCTCACCGTCGAGCAGCGCCGTCTGAACAGGCAGCCCCTTGAGGGCCGATGCGATCCGCTCGCCGAAGCGCTCCGTCCAGTCGAGCCCCGTCCGCGTCAGGAGCTGCACCCGGCCATGATCGATCCGCGCCTGGATCCGGTAGCCGTCCAGCTTGATCTCGTGCAGCCACCGGCTTCCTTTCGGCACTGTCTTCACGAGGGTGGCGAGCGCCGGCGCCAGGAAGTCCGGCAAGCTGCCCGCCTTGCGACCCTTGATCGAGGCTGCGTTTGGCGAGGACGATCCTCCGCGTTCGGCAGGCCGTTTGGCTTTCTTCGCTCCAGTCTTCCGCGAGTTCCAGACCGCAGCCTTGCCATCGCCCTTCAGGCTTTCGATCGATCGGCCGCTCTTTACCGAAAACGGCTTTTCCTCGACGATATCGGGATCATCAGGCTGCCGTGCGGCCTCGTCTTCTCCCTTGATCAACAGCCAGTTCTCGCGTGTTTCGTCTTCCTTGCGTGCCATGCGCACCAGATGCCAGTGTCCCCCAAGCTTCTCGCCCTTCAGCGTGAATTCGAGGTGGCCTTTCTTATAGCCCTTGCGCATGTCATGGATCGGTTCCCAGGTGCCGCGGTCCCATACGATCACCTCACCGGATCCGTATTGTCCGGGCGGAATGACGCCTTCGAAATCGCCGTAGGCGAGGGGATGATCCTCCACATGCACCGCCAGCCGCTTGTCGCCCGGCACCAGGCTCGGACCGCGCGTGACGGCCCAGCTTTTCAGCACGCCGTCCATCTCCAGACGCAGGTCG
This sequence comes from Allorhizobium sp. NPDC080224, assembly GCF_050281005.1. NCBI lineage: Bacteria > Pseudomonadati > Pseudomonadota > Alphaproteobacteria > Hyphomicrobiales > Rhizobiaceae > Allorhizobium > Allorhizobium sp. NPDC080224. The sequence goes on from NZ_JBNNWJ010000001.1 coordinate 607,016, forward strand.
TAATGCAGGCGTCTCGCCGCATGTTTCTGGATGACGAAGCTATTGCCCTTGCTCGTGGCCTTTGCGGCCTTCGGCTCCGGCGTGGCCTTGAAGTCGCGTTTGCGACGATATTCGGAGAGCGACATGTCAGCTCGCCTTCTTCTGCTTCGTCGTCGATGCGGCGGCCGTCTTCCGCTTCGGTTCCGACTTCTCCTCCTTGGCTCCAGCACTCTTGCGCAGCGCATCGAGCAGGCTTGTGACATTCTCCGGCTTCCGTTTCGGCAGCTTCTTCGGTTTGCGCCCGGCAATCTTGGCTTTCACGAGTTCGGTCAGGGCCGCCTCGTAGCGGTCCTCGTACTGGCTCGGGTCGAATTCACCCATCTTCGTGCCGATGATGTGCCGCGCGAGATCCATCATCTCCTTGTCGATGCGAACCTTGGAGATGTCGGAAAAGCTCTCGGCCGGATCCCGCACCTCGTAGTCGTAGTTGAGTGTCGTGGCGATCATCCCCCGCCCGTGGGGCCGCACAAGGACGCTGCGAACTCTGCGGAACAACACTGTCCGGGCAACGGCAGCGACACCCTTCGTCTCCATCGTGCTGCGGATCAGATCATAGGCCTCGACGGACTGCCGGTCGGCCGGCGCCAGGAAATACGGGCGCTCCAGGTAGAGGGTGTCGATCTTGTCGCAATCCAGAAAGGCCGACAGCTCCAGCCGCTTGTCGCTTTCGGGGACAGCATCGCGGATCTCGTCGGGCTCGAGGATGACCGTCTGGCCCTCCGCCGTGTCATACCCCTTGACCAGATCGTCCTTGCCGACGGGGCGACCGCTGTCTTCGTCGACATATTCGCGTCGGACGCGGTTCCCCGTGTCTCGGTTGATGATGTGGAATGAGGTTCGCTCCTGAGCATTGACCGCCGAGTAGAGAGCCACGGCGCATCCGAGATCGCCGATGGCAAGATGCCCTTTCCAGATAGCCCGTGCGCTCACGTTCCACTCCTGTCGCTTTTCGGCGCAACGACGCGGAGACGGGCTTTGTTCCGCCGGCTGCAACCTCAGGCATATGGGAATACAACGTTATTTTCTCATATTAGAGATTGCGGCTTGAAGTGGAGATTTCATTAACCTTCAAGCAAGGAATTAACCATAAAGATTGGGAGACACGTCGGAGTGGGACTCGCTTGAGAGTTTCCTTCGGGCATGACGCCATCCCGTCGTACCGGTTCTGGTCCGGTCTGTATTTCACATGGAAACAGTTCGATGAGCTGGCAGACCATGATGCGGACGGCAGCGGGAACGGGTTCCCCAGAATTCCTTCGTCCGCCATCTGGCCTGCAGCACTGTCGAGCGACGGAAGGTCCGCCGTATAGGCGGCCATAGTGCGGGACGAATGACGGGTCAGGGGATGTCCACGGAGCGGGCGACGGGATCACAGGCGGGCAGCCTGCGTGATCGCTTGCGCTTTGCCGGCCTCGACGAGGCGCAGTGCGAGCTTCTCCGGCAGAACCGTCATACTCTTTCGCAGCCCTTGAAGACGGCACTTCGCGATCTTTTCCAGCGGCTGCAGTCCTCTCCGGATGCGGCGCGTGTGTTCAGCAGCGAACGCCAGTATGACCGGCTTCATGATCTTCTTTCATCCCACTGGGATGTCCTCACCGATGCCCGTTTCGATGCGCTCTATGCCGAACGGGTGAAGGTTCTGTCCGACAGCGAAAGCCGCATGGGTCTCGATCCTCGTTGGCATGTGGCGGGTCACGCGGTGGTTCTGGAACACCTAGTAACGAGCGCGATCGCCGACGCGACAGGCTCCGGCCTGTTGCCATCGAGCCGTCGTCGCCAGCGCGAGGTGTCCGATCTGGTGGCTGCCCTGGTGCGACTGGTGATGGTCGATGTCGAGATAGCGGTATCGCTTCGCTTCAACGAATTGCGCCTGAAACACCACCGCGATCTCGCGGCGCAGCGCGAGCATGATCGCGCCGAGTTCGAGAGCGTCTTCCGCCCGGTCGTCGACGCGTTGGCATCAGGCGATTTGACCGCCCGCACGGCAGTAGATGTGCCGGAAGCCTATGCGGACCTCGCAGGCCGCATGAACGAGGCGCTCGAGCAGCTCCAGACCGCCTTCCTCTCCTCCGAGGAGAAGCTCGCAGTCGCCCGAGACGCAACCGGTCGCATGGCCGAAACTGCCCGCACCTATGCGAACCGCGCCGAGGATCAATCCGGTGCGCTGGACGAGACGAGCCGTGCCCTGCAGGACCTCACCAGCAGCGTGCGCGAAAGTGCCGGTCAGACGAAGCGCGCCGAAGCCACGGTGGCCGCGACCCGAAATTCCGTTGAATCGAGTGGCGCGGTCGTCGGACAGGCGATTTCCGCCATGGCCGACATCGAAGCATCTGCCGAGCAGATCGGCCACATCATCGGCGCGATCGACGAGATCGCCTTCCAGACGAACCTTCTGGCGCTGAACGCCGGGATCGAGGCTGCCCGTGCCGGCGACAGTGGCCGCGGCTTTGCCGTCGTCGCCCAGGAAGTGCGCGCACTCGCACAGCGCTCCGCCGACGCCGCCCGTGAAATCAAGACGCTTGTTGCGACGACGAAAAACCAGGTTGAAGCCGGCGTGGAAATGGTGGCGAAGACGCAAGGTGCGATCGCCGACATCGTGCTTCAGGTCGGCGATATCAGCGGAACCGTTTCCGACATGGCCGAAAGGACCGACCGCCAGGCCACAGAACTCGCCGGCATTGCCGGAACGGTCGCGGCGCTCGGTGCCGATATCGGCAACACAGCAACTATAGCGCGCCAGTCGAGCCAGGGCACGGACGATTTGCACAAGGTCATCCTGGAACTGGGCGCGACGATCCGTGAATTTCACATCGAGCGGCAGACCCGCCGGGCGCCCAGTACAGCCGGACGCATCCAGCTCTCCGGCCAGCGCGAGCAGGGGGCACCGGTTGCGAATGCCACCGCTTATGCCGCTCCGGACACGATGGAAGACGAATCCGCCGACTTTGGTTTCCCGGTCCACATCGCGGGGCTCGGAGGGTGAGGGGATTGTTTACCACCATGCGCTACACAAGGAAGTTAAGGGCGGAAAGTTCGGCAATCCATCCGGGGGAATGGTTCTCCTGGGAACCAAATTCGGGTCTGGTTGCCGCAGCCTTGGGACATAAGGAAAGAAATGATGGCAAGTAAGAAAGGCGATCAGAAGAGTCTGAAGCTGGCCGCGATATTGGACCTGAACGAGGCATCCAATCTCAAGGCCAATATTCTCTCTTTGCGTGGTGCCCCTTTGACGATCGATGCCTCCGGTGTCGAGCGCGTCGGTGCTCAGTGCGTGCAGGTCCTGATGGCAGCCGCCAAGGCCTGGGAAGCTGACAAGCATCCCTTCTCATTTGGAAAGGCCTCCGAGGCTTTCCTGAAAACCCTTCAACTGATTGGCGTGAACATCGATCATCTGCTCGCTAAGGAGATCCGGCAATGAAGAAAAAAGTGCTCACCGTGGATGACTCCAGAACCATTCGAAACATGCTTCTGGTCACCCTCAACAACGCAGGCTTCGAGACCATTCAGGCCGAAGACGGCGTCGAGGGCCTGGAAGTGCTCGAAGAATGCAATCCCGACGTCATCGTGACCGACATCAACATGCCGCGTCTCGACGGCTTCGGTTTTATCGAGGGTGTTCGCCGGAACGAGAAGTATCGTGCGGTTCCGATCCTGGTCCTGACCACGGAAAGCGATGCCGAAAAGAAGAACCGCGCCCGCCAGGCCGGTGCGACAGGCTGGATCGTCAAGCCTTTCGATCCGACCAAGCTGATCGATGCCATTGAGCGTGTAACCGCCTAAGCCGGGATTTTCTCCTATGGATATGAACGAAATCAAAGAGATCTTTTTCCAGGAATGCGAGGAGCAGCTCGCGGAACTGGAATCCGGTCTTCTGAAAATGAATGATGGAGATCGCGATCCGGAAACGGTCAATGCCGTATTCCGCGCGGTTCACTCCATCAAGGGCGGTGCAGGTGCTTTCGGTCTTGATGACCTGGTTGCCTTCGCGCACGTCTTCGAGACGACTCTTGATTGCGTTCGTTCCAACAAGCTGGAGCCCGGCCCGGAAGTCATGAAGGTGATGTTGAAGTCGGCCGACGTTCTGGCCGACCTGGTCACCGCTTCCCGCGACGGCGGCAGTGTCGACGAAAGCCGCTCGAGCGGCCTGGTCAAGGAACTGGAAGCCCTGGCAAACGGCGAAATGCCGGCCCCGTCGGCAGCACCGGTTGCCGCCGCAAAGCCGGTCGCAAAGGCTGCAGCGCCGGCACCGGCGGCTGCACCGAGCGACGATAGCGGCTTCCAGCCGATCCCCTTCACTTTCGACGACTTCGGCGGTGAAGAGCAGGAAGCAAGCGTCTCGACCTTCGACGTGACCTTCAAGCCACGCCGCGAACTCTACTCGAAGGGCAACGAATCCGCCCTCCTGCTGCGCGATCTGTCCCGCCTCGGCGAGATGAGCATCAACTGCAACATGGACGACCTGCCGTCGCTCGAAGAACTCGATCCTGAAGGCGCCTATTTCCACTGGGCCATCCAGATCAAGGCGGAAAAGGGCGAGGAAGGCATTCGTCAGGTCTTCGAATTCGCCGAATGGGATTGCGACCTCGACATCAAGCTGCGTGAGGCCGAGGCAGCAGCCCCGACCGAAGAACTGCCGATGATCCCGGTCCCGTTCGATCTGTCTGCGCTCGACGACGGTTCGGAAGCCGCCGAGGAGCCCGTCGCCGCTGCCGTCGAGGCTGCCGAGACTGCCTCCAACGTCATGAAGATGGCAGCCAGCGCCGCCAAGCCCGAGAAGAAGGAATCGCCTGCTGCAGCCGCTGCTGCCGCAGCCGCCGCCGCCGCTCAGGCCAACAACGCCGCCGGTCAGACCATCCGCGTCGATCTCGACCGCGTTGACCGCCTCATCAACCTCGTCGGCGAGCTCGTCATCAACCAGGCGATGCTTTCCCAGAGCGTGATCGAAAACGATGCGACCGGTACGTCGGCCGTCAACATGGGCCTCGAAGAGCTGCAGCAGCTTACCCGCGAGATCCAGGACTCGGTCATGGCGATCCGCGCGCAGCCGGTAAAGCCGGTCTTCCAGCGCATGTCGCGTATCGTTCGCGAAGTCGCCGACATGGTCGGCAAGTCGATCCGTCTGGTCACGGAAGGTGAAAACACCGAAGTCGACAAGACGGTCATCGACAAGCTCGCCGAGCCGCTGACCCACATGATCCGAAATGCAGTCGACCACGGCATCGAAAGCCCGGAAAAGCGCGCTGCCGCCGGCAAGGAGCCGGAAGGCACGATCAAGCTGACGGCGAAGCATCGCTCTGGCCGCATCGTCATCGAACTCGTCGACGACGGTGCCGGTATCAACCGCGAGCGTGTCCGCCAGAAGGCGATCGACAACGAGCTGATCGCAGCCGACGCAAACCTGACCGACGAAGAGATCGACAACCTGATCTTCGCGCCGGGCTTCTCGACCGCCGACAAGATCTCGGACATTTCCGGTCGTGGCGTCGGCATGGACGTCGTCAAGCGCTCCATCCAGGCACTTGGCGGTCGCATTTCGATCACCTCGCGTCCGGGGCAGGGCTCGACCTTCACCATGAGCCTTCCGCTGACGCTCGCCGTCCTCGACGGCATGGTCGTCACGGTCGCCGGGCAGACTCTCGTCGTGCCGCTGACGGCGATCGTCGAGACGCTGCAGCCTGAGGCCCAGCACATCCATTCGTTTGGCGCCAACCAGCGCCTGATCTCGATCCGCAACTCCTTCTGCCCGCTGGTCGATGTGGGCCGAATTCTGAACTTTCGCGGCACCCAGGCAAACCCAATGGAAGGCGTCGCCCTCCTGGTGGAATCCGAAGGCGGTGGCCAGCGCGCTCTGATGGTCGACGCCATCCAGGGGCAGCGTCAGGTCGTCATCAAGTCGCTGGAAGCCAACTACACCCACGTTCCTGGCATTGCTGCCGCAACCATCCTTGGTGATGGACGCGTCGCACTGATCCTGGATGTGGATGCCGTTGTCGCCGCTTCGCGTGGTCAGTCCCTCAAGCAGGAAATGTCGTTAGCCGTCGCAGGGTAATAGTATGTCGTATGCGGTCAAAAACTTGGTCCAGGGAGATCGGGAGCTCATCGCCTTCCGTATTGGCGGTCAGGAGTTCTGCGTAAACATCATGTCGGTACGCGAGATCCGGGGATGGACCCCGGCAACCCCGCTACCGCATTCCCCGCACTACGTTATGGGCGTCATCAACTTGCGTGGTGCCGTCCTGCCGATCATGGACCTGTCCCTGCGTCTGGGCATGAAGCCCGCCGAGCCGACCGCCCGCCACGTCATCATCGTGGCCCAGGTCAAGTCTCGGGTCGTGGGTCTCCTGGTGGATGCCGTCTCCGACATCCTCACGGTGAGCGATACCGACATTCAGCCGACGCCGGAGGTCTCCTCCGACCTCGAAAAACAATATGCCCGTGGCATTCTCGCCATCGACAAGCGGATGATCTGCCTGGTCGAGCTTGGTGCACTTTTCAACGAAGCCGCCGAAAGCGAGGCTGCATGACCTTTGCAATGAGTACATCCCGTCAATCGGACGACGAAGTCCTCGCCAGCGGCGAATACCCGCTGACCCGACGGGACCTGAACGAGATTGCTGCCATGATCTACTCGGATGCGGGCATCGCGCTGAACGACAGCAAGGCTTCGCTCGTCTACTCGCGACTGTCCAAGCATATCCGCAATCTTGGCCTGTCCGGTTTCCGCGCCTATTGCCAGCTGGTCGCCTCGCCGGAGGGATCGGCCGAGCGCCGCGAGATGCTCTCGCACCTGACGACCAACTTCACGCGCTTCTTCCGCGAGAACCATCACTTCGAGCATCTTCGTGACGAGGTACTGCCGGGGCTCATTCAGCGTGCGAAGTCCGGCGGACGCGTACGCATCTGGTCCGCCGCAAGCTCGGACGGCCAGGAGCCCTATTCGATTGCCTTGACCGTATTCCAGGCCTTTCCGAACGTGCTGGACTACGACTTCAAGATCCTTGCCACCGATATCGATCCGAAGATCCTCGCCATCGCCCGACAGGGTGCCTATGACGAGCAGGCGCTCGAAACCGTGTCGCCTGCCATCCGCAAGCAGTGGTTCAAGGAAGTCGAGATCGGCGGACGCCGCAAGTTCCAGGTCGACGATCGCCTGAAGCGACTGATCACCTATAACGAGCTGAACCTGATGGCCCAGTGGCCCTTCAAGGGCAAGTTCGACGTCATCTTCTGCCGCAACGTCGTGATCTACTTCGACGAGCCGACGCAGATGCGCATCTGGACCCGTTTTGCCGATCTGCTGCCGGTCGACGGACACCTGTATATCGGCCACTCCGAGCGCGTCTCGGGTGACTCGAAGAACGACTTCGACAACATCGGCATCACCACCTATCGCTACATTGGCAAGAACGGAGGGCGAAAGTAATGGCGGCACCTGCACGCGTTCTCGTCGTCGACGACAGCCCTACGATGCGTGGACTGATCACGGCCGTCCTCAACCAGGATCCGGATGTCAGCGTCATCGGTCAGGCCGGCGATGCCATGGAAGCTCGCGCTGCGATCAAGCAACTCAATCCCGATGTCGTAACCCTCGACATCGAGATGCCGAACATGAACGGCCTTGAGTTCCTGGAAAAGATCATGAAGCTGCGGCCCATGCCGGTGATCATGGTTTCGACCATGACGCATCGCGGCGCGGAAGCCACTCTTGCGGCACTCGAAATCGGCGCCTTCGACTGTGTGGCAAAGCCCCAGCCAGGTGAGCCTCGTCCGTTCGGCGAGCTTGCCGAGAAGGTCAAGGCAGCGGCGCGTTCCCAGCACCGGCATCAGTCGGCACCGCAAGTCCGGCCCGTCGCGGCCGCGCCTGCCGCAGACTTCCGCGTCGGCCGTAAGATCGTGGCCATCGGCTCGTCCACCGGTGGCGTCGAAGCGCTGATCGCCGTTCTGCAGAAATTCCCGCGCAATTGCCCGCCGACGGTGATCACGCAGCACATGCCTCCAACGTTCACGAAGAGCTTCGCCGAGCGTTTGAACCGTCTTTGCGCTCCCGTGGTGGAGGAGGCCACGGATGGTGCAAGGCTTGAGATCGGCAAGATCTATCTTGCCCCGGGCGGCGAGCGTCACCTGCAGGTGTCCAACGCCTCGGCGCCCTGCTGCCGCCTGGTCGAGCGCGCGCCGGTCAACGGACACCGGCCTTCTGTCGATGTTCTCTTCGATTCGGTTGCCGAGCTTGCTGGCCGCAACGCGGTCGGCGTGATCCTGACAGGCATGGGGCGTGATGGCGCCTCCGGTCTTCTGAAGATGCGTCACGCCGGTGCTCGTACCATCGGTCAGAACGAAAAGACCTGTGTGGTCTATGGGATGCCACGAGTCGCCTATGAGCTGGGCGCTGTCGAGCATCAACTGCCTCTCACCTCCATTGGCGAGGAAATCCTCAAACTCACTGCTGCCCGAAAAGAAGGTATTGAATAATGTCCCTAGCCGAAAAAATCAAAGTTCTGATCGTCGACGATCAGGTCACAAGTCGCCTGCTGCTCAGCGACGCGCTGACCCAGCTGGGCTTCAAGCAGATCACTGCCGCCGGTGACGGCGAGCAGGGCATGAAGATCATGGAGCAGCAGCCCCATCACCTGGTCATCTCGGACTTCAACATGCCGAAGATGGACGGCTTGGGCCTGCTTCAGGCGGTTCGCACCAATCCCAACACCAAGAAGGCGGCCTTCATCATCCTGACCGCGCAGGGCGACCGTGCGCTCGTCCAGAAGGCGGCACAGCTGGGTGCCAACAACGTCTTGGCGAAGCCGTTCACCATCGAGAAGATGAAGGCGGCCATCGAGGCTGTATTCGGAGCGCTGAAATGACTGAAGACGGTGCAGCAAAGCGCGTCCACATTATTCAAGGGGAGTGGAAGGTCAGCAAGGATCCGAATGTGGTCCTGTCGACGATCCTCGGTTCGTGTGTTGCTGCCTGTATTCGGGATCCGATTGCAGGAGTAGGTGGCATGAACCACTTCCTGCTTCCGGGTTCGGCAGTGCCCGGTGCTGGTGGCGGCGACGCTACCCGCTACGGCGTTCACCTGATGGAGCTTTTGATCAACGGCCTTCTGAAGCAGGGCGCTCGCAGGGATCGCTTGGAGGCCAAAGTTTTCGGTGGCGCCAAGACGATAGCGACGTTCTCTAATGTCGGCGAACAGAACGCAGCATTTGCTCAGCAATTCCTGCGCGACGAAGGCATCAAGGTCGTCGGGTCCTCCACGGGCGGAGACCACGGCCGAAAGCTGGAATTCTGGCCGGTCAGCGGCCGGGCAAGACAGTATCCGCTCACGGGCGCAGAAACGCAGAAGACGGTGGCGCTGGAGCAGCGTCCGGTTCCTGTTTCGAAGCCGGTGGAAACCTCAATCGAGTTCTTCTAGTACTGGACATCGGATGCAAAACGAACACTTGGCGGGAAACCAGGATACGCGGGAAGAACTTCCGGAAATCCTCATGCGCATCGTCAGCGAGCTACACGACGTGGCTTATCTGATCGAGCGTGTGGAACCGCACCTTCTCGAACTCGGCGGCCCGAAGGTACTGGAGCATCCGGACAGCCTCAAGGTTCTGCAGGGCATTGACCTGGCCGTTCAGAAGGCGCGCGGACTGGCCGAATTTGTCGACACCATCACCGGGACGATCCCGTCGGACTGGATGATCGACATGACGACGGCATTGAGCCTCGTGAAGCTTGCCGACATGCAGAAGGCGCTGGGCGCAGGCCTTCGTCATGGTCATTCGCAACCGCTGGTCAAGGCTGCAGGCGACTTCGACTTCTTTTAACCTCCCTTCAAAACCCCTCTCCATACGCACGGGCCGCAGATCCTGAATCTGCCATATGCCGAAATGAATTCGGCTTTCCCGTCCCGCGAAACGTTCGCACAAGTTTCGATTTCTATTGTCGCGCCAAGGGCAAAAGCGCCCAGACCCTCCTTGTAGATGGTGCGAGACAGAATGAATCTGTTAAATCAATTACTTCAGATACCTAAAAATTTCGCGGCGATGGGCCAGACGAAGATCCTGGCCATGGCCGGGGTTGCTGTCGTTTCCTTCGCGATCATCATTGCAGGCGCACTCTACGTCAACAAACCCTCCTACGAGACGCTCTATGTCGGCCTCGAACCGGTCGACATGAACCAGATCAGCATCGCTCTTGCCGAATCGGGCGTCGATTTTCAGACCGGTGCCGATGGCCAGAGCATCAGTGTGCGTGCCGGCATGACCGGGAAGGCGCGCCTTCTGCTCGCCGAGCGTGGGCTGCCCAATAGCGCCAATGCCGGCTACGAGCTTTTCGACAATGTCGGCTCGCTGGGCCTGACTTCGTTCATGCAGGAAGTCACGCGTGTCCGCGCGCTGGAAGGTGAAGTCGCACGCACCATCCAGCAGATCGCCGGCATCGCCGCCGCCCGTGTCCACATCGTCATGCCGGACATCGGCAACTTCCGCCGCGGGCAGCAGAAGCCGACGGCATCCGTCATGATCCGCGCTTCGTCGGACGCCGGCCGCAAGGCCGCCGCATCGATTCGTCAGCTGGTTGCGTCCTCTGTTCCGGGCCTCGACGTCGAGGACGTGACGATTCTCGATTCCACCGGCCAGTTGCTTGCTGCTGGTGACGAGACGGGCGGCGAAGCTTCTCGTTCGCTGGGCGTCGTTCAGTCCGTTCAGCGCGAAGTCGAGACCAACATCGACAAGGCGCTCGCGCCCTTCCTGGGAATGGACAACTTCCGTTCCAGCGTCATGGCCCAGATCAACACCGACAGCCAGCAGATCCAGGAAACGATCTACGACCCGGAATCGCGTGTGGAGCGTTCCGTTCGTGTCACCAAGGAACAGCAGAAGTCTCTCCAGCGTCAGTCTGACACGGCTGCGACCGTAGAACAGAACATTCCCCAGGCAGCGCCCGAGGCCGGCGGCGGTGGCCCTCAATCGTCCGACGAGCAGGACAAGAAGGAAGAGCAGACCAACTACGAGATCAACAGCAAGACGGTCGCGACGGTCAAGAACAGCTACACCGTCGAGAAGCTCTCCGTTGCCGTCGTCGTCAATCGTGGCCGCATCGCCAAGATGGTGGGTGAGCCCGTCGACCAGGCCAAAATCGACGCCTATCTCGCCGAGATGCAGAAGATTGTGACCTCTGCAGCTGGCCTCGACACCAATCGCGGTGACGTCGTTACCCTGACGGCCATGGACTTTCTGGAAAACCAGTTGCTCGAAGAATCCGCGACCGGCCCCGGCTTCATGGAAATCCTGAGCCGTAATATCGGCGGGATTATCAACTCCTTGGCCTTCGTTGCCGTCGCCTTCCTCATTGTTTGGATGGGCATCCGTCCGATGATTCGCACCGCAGGTGGCGGTGGTGCCGAAACGGCACTCGCTGGCGGAATCGGTGAGCAGGCTGCCGGTCTGGAACTGCCCGACTTTTCTCCCGCTATCGGTGGCGGGGCAGGGGGCGGTCTCATGGACGGCTTCGGGTCCGACTTTGGTTTCGACTCGACCGACGACCTTCTCACCATGGACGACGACCCGAATGGCGGCTTCAACCGCCGGGTCAAGGAAGGTCCGGAGCGGCGCCTCTCGCGCATGGTGGAAATCTCGGAAGAGCGCGCCGCCAAGATCCTTCGCAAATGGGCTGTGGACAACGCCGCCTGATTTTCAAGAACAAGCGAGTACCAACCGCGCCCTCCGGGCGCGGTTTTGCATTGTAGTCCCATAACGATACGGGGTTGCACCAGAGGTCATCGCCGGGCATGCTTGGACCCGTCGCGCAATACCGCAAATGCCTGTGACCTTTGCCACTTTATATTTTACAGTGAACATGATTCGGTAGTCTGAGATTGGGTCGTATGTGAGTCGGCTGCACTCGGACGTGGCGAAGACTGCGACAATGCTAGGCTGTCACTTCAAAGGGGCACATTGAATGGATGCCGAGCTGACAACAGAGGGCAATGAGGGGCGGTCGCGTGCCGCTTCTTCGGCAGAGCCTCTGCAGAAAGGCTCATCGTCGAAGGACGTGTTGATCCGAAGGCTGGCGACCCCGGCGCTCTCGGGCGACATGGGCCAGTGCCTTCGCGTTCTCTGTGACTATGTCGGCGCCTCACATCACCTTCTCGCGCGCTATGATCTTGTCCAGGAGGAGGGGCTCGACTTCGTCGTAGCTGCGGATTGGCCATTCGATCTCGTCCGTCGTCTTGAGAGCGAACTGGCAACGAGCTACTCCCAGTCTACCGAGCTCGAGAAGTGCTTGTCGGTACTGCAGCCGAAATATGCCATTCTGCCGGATGATGCGCATGTGCCCGCTGGCACCAGCCGTCAGTACTGCACGGTAACCCTCAATGTCGGTCGAACCCGTCTCGCTCTGCTTTTGCTCTTCCCGCAGGACTATGTGCTGTCGCCCGAGCGCTTGCGGGAAGTCGGCTTGCTTGCCGCTTATGCGCTGAGCCTGTCGGCCAACAAGGGGCACAAGAGCGACCGCGACTTTGATTTGACGGATCGTGAACTGGAATGCCTGTTCTGGATTGCAGAGGGCAAGACCAGCGACGAGATCGCCACGATCCTCGGCATCTCGCGCAACACGATCAACAACTACATCACGAGCGTGATGCGCAAGACTGCGACGAAGACACGCTCGGAAGCCATCGCCTATGCGGTGCGCAACAATCTCGTTTGAGGGAGCAGGAATGGCCACTACAACCAGACCAGGCGGAAACATCCTTGAAGATGCGACTTGGTCAGGCCAGCGCCCCGTCACCTCCCGTTCGGATATCTTCCCGAAGCTTGTGTCGCTGCAGCGATCTTTGAATGCGCGCGGCTTTGCAGCGTTTCGCGTCGCCGGCGCCAGCCTGCCGCACAAGCGACGCCTGGATCCGGAATTCGAAAACTGGAGCAGCGGTCTCAGTAGCGGCCGGGAGGCCTTCATCGGGGCCTATGGGGACGCTCTGCTCGCCCATATCGAGACTTCGACTTTGCCGGTTCTCTGGAGCGCGGAGGAGAAGACGAGCTTCCTGGATGCATCCGATTTCACGCCCTTTGCAGTCCAGTTGCAAGAGCGTCTGCTGCCGTATTCGGGTATTGCGTTTCCCGTGCGTCTCGGTGCTGTTGGAAACGGCTATGTCGTGTTTCCGACGATCGGCGGCGCCGACCTGCCCGGCGAGCTGATCCTTGCCGTCCACAGCCGCTGCTACAAGGTGATGACCGACATCCTGTCACTCGACGAACGCCGGGCGACGCCATCCGAGACCTTGAGCGAACGTGAGATCGCCTGCCTGCAGCTTGCAGGCGATGGACGCATAAGTGAAGAAATCGCAGAACGTCTCGGCCTGTCGGTGCATACCGTCAACGCCTATCTGGGATCGGCAACCATCAAGCTTGATTCGGTTAATCGCATCCAGGCGATCGCCAAGGCGATTCGCCTCGGCTACATCACCTGAACTGTCTCATCCGTAGAGTGGGGACGCTTGTCCCTTGACGAAGCGCGCCTCCTCCAGTCGTTCTTCCAACATCCGCGTATTGCCGTCCGGATCTCCGGAGTTATCGTGGAATGCGATATGCTTGATGTCGAGACCGGCATGCTCGTTGGTCAGCGTCAGCTGCGAATAGATAGTGATGCCGCGCGGCTTGATCTCGAGATCGAGGACGACTTCTGGCGGACCACCCCATTCGAGCCGATAATCGCCACCGGCGCCGAAGACGACGGTACCAGGATGGAAATAGAGTTCGGCCGCGGACGAAACGAGGTCCGATAGGTTTCCGTAAAGTTCAAAACGTAGAAGTGAAATGAGGTCGGCAGCGTCGAGAAGGCGCAATTCGCTCGCGACGGGGCTGATAGCCTCGGCCACAATGCGTTCACGCTGGTTGGTATAGGAGCACTTCTTCATCTGGCCTAGCGTATCCGTCTCTTGGGGGCCTTGGACGCATAGACCCGGTGCACGAGCTCTGCGACTGCCTTGTAAAATACTGACGGAATGACGCTATCCACCGAGACTTGCGCAAACATGGAGCGGGCGAGCGGGGGATCCTCAAAAATGGGGATGTCGTTTTCACGAGCGATTTCGCGGATTTTCAGCGCCACCAGATCCTGCCCCTTGGCAACGACCATCGGCGCCTCGTTTTCCTCGCGCACATATCGCAAGGCCACCGCGTAGTGAGTCGGATTGGTGATCACCAACGTTGCGCGGGGAACGCTGGCCATCATGCGTTTGCGGGCCCTATCTCGAGCAATGGAGCGCTGGCGGGCCTTGACGATCGGGTCACCCTGAGCCTGCTTGTACTCTTCCTTCACCTCCTGCTTGGTCATGCGCAGCTGTTCGTACCAGTGATACCGCGTCCAGAAGATATCGACTGTTGCCAGCAGTGCCGTCGCCATGACGACGATGATCATCATCTTGTTCAGGATTTCCGACATCTTGACGAAAATGACCTGTGGGTCTGAGAACATCGTGTCGATGACGGCGAAATAGTCGCTGCGCAGCGCAAACACCATGATCGCCGAGAGCACGACGATCTTGAATATTGATTTGCCGAATTCGACCATGCCCTGAGAGCTGAAGATGCGATTCCAGCCTTTGACGATCGAGATGCGGTTCACCTGGGGCCTGATTCGTTCCAGGACGAAATAGGGCATGTTCTGGGCGACATTGGCGGTGACCCCGAACAGAATCAGCATGATCAGCATGGGCGCGAGAAAGGCGCCAATCTCCCAGGCGAGATGGGTGAAGAGCGAAACGACGTCGACGGCGGTGCCGAGATACCATTGGTCGGGGCGCTCGAAGATGTCCTTCAGCGCTTGGGCCAGCCGCGTGACCGCGCCGGGGAGAAAGAACACGGCAAAGACATAGAAGCCGAGGACTGTTGCAAAAATCGGTGCCTCGCGGGAGCTCGGCACGTTACCCTTCTCCATCGCATCCCGAAGCTTTTTCTCGGTCGGATCTTCGGTTTTGCTGTCCTTGTCGTCATCTTCGGCCATGGCCGCTGCCATCCTCGGAGGCTGCACCGGGCGGGATTGATGATGCCCTGGTCAATTGCGCCGTTTGCGCCTGGCGCCCACGGTCACCGGAAAGGTGCCGGTTCCTTGAACGTAGACACCCGCCGATTGGGGTTCAATCGGCGGGTGCTCAAAAGGATCGGGTTTTCAACAGAGGTGACCGTTCAGGCCGCCTGTGTATCGCCGCCTTCGGTGTCTTTCAGCTGAATCTGACCGGCATTGGCGAGGCGGATGGCCTCCTGCGCGACGGCGCGGCGTGCGATCGCGATCTCCCGCGGGTTGATCCCGGCGGTTCCGGCCTGCAGGTCTGATTCGATCATGCGGCGCGAGCGCGGGCTGATCGAGGCCAGCACGCATTCCTTGATCTCGGCGCTGGCGCCGCGCAGCGCCATTGTCAAGATATCGCCGGAGATGTCGTTCAGCAGCAGCACTCGGCTGCGTTGCGGCATGGCCAGCAAGTCCTCGAAGAGGAAGATCTTCGGACGAACCTTATTGACCGATTCCTTGCTGATCGATTCGAGCGACTGGAGCAGGGTATCGACTTCGGGCTTCTCCAGTTCGTTCATCAGTTCCGCCACCTTGGCCGAGCCGGTGGAGTTCTTCTCGGCTTCGATTTCGGCGATCAGGTCGTGAACGCGGTTTTCGATGATCTGAGCCGCCTTTGGGCTGACGTTCTTGAGGTTCACCGTGCGGTTCATAATGTCTGCGCGACGGCTTTCCGGCAGCTTCAGGAGCACCTTGGCGCCGAACGAAGAGGGCAGCATCGAAAGGATGTAGGCGACAGTCTGGGGATGCTCGCGCATCAGGAAGCGCGCGATGAAATCAGGATCAGCATCCTGCAGACGGTCCCAGATGGACGCTTCATAGGCCTGGAACGCGGTGCGACGTCCGAGAAGTCCATCGACTTCCTCGGGCGTCAGGCCTTCCTCGAGAATGCTCTCGATGGCCTTGGCATTGTCCATGAGGCCCGCGCCTTCGGTGAACAGGTCTTCGAACTCGTTGACGAGCTCGGTCAGTTCATCCGGTGGAATGGTGCGTAGGGTCTGTGCCGATGCGATGATCGTCTGCAGCTCCGCCTGCGTGAAGTATTTGAGCAGCTTGCCGGCAACGCCCTTTCCCATGGCCAGCAGCACGGCGGCTGCCTTATCGGCCTGGGAAAGCGGTTTTCCGGTTAAGGGGCCGCCAAAATCGTCGAAGTCCATCATGGTCTTGTCCTCTCTGGCCCGTCATGGGTCAGGATGTCTTGGTCGCCATCACTTCAATCAGCTTGACACCAAATCGTGTATCGTCGTTCTCGAGAACGGTGATCTCGCCGCGCGCAATGCGACGACCATTCACCATGATCTCGACGGGTTCGCCGATCTTCTTGTCCAGCGCGATAATGGCGCCTTCTTCGAGGTTCATCAGGCCGGAGACCTGCATACGGCTGGAGCCGAGCACGATCTGGACCTCGATCGGGATGTCCATGATCAGGTCGAGATTGGCGGTCAGGCCGCTACCCGGTTCCTGCTGCGTGCCGCTGGCTCCACCGAAGTCGGCGCCGCCGCCAAAATCGCTGCCGCCGCCGAAATCGCTGGAACCGCCAAAGTCGCTCGTTCCGCCAAAATCGCTGCTGCCACCGAGATCGCTGGAGCCACCGAAATCGCCGAGCCCGAAGTCATCGCTCGGGGCCGCTGCAGCGCCGCCGCCGAAATCCGACTCGAACGCCGCGAGCGGGTCGTCCTTGAGGCCAAGGTCCGAACCGAAGTCGCCGAGCCCGCCGTCTGCATCCGCCTTGAGGACGCCGCGCAGGTCATCTACGGCCTGGTCGAAATCGGTGTCGCTCGCGCCCGGCATCGCCAGCGCGTCGTCATCCTTCGGTGGTGTCTTCTTCGTTGCCATGGATTGATTATTCCTCTTGAAACTTGCCTCAAGCTGCCGTGCGGCGAGCCCCGGTAAATTGCTAGCTCATCAAATGCTTCAGAATCTCATCTTCGCTGCTCACATTGTCCTTCACGCGCACGGTGTAACGGTCGCCGGCGCGGCCGAACTCGCAGCGGTAGAGATTCTTGCCGTTGGCGCTGACATCGACCACAACCTCGCCCTTGTCGTGGAACGGAATGACGTCGCCGGCAACGAGGCGCGACACGGTGGCGAGGGTCAGCGAATCGAGGCGGACGCGGGCTTCCAGGGTGACCTGGGAGCGACGAACCTGCTCGGCGATCTGTTCCTGCCATTCCTTCTTTGACTTGCCAGCCTGATTTTTCGACTTCGGTATTGTGACGACAGTCTTGAGCAGCGCCTTCTGCGGAATGACCAGATAGAATTCCGAGGTGACCGGGCCGAGCGTGATGCCGAGCTTCACCGTCACCGCATATTCGTCAACGTGGTCTTCTTCGAGCTTCTGACGGTCTTCGGCATTATGAGCCTTTTCGAGCAGCGGCTCGAACCCGCCGGGCGCATTGACGCCGGAGCGCAGAACGTTTGCGATCTTGTCGAAAACCATGACGGCGAGATCAAGTTCGATCAGCGACAGGGGGCGCTCGATCGGCTCCTGGATTGTCTCCGGCAGGGCACCGAGAAGATTCTCCATCAGCGTGATGACGAAGCTGTTGCCGCATGCCAGCACGAAGTTCGGTGACCAATTGCGCAATTGCCCGTCGGCCAATGAGACATTGTCGCCGAGGTCGGCAATCAGGTCGGTCATCAGGCCGGCTTCGTGGCCGTTATAGTGAACCTGCATGGTGAGCCCGGTTTCGCTGTGGAAGACGTCGGGCAGGAACTCGACATAAAGCTGGCCGAAGTCGCTGCACAGGCGCTGCAGGGTTTTGGAGTCACCCAGCCCGCCGGTGAGTTTGGCGAGAAGCGCGCGGTCCATGCTGGGGGCTGTCTCAGGGATGGTCTCGGTCATGATCAAGCTGCCTTGCTTTCACCGCCGCCGCCGCCCGGATTCATCATCTCCTGCTCGACGGCGTCGATCGACGGACGCTCGTGCGAGGAGATTGTCTTTCGGCCGTATTCGAGGGCGACCTGAGGCACCGAGCCGTTCATGTAGGCGAGCAGGCTCTGCTTTACGATGATGAAGAGACGATGCTGTTTGGTGCGGACGACCTTTATCTGTGCGATCAGCGGGCTGACGAGGCAGTAGGACAAGAAGATGCCGAGCATGGTGCCGACCAGTGCGGCGCCGACCAGGCCGCCGATCACCTCGGGCGACTCGTTGATGTATCCCATGGTCTTGATGATCCCGAGCACGGCCGCGATGATACCGATGGCCGGGAAGGCGTCACCGACCGTGTTCAGCGAATAATAGGGTTTCATCTTGTCGTAGAGGATCGTCTCGATCTCTTCGTCCATCAGCGCTTCGATCTCATGGCTGCGGGCATTGCCGATGATGATCAGGCGGACATAGTCGCAGATGAAGGAGGTCAGCTCCTTGTTCTTCAGCAGGTTCGGTGCTGCCGTGAAGATCGAGGATTCTTCCGGGTTGTCGATATGGGCTTCGATCTCGTTGCGCGACTTCGTGCGAAGGTCACGCATCAGAGAATAGAGCACACCCAGCACGTCCAGGTAATCGCGTTCCTTGGGTACCTTGTACTTTATGGCTTCGCCAACAGCCTTTCCGGTATCCTTTATGACCTTCATGGAGTTAGCCATGATGAAGCCGCCGACGCCCGCGCCTCCGATGATGAGCAGCTCGAACGGCTGGTTGAGCACGGCGAGCTTGCCACCCATGGCCATGTAGCCGCCGAGCACGCAGCCCAGAGTGATCACGAATCCGATGATTATGTTCATTTTGCCCGTACCCGAACGTTACTATTCACTTTGAGCGATAAGGCACCTGCCTTGCGTGAGGCTGAATCAGGGTTTCCTTTTGGGTATCCCCGCTTCTTAAGGCCTCGTTCCGCCTCGACAGTTTCGCGCAAGCCTTTTGCCGCAAGAAGAGTGGAATGGAGCGTAGGCTATCCTGCGTTAAATAATGATTTACTGATATTATTCACTTGCGGAGGCAAAGCGGTGCAATCCGGTATCTATGTGTCCCTGTCGTCGCAGATGGCCCTTGAGCGTCGTCTCACCACCATCGCCGACAACATGGCCAATGTGAACACGGTGGGCTTTCGCTCGACGGATGTGAAGTTCGACGAGATGCTGAGCCGAACCGGCAATGAGCTGAATGCGAAAATCGCATTTGTGAGCCAGGGCAACGACTATCTGTCGACCAAGAGCGGCGAACTGAGCGAGACCGGCAATGTGCTGGACTTCGCGATCAAGGGTGACGCTTGGTTTGCGATCGATACACCGGTCGGCCAGGTGCTGACACGCGATGGCCGTTTCACCATGACCGACACCGGGGAACTGATCTCGACCCGCGGCTACCCGGTTCTCGATGCAGGCGGCGCGCCGATCCAGCTCAACCGCGCCGGCGGTCCGCCGGAAGTCGGGGCCAGTGGTCAGATTATGCAGGACGGTCGTGTCGTCGCCACGCTCGGCATCTTCACGGCTGATGTACGCAACGGCTTCCTTCGATATGAGAACAGCGGCGTGACCACCGTCGACAACCCGCAGCCGGTCGTTGACAATCCGGAAGTCTCGATTCTGCAGGGGTATGTCGAAAACTCCAACGTCAACGGCATCGGCGAAATGACCCAGCTTATCCAGGTCAATCGCGCTTTCGAAGCCATCAGTGCCCTGATCAGCTCGAGCGAGAATACCATGAGCGAGGCAATCAAGGTCCTCGGCGGCGGCAACTAAGCCTGAAAGCGGATAATCATGAGCGCGCCGACACCAGACGAATTTCCGCTGTCACCCAAGCTCGGGCAACTGGCGGCATTGGCGCAGCGTTATTCCCGGCCGACCAATTCCGTCACCCAGGGCGGCCATGTGCGCACCATCGCAGCCGGACACTACACGGTAACCGGCCTCTCGCGCCATGTCCGCCTCGGTGAATTCGTCGCGCACCGTTCGTCGACGGGCGTGCATCTCGGCGAGGTCGTGCGTGTCGAGCCGGATGTTTGTTACGTCTGCCCGATTGAACCTGGCGAACCCATTGGCATCCACGATGTCGTGATCCGCAAGGGTGCCTTTCGCATCGCACCCGATGACAGCTGGTGCGGCCGCACCATCAACGCGCTCGGCGATCCGATCGATAACGGCCCGGCGCTGGCGCCGGGACCCCAAAGGCGTCCTATCTCGACGACCGCTCCACCATCGATGACACGGCGACGTGTGGAAACCGGCTTCAAGACCGGTGTTCGTGCAATCGACATTTTTTCTCCGCTTTGCCTGGGTCAGCGTCTCGGCATCTTCGCCGGATCGGGCGTCGGCAAGTCGACGCTTCTGTCCATGCTCGCCCGTGCCGATGCCTTCGACAAGGTTGTCATCGCCCTGGTCGGCGAACGTGGTCGCGAAGTGCGCGAATTCATTGAGGACACGCTCGGCGACAACATGGCGAAATCGATCGCTGTGGTGGCGACCAGCGACGAGAGCCCGATGCTCAGGAAGATGGCGCCGCTGACGGCGATCACCATTGCCGAGCACTTCCGCGACAAGGGCCAGAACGTTCTCTTCATCGTCGACAGTGTCACGCGTTTTGCCCACGCGATCCGCGAGGTGGCCACGGCCGCCGGCGAGCCACCGATCGCTCGCGGTTATCCGGCCTCGGTCTTCACGGAGTTGCCACGCCTTCTTGAGCGCGCCGGTCCGGGCGCGGAAGGGGCGGGAACCATCACGGCGATCATCTCGATCCTCGTCGACGGCGACAACCACAACGACCCGATTGCCGACTCGACACGCGGTATTCTCGACGGTCACATCGTGCTTGATCGCGCGCTTGCCGATGAAGGACGTTATCCGCCCATCAATCCCTTGACATCGATATCCCGTCTGGCCCGCAAGGCCTGGACGCCCGAGCAGGAGAAGCTTGTGTCGCGCCTGAAGGCGCTCATTCATCGCTTCGAGGAAACTCGAGATCTGCGACTGATCGGCGGCTACCGCAATGGTTCTGACCCCGATCTCGACATGGCCATCAAGCAGGTGCCAGTCATCTACGACATTCTGAAGCAGACGCCGGGTGAGAAACCGGCACTGGATGCCTATGCCGATCTGGCCAATGCCCTAAAGGCGGCTGCCGGCGGGCAAGGTATGAGACAAAGGGGATGACCATGACCGATTTCGATGCTGATGAGCCCGTGGCTCCGCTGCGACCGGTCTCGGCGAAGCGCCGTGTTCCGACCGTCGACCGTGTTCTGGCTGTTACCGGCATTGCGCTGGCATGCAGTGCCGCGCTGTTTCCCTGGTACGTTTTCTTCAATGAAGGGAAATTCGGGGTCCGGCTTGCGGAGTGGGGGCCTACGCGTGATCTGCCCGAGGGCCCGGGACGCAACGTCTTCAGCGTGTCGCCGCTTGCTCTCGTGGACAATGATGATGATGATGAAGATAATAGCGCGGGCGAGGTGGAGGCGGTTGACCAGATCGTCACCGCGACCGTTCCGACCTTGGGGCGGGAACAGCCCGAAGCTCTCGATGTGCCGAGCGCGCAACCATTTCCGGGAAAAAGCGGCTTCCGTCTCCTGCATGTCGCCAATGGTCGTGCGCTGATCGAAGACAAGTCCGGCATGTTTCTCGTGCGTGTGGGTTCGATTCTGCCGGACAATAGCCGTGTCGCCACGCTCGAGCAGCGGGACGGGAAATGGGTGATTGTCACGTCGACCGGCGAGATTGTTCGAAACAATTGAGAAGGTGTGGGGCGGGCAAGTCCCACGCAAGATTACTCGCCTAGGCTCCGATCAGTTACAGACGGAGTGATGTGAATGAATCCCATCCAGTTGTTCGAGCTGGCATCCCGACAGGCGGAATGGCTTTCGGTGCGCCAGCAGGTCGTGGCAACCAACATCGCCAATGCCAATACCCCGAAATTTCTGGCCAAGGATATCACGCCCTTCAGTGCGGTCCTGGACAGGACCAGCACCGTGCAGGGCATGGCCGTCACCCAGCCGGGCCACATGGCTGCCAACGACTTCAGCGATCGCAACATTGCCGTCGTAGAGGAAGATCTCAACAACGAGATCGGCATCCAGGAGTCAGGCAATACGGTCGCGCTCTCGGACGAACTGAGAAAGACGGGCGAAATCAAGCGGAATCACGAGCTCAACACCTCGCTGATATCCTCTTTCCATCGCATGATGCTTATGACGGTGAAACGCTGATGACTGATCCTTTGCTGGCAACTCTGCGCGTCGCGGGAAGTGGACTTGAAGCCCAGTCGACCCGCCTTCGCATCGTATCGGAAAACATCGCCAATGCCCGCACCACGGGCGACACGCCCGGTGCCGATCCCTATCGCCGCAAGACGATTACGTTTGGGGCCGAACTGGATCGCGCAACCGGCGCACAGACCGTCGAGGTCAAGAAGCTTGGCGTCGATCTTGCCGACTTCATCGAAGAATACGATCCGGGCAACCCGGCGGCCAACGAGCGCGGCATCGTCAAGATGCCGAACGTCAACATCCTGATCGAGATGGCCGACATGCGTGAGTCCAATCGGACTTATGAGGCCAATCTGCAGACGATCAAGCAGACCCGAGACATCATTTCCCAGACAATCGCGCTTCTGAAGGCATCGCAATGATCGAATCCATCACCAAGACCAGCGCATTGTCGGGCATCGGCGGCCTCGAGTCACTGTCCAGCTCGTTTTCGTCCAAGGGCCTGACCGCCGAGGGCACGACGCCCGGCACCATGACCGGCGAGACCTTCATGGCAGCGCTGAGCAATGTCGCGGCAGACGCGGCCAACAACCTGAAACAGGCCGAGCAGACTTCGTTCGACGGCCTGACAGGCAAGGCGACCACCCGCGAGGTGGTCGATGCCGTGATGCAGGCAGAACAGTCGCTCCAGACGGCGATCGCGTTCCGCGACAAGATCGTCAACGCCTATCTCGAAATCACAAAGATGCAAATCTAGCAGGGGTACCGAACTATGAGAGCGCTTGCCATCGCAGCCACGGGTATGGACGCCCAGCAGACCAACCTCGAAGTCATCGCGAACAACATCGCGAACATCAACACGACGGGCTTCAAGCGCGCGCGTGCTGAGTTTTCCGACCTCCTCTATCAGACGGAACGCGCTCAGGGCGTGCCGAACCGTGCGAACCAGGCGATCGTGCCGGAAGGCGCGAATATCGGTCTTGGCGTGCAGACGGCGGCCGTCCGGAACATTCACACGCAGGGCCAGCTCACCCAGACTGGCAACGAACTGGACCTCGCGCTCATCGGCCGCGGCTGGTTCCAGATCGAAAGCCCTGATGGTGCAACCCTCTACAGCCGCTCCGGTGCATTTAATATGAATGCCGAAGGCCAACTGGTCACGATCGACGGTTACCTCGTCACGCCGCAGATCACGATCCCGCAGGATGCCAGCGAAGTGGTGATCAGCCGTACCGGCCAGGTTCAGGCTCGCATCGGCAACGATCCCGACTATACCGACCTCGGACAGTTGACGATCGCCAACTTCGTCAATGAAGCCGGTCTGAAGCCGCTCGGCGACAACTTGTTTGCCGAAACCGCAGCCTCGGGTGCCGCAATCGTGGGTGCGCCGGAAGATCCAGGATTCGGCTACATCAAGCAGTCCTACCTGGAAGCCTCGAACGTCGACTCGGTGAAGGAGATCACGGACATGATCTCGGCCCAGCGCGCCTACGAGATGAATTCCAAGGTCATCACCACTGCCGACGAGATGGCTCAGATCGTCAGCAAGAACCTCAAGTAAGACAACTGGAGGCAAACATGAGGTTTCGCCGGAAATTCGGACACGCCTTGCGCGCGATGGCTCTCGCCGTCGCCGCCATGGCTCTCGGCGCCGGCACTGCCCTGGCGCAGAACACGGCCGTGATCCCCAAGCAGGTGATCTATCCCGGCGAAACCATTGCATCCGAGCAGGTCGATGTGGTTGCCGTGACCAATCCCAATCTGGCCGGAGGCTATGCCCGCACCAGGGAAGAGGTGGTCGGCATGGTGGCCAAGCGTACCTTGCTCCCCGGTCGGACCATTCCGGTCCATGGCCTTCGCGAAGCGTTTGCGGTCAAGCGCGGAAGCAGCGTTCGGCTGACGTTCACGATTGGCACCATGCTCATCAGCGCCAGTGGCACGCCGCTGACCGATGCGTCCGTCGGCGAGGTCGTCAAGGTCCGCAACATTGATTCTGGCTCGATCGTGTCTGGCACGGTCATGGCGGATGGCACGGTACAGGTGATGGCAAAATGAGATTGATTGCTCCCATGCGGATCGCGCTCTGCGCGCTGGCGCTGGTCATGGCTCCCCTCGAGCCGGCCATGAGCGCCAATTCGCGCATCAAGGACATCGCCTCGCTCCAGTCCGGACGAGACAACCAGCTCATCGGCTACGGCCTCGTGGTCGGTCTGCAGGGAACCGGCGACAGCCTGCGCTCGTCGCCGTTTACCGACCAGTCGATGCGCGCGATGCTCCAGAACCTCGGCATTTCAACCCAGGGCGGGCAGTCGAACGCCAAGAACGTCGCGGCCGTCATGGTCACCGCCAATCTGCCGCCTTTCGCAAGCCCCGGAAGCCGCATCGACGTGACCGTGAGCTCGCTGGGTGACGCAACGTCTCTGCGCGGTGGCACGCTGGTCATGACGTCGCTAACCGGCGCCGACGGTCAGATCTACGCCGTTGCGCAGGGGTCTGTCGTCGTCTCCGGCTTCAATGCCCAGGGTGACGCTGCCGCCGTGCAGCAAGGCATCACGACGTCCGGCCGCGTGCCGACGGGTGCGATCATCGAGCGCGAACTGCCGTCCAAGTTCAAGGACAGCGTCAATCTCGTGCTGCAGCTCCGCAACGCCGACTTCACCACGTCGCTTCGCATCGCTGACACGATCAACGCCTATGCGGCTGCCAACTATGGCGCGCCGATCGCCGAGGCACGCGACAGCCAGGAAGTGGTTGTCCAGAAACCCCGCACGGCCGACCTCGCGCGCCTGATGGCGGACATCGAAAACCTGGTCGTTGCAACGGATTCACCGGCCCGTGTCGTCATAAACGAGCGTACCGGTACCATCGTCATCGGCGCCGATGTCCGTGTCTCGCGCGTTGCCGTGAGCTATGGAACGCTGACCGTCCAGGTGCAGGAAACCCCGCAGATCATTCAGCCAGAGGCGTTCTCGCGCGGTGAGACGGCTGTCCAGCCGCAGACAGATATCTCGATCCGGCAGGAAGGCGATCAGATCGCAATCGTCGATGGACCTGATCTCAGAACCCTCGTCAGCGGCCTCAACAGCATCGGGATCAAGCCGGACGGCGTCATCGCCATCCTGCAGGGCATCAAGTCCGCCGGTGCGCTGCAAGCGGAGCTCGTGCTGCAATGATCCATCTCGATTGTCTTCGCCCCTCTGCAAAGTCGCTGCGCAAGGTGGCTCTGGTCGTGGCCATCGCCACATTGCCCGCCTTCGCCCAGAACGCGGTCGGCCAGCAACAGCCGCTTGGCAGTGCGACAGAAGCCGAAATCCGCCAATTCTGCACCGGCATCGCGGATGCAGCACGCGACCAGCGTTACCTCCTGCAGAAGCAGGAACTCGACAAGTTGCAGGCCGACGTGGATAGCCGTATCGCAATCCTCGAGCAGCGTCGCGAAGAATACGAGGACTGGCTGACCCGCCGCAACGAATTCATGAAGCAAGCCGAAGGGCAGCTCGTCGAGATTTACCGAAAGATGGCGCCGGATGCCGCAGCCCCTCAGCTGGAGGAGACCAACGTCATGCTCGCAGCTGCCATCATCATGAAACTCCAGCCGCGCCAGGCGAGCCTCATCCTGACAGAGATGAGCCCGGCCAAGGCTGCCCAGGTCGCTTCGATCATGTCGAGCGCCGGAAACCCCAATACCTCGAAGGACCCATCATGATGAAGCGTTTCCCGGCATTGCTGGCCGTTCTCTTCCTCGCCGGCTGCCAGAGCCAGACGGTTAAGGAGATTGGCAACGCACCGTCGATGAGCCCGATCGGGTCCGGATTGCGTTACAGCCAGACCCCGCAGATGGCGATGTACCCCAAGCAACAAGCCCAGACGGCCAGTGGCTATTCGCTGTGGAGCGACAGCCAGTCCGCGCTTTTCAAGGACGCACGCGCCCTTAACGTCGGCGATATCCTGACCGTCAATATCGAGATCAATGATCGGGCTTCGTTCGACAACAAGACGGACCGCAGCCGCACCAATGGGACGGGTCTGAGCTGGGGCGCGAACGTCTCCAACTTCCTCGGCTTCTCGACCGATACCGGGACGTCCGGCGATCTTTCGACCGATTCCAACACGAGCTCCAAGGGATCTGGCAAGACAGAGCGTTCGGAGCGCCTGAACCTCCTGGTTGCCGCGGTCGTCACGGGTGTGCTTGAAAACGGCAATCTGCTGATCAGCGGTTCGCAGGAAGTGCGCGTGAACCACGAGCTTCGCATCCTGAACGTCGCCGGTATCGTCAGGCCGCAGGATGTCAATGCAGACAACCAGATCTCCTATGACCGGATCGCCGAAGCCCGCATCTCCTATGGTGGCCGTGGTCGTCTGACCGAGGTCCAGCAGCCGCCGATCGGCCAGCAGGTCGTCGACATCTACTCGCCGTTCTGACGCGGGGGAGGCAAGGCACATGGAAGAAGGTCAGGAAGGCGAAGGCAAGAAGAAGTCGGGGCTCATGGCGCTCGTCATCCCGCTGGTGGTCCTGACCGCTGTCGGTGGCGGTGGCGGGTGGGTGATCGGCAATATGCTCGCACCTCAGGTCAAGCAGGCCGAAGACGCTGCCAAGGCGGCGGAAGCGGCATCCGGTGGACATGGCGGTGATGCCAAGAAGGACGAAGAGGGAATTCCCCCCATCTCCACGGAGGCGAACGGCGTGGTCGCACTCGCGCCGATCACCACAAACCTCGCATACCCCTCGGAAAACTGGATCCGTCTCGAGGTGGCCCTGATGTTCAACGGTCCGCCGGACGTTCAGATCGCCGAGGCAGTGCATCAGGACATCATGGCGTATCTGCGCACTGTGTCACTGCAACAGGTCGAAGGTCCGCGCGGCTTTCAATATCTCAAGGATGACCTTCAGGAGCGAGTTGACCTGCGCTCGGAAGGCCGCGTATCCAAGGTGATGTTCAGAACGCTCGTGATCGAATGATTCGGTTTCTACTCCTCGTCGCTGTCATGATGATGGCGCCGCAACTGGCTGTGGCCCAGCAGTTGCCGACGGATATCTTCAACACCCCGATCGATGGATCGGTGGCGGCGTGGATCATTCGTACCTTCGGATTGCTGACGGTGCTGTCGATCGCACCCGGCATTCTGATCATGGTCACGAGCTTTCCCCGTTTCCTGATTGCCTTTTCCATTCTGCGCTCCGGCATGGGGCTCGCCACCACGCCATCGAACATGATCCTGACCAGCATGGCGCTGTTCATGACCTTCTATGTCATGGCGCCGACCATGGACCGCTCCTGGCGCGAGGGCGTTCAGCCGCTCATCAACAACCAGATCACCGAGGCCGAAGCGGTCGCCCTCATCGCCGAGCCGTTTCGCGCCTTCATGACCGCGAACACGCGTGACCGGGATCTGGCCCTTTTCGTCGATATTGCGAATGAGCGCGGCCAGGCGACCATCGTCGACGGCCAGGTCGACTACCGTGTCCTCATCCCCGCTTTCATGCTTTCGGAAATCCGACGCGGCTTCGAGATCGGCTTCCTGATCATTCTGCCCTTCCTCGTCATCGACATGGTGGTGGCAACCATCACCATGGCCATGGGTATGATGATGTTGCCGCCCACCTCGATCTCCCTGCCATTCAAGATCCTGTTCTTCGTCTTGATCGACGGCTGGAACCTGCTCGTCGGCAGTCTCGTCCGATCGTTCGTTTGAGTTAACCATCCCCGCTTACGGTTGATTCACCACGCTCCCTTACGGGCGATTTACCACGTCATCAGCGCCCCTTGAGCTACCTCCAAATGTAAAGAAGTTGGCAAGGATTGGCTGCGAGTTTGGACCTCGCACGACGGGTCTGGTAGCAACGAAAAATACCAAAAGGCATGATGCCGAACGTCCGTGACCGGTAAGTCTTTCAGTCCGGTATGTCCCCTCTTGTATCTCGTTTTTAAGGGACAAATCCTATGGCCAGCATTCTGACCAACTCCAGCGCGATGTCCGCGCTTTCCACCCTGCGCTCGATCGCTTCCAGCATGGAATCGACGCAGAACTCCATTTCGACCGGCATGAAGGTTTCCAAGGCTTCCGACAACGCTGCTTACTGGTCGATCTCGACGACCATGAAGTCTGACAACATGGCCCTGTCGGCCGTGACCGACGCTCTGGGCGTCGGCGCAGCGAAGGTCGATACCGCCTATGCCGGTATGGAATCGGCTATCGACGTCGTCAAGGAAATCAAGGTCAAGCTCGTCGCCGCGCAGGAGCAGGGTGTCGACAAGGAAAAGATCCAGGAAGAAATCTCCCAGCTCCAGGAGCAGTTGAAGTCGATCGCAGAATCGGCCTCGTTCAACGGTCAGAACTGGCTTGCAAACGAAGACGGCGCCTCGGTGAGCGTCATCACAGGCTTCGTGCGCGCCTCTGACAACACTGTCTCGGTCAAGTCCACCACTGTGACGCTTGATGACACGAACATGCTGTTCCAGGCGGACGCTACGACAGGTGCAATCACCACTACGACGGGTATCCTTGGTACAAATGGTACAAGCGGACAGAGCGTCTTTGGTTTCACGATCGACAACGACACTGATGCGACGGCACTCGGTAACCTGCTGACTGACGTCGAAACCGCTCTGACGTCGATGACCAGCGCTGCGGCAAAGCTCGGCTCGATCTCTTCGCGCATCGAGTTGCAGACAGCCTTCTCCGACAAGCTGTCTGACGCCATCGAAAAGGGCGTTGGCCGCCTCGTTGACGCTGACATGAACGAAGAGTCGACCCGCCTCAAGGCGCTGCAGACCCAGCAGCAGCTGGCGATCCAGGCGCTCTCGATCGCCAACAGCGACTCGCAGAACATCCTGTCGCTCTTCCGTTAATAGCAACATCAAGTCGGCCCGTAAGGGCCGGCTAGACTGTCCCGACGCCGTTATGCCTTGGTGGCTGACCAGAGGCGTGCGAAGGGAAGGCTTAACCCTCCGGAGGCTGAACCGGATCGGAAGCTACATGAAGGCCGCGTTCGGAAACGAGCGCGGCCTTTGCGTTTTATTAATCATGATCTGCTACGCGCGCGTACGCGCGAAGGTTGCAAAAAAAATCAAAAAACCGCCGATGCATCCGTTCGTTTAGGCCTTCATTAACCTTGATGGTTTTATCTAAGCTTATCGAAGCGGCGAGCTAACTTATACATTTCAGCCAGTTAGCAGGCATGATGCTGTGCGCCGTTACCGGTGAGACCGGAATGTCCCTTCTTAGTCAGCCATTCAAGGGGCAACACTACCATGACGAGCATTCTTACCAATATCGCCGCAATGTCGGCACTCCAGACGCTGCGCACGATCGGCAGCAGCATGGAAGACACCCAGGGCCGCGTTTCCTCCGGCCTGCGCGTCGGCGAAGCTTCCGACAACGCTGCTTATTGGTCGATCGCCACCACCATGCGCTCCGACAACATGGCCCTCTCTGCCGTCTCTGACGCTCTGGGCCTGGGCGCTTCGAAGGTCGATACCGCCTATGCCGGTATGGAATCTGCCATCGAAGTCGTGAAGGAAATCAAGGCAAAGCTGGTCACCGCGACCGAAGAAGGCGTTGACAAGGAAAAGGTTCAGGAAGAGATCACCCAGCTGCAGGCGCAGCTGATGTCGATCGCCGAATCCGCGTCCTTCTCGGGCGAAAACTGGATCGCTGGCGACGCCGCAGACGTGACCGTCGTTTCGGGCTTCGTGCGCGACGCCAACAATGCCGTATCGGTCAAGACGACGACTTACTCGCTGACGGATGCTGCTGACGGTACACTGCTGTTCGGCGGTGACGGTGCCGGCGGCATCAATGACGCGACGGGCATCCTCGGGACTGCTGGCGGTGCGACCATCGGCGTCTCCGTCTACGAACTGGACATCTCCACCTTTGACGGCACCGAAATGGCAGAAGCCCTGACGCTGGTTGATGAAGCCCTGGCGGCAATGACCAGCGCTGGCGCTGAACTCGGTTCGATTTCCATGCGCATCGAACTGCAGGAAGATTTCGCCAACAAGCTGTCTGACTCGCTCGACTCCGGTATCGGCCGCCTCGTCGACGCCGACATGAACGAAGAATCGACCCGCCTCAAGGCACTGCAGACCCAGCAGCAGCTGGCAGTCCAGTCGCTCTCGATCGCCAATTCTTCTTCGGAAGTCATCCTGTCGCTCTTCCGTTAAGACTGAAGAGATCCAGCATCGAAGCCGCCCTCCGGGGCGGCTTTTTGCATTTTAACGATTTTATCAGATCTCTTTAACCATACGTTAACCATAAGCCCGTTACATGGGGTCATGTAACGATGAGTTAACCAAGACGAAGAACTGGTTAAGGGCATTAGGCCGCTTCATCGTTCCCGGACAAGACCGGGATGTCCCCAAATCTAGCCATTTAAGGGACACGACCGTGACCAGCATTTTGACGAACAACGCAGCAATGGCTGCACTTCAGACACTCCGCGCGCTCGATTCCAGCATGCAGGACACCCAGGCACGCGTATCTTCCGGCCTGCGCGTCGGCGGAGCAGCAGATAACGCTGCCTACTGGTCGATCGCAACCACGATGCGGTCCGACAACATGGCCCTCTCAGCGGTCCAGGACGCACTCGGCCTCGGCGCCGCCAAGATCGATACCGCCTACGCAGCAATGGAAAGTGCTGTTGAGGTGGTGAAGGAAATCAAGGCTAAGGTTGTTGCCGCCACCGAAGAAGGCGTCGACAAGAACAAGATTCAGGAAGAAATCGATCAATTGAAAGAGCAGCTTCGGTCAATCGCCGAATCCGCCAGCTTCAGTGGTCAGAACTGGGTCGCAGGTGGCACGGACAGCAATGCCGGAGCCGTGGAAGTCACCGTAGTATCCGGATTCATTCGAAACTCCAACGGACAAGTCTCTGTCTCGACTACGCCTTACAGCCTGGATGGCGCTACTGTCGGCGAGATGACGGTGCTCTTCGGTGGTGACAATGCCGGGGCGATTGATTATGCGTCCGGCATCCTCGGGACCACGGGCACATTTACCACCGTAGCGGCCCAGTCGGTCGATACGCTCGACATAACCCAGTATGCGGATCCTGATGTCCAAACCAACATGCAGGAAGCGCTGGTACTTGTTGAAGATGCACTCCAGGCGATGACCAGCGCGGCGGCTGCCCTCGGTTCCATCTCCATGCGCATCGGCATGCAGGAAGACTTCGTGGCGGCACTCACCGACTCGATCGACAGCGGTATCGGCCGCCTCGTCGATGCCGACATGAACGAAGAGTCGACCCGCCTCAAGGCGCTGCAGACCCAGCAGCAGCTGGCCATCCAGTCGCTCTCGATCGCCAACACCTCTTCCGAAAGCATCCTGACTCTCTTCCGTCAGTAAGCGGCGCTCTGGCTAGGGGCGACTTCGTCCCGCCCTGACAGTGTCGGATGTTATCGGTGTGAATCCGCGCCTCGCAAGAGGCGCGGATTTTCGTTTGAGCCTTGCGCGAAACTTTTGGCAATTTCGTTTGGACTACAAAAGACAAGCCTGTGCCTTGCCATGTCGTTGGTCTGTTTGTTAACTGCCGCTGTTAACGATTTGTTAACAGTGACGGGGACCGCGCGTTCGCGCGTTTTGCATGATGCCCTCCCGTCGTGCCGGCAAGTCGCCGGATGCGCAGTCCGACACGCTTAGGGGCACCAAGCATGACCAGTATTATGACCAATGCGGCCGCCATGGCGGCGCTGCAGACACTTCGTTCGATCGATAACAATCTCGAGATGACCCAGCGGCGCGTTTCGTCGGGTTACCGGGTCGAAACGGCAGCCGACAATGCCGGCTATTGGTCCATTGCCACGACGATGCGCTCCGACAATGCTGCGCTTTCGACAGTTTCCGACGCACTCGGCCTCGGTGCGGCAACCGTTGATACCGCTTACACGGCGCTCGACAATGTCGTCGACGTGATGTCCACTATCAAGGCGAAGCTGGTTGCCGCCCGCGAACCGGGCGTCGACAAGAACAAGATCAACGAGGAAATGACGCAGCTGAAAAACCAGCTGATTTCCTCGGCCCAGTCGGCATCTTTCTCGGGTGAAAACTGGCTTTACAACACCAATGCGCTGGAGCTAGGCACCAAGCAGGTTGTTTCCTCCTTCGTCCGCGGAGCAGACGGCAGCGTTCAGGTCACGACCCTCGACTTCGACACCGCTGAATCCGTGCTGATCGACACCCAGGATGCGTCTCGCGGCTTTCTCACCAAGTCGATTGATGCCGATGCCCTGCGCAACACCGGCACCGGCGCGCGCGAATACTACCTCCTAGACATGGGAGGGCCGACGGGCGGCGACGAGATCGCGATAGAGACCGACACCCCCGATGATGTACTCGACGACATGATTGCTGTCGTTGACAACGTCATCCAGCAGCTGACCGATGCCGCCGCCACACTCGGCGCGATCACCAGCCGCATCGAGATGCAGGACAACTTCGTCTCGAACCTCATGGACGTGATCGACAAGGGCATCGGCCGTCTGGTCGATGCCGACATGAACGAAGAATCGACTCGTCTGAAGGCACTGCAGACCCAGCAGCAGCTCGGCATCCAGGCACTCTCGATCGCCAATAGCAGCGCCGAAAAACTTCTGACGCTCTTCCAACGATAAGTCTTGAACCGCCGGATGCGCAAGCATCTGGCGGTTTCGTGCCGTTCTGAAGCAGGTCGACCGCAAACCTCATTCATCTTCGCGCAAGTTTGAACCCCTAGCTTCAGGAAGCGCACGTGGCATCAGAAGCCAATCCGTGCCGAATGAGCTTTGATCGATCCTTGAAGATGAGAGAACGCGTACGGACATGCTGATGTTTGATCTTCTTCTCCTGCAAGTGCCCTTCAGCCGTGTCCAAACTGTCGCCGATGGAGGCGATTGCCCATGAGCATGCCTTTGGCCCGTTATCTCAAGGACTTCTCGACGTCGGTCGCGCCGCCTGCGCCACCGGCGCCGGCGTTCGATATGCCGTCGGTGGATGCCTTCGACATGGACTTTCCAGCTCTTCCCGAACCAGAGGCAGTCGACGTCGAGGCCATCAAACGCGAGGCCTATGCCGAGGGCCATGAAGCCGGTGAGAAGGCAGCTGCAGAACGTTTCGAGGTGGACCGACAGGCGATGGAGATCGCCCACGCCCAGGCGCTGGCCGAGCGTGACCAAAAACTGCGTGACGAGTTTGCAGACCTGCTCGCGACAAAGCTGCCGGACGTTATCGAGAGGCTCTCGCTTGCCGTGAGCGAACAGGCGGCGATTGCGCTCGCTCCGGTGATCGGCGAGGCACTTGCCGAGACGGCCGTAAAAGACCTGGCT
Organism: Allorhizobium sp. NPDC080224; assembly: GCF_050281005.1. NCBI lineage: Bacteria > Pseudomonadati > Pseudomonadota > Alphaproteobacteria > Hyphomicrobiales > Rhizobiaceae > Allorhizobium > Allorhizobium sp. NPDC080224. The sequence goes on from NZ_JBNNWJ010000001.1 coordinate 640,554, forward strand.
GATCTCTTGAAGGCAGCCATCACTGCGGGCGAGGCCGGCACGATCGAGGTCAAGGGGCCTCGCCACCTGTTTGAAAAGCTGCAATCGGAAATGCCGGAGCAGACAAGTTTCCTACGCCATGTCGAGGATCCGGACCTCGATCTCTCGGCTGAATTCGGCGATGCCGCGCTTGTCACCCGCATCTCGGCCTTTACGGCGAGCTTGAAGAAAGTGCTGGCATGAGCGACGAGAACCACCACCACGGCAAGAGCCAGATCATCATCGTCAAGCGCCGCAAGGGTGACCACGATGGCGCGCATGGCGGAGCGTGGAAGATTGCCTTTGCCGACTTCATGACGGCAATGATGGCCTTCTTCCTCGTCATGTGGCTGGTCAATGCTGCCAATGAAGAGACCAAGGCCACGGTGGCCAGCTATTTCAACCCGATCAAGCTCTCCGACGAGAAGCCGACCGAAAAGGGCTTGGAAAAGCCAGTCGAAACCAGCGAGGGCCAGGAGAAGAAGGAACGCTCCCAGGTCGATGAAGACCAGGACAAGGTAGGTTCCGCCGCCGCAACCGGCGATGACCAGACGGCCTCCTCGGGCGACGAAGCCAATTATTCGGAGGCCGACTTCTTCGAAAACCCCTACTCGGTTCTGGCTGAAATTGCCCAGGAAGTAGGGCAGCAGGCCAATGTCAGCGCCAAGGGCGAAGGCGGTGCAGCCGAGTCAGGCCCGTCCACCGGCGCTCAGGGCGGTGAGGCCTATCGCGATCCCTTCGATCCGGATTTCTGGACGCAGCAGGTTCAGACCGCCAACGGTCCCCCGGGCGATCCGACCGACGCGCAGACTCCGGCCGAGCAGGCACAGACCGCCCCGCCATCCGACACGGACACGTCTGAACCTTCGACCGAGCCCGAACAGCAGATCGCCCTTGTGGTGCCTGGTCAGAAGCCGGATCCGGCAGCCACGCCATCAGAAGCGATGGCCGCGGACAAGCCTGCCGATGCGGAAGCGCCGGAGATCGGCCAGACCGAACAGCCGCTCAAGGGAGTTGCCGAGAAGCCGGAAACCGCCGAAGCTGAGCTCCAGGCCCAGCTTGCGGCGGCGGACACTCTCAAGGCGGAAATCGCAAATGCCATTGGCGGTGCAGCCGGCAAGCTGGCCGAGGGGCTCATCGTCACGCCGACGGAAGGTGGCTTGCTGGTCACGATCAGCGATCAGAGCGATGCCGCCATGTTCAATCTCGGCTCGGCCGTGCCGCGCCGGGAACTGGTGATAGCCATGGAGAAACTCGGTCAGATCCTGCAGGAAAAGCCTGGCCGCATCGTGATCCGTGGCCATACGGACGCCCGCCCGTTCCGCGGCACGGAAAATGACAACTGGCGGCTTTCCATGGCCCGCGCCCACAGCGCCTATTTCATGCTGGTCCGCGGCGGTCTGAACGAGGATCGTGTTGAACAGGTCTCGGGCTTTGCCGATCGGCGCCTGCAGGTGCCGGAGGACCCGCTCGCGGATGCCAACCGTCGCATTGAGATCCTGATTGAAGCGGAGCAGGGCTGACCATGCTCATCCGCCGTCTCACCTTCCGCCTGCTGCTGTCCGGTCTGACTGTGTTTTCGGTCGGATCGTTGGGCTATGCGCAGTCGACGGACGAGGCGATCGAGCCCTATCGAATGCTGCGATCGCTGCAATTCGTCCAGGATACCGTCGTGCGCGGCGACCATTCTGCGGCCGACATGCAGCGGTTCGTGCTCAATACGATCGACGAGCGTTTGCGCACGGCCGACCCGAAGATCTTCCAGGATCCTCGCAATGTCGATGCGGCACTGATTTACGCGATGAGCGGAGGAAATCCGGCAACCCTGGAATTCCTGGTCGCCCGCGACATTGAGGGCAACTTCGACAACCGGGTCAGTGATGCGCTTCGCAAGTATCTGAGCGGCAAGGGTACTCTCATTGGCAAGACGCTCGGCGAGATGGCCGTCGAATACAAGAATGACAAGATCGGCCCTTATCTGGCGCTGGTCGCCGGCAATGTGACCCTGACGCGCGATCCGGTCGCTGCGCTGAAGTTCTACGATTGGGCACGCCTTACAGCGCCCGGCACCATCGTCGAGGAAGCAGCCCTGCGTCGGTCGCTTGCGGTCGCGGTCGATGCCAAGATCGTCGAGAAGGCCTCGCTCTATGCCAATGGTTATGCCCGTCGCTTCCTCTATTCGCCCTATGCCAGCCAGTTCGCAGATCTGTTCGTCCGCTTCGTGGTCGAGCACTACGAGGTGCTGAAGCCCACCGATATCGAAGCTACCCTTGGCTACATGGATGCGGATCGGCGCCGTGAGGTCTACCTCCGTATTGCCCGTGAGGCGGCCATTGCCGGGCGCAAGCAACTGGCGACCATGGCGGCCGAGCAGGCGAAGCTGCTTTCCGGCACCGAGGAAGGTGCCGACGCTTTGGCGAAACTCTATGGCAGCCTCGTGCGTGTCCCCACCGAGAATGTCGACGACGCCATGGCGGCCCTGATGCAGGTCCCGGAAGACATGTTGTCGCCCCGGGATCGTGCCTTGAGGCGCGCGGCTGAAACCATAGCCAAGGAAGTTCTGCGTAAGCCCGAACCGGCTCAGCGTTCCCAGACTCCTTCGGCCGAGGCCGTGAGCACCGACAACTCGGCACAGCCCGCAGTATCGGATCCGGATTTGCAGGATCCTTTTGCCCAGCCCGTACCTACGCCGGTTGCCCAGACTCAGCCGGCGCAGCCGGCTGCCAGCGCAGCCGCGACACTCCCTGCCGAGCAAGCCGAGATCGACCCGGAGCTGCGCAGCTTCGTCGATTCCGGACGCTCGAAGCTCGACGCAATTGACGATCTTCTCCAGAAAGAAGGCCCGTAACATGATGGACGCAATCTCAGCCCCCAGAATGCCCGCGACGGATGGGTCGGCGGCTACGGCCGGTTCGGGCCGCGCAGACAAGGCGGCGGACGGCAGCAGCTTCTCGAAGGTGCTCTCCAAATCCGGCGAGCAGGAGGCTGGCGCGTCGAGGCAGGATCGCACGCGCGACGAAACGGATGCTTCTGATGCAGACGTCGATCAGCCAATAGCGAAGACGGGGTTACGGGCAGGGGAGCGATCCTTCCCGGCCATCGACGAAGCTTTGCTGGCGCAGCTCGATGCGCTGCCAGATGACATCTCCACGGGGGATCTGATCCGGGCTCTCGCCAAGGCGCAGGGCAAGGGCAATGGAAATTCTCAAGGTGACAAGGAGCCTCAGGTCGAGATCGAAGGCCTCGATCCGCAACTGAAGGCGCAATTGGCAAAAGCGATGGCGGCCGTCCGGGATCGCAAGGAAACCGGAGAAGGCGAACCGGCCGCGGCCGAACAGGCTGCAGGCGAGGCGACTGCGCCGGAAACTCCCGTGGCGGATCTCGCCGATGTGTTCCAGCTTCTTGCTGGCGGCAAGATCGATCCGACGGACAAAGGCCAGGAGCCCACCAAGGGCGACAAGGCGGCCAAGGACGAGCAGAAGGTTCTCCCCGGCAACCTCGCCGATGCCAAGGCTCGTGATGCGGCGGATAGCACGGCTTCGGATGACGACAGATCTGACGGCGATCGCGATTTCCGCTTCGTCCGGGCAGACGGCAAGGGCCAGCCACTTGTACTGCGCGGGGAGGCTGCGTCTTCTCCTGAGCAGGCCGAACAGAAGGCCGTTGAAACGGTCACGGTGGTCGACAGCCGCCGCTACATCGCTCCAGTCTCGACGTCCAACGCCGCGTCCATCACCGCAGCGATGCTGGGTGACAATGACTGGCTCGGCGCCATGGCGCCCGGCTCCGAGCTCGCCAATGCCGCCGCCCAGTCCAGCCAGGGCAAGGTCGTGCATACGTTGAAGCTTCAGATGACGCCGATTGACCTCGGCAGCGTCACCGCAACTCTGCGCCTGTCCGGTGAAGAACTGAGCGTACAGTTGACCGTGGACAACGCGGCGGCCTTCCGTCAGCTCTCCAACGATCAGAGCGACATCTTGAAGGCACTCCGGGCGCAGGGTCTCGTCGTCGACCAGGTCCAGGTGACCATGCAGACCTCATCGGCCGATCGGAGCGGGGACGCCGGACAGAATGGTTCCCAGAACCAGCAGACCGGTCAACAGACCTTCCAGCCCGGAAATCAGGGTGGTGAACGACAGCAGCGCGGTGACGCGCCAGGAAATACCGTGAGGATGGCGGATGAGCGTGTGGCTGATACGACGGATGTTCCCGCTTCCGGCAATCGCGGCGCTCGCCCTGATCAGCTTTACGTCTGAGGCAGAGGCAAGTCGCGGCGCCTGTGAGGGCGCCATCGGCGCGGCCGCAGCCAAATACGGCGTTCCCGAAGGCATCCTCTATTCGGTCGGCCTGACAGAGACTGGCCGCAAAGGGAGCCTTGCGCCCTATGCCATGAACGTCGAGGGCAAAGCCTATTATTTCGACGATCTGGATGCGGCTCTCGATGCTTTCGAGCGGGCAAGAATGGGTGGTGCGAAGCTGATCGACGTCGGATGCATGCAGATCAATCAGCACTTCCACGGAGAGCACTTTACCTCAGTCGAGGCGATGTTCGACCCGAAGCGCAACGTGGAGTATGCCGCACGCTTCCTGAGCAACCTGCACAATCGTCACGAAACCTGGACTATGGCGGTCGCCCGCTATCACGCGGGCCCCAACAATGATCCCGCCCAGAAGCGTTACGTGTGCCGTGTGATCTCCAATCTGGTCGCAACGGGATACGGAAACTGGACGCCTAATGCGCGACAATTTTGCGGTGAATAACAATTCTGGGTTGTTTGACAGCCACGATTGTGCCGATTTGCCAATTGTGGCGACACTGCGGTAGTCGGAGGTCCGGCAAGACCTTGTGCGAAACTTGCGTTAACTTTTCCACTGGAAAATAGTGCCTATTTAGTTAAAAACCTACTAGATCTAGTTCAAATCGGCACCAAAAGGTTAATCAATCGTTAATAACTATGGTTAAGTTCTCCTAGTTGTTCATGAATCCCCCGATTCGTACCCATGGTGCATCGAAACACCACACTGATTCGGAGGCGGCTGAATGATCGTCGTGGTAGATGAGCGCGAGCTCGTGAAAGACGGATACACATCACTATTTGGACGCGAGGGGATTCCCTCGACGGGGTTCGACCCCCGCGAGTTCGGGGAATGGGTCAATACGGCGGCCGATTCCGACATCGCGGCGGTTGAAGCATTCGTGCTCGGCCAAGGCGAGATGACCCTCGAATTGCCGCGTGCAATTCGCGACCGGACCCAAGCACCGGTGATCGCGGTCAGCGATCAGCCATCCCTCGAGGCAACTCTGGCACTTTTTGATTGCGGCGTCGATGACGTCGTTCGCAAGCCTGTGCATCCCCGTGAGATCCTGGCGCGTGCTGCGGCAATCCGCAGGCGTCTGCGGGCAATCACCAATTTCACCGAGATCGGCCCGATCAAGGTCTTCTCCGACGGCCGTGATCCCGAGATCGCCGGTGACGTCTTCGCCCTGCCGCGCCGCGAGCGCCGCATCCTCGAATATTTGGTCGCAAATCGCGGCCGGCGCGTATCGAAGACCCAGATCTTCAACGCGATCTACGGGATCTTCGACGAGGAAGTCGAAGAGAACGTCGTTGAAAGCCACATCTCCAAGCTTCGCAAGAAGCTGCGCAAGAAGCTTGGTTTCGATCCTGTCGATTCCAAACGCTTTCTCGGCTACTGCATCGACTGGAGCTGATCTACCTGCGGCCGCCCTTGAGCGGCCGCATTTTTTTCCTCGACGCGAGGGAAAAATAGCTGGGCGCTCAAGCCAGACAGCTTCACGCAAGGCCCACCTCATACTCTCCAAATCGACTAGCAAACGAGGATTTTGACATGAGCCTTTACGGAACCATGCGAACGGGTGTCTCCGGCATGAATGCCCAGTCGAACCGGCTGAGCACCGTCGCTGACAACATCGCCAATTCCAGCACTGTCGGCTACAAGAAGGCCTCTGTGCAATTTTCGTCCATGATTTTGCCGACCACGAACGGCGCCTACAATTCCGGTGGCGTCGAGACGCAGGTTCGCTACTCGATCTCGAGCCAGGGCACCTTCAGCTACACCACGTCGACGACGGACCTCGCCATCAATGGCGACGGCTTCTTCATCGTGAAGGGCGACGATGGAACCCCCTACATGACCCGTGCCGGCTCCTTCGTGCTCCAGGACGACGGAACCCTGAAGAACACGGCCGGCTACACGTTGCAGGGTTATCCCTACGATTCCGACGTCGATCCGACGATCGTCGTCAATGGCTTCGATGGCTTGCAGCCGGTGGACCTGTCCGGTTCGGGGATTTCGGCAGTCAGATCAATGACAGGCACGTTGAACGTGAACCTGCCCAACTCGGCCGAGATCGGAGTTGCCTCTGACATCAAGAAGACGTCTCTGACCGTCTTTGACAGTCAGGGATCAAGTCGCTTGATCGACTTTACCTATGAAAAGACCGCCGACAATGAGTGGCTGGTCTCTGCGGTTGAAAGGGATGGCGGCACTCAGGTCCTTGCTCCGGTGCAATTGATTTTTGACGCCGACGGCAAGCTTACATCTCCCGATCCGGCCGAATTGGAGCTTGATCCCTACACTGTAGAAGGCGCAGAGGTCGGCGACCCCCTAGCCACCAACGGCATCGTGATCAACATCGGTGCTACGACCCAGCTTGCCTCTGATTTTTCCGTCCAGCTAGGCAAAGTGGATGGCAACGCTGCCTCGAAGGTCAAGGGTTACGAAATCGATGACAAGGGCATCGTTTCGATTGCCTATGACAACGGTGATCTGGTGCCGACCTTCCGTGTCGCTCTGGCCAGTGTTCAGAGCCCGGACAATCTCAATCCGGTGGCCGGCAACATGTACACCCAGTCGAACAATTCCGGTGTCGTCATCCTGGGATATGCCGGCTCTAGCGGCTTTGGCACGATCCTCTCCGGTGCGCTCGAAGACTCCAACGTGGACGTCGCTGAAGAGCTCACGGCAATGATCGAGTCCCAGCGTAACTACACTGCAAACTCCAAGGTATTCCAGACCGGCTCCGAATTGATGGAAGTCCTGGTCAACCTGAAGAGATAATCGAAAGAGTAGGTTAGTCCTATGTCGCTTGCATCGTCACTGAATACGGCCAATTCGATTTTCCGGAATACGTCCCAGCAGACGTCCGTAATCTCGACGAACATCGCCAACACCGGCAACGAAAACTACGTTCGCCGTGACGCGGTGGTCACACAGACCGTTTACGGTTTCTCGACGGTGCAGAACGAGCGGTCGCAGCAGATGGCTCTGCTGCGCCAGATGTCATCATCGACAGCGCAGCAGAGTGCGCAGTCGACCCTTCTGGACGGTCTGACCACGCTCTCCAACGCGCTTGGCGGCAATGACAAGGAATTGTCACCCTCCAACTATCTCGCGAACCTGCAGAGCAGCCTGCAGGCTTTCGCTGCGGCTCCAGGGGAATACGCGCTCGCCTCTACGGTCGTGACGGATGCGATAGACGTCGTCAATTCGCTGAACAACACGACGAAGACGACGCAGAAACTGCGTGAAGATACCGATGCGCAGATGTTTCAGCAGGTCGAGTCGCTGAACAAGCTGCTCGCCGAGTTCAAGATCGTCAACGACACGGTCGTGCGTCAGACGGCGACCGGCGGCAATGCCGACGACTATCTCGACCGGCGCGACACGCTCCTCAAGGAGATCTCGAAGATCGTCGGCGTCACCGTGAACATGCGCGATAACAGCGACATGGTTCTTTACACCTACGATGGCACGACGCTGTTCGAGACGGAACCGCGCGAGGTCAGCTTCGCGCGCACCTTTACCTATGACCCGACAGTCTCCGGTAATGCGATCTACATCGACGGCACTGCAGTTCGTGCTGGCGTCGGCGGCAATACCGACGGTCAGGGTTCGTTGGCTTCCCTCGTGCAGATCCGCGACGTCATTGCGCCAACCTTCCAGACCCAGCTTGATGAAATCGCTCGTGGCCTGATCGAAGCCTTCCAGGAATTCGACACCGGCGGCGGCGGCGAGCTGCCTGGCCTGTTTACTTGGCCGACCGGCACCGTTCCCCTGACAGGAACGGTAGAGCCTGGACTGGCTGCCCTCATTCAAGTCAATCCGGCGGTCCGCTCGGATTCCGGCGGCGATCCCATGCTTATCCGTGACGGTGGCATCAATGGCGCTGCCTATGTGCAGAACGTTGATGGATCCTCGGGTTTCACCGCTCTGATCAACAGCTATGTCGACGAACTCGCCGCCAATCGCGACTTCTCCTCCGACGCCGATCTGAAGACCAGTGCAAGTGTGCTGTCCTTCGCCAGCAACTCGATCGGCTGGCTCGAAGAACTGCGCTCGAATGCGACGACGGCGAACGAAAACAAGCAGGCGCTCTACGAGCGCACGTTCCAGACTTACTCCTCCAAGACGGCGGTCAGTCTCGACGAAGAACTCTCAATGCTGCTCGATGTCGAACAGTCCTACAAAGCCGCAGCCAAACTCGTCTCGACCGTGGATGAGATGCTGAAGGCCGTCATGGATATGGTGAGGTAATCCCAATGTCGACAGCCAGCGTTTCCAATCTTTCCACCCAGACATCCATGCGACTGACCATTCGGCAGGCGCAAAATGAGCTCTTGAAGTCGCAGCAGGAAGTCAGCACCGGCTTCTACGCCGACATCGGCGCCGAACTGGGCAGCAGAACCTCGACCGTTGTTGACCTCAACCGGGAAAGCCTGCGGCTGAACTCGATGATCAGCAACAACTCGATCGCGACACAGCGTCTCTCCGCTTCCCAGGAAGCGCTGAAGCAGATCGCGACGGCCGCCGAAGAGATGAACAACGCGCTGATCACCATCTCGGGTTCATCGAACAGCGATACGATCAACACCACCGTGATGACCGTATCGAACTCCCTCTCGACGATGACGAGCATGGCCAACCAGTCGGCCAATGGTGAGTTCCTGTTCGCGGGTATCAACACCGATGTGAAGCCGCTCGCCGATTACACGGACACGTCGCCGGCCAAGACGGCTTTCGACAACGCCTTCACGGCTTATTTCGGCTTTGCCCCGACCGATACGGCGAGCGTCTCAACGATCGTCCCGAGTGGCGGGTTCCCGAGCATGGAGGATTTCATCACCTCCACGCTTGAGCCGATGTACACCGGAGCCGACTGGAACACTGATTGGTCGAACGCGACCGACCAGGCGATGACCAGCCGCATCACGCAGTCTGAAACCGTCCAGACATCGGCCTCGGCCAATGAAGACGGCTTCCGCTACTTCGCGCTCGCGGCCATCGTTACCAAGGAACTCATGACGATCGGTGCGCCGGCCGCTGCTGTGACCGTCGCCATCAATAAGGCGATCGATTACACGGGCCGTGCCATTACCGGCATCAACTCGACGCGTTCTGAACTTGGTCTTTCCGAGAACCGAATTGAGAAGGCGGATGCCTCGCTCAAGGTTCAGGTGGATATAATCGAAACCAGCCTGTCGAGCAAAATTGAAGTAGATGCGTACGAAGCGTCGACTCGCGTTAACTCTCTGCTTGCCATGGTGGAAGCATCCTACACGCTGACGGCGAGGATTCAGTCGCTGAGCCTTGTAAACTACCTTTGATGAGCAAAGGGTGAAATGAACCTGAAGGGCAACTGAATGTACCAGTTCTCATATGCCGAGATTATGGAAGATGGCGTCGCAGACGCCAAGGAGCGCGAACGGCAGGCCCTTGACCGTTGCATCCAGCTTCTGAGCGCGGCCCGTGAAAAGAAGGGCTACTCCCGCGAGGCGATCGAAGCTCTGTTTTATACCCGCCGGGTCTGGATCCGGCTGATCGAAGATCTGCAAAACCCCGAGAACCAGCTCGGCGACGAAGTACGCGCCAATCTGATTTCCATCGCCATCTGGATTTTGAAAGAGTGTGACCGGATCCGCAAGCGAGAGTCCGAGAACTTCCAGGGCATCATCGACGTGACAACCATCATCAGGGATGGACTTAAATGAAGAGCACTTTGCGCATCTCGCTCAAGTCGGGCGAACGTATTTTCATCAATGGAGCGGTTCTGCGCGTCGACCGCAAGGTTGCCCTCGAGTTCCTGAACGATGTCACCTTCCTGCTTGAGAACCACGTTCTGCAGCCGGAACAGGCGACCACGCCGCTGCGGCAGCTCTATTTCATCGCCCAGATGATGCTGATCAATCCGGAAGGCAAGGATCAGTCGCTGGCGATGTTCCGCAAGTCGGTCATCATGCTGCTGTCCTGCTTCGAGAACGAAGAGATCCTCGCTGAGCTGAAGCGCATCGATGGCATGGTCTCCTCCGGTCGCGCTTTCGACGCCCTGAAGGCGATCCGCCAGCTCTATCCGATCGAGGACCGCATCCTGAACAACCAGGAAATGGCGCCGGCAACGATTGAGCAGATCCGCAAGGAGATCGCACCATGGCGGTAGACGGTGTAGCCGCCACTACTGCCGCCACGACGACGTCGTCGGCCACCGGCAGCACGGCAGGCAAGGCTGCCGCGAAGGCATCTGTCGACTACGATAGCTTTCTGAAGCTCTTGATCGCCCAGATGAAGAACCAGGATCCGACCGATCCGATGGATGCTAGCGCGCAGATCGCGCAGCTGGCGACCTTCTCCCAGGTCGAGCAGTCGATCCAGATGAATTCGAACCTTGAGACCTTGATCACCGGCAACGCCCTGACCAACGCGTCCTCCTATATCGGCAAGACGATCACCAGTGCCGATGAGAAGACCAGCGGCATCGTGGCCTCCGTCCGCGTCTATACGGACACGATGGTCGCAACGACGACGGAAGGTAAGGAAGTTCCGATCGTGGTCGGCGTTCGCGTCGGAACCAAGCCTACGACAGAGACGAGCGACTCCTGATGTGTTAGTCCTTTCGGCGCGGATGGCATGATTCGCCGCCCCGAAAGGATACCGTCTCATGAATGAGGCAGACGCTCTCGACATTCTCCAGGCCGCGATCTGGACAATCATCGTTGCTTCCGGCCCGGCTGTGGCCGCCGGCATGATCGTGGGTGTGACGATTGCCCTGATCCAGGCGCTGACCCAGGTTCAGGAAATGACACTGACCTTCGTGCCGAAGATCCTCGCCATCATGATCACCATCGGCATCTCCGCGCCCTTTGTCGGCGCCCAGATCAACCTGTTCAGCAACCTCGTTTTCTCTCGGATACAGTCAGGCTTCTAGCCGGGTTCGACCTGACACCCTCGCGCAAGCTTCGCCGTCTATCTCTCCTAGGCAGACTGCCGGAAGCATGGTCTTCCGGATGGCTTCTCATGAAGAGATGGAATGGACATGGCGCAACCACCTGCACTCGTAATCCCGAAGGCCAGCCCCAGCGGGCGTGACATCGGTTTCGCGTTCGGGATCGTGATGATCCTGTGCATCCTCTTCCTGCCGATCCCACCCTTCCTGATCGACGTCGGCCTGGCATTCTCCATCGCGCTTTCCGTCCTCATCCTGATGGTCGCGCTCTGGATTCAGCGCCCTCTTGATTTCTCGTCCTTCCCGACGATCCTGCTGATCGCCACCATGATCCGCCTCTCGCTCAACATCGCGACGACGCGCGTCATCCTGACCCATGGTCACGAAGGCCACGGGGCCGCGGGCGGGGTGATCGCCGGCTTCTCCAACCTCGTGATGGGCGGCGACTTCGTCATCGGTCTGATCGTCTTCCTGATCCTGATCACCGTCAACTTCATCGTCATCACCAAGGGTGCCACGCGTATCGCGGAAGTCGGCGCCCGCTTTACCCTCGATGCCATCCCCGGCAAGCAGATGTCGATCGACGCCGACCTTTCGGCCGGTATCATCGATGAAAAGGAGGCGCAGCACAGACGCCGGGAACTGGAGCAGGAAAGCTCGTTCTTCGGTGCCATGGACGGTGCGTCCAAATTTGTCCGCGGCGACGCCATCGCCGGCCTGATCATCACCGCCATCAACGTCGCGGGCGGCATCATTATCGGCTACTTCCGCCACGGCATGGAGCTCGGCCAGGCGGCCGACGTCTTCGTCAAGCTCTCCGTCGGTGACGGCATTGTTTCGCAGGTTCCCGCCCTGATCGTCTCGCTTGCCGCCGGCCTTCTGGTATCGCGCGGCGGCACGCCGGGCTCCACCGACCAAGCGGTCGTCAATCAGCTGAGCGGCTATCCGCGCGCCTTGTCTGTGGCCGCCGCAATGATGGGGGCACTGGCACTCGTTCCCGGCCTTCCGTTGATCCCGTTTACCGTCCTTGGCGGTGTCATGGCCTTCGGCGCCTGGTTCATCCCGCGCCAGCTCGCCGCAGAAACCGAGCTCAAGCGCGAACAGGAAGAGAAAAAGGTCATCCAGAACAAGGAGGCCGAGAAGGACTCGGTCAAGTCTGTCCTGAAGACCTCGGAAATCGAGCTCGCGCTGGGCAAGCTTGTCTCGACCCGTCTCCTCGGTGCCCATCAGGAGCTTGCCTTCCGCGTCGGAAAAATGCGCAAGAAATTCGCCAGCCAGTACGGTTTCGTGGTGCCGGAAATCAAGGTCACCGACGATATCGCCATCCCGGAAAAGGCCTATCAGATCCGCATCCACGGCACGACGGTCGCGTCGAACAACCTCCGCGTCGGCGAAGTTCTTGTCGTCACCGGTTCCGGGCGCAAACCGAATGTTCCCGGCGACGAGATCCGCGAACCCGCCTTCGGCATGCCGGCCGTGTCAGTTTTGGAAACCTTCACCGAAGAATTGAAGCGCGAAGGCTTCCATCCGATCGACAACGTCTCTGTTGTCCTCACCCATGTCTCGGAAGTGATCCGCAACAACCTGCCGCAGCTTCTGTCCTACAAGGACGTCAAGGTGCTGATCGATCGCCTCGACCCCGAATACAAGAAGCTCGCCGACGAAATCTGCTCGTCGCACATGTCCTATTCGGGCCTTCAGGCAGTCTTGAAGTTGCTGCTTGCCGAGCGTGTCTCGATCCGCAACCTGCATCTCATTCTTGAAGCGGTCGCTGAACTCGCGCCGCATGTCCGCAAGACCGAGCAGATCGTCGAGCATGTTCGTGTCCGCATGGCGCAGCAGCTCTGCGGCGACCTCACCGACAACGGCGTCCTGCGCGTCTTGCGCCTCGGCTCCAAGTGGGATCTGGTCTTCCACCAGGCGCTCAAGCGTGATGCCAAGGGCGAGATCGTTGAATTCGACATTGATCCGCGCAGCCTGGAGGAATTCTCCGAACAGGCGAGCCAGGTTATCCGTGAATTCATGGACCGGGGCCTGCCCTTCGTCCTTGTCACGTCGCCCGAAACACGGTCCTATGTGCGCATGATCATCGAACGACTCTTTGCCACCTTGCCGGTCCTTTCGCATGTGGAACTCGCCAAGGGCATCGAGATCAAGATTCTGGGCTCAATTTCATGATTTCTGACCCGCAGGGGAGTGTGCTTGTACTGATCGCGATTTTCTGTCGCATCGGCGCCTGCATCATGACCCTGCCGGGCTTTTCATCAGCCCGCATCTCGATGACGGTGCGGTTCTTCCTTGCCTTCGCCATCTCACTGGCCATGACGCCCTTGCTCTTCGACACGGTTTATCCTCGGGTATCCGGGGGAGGGGCCTCACTTATCGGCGTGATCGTTGCTGAACTCCTGATCGGCATGATGTACGGATTGGTCCCGCGCTTCTACGTGCTCGGACTGCAGTTCACCGGTTCGGCGATTTCGATGGCGATCGGCCTCAACACGCCGGGCTCGTCGGATGTTCTCGAAGACGCCCCTGATAACCAGATGACCAATCTGATCTCCTTCGGCGGCCTTCTCGTTCTCTTCATGCTGGATTTCCACCATGTCGTCTTTCGCGCGCTGTTCGATTCCTATTCGGTGATGCCCATCGGCGGCATGCCGGACAGCCAGAAAATGCTGATTACGCTCACCGACACCCTGACGCAGACCTTCCTGCTGATGCTGCGTCTGGCGAGCCCATTCCTCATTTTCGGTCTGATGTTCAACGTCGCCGTCGGTCTGGTGAACAAGCTCGCACCCCAAGTGCCGGTTTTCTATATCTCCACGCCCTACCTGCTGCTTGGCGGTCTGTTGCTGGTTTATTTCACTATTGCTGCCATGGTCATGCAGTTCGGTCAGTACTTTCCGATGATCTTCAATTTCTGACGAGGCTGCCTTGGGACCGCAAAAGAAATCCGACAAACTCAAGCGTCTCGTCGCCGTACAGCGTCACATGGAGCGGATGGCCGAAAGCGATCTGGGCATCACCGCACAACGCATCGAGGAAAACGCCCGGTCGATGGACACGGTCATGGATGCCATCGGATCGCTCGATCCGTTGCATCGGCTCTTTGCCCAGAACTATGCGGACCGCTTCGATCGCCTGTCCAACACGGACAAGCAGTTGCACGGTCTGCAGCAGGTTCAGGAAATGAAGCTGATGCGCGAGCGCGCCAAGGGCGACCGGCTGGAAGAAAACATGAAGGATGCGCGCGACCACGAAGAGCGCGAACGCGACGATGATGCCATCTACGATCTGATCGACCTGAAATTTGCCACACCAGCCTCCAGCAAGCTTCAGGAGTGATAGTCGCCTCGAACCGAAATCGAGGATGTCACCGTGGCCATTTCTCCTCCAAGCGATCTGGTGCTGGACGTTGTCCGCGCTGCTGATCCGGCACAAGTTGCCGCTGCTCAGGAACAACTGAAAGCCAACCGGGCGAACTTCATGGCGACCAGTCTCGCCGAGAAGGGTGCAGGTTTTGGCGCAACTGTCGACATCTTGAGCCGTACGGCCAATGCCGCACGGGTCGAAGCCACGGCGGAAAAGACCGAGGAAGTCGGCAAGCCTCCGAAGATTTATCGCGATTTCGAAGCCGTCTATCTCACCAACTTCGTCCAGAGCATGCTGCCGGACGAAAGTGAGGAAGTGTACGGCAAGGGCAATTCCGGTGAGATGTGGAAGAGCATGATGGCCGAGCAGCTCGGCACTGTGATCTCCGAAGCCGGTGGTGTCGGCATCGCCCAGCAGATGTATGACCAGGCGCTCCAGCGCATGCGCGGACAGGATAACGTCAATGCCGCCACGGATGAGACGGATCGCGGGCTCGCCATGAGCTGGGTGACCGATCTCGAGCGTCGCACCCTTGGTGCCGGCGCTGACACCGATAACAAGAACTGATCTATTTTTTGAAAGACAGGGCAGAATTCATGGAAGTTGTTTCGAGCGAATATCGGGTGAAGACGGTGCTGAGCCGGCTTGAGCGCATCATCGACAATGAGAACGAGCGGATCGGCAAGGACCCGGAATTCGACTTCAAGGTTTCCAATGCCCATAAGAGCCGCTGCCTTTACGAACTGACCATGCTGTTCCGCGACACCGATCCGCGCGAATTCGCCGTCAATTTTGTCGAGCAGCTCCATGTTCTGAAGGAAAAGCTGGCCTTGAATGCCCGCCGTGTCGAGGCGCATCTCGCGGCCGTTCGTGCCGTTGCCGATATCCTGAAAAACGCGGTTCGCGACGCCGACGGTGACGGCACCTATTCTCAGGAACAGTTCCAGTTCAGCGAGTTCTGATGGGCAAGATACTCGGAATCGGCCTTTGGGTCTGCATCGTCACGCTGGGGGCCGTCTACGGCTCGATCTACCTGGCGACAGCCCCTGCCGGCCCGAGCGAGGAAGAGACGAAGAAGGCTGCGCTTGAACTCGTTCGCGGCGAGCCGATCACCATTCCGGTCATCGGCGGTGGAGATGTTACAGGATACTTCCTGACCCGCATCTCCTTCATGATGGACAAGGACAAGGTCAAGGGGCAAACCCTGCCGACGACCGAGCTGATGACCGACCAGTTGTTTACGCTGCTGGTAGGAAACAAGATGGTCGACATCGGCAATGTCTCTGCATTTGACGTCAATTCGTTCCGTGACCAGATCAAGACCGAGATGAATGCAAGGCTCGGGGAAGGCATGATCGATCAGGTCCTGATCGAGCAGCTCGACTACGTCTCGAAGGACGCCGCTCGCAAGGCAGCCGATGGTGGTTCCAAACCGATGGAGAGGACTCAGGTCGTCGAAGGGGAGAAGGTCGAGGAAAAGCCGGCATCGTCGGGCCACTGATTGCCGCAGCGTTTCATGGTAAACGCCGCGTCTATCATTTCAGGAGGATTCTAACGTCTTGTTTAACCTGAATTTTAGCGACGACTGATAGGTTCCAGGCATCAATCCTCGGGACCCGCGCTATGCCAGCTTCGTCATCTTCTGCAGTGAGACAGCCTGACGACGCCCTTGCTAGGGCTCCACTGCCGGTGGCCCCGGTACGCCCGATCCTCGACATGCCCGTCCACGATCTCGGCTGGAAGCCGGCGCTTGCTCTACTTGAGGAAAAGCTGACCGAGAACCGTGGCCTGACCCATATTGCGTTTCTCAATGCCAACAATGCCAATGTGATGATGCGCGATCCCGACTACCGGGAGGTTCTTGGCCGCTGTCTGGTCCTGCCGGACGGCATCGGCGTCGACATTGCCGCGAAGTTCCTGCATGGCGGCCGCTTCTCGGCCAATCTGAACGGGACGGATTTCGTGCCGGCAGCCCTGACCTTCATCACAAAGCCGCTCAGGATAGGGCTGCTCGGAGCAACATCCGAGGTGCTGCGGGATGCAGCCAAGAACTTCCGGCGTCACACGCCTTGGCATGAATTCGTAGAAATCTCTGATGGCTACTTCGACCGGGCCGATCCGACATTCATTCTCAAACGCATTGAGCAGGCTCGCATCGATCTGCTGCTCGTCGCCATGGGCACCCCGCTCCAGGAAAAATGGGTCGACCGGCATCTGACCGCCGACCATGCGCGGGTGGTAATCAGCGTCGGCGCTCTGCTCGACTTCGTCTCGGGACGGATCCCGCGCGCCCCGAACTGGATCCGTCAGCTCAGATCCGAATGGCTGTTTCGTCTGTTGCAGGAGCCGTCGCGCCTCTGGAGGCGCTACGTTCTCGGCATCCCTGTTTTCCTAGCCCATGTCTTGCGCCACAGGCTCAGTCACCCCGCAACGACGTCCGGCTAACGCCGAGGCTGTGAAATCCTGCCTTGCAATATGCCGCAATTTGACAGCATAGGACGGCGACAGGCAAATGGCACCTGCATGTTGGCGCTAGCTTGCTGCGAGTTCTAGACGGGGATTGTGCACAGTGACCACGGTAATCGATGGAAAGGCAGCCGCCGCTTCGGTGATCGAAGCGGTAACCTCAGCAGCGACGACACTCAAGACCTCCGGCCATCGCAAGCCGGGCCTGGCCGTGGTCATCGTCGGCGACGACCCGGCAAGCCACGCTTACGTCGGTGCCAAGAGCCGGATGGCCAAGCAGTGCGGCTTTAATTCGATCCAGCACACCTTGCCCGAGAATACTTCTCAGGAAGAGCTGATGGCGCTGGTCGCTTCGCTCAATGCCGATCCCGAAATCGATGGGATCCTCGTCCAGCTCCCGCTTCCCAAGCATCTCGACAGTGAGCCGGTGATCCAGTCGATCCTGCCGGAAAAGGATGTCGATGGCCTGCACATCGTCAATGCCGGCAAGCTGGCGACCGGCGACCTGAAGACGGGCCTGCTTTCCTGCACGCCCGCCGGCGCCATGATCCTCGTGCGCCAGATCCATGGTGACGACCTCTCCGGCCTCAATGCACTGGTCATCGGCCGTTCGAACCTCTTCGGCAAGCCGATGGCGCAACTGCTGCTCAATGCCAATGCCACCGTCACCATCGGCCATTCGCGCAGCCGCGACCTGCCGGAGCTCGCCCGTCAGGCGGACATCCTGGTCGCAGCTGTCGGCCGCGCCGAGATGGTCAAGGCCGACTGGTTGAAGCCCGGTGCAACCGTCATCGATGTCGGCATCAACCGTGTCGCAGCGCCTGAGAAGGGCGAGGGCAAGTTCAAGCTGGTCGGCGATGTCGCCTTTGCCGAATGCAAGCCGGTAGCCAAGGCGATCTCGCCGGTTCCAGGCGGCGTCGGCCCCATGACGATTGCCATGCTGATGGCCAACACCGTGATCGCCGCCCATCGCCGGGCCGGCATGACTGCGCCGCGCTTCTGACGCCTCAGGCCATTGATCGCAGGGTCAGGCGGGTGCCGGCCCGGTCGAGGCCCGGACCACCAGTTCCACCTTCCACAATTCCTGCTCCGGTGGTGCGGGTGTGGTTTGATTGATCATTGCGATCAGCCGTTCTCCGATCCGCTTGCCGGCAGCGCGAAGCGACGAGCGCGTCGTCGTGAGCGGCGTCGAAAAGTTCTCCGGCTTCAGCAATGGCAGCTCGTCGTCATGCGCGATCAGGGAAACGTCCACGCCAAGCTTGAGGCCAAGCTCGTTCATCGCCCTGACGGCCCCGAGTGCCAGCACGGTACTGGCGCATAACACGGCAGTCGGCCGGTCCGGGCCGGACAGGATCTCCTTCATCCCGCGATAGCCCTGTTCGTCGCCCATGAAGCTGTGCCTTGTATGGCGAGGGTCGAGCAGCAATCCCCGGTCGGCCAGCGCCTTCTCCGTCCCCAGCCGTCGTCGATGGGCAAAGTCCAGATCGGCATGGCCGTTCAGCAAGGCGATCCGCTTGTGGCCGAGTTGCAGCAGGAAGCGGGTCGCATCGTAGAACGCCCCTTCATTGTCGACATCCAGAAACGGATAGTCCAGCTCAAGCCCCGAGGAGCGGCCGTGGACGATGAAAGGAAGCGATAGTGTCTTCGCCATCACGATCCTCGGGTCCTTCTCGCGAACATAGGCGAGATAGTAACCGTCCACGCTACCGCTGGCGGCGAGCCATCGGATCGCTTGTTCTTCGTCTTCGGCTTTGGAAGGCATGATGACGAAGTGGAAGTCTTGGAGGATCGCAGCCTCGGCCAGTCCGCTCTGAAACTCGGCGAAGTGCATGTCCGAACTGTGGTCGGGCGAGATTGGCATGATCAGCCCGATGGACCCGGCTTTTCCGGTGGCGAGCCTTTGCGCTGCGCGATTGGGCCGGTAGCCGGTCTCCTTGGCGGCCTGAAGCACGCGCCTGCGCGTTTCTTCGTTCACTTCGGGATAACCGTTGAGCGCGCGGCTGATCGTCGTCTGCGACAGACCGAGCATCTGCGACAATTCTTTGAGATTCACTGCTGGCATTCCTCTCCCGTGCAAGGCCGCCAGTTACCTCCACAGGCGGCCAAAGCGCTTCGACTATGGCGCAGACCAGCGGGCTGCGACAAGAGGAAAATGATGCAAATCAATGCAGTTGCTTCTTCACGAACGGGGAGTTGCGCCTAAATGTGGCAGTACCAGAAAAGCGCTTGACTCAGTGTGGACCCCAATGTGATGAAATAGGGGCCAAAGCGCTTTGAGGAAAACGCGCTGACCAAGGACGTTTGGCCGTCCGATGTGATGGGAGGTAAATCACATGAAGAAACTGTTTTTGATGACCGTGGCGACTGCCGCGCTCGTAGCCGGCTCGGTCGGCGCACAGGAATTGAAGTTCGCTCCCGGTGAAGATGCCAAGTTCAACTGGGCAAGTTTCGAAGAGCTGAAGAAGACCCAGCTCAATGGCGAGCAGATCACCATTTTCGGCCCCTGGCTCGGTCCTGACCAGGTCCTCGTCGAAAGCGTTCTGGCCTATTTCGCAGCCGCGACCGGCGCGGATGTACGCTATACCGGCTCTGACAGCTTCGAGCAGCAGATCGTCGTCGATCTGGAAGCCGGCTCCGCTCCCAATATCGCCATCTTCCCGCAGCCGGGCCTCGCGTCCGACATGGCAAAGCGTGGCTTCCTGACCGACCTCGGCGCTGAAAATGCCTCCTGGCTCAAGGACAACTACGCCGCTGGCCAGTCCTGGGTCGACCTCGGCACTTATGCTGGCCAGGACGGCAACACGGCTTTCTACGGCTTCCCCTTCAAGACCGACCTGAAGTCGCTCGTCTGGTATTCGCCTGAGAACTTCGAGGATGCCGGTTACGAAGTCCCTGAGACCATGGAAGAGCTGAAGGCTCTGACCGAGAAGATCGTGGCTGACGGAGGCACGCCCTGGTGCATCGGTCTCGGCTCGGGTGCTGCCACCGGTTGGCCGGCAACCGACTGGGTCGAGGACATGATGCTGCGCACCGCGTCCCCGGAAGACTACGACAAGTGGGTTTCCAACGAGATGAAGTTCGACGACCCGATAGTCGTCAACGCCATCAACGAATTCGGCTGGTTTGCCAAGAACGACAAGTTCGTCGTTGGCGGTGCAGGCGCAGTCGCTTCGACCGACTTCCGCGACAGCCCGAAGGGTCTCTTTGCCTCGCCGCCGCAGTGCTACCTGCACCGCCAGGCTTCGTTCATTCCGTCCTTCTTCCCCGAGGGCACGAGCGTTGGTGAAGATGCAGACTTCTTCTACTTCCCGGCCTATGCCGAGAAGGACCTCGGCAGCCCGGTTCTCGGCGCAGGTACCACCTTCGCCATTACCAAGGACAGTAAGGCTGCTCGCGCCTTCATCGAGTTCCTGAAGTCGCCGATCGCCCATGAAGTCTGGATGGCCCAGAAGGGCTTCCTCACCCCGCACAAGGGCGTGAACCCGGAAGTCTTCACCGATCCGACCGTTCGCAAGATGAACGACATCTTGCTGCAGGCCACCACCTTCCGCTTCGACGGTTCTGACCTGATGCCGGGCGCCATCGGCGCTGGCAGCTTCTGGACCGGCATGGTCGACTTTGTCGGTGGCAAGTCCGCCGAAGATGTTGCAAAGTCGATCCAGACAGCCTGGGACGGCATCAAGTAAGCTGCCGTAGAACAGTATTGCCTAACGAACGTCCGGGCTTCACCGCCCGGGCGCTCGCAAAAAAATCAGAAGGCATGCGGAGGGGAGACCAAGATGAATCCGGCGTTGCAGGCTCTGATCACGATCATCATCGGTGTCGGTGGGTGTATCGGTTATTTCTATCTGTCGAACGTGTTTGTCGACAGGGTGCTGTTCCCCGCCAAGGGAGAGCATGCAGGGCGCAATATCAACCGCGCCAACATGATACGTCCCTGGCTCTTCCTGTTTCCGGCGATCGTGGCACTCGGCCTCTATCTGGTCTATCCGGTCATCGCCTCGCTCTGGTTGTCGGTAACCAGCCGCAACGCGGGCGGCGCCTTCGTTGGTCTGGCCAATTATGAGCGCATGCTCGGCGAAACGAAATTCTGGGAAGCGATCAGCAACAATCTTTTGTGGCTGACCGTCGTCCCGGCCGCATCCACGGCCTTTGGCCTTCTGGCCGCACAGCTGACCGACCGGATTTCCTGGGGCAATATCGCGAAATCGCTGATTTTCATGCCCATGGCGATTTCCTTTGTCGGTGCATCCGTCATCTTCAAGCTGGTCTATGACACGCGCCCGGCAGGGGAAGAGCAGATCGGCCTTCTGAACGCCTTGTGGCTGTCCTTCGATGGGGGATGGGGCACGGTTCTGGTGCTTCGCGTTCTTCCGGCACTCCTGCTTCTCGCCTTCATCGCTTTCGTCGTCTACGGCATCTACCAGCTGTTGCGCCCGCTCTCCGGCGGCATCGGCTATCACGGCGGCAGTTCCAAATTCGGCGTGGTCGTGCGCGTTGCACTCACCCTGGCCGGCCTCTGGCTTTGCTATCGCGGGCTGATTTCCACCTATTCCGTCCTGACCGTCGAATATCCCTATGGCCAGCCGCAGACCTGGTTGACGATCCCCTTCTGGAACAACTTCTTCCTGATGGTGGTGCTGATCTGGATTCAGACCGGTTTCGCCATGGTCATCCTGTCGGCGGCGCTGCGCGGGATCCCGGAAGAAACGATCGAGGCCGCCGTCATCGACGGGGCCAACGACTTCGAGATCTTCTTCAAGATCAAGATCCCGCAGATTATGGGAACCGTCGTCGTCGTCTGGACCACGATCACGCTTGTCGTCCTCAAGGTCTTTGACATCGTCTTTGCCATGACCAACGGCCAGTGGGAAACGCAGGTGCTTGCCAACTACATGTTCGACAAGCTCTTCCGCGCCAATGACTGGGGCGTCGGCTCGGCAAGCGCCATGGTGATCATGCTGCTGGTTCTGCCGATCCTGATCTGGAACGTCTACAACGCTCGAAAAGAAATGCGCTGAGGGGAGGCGGGACCATGGCAAAGATTGCAGGCAAAAAATCCGGTCTCGTCTGGGCCGTTCATCTCTCGGTAGCGGCACTGGTCGTCCTTTGGCTTCTGCCGACCGCAGGCCTCTTCATCTCCTCATTCCGCACAGCGGACCAGATCGCCACTAGCGGCTGGTGGAGTTCGCTATTTTCGCAGGAGCAGAACCTCGTCTTGAGAACCGCAGCGCCTTCGACCCAGCGCCAGGAAGGCAATCTCTGGGTCATTGAGGGCAATCTGCTCAGCGAAGGCGGCGCTTCGGCCGAGGCGGAGATCTCGACCTGGGGCACCACGTCGCGCGCCATCAGCGAATACGAACCCGGTGCGACCGCACCCATGGGTGACAGTGCTCGTGTGACCGTCCAGGAGAATGGTGACTATCGTCTGGAAAGCGATGTCGAGCTGACCGGCACCCGTGGCGATCGCATCTTCGTGACGGCGGAGCTGCCGCCGGAATTCACGCTCGACAACTACGAGACGGTGCTCTTCTCCGGCTCCACCACAGATTCTATGGCGAAGGCCTTCTTCAACACGCTGACCGTGACCATTCCCGCCACGGTGATCCCGATCGTGATTGCAGCCTTCGCGGCCTATGCGCTCGCGTGGATGGAATTCCCGGGCCGCGCACTGCTGATTGCGGCCGTGGTCGCACTCCTGGTCGTGCCACTGCAGTTGGCACTCATCCCGCTCCTGCGCCTGCACCTGTCGATCGGCATCGGCAAGGGTTATCTCGGTGTCTGGCTTGCCCATACGGGCTTCGGCCTGCCCCTCGCGATCTACCTTTTGCGAAATTACATGGTCGGGCTCCCGCGCGACATCATCGAATGCGCCAAAGTGGACGGTGCAACGGATTTCCAGATCTTCACCCGCATCATCCTTCCGTTGTCGTTCCCGGCGCTCGCCTCCTTCGCCATCTTCCAGTTCCTCTGGACCTGGAACGACCTGCTTGTCGCCAAGGTCTTCCTGATCGATGCGACCGGCGAGACGACCGTGATGACGAACCAGATCGTCGAGCTTCTGGGCACGCGCGGCGGCAACTGGGAAATCCTGGCGACGGCCGCCTTCGTGTCGATCGCGGTGCCGCTCCTCGTCTTCTTCTTCATGCAACGCTACCTCGTGCGTGGCCTCCTTGCCGGATCGGTCAAGGGTGGCTGACACCGGGTCTTAAGACCAAGCCAACAGGAATATGTGAATGAGTGCAGATGCAAATCCCGTCATGACGCCCGACAAGGACTGGTGGCGCGGCGCGGTGATCTATCAGATCTACCCGCGCTCCTATCAGGACTCCAACGGTGACGGTATCGGTGACCTGAAGGGCATCACCGCCCGTCTGGCCCATATTGCCGATCTCGGCGCCGATGCAATCTGGATCTCGCCCTTCTTCACCTCGCCGATGAAGGACTTCGGCTACGACGTATCGAACTATGTCGACGTCGACCCGATGTTCGGCTCGCTGACCGATTTCGATGGCCTGATCGCCGAAGCCCACCGCCTCAACATCAAGGTCATGATCGACCTCGTGATGTCGCACTCGTCCGACCAGCATCCCTGGTTCGTCGAGAGCCGCTCGAGCCGCGTCAATCCCAAGGCCGACTGGTATGTCTGGGCAGACTCGAAGCCGGACGGCACGCCGCCGAACAACTGGCTGTCGATTTTCGGTGGTTCGGCATGGCAGTGGGATCCGACCCGCATGCAGTATTACATGCATAACTTCCTGACCTCGCAGCCGGACATGAACCTGCACAATCCGGAAGTGCAGGATGCACTCCTGGCGGCCACGCGCTTCTGGCTGGACCGCGGCGTCGATGGCTTCCGCCTCGACACGATCAATTTCTACTTCCACGACAAGGAACTGCGGGATAACCCGGCCCTCGCACCGGAGCGCCGCAATGCCTCGACGGCGCCTGCGGTAAATCCCTACAACTTCCAGGAACACATCTACGACAAGAACCGCCCGGAGAACATTGCCTTCCTGAAGCGCTTCCGCGCGCTGCTGGATGAGTATCCGGCGATCGCAGCGGTTGGCGAAGTCGGTGACAGCCAGCGCGGCCTCGAAATCGTCGGCGAATACACCTCCGGCAACGACAAGATGCAGATGTGCTACGCCTTCGAATTCCTGGCGCCGGAGCCGCTCACCCCGGAAGTGGTGCGCAACACGCAGAACGCGTTTGCAAATGCAGCGCCCGAAGGCTGGGCCTGCTGGGCCTTTTCCAACCACGACGTTGTCCGCCACGTCAGCCGCTGGGGGGCGAATATTCTCGATCGCGACGCCTATGCGAAGATGACCTCTGCGCTGCTGCTCACCCAGCGCGGCTCCGTGTGCATCTACCAGGGCGAAGAACTCGGCCTTACCGAAGCCGACATTGCCTTCGAGGATCTCCAGGATCCCTACGGCATCCAGTTCTGGCCGGAGTTCAAGGGCCGTGATGGCTGCCGCACGCCGATGGTCTGGGACGATCACGCCGTTCAGGCCGGCTTCTCGACGGCGCAGAAGACTTGGCTGCCGATCCCGGTCGAACATGTCCTGCGCGCCGTCAACACGCAGGCCGGCAAGGAAGAGTCGGTGCTTGAGCACTATCGCCGTTTCCTCGCCTTCCGCCGCCAGCATCCGGCCTTTGCCAAGGGCGACATCGTTTTCCACGACGCCGGCGACAATCAGCTGATCTACACCCGCGCCTTCGGTAACGAGAAGCTGCTCTGCGTCTTCAACATGAATGCCGAAGAGACCGCAATCGCGCTGCCATCCGGCGAATGGATCGGGCTCGAAGGCCATGGCTTCAACAGTGCAGTCAACGATAACAAGGTAGAGTTGCCGGCTTGGGGCGCCTATTTCGCGCGCCACGCCTGACAGGGGAGGAAAGCATGACGGGTCTCGTTCTCAAGGACATCCGCAAGGCATACGGGCAGGTCAAGGTCCTGCACGGCATCGATCTGGAGATCAAGGAAGGCGAGTTCGTGGTCTTCGTCGGCCCGTCGGGCTGCGGCAAGTCCACGCTTCTGCGCATGATCGCGGGCCTTGAGGACATCACCGGCGGTGAACTCTATATCGACGGCCAGCTCGTCAACGATGTGCCGCCGTCCAAGCGCGGCATCGCCATGGTGTTCCAGTCCTATGCGCTCTACCCGCATATGACCGTCTACGACAACATGGCCTTCGGCATGCGTATCGCCGGCGAAAGCAAGGAAGAGATCGACCGGCGCGTTCGCTCCGCTGCCGGCATTCTCCAGCTCGAGTCCTATCTCGACCGCCTGCCAAAGGCGCTGTCCGGCGGTCAGCGTCAGCGTGTCGCCATCGGGCGCGCGATCTGCCGCGACCCCAAGGTCTTCCTGTTCGATGAGCCACTGTCGAACCTCGATGCGGCCCTGCGTGTCGCGACCCGCATCGAGATCGCCAAGCTCAACGAGCAGATGGCCGATACCACTATGATCTACGTGACCCACGACCAGGTCGAGGCGATGACGCTTGCAGACCGTATCGTGGTGCTCTCGGCCGGCAAGATCGAACAGGTCGGCCCGCCGCTCGAACTCTATGAGCGTCCGGCCAACCTTTTCGTCGCCCGCTTCATCGGCTCGCCGGCCATGAACATCATGCCAGTGACCGTGATCGGCACGGGCGAGACGACCCGGATCAAGCTGAAGGATGGCTCGGAAGTCACCGTCGATGTCGCGACCACCGCATCGGAACAGGGTAAGTCTGCGAGCTTCGGCGTCCGCCCGGAAGATCTGGCAATCGCAACCGGTCCAGAATTTCTGTTCGAAGGCAATGTCGACATCGTCGAGGCCCTCGGAGAAGTCACGCTTCTCTACGTCAAGGGACCGGTCGAAGACGAGGCGATCGTGGTCAAGCTGCCCGGCATTGTCGACGTCAATAAGGGGCAGACCCTGCGCTTTTCCGCAGACCAGACCAAGCTACACCTCTTCGACGCCGACGGTCAGACATACCGCCGCTGAGATTAACTCGATCGAACTGCTTAAAGCCCTGTTATCCTTACCGATAACAGGGCTTTTCCGTAGTCAGGAATGGCCCTCGCGCCAACACCGACTGTTAAGTTGTCACTGCTAGCTTTTTGCCCATAACAACTGACAAAAGACGAGGGCAGAAATGATGAGAGCGGCAAATGGCGGATCTCATTTCCTGAAGAAAGAGGAATCCTTCATGTACGACCGGGAGAACCGGTATCGCATGGAGGACACAATGAATGCGGGACGGCTCGAATACACCGAAAACGGCATGAGCCACATGGCCGCGCGGCGCTGCGACGTCTTGCGTATCTCGCTGAGCGGGGCCGTGATCGGACTGATCACGCAGGTGAACCTGCCCAAACAATTCTACCTCGATATTCCGGACGCCCGCATCAACAAGGTCGGTGCGGTGCTGATGAAGAGCTTTGCCAACAACACGGCCGAAATCCGTTTCCTGCGTCTTTTGACGCAGAAGGAACTGGATCGCATCTTCGTCTTCTCCACCCATCCGGCGCACAAGGACCGCGTGCTCGACGTCCGCAGCTGGTAAGCAGCGCGCCAACGAATTCTCTGAAGGCCGGTGCAGCAGACGCTGCACCGGCCTTCAGCATTTCTGACTGGACATCGCCGGGCTGACCTTTGATCTTCGCTTCCATCAAAGGGAGATACAGACATGTCCAGTCAGAAGGTCGCTATTGTCACGGCAGGGGGAAGCGGTATGGGGGCGGCGGCCGCAAGGCGCCTCGCTGCCGACGGCTTCAAGGTCGCCATCCTCTCGTCTTCCGGCAAGGGGGAGGCACTTGCCGCCGAACTCGAAGGCTTCGGGGTCACAGGGTCGAACCAGTCTCCGGAAGACCTCGCACGCCTCGTCGACGGCACCATGGAACGCTATGGCCGCATTGATGTCCTCGTGAACAGCGCAGGCCATGGGCCCCGTGCCCAGATCCTTGAGATCACCGACGAGCAGTGGGCGAAGGGCATGGATGTCTATTTGCTCAACGTCATCCGCCCGACGCGTCTCGTCACGCCAATCATGCAGCGCCAGAAGGCCGGCGTGATCATCAACATTTCCACCGCCTGGGCCTTCGAGCCATCCCCGATGTTCCCGACCTCGGCCGTCTTCCGCGCAGGCCTTGCGTCATTCACCAAGCTCTTTGCCGATACCTACGCCGGTGAAAATATCCGGATGAACAATGTCCTTCCCGGCTGGATCGATAGCCTGCCGGCGACAGAGGAGCGGCGTGACGGTGTGCCGATGAAACGCTACGGCACGAGCGAGGAAATTGCCGCCACGATTGCCTTCCTGGCCTCCGACGGCGCAGCCTACATCACAGGCCAGAATCTCAAGGTTGACGGTGGTTTAACCCGTCACGTTTGAAACTATCTCGACGTCGCGCCCGGAAATGCGACGATGAAGCGCCGGGCGTAAACCTCTTGGTTACCAAACCTCTTCATTCTTTAGAGCAGTCGACAGGACGCTCTTCGGGTTTTCTGTCCCAGTAAAGCCGGTTTCCGCTGCTAGGCGACCGGTTCTCCGAGTTTTGGTAAGCGAGTTCAGGTATCATGGCGTCCTTGGCCCCTCAGGTCATCGGTGGCAATCGCGCCGCCGTTCAAAAGACAAAGTCGCGCAGAAACATGCGCGGCTCCAGCCTGCCGACGATCTTGGGCATCTCACTGGCCTGCCTCTTTTGGGGCACCGCGAGCCTTGCCGTTTTCAAGGGGCTGTCATCCTCGACGATCCAGGCACCGAGCATGGCAGGCCACAGCCTGCCGAAGCCGGAACTCGTTTTGTCGAAGCCGCTGGCGCCCCGCGCAGCACTGGCACAATCGACGGATTTCGCGGCCCTTGAAGAAATGCGCAACCGCTTCGCCGAAGCGATCGCTGCCACTGACCATCTGGGCCTGCTGATGCTGCCTGCTGCCATGCGGCTTGCAGAGGTCGACAAGTCCGATCGTCTTCTGCTGGCCCGCGTCGAGAGCGTGACCGATTCCCAGGCCCTCGCTGTGCTGCGTGATGCGCTTGTGCAGGCGGAGGCAGGACGGCAGCAGGCAGCCCTTGCAACAGCGGCCCATGAACGCCGCAGCGACAGGGACGATGTTGATCCCGTCGTCACCGCCTCGATCCCGACGAATACCGCCGAGGCGGCGCCAGTCGCGCTCGGTTACGCGGCAACGCCAAGGGCAACCGAAACAATGGCCGCGGCCGATCCGCGCGTGGAGCCCTTCGAGGAGCTGCTTTCGGCACCGCAGACAGAAGATCACGGCGCGCTGCCGGATGATGGCCCGGTACCGGGTGCCAAGCCACAGGCCAAACCGCGCGTTGAGCGCGTACCGGCTCCGGAAGCGCCTGTTGCCGCCGCCACGCCGGAAAAGCCGAAGAGGAAGACGCTGTTCGGAATGCTGGCCTATGCCAAGCCGGACAATCCTGTCACCACGGATGACGGGGCAGGAGGCATCTTCAACCGCAAGAACAGCATGCCCGGGCCAGGTAGCCGCATCGCCGTCTATGTGATCGAGGATTCTGTCGTGCACATGCCCAATGGCGAAAAGCTGCGCGCCCATTCCGGTCGTGGCCACATGCGCGACAACCCAAAATATGTGCATGTGAAAAACATGGGGCCGACCCCGCCCAACGTCTACAAGCTGCGCATGCGTGAAGCCCGCTTCCACGGCGTCGAGGCCATTCGCATGAACCCTGTGGGCGATGCCAAGATGTATAATCGCGATGGCTTCCTGACCCATACCTACCTGCTGCGCCGCCGCGGCGACAGCTCAGGCTGTGTGGTCTTTGAAGACTATAACAAGTTCCTCAATGCATATAAGCGCGGGCACGTGCACACGCTGATCGTCGTGCCGAGCATGCGGGAACTGCCAAAATACATGGCAATGCTCTGACGAAAAGGCCTCCGCAATGATCTCGCGGAGGCCTTCTTACTTTGGTTGGCCGGAGCCTGTCGATGCAGGCCCCTTGTAAGTCTGGCTTACATCGCCGGGATCACGGTGATCGACTTGATCTGCGCAGGCGCGCCGGTGATGTCTCCGGCCTTTGTCGCGGCGCCCGTTTCCAGGTTGACCGTGTAAAGAGCGCTATCGGCAACGAGCCAGGCAGTGTTCATGCCGTCGGCTCCCGCTTCGATGTCGAAGGCATAGGTCGTCGGCATGCCCTCGATACCCAGCTTGCCGATCGCCTTCAGCGTTCCGTCATTCGGCTTAGTCTGCTGGATGAGCGCGCCGATCGTCGCGTCGATGTTGTACATCGCGGTCTTTTCCGGCTTGCCGACAGAATTCGTATAGGCGGCAGCGACGGTGTTCGGCGTTTCGCCCTTGTGCATGTCGCCTTCCTCGAAAACGAGGCTACCGTCCACGGTCACTTCGCCGGTGTCGGGATGGACGCGGTGGTTGGTGGTGCCGGTCATGTAGCGCAGCCGGTCGGCGGCGGGGTTGAAGTTTACGACCACAGGCGCATCGCCGATCGTCAGCGGCTTGTCCATTTTCGCGAGTTCCGTTGCCGCGCCTGTTTCCGGATCGATGGTGACGATCACGTTGTCCGCCGTCACGCCAACGATGGTCTGGTTGGCCGGGCGATAATCGATGCCGACCAGGCGATCAACACCGGTGACGTCCATGGATTTGCTGATCGCGGGGTTTGCAGTGTCGAACATCACGAGCGTCTTGTCGCCTGCGAGACCGACGACCTGGGCGGCCTGCGCTCCGAAGGCCGTAAGGGCGGTTGCGGCTGCGAGGCTGAGGATACGGATGCTGGTCATGGAAAACTTCTCCCGTTTGCATGGTGGCGACACCGGTCTGGTGCCTCCTGATCTCAAGACACGCGGCAGATGCCGATTGGATGCAGGCGTCAGAAGTTTTTTTCTTCTGCATCCAGAAATCGTCCTCGCGTGTCTCTGAAATGAAGGAGAAACTCATGGACGTGGCGATAACGAGTGGCAGTTCTTCGGCGGGTGCATGTCGTGCAGGTTGCCAAATCAGACGGGTGAGCTACTTTCCGCCCAGGTTCTTGGAAGGAAGCTGGATGGAGAATGAGCAAGATAAGCTCGGTGCGGCGCTGAAAGCCTGTGCCGCAGGGGATCGCAAGGGCCTGGCCTTGATCTACGAAAGCGAAGCGCCTCGCATGGTCACGGTGGCTGAGCGGATCCTGCGGCGCCACGATCTGGCGGAAGAGATCGTCCAGGAGGCCTTCCTGCAGATTTGGAACAAGGCCTGGCAGTACGACCCATCCCGCGGCTCGGCACGAGGCTGGATCTTCGCCATCGTTCGATCACGCTCGCTGAATGCGCTCCGGGATGGAGGTCGGGAAGATCTGACCGAGACGGACAGCCTTGAGCGACTGCAGGACGAGGGAGCTGACGCTCTCTATCACGATCTGTTCGATCAGCTCGACACCGCAAGTCGCTTGCGCGCCTGTCTCGGACGGCTCGACGGACTGCGTCGGAAGACGGTCATGATGGCTTATGTCTCGGGTTACAGCCACGGCGAGATCGCCGGTCGGTTGAAATTGCCGCTGGGAACCGCCAAGGCCTGGATCCGCCGATCGCTGGTCGCGCTGAGGGAGTGCATGGCATGAGCACATGGCACACACTCGCCGAACGCGCCGACGCCTATGTCCTCGGATTGATGGACGAGGATGAACATCGCGCTACCGAAACCGAGATGGAACGCGACGAAAGCCTCGCCCGTGCCGTCGCCGTTGCGCGTGATCGGTTTCTGGAACTCGACCTGGTCGGCCCGACCGCAAGCGTCTCCCCCGATCTCTGGGCAAGGATAGAACGACAGCTCGGTCCGCAGGAGCGACCGAAGAGTTCCGCGCCACCAGCGGCGGTCAACGACAACAGCCTTTCCTGGTGGCGAGGCTTCGGTCTG
The DNA here is from genome assembly GCF_050281005.1 of Allorhizobium sp. NPDC080224. NCBI lineage: Bacteria > Pseudomonadati > Pseudomonadota > Alphaproteobacteria > Hyphomicrobiales > Rhizobiaceae > Allorhizobium > Allorhizobium sp. NPDC080224. Next base: position 671,537 of record NZ_JBNNWJ010000001.1, read on the forward strand.
TCGGCCGCGGCCGCCTCGCTCCTGCTGGTCGGTGCCTTGTCCTACGCCCTGCTCGGTCGGGCGGAGCCGCAGGTGATTGCCGTCCTGATGAATGAGCAGGGTGAGCCGGTCGTGATGATCGAGGATTTCGGCAATGACACGGCGAGGGTCGTTCCGCTCACGGATGTGACTGTGGCCGAGGACAGATCCCTGCAGCTCTGGACCTTGCCGTCTAGTGATACCGGGCCCGTATCGCTCGGCGTACTCGATGGCTGGCGGACGGCAACCGTCGCAGGGCCGGATCTTCCCGGGCCGCTCGAGGAGCAGCTTTACGAGATCACGGTGGAGCCTCTGGGCGGATCACCGACGGGCAAGCCGACAGGACCGATCCTGGGCAAGGGCTTTGCGAAAGTGCCGCGCCCATGAGTGTGGGGTCGCGCCCGGTATGCGGGCGCGACGCTTGTCAGGCTCAGAACTCCTGCCACTCGTCCTGCTTGAGTGCTGCATTTCCATGCGTCTGCGCCGGGCGTGCCGGTGCGCGCCGGGGTGCGGCTGCCGGGCTGGACGGCGTGTGAGCGCGCACAGCGCCATGGGATGCTGAGGTCGCACCCTGCTGGCCGGTGTAATGCCTGCCGAGGGTAAAGCGGGAGATGAACTGGCGAAGCCGCTGTGTCTCCGTTGCGAGCGTGGCGCTTGCTGCGTTGGACTCTTCCACCATGGCAGCGTTCTGCTGGGTGACCTGGTCCATCTGGTTGACCGCCGAGTTCACCTCGGAGAGGCCGGTTGCCTGCTCGCGTGCCGAGCTCGCAATGGCCTGCATGTGGTCGTTGACCGCCACGATATTGTCCTGGATCGTCTTCAACGCCTCACCGGTCTCGCTGACGAGCTTGACGCCGTTCTTCACCTCTTCCGACGAGTTGCGGATCAGTTCCTTGATCTCCTTCGCCGCCTGCGCCGAGCGTTGTGCGAGTTCACGCACTTCCTGTGCCACGACCGCAAAACCCTTACCGGCTTCGCCTGCGCGCGCCGCTTCGACGCCGGCATTCAGCGCCAGAAGGTTGGTCTGGAAGGCGATCTCGTCGATCACCCCGATGATGTTTGAGATCTGGTTCGACGACTGCTCGATGCGGGCCATGGCCCCCACGGCCTCGGCGACGATCTGGCCGGAGCGGGTTGCGCTCGTATCCGCTGCCTGGGTGGCGTGACGGGCCTCCTCGGCGCGCTTCGAGGCGTTGTTGACGTTGACGGTGATCTGGTCGAGGGCCGCTGCCGTCTCCTCGAGCGAGGCCGCCTGCTGCTCGGTGCGCTTTGAAAGATCTTCCGCGCTTGAGCTGATTTCGCGGCTGCCGCTGTCGATCTGGTCGGTGGATTGGGCCACGGCGCCAAGGGTAGTCGCAAGCTGAAGAACCGCGTCGTTCAGATTGGTTCTAAGCGCTTCGAAATCCGGAGCGAACGCGCGTTCGATCGTGAAACTGACATCACCCTTGGCCATCCGTCCGAGGGCGTCGCCGATCGTGTCCACGGCATGCACACGCTCGGTCACATCAGTGGCGAATTTCACCACCTTGGTCACACGGCCGCGATCATCCATGATCGGATTATAGGACGCGTTGATGACGACTTTCTTGCCGCCCTTGCCGTATCGGGTGAACTCGGCGGCCTGGAACTTGCCGGATCGCAACTGCGTCCAGAATTCTTGGTAATCCGCGCTGCGCGCATACTCGGGGTCGACAAACAGACTGTGCTGCTTGCCCTTGATCTCGTCCATTCGGTAACCGAGGGCTTCAAGGAAGTTCTGATTGGCGGAAACAACTTCGCCTTGCGGCGTGAATTCGATGATAGCCTGCACACGGCTGATGGCCTCCATCTGGTTCTGGAAGTCCAGATTCTGCAACCGTTCCTTGGCATTGGCCCATTCGACGACGAAGCCGGTGGTTTTGGCGCCATTCTTCAACGGCGTGACGATCAGGTCGAAAGCCCGGTGGCCGACCCAGATGGTTGCCTTGTGCTGATTCTTCAGGCTCGACAGCATGTTGCGCTGATGGCTGGGATCTTTGTGGAAGATGTCGATGTTGCTGCCGATAAGCTTGTCGAAGTCGAAGCGCGGCAATTCTTTCTTCAGGTCACTTTCCGCTTCCTTCAACATCGCCTTTGTCGCGGTGTTCATGTAGCGGATGTTGAGCTTTTCGTCCGCGATCATGATGTTCGCGGTAATGACTTCAAGCGATTCAAGCTGTGCGCGGTTGTTTGTAGACAGTCCAAACATAGTGCCTTGGTCCTTTGGCCAATTTCCTTCTTCAGAAACCGGACCGCGCATCCAAAAGGTAGACAAAGGGCGAAGGTGCTGCCGCAGAATCGTCGAGTTTGTATAACTTGTTGTTATCGCGTTTGTTTCCGTACCAAGATATACAAAATTAGTAGTGTCGAATTTGTTAAAATGAACGGTGGCGTTGGCGCTGCCGCACGAGAACTGTCAATCGGAATAGACAAAAGGCCGCGATTACTCGCGGCCCTTGAGCTTAATTCTACGAATTGAGGCGCTTAGAACAGGACGCTTGCGCCCTGGTCGGCAGGTCCGGCGATCCGGCGGAAGCTGGCAAACAGCTCACGGCCCATGCCGAACTCATTGTCGTCGAGATTGGTGGTGGCAAGCGGTCGGGCGTCGAACTCTGCCGCATCGACCAGAACTTCGAGCGTGCCGGCAACAGCATCCAGCCGCACCATGTCGCCGTCCTTGATCCTGGCGATCGCGCCACCGTCGACGGCTTCGGGCGTCAGATGGATCGCTGCCGGTATCTTGCCCGACGCACCGGACATGCGCCCGTCGGTCACGAGTGCGACCTTGAAGCCGCGATCCTGCAACACGCCAAGCGGTGGCGTCAGGCGGTGCAGTTCCGGCATGCCATTCGCCTTCGGTCCCTGGAAGCGGACAACCGCGACGAAGTCGCGCTCCAGCTTGCCGGCCTTGAAGGCGTCCTGCAGTTCCTGCTGATCGTTGAAGACGATTGCGGGGGCCTCGATAACGTGACGCTCCGGCTTGACGGCCGAAATCTTGATGACCGCCTTGCCGAGATTTCCCGTCAGCATCTTCAATCCGCCATTCGCCTGGAAAGGCTTGTCGATCGTTGTCAGCACCTTCGGATCGGCACTCACGTCCGCGGCCGGCTCGCGATGGACGGTGCCGTCGTCGGCGAGCTTCGGGTCGATCGTATAGGCAGCGAGACCCTGACCATAGACGGTTCGCACATCGTCATGCACGTAGCCAGCCTTGAGCAGTTGCTTGATCAGGAAGCCCATGCCACCGGCGGCATGGAAATGGTTCACGTCGGCAAGCCCGTTCGGATAGACGCGCGCGAGCAGCGGCACGATGTCCGAGAGCTCCGAGATGTCCTGCCAGGTGAGCTGGATGCCGCCTGCGCGCGCCATGGCGATCAGGTGGATCGTGTGGTTGGTCGAGCCACCGGTCGCATGCAGGCCGACAACGCCGTTGACGATCGAGCGTTCGTCGATCATCTCGCCAGCCGGCGTGAACTCGTTGCCGAGTGCTGTGATCGCCAGCGCCCTCTTGGTCGCTTCCTTGGTCAGGGCGTCGCGCAGTGGCGTGCCCGGGTTGATGAAGGAGGCGCCGGGCAGGTGGAAGCCCATGATCTCCATCAGCATCTGGTTGGAATTGGCCGTGCCGTAGAAGGTGCAGGTGCCCGGCCCATGATAGGACTTGGATTCCGCTTCCAGGAGCTCCGCGCGACCGACCTTGCCTTCGGCATAGAGCTGGCGGATCCGCGATTTCTCGTCGTTCGGCAGGCCGGAGGTCATCGGTCCGGCCGGAACGAAGATCGACGGCAGGTGACCAAAGGTCAGCGCCGCGATCATCAGGCCCGGCACGATCTTATCGCAGACGCCGAGATAGACAGCCGCATCGAACATGTTGTGAGAAAGGCCGATGCCCGCCGCCATCGCAATCGCGTCGCGGGAGAACAGCGAGAGCTCCATGCCGGGCTGGCCCTGGGTTACGCCGTCGCACATTGCGGGAACACCACCCGCGACCTGTGCCACGCCGCCGGCTTCGGATGCTGCCTGGCGGATCAGTGCCGGATAGGTCTCGAAGGGCTGGTGTGCCGAGAGCATGTCGTTATAGGCGGTAATGATGCCAAGGTTCGGCACCACGTCGCCGGCCAACGCTTCCTTGTCCCTGGGCGAACAGACCGCGAAGCCATGGGCGAGGTTGCCACAGGACAGTGTCGAGCGATGCACGCCCTTGGAGATCGCCCGGCGCGTGCGGTCGAGATAGGCTTCGCGGGTCGGCTTGGAACGCTCGACGATCCGCTTGGTGATGGCTTCGATACGGCTGTCTGCAGTCATCGGATATGGCTCCTCATCTGGCGCGGGCGCTTAAGGGCGCACATCGCGCAAAGGCCTCCTCGGCCGGGAAACTCGTCATATGCGCATCAACCTGCCGAACACCTTCGGCAGGCAAGGGCTGTGCCCTCAGGGCGCCCAATAGATGTCGGGCGTCGTCCGGGCCCGTTCAAGAACGGCCCTGATCGGCATGTCTTTCTCGTCCGTGCCGGCCAATGCCTTGTCCAGTACGGCTTTCTTTTCAGCCCCTTCGATATGCACGACCAGAAGGTCTGCATCGTGAAGCGCGGAAAACGACAGCGTCAGGCGGGCTTCGCCAGCACCCGGCGCTTCCATGGTCATGACGCGGCGCGGCTGTGAGAGATCGAGCGCGGCATCCAGATGATCGCCGCCTGGAAAGAAGGAGGCTGTGTGTCCGTCGGTCCCCATGCCGAGGATCGCGACGTCGAAGGGCTCGGTCATGCCGGGCACGATGCCCGATGCCGTCTTCGCTGCTTCCTCAATGGTCGCTTCGGGGCGATAGAGCGGCACGAACTCGGCCGCTGCCGCTTCGTTCTTCAAGAGGTGCGTCTTGACCAGCAGATGGTTCGAGCGCGGATTGTCTTCGTCCACGAACCGCTCGTCGACCAGGGTGATCTTGACCTTCGGCCAATCGAGAGCCCGCGTCGACAGCGCCTCGAAGAAAGCCTTCGGCGTCGAGCCACCGGAGACGGCAAGCGTTGCCGCGCCCTTGTTCGCGATCGCTCCGGAAAGCGCAGAAGCCACGGCATCGGCAAGCCCGGCTGCAAGAGCCGCGCCTGTCTCGAATGTCTTCATGTGATGTGCCATCCGCCCCGGCCTCAGTCGTTCTCGTGCCAGGTGCGGCCGTCACGCTCGATCAGCGCAATGGCCTGGCTCGGCCCCCAGGTGCCGGACGTGTAGCCCTGCGCCTTCTGGCCGATTTCTTCCCAGGATTTCAGGATCGGATCGCACCAGTTCCATGCTGCCTCGACTTCATCGCGGCGCATGAACAGCGTCTGGTTCGAACGGATGACGTCCATCAGCAGGCGTTCGTATGCATCCGGATTGCGCACGTCGAAGGCCTGGGCAAAGCTCATGTCGAGCGACACATGGCGCAGGCGCATGCCGCCCGGGCCCGGATCCTTGATCATCAGCCACTGCTTCACGCCTTCGTCCGGCTGCAGGCGGATGACGAGCTTGTTGGCCTCGATGCGGCCAGCCGCGTCGCCGAAGATCGAATGCGGGATCGGCTTGAAGGTGATGACGATCTCCGACATGCGCGTTGCCAGACGCTTGCCGGTTCTGAGGTAGAAAGGCACGCCCGCCCAGCGCCAGTTGTTGATCTCGGCCTTGATCGCGACGAAGGTTTCCGTGTCCGACGTCGCTCCGAGTTCTTCCTGGTATCCGTTGACGGCGCCACCGGCGGAAGCGCCCGCGCGGTACTGGCCGCGCACGGTCAGCTTCTCGACATTGTTCGGCGTGATCGGCTTCAGCGAGCGCAGCACCTTGAGCTTCTCGTCGCGCACGGCTTCCGCGTCGAGCGAGGAGGGAGCTTCCATGGCGACCAAGCAGAGGAGCTGCAGGATATGGTTCTGCACCATGTCACGCAGTGCGCCGGCCTTATCGTAATAGGTGACGCGACCTTCGAGGCCGACGGATTCGGCGACCGTGATCTGCACATGGTCGATATGGGCGGAATTCCACAGCGGCTCGTAAAGTGCGTTGGCGAAGCGCAACGCCATCAGGTTCTGCACCGTCTCCTTGCCGAGATAGTGGTCGATACGGAAGATCTGATCTTCCTTGAACACCTTGCCGATCGTGTCGTTGAGTATCTGCGCCGAAGCGAGATCGCGACCGATCGGCTTTTCAACGACGATGCGGGTCGACTTGGTAATCAGCTTGTGGTCGCGGATCTTGTCGGCAATGTCGCCGAAGATCGACGGGGACACGGCGAGATAGAAGGCCCGCACGATATCCTTGCCCTGGTCGAGCAGCTTCTTCAGATCTTCCCAGCCCTGGTCCGACTTGGCATCGACAGAGACGTAATGGACGCGGTCGAGAAACTTCGCGACTTCGCTCTCTTCCAGCTCTTCGGCCTTCAGGTGCTCCTGCAGGGCCTCCAGAGTGAACTTGCGATATTCGTCATGCGTCATCGCCGTGCGCGAAGCACCGATGATGCGGGTCGGCTCCGTCAGCTGGCCGGCCAGCTGACGGTGGAACAAGGCAGGCAAAAGCTTGCGCTCGGCCAAGTCGCCGGTGCCGCCGAAGACGACGTAGTCAAAGGGTTCAACGGGGATGATCTGGCTGCTCATGCGCATCTCTCGTTCGGCAAATTCGTTGGACAGGTTCTAATCTAATCGATTTAAAAAAGCCACCCCGGCCCGGCGGAAATTGTCTTTGCATGCCGCCAGCAGGATGAACAAAGCGTGTTCTGCGACAATCAAACTCACCTGCCGGCACCCTGTATGAACGGCACCGGCAAGTGGCACCCAGGTGTCAGAAACGGTCCCGAAGCGCATACCAGGTCAGCGCGAGGAACAGCAGCGGCTTGCGCAGGCTGGCGCCACCGGGGAAGGGCGGGATTTTCAGGTCTTTGAGCACGTCGAGCTCACGGGCATTGCCGGCCACCATGTCGGCATACATCTTGCCGCAGTAGTTCGACAGCATCACGCCATGCCCGGAATAGCCGGCGAGCGATGTCACGCCAGGCATCACATCCCGGGCAAAAGGCTTGCGCGGGAGGGTGATGCCGACCGAGCCACCCCAGCCATGGGTAATCTCGATATTGTTGAGATCGGGATAGATCTCGGCGATCTGCCGGCGGATATGGGTCGAGATGTCGCGGGGACTGTCGGCGGTATAGGCCTCGCGCCCGCCGAACAGCAGCCGTCCGTCGCGGCTCTTGCGGAAGTAGCGCACCACAAAGCGACTGTCGGCCACGGCCTCGGAGCCCTTGAGCACCTGCGGGAATTTGCTCAGCGGTTCCGTCGCCCCGATGAAGGAGCGGATCGGCATCACATGCGATGCCGTCACCGGCTCCAGGTTGCCGATATAGGCATTGGTCGCGATCAACAGCCGATCGGCGGTGATCGTGCCGCGCGCCGTATCGATGAGTGTCTTGCCGCCTTCCTGGCGAATGGCACTCGCTGGCGTCATCTCGTGGATCCTGGCGCCGGCCTGATGGGCCACGCGTGCGAGGCCGACAAGCAGCTTCAGCGGATGGATATGGCCCGTGCCGGTATCGCGCACCCCGTAATGATACCGCGTCGAGCCGACACGCTCATGGGTCTCTTCCCGGTCCATGAAGGATATATGCGGATAGCCGTAACGCACAGCCATGATCTCGGCATCGTGCCGATAATCCGATTCCCAGCCGCGCTTATGCGCCACGTTCAACTGGCCGGGCATGTATTCGATGTCGATGCCGTGCTGTTCGGCAAAGTCGAGCAGATAGCGCTTGGCATTTTCCGCCAGGTCGAACAGTGCCTTTGATCGCTCGAAGCCGAGCTCCGCCTCGATTTCGCCTGGCCAGGCGCGCTGACCGGTACCAAGCTGACCACCGTTGCGGCCGGACGCGCCATCGCCGAAGCGGCTGCCCTCGATCAGGATGACGGATACGCCAAGGCGCGCAAGGTTGAAGGCCGCCTGCAGGCCGGTAAAGCCGCCGCCGATGATGGCGACGTCTGCAGAGGTGGAACCGTCGAGGGCCGGATATTCCGGCCGCTCGCCCACACTATCCTGATACCAGGAGATCCCCGGCGCGATCGGGCTTTGCCATGCCATGGGTTTGCCTCCCTCACACGTTGAGAAGAAGGAATTCGCGTTCCCACGGGCTGATCACCTGCATGAAGGTTTCGAACTCGCCGCGTTTCACGCCGGCATAGAGCCCGACGAATTCCGAACCGAAGACCTCGGTGAAATCAGGTTCGCCTTCCAGCAGAGCGACCGCTTCCAGCAGACCGCGAGGAAGATCAACAGAGCCTTCATTCTCCGAGCCCTCGGCCGCCGCCGTCGGTTCGATCTCTTTGACGATGCCGAGATAGCCGCAAGCGAGCGATGCCGCCAAAGCGAGATAGGGATTGGCATCCGAACTCGGCAGTCGGTTCTCGACGCGCCGTGCAGCAGCGTCCGAGACCGGCACGCGAAATGCCGTGGTGCGGTTGTCATAGCCCCAGGCATTGTTGACGGGGGCCGCCATGTCGGGCGTCAGGCGACGATAGGAATTGACGTAAGGCGCCAGCATGACAAGCGAACTCGGCACATACTTCTGCATGCCGCCGATGAAGTGGAAGAACTCAGGCGAGGCAGAGCCGTCGGGATTGGAAAAGACGTTCTTGCCGGTCTTGATGTCGACCACCGACTGGTGGATGTGCATCGCTGACCCCGGCTGCCCCTGCATCGGCTTGGCCATGAAGGTTGCATAAATGCCGTGCTTCAGCGCTGCTTCGCGGATCGTGCGCTTGAACATGAAGACCTGGTCGGCAAGTTCGATCGGATTGCCGTGGCGCAGGTTGATTTCGAGCTGGGCCGGACCTTCCTCGTGGATCAAGGTGTCGATCTCCAGCCCCTGTTTTTCCGAGAAGTGATAGATATCGTCGATCAACTCGTCGAACTCGTTGATCGCGGCGATCGAATACCCCTGGCCACCGATGATCGAGCGACCGGAGCGGCCCTTCGGCGGATGCAGCGGATAGTCGGGGTCGTCGTTCATGGCCACGAGGTAGAACTCGATTTCCGGCGCAACGACCGGCTTCCAGCCCCTTTCCTCGTAAAGGCGCAGTACGTTCTTCAAGACGTTGCGGGGCGCGTAGGAGACGTTTTCTCCGCCGACATTGACGATGTCGCAGATGACCTGTGCGGTCGGATCGCTTTCCCACGGCACGACCGAAAGCGTCGAAAGATCCGGCAGGAGCTTCAGATCGCTGTCGCGCGGCTCGTAACGGAAATTCTCCGTCTCGTCAGGATACTCGCCCGAGATCGTATGACGGTAGAGCGCCGAGGGGAGCGCAAGCGAGGTGTTTGATGTGAACTTCGACGACGGCATCATCTTGCCGCGCGGAACGCCGGCGAGATCGGGCGTAATGCATTCGATGTCCTCGATGCCGCGTGCCCGGAGCCAGGTCGCCGCTTCCTTCCAGTTCGAGACGCCGCGCTTGGATCCGGGATCCGGCGGGATCACCGCCTTCTTGGAAGGAGCACTGTGGGATCTCATCATGGATTTCTTCGCGGGCATGTCTCACCGGTTGGTTGTTGATGCTGGTCATCATAGCCAGACTTTGGCCTTTGGCCAGCGGCACGCGTTGACTTTGATCAGAAGTTTGTCGAGACAGACGGCAGATCCCCGGGAGCAGCAGCATGGCCAGGAAGTACGACGTCGCGATCATCGGAGCGGGTGCCGCCGGCATGATGGCGGCCTTCACCGCCGGCCGGCGTGGCAAATCCGTCATCGTCCTCGACCACGCCAAGGCCCCGGGTGAGAAGATCCGCATCTCAGGCGGCGGGCGATGCAACTTCACCAATATCCATGCCACGCCGAAGAACTACATTTCGCAGAACCCGCATTTCGCCAAGTCGGCGCTTGCCCGCTACACACCATCAGACTTCGTTGCCATGGTCGACCGGCACAAGATCGCCTGGCACGAAAAGACCCTCGGCCAGCTGTTCTGCGATGACAGCGCGAAAGACATCATCCGCATGCTGCTCGAAGAGATGCGTGCGGTGCATGTCGATCTGAAGCTCTCGTGTGAGATCTCCGAATTGGAGAAGGGACTGGACGGTTTCCGCCTCACCACCAGCGAAGGCCCGATTGTCACGGATAGTCTGGTTATCGCCTGTGGCGGCAAGTCGATCCCCAAGATGGGCGCGACGGGTTTTGCTTATCGCATTGCCGAGCAGTTCTGCCTGCCAGTGACGGAAACACGTCCAGCCCTCGTTCCGCTCACGCTCGAACCCAATCTCTTGGGTGAATTGTCGGAACTCTCTGGCGTCGCCGTCGATGCGGACGTCTCTTGCGGCAAGACCCGCTTCCGCGAGGCACTTCTCTTTACCCATCGCGGACTGTCCGGTCCGTCCATCCTGCAGATCTCGAGCTATTGGCGGGAAGGGGAAGAGATCCTGCTTTCCCTGCGCCCCGAGACGAATTTCGCCGAACTCCTGAAAGCGGCAAAGCGCGAAAACGGCCGCCAGCAGGTTCAGACGGTGCTGGCCCAACATTTGCCCAAGCGGCTTTCGCAATATCTCGCCGAGACTGCGAAGCTGGAACGGCCGCTCGCCGACCTGCAAGACAAGGCGCTTCTCTCTCTCGCCGAACGCATTCGCCGCTGGCCGATCAAGCCTGCCGGATCGGAAGGCTACCGGACGGCAGAAGTCACCCTCGGCGGCGTGGATACCGACGCACTCGACAGCCGTAGCATGCAGACAAAAACCGTGCCCGGGCTCTATTTCATCGGTGAATGCGTCGACGTTACCGGCTGGCTCGGGGGCTATAACTTCCAGTGGGCCTGGGCCTCCGGCCATGCGGTTGGCGAGTCCGTCTAAGCAAAGTCTCACGCTCCGGACAAGCTTATACCTGTAATTCAGGGCTTGTTAACATGCGTCGGTCATCCTGCCTGAATGCCGGTGCGATATGCTCTAATATCGCGACATGAGGTCTGGCCGGCTTAAGGCCCCGCAAGGGCATGACCTTCCCTGGCCGCATCAAGGACCGCGCCCCATGAAACATGAGACCCGCAAGCCCCGTGCCATCGCCATTGCCGTCACGAGCAGCCGTGACGAAGAGCGCGCCTCTTTGCGCCAAGTCAGCATTATCTGCCTCTATGCCGCAAGCGCCCTTGCTGCGCTTGCCTTCGGTCTCCTCGGCTAGGGCACCTCGACGGTCCTCCCTTTCAGTGGCAGCAAGCCGCTTTGCAGCGGTTTGACGATGGCCACTCTTTGACGCCCATAGCCTTTGGCGGGCGAGCTTTTTCTCGATCAACGATCTCTGTCCCGCTTCGGGATGGCAGCCTTTGGCCTTAACTCCGTCTTGAGACTTTTACTGCAACTGTTCTGACTGGGTAGGAGCAAAGACGGCGAAGACGACAGTCAGAGCCGCCATTTTTTTAGGTTGCGGCGCCGCTTTGATGCCGTTTTCGTTTGGAGGAACAATGTTGATCGATCAAATACTGTCGCGCTTTTCGATATCGACCAAGGTGATTGCCTTCGTGCTGCCCTTCGTCCTGTCGATCACCGCAGTCGGTCTCATGGGCCTCTACGCATCCGGCCTCCTGCAACAGCGCATGGAAATTTCCAACGGCACGATGCGGTCGCTAAACGGCTTCCGCAACGTCAACGCCGCCATGACCCACTTCCTCGATCAGACCTCGGAAGAAACGCGCAGTACCGTGTTGAACCAGTTGGCGTCCCAGCAGTCGACACTCACGCAGAACATCTCCGAAATCGGCGTAGACGGCATGGGTCGTAACTTCCTCGATGAGGCGATTGCCGGCACGGGGGCTGTCAACGAGAAGGTCGATGCGCTCTGGCAACTGCACGAGGCAGAGGTGAAGCTGGCGACGTCGATCCAGGATCACCTGACGGGCCTGATGGCGCAGCAGATTCGCGTATCGGACGAGGCGCAGAAACTGCAGCGTGCCGTCGTCGGTGGTGAAAATGATGCGAAGGGTGCGCTCAAGGAGGCCGAGCGCCTGTCTTCCGGCGCCAAGCACCTCTCTGAGGTCTTCAAGGGCTTCTTCTCCGCCGGTATTCCGGAAGAGCAATTCCCCTACCTGCAGAAACAATTGCCTGAACTGGTGAAGACCCAGCGCAAGATTGCCAATGCTCTGCCCGCTGAAAGCAGGGACATGGGCAAGGCCCTCCTGGCTTCGATCAACGAGATCAAGGCGAAGGTCGCGACCGGCGACATGAGCCTTGAGAACGGCCGTTCCGTCGGCTCGATCATTTCCGGCTTCCGCGGCTTCGAAGCGACGCTCAGCGCCGGTGCCGCCGTCAAATATGCCGAGTCCGTGCAGAAATTCGCCGCTGTCGAGACCGGCGCCGTACAGGCGGCCGATGTTCTCGTCGGCAGCCGCACCCTGATCGCCGATGTCTATGATCTGCGCATCATGACCGCCACCTTCCTCAATGTGAAGGACGACAAGACCCGCGAACCGATCCTTCGCCAGATCAAGCTGATCGGCGACAACCTTGCCGTTCTCGGCGGCAGCATCGCCGACAAATCCTTCTACGACAGCCTGACGGCAGCCATCACGCCGCTGCTTGCCTCGCTCACCGCCGATACCGAAGCGCTCGTGAAGACCAGCGCCGACCGCATCGCGAGCTTCGATCAGGCGAGCCGCACGATGGATGCCATCTGGGCGTCGCTCACCTCCTTTGCTGACCTGCAGAAAGATGTTGCCGGCACCGAACGCCAGGAAGCGAACCGCCTGTCGATCGGCACCATGATCGCTGGCGTCATGCTCGCCGTCATTGGCGGTATCGCGCTGGTGCTGACCCTGCAGCGTCCGATCACCCGCATCACCACAACCATGCAGCGCCTTGCTGAAGGTGATCTCGACGCCGGTATTGCCGGCGACAAACGCGGTGACGAGATCGGTGCCATGGCCCGCGCGCTCGCCGTCTTCAAGACCAACGCCCGCACCAAGCTCGAAATCGAATCCGAGCGGCAGCGCGAGCAGATGGAAGCGGAAGCCGAGCGTCGTCGCAACGACGAGGAAAAGCAGGCGCTGGACCGGGAGATCGAGCATGCTGTCGGCAAGCTCGCTCAGGCGCTGGAACGCCTTGCCAATGGCGATATCTCCTTCGAGATCGAAGGCCGTTTCCACGGACGCCTGGAACAGCTTCGAAACGACTTCAACCTGTCGCTGTCGCGTCTTCGCGATACGATGCATCAGATCTCCGGCAACGTCGACCAGATCCAGAACAATGGCCGCCAGATGGCCCAGTCCGCACTCGATCTCGCCCGTCGCACCGAGCAGCAGGCAGCCTCGCTTGAGGAGACCGCAGCCGCGGTCGATGAGATCACCGCAGCCGTCCGTTCTTCCTCGGAACGCGCCGAAATGGTGAACGGCGTCGTGCGTGAAGCGAAGAAGAATGCCGACGAATCCGCTGTCGTCGTTGGCAGCGCGATTTCCGCCATGGGCCGTATCGAGGAGGCCTCGCGTCAGATCTCCAACATCATCGGCGTCATCGACGAGATCGCCTTCCAGACGAACCTGCTGGCTCTCAACGCCGGCGTAGAAGCTGCCCGCGCCGGTGAGGCCGGCAAGGGCTTTGCCGTCGTCGCTCAGGAAGTGCGCGAACTCGCGCAACGCTCGGCGGGTGCCGCGAAGGAAATCAAGGCCCTCATCAACCGTTCTGCCGAAGAGGTGGCGAACGGCTCCACCCATGTCCAGCAGACGGGCACTGTGCTCTCGCGCATCGGCGGCCAGATCGCGATGATCAGCGAGCATATCGAGAAGATCGCCGAGACGAGTAGCGAGCAGTCTGGCGCGCTGCAGGAGGTCAATGGTGCCGTCGGCCGCATGGACCAGATGACCCAGCAGAATGCTGCTATGGTTGAGGAAGCGACCGCCGCCACACAGGATCTCTCGGCCCAGACCGATGCACTTCGCGATCTGCTCCAGCAGTTCCGCATCGAGGCTGATCGTCAGCGGTCTGTCGACCGCGCAGCCTGAGGTCCCGGCTTCGACAAACGAAAAAGCCCGGTCTTCGCGCCGGGCTTTTTCGCATCAGGCCTCGGCCAGACGACAACACTTGCCCGGATCGGTCTCGCGATCGACCGGTTTGTCGGCCCCGCGCGCCAGATTTTGGCGCACTTTTCGAACGAGGCGCCGAAGACGTACCCACGGTGCTTCGCTGTACTGCGCATAAAATTCGTCTTCGGACAGCTTGTCTTTCTGCCCTCGTTCCTGTTTCAGCGCGGCGATGGCAAGGGCTGCATAAACTTCGTGCATGACGGATCTCCTGGTGTTGATGCCGTCTTCTCTTTTATCCCTCATTTTTGGACGCAAACACACTCAGGATCGTGCTATGTCTTTCATCTATGAAAGACATCACCTGGGACGCCTATCAATTATTCCTGGCCGTTGCGCGGCATGGCGGACTTTCGGCCGCCGCGGAAGCAACAGGGCTGAGTGCAGCCACGCTCGGCCGGCGTATGGTCGAGCTCGAGCATGCTCTGGGCCGGGAGCTCTTCCTTCGCAGTCAGACCGGTTATCGTCTGACCAGCGATGGCAGCCAGCTTCTCGAACATCTCCTTGAACTCGAAGTCGGCAGCAGGCGGGTGGAGGAGTGGCGACGTGGCAAGGCCGGCCAGTCCCTGGTCCGCATCAGTCTCGGCACCTGGATCGCCTGGCTGCTTTGCCAGAACATGACGGTTATCCGCACCCCGCGCGACGAGTTCCGCATCGACCTGCATGTCGCCGAGCAGCGCGCCAGGCTGTCACATCGAGAGAGCGACATCGGCATCCGCGCCTTTGAACCTGAAGAACCGAACCTCGCTGCGATCCCCGCAGGTGAGGTCGCCTATGCCGCCTATAAGGCACGCAACAGGCAATGGATGGGGCCAGAGCCCTGGGTCGCGGTTGATGACGAGAATGCCGTCTCTGCCTATCTGCGCTGGCCGCGCCAGCACGCGCCCGAGCGCATCGTCGCGACGGTCAATCGCCCGCGCTCCCTAAGGGATCTGGTGAGGGCAGGGGCCGGTGTCGGCGTGCTTCCCTGCTTCGTCGGTGATCTGGATCCGACGCTCGAGCGGGTCGGCGAGGAGATCCCGGAGCTTCGCCATCGCCAGTGGATCGTCATGAACAGTGACGATCGTCATCGAAGCGACATTCGCGCTGTCGCCGATCGGCTGGCCAGGCTTCTTAAATCCCATCGGGACATTCTGGCGGGCAGGCGGCCGAGCACCAGCGGCTGATCTCGGTGTCACAACGAAAAGACCCGCACGACGACCGGCACTCCTCCCCAGAGGCGATCATCGTGCGGGAACCGGTCCGGAGGTCAGGGGCCGGACGGGGGATGTCTGGTTGCTCAGGCGGCCTGATGGCTGCCCTGGGTCACGATGACGGGGATCAGCAGATCACCCCAGTTGCCGTCGCCGCCGTGATGGCGGGCGGAGCGGACGAGTTCGACCGATACGCCGGCATCAACGGCCTTCATGATCGAATGGTTGAGGCGGTGCAGGTCGTTGGCCAGCATGCGGATCATCGCCTGCTGATCGGCGCTCATGGCCGAGGACTGTTCTTCGGCGCGTTCCTTGACTCGGGTCTGGGGTGTCATGGCATTTCTCCTCTTGGTGTTGGGGGTTCTTGAAGTCACCTCCCCCTTGAGGGGGGCGGTCGTAGCGTAGCTGCGGGTGGGGGTGAACCTCTGATGACTGCGGTGGTCACCCCACCCCGGCACTGCGTGCCGACCCTCCGCCTCAAGGGGAGGGTGCGATCTTTACTCAGCAGCCGGCTTGAACTGCTCGGTTTCGGTCGATTCCTTCATCGCGGTCGTCGAGGACTGGCCGGCGGTGATGGCGAGCGAGACGGCGTCGAAGTAACCGGTGCCGACTTCGCGCTGGTGCTTGGTCGCGGTGTAACCATTGACCTCAGCCGCGAATTCCGCCTCCTGCAGCTCCGAATAGGCGGCCATCTGGCGATCCTTGTAGCCGCGCGCCAGTTCGAACATGCCGAAGTTCAGCTGGTGGAAGCCGGCAAGCGTGATGAACTGGAACTTGTAGCCCATGGCACCGAGTTCCCGCTGGAACTTCGCGATCGTGGCGTCGTCCAGGTTCTTCTTCCAGTTGAACGAAGGCGAGCAGTTATAGGCGAGCTTCTTGCCCGGATGGACCTTGTGCACGGCCTCTGCGAACTTGCGGGCCTGTTCGAGATCCGGCTTGCCGGTCTCCATCCAGATCATGTCGCAATAGGGCGCATAGGCGATTGCACGGGCAATGCAGGGTTCGATGCCGTTCTTCACCTGATAGAAACCCTCCGCCGTGCGGCCGGCATCATAGTCGACGAAGGGCTGGTCGCGCTCATCGATGTCGGAGGTCAGAAGCTTGGCAGCTTCCGCATCGGTCCGGGCAACGATCAGCGTCGGGACCCCCATGATGTCTGCGGCGAGACGGGCAGCCGTCAGGTTGCGGATATGGGCAGCGGTCGGGATCAGAACCTTGCCGCCCAGATGGCCGCACTTCTTTTCCGATGCGAGCTGGTCCTCGAAGTGTACGCCCGCGGCGCCGGCTTCGATGAAGGCCTTCATGATCTCGAAGGCGTTCAACGGTCCGCCGAAGCCGGCTTCCGCGTCGGCGACGATCGGCGCGAACCAGGTGTCGACCGACAGGCCCTTGCCTTCCTGGGTTTCGATCTGGTCGGCGCGCTGCAGTGTGCGGTTGATGCGCTTGGCAAGCTCCGGAGCGGCATTCGCCGGATAGAGCGACTGGTCGGGATACATGGCCGAAGCCGTATTGGCGTCGGCTGCGACCTGCCAGCCGGACAGATAGATGGCCTTGAGGCCGGCGCGAACCATCTGCATGGCCTGATTGCCGGAGAGCGCGCCGAGTGCGTTGACGAAGGGCTCTTCGTTGATCAGCTGCCACAGGCGGTTGGCGCCCATTTCAGCGAGCGTATACTTGATCTCGACCGAGCCGCGCAGGCGCTGTACGTCGGCTGCAGTGTAGGGGCGATCAATGCCGTCATAGCGGCCCTTGGGGGCATTCGGAATAAGATTGTAAAATTCAGTCATGTCGGGTCTCCCTGTTCACTGCAGGAAGCGGAGGCAACCGGATTTCGGAGTGCTGCTTGGCCGCTTCTGATGTGACTAGATTTACACCGCACTGCAAAATACGACCAGAAAATTCGATAAAACAACGAGATGAAAGAGGTTAGGCTGTCTTGTCTTTGACAGAAGATCCATGTAAATTTGTAAAAGTAGTCAATGCGCCGGCGCGAGCCTGGCCCGTCTAATCTTGTAAAGGAGCTGTAAATTGGCAGAGCGCAAGATTTTTGCAGGCCCGCGCGTCCGTCGTATCAGAAACGGCCTTGGCCTCACCCAGACGGCCATGGCCGAGGCGCTGGAAATCTCGCCGTCCTATCTCAATCTCATCGAACGCAATCAGCGGCCGCTTACGGTCCAGCTGCTCTTGAAGCTGGCATCTGTTTACAAGGTCGATCTCGACGAGCTGCAGGGTGAGGCCGGTGGATCGACGAGCCAGCTGCGCGAGGTCTTTGCCGATCCCTTGCTGTCGGGCGAACTGCCCGGCGATCAGGAGCTGATCGAAGTGGCGGAAGCCGCGCCCAATGCTGCGAGCGGCATCGTCAAGCTCTACCGCGCCTATCGTGAGCAGGCGGCCCGCCTTTCCGACCTAGCCGATCTCTTGGCCCGAGAGGGACACGAAACCTCTCTGTCGGGGGCCCGCCTGCCGATCGATGAGGTGAGAGAAGTTTTCGAGCGTCGCCCCAACTATTTCGGGCGTCTCGATGAAGCCGCCGAGACCTTCCATGCGGGTCTGGGCCTCGCGCCCGGTGATGATCTCGCCGTTGCCCTCAAGGCCTGGCTGCGCTCCACCCATGGCATCGTGGTCCGTGCATTGCCGGTTCAGACCATGCCGTCGCTGCGCCGCCGATACGACCGCCATTCCATGCGTCTATTCCTCTCCGAGCGGCTGTCACCCTTCGACCAGTTGCGCGAAGTGGCGATGGAGGTCGTGCTGCTGGCGCTGAGCGACCTTGTCCAGGCGGAGCTCGATGCGCTGGAGCTGTCTTCCGGTGAGGCGCGCCGGATCGCCCGTTTCGAACTGGCGCGATACACGGCGCATGCGCTGATGATGCCCTACGGCGCCTTCCTCTCGGCCGCGTTCCGCGCCCGCTACGACATCGACGTGCTGCGTGCGCGTTTCAATGTGTCCTTCGAGCAGGCCGCCAACCGCCTGACCATGCTGCAGCGCCCGGGCGCGACAGGCGTGCCCTTCTTCATGATGGAAATCGACAATGCCGGAAACCGCTTCCGCCGCGCCGGTGCGACAGGCTTCCCGCAGGCGAAATTCGGCGGGGGCTGTCCAAAGCTCAATGTCCACGCTGCGTTTGCCCAGCCGGGGCAGGTGCTGGTCGAGCAGGTGGAGATGCCGGATGGCAGTGGCTTCGTGACGATTTCGCGCACACTCGAAGGTCCGCAGGCCGGTTTTGGCGAACGTATCAGACGCACGGCACTCTTGGTCGGCTGCGATGCCGCAAGCCGTGAAGAGGTGGCCTATGCCGCCGCCTTGCCCGATCGTTCGCAGCCGGCAATCGCCATCGGCCCCGCCTGTCGGTTGTGCGAAAGGTCAGGCTGTCTGGCGCGCGCCGAGCCGCCGCTCACCCGTCCGCTTGGTCTCGACGAGATGGTCACGGGGCTCTCTGCCTTCGATTTCCAATGAAACTGATACACCCGATAAAGCATTCGCGACTGCGAAGAATTTCGCTTGTGGCTCGTCCAATTCCTTTCTAGTCTCTTAAAAAATAACGGGAATGGCATAGGGGGCTCTCCGCTCCCCAAGGCTGGAACAGGAGAAAAAATGAAGGCTCATTTCATTCGTACGGCGTCAGTGGCCCTGGCGACGATCTTCATCGCATCGGCTGTCCAGGCGCAGGAACGCGTCGTCAACGTCTACAATTGGTCCGACTATATCGACGAGTCCGTTCTTGCCGATTTCACCAAGGAAACCGGCATCAAGGTTGTCTACGACGTTTTCGATTCCAACGAATTGCTCGAGACCAAGCTGCTCGCCGGCGGCTCCGGTTACGATGTCGTTGTCCCGACGGCGCCGTTCCTGGCGCGCCAGATCCAGGCCGGCGTCTTCCAGAAGCTCGACAAGTCCAAGCTCACCAACCTGCAGAACCTCTGGCCGATGGTCTCCGAGCGCCTCGCAAAATACGACCCCGGCAACGAATATGCCGTGAATTACATGTGGGGCACGACCGGCATCGGTTACAATGTGGCCAAGGTCAAGGAAGCGCTCGGTGCCGACTTCACCGTCGATAGCTGGGATGCGATCTTCAAGCCGGAGAATGCCGAGAAGCTGAAGTCCTGCGGCGTCAACATCCTCGACGCGTCGGATGAGACCTTCGCGATCGCGATGAACTACATCGGCAAGGACCCGGACAGCAAGGAATCGGCTGACCTCGAGGCCGGCGGCGAAGTCTATATGAATATCCGCCCCTCGGTCCGCACCTTCAATTCCTCCGCCTATATCGATGACTTGGCGAATGGCGACATCTGCATGACGATCGGCTGGTCGGGCGATATTCTCCAGGCGAAGGCACGTGCGGAAGAGGCCAATAACGGTGTCGAGATCAACTACGTGATCCCGAAGGAAGGCACCTACATGTGGTTCGACAACATGGCGATCCCGGCAGATGCCAAGAATGTCGCCGAAGCCCACGAATTCATCAACTTCCTGATGCGCCCTGATATCATCGCCAAGGCGTCCAACTACGTCCAGTATGCCAATGGCAATCTGGCGTCGAAGGAGTTGCTTGATCCTGAGGTCAAGGACAATCCGGCCGTCTATCCGCCGGAAGAGGTCATGGCCAAGCTCTTCACGATTTCGCCTTACGGGCCGCGTGAACAACGCGTGCTGAACCGGGTCTGGACACAGATAAAGACCGGTCGCTGATGAAAGACCATTCGCCGGGCGCCACAAACGCCCGGCGAATTGCTTAGGTGTAGGGGCAACAAGCAGACGGCTGGGATCGGATAATGGCGAAGACACTGGGGCCTGTTAAGCGTAAATTTTCTCCTTGGACCGATCCGGATGCCGTTCCATTCATCCGTTTTGAAAACGTCACGAAGCGCTTCGGCGATTTCGTCGCCGTCGATGATCTCAGCCTCGATATCTATGAGCGCGAATTCTTCTCGCTGCTTGGCCCGTCCGGCTGCGGCAAGACCACGCTGATGCGCATGCTGGCCGGCTTCGAAGAGCCGACCTCCGGTCGCATCCTCCTGCAGGGACAGGACCTCTCAGGCGTGCCGCCCTACAAGCGCCCGACCAACATGATGTTCCAGTCTTACGCGCTCTTCCCGCATATGTCGGTGGAAAAGAACATCGCCTTCGGTCTCGAACAGGACAATCTGCCTAAGGGCGAGATCGAGGCCCGCGTCCAGGAAATGCTGAAGCTGGTCAAGCTCGACCAGTTTGCCAAGCGCAAGCCCAACCAGCTCTCCGGTGGTCAGCGCCAGCGTGTGGCACTCGCGCGCTCGCTCGCCAAGCGTCCGAAGGTCCTGCTGCTCGACGAACCGCTCGGCGCTCTCGATCGCAAGCTGCGCGAAGAAACCCAGTTCGAGCTCATGGACATTCAGACCAAGCTCGGCCTCACCTTTCTGATCGTCACCCACGACCAGGAAGAGGCGATGACTGTCTCGGACCGCATCGCGGTCATGGACAAGGGTATCCTCGTCCAGGTGGCGACGCCGGCCGAGATCTATGAGGCGCCGAATTCCCGCTACGTGGCGGACTTCATCGGTGACATCAACATTCTTGAGGCCAGGCTTGAATCCAAGGAAAGCCAGGGGACCGAAGACCTTGTCCGCATCGATAGCGATGGTGTGAAAATTACCGTCGAGCAGGCTTGCGAGGCGAACAAGGGCGACGCCGTCGCCTTTGCCATCCGTCCCGAAAAGGTGCGCATCTCCACCACCCAGCCGGAAGGTGCGGTGGCAAATGCTCTGCATGGCGAGGTCTGGGACATCGGCTATCTCGGCGATTTCTCGGTCTTCATCGTCCGCCTTGACGATGGCCGAATGTTCCGCGCCGCTCAGGCCAATGTCTCGCGTCTCGTCGATCGCCCGATCACCTTCGGCGACATGGTCTGGCTGTCCTGGTCGGCGGATGCCGGCCTTGTTTTGACACGCTGAGGGGGCAAGAATGGCCGATACCGTCGCTCCCTCGAAGCCAGGATTGGCCAAATGGCTGGTCGTCATCATTCCCTATCTGTGGATGGTGCTCTTCTTCCTGACGCCCTTCCTGATCATCGTGAAGATTTCGCTGTCCGACACGGCGATCGCCATGCCGCCCTATACGCCGGTCCTGGAAGGCTTCGCAGCGATCGGCGATTTCATCTCGCAGCTGGATTTCGAGAACTATGTCTTCCTTACGGAAGACTCTCTCTATTTCAACGCCTATGTTTCGTCGCTCCGCATCGCGCTGATCTCGACCTTTCTGCTGCTTCTGATCGGTTATCCCATGGCGCTTGCCATGGCGCGTGCTTCCGTCAGCATTCGCCCGACGCTTGTCATGCTGGTCATCCTGCCCTTCTGGACCTCGTTTCTGATCCGCGTCTATGCCTGGATCGGCATCCTGAAGCCGGAGGGGCTGCTGACCGTACTTCTGCAATCGCTCGGCCTGATGGACGAAGGCAGCCAGGTCCAGATCTTCCGCACCGAGATCGCCGTGTTCATTGGCATCGTCTATTCCTATCTGCCCTTCATGGTGCTGCCGCTCTATGCTGCACTGGAAAAAATGGACGCTACGCTGCTCGAGGCTGCAAGCGATCTCGGTTGCCCACCCTGGAAGGCGTTCTGGAAAATCACCTTCCCCCTGTCGATCCCCGGCGTCGTCGCCGGCTCGATGATCTGCTTCATCCCGATTACGGGCGAATTCGTCATCCCCGATCTGCTTGGCGGTGCTGATACGCTGATGATCGGCAAGACGCTGTGGACCGAATTCTTCGGCAACCGCGACTGGCCGCTGGCTTCCGCCGTCGCAGTCCTGCTCCTGCTCATTCTGGTCGTGCCCATCGCGATCTTCCAGAACCAGCAGCAGAAAGTGTGAGGGCGCGACGATGAAACCCGCAAAATTCGATGCGACCATCCTCACGCTCGGCTTCGCGTTTCTCTACATCCCGATCCTGATCCTGGTGATCTACTCCTTCAACGAGTCGAAGCTGGTGACGGTCTGGGGCGGCTTTTCGCTCAAGTGGTATGGCGAGATGTGGCGCAATGCCGGCCTGATGAGCGCCGCCTGGGTCACGCTTCAGGTCGGTCTCTTGAGTGCCACGCTCGGGACGGTGCTCGGCACGCTCGCCGCCCTCACACTCGTTCGCTACACGCGCTTCAAGGGGCGCCTGCTGTTCTCCGGCATGGTCTATGCACCGCTGGTCATGCCCGAGGTGATCACCGGTCTGTCGCTCCTCCTTCTCTTCGTTGCGATCGGCGTTGATCGCGGCCTGATGACCGTCGTCATCGCCCACACGACCTTCACCATGTGTTATGTGGCAATCGTCGTGCAGTCGCGTCTCCTCACCTTCGACATGAGCCTGGAAGAGGCCGCACAGGACCTCGGCTGCCCGCCGGTCAAGACCTTCTTCAAGGTGACCCTGCCGCTGATCCTGCCCGCCGTCATCTCCGGCTGGATGCTCGCCTTCACGCTTTCGCTGGATGATCTCGTCATCGCAAGCTTCACCACCGGGCCGGGCGCCACGACGCTGCCGATCAAGATCTACTCGCAGGTTCGCCTCGGCGTAACGCCCGAGATCAACGCCATCTGCACCATCCTGATCGGCATCGTCACGATCGGCGTCATCATTGCCTCCATCGGGACGAAACAGCGTGAGCTCCAACGACAGCGCGACGAACATGTCGCCGCGCGAGGCACACTGGCATGACCGCTTAGAGGTTCTTCGTCAGCCCCGCGGCGGCATCAGGATATAGGTGACCAGCCAGATTGGCAGGATGACCACGGCTCCCATCAGCATGCGGGGTGCTGCCCAGGCGAAGGCCAAGACCATGCCATTGTGCAACTCGTCAGCCGTCACCCCCAGGAAGTCCATGACCGATCTCGGCGTTATGCCGAAGATGGACAACAGGCTGCCGGCCAGCAACGAGGCCAGAGCCAGTTTCAGAAAACCCGACAGCACTGTGTGCACCAGCCGTCCCCCAACCTGTGATTCGTCCATTCTAGTATTTGAGTTTTCGAATGGAACAGTCAGGCAGCGACGCTTTGAACCTTTATTGTCCTGGGGCGGGCCGCGCAGGGATGGGCGAAATGACGGGATCGCTCCAGGCGCCGCCAATGAAGAACCTGAGGGGAGGCTGGGTCTGGTCGCCCTTGCTGCCAGCCGAAAGCGCGCCCGTAAGCGCCAGTGCCTGCCGGCTGTAAGGGATGATCCCCGTCAGCTCGAGCATGTGCCGCTCACCGACGATTTGGGCCCGCTCGACCTCGGCCGACCCGTCCGAAAAGCGCACGGCAATGTCCAGCGTGCGGTAGTCGAAGCCCTCATTGCCCGTGGCGCTCAGCTGAAAATAGGCCCGGTCTGCCGCGAGCCGCCGCAAGCCGTCCGCGCTGAAGCCGGAAATGCTGCCATTGTCCGACGCGATTGTCAGCCTGCCGGACATGGCCTCGATATTGCGCTGCCAGCCGGTGCCGACCAATTTCGCATTGAAGCCGACGGATCCAGTCCCCTTGAGTGACGGGCCCCCATCGACCGAGAGCCGCGACATCAGGCCTCCGAGATCGACGCGGGTCATGTTGATCGCGACGTCTGCACCTTTGTCGAAACCTTCTCCGGTGCCGCTCAGCCGGGCGGCAATCGTGCCCCCGAGGAAGCGTGTGTCGGCAACCACCAGGTTCAGCGCGTCACCCCGACCGATCAGGCTTGCACCGAGGTCGGTCATGGGAAAGACGCCGAAAGCGGCCGTCGCCGCCGAAAGACGCAGGTCAATGTCGACCCAGCGGGTGAGACCGGGCAGGCGCACATTCGCCCGGTCGCCGACATTGATGGACAGGGCCTGAAGCAGATCGTCCAGTTGAAGATGGTCAATGGCAAGCGTACTGCTCAGCAAGGGCCGGTCGCCGGGACGGTTTCTGAGCGCAAGGATGCCATCCCCGCGACTGCCGTTGATCTCGAAGGCGAGGTTTTCGAAACGCCACTCGTCTTCGGCATGTGTCACCCGCGCCTTGATGGCGGCGGTATGCCAACGTTCGGTGCCGGCAAGGCGAAGGCCAAGGGCCGCAGCCGTCTTGGGAACGTCGGAGATGCGAAGATTGATGTCAGTGTTTTCGGCGCTCGCCTCACGCAGGCTGACGGTTCCCCGAACCTCTGCGCTCGACTCGGCAATGGTGGCGGAAGCATCAACCCTGCTCGCCGCTCCGCCGATCAGAACCAGCGGGGTCGGCGTCTGCAGCCTGACCGAAACCGGAGTATCGCCCAGTCGAAAGGTCCCCTGGCCGGACAGAGGTGCTGCAAGCCCCGGCCAATCGATGTTCGCATTGACGCCGCTTGCAATGAAAGATGCGCCGCTGGCGACATCGGTCAGCGTGACCTCGCCGTCGATAATGTCGACCGTTCCGATTTCTGCCTTGTCGGCGGCAATGTTCGTCTGCCCGCCCGACTTGGCGGCTACTGCCGCGCGGACGGCATCGCTCAATACGCCTTGATCGCTCCAGTCGAGCCCGCCATCGACGCCGCGCCAGACTTGGATACGCGGGCGCTCCAGGCGAAATGCGCTGAAGTCTGGCCGGCCGGCAAGCGCCGAGATAAGGCCGAAGCGCGCAGACAGTCGGTCAACCTGTCCGAGCGTCTCCGTCTCACCGTCGGTGACGCGCGTCACCTTGATGCCAGTCAAAGTGATTTCGGGCTGCGGCCAGAAGCCGATATCGGCAACGTCGTCGATCGTCACCTCGTGTCCGACCCAGGCCGCAATCGACGAGGCGATGGCAGATCGCACCACGGAACTCGACACGAGGTAGGGGGCGCTGAGCCGAAGGACGATCGATACGGTCAGGATGACAGCGGCGATCAGCAAGGCGAGCTTGATCATGCCCCTGCGGCGGCCACGTGGCCAGCGGGAGGAGGGGCGTGAAGGATGATCGCCACGTCCTGGATTGCGCATGCCCTGATGAAGGTCCTGAGGTTTCGTGAACTTCTGCGCGGATATAGGAATTTGCCCTCTGGTGCAAATGTCAGACCATATTCCAAGCCGCACGCGTCTGTATATTGCATTGCCGCATGCTATAGAAAGACCATGCGCTTGAGGAGGATCAGCATGACCGGACAAAAAGCCCTTTGGACACCGTCTGAAGATTTCAAGGCGAAACAGCCGCTTACCCTGTTCATGCAGTGGTGCGCCGATCGCCTTGGCCGGAGCTTTGCGGATTATGATGATTTTCATCGCTGGTCGATCGATGACCGCGCTGCGTTCTGGTCTGCCGTCTGGGACTATTGCGAGGTGATCGGCGAAAAGGGCGGTTTGGCGCTGTCCGACGGCGATGACATGCTCAACGCCCGCTTCTTTCCCGAAGCGCGACTGAATTTCGCCGAGAACCTGCTCGCCCATGCCGGCGAAGGCGATGCCCTGATCTTCCGGGGCGAGAACAAGGTCGCTGATCGGTGGTCCTGGTCGCGACTGGCTGCCACGGTGTCCCGTCTGCAACAGGCGCTTGCCGCCATGGGCATCGGTGAAGGTGACCGTGTGGCGGCCATGATGCCGAACATGCCGGAGACGGTCGCCCTGGTGCTGGCCGTCACCTCGCTCGGCGCGATCTGGTCCTCCTGCTCACCAGATTTCGGCGACCAGGGCGTGCTTGATCGTTTCGGCCAGATCGAGCCGAAGCTCTTCGTCGCCTGTGACGGCTATTGGTATAATGGCAAGCGACAGGACGTCTCCGACAAGATCGTCGCCGTCGCTGCCAAGCTCGATGTCCCCGTGCTCGTTATTCCCTATGCCGGGGACACGGCTGCGCTGATCGAGCGCTTGGCCGATGGCCGCAGTTTCGAACAGTTCATCACCGATTTCTCGGTTAAGGACATCGAATATCGCCGTCTGCCCTTCTCCCATCCGATCTACATTCTCTTCTCTTCCGGCACGACCGGCGTGCCGAAATGCATCGTTCATTCGGCCGGCGGCACGCTGCTGCAGCATCTGAAAGAGCATCGTTTCCATTGCGGGCTTGAGGCCGGTGAGCGGCTTTTCTACTTCACCACCTGCGGCTGGATGATGTGGAACTGGCTCGTCTCGGGCCTGGCATGCGGCGCGACCCTCTGCCTCTATGACGGCTCGCCCTTCTATCCCGATGGCAATGTCCTCTTCGACTATGCCGCGACCGAGAAATTCGCAATCTTCGGCACATCGGCCAAATACATCGATGCAGTCCGCAAGGGCGGCCTCGTGCCGAAGTCCTCGCATGATCTGTCGAGCCTGAGGCTGATGACTTCGACCGGCTCGCCGCTGTCGCCGGAGGGCTTCTCCTTTGTCTATGAGGGCATCAAGGATGACATCCAGCTTGCCTCCATTTCCGGCGGCACCGATATCGTGTCCTGCTTCGTACTCGGTAATCCGCTGAAGCCCGTCTGGCGCGGCGAAATCCAGGGGCCGGGCCTCGGCCTTGCGGTCGAAGTCTGGGATGATGACGGCAAGCCAGTCCGCGGCGAGAAGGGCGAACTGATCTGTGCCAAGGCCTTCCCGTCGATGCCGGTGATGTTCTGGAACGATCCCGACGGCGCCAAGTATCGCGCCGCTTACTTCGAACGCTTCGACAACACCTGGTGCCATGGCGACTTTGCCGAATGGACCGAGCATGACGGGATCGTCATCCACGGGCGGTCAGACGCGACCCTGAACCCCGGCGGTGTCCGGATCGGGACGGCCGAGATCTACAACCAGGTCGAAAAGCTCGACGAAGTGGTCGAGGCGATCTGCATCGGCCAGGACTGGGATGACGATGTCCGCGTCATCCTGTTCGTGCGCCTCGCGCCGGGCCTGTCCCTCACCGAGGAACTCGACAAGAAGATCAAGATGCAGATCCGCACCGGCGCCTCGCCGCGTCATGTCCCGGCCAAGATCATTCAGGTGGACGATATTCCCCGCACCAAGTCCGGCAAGATCGTCGAGCTTGCCGTGCGCGAGGTGGTCCATGGACGTCCCGTCAAGAACAAGGAAGCGCTCGCCAATCCGGAAGCGCTCGCCCTCTTCGCTGATCTGCCGCAACTACGGTCATGACGAAAAAGTGTCCTGAAACGCAGCAAAATCAGAGCAATACCTCAAATGTGGGGTAGCTTACAGCGCGGCCAGGTAAGGATCTCTTAACTGGCATTCGGCAAGACTAGGGGCAACTTGGAGATGCGCGATCAGACGCTGTGAGGCCTCAAGACAAGCCTCCGACAAAATGTCGATCGCTCGAGTACTCCGGTTCGACAGCATTGACTCAAGGGCGGCTTCGGCCGCCCTTTTTTTGTTCTGCGAAGCCGCTTCAACGCCTTTCGTCGAGCGATCGGGAAACCAGGATCACCGGGATCAGGCCGGCAGCAATGATGATGATCGCCGCCACCGAGGCATCCTGTGCCATGCCACGCGAGGCATCTTCATAGA
The DNA here is from genome assembly GCF_050281005.1 of Allorhizobium sp. NPDC080224. Taxonomy (NCBI): domain Bacteria; kingdom Pseudomonadati; phylum Pseudomonadota; class Alphaproteobacteria; order Hyphomicrobiales; family Rhizobiaceae; genus Allorhizobium; species Allorhizobium sp. NPDC080224. The sequence continues at coordinate 699,197 of NZ_JBNNWJ010000001.1, forward strand.
CCAGTGTGGCCAGCGTATTGAAGTTGAATGGCCTGAGCAGGATCGTTGCCGAGAGTTCCTTCAGCGTCTCGATGAAAACGAGCAGGGCCGCCGTCAGAACGGCCGGACGCAGATTGGGAAGCAGCACCTGGCGCAATGTCTGCAGGCCAGAGCGGCCGAGAGTCCGCGCCGCCATGTCGAGATGCGGCGAAAGCTTCTGGAAGCCCGCATCAACAGTGCCTTCCGCCATGGTCAGGAAGCGAACGGTATAGGCATAGACGATGGCAAAGCCGGTGCCCGACAGCATAAGGCCGGTCGATATGCCAAGGTTTACACGCAGCCAGCCGTCTACGGCATTGTCGAAACTCGCAAGCGGGATCAGGACGCCAATACCCAGCACCGTGCCGGGAATGCCATAACCGAGCGATGCCAGTCGGCCCGCACCCTTCGCCAGACGCGAACGGTCTGTCCGCGCGGCATAGGAGAGCACGAAGGCCAGGAAGACCGTGATCAGCGCAGCAGCCGAAGACACGAGCGTCGAGTTCCAGAGGGCATCAAGCAGACGGGGTTCGAGGAAATCGTCGAGACGACGGAGCGCAAACCTGCCGAGCACGAGGACCGGCACGGCAAAGCCGATAAGGATTGGGAGAAGGCAGAAGACCGTTGCGAGCCATGCCTTCAGGCCTTTGAGCCTGAGCCGTATGGCATCGGGAACGATGGCCGTGGTCTTGTGGCTGGTGAAGCGCTGCTGCCGGCGCGCCATCCGCTCGATGATCAGAAGACCCGCCACGATTACCAGCATGAAGCAGGCGATTTGCGCCGCGCCGGCGAGACTGCCGCGGTTGAGCCAGGTGTCGTAGACCGAGAAGGTCAGTGTCTGCACGCCGAGATATTCCACCGCGCCGATGTCGTTGAGCGTTTCCATCATGACAAGCGTCAGGCCGATCATGATCGCTGGGCGCGCCATCGGGACCTGGATGCGGGCAAACACCCTGAAGGGGCTGGAGCCAAGCGTGCGGGCGACATCGGCTGCCGCGCGCCCCTGCATCAGGAACATCGATCGGCAGGCGAGGTAGACGTAAGGGTAGAGCACTGCCGACATGACCAGCACGGCGCCCGACAGCGATTTCACATCGAAGAAACTGTATTCGCGCGACGACGTGAAGCCGAAGATTGCCCTGTAGGTCGTCTGCACTGGCCCCGTGAAATCCAGAAACTCCCCGAAGGCATAGGCAGCCAGATAGGAGGGAATGGCGAGCGGCAGAACAAGGGCCGGAGAGAGGAGGCGCCGCAGCGGGAACTCGCATGCCGTGACCAGCCATGCCGTGCCGACGCCGACGACCGCTGTCACGAGGCCGGTAAACAGCAGCAGCCAGAAGGTCCTGACGCCAGCGCGCGGGATGACATTCGTCATCATGTGCTGCCAGTTGTCTGGCTCGGCCGAGAAGCCGATGACGAAGATCGCCACAATCGGCATGAAAACGACCGCCGCGGCAATCAGCGCAGCAAACGTTGCCGATCCCATGCGTCTGCTGGCATGCGTGCCCTTGGGCGAAACGGAGTGGGCTGTGCCCGTGCGCGGCAATGTGGACAAACGGTCGGCCCTTGCGAATGCGGGAATGGCTTTCCTCTAGCGGAAAGCGAGGGCGATGAAAACCGGCCCGACTGTCGCGGCGTGGTCAGCGCCGCAGATGTATCAGACTTTCGCCGATCAATCGCAGCCCAAGTGCACCGATAACGGCGCCGGCGAGCCGGTCGACCCAGAGTTTTGCGTTGAGATAAGCGCGTTGCGAGCGCGGCACCGAGAAGGCGATGGCAACAATGGAATACCACCCGGCCTCGATTAGAAAGATCACCGGCGGCAGCGCAAGAACCACCATCAGTGGCGGGTTCTGCGGCATCAGGGCCGCAAAGATGCTGGCATAGACCACGGCGGTCTTCGGATTGCTGATCTGCGTAATAAAGCCGAGCGCCAGTGAGCGCGGTAGGGAAAGCATGCTCCGCCCGTCTGCCGATCCGACCGAGATCGGCGCAGTTGCGCCGCGCCAGATCATCACGCCGAGATAAATGAGATAGAGCCCGCCCGCGACCTTCAGAACCAGGTAGAGCCATTCCACCCGTTCGAGGAGGGCAATCAGACCCGCCAGCGCCAGCACCGCAAACAAAGCTCCGCCAAGCCCCATGCCGATGGCCGCCGCAAGTCCATGCAATCGCGTATTGGCAACCGAAATCCGCGACACGAGCACGAAGCTCGGCCCGGGGCTCATCGCGCCGACCGCAATGGCGGCAGCAATGCCGAGGAGAATACCGAATGCGGTCATGCCGTCCTCCCCGAACTCGCGGTCACTGCAACATGTCAGTCCGCCAAAACACGTGGCGACGGGAAGGTGACCTCGACCAGCGTACCCTCGTTCGGCGTCGACGAGATCGCAAACTGGGCCCGGTTGGCGTCGACCATGGCCTTGGTCAGCGGCAGGCCGAGACCGGTGCCGTCGCCGCGATTACGCGGCGTGCCGGTGGAAACCTGGCGGAAGGGCTTCATCGCCTGCTCGAGTTCGCTGCGCGACATGCCAATCCCGGTGTCCCGGATCCGAAGCACGACGCTGCCATTCGCCTCATAAGCTGTCGAAACGATGATTTGCCCGCCGGAGGGCGTGAAGCGGATGGCGTTCGCCAGGATGTTGAGCACGATCTGCTTGATCGATCGCCCGTCGGCCACGACATTCGGCACGGCCTGAGACAGAGCGGTACGGATGATCACCCGCTGGCCATTCGCCTGTGGCTGCACGATCGATACCGCCGCCTGCACGGCCTCGTTCAGACCCACAGAGGAGAAGTCCAGCTCCATCTCGCCCGCCTCGATCTTGGAAATGTCGAGGAGGTCGTTGACGATGTCGAGCACGTGCCGGCCTGAGCGCACGATGTCATGGGCATATTCGCCGTAGCGCGGATGACCGACGGGACCGAAATGCTCGTTGGCCATCATGTCGGCAAAGCCGATGATCGCGTTGAGCGGCGTGCGGATCTCGTGGCTGACGCGGGCAAGGAAGTCCGTCTTGTGGGCATTGGCCGTTTCCGCCGCGCGCTTTGCGTTGCGCAACTCTTCCTCGGTCCGCTTCCACTGCGTGATGTCGCGGATCACTGCGCAGTATCCGTTGGACGAATTGAGCTTCCCGATGGTCATGAACAGCGGCAGGAAGCCACCGGAGGCCTCGCGACCGATCACTTCGCGCCCGTCGTTGAGGACGCTGGCGACGCCGTGGCCGGAAAGCCCGCTCAGATAGTCGAGGATCGACTTCTGGCTCTCATGCGCAAACAGCATGACAAAGGGTTTGCCGCGCGTCTCCATGTCGTCGAAATTGAAGAGCGCGCTTGCCGCCCGGTTCATCGAACGGATGTCACCGTCGGAATCGAGGATCACCACGCCGTCGGTCGCGGTTTCCAGGATCGAACGCAGCTCGTCGACCTCGACCTTGAGGCGCGTGAGTTCGCCCGCCTGCGCCGGTGTCGCGGCCGGCGCAACCGTCTCCATCTCTGGCTCGGCTGGCACGTCCGGCCGGACCTGTTCCTCAGGCTGGGCGATCAGTGCCAGCATCAGGGCGGTGGTTTCCTCGAAGCGCACGGACTGCAGCCGTGCCGTGACCGGCAGCAGGCGATCGTCGGCGCAGAGCGCCACGACCTGGCCTGCCTCGTCACCAGGCTCTTCCAGATCACGACGCTGGATCAGCGTGTCGAGACCGCCGGCCTCGTCTAGTTCGTCGAGCGTCTTGTAGCCCGTCAGCGCGAAAAATTCCGGATTGGCGTGGATCAGCCGATCGCCGACATGCACCAGAAGCGCGACCGGCATCAGGTCGATGATATCGGCGGTCAGGCTGCGCTCGCGTTTTCCGGCCGGCCGATCCGTTGCGAAAGCTGGCAAGCTCGCTTCGGCAGGAGGCTCGGAAACGGGTGCGCTCGGCTCGGTCGGCGTGGCCGCGCTTGCAGGCTCCGGCTGGCTGGGCTCCGGCGTTTTCGGTGACGGCGTGGACGGCTGCTCCCGCAATACAGGCGGTTCGGAAGGTGCAAGCGACTGCTCTACCTTCGCCCTGAGGCTCAGCGGATCGAGCTTGCGGGCGATCTCCTGAAACGCGGCCTGTTCGCCAGGCGTCAGGCTGTCGCGCTGACGGACACGATGATCCTGCAGCTGCACGACCTTGTCCGGCAGACTGGGTTTGCGCGGCTCCATGATCCGCAGCACCGGTGGTTCGAATTCGACAGGGCGTGAGGGCGCAGGCTCCTCGGTGCCTTCGGCTTCCACGCTCGGCTGAACGTCGTCGACAACGTCGTTTTCATCATCCGCATCAATAAGGTCATCGAGGATTTGCTCGCCAGCTTCGCCTATCTGCTCTTCGACATAGTCTTCCGGCGGATGGATTTCGCCTTCGCTGAGTTCATGCAGAAACTCCGCGAGCTCCTCGTCCCGGTCGCTATGCATACCGGTCGGCAGTTCTTCGGGCGCATCGACGGTAGGCTGCTGCTCGACAAAGGTCATGCCGATCGCGTCCGGATCGTCCTGTGCGTCGGCAACCCTGACGATCCCGAAGCCGCGGAAACCGTCGAATTCGCGGTTGCGCGTATAGGTCGGCAGGGCCGCCAGATCGACCGGCACGACCAGCCGGGTTCCTTCGACGGGCCAGTAGATCGTCTTGCCGGACCATGTGTCGCGCTTCTTGAGAAGCTCGCCGATCTTGCCGTCCGGATCGAGGTTGAACAGGGCTGCGAGATCGGAGAAGGCCACGCCTTCGATATCGGCCGCACGCGGACCGACCGCCTGGGCGAATTCCGCCGAAACTTCGCTGAAGCGGCCCTCGGCATCGATCTTCCAGACGAAGCGTGTAGCACGCCGATCCTGACGAAACGCGAAGCCTTCGCCGTCGAGGTGTTCATCCGCGAGTTTGGTCGTCGGGGCGACGGTCGCCGCAGCGACGGTCTCAACGGGCTCAACAATTTCATTGGTCGCGGACATGTCCGCTGCCGCGATCACAGACAGTTCGTCCGACTGTTCGGTCGTCTCAGACGGAGCCTGATCCGGCTCGCTTGCGAGCGCATCTTCGGTCTCATCCGCGAGCGTCTCGACATCCGCCTCCACGGTTTCTTCCTGCTCGTCAAAGGCGTCGGTTTCCGGCTCGATCTCCTCGATATCTCCAAGGGCGGCAATCACGCTCTCGAAGGGGGCAGCAGGCGAGGGAAGTTCGGCCGGTTCTGCCATTGCCTCATCCGCCGAGATTGCGAAGTCTTCGGTCTCGGTCTCGGTCTCGGTCTCGGTCTCGTCTTCGACAGTGTCGTCGGCCCGGACAGGCTCAGCGATCGCGGTCGGCAGATCCTGTTCCTCGTCCTCCGCAAAATCGTCGCTCGGGTCCATCTGGCCGAGGATCGTCTCGACTGCGAACAGAAGATGCAGGGCCGGCGCGTCGGAGATCTTGCCGATGGCAGCCGGGAGATATCCCCGGCCCGTCGGGATCGGCCGTTTGACGAGCCTGTCTGCATCCGCCTCTACCAGGTTGATCAGCATGCGCGCCGTCTGCGGCGTGATGCCGAGGCCTGCGAAGCCGTCGGAGCTTGCAACGAGGCCGCCATCGCCATCGAGCACCGCCATATGCGTATCCGGATCGTCGAAGCCGCTCATCAGTTCCTGGGCGAGCTGCTTGTCCCCGGCCGCGCGCTTGAGTGCCGGCAGCGAGAGCAGGATCACCGGCTCACCCTTGCGAATCTCGATGCAGTCGGCAGAAGCCGTGATCGGCAGTTTCTGGAAGCCCGAGGTGATGCGCAGCATCAGGCTGCGGCTGTCACCGGGCGCTGACAGCTGGCGGGCGACCGTTTCGAGCTGCCGGAAGGTGATGTCGGAACGGTTAGGGCCTTCCTCGAGAAAGTCGTAGATCGAGTCGGCGCCAAAGAAGCGCGCACCGGCGCCGTTGCACCAGAGAACCCGCTCCAGTGCCGGCGCAAACAGCACGAGCGCCTCGCCCCGCGCCAGGCGCGGTCGGATGAGGTCGTGCACGGCGACATCGATGAATGGGTATTGAGCGGGCATTTCGGGACCTGTCGCTTCATGACCTGCAAGCAAATTAACAGATTTTTAATAGCTAGGCAGTGCCTTTGGGTCCAGAAAGTCGGCACCCTTTCGATTGATAAGGTTAATCCGCCGAGGTTTTCAACATGCAGAAAATCTAATTGTGCGCCGCACAATGATATTGCAATGCACAATATGAGGTGCTATATAGGGTTCATGAACGAAACGAAGGGGTCGCCGAGATCCCGCGACAAGAGGAAATGCATCATGAACACCAAGGATATCTTCTCTTTCTCCTCCTTCGACCCTTCGAAGATGCAGGAAAGCTTCCGTGACTTCGCCGAAAAGGGCGCCTTCCAGTCGAAGGAAGCCTATGCCAAGATGAAGTCTGCCACGGAAGAAGCCACGAAGACCGTGGAAGCGACTGTCCAGACGGCCCAGGCCGGCACCGTCGAACTCGGCCTCAAGGCCATCGACGCGATGCGCACCAATGCTGATCTCTCGCTCTCGCACATGGAAGCGCTGCTTGGCGTGAAGTCCATGGCTGAACTGGTCGAACTCCAGACCGCCTTCATCCGCAAGCAGGCTGAAGTGACGATCGAACAGGCCAAGTCGATCCAGGAAACCGCCAAGAAGGTTGCCGAAACGATGACCAAGCCGGGCAAGGAAGCTGCCGAAAAGGTCATGTCCTCGCTCAAGGTCGCCTGATCGACCGCGTTTGCTAAAAATCCTCCCAAGGATCTTGAGGCCGGGCACAGCGCCCGGCCTTTTTCATTTCCAGAGCCTTTTCACGCAATGCGCAGAAAGGGCTTGAAAAAAAATCCATCTGCTCGTATGTGACCCCTCGACGGCGTCAGCGACGCGGTCATGTGCGGTTGTAGCTCAGTTGGTTAGAGCGCAGGTTTGTGGCACCTGAGGTCGGAGGTTCGAGACCCCCCAACCGTACCATTTTCTCCACATCTCGATCTGGTATCTGCTCCTGAGAGACGCATTGCGTCTTGGCGCGATCCAGCATCGCTCAAATGCGATCGATTCCGTTTACCCGAATGAAAGGCCTCTGACACTTGGTCCTTTCGCCGGCCGCGACTTCCTGCTCTGGTCCTCTGTGTCTGAATGGAGGTCCTTGATGGAACGACGGAATGAGATGCGGCGGTGCTGCGAACTGAGTTCGCTGGTGCTGATGTTCGGCTGCCACTTCCGCGCCTTCATTTCCGACTGGAGCCCAAAGGGGCTGAGACTGGAGCTGAAAGACGGACTGATGCTCGGCGATCACGAGGCCTTCGTCCTGCATTCCGAGCGCTTCGGCGTGTTGCACGCGCAGGTGATCTGGCGGCGGGACGAGGAGGTCGGGGCTCGTATCCGCAACTGGCGAACGGCGGCGGTGGCCGACCGGCATCATTTCATGGGCCTTCACGACTGGGCCGCTCTGCCTGTCCATCCGCATTGATCCGGTCATGAAAAACCCCGCCATGCTGACATGACGGGGTTTCCGAAGATGCGCAGGCGCTCTCAGGGCTCAGACGCGAGTGACTTCCTTCACCCAGCCATTGACGTCAGCGACGGAGCCGCGCTGGATGCCGGTCAGCTGGTTGCGCAGCTTCTCGGTTTCGATGCCCGTGCCGGCATTGCCGATGACGAATTCGCCGCCGGGATGACGCACGGTGCCGATCGCAGCAACGACCGCGGCCGTGCCGCAGGCAAAGGCCTCGCGCAGCTTGCCGCTGCGGGCATCCGCCATCCATTCATCGAAGGAATAGGGACGTTCCACGACCTTCAAACCATTCTCGTTGGCGAGCTTGATGATCGAGGCGCGCGTAATGCCCGGCAGGATCGTGCCCGAGAGCGGTGGCGTGACGACGGTGTTGTCGTCCATGACGAAGAAGACGTTCATGCCGCCCAGTTCCTCGATCCACTTGTGTTCGGCGGCATCGAGGAAGACGACCTGGTCGCAGCCACGGCTTGCGGCTTCCTTCTGGGCGAGAAGGCTGGCCGCATAATTGCCGCCGCACTTGGCAGCACCCGTGCCGCCGGGCGCTGCGCGTGTGTAATGCTCGCTGACCCAGAGCGTGACCGGCTTGCTGCCGCCCTTGAAATAGGGGCCGACGGGCGAAGCGATGACGCAGAAGATGTATTCGCGCGAAGGGCGAACGCCGAGGAAGGCTTCGCTGGCAAACATGAAGGGGCGCAGATAGAGGCTGCCTTCGCCTTCCGGAACCCATTTGGCATCGATCTTCACCAGTTCTTCGACCGCCTTCAGGAAAAGCTCTTCCGGCACGTCGGGCATCGCCATGCGCTCGGCCGACTTGTTGAAGCGGCGGGCATTCTCTTCCGGACGGAAGAGCGTGATGCGGCCATCCGCACCCTTATAGGCTTTCATGCCTTCGAAGATTTCCTGCGCATAGTGCAGAACGCTTGCCGCCGGATCGATCTGGAACGGCTTGCGGGCCGAAACCTCCGGGCTGTGCCAGCCCTTGTCGACATGCCAGTGCACCACCGCCATGTGGTCGGTGAACAGTGTTCCAAAGCCAAGGTTTTCGAAAGCCGCGAGCCGCTCGGCTTCCGGCATGGGCGAGGCATTCGGAACGATCTTGAAGTCGAGAAGTGCGGGATTCGTGGTCATGGAGAGCCTGTGCCTGAGCTGTTCACGGTTGCGCTGGCCACGCCGACGGAGCGGTCGCAGCCGGTGCCGTCGTTTGTGCGGTTTGATCCCGGTTTGTCAACAGAAACCGTGCTATCGCGATGCAGCAAAACGCTTGGTCTGCAGGGCCAAAGGCGGTTCAGCCCGTCACGAGCCCGAACAGGAACCAGAAGCCCGCAAGCGAGATGGCGGCTCCCAGCGCCTGCACCAGCCGCCCGCCGCCGATCGGCTTTAAGGCGGCTCCAATCGCAATACCGATTACATGGATCACGCCGGTTGAAACCACGAAGCCGACGGTGAAGGCCGCGGGATCGCTGGCGCGGGGTGCCAGCACCCCATGCGGGTAGCCATGCATCAGCGCAAAGGCTGCAATCAGCGCCAGCGCCACCCATTCCGGCGCCCGCCAGGCGGCTGCGATCGCGCCGCCAAGCACAATGACCGACAAGGCGATCCCGTATTCGATCGGTTGGCCGGGCAAAATGCCGGTCATGCCGATCAGTCCGCCGATGCACATGATCATCGGGAAGGTCGCCGGCAGCGTCCAGACCGATCGCCCGCCCATCTGCGCGCCCCAGAGGCCAACGGCCAGCATGGCAAGCAGATGGTCGAAACCGGCCAGCGGATGGCCGAAGCCCGACCCGAAACCGCCGAGTGGTCCGTCCATCACATGGGCGCTCGCCGGCAGTGCCGAAAGGAGTGCAAACAGAAAGACGGGAAGGCCGAGATGAAGCAAGGGCTGGCGCATGTCAGTATCCATGGGTGATCAGATCGGCGCAGTCTAGCTGCGTCGTTCATGACGGAAAAGCGTCCTCAAAACGCACACCGTTCATCGGCCTACCGCGTCAGCTAAAGATCGCGCGATCTTCGTCCACCGCATCCTGCAGGAATTGCACCACCGCCCGAACGCGCACCAGTTCGCGCGCACTTTCGTGGAATGTCGTCCAATAGGCCCGCCGAATGGTGACCTCGGGCAGGACACGTACGAGGTCGTCATGCTGCCGGGCGATGTAGCTATGCAGGATGCCGATGCCCGCACCCGCAAGAACCGCCTCCGTCTGGCCAATCGCCGAGGAGATCTCGAAGCCGGCATTCCAGTCGCGCATCACCTCGCCGGTGAAATTCAGCGAAGGGGTGAAGATCAGGTCCTCCACATAGCCGATCCGGCGATGGGCCTTGAGGTCTTCGGCAGATGCCGGCAGGCCGTTCGCTTCGGCATAACCCTTCGAAGCATAGAGGCCGAGCGTATAGTCGACGAGCTTCGACGAAACGAGCCGTCCCTGATCCGGCCGCTCCAGCGTCACGGCAATATCCGCCTCGCGCTGTGACAGCGAAAAGGAGCGGGGCACAGGCACGAGTTGGATCTTCAGTTCCGGGTGTCTCTCAATGAGCGTACCGAGCCGGGAGGCAAGGAAGAAGACGCCGAAACCATCGGGCGCGCCGATCCGCACGGTGCCGGCCACCTGGGTGTCGGTCCGCCCGAGCCTGGCCTGAACCTCCAGCATTTCGGTTTCCATGCGCTCGGCAGATCCGAGAAAGGCCTCGCCCTCGGCGGTCAGTTCGCAGCCATTCGTGCGGCGGATAAAGAGCCGCGTCTTCAGCGCCGTTTCCAGCGCCGTCAGCCGGCGCGAAAGCGTGGCGTGGTTCAGGCCAAGACGTCTTGAGGCGGCAAGAATCTGGCCCGTGCGGGCGACGGCCAGAAAGATGCGAACGTCATCCCAGTTCATGCCAAGGCCTCCCCCGTTCCGCCGGTCCTTGCATCATGTCTCGAAGCCATGTGCGCCGGGGCTCAGGCCCAGCATGTCCATCCGTCGATCGAAGTCGCCTGCAATATCCGAGAGCTTGAGCGTTGCAAAACGCGAAAGCAACAGCGCCTCGGCCTCCCGCCGTGCATCCTCAAGTGCTTCGTTGACCGATATCTCGACGAGACAACCCGCGTGGTGCGACGCGCTGACGAGGCAGAACAGTTCTGGCCGCTCGAGCGCTTCATAAACATCGAGCAGGCTGATCTGGTCCAGGCTCTTGCTGAGCGTCCACCCGCCGCCATGTCCTTTCTCGGATTGCACATAGCCGCGTTCGCGCAAGCCCGCCATCGTGCGGCGCACGACCACCGGATTGGTGTTCAACATCCTGGCGATCAGTTCGGAGGTCGCAGGCTCGCTGCGCCGTCCGAGATGAATCAGCACATGCAGCATGCGGGACAGGCGGCTATCCCCGCGCATCGGTCTCTCCTTGGTTTTCTCTCCAACACCGGTAACCCATGCCACTTCTTGCAACAAGTCGAGTTACATCACTTGACAGGGCTTCATCACGTAACTTAACAAGATACATAACTTTAAAAGTTACATGATGGAGTGTCCGATGAAATATGATGCAGTTGTTGTGGGTGGGAGTTTCGCGGGTCTCTCGGCCGCCATGCAGCTCACCCGGGCGCGCCGGCGCGTCTTGCTGGTCGATGCCGGCAAGCCGCGCAACCGTTTTGCAGAAGCCTCCCATGGCTTTCTGGGGCAGGATGGCGTCGCTCCCGCAGACATTTTTCAGATCGGCCTACAGCAGCTTGCGCGCTATCCCAACTTCACTTTGCTGGAAGGGCAGGCGGCCTTCGCCGAGCGATGCCTGGGCGGCTTCAGGCTGGCTATGGCTGACGGCGCAGTGATCGAGGCATCCGTCCTTGTCTTGGCCCTTGGCGTGACCGACACCCTGCCATCCATTCCCGGACTTGCCGAACGTTGGGGCCGCACGGTCCTGCATTGCCCCTATTGCCACGGCTACGAGATCGGTGGCGGTCCGATCGGCATCCTCGCCTCGTCGCCGCTTGCAGCCCATCAGGGCAGCATGCTGCCGGATTGGGGCCGGACGACCATGTTCGTTGAACCCGGCATTACCTTCGACGAGGAGCAGCACGCCATGCTGCTTGCCCGAGGCGTAGTGATGGAGACCGAGCGCGTGGTGGAGCTGATCGGTGAAGGCGAGCGGCTGGAGGCTGTTCGTCTGGCAGACGGCAGAGTGGTTGAGATTCATGCCCTGTTCGCTCAGTCGAAGGTTTCGATCTCGTCGCCCTTGGCGTCGCAATTCGGCCTGGAGCTCGAAGAAGGGCCGCAGGGTCTGCACATCAAAGTCCAGATGGGCGTGACCAGCCAGCCGGGTGTCTTCGCTGCCGGCGATGCGGCCAGTCCGATGCACAACGCGACGCTGGCCAGTGCCTCCGGCGTCATGGCCGGGATCGCCGCCCATCGCGCCCTGATCGAAGCCTCGCTCTGGCCATGAGAAGTATGGCGGCTTTAATTTTTGCACAACAGATGCGTAAATCATCGCGTTGAATTGTGCAATTTAAAGCGCATACTGCCTCCACAACAATTCAGGAGGAAACCCATGTATCAGGTAGGTCATTTCATCGGCGGCAAGCATGTCGCCGGCACCTCGGGCCGCAAGCAGCCCATCTACAACCCGGCCACCGGCGAAGTGCAGGGCGAAGTCTCGCTCGCCAGCGCCGATGAACTCAACGCTGCCGTCGAGAACGCCAAGGAAGCCCAGGCCAAGTGGGCCGCCACGAACCCGCAGCGCCGCGCCCGCGTCTTCATGAAGTTCGTCCAGCTTCTGAACGACAATATGGACAGCCTTGCTGAAACCCTGTCGCGCGAACACGGCAAGACGATCGAAGATGCCAAGGGCGATATCGTCCGCGGTCTCGAAGTCTGCGAATTCGTCATCGGCATCCCGCATCTGTCGAAGAGCGAGTTCACCGAAGGCGCTGGCCCGAACATCGACATGTACTCGATCCGCCAGGCTGTCGGCATCGGCGCGGGCATCACACCGTTCAACTTTCCGGCCATGATCCCGATGTGGATGTTTGCGCCAGCGATTGCCTGCGGCAACGCCTTCATCCTGAAGCCTTCGGAGCGCGACCCGTCCGTTCCGATCCGGCTCGCCGAACTGATGATCGAGGCAGGTCTCCCGGCCGGCATCCTGAACGTCGTCAACGGTGACAAGTCGGCCGTCGATGGTATCCTCACCCATCCCGATATCTCCGCCGTCTCCTTCGTCGGCTCGACCCCGATCGCCCGCTACGTCTATGGAACGGCTGCGATGAACGGCAAGCGCGCCCAGTGCTTCGGCGGCGCCAAGAACCACATGATCATCATGCCGGATGCCGATCTCGACCAGGCAGCCCAGGCGCTGATGGGCGCCGGCTACGGCTCGGCCGGCGAGCGCTGCATGGCGATCTCGGTTGCCGTTCCGGTCGGCGAAGAAACCGCCAACCGCCTGATCGAAAAGCTGACCCCGATGGTGGAAAGCCTGCGCATCGGCCCTTACACCGATGATAAGGCCGATCTCGGCCCCGTCGTCACCAAAGAAGCCCAGGCACGCATTAAGGGCCTGATCGATAGCGGCGTCGAAGCCGGCGCCAAGCTCGTGGTCGATGGCCGCGACTTCAAGCTCCAGGGCTATGAGAACGGCTATTTCGTCGGCGGTTGCCTCTTCGACCACGTCACGCCGGATATGGACATCTACAAGACCGAAATCTTCGGACCCGTCCTCTCGGTCGTTCGCGCCAAGACCTATGAGGAAGCCCTCGATCTGCCGATGAAGCATGAATACGGCAACGGTGTCGCGATCTACACTCGCGACGGCGATGCCGCCCGCGACTTCGCCTCGCGCATTAACATCGGCATGGTCGGCATCAACGTGCCGATCCCGGTTCCGCTCGCCTACCACTCCTTCGGCGGCTGGAAGTCGTCCTCCTTCGGTGACTTGAACCAGCACGGCACGGACTCGATCAAGTTCTGGACCCGCACCAAGACGGTCACCAGCCGCTGGCCGTCCGGCATCAAGGACGGCGCCGAATTCGTCATGCCGACGATGAAGTAAGCGAACCACCAGCTCCATCAAATTTCCGCCACTCCGTCGCAAGACGGGGTGGCGTTCTCTTGTCAGTCTGTCTCCAATTGTTAGCTTCTCGTTCGGGAGGGCTGATCATGCCCAAAAAGAAGATCCACACGGGCGGCTGCCTCTGCGGCGCGATCCGCTTTGAAGCCGATGCGCCGGCCGCCAAACCGCATACCTGTTCCTGCAAGATGTGCCAGCGCCACACGGGCAGTCTCACCGCCACCTGGGTCGAATTCCCGCGTGAGGCCGTGCGCTGGATCGGGCCTTCAGGCAGTCCTTCCACGTGGCGCTCATCCGAGATCTCGTCGCGCGCCTTCTGCGGCACCTGCGGCTCTTCGATCGGTGCGATCGACGATCAGCCGACGGTGGCGCTCCTGCTCGGAGCCTTCGATCGCACCAGCACCGCCGATCTCAGGCCCGCCTATCATTCCTACAAGGGTGGCCGGCCGAAATGGTGGTGCATCGAGATCCGCGAGACGTGAACCGTGCAACGGGTGTACGGAGTGTCCTAGCGCACTTGAGTGCGTGTTCCTCTCATGATCAATGTTCAGGCGCGCGTCGCGGGGGATAGCGACGTGCGGGTTTTGATTTAATGAGGGACATTTTATGCAAGAGGCAGTCTTCGGCCGCGCCGACGCTTTGCGCCGCGGCGAGTTTCGCGGCAGCGCCGGTGAGTATTTCGGGATCTGGATCGTCAACATCCTGCTGACCATCGTGACGCTCGGGATCTACTCCGCCTGGGCCAAGGTTCGGCGCAACCGCTATTTCTACGGCAACTCGTTCATTGACGGTCACTCCTTCGACTACCACGCCAAGGGGCTACAGATCTTCATCGGCCGTGCCATCGTTTTCGGCTACATCGTTGGCTACAACATTCTCCTGACCTTCAGCCCGATCGCCGGCGGCATCCTGGCGTTGCTGATGTTCGTGCTGCTTCCCTGGATCGTCATGCGCAGCCTCCGCTTCAATGCGCGCGTTACGAGCTATCGCAACATTCGCTTCGACTTTGTCGGCAAGACCTGGGGCGCCTTCGTCGCGATCATCTTCGGCGGCCTCATCGCCTTCTTTTCGCTCGGCATTCTCGCGCCCTTCGCCAGTCGCTGGCTCTATCGTTACATCTTCAACAACCTGCGCTACGGCGACCGGGCCTTCGAGACAGATCCGAAGATCGGTGCCCTCTATCGCGTCTGGCTGCCTGCCTTCCTGCTGATGCTGGTCGGTGCTGCGATCGGCGGCGGGATCGCCATTTTCGGCTATTACAGCGCCGTCGAACGAGCAAGTGAGGCCTTCAACGATCTCGAAATGCAGATCATCACGGCCATTTACGGCGCCCTGATCCCGCTCTTGGTGCTTTGGGGGATCGCTGCGATCTTCTACCGCATCGGGGTTCGCAACGTGGTGATGAATGCCGCCCGCTTCGACGGACGTCACCATCTGTTTTCCGACCTCGGTCGCCTGCGCTACTTCTGGATCGTGGTTTCCAACCTCGTGGTCACGGTTCTCACGCTCAGTCTGATGCGGCCCTGGGCAGCGGTCCGCGAGCACCGCTATGTGATCGAGCATTCCGGCATCGTGGTCGATGGCGAACTCGGTGATGTGGTATCCTCGATGCAGGCGTCCGGCTCCGCCGTGACGGCGGAATATCTCGATCTCGAAGGGTTCGATTTTGGCTTCTGACGACAAGCGCATCGCCTCCGGTCGCTGGCATCCTCGCGGCTCAAGCCGGTCGGAGCCGGCGGTCCTCCTTGCGGAGGGCAAGACCCTCTTTGTCCGGCTCGACGCCGGAGGCGATCCGGTGTCTCTGGGAGACCTGGCGCGGACGGAGATATCCGCCCGCGTCGGTCGCATTCCCCGCAGGATCACTTTCTCAGACGGCTCGCTCTTCGAGACCGATGACAACGACGCCGTTGATCTCTGGCTAAGCAAGCATGGCAAGAAGGGGGGCGTTCATGAAATGGAGCGGTTTCACCCGCGTCTGGTTGCCTTCGTCATCGCCGTCGTGGTGCTTGCCGGCCTGATCTATCGTTATGCGGTCCCCGCTCTCGTCGAAGTGGCCGTTCTGGTGACACCGCCGGCGGTCACCGAGTGGATGGCAAGCGGTACGCTTCTGTCGCTCGACCAGGCCGTGTTCAGCGAAAGCCGATTGCCCGAAGCCCGTCAGACGGAGATCCTGGAGGCCTTCAATCAGGTGGCGGCGCTCTCCTCCCGGGGCACTGCCGGCTACAACCTGAATTTCCGTTACGGTGGCCCGATTGGCCCGAACGCGTTTGCCCTTCCCGATGGAACGCTTGTCATCACCGACGAACTGATCGAACTGGCCGACGGCGACATGGACATGATCATCGGGGTCCTCGCCCACGAAATCGGCCATGTCGAGGAAGAGCACTCGCTCCGCCAGCTCTATCGCGCAGCCGGAATGGCGGGTCTCATCATGCTAATTGCTGGTGACATCGGAGCGGCCGGCGAGGACATTCTGACCAATGGCGCTGCCCTGATGTCACTCTCCCATTCGCGTGACGCGGAAAACGAGGCCGACCGTATCTCGGTGGAGCTGATGGCCAAGGCCGGCCGTGATCCGCGCGCCATCGGCCGTTTCTTCGCACGGCTGGAGGAAAAGCTCGGTCTCGATGGAGATTCCTCCTTCCTGTCCACCCATCCGGGCACCAGCGAGCGGCGCGAGGCGATCGACAATCACGCGAAAACTGTCGAGGCCGGCGGCTCCTGAGGCGGAGGCGGACTATGGCACATGCCGAAATGCAAGAAGGGGCGGTCTGAGACCGCCCCTTCTGCTTTCACGTATCCGCGGAAGCTTACTGCGTTGCGCCGTAGTTCAGGCCGACCTTGTCGACCAGTTCGGAAGCGGTCTTGCGGTTGCCAGCGATGTCGGCGAGCGGCAGCGGATCAGCCTTGATCTCGCCGAAGCTGGCAACCATCTCGGAAACCTTGGCATTCGGACCAACAGGATATTCGAAGACCTGCTCTGCATAGATGGTCTGCGCTTCGTCGGAAGCCAGGAATTCCATCAGCTTGACGGCATTGTCCTTGTTCGGTGCGTTCTTTGTCAGCGCCATGCCGGAAATGTTGACATGCGTGCCACGATCAGCTGCGTTGGGGAAGAGAACCTTGACCGAAGCGGCCCAATCCTTTTCTTCCGGATCCTTCTCGTTGGTCTTCATCAGGCCGAGGTAGTAGGTGTTGGCAAGGCCGAGATCGCATTCGCCGGCATGGATCGCCTTGGCCTGGGCGCGGTCGTTGCCGTCAGGCTTCTTGACCAGGTTCTGCTTCAGTCCTGCGAGCCATGTTTCCGTGTATTCGGCGCCATGGTGGGCGACCATCGAGGCAAACAGGCCGACATTGTATGCGTGCTGACCGTCGCGCATGCAAATGCGGCCCTTCCACTTGGGATCGGCAAGCTCTTCGTAGGTGATCGCGTCTTCGGAGACGCGGTCCTTCGAAGCATAGAGCACGCGGCCACGGGTCGTCAGGCCGAACCAGTTGCCTTCCGGATCACGATACTGCGCCGGGATCTGGCTGTTGATGTTCTCGTCGACGAGCGGCTGGGTCACGCCGCCTTCCTTGGCTTCCGTGAGGCGCGCGATGTCGACCGTCAGGATGACGTCAGCCGGCGAGTTTGCACCTTCTGCCGTGATGCGCTCGACAAGACCCTTGTCGAGGAAGAGCACGTTTGTCTTGATGCCCGTCTCTTTCGTAAAGGCATCCGTCAGCGGCTTGATCAGCTCCGGCTGACGATAGGAATAGATGTTGACTTCGCCGTCTGCCAGTGCCGAGCCGGCCGAAAGAGCGAGCACAGAAACTGCGCCGAGTGCGATGGTGCGGATGGATGTCATGGTAGGCCTCCCTCTTTGCGGAATGTTGAGGCGCATATTCATGAAATAGGATAAGCTGTCAATTGCAGTCCAGTTTAATCACCAACACGTGAGTCTAGAACTTGAGTATTTTGGAATTGTTCAAAACTGCAAAAGGCGCTATATAAGCCGCAAGAAAACAGAGGAATCGTGCATGCGTTTGACAAAACAGACAAATTACGCCGTGCGCATGCTGATGTATTGCGCAGCCAATTCCGACCAGTTGAGCCGTATCCCGGAAATTGCGAAGGCCTATGGCGTGTCGGAACTCTTCCTGTTCAAGATCCTCCAGCCTCTCAACAAGGCTGGTCTGGTGGAGACGGTCCGCGGTCGTAACGGTGGCGTGCGCCTCGGCCGTCCGGCCGAAAAGATCACGCTGTTCGATGTCGTTAAGGTCACGGAAGACAGCTTCGCCATGGCGGAATGCTTCGAGGACGACGGTGACGTCGAATGCCCGCTGATCGACAGCTGTGGCCTGAACTCAGCGCTGCGCAAGGCCTTGAACGCCTTCTTCGACGTGCTTTCCGAATACACGATCGACGACCTCGTCAAGGCACGCCCGCAGATCAACTTCCTGCTCGGGATCGACGACCTGCAGCCGCGCCGTGTGGCCGCCGCTCCAGCTGCCGCGCCGGCCGCCTGAAAGTCTTCGAATATTTACTTGATCAAACCCGCCGAAAGGCGGGTTTTTTCGTTGCAGGGCAGGGCCTTTGCACCCGCCTTGCTTCCTTCCGGTACTCTGCTACGTTTACGTTCACGGCAATTAAGATCTGCCGGTGGGGGCGACTTGAAACGGGTTGCTGGTGCAAGTCTCTGGGGGGAGCATGTACGACTATGTCATCATCGGTGGCGGATCGGCCGGCTCCGTCCTTGCGGCGCGGCTGAGCGAGGATCCGTCGGTTACCGTTTGCCTGCTGGAAGCCGGCGGTCGGGGTGACGGCATCTTCGCCCGCGTGCCCATGGCGGCTGCGGCTGTCGTGCCGGGCCATGTGAAGAGCGGCAACTGGCGTTTTTCGACTGTGCCGCAGGCGGGCCTCAACGGTCGCCGCTGCTACCAGCCGCGTGGTCGCGGTCTCGGCGGCTCCAGCCTGATCAATGCCATGCTTTATGTGCGTGGCCATTCCGGCGATTATGACGAATGGGCCTCCCTCGGCTGTGAAGGCTGGTCCTGGGCCGATGTTCTCCCCTGGTTCAAAAAGTCGGAAGACAACATTCGCGGCGCTGATGATCTGCACGGCCGAGGCGGCCCGCTGCAGGTCTGTGACCAGAACTGGACGCGCCCGATCAACCAGGCCTTTCTGAAGGCCTGCGAGCAGAGTGGTCACCATCAGAACGACGATTTCAACGGACCGCAGCAGGAGGGGGCCGGCGTCTATCAGGCCACCCAGTTCTGGAACGGTCCGAAGCGCGGCGAACGCTGCTCGGCGGCGGCGGCTTATCTCCACGACGTGATGGCGCGGCGCAATCTGACTGTCATCACCGAGGCCCATGTGTCGCGCATCCTGGTCGAGCAGGGCAGGGCAATTGGCGTCGCCTATCGCTTCGGCAAGGAAGAGCGGACCGTCCGTGCGGGACGCGAAGTGCTCTTGTCGGCAGGGGCGCTGCAATCACCGCAGATACTGATGTTGTCCGGGATCGGGCCGGCCGATCATCTGACCTCTCTCGGCATTCCCGTGGTTCTCGAGCGGCCGCAGGTTGGCGCCAATCTCCAGGATCACCTCGACTACACCATGATCTTCCGCTCGCCGGATACCGACATGTTCGGCATGGGAGTCATGGCGACGCGCGATCTGATGCGGGCGGCCAATGAATGGCGCACGGAGCGCATGGGCCATTTGCGATCGACCTGCGCGGAATCAGGCGCTTTTCTGAAGACCGACCCGTCGCTCGATCGGCCTGATATCCAGCTGCATTTCCTTGTTGCGATGGTCGACGACCACGTGCGCAAAATGCACTGGGGCCATGGCTATTCCTGCCATGTCTGCGTGCTGCGCCCGCATTCGCGTGGGACCGTTCGGCTTGCAAGTGCCGATCCGTCCGCCGCGCCGCTGATCGATCCCGCTTTTCTCTCCGATCCGCGCGACCTGGAAACCTTGCGCAAGGGCGCCCGTATGATGGCCGAGATCATGGCATCCCCCGCATTCGATCGCTATCGCGGACCGGAGCTCTATCCAGCCGGAACATCGGATGCGGAGCTGGACGCGGCCATCCGCGCCCGGGCCGATACGATCTATCACCCCGTCGGCACATGTCGCATGGGCTCGGATGCCGATGCGGTGGTCGATCCCGATCTCAGGCTGAAGGGCATAGTGGGGCTGCGCGTCGTCGATGCCTCGGTTATGCCGCGCCTGATCGGTGGCAACACCAACGCCCCCGTCATCATGATGGCGGAAAAGATCGCCGCATCCATCCGGTCCGAACTCCGTGCCACGAGGGAGCGACGCTCGGCCAGTGAGGCGGCCAGCAAGAGCGGATTGCATTTCGCCTGAACCTTCCTATTGTCGCGACCCTTGAATGAGGGTTGAGGAAGAGGAAGAGCATGCCGCAGGACAATAAGCCGACCGCCCCGCAGGCGGTGATCGTCATGGGAGTCAGCGGCTGCGGAAAGTCCTCGGTCGGTGAGGCGCTCGCGGCCCGTCTCGGGCTTCCCTTCATCGAAGGCGATGTGCTGCATCCGGAAAGCAATGTCGCGAAGATGGCGGCCGGAACGCCGCTAACCGATGAGGATCGCTGGCCCTGGTTGACGGTGATCGGCGAGCGCATGGCGGACGCTTTAGCGCGCGGTGAAGGGATTATCGTCTCCTGCTCGGCGCTCAAGAAGATCTACCGCGAGCACCTGCGCGCCGCGACCGGTGGCCGCCTCGCCTTCATCTATCTCGATGGTTCACGGGAATTGCTCGGCCGCCGCATGGGCGCGCGCACCGGGCATTTCATGCCGCTTGGTCTGCTCGATAGCCAGCTTGCGACGCTGGAGGTCCCGACCGGCGAGCCGGGCGTTGTCACAGTCTCCATCGATCAGCCGGTCGATGGCATCGTCGCCGACACGCTTGACGGTCTGAAAGCGGAAGCCTGAGCCTCAACCCTCATAGCCCAACAGCGGACCGTAAAGCTCCGGACGGCGGTCTCGAAACAGGCCCCAGCTGGCACGCTGCTTCGCAATTCCGTCGAGATCGAAGGTCGCGGTCAACACCGTTTCCGTCTCCCGGTCAGCGGTCGCCACCATCGAACCGGTCTGGTCGCAGATGAAGGACGAGCCGTAGAAGGTGAGCGACGTGCCCTTGCGACCGTCTTCCTTGCCGATGCGGTTCGAGGCGATGACCGGCATAATGTTCGCGGCAGCATGACCCTGCATCACCCGCTGCCAGTGGCCGGAGCTGTCGAGGCTTGCATCCTGCGGCTCCGAGCCGATCGCGGTCGGATAGAGCAAGAGTTCGGCGCCCTGCAGTGCCATGGCGCGCGCCGCCTCCGGGAACCACTGGTCCCAGCAGATGCCGACGCCGATCGTTGCGTGCCGCGTCTCCCATACCTCGAAACCGGTATCGCCGGGCGAGAAGTAGAATTTCTCGGTATAGCCGGGCCCATCGGGAATATGGCTCTTGCGATAGATGCCGAGTACGTCGCCGGTGGCATCGACGATGGCGATGCTGTTGAAGAAGGTCTGCCCGGCTTTTTCGAAGAAACTGACGGGAATGACCACGTTGAGCTCTTCTGCCAGTGCTGAGAAGTGCTCGATCAGCGGATTGTCATGGGCGGGTTGTGCGAGATCGAAGAACTCCGCGATCTGGTCCTGGCAGAAGTAAGGTGCTTCGAACAGTTCCTGGATCAGGACGATCTGCGCGCCCTTGGATGCTGCCTCGCGCACGAGCTTTTCGGCCCGGGCGATGTTGGCGGGCAGATCCCACGTGCAGGCCATCTGGGTCGCGGCGACGGTGACGGTGCGGGTCATCTCTTCTCTCCTCAAACGCCGAGCCGGTCGCGCATGCCGTAATACCAGGCACCGAGCGCCGTGAACGGCACCCGGAACATGCGCCCACCCGGGAAGGGATAGGCCTGCAGCGATGACCAGACGTCGAAGCGGCTCATCTGGCCATGCACGGCCTCGCCGAGGATCTTGCCGAGCAGATGCGTCGTCGTCACGCCATGGCCGCTGTCGCCATGCGAGAAGTAGACGGTGTCAGACAGCTTGCCCATATGCGGGATACGCGTGAGCGTCAGCGCGAAATTGCCGCTCCAGGCATAGTCGATCTTCACGTCCTTCAGCTGCGGGAATGTTTTCAGCATGTTCGGACGAATGACGCCCGTCAGGTTCTTCGGATCTTGGCCGCCATAACCGATGCCGCCACCATAAAGCAGGCGGTTGTCGGCGGTGCGGCGGTAGTAGTCGAGCACGTAATTGGCGTCCTCGACGCAGTAATTCGACGGCAGCAGTTCCTCTATCAGACCAGGATCGAGCGGCTCGGTTGCCATCACCTGGCTGGAAACCGGCATCATCTTCTCGGTCACCTTCGGCGCGATCCCAGCCATATAGGCATTGCCGCAGACGAGGATATGCTTGGCCCTGACGATGCCGCCCTCGGTGCAGACGAAAGGTTGCGGGCCGGTATCGAGATGCACGACCTTGGAGTTCTCGAAAATCTTGGCGCCGAGGCTTTCGGCCGCTGCCGCCTCGCCGAGCACCAGATCGAGCGGATGGATATGTCCGCCGTGCCGGTCTATCATGCCACCGACATAGCGGTCGGTCTTGGCATATTTCGCGACCTCGGCCTTGGAAACCATCTCCAGCCCGTCATGGCCATGCTTCATCCAGTGCGCCCGGACATCAGCCATCTCCTTCACCTGTTTGTCGGTGAAGGCTGCGAAGAACCCGCCGTCGACGAGATCGCATTCGATCCCGTATTTCGCTACGCGCTCACGAATGATCCGCCCGCCTTCTAGCGACATCTCGCCGAGCCGATCGGCCTTCTCCTGGCCGTAGCGCCGGGCGATGGTTTCGAGGTCACGGCTGTAGCCGTTGACGATCTGGCCGCCATTGCGACCCGAGGCGCCAAAGCCGATGCGATCGCCTTCAAGAACGATGACGGCATAGCCCTTTTCCGAAAGCTCGAGTGCCGCCGAAATGCCGGTAAAGCCGGCGCCGATGATGCAGATGTCGGCCGTGTGCTGGCCGTCCAGCGTCGGGCGCACCCGCTTGTCGCGGGCAGAGGCTGCGTAATAGGTGGCCGCATGGCCGGGATTGGGTCCGATCGACTTCGTCATGGCTTCACCTCACACGGTCCGGATATAGGCGTCGTATTCGACGTCGGTCACACGCAGCGAGAACTCCGAGAGTTCCTGCTGCTTGCAGGCGGTATAAAGGCTGCGATATTTCGGCCCGAGCGCCGCATAGGCGAAACTCGACTTGCCAAAGCGCTGCAGCGCATAGTCCCAGTTGGTCGGCAGCGGCTCGTGGTTGACGGCATGGTCGTCGCCGGAGATCGCCCCGCCGGGCGAAAGCTTCTCCTTCATGCCGGCGAGCGCCGCCGATAGGATCATGGCGAGAACCAGATAGGGATTGGTGTCGGATCCGGCGACGCGGTGCTCGATGCGGGTCGCCGGTTTGGACGCAGTGATGACGCGAACGGCGGCAGACCGGTTGTCGAAGCCCCAGGATGCATAGGTCGGCGCATGTTCGGAGGGGCGCAGGCGGCGATAGGAGTTCTGGTGCGGCGCAAAGATCGCCATGCTCTCGCCCATGCTTTCCAGGAGCCCACCGACCGAATGGAAGAGGGCATCCGAGGGGCCATCCTCGCCGACATAAATGTTCTCGCCCTTTTCGTTCAGGATCGAGAAATGCACATGCATGCCGCTGCCGGCCTGGGTGCCATAGGGCTTGGCCATGAAGGTGGCGTCGAGGTCGCTGGCGCGCGCCACGCCCTTGACGATGCGCTTGAGCAATACCGCGTAGTCCGCAGCCGCCAGTGCATCGGGCACGTGGTTGAGGTTGATCTCGTACTGACCGGGACCGTTTTCGCGCAACGTCGTATCGGCCGG
The DNA here is from genome assembly GCF_050281005.1 of Allorhizobium sp. NPDC080224. Lineage (NCBI taxonomy): Bacteria > Pseudomonadati > Pseudomonadota > Alphaproteobacteria > Hyphomicrobiales > Rhizobiaceae > Allorhizobium > Allorhizobium sp. NPDC080224. The sequence goes on from NZ_JBNNWJ010000001.1 coordinate 722,643, forward strand.
CACCTTCTGGGCGCGGGCGGCCGTCGAAATGCCGTGGAAGACCTCTTCGAAGTCCTGCAATTCGGAGATCGACAGCACCTGCGTCTGGCCCGTATGCCAGCGGCCGTCTCTTGTGTTCGGCGGACGCACTGGATCGAGCGCCGAGCGCACAGGATCGATGAGGTAGAATTCGAGTTCTGTGGCAACGACGGGCGTGAGCTTGGCCGCCGTGAAGCGTTTCAGCACATTGCCGAGCACCTGACGCGGATCGGCGTAGAAGCTCTCGCCTTCCTGTGTATGCATCTGCAGGAGAACCTGCGCCGTCGGGCGCGACAGCCAGGTCACGCGTGACAGCGTTCCCGGAACCGGAAAGCAGATGCCATCCGGATCGCCGGTTCCCTCGGCAAGGCCCGCTGCATTCACGTCACGGCCCCAGACGTCGAGTGCATAGACCGAGCGCGGCATGGCCATGCCCTTGGTCAACACATCGATCGCGCGTTCCCGCGGGATCCACTTGCCGCGAGGCACGCCGTTTACGTCAATGACGAAGGCTTCAAGTACTTCAATATCGGGATTTGCCGCGAAGAATTCGCGTGCCTCTTCGGCCATGTCCATGGATCACCGTGTGGCTGATGTCGATCGGGTTCGAAACGCGCGATAGTGCGCGAACGGATGCTGGTCCGCTAACGATAGACGCTTTTCGCGTTATGGATCAAACACCGGCGCATGCCACTGTCCGTCTTTTCCTGATCCCCTCGACCGGCGGCGTTCTTGCGACGCGTGCTTCGTTCCGGCCTGTTTCCACCGGGAAACAATTTGATCAAATTATGCGGAATGACTACCACCTTGGCGCCAAAAAGGCTAGCCCCCTGAGAAGGGGGCTAGAAAAGCGTTGTTTTTCAGGGGTGAAAACGCTCCGGGCTCCAGGCCCTTGCATCGAGGAATGGCCTCTCCCCATCCATCATTTCGGCGATCAGACGGCCCGTGACTGGCCCGAGCGTCAGGCCGTGATGCGCATGGCCGAAGGCGAACCACATGCCCTCGTGGCGCGGCGCCTTGCCGATAACAGGCATCATGTCCGGCGTGCAGGGGCGGGCACCCATCCAGGGTTCGGCGTCGAGCCGGTCGGCGAGCGGGAAGATCTCGCGCGCCACCTTTTCCGCCCGGGCCAGCTGCACCGGAGATTTCGGCGCATCGCGATTGGCGAATTCCGCACCCGTCGTCAGGCGAATGCCCTTTTCCATTGGCGCCAGGAAATAACCGCGCTCAGCATCCATGGTCCAGTTGTTGAGGACGGCATTGCCCTCAGGCGCATAATGCATGTGATAGCCGCGCTTGACGCCGAGCAGGAAGCGATAGCCGAACTTGCGGGTCACTTCCTCCGACCACGGGCCAAGTGCCAGCACCACATCGTCGCCCTCGACCATGCCGTCATCGGTCTTCACTTTCCAGCCGCGGCCGGAGGCACCGGTGTCAAGCGTCGTCGCATCGCCCTTGACGAAACGACCGCCAAGCGACTGGAAATAGGCGAGGTAGGCCATCGTTAGCCCATGCGGACTGGTGACCGACCAGGGATCGTTCCACTTCAACCCGCCAACGAAATCACCCCGGATATGCGGCTCTTCCTTGGCCAGTTCTTCGCGATTCAGCGCCCGGTAGCTGACGCCGTATTCGCGCGCCAGGCGCTCGGCCTCGGCGAGCTCGGTGTCGCGTTTGCCGGTGGTGCGGAAGATCTCCATCCAGCCGTCCCGGCGGATCAGATGGTCGGCATTTGCAGCCTGGATCAGGTCCTGGTGTTCGGTGATCGAGTTCTCGATCAGTGGCGCGTAAGCGCGTGCAATCGCCTGATGGCGGCTCTTGTTCGAATGCCACCAGTAGCGGGACAGGAACGGCACGAGCTTCAGCATCGCGCTTGCATGATAATGCGCGTCGATCCGGTTGTTAAAACCGTAGCGGATCAGCATCCCGAGCTCCTGCGGGAAGCCATAGGGCACGACCCCCTCGCGCTGGATCAGACCGGCATTGCCGAAGGAGGTTTCCTCGCCAGCGCCGCGGCGGTCCACCAGCACCACCGAACGCCCGCGACGGGCGAGATGGATGGCTGTGGAAACGCCGATAATGCCGGCGCCGAGCACGAGGGTAACCTTGGACATGTCAGTTGAATTCCTGAAGGTGGGATTGCCGGGCAAGGATGCATTTCAGCCTGTTGCGGCGCAAACGAAAAATCGCCGCATTTGCCGCAATCCTCAAAATCCTTGTCGATCCCGAATCATGCCATATCTCCAGTCGAAGCGAAGGCAGCCAACGAAGGGGACTTGATGCGCCTGCTCATTCTTGGCTGCGCCTGGCTGATGGTCGGGATCGGTGTCATCGGCATCTTCCTGCCGGTCTTGCCGACGACGCCTTTCATGATCCTGGCCGCTGCGCTCTTCGCGCGTTCCTCGCCCCGTTTCGAGCAGTGGCTGATCGACCATCCGCGTTATGGCCAGCCCCTGATCGACTGGCGTCGGGAAGGCGCGATTTCGCAAAAGGCCAAGATCGCTTCGGTGTCGGCGATGGCGGCAAGCTTCGGCATCGTGCTATTCTTCGGACCGCCGCAGATCTGGCTGAAGGCTCTGATCGGCTTCATCCTGCTTTGCTCTGCCGCTTTCGTGCTCACCCGGCCTGCGCCAGGGCGCCAAGGCTGAAGTCATGGCCGCCGGAAAGCAGCGAATGGGCGGCCGACAGAGCCTGGATCTGGCGTGCCGACTGCGGTCGGCCGAAGAGATAGCCTTGTCCCTCTTCGCAGCCCATGGCCGCGAGCATCTCTGCCTGCAGCGCATTTTCGATGCCCTCGCCAACCACCTCGAGGCTAAGACCATGGGCAAGCGTCATGACCGCTTGGACGATGCTCTGGGTCGCGGAATCGCTGACCATCTCGCGGACGAAGGACTGATCGATCTTCAGCTTGTCGAGCGGCAGGCTGGAGATGTAGCTAAGCGATGAATAGCCTGTCCCGAAGTCGTCGAGCGCAATCGTCACGCCGAGATCGCGCAGCGCATCCAGTTTGGAGAAGAGCTCCTCGGAGCGCTCGACGAAGATGGATTCGGTGATCTCGACATGCAGCCGGTGCGGCTGAAGACCGCTGGCGTCGAGCGCCGCACGGATGTCGGAAATCAGATCGCCGCGCAGAAACTGAACCGGGGAAATGTTGACGGCAACGCTGACATGTGAGGGCCAACTGGTAGCGGCCTTGCAGGCCTCGCGGAACATGAACTGGCCCAGATCGCAGATGAAGCCGTTTGCTTCCGAGATGCTGATGAATTCCGCCGGCGAGATCGTGCCGAGTGTCGGATGCTGCCACCGCAAAAGCGCCTCGGCGCCCGCGAGCCGCCCAGAGGTAAGGGCGACCTGCGGCTGAAAGAGCAGGAAAAACTGTCCCTGATCGAGCCCGGTGCGCAACTCCGCTTCCAAAAGCCTTGAGCGAGCCCTGCGCAGCGTCGAGGCAGGATCATAGGCCCGCCAGCCACTTCCTCCGACCCGCTTGGCATCGATGAGCGCAAGTTCCGCCGCTTCCACCCATTTCCCCGGATGGCCGAGATTGTCCGAGCCGCTGCAGGCGCCGATGCGGGCGTTGAGTTCGATCTTGATCCCGTCGATGCCGAAGGGCGTGTCGAAGAGCGCGAGCAAGTCAGCCGCACTTTCGGCAAGCGCGTCCTCACCCTCGATGCCGGGGGTGGCAAAACAGAGAACGTCGCCCGCGAGCCGGGCGGTCAGCCCATCGATGCCCGCATGGCGCCGAAGGCGGCCCCCTACGGCCTGCAGGACGCTGTCGCCCTTTTCCCGGCCGAGCATTTCATTGAGATGACCGAAGCGATGCAGGTCGATGGCAAAGACGGAAAAGCCGCGCCCGGTGGCCGCCATAGCGTCGATCAGGCCACGTCGGGTCAAAAGCCCTGTAAGATCGTCGATCCGTGACATCTCTTCGAGCTTGGTCTCGTAGAGGCGGCGCGCCGTCACGTCGCGCAGGCTGATACAGGTCACGTGCGAGCCCACCGATGACAGCCCCTGGCCGCCAAGGCTTTCGAAGGGGGAGATCGTGATGACGGCTTCGAGATGCCGTCGGCCTTTTCGGCCTGGAATGTCGAGTGCAACGGTCTGGCTGTGAACCTGCTGGGGATCTGTAAGGTGGATCGCTTCGAGCGCGATCAGCGCATCGGTCAGGGCAGGGGGCGCGAATACACTCAGATTGCTACCACGCGCGACAGCTTGGTCGAGTTCGAGCAAGCCGCTCATGGTCTGGCTGGCATCGAGCAGGTTGAGCTTCTGATCAAGCACGATCACCGGGTCGATGCTGTCATTGATGACGCGCTTCAGGACACGGCGAATGTCGCGGTTTTCCGTTACCGCGAGCTCCGCCAGCCATCCGCTGAGCCCCACTTTTTCGGCCATCAGCATGAAAAAGCCGAAGGCGAACATCAGCCAAAGGCTGGCGGTGTGGAAGACCAGGGCCTCGTGCTTGTAGAGGAGGAAGGAGATCGCCTCGCCAATCGTCAGCAAGGCCGCGGATGCTGCGAGCGGCACGCCCAGCGACTGGCGATGGAAGGTGAGGGTATAAGCGATGATCAGGGCCGCTAGCAGCAGGCCGATCGGCTCGGTGCGCAGCGGCCGCAAAATTCGGTCCTGAACCAGCGTCTCCGTCGCCATCACATGCAGCATCGGGCCACTGAGGATGCCGTAGATGGGCACCGCAAACAGGTCCTTCAACTCCGTGGCATAGGCGCCGACCACCACCGACTTGCCATCGATGGCATCGCGTCCGACAGCGCCGGAGAGGATATCGGTGACCGAATAGGTGGGAACTGTTTCAGGCCGGATGGAGAAGTCGATCTCGAGCCGGCTGGTCCGTGCGTCACTGTAGCCGGCAAGGACTGCGGGCGCCGACTGCGTCGGAATACCGTCGATGAGTTCCGTGACCGGGAAGGACCGCAGCAGGCCATCCTCATCCAGCGCAACATCGACCAAAGCCGGCCAGGAATGCTCGGCAAAGATCGGCAGCGGCGAAGTCACGGTCAGCGGATCGGCCGAATGCGCACCGAACTGCTGGCGGAAAATCGGCAGGATGACACCGCCACCGGCCTCTTCGAGAGCTTTCGCAAGCCGCGCATCGTGTTCCGGCTGGGAGGGAGTGCTGAAGTCGATATCGAGAAAGATGTCCTGAACACCGGCCGCCACCAGTCTGTCGATCAGCTCGGCATGCACGGCGCGCGGCCAGGGCCAGGTGCCAATCTCGGTCAGGCTTTTCTTGTCGATGGCAACAAATACGAAGTCGCCGCTGGCAGCCCTGGGAGCCGCAGCGGCACGATATGCCATCAGATCGTTGTCGAGATGCTGCACCACCGACAAGGAGGGCAAGAACAGCGGAAGCGCCATGATCACCGCGATCATGGCGAGCCGAAGCGATACCAGCCGTGCCAGGAAACCGGATGCTGGGCGAATGCTATCCGTCATGCACGCATCCTGGTGGTGTGGCGAACGCTCTCATCATCAGTCGCCGCTTCTGCCGCGGCCATTCCCGCCAGCATTGCCGTTACCACCGCCGTTACCGTTGCCGCCAGCATTGCCGTTGCCGCCGGCATTGCCGTTTCCGCCAGCGTTGCCGTTACCGCCCCCGTTGCCATTGCCGCCACCGTTGCCGTTTCCGCCAGAGTTGCCATTGCCGCCAGAGTTGCCATTTCCGCCAGCGTTGCTGTTGCCGGCAGCATTGCTCTTGCTAGCGCCCTGACCACCGGCATTGCCCTTGGATTTGCTCGCGCCCATCGCCCCCTTGGCTTCTTCGGCTGTCGATGTCGCCTTGTTCACGGCGCCGGCGGCCGGGACCTTGGCGTTCGAGGGCGCCACACGCGTAATCTGCGGCTTTCCGGAAAGGCCGGCGACCGTCATCCCGGATGAGGTTACCTGGGCGCCCTGGCCGGCACCCAAGTCGCTACGTTCACCGGTACTGAAACTGGTCACCTGCACCAGACCTCGATCGACAGCGACGGCCGCGTTGGTTTTGCCGACCTTGACGGTGAATTGCGTACCTTTGACCACGGCTGCCAGAAACGGCGTCTGCACCGTCGTATGCGGTCGCTGCCGCTTTTCGATTTCGAGGCTGATCTCGCCCACCTGCTGGACCACTTCGGTCTTGCGGCTCATGTCCTGGCCCCGGGTGATGATCGCGGCCAGCGTATTGGGCTGAAAGGCGATGCTTTCCTGACCGCGCACCAGCTGCAGTCGCCCCCGCGGCCCGGTCGAGATCCAGGCCTTGTTGGGCACCTCCATGCCTTTCTGCAGCGGAATCCAGGTCTTCTTGTCGACGGTGTAGGCGACCTGTGACGTCGCTTTCGCGGCCGTCCATGCCTCGCCCGCGGCCGATGCCACGCCGGCAAGGCAGGTCAGGAAAAGACAGAGGATGGTTGAAACGATAAAGCGCATGATAGGTGCTCCCTTGAGCACCTAATTCAGCACGCGTTCCTTAAGATTCTTCTGAATTTGCTGTACCGGTTTTATCAAACGCCTGTTTATTCGATGGAAAACGCGCGAAGCCTGACGTGCCCGGGTTGGCATGACCAGTCCAGATTGCACCGCCTGTGTGGCTACCCGCCGCTCAGCGGCCGCAGTGAAAGCTTGATCGGCGGTCGCCCGGTTCTAGTTAGCGTAGGGCAAGTGTTGTCGGCGCTTGCATCAACCGAACCCGAAAGGTCTTCCCGTGCACACCGGAAAACAGGTTTCAGCCGCCAGAATGCTGCTCGGCATGACGCGAGAGCAGCTCGCCGAGCGCGCTAGCCTTTCTGTGTCAACAGTCGAGCGACTGGAGAACTCGGCTCCGGGCGGCGAGGATGAAGCCGGTGTGCTCGCCGGGGTGAGGGCGGTGCTGGAGGCGGCGGGCGTCACCTTCATCGATGAAAGGGTCACAAGCGCTGCCGGCGGATTTGGTGTGCGCCTGTCCGTCCCCGCCTCCCAATCGGTCGATACCGACGACGACAAAACCGTCCAATATCCAGAGATGGCGAAGAACGGTCCATTCGGTGCCGGAGGCTGAAACGATCGTCCGTTAGCCGGGAGACCGGCCAGTTGCGCGGATTGCCAAGCCCTCCGTGCCTGACCGCCGTCGTTGGATCCTCCTTCTCCCGATTTGATTTTGCTCAAAGAAGCGGTGCACAGCTCAGCATAAGTCTTCGGCAAGGGAATGCTGACGTTCCCGATTCAAGGAGACAGACAATGACACGCCGCTTCACGAAACTTGCCGCTATCGCTGCGCTTGCTCTTGCCCTTCCCGGTTTTGCCGCAGCGGCCGATTTCGAGGTCAAGATGCTCAACAAGGGTGCGGAAGGCGCCATGGTCTTCGAACCGGCCGGCCTGAAGATCGCCCCCGGCGATACCGTCACCTTCATCCCCACCGACAAAGGCCACAATGCCGAAGCCATCAAGGGCATGATCCCGGAGGGTGCGGCCGAGTTCAAGGGCAAGATGAACGAGGAGATCAAGGTGACTTTCGACGTGCCGGGTCTCTACGGCATCAAATGCGCGCCGCATCTCGGAATGGGCATGGTCGCCGCCATCCTCGTCGGTGATGGTCCGGCCGCCAATCTCGACGCCTTCAACGCCGCCAAGCTGCCGAAGAAGGCACGCGAGCGCATCGACGCTGCGGTCGCTGCCGCGCAGTGAGAAGGCCCTCTGCCTGTGACGGGGGTCGAGATCGACCGCATCACAGGGGCGACATTATGGGGAGTGGGCGGCATGGATTGACGCCCGCGACCCGAGATCTCTCATCCCGGACGCACTGCGCAATCCGTGGCGGCTCTCAGCTCTCTTTCTCCCAATACCAGGCAACGTATTGCTTCCGGCGGTCGCGACCTTTTTGCGCGAGCTGCCGCTTGATCGTCCGCACATCCGCCTTTTCGCCCGCAAACCAGACGAAGGTTTCGGCGTTCACATCCTCGAGCGCAGCCTTCACCTTGTTCACCAGAGGATGGGCATCGGTGCCCGTATGGGATGACCGGTGCAGCCATTCGACATGGATCGGAGCCTGACCGCGCAAGGCCTGCTCCTCGTCGGCATCTTCGATCTCGATGATTGCTCGCATTGCGATGCCAGGCGGCGCTTCCTCGACCATCCTGGCGATGGCTGGCAGCGCACTTTCGTCACCGGCAAAGAAGATGTTCTGCGCATCGGGCAAGCCGCCGCCGCCGGGTCCCATGATCGCCACCTGCTGGCCGATTTGAGCGTCGCGTGCGAAATCCGCGCCAGGTGTCGCCACGCCCTCGGCCGGGTGCTGCAGGATATCAAGGCTGATCTGGCGTGCTTGCGCGTCGACGCAGCGGATCGTGTAGATCCGCACGAGCAACTCGTCGGGCCAGCCGATGCGTCCGTTTTCCTGAAGGTGAGGCCAGACGGGTGTCTGCCCCCGCGGCGGCACCAGCAGCCGCACATGCATGTTGCGTACGAGGAAGGGCGAGACGTCGGCGACGGAGAGTGTCACCCGCCGCATCCTTGGGGTGACATCCTCTACGCCGACAACGGTCGCCTCGTGGAAACCGGGCGGCTTCACCTTCGCGGCCGGCTTCGACCACTCCAGCGAGAAGGGCTCATCCCCGGCGAAATAGAAGAGATGTTCGGCGAACATGGTGCGCGTAACGGCGAGCGCCTCTTCACCTAAGGTGCTGATCTCGATCTGCAGCACATCCTCGGCCGTCACGATGTTGATCGTCCAGTCCTCCGATTTCAGCGTGGCAACGCCATCGGCGTGAGCCACGTCCGAGTGCTCGACGAAGTGTTCGCAGATTTCGGCAAGCATGGCGCCGACATCGGCAGGACGGGCAATACCTGTGAGTTTGGTGGGCTGAAGATCGGTCATGAATGCGCCAGTCGAGTGAGGGAGGACGAGGATTGCATGTGGTGCCGCCCGATCGGGAGCATCATCGGTCGGCCGGAGGTCGGATCGGTGAGGATCCGGGCCTCGAGATTGAACACCCGGCGCACCATGTCTTCGGTCAAGACGGTTTCCGGGCTGCCGCTTTTGAAGGGGCTTCCGCCCAGCATCGCGACCAGATGATCGCCATAACGAGCTGCGAGGTTCAGGTCGTGCAAGACCATCACGATGGTCGTGCCGCGGCTGCGGTTGAGGTCCGTCAGGAGATCGAGGACGTCGATCTGGTGGCTGATGTCGAGAAAGGTCGTCGGCTCGTCGAGCAGCAGGAATTCGGTCTCCTGGGCGAGCGCCATCGCGATCCAGACCCGCTGCCGCTGGCCACCCGACAGCTCGTCCACTGGCCGGTCTGCAAGTTCGGCGGTCTGCGTGGCCGCCAAGGCATCGGCAACCGCCTGGTCGTCCCTTTTAGTCCAGGATTGAAACAGGCCATGATGCGGATGGCGGCCGCGGCTCACTAGATCCATCACCGTGATCCCATCCGGCGCGATCGGGGATTGTGGCAAGAGCCCAAGCCGGCGCGCGAGTTCGCGGGTCGGGACCTTGTGGATTGCCTTCCCGTCGAGCAGCACCTCGCCGGCCTTGGGCTCGATCAGTCGCGACAGTGCCTTGAGTAAGGTGGATTTGCCGCAGGCATTGGCGCCGACGATGGCGGTGATCTGGCCGGATGGAAGGCGGAGGTCCAGGTCGCTAAGGACGAGGCTGTCACCGTAGCCGGCCGAAAGGGTCTTCGCTTCGAGACGGTGATCGGTCATGTCGCGGCTCCCCGCCGGTTGCTCCTGATGATCAGGGTGATGAGGTAGGGTGCTCCCAGCGCTCCTGTCACTACACCGACCGGGTATCGGCTGGGCAAGAGAAACTGGCCGACGAAATCTGCGGTGAGCACCAGCAAGGCGCCGACCACGGCGGCCGGCAGGAGGATGGAGCTGCGTCGTCCGAAGACGCCGCTCGCGATCGGGCCTGCGAGAAAGGCGACGAAGGCAATCGGTCCTGTGACCGCGGTCGCGGTCGCAATCAGCCCGACGGCGCAGACGATAACCATGAGCTTGGTCGAGTAGACATGCACCCCGAGCGCGGTCGCCGTCTCGTCGCCCGCCCGCATGACATCGAGATCGCGCGCCTTGGCCAAAAGCAGGCTACCCAGCGCAACGAGAGCAACGATCAGGGGAAGGGCCTGATCGAGCTTGGCGCCGTTCAGGCTCCCGGTCAGCCAGCGCATGGCTTCCTGCAGCGTGAAGGCGGGCGCGCGCGACAGGATGTAGGCAATCATGCTTTCGAGCATGGCAGAGACGCCGATTCCGACAAGGATCAGCCGTGGTCCGGCAACCCCGTTCTTCGAGGAGAGGCCATGCACCAGAAGCGCGATCGCGAGACCGGCACTGACGGCCAGAAGAGAGACCAGCGGCCCCGTGAGTGAGAGCACCACAATGGCAAAAACCGCTGCCGCGCTGGCGCCCGAGGTGATGCCGATGATGTCGGGGCTTGCGAGCGGATTGCGCAACAGCGTCTGGAAAGCAGCTCCCCCAAGGCCGAAACTCATGCCGGCTGCAATGGCGAGCACTGCACGCGGCAGGCGCAGCTGCCCCACCGTGAAATCCGCGCCGGCAACCTGTTCTCCGATGAGGACGCGGATGACGTCTCCCAAAGGCGTGAAGGTTCGACCGGCCATCAGCGTCAACGTGAAGCCGGCGAGGATGAGGACAAGAATAAGTGCCAGCATGACCAGCCGCCGGCGCGACCTTTGCTTGCGGTTTGCCGCGACCATGGATGTCAGGGAAGCATCGGATCGAAGAAGGGTCACAGATCTCTCACCTTCTGCCGACGGACGATGAAGATGAAGACCGGCGCGCCGATCAGGGCGGTCACGACGCCGACCTCAAGTTCGGACGGGCGGGCCGCCAGGCGGCCGAGAACGTCGCTTGCCGTCAGCAGAATGGCCCCGCCGATCGCCGAGAATGGCAGAAGCCAGCGATGGTCCACGCCGGCCAGTAGCCGGCAGGCATGCGGGACGACGAGGCCGACGAAACCGATCGGGCCGCAGACGGCCGTCGTCGCGCCGCACAGCACGACGGCACCGAGCGTGGCCATGCCGCGCGCCAATGCCACGCGCTCGCCGAGCCCCGCGGCGAGTTCGTCACCGAGCGCAAGGGCATTCAGGCGTCGGGCTGAAAGCAGGCACAGCAGAAACCCCACCAGAAGAAACGGATAGATGTGTTCCATCCGTTCGAAGGTCGCGCCGCCGACGCCGCCGATCTGCCAGGAGCGGATGCCGCCGGCAATGTCAGCACGCGGCAAGACGACGGCAATCACCAGCGACGAAAAGGCGATCGCGGTTGCCGTACCAGCAAGGGCGAACTTCAGCGGCGTTGCGCCACCACGTCCCATCGAGCCGATGACATAGACGAAGACGGCCGTAGCCCCGGCACCCGCGATGGCAACCCAGATGAAGGCATGGGCCGAACTGATGCCGAACCACGCCACTCCCACCACTACGGCGAGCGATGCGCCGACATTGACGCCGAGGATTCCGGGATCGGCGAGCGGATTTCGCGTCACGCCCTGCATCACGGCCCCGGCAAGGCCGAGAGCCGCACCGGCGAGCAGAGCCAGAACGGTGCGCGGCACCCGGGTCGCAACGGCAGCGCGGTCAAGCGTCGACACGTCCCCCGACAGGGCCGCCAGCACCTCCGAGAGCGGCACATCGCGTGTGCCGATGGTGAGGGACAGCAAGGCGACGCCGATGCCGACCCCGATTGCCGCGGCCAGCCAGATCAAGCTGCCCTTGGCCGTCTTCGGAAGAGACGGCCGATGGGCAGAGGACAGGGAAGGGGCGGATGTCATTCCGTCTTTCGCGCCGCGTCCGCGAGCTTTTCTACATAGGCGGGCAACACCCAGGTGATCGATAGCGGCGTGGGATTGGCGGCGGTGCCGACGGGATCGCGGCCGAGCGTGACGATGGCGTCATGCTTCACGGCCGGCATGTGGGACAGAAGAGGATTGGCCTTCATGGCCTCGATCAACGCCTGGTCGCCATAGGTCACGAGAATATCGACGTCATCGAAGAGATCGATATTCTCGGCGCTGATCGAACCGGCGAAGCTGCCGGTCGTCGACGCCTGCATCACGCTTTTCGGCATCGAGAGCCCGAGATCGGCGAAAAACCGAACGCGGGTGTCCTGGGTCGTGTAGAAATTGACAATGCTGAGGTCGGTCGCGTCGAGATGGGTAACGAACATCGCCCGTTTGCCCTTGAGTTCGGGATATTTGGCGACCTCGGCTGCGATCTTCTGCTCGATATCGGCAATCAGCGTTTCGCCTTCCTGCGCCATGCCCATGCCGGCACTGTCAAAGCGGATCGTTTCACGCCAATCCGTCGACCAGGGCGCCTGCGGATAGGCGATGACGGGGGCGATCTGGCTCAAGGTGTCGTAGTCGGATTGGCTTAAGCCCGAATAGGCGGCGAGGATGACGTCCGGTGCTGTTCCGGCAACCGCCTCGAAGTCGATCCCGTCCCCCTCGTCGAACAGGACAGGCGCGTCGGCCCCAAGGGTCTTCAGGCGCTCCGAAACCCAGGGCAGCAGCCCGTCGCCATCATCATCACCGAAATTCGCAGCCGCCATGCCGACCGGCACGATGCCGAGCGCAAGCGGGACTTCGTGGTTGGCCCAGGCCACGGTGGCCACCCGCTGCGGTTTGCCAGGAACAGTCGTCTGCCCGAGCGCATGGCTGATCTCGAGGGGAAAACGAGCCTCCTCGGCGGCGAAGGCCGTCGGGCCGGATACAGAGAGGAAGATGGCTGCAAGAGGCGCCAGGTGATGCAAACTGATCCGCATGGGTCCCAATCATCCCTTGGTTAAGTTGACTTCCCCTCTCAGCTTTAATTCATGGGGTCAAGCAATTTGGACCGAGCGGACGACATCGGCTCTTGATTTTCCGGGGAATCTTACAAAAAAGAGAAATCTACAATACTGGATGAAAATTATCCAGTTAAAGGCGTGCAGACCGATCCGATCTTGGACTGCAGCGGCCGGGGCTCAGGGATAGGGCCACAAGAGACTGCAGACCTAAATCCGGTGTCGGTCGGCGCCCGACGATGATCCTCAATGTTCATCGTGTGGGAATGTCGGAACGTCAAATTCTGGAAACAACATGATCAGAACCATTTCCGCCCGGGGCGCCACGCGCGTCTCCCTTCGCCATCGCATCAGCATTCTTCTGGGCTGCACGGCATTCGTGGCCCTGGTGCCGGTATTTGCCGTCGCTCAGGACGCCGATACCGAAGGGGACACGACCGTTCTGCAGACGATCACCGTCGAAGGGGCCGGCAAGGCCGACGCGGATTCCAAATCAATCGTCGCGACCCAATCGAGCGCTGTCGGCAAGATGCCCGGCGAAATCCTGACGACACCGGCGACCGTTTCCGTCGTCACATCCAAGGAAATCGAGCAGCGCGGTGCCGACAGCGTCGAGAAGGTGGTGCAGTACACCGCCGGCGTAACCACCGATTTCTACGGATCGGACGATCGTTTCGATTACGTCACCATTCGGGGCTTCTCGCCCTACACCTACCGCGACGGTCTGGCCCTCGGCAGAACCTGGCTGGGTGTGAAGGAAGAACCCTATGCCTTTGAGAGGCTCGAGATCCTGAAGGGCGCCAATTCCACTGGCTTCGGCGTTTCCGATCCGGGCGGCGCCATCAATTATGTGACGAAGACGCCGCGCAGCGAGCGGTTCGGTGAGGTCTATGGCACGACCGGATCCTTCGCCCACAAGGAGACGGGCTTCGACTTCGGCGACAATCTGACGGAAGATGACACCCTGTCCTATCGCCTGACCGGCAAATTCCAGCGGGCCGACGGCGAGTATGACTTCTCGGAAAACGACGAGAACTTCATCATGGGCGGTTTGACCTGGCGTCCCACCGACATGACCAGTTTGACTTTCGTCTTCGATCACCTCGACCGCAACGTGACCCCGAGCGGTGGCGGTCATCCGCTCTACACCGATTTCGATCGGGACCGGTTCTTCGGAGAGCCCGATTTCAACTATGATGCGACGAACCGCAACACATACACGATGCTGTTCGACCACGATTTCGGCAACGGCCTGAGCTTCAATTCCAGTGCGCGCTACAGCAATGCCAACCGCGACACCGGCTTTGCCTATATCTATGATGCCAACGGTGCTGCCGACCTTTCGGACACCAGGGCAGACCGCATCTATTCTCTCGGCTCCAGTTCGAGCGAACAGTTCATTGTCGATGCCCATCTGCTGTACGAGACAAATTTCGATCAGGTTGAAAGCCGAACCCTGGCTGGTGTCGACTACAACAGCATCGAGTCCAGCAACGAGTCCGGGTATCTCTGGGGCGCTGGCACGCCATCGATCGATTGGCAAGATCCCGTCTATGCAGGACTGCCGTCGGCGATCCCGCTCACGACCCGCAAGAGCAACGACCGCAGCACCCGGGCCATCTATCTGCAGCAGGATCTGATCTTCTCGGACCGCGTCACGGCCAGTGTCGGCCTGCGCAACGACTGGCTCGATCTCGAAGAGACCGATCTGGCGACCCGGGTGTCCAAATCGCGCGACTACAGCGAGTTCAGCAAGCGCGTCGGTCTGAGCTACAAGGTCACCGAGGAACTGGCGGCCTATGTCAGCTATGCCGAGTCTGTGGCCCCGCCGAGCACGGGCAACGAGCCGCTCTACGGCTCGCAGTACGAGGTGGGCGTCAAATATCGTCCGGACGCCTTCCCCGGCCTGATCACCGCCTCGATCTACGACCTCACGCTCGAAAACATCACCACATCCGAGGGGCCGTTCTACCTGGCGACCACGGTCGAAAAAGTACGCCATCGCGGTCTGGATTTTGAAGCAAAGGTCGAGGTCACGCCGAGCTTCGGGCTGATTACGGGATATAGCTACATCGACTCGAAGATCGAGGATACGAGCACCACTTCGAGTTCGGTCGATGGCAAGCGTTTCGCCCAGGTCCCCGAGCACATGGCATCAATCTGGGGCACGTACACGCTCGAAGGCAACGGCGATCGCGGCGACATGACCTTCGGGGCAGGCGCGCGCTTCGTCGGCTCCTACTATTTCAACAACGCGAACACCCGCAAATCTGACGGCGCAGTGATCTTCGATGCCTCCTTCACCTATGCGATCAAGGAGAACACGAGCTTTCAGCTGAACGTCAGCAACCTGTTCGACGAAAAGCATGTCGCCAACAATGATGGCGGTGCGCTCTACTACAACCCCGGTCGCGCCATCTACGCGACCCTCCGCCAGACCTGGTAGAAACGGCGAGGGCTCGCAGCGCAAAGCGTAGCGAGCCCTCGTGCCACCTAGATTGAATGGTGTTTGCGTCGCCAGACGGCCGGGGTGTCCCCGGTGATGCTGCGGAACACTTTGGTCAGATGCGCCTGGTCGGAAAAGCCGAGCTGAACACTGATCTCAGCGATACTCATCTCCGTTTCCGAAAGCATCTGCCGCGCCATGTCGATCCGGCGTGACAATTGCCATTGCAGCGGCGTCATGTCGGTGGTCTGACGGAACACCGTGGCGAACCAGCTCTCCGACAGGCCGACAACATCGGCCATTTCTCGCACGCTCAAACGACGCCCGCCGCAATTGGCGAAATATCCCGAAAGCCGGTTCAGTTGCGCCTTGGTGAGATGCCCGGCATGCGCCGCCGTTCGCCCTTCGCTTACCCGCAGATCCAGAAGTCCGGTGACGATGCTGCCGACCAGATTCTCGGCAAAGGCGGGATGCCTGCCATCCGTCGAAAGCTCGTCGACAACAAGCGTCGCAAGGCTGGCCAGCGGGCCGGGATCCTGCAATTCGACCGGCTGCTTGATGATGGCGCGCGCCGCCGATGAGCCGACAGCCGGCGTCAGATAGCGCATCAGCCGTTCCTGGTGCAGATGCAGGTCGAGGTGGGAAAAGCGGTGGCGGCTGCTGAACTTCGTCCACATGGGCACGCCCGCCGGCACATAGATGGCCCGCGCCAGGCCACGCTCGCCGCGGTCCAGTTCCTCCGCCCGGTCTGCCACCCGGATCTGGCTGCTGACATCGTTGAAGAAGAAGACGATCCGCGGATCCGGCGAGAGATAATAGCCGTTCGCCCCCGCATGGCCTTCCGCTTCCCAATGGACGCCGACGACGCCGTCGAGGGAACGCCACCTGGGCGGCATGAGGGCGCGAATGCCCTCGATTTCGGACTGCATCGAATGGAGATATGTCAAACCACTGGCCTCTCACCCGGTTTCGGTGACCTGCACATGCGTCATGGCGCGGCGCACTATTGGCCGGATGCAGGCGCCGGGTCAATAAAGATGAGTTGATAAATCATATTTTTGATCTCGACTTTTTACTGTGGCTGTTCTGTGCCACGGCTCAGATCGTGACGAAGGAGCGCAGGTCCGCCTTCGACGCGAAGCCGTAGTGTTGTTCGGTGGGCATCAGTCAATGCCAGCCGGATTGACCGCATCTGGAGTGACAATGGCAGACTTAGACTTCCCCCTGACCCGCAGCGACGCCCTTCAACGCCTTGACGATTTTCTGCCGCATGCGGGAGCTGCCTATGCACGCTTGCGCAATAAGGAGCAGGGGCAGGGGCACCATGTGCATGTATCGCGTTTGTCCGCTGCGCTGCGCAGAAGGCTGATCTCCGAGGAGGAGGTGATCGACGCGGTCCTGGCACGGCATGGCCTGTCGGCGGCCGAAAAATTCGTCAGCGAAGTATTCTGGCGCACCTACTGGAAGGGCTGGCTTGAGCAGCGACCAACCGTTTGGGAGGATTATGGCGCAGCCGTCGAACGGGCGCTGGAGCAGCTGGACGCAGTGTCGGGACTACGTAGACGCTATGCCACGGCGATCGATGGATCGACCGGCGTCGACTGTTTCGACGCCTGGACAAGAGAACTGAATGAGACGGGCTATCTGCACAACTGGGCGCGCATGCAGTTTGCGTCGATCTGGATCTTCACGCTCGGCCTGCCCTGGGAACTCGGCGCCGCCTCGATGTTCGAGCGCCTGATCGACGCCGACCCGGCATCGAACACCCTGTCCTGGCGTTGGGTGGCGGGCCTGCACACGGCTGGCAAGGCCTATCTCGCCTATGCCGAGCGCATCCGTTCCATGACCGATGGCCGCTTTTCACCTGTCGGCCTGGCACGCACGGCCCGCATTCCCGCCGACAGTGTGCAGACACCTTCACCTTCATCCATCCGTCTGGCCTCTTCGCCGGATCCATCCGCAGCCACCCTGTTGCTGCTGGCCACGGAGGATCTGTCTGTCGAGCAGGTCGGTGCGATGCGTGCGCTGCCGGTCAAGGCCATCGCGTTTCTGGGAGGTCGCAACCCGTGGGACAAGACGGCCCTCGCCGATGGTCTTGCTCGTGCCGCACAGGTGTGGCCGGATGCGGAGGTCTGCGGGGCTCTCGCCCCGGGCGAACTGGCCCCGGCAGCCAAGTCGTCAGGCTGCAAACAGATCGCAACCGCTTTCCTGCCCGTCGGGCCGGTCGCGTCCTCCATCGCCCCAGTGCGCGCCGAGTTACAGGGGCTCGGCATCGACTTCACGGAATATCTCCGCGATTGGGATCGGATGGCCTGGCCGCATTGCCGGAAGGGCTTCTTCGGGCTGAAGGAGAAGATTCCGGCTCTCCTGCAGCCTGGGCACCGCTGACATGCGCTCCAATCCTCGGAAGGATAGTGATGGGTGATCGTGATCGATACAGGCCCGTGCCCCAGGGGCGTCTCAGCCGGCTCGCAGCCCTTGGCCAGATTGCAGGCGGCGTCGCCTCGGGCATGGTCGCGGAAGGCTTGAGCCGTCTGGCGAAAGGGGAACGTCCGCACTTAAGAGACCTGCTGTTGACGCCATCGAACGCGCTGAAGGCTGCAGAGCAGCTGTCGCGCATGCGCGGCGCCGCCATGAAGCTCGGCCAGATGATCTCGCTGGAACCGGGCGAGTTCCTGCCGCCCGAGCTTCAGTCGATCTTCGCGCAGCTCCGGTCCTCGGCGCATTTCATGCCGCCGAGCCAGCTTTCCGCCTCACTGTCCAGCGCCTGGGGCCCAGACTGGCGGCGCCATTTCAGCCAGTTCGAGACCACACCGATCGCAGCCGCTTCGATCGGGCAGGTCCATCGGGGTATTCTGTCCTCAGGCCGTCCTGTTGCCGTCAAGGTCCAGTATCCCGGTGTGCTCCAGAGCATCGATTCCGACATCGACAATGTCGCGACCTTCCTGCGTCTGTCGGGTCTTCTACCGGCAGGGCTCGACATTGCGCCGCATCTGGCGGAAGCCAAGCGGCAGTTGCGGGAAGAGGCAGATTATCTGCGCGAGGCGGAGGAAATGCGTCGCTTCGGCAGCCTGCTCGCCAATGATCAACGCTTCGTGGTGCCGGCCCCCGTGGAGGAGCTCCTGCGGCCGACGGTCCTGCCCATGGATTTCGTCGAGGGGGCTCCGCTCGAAACGCTGGCCCATGCACCACAGACCCAGAGAGATGCGGCCATGCAGGCAATTTCCGAGCTGGCGCTGCGCGAACTTTTCGTCTTCGGTCACATGCAGACCGATCCGAACTTCGCCAACTATCTCTGGAGGCCTTCTGACGGACGGGTGGCCCTACTCGATTTCGGTGCGGTACGCCCGGTCTCACCGGAAAGCGCCAGAGACTACCATCTCCTCCTGCAGGCGACCCTCGGCGGAGATCCCAAAGCCGTGCGCGATGCGCTGATGCAGATGCGCTATCTGTCCCGTGCACAGACGGAGCGCTACGGACGGACGCTGGATGAAATGACACGCGTCGTCCTCGATCATGTCCTGAAGGCGCCGGAGAGGCTGGTTGATTTCAGCGACCGTGGCCCGCTCGTGGAAATTCGTGAGCGCGCGGTGCCGATTTTTGCCGATCGCGCGCTCTGGGCGCTACCGGCTCCGGATAAGATGTTCCTGCAACGCAAGATCACCGGGCTTGCGCTTCTCAGTATGAAGCTGCGCGTCCGTATGCCGCTCTCGTCCATGCTTCGGGACTATGCCTGACGCGTCTTGCACAGAGGCGTGCCGTCGCACACCTGTCTGCAAAGAAGCGCACCCCACTGACGCAGATCAGTCTGCCTGCTTCGCGGTTGCCACAGGGGTCGTGACCAGCTTGAACTCCGCCATCTCCTCCGGCGTCAGGTAGTAGAGCCGGTCCGGAGGCGTTTCGAGCGCGTTGATCCAAAGCCCGTTGCCGATGCCCATTTCTTCGAGATGGCGGGCAATGCGTGCCGTGGTACTCTGCGCGCCGGACATCGCCTGCTCGGGAGAGGGGCGGTCTTGCCCGGCATTGAAGACCTGATGCACGCCAAGAATGGCATCCTCTTCTGCCTCGCGCGCCACGCCGCCGGCAAAGACCAGAGGACAGGAAGAGGCGCAAAGAGCCTTGCTCGCCACCTTGGTGTTGATGCCTTTCTCGCGGATCAGCTTCGACATGGAGAGAGCATCATTGACCGAGCCACCCGGCGAATTCAGCGACACCTCTTGAACATATTCGCCGCGAGCAGCGATCTCCTCGGCAAATCGATCTGCAGCACCAAGATCGATCGAACCTTCTGCCTTGAGCACGCCGCCCGTCAACAATTCGAACCGCATCGGTTGGCGCAGGACTTCCGGAGAACTGTCAGGGTCCACCGGGGGTGCCTGGGGCACACCGTCCGTCAGCGCCGGCGGAAGCACGGGGGCATCCGTGGTCATCGGATCATGGCCGGGAAGGGGCGCATGCGCGAGGCTCATCTCCCTGAGATCCGTGAACAGAAAGGCACCCGCGGCCGCCAGCAGTCCGAAGAAGGCGCCGCGCATCAGCAAACCGTCGTCGGCACGTACAATGGCTGTCTTGAGGCGCAGGGCTAGCGAAGCTGGTTTCACGCCGGGGGTCCCTTGCGTGGCGCCTTGGCGGCCATGTCGAGGCTGGTGATGTTGGAGTCGATCCGCCCACGCTCGTCTTCCGCTTCTGCGGAGTGGAGCGCCTGTTCGACATCGATCCCCTGTCGATTGAGCGCCCGCTGCACCTCGAGCGCCTCCAGCAGTTCGGCTGCGGTGATGCGCTGTGCGAAGGGCATCCGCTCCTCCTGTCGCCGGATCGCTCCGTGCACCACGGTCAGGATGAAGACCAGAACGGCAGGAAGAAGATCGATGGAAATCGCCCCCGCCCAGGCCGGGATGAAATCGCCTGCATACCGCAGAACAGCCTCTGCGGAGGAGAGCGGCACGAAGCGCCGCTCCGCGACCGGCTCGCGTGCGAGGATTTCGTCGGCGGCCTGCGACAAAACCTGCGACTGGGCGGAAACAGAGGCCCGGATCGTCTGCATGACCTGGTCCTGACGCTCGGCCAGATCGGCTGCCCGACCATCGGCGACGGGCGCGATGAAGCCGAGGGAGAGGTCATCGGCCGCCCGTTTGACGGAAGGCGCGATGGAGGTCTGCTCAAGAGATGTGATCACGCCCGAGAGCGCCACGACTTCCGCGGAGAAATCATCGCTGCGGGGAGCGATTGCCCCGGGCGCCGAAACCAGCGTTCGCATGGTTACCAGATGAGCCCGCCCCTGGTCGAAGAGGGTGGTCACCCGTTCCCGCGAGGCGGTGATGCCGGTTTCCAGCTCATTGAGCTGCGCCGACATCTGCGTCAGAAGCTGGACGACACTGCCGGCACCCGTGGTGCCCGTGAGCGCGCCATTTTGCCGTTCGTCCTCGGCAAGCCGTGAAAAGCGCTCCGATGTCCGCTGTATGTCCGGCAGCAGGCTTTGGGCGGCAAGTGCGTTCTGGTGCGCCTGATCGAGATCTGCTGTGTAATCCTGCACCGTTTCGGCGAGATGCTGTTCGAGTGCGGCTGATCCTGCAAGCGCCGCCGCATTCAGCCAGCTCGACATGGCGATGATCATGGCGCAGCCGAGCGCCATCACGCCCATCAGGGCCCCGCGCGCCGCAGCGCCGGTCACATGGGGGTAGAAGCGCGCCATGTAGGACCAGAAGGCATAGATCGCCACCGAGACCGAGGCCGAATAGATGATGGCGGCAAAGAAGACTGCGGTCGGAGAGCCATCGAGAAGGCTTCGTACCCCCAGATAGGTATAGACACCGGACGCAAGGGCCAGAACGGCGAGCGCAAAGCGGGTCATGGTTTCGACGGCAAGGACGCCATCCTGCAAACGATGCGATGCGCCAAGCGCCATGGAGACCTCCGACAGGAATGAATTCTTAACAAGCTCTTAAGAAGCGGGCGAAATGAAGGCTGAGACTGAGCTGCCTTTCGTTCGGCCAGGGACCTTGTCGTTCATGCAAAGACACCCATAATCGGTGTGATTTGCAACCAATTCGGGCCTGGCGGATGCGTATAGCCGCGATGAGCACATATTTAGGAGTGGTGGATGAGCTGTCTTCTTCACCCACCTCACGAATTTGTGTCACACTAGAAGCGTAATGCGCCCTCTGTCGCGTACCGTGAGGCCCGCAATCGGGTCCCTCGGCACGAGCCCTCATTCTCTTGGTTTTGCTGCATGCGTAAGAATGGCTCGCCGCTTTTTGTCAGTGCCAGGATGGTGGCCGAGCGCGCCGGCGTGTCGCGTTCCGCAGTGTCGCGCACCTTCACCGATGGCGCGAGCGTTTCGGAGGAAACACGTCGAAAGGTTGTCGAAGCAGCCGAGGCACTTGGCTATCACGTCAATCATCTGGCCCGCCAGCTGCGCGAGCGCAGCAACATCGTCTGTCTGATCGTCTCGGATCTGACCACGCCCGTCAGGGCGGCAATGGTCGACCGCTTGACCCGCAAGCTTCAGGCGGCAGGCAAGATCACTGTGGTTCTCAACACGGAGAGTGACGAGGCAAGCATCAATCACGCCTTGAAGCTCACCTTGCACTACCGCGCCGATGCGACGGTGGTCCTGTCGGGAACGCCATCGACGGGACTGGTGAAAACGGCGCTCGCCAATGGCCAGCAGGTCATCCTGATCAACCGCGACGACGGTCTGGAAGGCTGCGACAATGTCGGGCTGGACAATGCAACGGCAGCAAGAGAGGCGCTTTTCCTGCTGAAACGGGCCGGGTGCCGACGTCTCGGGATCGTGACCTCGGCAGCCCGCACCCCGAGCCTGGTGGAGAGAGAAGAGCGCTTCCTCGAGGCGGCCGATGGTGAAGCAATCACGGTGGCCGTCGTCGAGGCGGACGCGACCAGCTATCGCGCCGGTTTCGAGGCCGCCAAACGCGTCTATGCCCGGTCGGAACCTCCAGACGGCGTGTTTGCCGTCACCGATCTGCTCGCCATCGGCTTCATGGATGGGGCACGCCTCGAATTCGGTCTCAGGATCCCGGAAGATCTCTGCGTCATCGGCTTCGACAATATAGAACAGGCATCCTGGGAAGCCTATCGGCTGACAACCTTCGAGCAGCCGCTCGATCGGATCGCACAGCATGTGGTCACCCTCCTGACGGAAGCAGAAGACCCGACTGGAACGTCTCAGCCGGACGGGGCCGTCTTCGAGCCGGTCGCCGTCTGGCGCCGCTCTGTTCGTCCCCATCCTGGATCGACCTGATGCACGCGTGTGCATTCTCCCAGTGTCATCAAACCTTCGTCTAACCCCTGTAGGACGGAAATGCCCGATTGAGCGTGTTGCACGCATGTGCAAGCGCATGGTGCAGACCTGTAGAGGAACCGAGGCGGCGGTCCCTCTGCAGGCGTGCCCGGGCAAGCATTTAGAGAGATGCAGGCTACAGGCCCGTCGGGGTCAATGGCGCGGTGTCTCGGGGTTTGATTGTGAGCCGACGCCGGGTGGCGCGGCAGCCAAGGGAGAAGACGATGAAGCGTCGCGCATTCCTGATTTCCACGGCCGGCACCGTTGCCGGAATGATGATCCTGCCGAAGCTGTCCTTTGCAGCCGAAGGCCAGATCGACTGGTATACCGGTTCGGATGCCAATGTGCTCGATTTCTGGACCAATACGGTCAAGCCGGCTTTCGAAGCGGCGCATGAGGGCGTGAAGCTCAATCTCGTCGATGCCGGTGACAATGCAGGCATCCAGTCGATCGCCGAGCGCGCCATCGCGGCGATGCAGACGAACACCGACCCGCAGGCCGATTACTTCGAGCATACCGATCCGCGGCTGCCGAAGGGCGCTATCGAAGCGGGCCTCTACGTCAACATGAAGGAAGCCGGACTGTCGAACTATTCGAAGGTCAATCCGCTCGCCATCGACAGCGACTACTCGCTTCCATATCGCGGCAGCCAGGTGCTGCTCGCCTACGACACCACCAAGCTGTCGGCTGCCGATGCGCCGAAGACCTGGGATGCGCTCGTTGCCTGGATCAAGGCAAATCCCGGCCAGTTCGTCTACAACCGCCCTGACAAGGGTGGTTCGGGCGGAAACTTCGTGCGTCGTGCCATCCATCAGGCAAACGGCCTCGACCCCAAGGCCTTCACGGTCGATAACTACACCGAAGCCTTCGGCAACGAGGCCCTCGGCAAGGCCTGGGAACTGCTCAAGGACATCGCCCCGTCGCTCTACGACAACGGCGCCTACTCCTCCGGCAACACCCAGTCGATCCAGCTGCTCGCCCAGGGCGTTGTAACCATGACCCCGGTCTGGTCCGACCAGGTTCTCCAGGCGATCGATCAGGGTGTCCTGCCGGAAACGACTGGCATCGTGCAGCTTCAGGATCTGGCTCTTTGCGGCAACTTCTCGCGCGCCGTGGTGCTTGCCAACGGCAAGAACCGCGACGCAGCCCTGAAGCTGGCCGATTTTATTCTGACCGAAGAGATCCAGGGTGCCATCCTCTCCGAACTCGGCGGCTTCCCCGGCGTCAGCTGGGAACATGTCTCCGCCGATCTGCGCGAGAAGTTTGCCGACATCATCCCGAACAGCATTCCGACCTTCCCGGCAGGCGCCTGGGAAGTCGCGGTCAATGACGGCTGGTACCGTAACGTCGCCCCGACCATCGACCGCAAGTCGTGAGTTCAGGCGTGACATCGTCTGCCATGTCAATCAAGACGTCGGGCAGGGGGCTTGTTGGCCTCCTGCTCGTCGCCCTGCCGGTTTCGCTCGTCGGATGGTTGGTCATCTGGCCAATCATCAGTGCCGTTCTGCGTACGGTGTGGCGTGCCTCGCCCGACGGTGAGGCGGGCTTCGACCTGTCGAGCTACATCTTCTTCTTTTCCGACGCTTACAGCCTCAACAATCTCAGCCTGACGCTCTGGACCACGGCGGTCTGTGCCCTGCTGCTCCTGGTCGTGTCGCTCCCGATCGCGCTTTATCTGCGCTTTGCCCGGGGCGGCATCGCCTCCTATGTGCAGGCGCTTGCCATCCTGCCGATGTTCGTTCCATCGATTATTCTCGCCTATGCCCTGATCCGGGTGCTCGGGCCGAACGGCATGGTCGACCTGCTCCTGAACTTCGCCGGCCTGCCGAAATTGAGAACGCCCTATCTCACGCCATGGGGGCCGGTGATCGGCCTGGTCTGGGACAATATTCCGCTGACGGTGCTGATCCTGCTCTCGGGTCTCGGCTCGGTGAGCAACATGGCGATCGAGGCTGCGCGTGATGTCGGCGCAAGCCGGCTTCGCGTCCTCCGGCATATCATTCTGCCGCAGATCACCAATTCCATTCTGGTGGCACTGTCATTTGCCGTGCTCGGCATCTTCTCCGCCTTCACGCTGCCCTATCTGCTGGGCCCCGCCTCGCCGGAAATGATGGGTCCCTTCATGCAGCGAACATTTAGGGATCTGAATGACCCCGTTAGCGCCATTACCCAGGCTGTGATCACCTTCGGCTTCTGCATTGTCTTTGGCCTGTTCTACGTGCGCTCCGTCGCCCGCAACCAGGGGAGATGAGGCCCATGAACCTACCCATTGCCCCACCGCGCAGGATCGATGGCACCGGCATCCTGCTCGCGCTCGTGCTTTCGATCGTCGTTGTCCTGCCTTTGCTCGTCGTCGGCGTCTGGGCCTTCACCGAGGTCTGGCGCTATCCCAACGTCCTGCCACAGCAGTTCGGTCTGCGGTTCTGGGAGCAGACGCTGAACCGTTCGGACGTGTGGAACGCGCTATGGCTGAGCCTGACGCTCTCGGCCGTGGTGACGCTTGCCTCGGCGATTATCTGCCTGCCGGCGGCTTATGCCTTTGCGCGGATGCGCTTTCCAGGCCGAGACCTGTTGTTCTTCTCGTTTCTCGCAGGCCATGCCTTCCCGAAATTCGGTCTCCTCGTCGCCATCGCCGCGATCTTTCTGCAGCTCGACCTGATCGGCACTTTCTGGGGTGTGGCACTTATCCAGCTGGTCAACACGCTGATGTTCATGATCTGGATCCCGGTTGCGGCCTTCCAGGCGGTTGACCGTCGCATGGAAGAGGCCGCCCGCGACGTGGGTGCAGGCCCGTTCCGTGTCTTCTGGTCGATCACGCTGCCCCAGGCTGCGCCGACAATTGCGGCGGCCCTTCTCCTGACATTCGTCGGCACCTTCTACGAGACGGAAGGCGCCTGGCTGATCGGCGCGCCGGGCATCCGCACCATGCCCGTGCTAATGATCAGCTTCATCAACAACCAGATGGTCATCCAGTTCGGCGCGGTCCTGTCCGTCATGCTCTGGGTCCCGTCCTTCATCGCCCTGATGTTCGCCCGCCGGGTGATCGGCGGCAACGCCTTTGCCAAGGGCTTTGGTGGATGAACAACAGCCTTACAGGAATGCCAAGATGTCCAAACTGAGCATACGGGCGGTCTCCAAGGTCTTCAGGGCCGGAACCACCGCCGTCGACAGCGTCTCGCTCGATGTTGCGGATGGCGAGCTGGTTTGCCTGCTCGGCCCTTCCGGCTCCGGCAAGTCGACCTTGCTGCGCATGGTGGGCGGCTTCGAACAGCCGTCATCGGGCACCATCGCGATCGACGATCAGGACGTGACCCGACTGCCGCCGGAGCAGCGTCCGACGGGCATGGTCTTTCAGAGCCATGCGCTCTGGTCGCATATGAATGTCTTCAACAACCTCGCCTTCGGGCTGAAGTTGCGCAAGCGTCCGGCTGCCGAGATCCGGGACAGGGTCGAGGGCGTGCTCGAGCTGGTCGGTCTGAAGGGCTACGACCGACGCATGACCAACGAGCTCTCAGGCGGCCAGCAGCAGCGTGTGGCACTCGCACGCTCTCTCATTCTCGAGCCGAAGATTCTGCTGCTGGACGAGCCCTTCGCAAGCCTCGACCAGCATCTTCGGGAGCGGTTGCGCGAGGAGGTGCGCGACATCCAGCTTCGCCTGAAGATCACGACGCTGTTCGTGACGCACGGGCAGGACGAGGCGCTCTCCATGGCGGACCGGATCGTGGTCATGCAAAATGGCAGGACCGAGCAGGCCGATCGGCCGGAGATCATCTACCGCGATCCGCAAACGCCGTTTGTCGCAGGCTTTATCGGCACGATGAATTTCGTCGAAGGTAGGGTCGAGAACGGCCGTTTCGTGCATCCCGACCTGTCTGTGGATATGCCCGTCTCGGATGGCCCGGTCACTCTGGCGGTGAGGCCTGAGGCACTCGACCTGGTCAGCACGGAAGATGGCGTGGCAGTCGTCCACCGTGTCACCGATTTCGGAACCCATGGTCTCGTCGATCTGCATCTCTCCGATGGCACGCGGCTCAAATCCCTGGTGCGCAGCCCCGAACCGTTCAGTTCCGGCCACGCCGTGGATCTGCGCCCCCGCGCCTTTGCCGCCTTCCGCGACAACGTCAAACTCTACCGGTCCTCCGATGCAGCCTGATCCGATCTTCATCGACCATCAGGGCCAGCGGACCCTCATCAAGTGGCACCGGGCGCGGAGAAAGGCGTCCGATGCCGAGTTTACACCGACCCGCATTCTCGAAGCCATGCGTCTTGGCGCAAGTGTCGAAGTGGATCTCGTGGTGCATGCCGACAAGGGTTTTGCGATCCTGCATGATCTCGAACTCGATCACGGGACCACCGGATCCGGCCTCGTCTGCGAGACATCAGCCGAAACGCTGCGCCAGCTTTTCTTGCGCGGCAACGACGGGGAGCCGATCGCTGACCGGGTGATGTTGCTCGAGGATCTCTGCAACCTGCTGGCTGCAAACCCTGCCCATCCCGATGCCCTATTGCAGCTCGACTACAAGGAAGACCTGTCGCGCCTGTCGCCGGCCGTCATCGCCAATTTCGCGGCGGCCGTCTCCAAGGTAGCGCATACGATGATACTCTCGGGTGGCGATAGCGCCGCCGTCGCGTCTCTGGCTGCCGCCACGCCGGGGCTCAGAACCGGATACGACCCGACCTATGTCGGGGTTCTCGATGACCTGCAAACCAGGGAGGACTTCTCCCGCTTCATAGCGACCGCCCTGAAGACAGCACCGGAAGCGGCGATGATCTATCTCGATTACGAGCTCATTCTGGCGGCGGATGCAGCGGGCGTCGATCTGATCGGCGCAGCCCATGCCGACAACCGGCGTGTCGATGCCTGGACGATCCGGGCGATCACGCCTGTCACGCTTGCGAAGGTCCGCCGTCTCCTCGACCTGTGCGTCGACCAGATCACCACGGATGACCCCGAAGGTCTCCTTCTTGCATTGGCCGAAGGAGCCGCTTGATGTCGATCGATCCCGCAATCGTTCTGGCCGACATGATCGAGGCCGCGCGGCGCGCCGGCGCGCTGACGCTAGAGCATTTTCATCGCAGAGAGACGCTCGAAATCGGCGTGAAGGGACCGGGCGATTTCGTCAGTATTGCCGATGAGCAGTCCGAAACGCTGATCCGCGATCACCTGCTGACGCGCTATCCCGACTGGAGCCTGAGCGGGGAAGAATTTCCGCCGGTCAAGGGTGTCGATGACACCTACCGCTTTCTCATCGATCCGATCGACGGAACCACCAATTTCCTCTGGGGGCTCGACTACACGATCACGATTGCCTTGCGGCGGGCCGGTGAGACGATCTGCGGTCTTGTCTACAATCCGGTGACCGACGAGATGTTCACGGCCCTCAAAGGGCAGGGTGCTCATCTCAATGGCAAGCGGCTCGAAATGCGCGACAGCGCCGATTTCAGCCATATGGTGGTCGGAACCGGCCTTCCCACACCGAACCTCTCGATGCATCCTGGGGCCTATGCGCGGCTGGATGCAATCCGCGCACCGATCGGCGCTGTCCGCGTCCAGGGCAGTGCCGCCAATTGTTGCGCCTATGTCGCTTGCGGTCGCTTCACCGGCTACTTCGAGCAGACCGGTTTCGTCGATACCGCGGCCGGCATTCTCCTGGTGGAAGAAGCCGGGGGGGTCGTGACCGACTGGTGGGGGCGGGGGCCGGAGTATTTCGAGAAATCCGGTTTGCTGATCGTCGCCAATCCCGGCACGCACCGGTTTCTCTTGAGCCACCTGTCCAGCGTCGAACGGGCGGACTGAGGTTTCGGATCCTGTCAAGCAACCATCGAAGCGGGGCCGGAAGGCCCCGCTGATGTATCGAACGGATGGTCTCAGTTGAGACGCGCGCCGTCTGCGTCGAAGTAGTGCAGGTCCGATGCCTTCGCGCCGATCTGCACCAAGTCGTCCATCTCGATCCGCGAGCGACCCGCCACGCGGAAGACGATGTCGCTGCCATCGGCAAGCGTACCATGCACGTAGCTCTCCGCCCCGACCAGTTCGACAGCAGCGACCTTGACGCTGGCGGTGAAGATCTCATCCCCCGGCACGTCCGTGATCAGGTGGAGGTCTTCCGGGCGGATGCCGAGGGTCGCGGTGCCTGACGGAACCGACGCTTCCGACGTCATCGACCAGCTACCGGTCGCCGTCGTCATCTGCAGCAGGTTCATCGAGGGTGAACCGATGAAGGTCGCCACGAAAGTCGTTGCCGGACGCTCGTAAAGCTCGATCGGGGTGCCCACCTGTTCGATTCTCCCGGCATTCAGCACCACGAGCCTGTCGGCGAGCGTCATCGCTTCCATCTGGTCGTGGGTCACGTAGACGCTGGTTGTGGCGAGCGACCGCTGCAGCCGCTTGATCTCGACGCGCATCTGCACGCGCAGCTTCGCATCAAGGTTCGACAGCGGTTCGTCGAAGAGATAAGCCGCCGGCTCGCGGACGATGGCGCGACCCATGGCAACGCGCTGACGCTGGCCGCCGGAAAGCTGGCGGGGCTTGCGCTCCAGGAACTGCTCGATCTCCAGTGCCTTGGCCGCCTGCTCGATGCGACGATCAATCTCGTCCTTCGGCGTATTACGGTTCTTCAGACCGTAGGCCAGGTTCTGGCGAACCGTCATGTGCGGATAGAGCGCGTAGTTCTGGAACACCATGGCAATGTCGCGCTCGGATGGTTCCAGCTGGTTGACGACACGGTCGCCAATCGCGATCTCGCCGCCTGAAATGCTCTCAAGGCCGGCAATCATGCGCAGCAGCGTAGACTTGCCGCAGCCGGATGGGCCGACGAGAACAACCAGCTCGCCATCTGCGATTTCCAGAGACACGCCTTTGATGGCTTCGACATTGCCATACATCTTGCGGACATCGTTCAAAACAATCTGGGCCATTACTTTTCTGTCTCCACAAGACCTTTGACGAACCATCGCTGCATCAGAACGACAACGATGATGGGAGGGATGATGGCGAGGATCGCCGTAACCATGACGTAATTCCAGGGCGTGGAGGCGTCGGTAAAATCGACCATGCGGCGAAGGCCGATGATGATGGTGTTCATCTTGGCATCGTTCGTTACCAGAAGCGGCCAGAGATACTGGGTCCAGCCATAGATGAAGAGGATCACGAAGAGGGCTGCGATATTGGTGGTCGACAGCGGCAGCAGGATGTCCTTCATGAAGCGGAACGGCCCCGCATTGTCGATGCGCGCAGCTTCAACGAGCTCGCCCGGTATCGTCAGGAAGAACTGCCGGAACAGGAAGGTTGCCGTCGCCGACGCCATCAGGGGGAGTGTGAGCCCCGCATAGGTATCGATCAGCCCGAGATCAACGATGACCTTGTAGGTGGGCAGAATGCGCACCTCGACCGGCAGCATCAGGGTGATGAAGATCATCCAGAAGAAGAACATCCGGAACCGAAAGCGGAAGAAGACGATCGCGAAGGCCGAGAGGAAGGAGATGATGATCTTGCCGACGGCGATCGCAATCGCGACGACGAAGGAATTGAACAGCAGCCGTTCGAGGCTGACGCCGACGACGCGTTCGACGCCGCCGGACATGGCTTCCGTGTAGTTTTCGACCAGATGGTCGCCCGGCAGCAGCGACATCGGCGGCCGGATGATGTCCTGCGAACTCATCGAGGACGCGATGAAGGTGTAGTAGATCGGAAAGGCAACGACGATGATGCCGATGACGAGGATAAGGTGGCCAATCAGATTGGCGATGGGGCGTTTTTCAATCATGTCCGGTCCTCAGCCGTAATGAACCCGCTTCTCGACGAAGCGGAACTGGAAGGCAGTCAGGCCGATCACGATGATCATCAGGATCACGGACTGCGCTGCGGATGAGCCGAGGTTCAGGTTGACGAAGCCATCATTGTAAACCTTGTAGACCAGCGTTTCGGTCGCCTTGGCCGGGCCACCTCCGGTGACGGCGTGGATGATGCCGAAGGTATCGAAGAAGGCGTAGACCGTGTTGACGACCAGCAGGAAGAAGGTTGTCGGCGCCAGAAGCGGGAAGATGATGGTCCAGAACCGTCGGCTGCCGCGGGCCCCGTCGATCGCGGCCGCTTCGATCAGCGACTTCGGGATTGCCTGAAGGCCTGCAACGAAGAACAGGAAATTGTAGCTGATCTGTTTCCAGGCGGCTGCGAAGACGATGAGCGCCATGGCCTGGTCGCCCTTCAGAAGCGGATCCCAATCGAAACCCGTCGAGCGCAACAGATAGGCAAGCGTTCCCATGGCCGGGTTGAACATGAAGAGCCACAGCATGCCGGCAACGGCAGGCGCTACGGCATAGGGCCAGATCAGCAGCGTGCGGTAGAAGGTCTGCCCGCGGACCACCTTGTCGGCCGCTGTCGCCAGAAGCAGCGCGACCGCCATCGAGACGAGAGCCGTCAGTGCGCTGAAGACGATCGTCACCTGAAACGAATGCAGGTAGTTCGGATCGGACAGAATGTTGGAGAAATTGGCAAAGCCCACAAAGGTGCTTTTTAGCCCGAACGGATCTTCCCTCAGCATGGACTGATAGATCGCCTGGCTTGCTGGCCAGAAGAAAAATATCAGCGTCAGGATAATCTGCGGCGCCAAGAGCAGGTAGGGCAGGATTTTGTTCGGGAAGTGAACCGTGTGCAAGGCGATGCTCCTCAGCCGGCCATGGAAAAAGCACTGCCCGCACCTTGCGATGCGGGCAGTGTCGTCATTTGGTCAGATCAGTTGCTGGAAACGGCTGCGATGGCCGCATTGCCACGATCAACGATCTTGTCGAGCGTGGTCTTGGCATCCTGCGAGCCGGCCAACATGGCTTCGAATTCTTCGTTCATGATGTCGCGAACCTGCGGCAGGTTCGGCAGACGCACGCCCTTGGAGTTTTCAGTCGGTGCCTTGCCGGTCATCTGCAGGATCGGCGTTTCACGCGCCGGGTTCTTTTCGTAGAAGCCCGAGGACTTGGTCGCCTCGTAGGCGGCGTTGGTCACCGGAAGATAACCGGAAACCTGGTGCAGGCGTGCCTGGATTTCCGTCTGCGACAGGAAGTTGAAGAACTGGGCGATGCCCTTGTATTCTTCATCGCTCTTGCCACCGAAGACCCAGAGGCTGGCGCCGCCCGGAATCGTGTTCTGCGGGCCATTGCCGTCATAGTAGGGAAGCTGGCCGATCCCGTAGTTCATGCCGGACTTTACGATGTCGCCGAGGCCACCGGAGGACTCGGTCATGATCGCGCATTCGCCCGAAAGGAAAAGCTGCTTGGCTTCCGAGGTGCGGCCGCCGTAACGGAACACACCGTCCTTGGCCAGATCGGCGATCGACTGGAAGTGCTGGACGTAGAGATCAGAATTGACGTTCAGTTCGACGGTACCACCGGCAAGACCGTTTTCGTTGGTGCCGTAGGAGACGTTGTTCCAAGCTGCAAAGTTCTCGGTCTGAATCCAGGTCAGCCAGGTGGAGGTCAGGCCGCAAGGGGCAGCGCCGCTGTCCTTGATCTTGCGCGCGGCTTCGAAGACTTCCGGCCAGGTCTTCGGCGGGTTTTCTGCATCGAGACCGGCCTTCGTGAAGGCGTCCTTGTTGTAGTAGAGAACTGGCGAGGACGAATTGTAGGGGAAGGACAGCATGGTGCCGTCAGGCTTCGAATAATAGGCAACGATGCCGGCCAGATAGTCGGACTTGTTGAACTCGAAGCCACCCTTCTGCAGCACCTCGGCGACCGGAACGACGGCGCCTTCTGCGCCCATCATCACGCCCGAGCCAGCGTCGAAGACCTGAATGATGGCCGGCGGCTGCTTGGAACGGAATGCGGCGATACCGGCATTCAGCGTTTCCGGATAGGTACCCTTGAAAACGGGCGTGATCTTGTACTCGCTCTGGCTTTCGTTGAATTCCTTGGCCAGCTGGTCGACAACTTCGTTGTTGGCGCCGGTCATGGCATGCCACCACTGCAGTTCGGTCGCGGCAAAGGCAGAAGAGCCGAAAGAAAGCGAAAGGGCGAGGGTCGCCGCGGATGCAGCGAAACGTTTCGTGGACATGGTGCCTCCCTGATGTTCCACCTGGCCAAGCGACAGGCTGGCCAGACTAGCCCTACGAAGATCCTCCCAGATCTGCGTGAGCGTACTTCGTTTGAAGCGTCCCACATTCAAAACGAAAACATATGAACCTGCAACGAAATTGTGACAGTCGGTTGTCCCGAGCTGTGCACAATCAAAGATCGCGATCTGATGCTATTGAAAACGCGGGCGGAGAGGGCATCAGGTCGGCAAAAGGCTCGCCTTCTCGATCCCTCGCGACCACTTTCGCAAAGGCCGGATGAACGGCATCTCGATCACATGCACGTGAAAGCGCGACCCATCGACCCGAACGCTGGTTGAAGATGAGCGGTCCGACAATAGAGGATGCTTGAGCTTGCCGGGTGGAAAAATGCTTTCGAATATGCCACATCCATCCTCGGAAGGACGATCATGGACGATCAAGACCTGAGGCATCACACGCCGCTTCGGCAGCGCGCTCACCTCAAAGCCGTCATTGCAAGTCTGTTTGCCTCGCTGCTCCTGGTGTTCGGCGGCGATGCTTTCGGTCGTCTTCAGCACGGATCCTCCAACGCAAGGGTTCTGACCCTCTCGGATGCCGGGCAGCTCGTCGCCGGCGCCGTGAGCGACACGCGCTATGTCAGCGCCTCCGAACGGTCTTCACGACCGAAGCTGAAGCCCGGCGACGCGGGTGATGGCTTTGTTGTCCCCGAGATCCACGCTTTCCAGACGAGCCGACACAGCGATCTCGTTCAACGGATCCTTTCCGACCGCGCCGTCATTCGCCCGCCGCTTGCTTATCGGTCGCGCGCACCCCCGACGATCCAGCCCCTCGCCTGACCGTTTTGCCGCCATCTCCGTGATGGCTCGAACCGTTTGCGCCACTGCTCGTCAAGCAGCGGTCGCATCATGCTGGATTGTCAAATGAAGAACTCTATCACCAAGGTGATGGGCTACATGCTCGTCATCGTGCTCGGCCTGCTCGTGGCTCTGCCGAATGTGCTTTCCGACGCAACTCTGTCCCGTTTTCCTTCGTTCATGCCCCATGAGCGCGTCTCTCTCGGTCTCGACCTGCGCGGCGGCTCCCATCTTGTTCTTGAGGTGGATCGGCCTGCCATGGTCGATGAATGGCTCCAGAGCCTCGCCCAGGAAGCGCGTACCACCCTGCTCGAAGCCCGCATCCAGACGCGCAGCATCCGCCGGGACGACAATGCCCTCAATGTTACGCTGGCTGATCCCGCCCAGCTTGCGGCAGCGAGAGAAGCGCTGGCGGTGCTCAATAACCCTGCCGCCACGGTGACCGGAAGCGGTCTGCCGGAGCTCGACGTTTCCACAAGCGGCGGCGACACGCTGCGCATGGCGCCGACCGAGCAGGGTATCACTGCGCGCCTCAGCCATGCGGTCGACCAGAGCCTCGAAGTCATCCGCCAGCGTGTCGACCAGGTCGGGGTGGCCGAACCCACCATCCAGCGTGTCGGCAGCGAT
This sequence comes from Allorhizobium sp. NPDC080224, assembly GCF_050281005.1. Lineage (NCBI taxonomy): Bacteria > Pseudomonadati > Pseudomonadota > Alphaproteobacteria > Hyphomicrobiales > Rhizobiaceae > Allorhizobium > Allorhizobium sp. NPDC080224. Next base: position 756,696 of record NZ_JBNNWJ010000001.1, read on the forward strand.
CGTGTTCTCGTCCAGCTTCCCGGAGAGCAGGATCCGTCACGGCTGCGGGCGCTTCTCGGCACGACCGCGAAAATGAGCTTTCATCTGCTCGGCGAACCGGGTGCTGCAGGCGTCAAGACGCTTAGGGATGACGAAGGTCGCAGCTATCCGGTACAGGCAACGGTCCTGCTGGCCGGTGACCGGCTCACCGATGCGCGCGTCCAGTTCGACCAGCAGGGCGGCCAGCCCGTGGTCTCCTTCCGCTTCGACGGTGTCGGCGCCGATCGCTTCGCCAGGATCACGCGTGACAATGTCGGCCGCCCCTTCGCGATCGTCCTCGATGATAAGGTGTTGAGCGCACCGGTCATCCGCGAACCTATCACAGGCGGCGCCGGGCAAATCTCCGGCGACTTCTCGGTCGATGAGGCCAATACGCTTGCGGCACTCTTGCGCGCCGGTGCTTTGCCGGCCAAGCTCACCGTCATCGAGGAGCGCACCGTCGGCGCCGACCTCGGTGGCGATGCGATCGAGATGGGTATCGTCTCGGGTCTTGCCGGCTTCGGCCTCGTCGTTGCCTTCATCGTCGCGCTCTACGGTGCCTGGGGCCTGCTCGCCGTGCTCGCTCTGACGCTGAACGTCATCCTCACCTTTGCAGGGCTGACCATTGTGGGTGCGACGCTGACCTTGCCAGGGATCGCCGGGATCGTGCTTGGCATCGGTCTTGCGGTCGATGCGAACGTCTTGATCAACGAACGTATCCGCGAGGAGGCCGCCAAGGGGCGAGGGGCCTTCGCGGCCATCGACCACGGTTTCGCCAAGGCCTATTCCACCATCATCGACAGCAATGTCACGGCCCTGATCGCAACCGTGCTCCTGTTCTGGTTCGGCTCGGGCCCGGTCCGGGGCTTTGCCGTTACCATGGGCCTCGGCATCGCAATCTCGATGTTCACCGCCGTCTCGGTCGTCCGTGTCGCCATGATTGCCATCGCTCGCCGCCGGAAACTGAAGACGATCACCATCAAGCCGCTGTTGCCGTTCAAGCTGATCAAGGATGGCACCAGGATCGACTTCATGAAAGCGCGCCTGTTCGGTATCGGTGTTTCGGCATTTCTGTCGATCTCGTCGATCATTCTGTTCATCACGCCCGGCCTCAACTACGGCGTCGATTTCAAGGGCGGCATCCAGCTTGAACTGTCGACAACCGGGCCCGCCGATCTAGGCCGTCTGCGCTCCGGGATCGAGGGATTGAACCTCGGCGAAGTCGCCTTGCAGGAGTTCGGCGACAGCAATCACGTCATGCTGCGCCTTGAGCGGCAGCCAGGGGGAGAACAGGCCCAGACGGACGCGGTCACCAAGGTCCGCCAGACGATCCAGACGATCGACGCCTCGGCCAGGATCGAGCGGACCGAGGTGGTCGGCCCCAAGGTCAGCGGCGAACTGGCAATGGCGGGACTGACCTCCGTCATTCTCGCTTCGCTGGCGATGCTCGTCTACATCTGGGTGCGCTTCGACTGGCCGTTTGCCGTCGGTGCGATCGCGACCCTGATCCTCGATGTCACGAAGACGATCGGCTTCTTTGCGCTGACAGGGCTCGACTTCAACCTGACGGCGATCGCGGCACTGCTGACGCTGGTCGGCTACTCCGTCAACGACAAGGTGGTGGTCTATGACCGAATGCGCGAGAACATGCGCCTCTACAAGGCGATGCCCTTCCGGGACCTGATCAATCTCTCGATCAACGAGACGCTGGCCCGAAGCCTCTACACGTCTGCGACGGCCTTCCTCGCCATGCTGCCCATGGCGATCTGGGGTGGTAGTGCGGTCGAGAGCTTTGCGGTGCCAATGGTCTTCGGCATCTTCATCGCGGCGTCGTCTTCGGTCTTCATTGCCGCGCCGATCCTGTTGTTCCTCGGAGACTGGCGGAGCCGCAGACAGATCCGCAATCAGGAGGCTCTGCAGGTAGAGCCTGTGTGATCAATGCACGAGGCGGGCTGGTTTTATAGCTCGCCTCGTCTAGGCTTCAGGCTGAGAAGAGCAGAAGATGCCGGGAGAACCATTCTCGCTGGTGAAGCGGAGGCCTGCCTTCTCGAAGGCCAGTTTCAGCTGCGCCTCGGTCGATCGGTGCACGCCATGGCGCTGGCCTTCATAGTCACGGATGGTGCTACGGGAGACAAGCGACTGCAGCGCCAGCTCCTCTTGCGTCCAGCCCAGGTAACCACGGGCCGCACGACAGAGGGCAGGCGAAAAAACAATGTGGTGAGCGGATTGAACCATCGTCATAACTGACCATATAAGCGGATATTGACCATTTAGGGTGATTGCAGCGGGTTTTCCAGTCTGCGCTTTTTGTCATCCGCGCAGATTTCGTCGGGGGATATGGATTTGGGATAACGCTGGACGCTTCGAGCCTTTTGCTTCTGCTGCTGGTCCTTCCGTTCGTCGGCAGCCTTGGCTCGGCTTTCATTCTGAATACGACGTCCCGTGATCTTCCGGTCTTCGTCGCGGGCGCCACAACGCTCTTGACCCTGATTCTCACGGCATCGGCCTATCCCTTCGTGACGCAGAACGGCGTCCTGCGGTTCACGGCCGAATGGCTGCCGCAGGTCGGGCTGGATTTTTCCCTGCGGCTCGATGGCTTCGCCTGGATCTTCTCCATGCTGGTCACGTCGATCGGCTTTCTCGTCATCCTTTATGCCCGCTACTACATGGGCAAAGACGACCCTATCCCGCGGTTCTTCTCATTCCTGCTGGCCTTCATGGGGGCAATGCTCGGCATCATCGTCTCGGGCAATGTCATCCTACTCTCGATCTTCTGGGAACTGACCAGCATCTTCTCATTCCTGCTGATCAGCTACTGGCACACCAATGCCGCAGCCCGCGACGGTGCGCGCATGGCCCTGACCATCACCGGGATCGGTGGCTTCTGCCTGCTGATCGGCATGCTCCTCCTCGGCAAGATCGTCGGCAGCTACGATCTCGACAAGATCCTGGCTTCAGGCCAACTGGTGCGCGAGCATCCGCTCTATTTGCCGACCTTGATCTTCATCCTGCTCGGTGCCTTGACGAAGAGCGCCCAGTTCCCGTTCCATTTCTGGCTGCCCAATGCGATGGCAGCCCCCACGCCGGTTTCCGCCTTCCTGCATTCCGCAACCATGGTGAAGGCAGGCGTCTTCCTGCTCGTGCGCTTCTGGCCGGTGCTGTCGGGGACCTATGAGTGGTTCATTATCGTCGGCCTGGCCGGCATCTCGACCCTGTTGCTCGGCGCCTTCCTGGCAATGTTCCAGCGGGACCTGAAGGGCTTGCTCGCCTACTCGACAATCAGCCATCTCGGTCTGATCACGACGCTCCTCAGTCTCGGAAGTCCATTGTCGACGGTGGCGGCGATCTTCCACATGCTCAACCACGCGACCTTCAAGGCTTCGCTCTTCATGGCGGCCGGCATCATCGATCACGAGACGGGCACGCGTGACATGCAGCGGCTGAGCGGCCTCTACCGCTTCATGCCGGCAACGGCCACACTGGCCATGGTCGCGAGTGCTGCCATGGCCGGCGTGCCTCTGCTGAACGGATTTCTCTCCAAGGAAATGTTCTTTGCGGAAGCCGTCGAGACCCATGCGGATTCCTGGCTCGATGTGATCCTGCCCTATGTCGCGACGCTCGCCGGCGTCTTCAGCGTCGTCTATTCGCTCCGCTTCATCCACACGGTCTTCTTCGGCCCACTGCCGAAGGATCTCCCCAAGCAGACCCCGCATGAGCCGCCGCGCTGGATGCGTGTTCCCATCGAGATCCTCGTGGTGGTCTGCCTCATCGTCGGCATCGTGCCCGCCCTTTCCATCGGCCCGTTCCTGCAGACGGCCGTTGAGAGCGTGCTGGGTGACCAAACCCCGGAATACAGCTTGAGCGTCTGGCACGGCTTCAACGTACCGCTGCTGATGAGCCTGGTCGCTCTGCTTGGTGGTATCGTGCTCTATGTCGCGATGCGGGATTATCTGTCGCGTTGCGAGGATGGGCCCCCCTATCTCCGTCGTCTGCGTGGCCAGCGCCTGTTCGAACGGGTCCTGGTCACCGTCTCATGGCGCTGGGCGCGTCTCGCGGAAAGCCGGCTCGGCACCCGCAATCTGCAGCCGCAACTGCGCTGGATCGTGGTCAGCGGTTTTGTCGCGGCAACCCTGCCGCTTTACTTCTCGGGCTTCGAACGCCGGCCGATCGTCTTTTCCGCCATCGATCCGGCCTTTGGCCTTCTCTGGCTGGTCGGCATGGCGCTTGCGATCGGCGCTGCGGTTTCCGCCAAATACCATCGTCTGGCAGCCCTGATCATGCTCGGCGGGGTGGGGCTGATCGTCTGCATGACCTTCGTCTGGCTGTCGGCGCCTGACCTTGCGATCACCCAGTTGCTGGTGGAGATCGTCACGACCGTTCTGATCCTTCTCGGCTTGCGCTGGTTGCCGAAGCGCAGCCCCGACCGAGGCGAGGTCATGACCCTGAAAAGTCGGTTCCGGCGTTTCCGCGATCTTTCGCTGGCGATCGCCTGCGGCATCGGCATGTCGGTCGTTGCCTTCACGGTGATGACCATGCCGGTGCCGGATGCCATTGCCACCTACTTCCTTGAGAACGCCTACACCCAGGGCGGCGGACGCAATGTCGTCAATGTCATCCTCGTCGACTTCCGGGCTTTCGACACGCTGGGAGAGATCGCCGTGCTCGGCATCGTCGGCCTGACTGTCTACGGTCTGCTGCGCCGTTTCCGTCCGGCCGACGACAGCATGGCTCTTCCCGAGCAGCAGATCAGCCAGAACCGTTTCGATGCGGACCAGCCGGAGCGGTCGCCGGGCGACATGATGCGCGACTATTTGCTCGTGCCTTCGGTGCTGATGCAGTGGCTCTTTCCGGTCATCATCACGCTTTCCGTCTATCTCTTCATGCGTGGTCACGACATGCCCGGCGGCGGCTTCTCGGCCGGTCTGACATTGTCGATCGCCTTCCTGCTGCAATATCTGGCGGGCGGCACGCGCTGGGCGGAAGATCGCATCCGCATCCTGCCGTTGCGCTGGATGGGAGCCGGCATTCTCACGGCGTCGGCCACGGGTATCGGGGCCTGGCTCCTCGGCTATCCCTTCCTCACCTCGCATTTCCGCTATCTGGAAATACCCCTCATGGGCAAGGTGCCGGCCGCATCCGCGCTTCTCTTCGATCTCGGCGTCTTTTCGCTGGTGGTCGGCGCGACGGTGCTGATCCTCACGGCGCTCGCCCACCAGTCGATCCGCATCAACCGCTTGAGAGCACTCGAAGCCAAGGGGGAGAAGCGCTGATGGAAATCATCCTGTCGCTCGCCATCGGACTGATGACCACCTGCGGCGTCTGGCTGATCCTGCGTCCGCGCACCTATCAGGTGATCATCGGACTGTCGCTCCTGTCCTACGCAGTGAACCTCTTCATCTTCGGCGTGGGCGGGGTGAAGAGCAACATGCCGCCGATCCTCGAGGATGGCGTCGTCTCGACGACGCTGAGCGACCCCGTGCCCCAGGCCCTGGTGCTGACCGCCATCGTCATCGGCTTTGCCACAACGGCTCTTTTCCTCGTCGTGCTGCTCGCCGCCCGCGGACTGACTGGCAATGACCATGTCGACGGGAGGAACGAGTAACCGTGATCGCCTGGAGCCACCACCTCATCGTCACCCCGATCCTCCTGCCGATGATGACGGCAGCGATCCTGCTGTTCATCGACGAACGCAACAGGACGACCAAGGCGCTGGTCAGCCTGACGGCGACGGTTCTGCTGCTCGCGAATGCACTCGTTCTCTTCCTGATCGAGAGCGGACCGAACAGTTTCGACAATGTCTATCTGCTCGGCAACTGGGCCGCCCCCTTCGGCGTCGTGCTCGTCATCGACGGGCTTTCGGCGATGATGCTGTTGCTGACCGCGGTCCTCGCCATCGCGGCCTTGGTCTTCTCAATGGCCAAGTGGCATGCCGTCGGAGCCCATTTCCACACCCTGTTCCAGCTCTTGCTGGTCGGCGTCAACGGCGCGCTGCTGACCGGCGACCTGTTCAATCTCTTCGTCTTCTTCGAAGTCATGCTGGCAGCCTCTTATGGATTGCTGCTGCACGGCACGGGCACGCTGCGCGTCAAGTCCGGGCTCCACTACATCGCCGTCAATCTGGTCGCTGCCCTCTTCTTCCTGATCGGGGTCAGCCTCGTCTACGGAACCGCCGGCACGCTGAACATGGCCGACCTTGCCCTGCGCATGCCGGAAATGGAGCCGGACCGCCTGATCCTGATGGAAGCTGGCGCTGCGGTGCTGGGCGTCGCCTTCCTGATCAAAGTCGGCATGTGGCCACTCTGCTTCTGGCTGCCGACCGCCTACAGTGCTGCTTCCGCCCCGGTGGCGGGCATGTTCGCGATCCTGAGCAAAGTCGGCATCTACGTCATCCTGCGCCTGACAATGCTTCTCTTCGGCGATGGTCCCTCGGCCGGCTTCGGGGCGGAGGTCCTTCTGCTCGGCGGCATGGCGACGCTCGTCTTCGGAACCATCGGCGTTCTCGCATCCCAGGCCCTGGGGCGTCTCGCAGGCTATTCGGTCCTCGTTTCCTCCGGAACGCTCTTGATGGTGCTCGGCATTAATGACGGCGTCGTCTCCTCCGGTGCCCTGCTTTATCTCGTCAGTTCCACCCTGACGATTAGCGCCTTTTTCATGCTGATCGAGCTGGTGGAGCGCGGACAGGATGCTGGCGCGAACGTCCTGGCGGTGACGATGGAGGCCTATGGCGACGGCGAGGAGGCGGACATGGAGGACGGCGAGGGCACGACCATGCCCGGGACCATGGCGATCCTCGGTATCTGCTTTGCCGCCTGCGGCATCCTGCTTGCCGGCCTGCCGCCGCTTTCGGGTTTCATCGCCAAGTTCGCCATGCTGTCTGCCATGATGGGCACGGGCTCGATCGGCACGACGCCCGATATCGCCGTCTGGACCCTGATCGTGCTGGTCATTCTCTCAGGCGTCGCGGCCCTGATCTCCATGACCCGTGCGGGCATACGCACCTTCTGGGGATCGATCGAAGGGGCCGTGCCACGGGTGCTCGTGGTGGAACTCGTTCCCGTGATGTTACTGCTGTCGATCACGCTGGGTCTGACCATCAAGGCAGGACCGGCGATGACCTATATGGACACGACAATCCGGACACTCTCCAACCCGTCCGCCTATGTCGATGCGGTCCGCAACGCCTATGTGGTACAGGACGAGAGCCCTTCCGGCACGAAAGCTGAGGGAGGAAGCACGCCATGATCCCTCATCCGCTTCTCAGCCTTGCACTCTTGCTGATGTGGCTGCTGCTCAACGATTTCACCCTTGGTCATCTGCTGCTCGGATCGGTCGTGGCAATCTTCGGCGGCTGGGCCATGGCTTCGCTCAGGCCCGATAAGCCGAAGATGAAGAAGTGGTATCTGCTGCCCAAGCTTTTTCTGATCGTCTTCGTCGATATCATCCGCTCGAATGCTGCCGTCGCCCTGCTGATGATCAGCGGCAAGCGCCGGAAGCAGACATCGGGCTTCATCACGGTCCCGCTCGAAATCGAGCATCCGACCGCGCTTGCCATCATGGCCGTCATCCTCACCAGTACGCCGGGCTCGGCCTGGCTTGCCTACGACGAACGCAGGAAGACCGTCCTGATCCATGTTCTCGACCTGATCGACGAGGAGCAATGGATCGAAAATATCAAGCATCGCTACGAACGCCTGCTGCTGGAGATCATTGAATGAGTGCCATCATTCTTTTCACCGCCGTCTCGATTGCCACGGTGTTGCTCGGGCTCGCCCTGATCATCGCGGCCGTGCGCATCTTCATCGGCCCGCGTGCCCAGGACCGCATCCTCGCCCTTGATGCATGTTATGTGATCGCCATGCTGATGCTCGTCACCTTTGGGATCGGCAGTGGCCGCTCGGTCTATTTTGAGGCGGCCCTGGTGATCAGCCTCCTGGGCTTCGTGGCAACCGTGGCGCTCGCCAAATTCCTCATGCGCGGTGAGGTGATCGAGTGACCATGCCAGTCTCCGATCTTCCTCTGTGGGTGGTGATGGCGGTCTCCACCTTTCTGCTCCTCGGCTCGGGCCTTACGCTGCTTGGTGCCATCGGGCTGTTGCGCCTGCCTACCTTCTATCAGCGGATTCACGCGCCGACCCTCGGCACGAGTTGGGGCACGGGCGCAATCATGCTGGCCTCGATCCTCTATTTCTCGATCGTCGGCTCGCGCGCCGTTTTGCACGAGATCCTGATCGGTGTCTTTGTGACGCTGACGACCCCGGTCACCCTCATCCTGCTGGCGAGGGCAGCGCTGCACCGCGACCGCACCGAAGGCAATACGTCCGTTCCTTCGGCCAATCCGCCGCAAGACCAGCCCTGACCCTCGCGGAGAGGGGGCGGGCTCCGCTGCTTCCGTCGAAAGTCCCTTTGGGAGCTCCGAACACAGCACTTGTGATCAGTTATTATAGTTGATAGTTCCATTCATCTTTTGGAGGCGGTCGCGTCTTGCGATCCGATCCCCCTTGTTTGGAACTTCACATGCGCCTGTTCTTCATTGCGGTCCTCTCGCTGTTTTGCCTTTCCGGCCCTTCGGCCGCACAAGACCCCGGTTGGGACCCGCGCATTGCGACCGGGACGCTCGACAACGGCCTGCGCTACTTCCTCCATGACAGCGGCAAGGAGGCCGACCCCTTCAATATTCGCCTGATCGTGCATGCAGGCTCTGTCGACGAACCTGTGCCGAGCGGGATTGCCCATATCCTAGAACACATGGTGTTCCAGACGAACGCGGCGCGCGGGCGCTCCATGCACGAGGAAATCGAGGCGCTCGGCTGGCGGACCGGGGTGCAGATCAATGCGGTGACGCGGGAGGCGGAGACACAGTTCATGCTGCGCACCCGCCCTGATGATGCGCTCGACCTCGCGGGATCGCTGCAGTTCATGGCCGATCTGGTGATGAAGCCGGCACTGGAGGCTGAGGACTGGGAGAAAGAACGCTTTGTCATTCTCGAAGAACTGCGTCAGACAGTAAGCGTCGCAGACCGGGTCAGCCGCCTGAAGAAGGCCGCCCTGCGCGCGGGCTCGCGGTATGTCGACCGGCCGACAATCGGCACGCATGCCGGCATATCGCGCACCTCGATCGAGGAGATCCGCAGCTTTTACGAAAGCTTCTATCGCGCCTCCAACATGACGCTGATCGTCTCCGGCCGTATCGACAAGGAAGCGGCACGTAAGGCCCTTGAGAGGGCCTTCGGTGCGGCACCGAGGCTGCCCGCACCGGAGCGCGACTACCGTATCTTGCCCCTGAAGCAGGGTCTGAACGTCAACTTGGTCCAGGACGAGCAAGGCTCGAGCTCGCAAGTGACCTATGCCCTGCGGCTCCCCATGCCGAACCGGCTGACGGATGCGGGCCAGATCGCCTATCTGCAGCAGTATTTCCTGACGCGGCTGATCCGCGACGCCGTGCAGGCTGAGGCACCGTATCATGCGGCGGTCACTGACAGCCTTGGCTTTGCGGCGCAGGAAACGACCGAGGAGCGGCTGATCCTCGCTTTCAACGCCCGCACCGACAACCACGCAGCTGCTATACCCGTTCTGATGGAAACAGTCGAACGGCTGCGGCGTGACGGTGTGGCGCGCGACGGGTTTGAAAGCCTGATGACGCGCGCCCGAGCCATCAACGAGAACAACAAAAAAGCAGCCGAGAACCGAACCTATGCGGAATGGGAGGACCGGATCGCCTCTGCGGTTCTGACCGGCTCGGTCGTCGATGATCCCGCAACCCGCACGACCCGCACGGCCGCTCTCCTCAATCGCATCGCGTTCGAGGGTCTCAATAAGCGCCTGCGGGAGATGCTGGCAGCCGAGGATCAGGTCCTGTTCTACCAGGTGCCGGGCGGCGTTTCGGTGACGCTGCCGACGGTTGCCACCGTGGAAGCGGAACGCGCGCGCTGGGCGGCCATGGCTGACCTTCCGCCACGCCAGCCACGGACACCAGAACCTGAGATTGCGACCGCCGCACCCGTATGGCCAGCCGATCGACAGGTGGCTCGATCCGGCCGCATCTCCGCCGAGCGCCGCACCGGAAATCCCGATGTCATCGAATGGACGCTGTCGAACGGGGACGCGGTGGTCTGGCTGGTGCGGGATACGCCGGATGGCAAGGTCTATCTCTCGGGCCAATCGCGTCCTGGCTACAGGAATAGCCTCTTCGACAGCCAGGCCTCCCAGGCGGCGGTCCAGCTTTTTGATCAGAGTGGCTTCACCTTCTGGAGCCAGACCGAACACGATCTCTGGGTAAAGGAGCAGACGCGGCAGTGGAGCATCGCGCTCAAGGAAGGCGATCTCGACGCCGGCATCGCTGCGGCCCCGGGCGATCTCCCGGCCCGCCTTGAGACCTATGCCGCAATGATTGCTTTCGGCGGCGTAAGGCCGGAAGCTGTCGAGGCCCTGCACGCGCAGATCAACGACCAACGGCCGGATGAGCTTGCCGCACGGCGCACCGAACTGCTTTACGGCGAAGCAGGTGCAGTCGAAACCTTGCAGGACCTGAAGCAGATGGATGCGGAAGAGTTGAGCCAAATCGCCCGCACCCACTTTCTCCAACCGGTGACCTGGTATGCCGTCGGCCCCGAGCCCGGCTCTGAGATCCGCGACAGCTTCGCCTCCGTGATCGGCGCCGTCCCGCGTGCGGCCTCGATGACGACGGAGGTTGCCCTGCAAAGGGCCGGGCGGCATGCGGCACAGGTCGAAGTCTTTCCTGACGATCGCGCTCGCGTCGAGATTTCCTTCTTCGCCGGGCTCGACTGGACGCCCGAGGCAAGCTTCGTCATCTCGACGCTGACGCCGATTGCCCAGCAGAACCTGAAGAAGGAACTGCGCAATGTTCTCGGTGGCATCTACAGCCTTGAATTCGAGCTGGAGGCCGATCCCGATCAGGACCGGGTTCTCGGCACGCTCGCCTTTTACTGCGCGCCGGAACGCACGGAGGAATTGACGCAAGCCGCATTTGCCGTACTCGATCGCATGCCGGAGATTGCCAGACAGGCGGATGTGGAGAAGATCCGCACGGACATCGCCTTTGCCGAAGAAAGTCGCCTGACTGATCCCAATACCTGGTTGCGCCGCCTTGCTCTCAGCCACCGCCGCTACGGCGACGCTGGCTATCTGCGGCGCATGCAGGGTCTCGGCGAGCGGGTCACGGCGCAAAGGCTTGTCGCTCATGCGAAGCATATCTTCCGCACCGGGAATGTCGCTGTCCTCACCAAGTTGCCGCTTGGCGCAGCCGCCATGGCGGAACGCGAAGTAGAATGACGGGGGTGAAGGCTCTGGCGGAGCCATTGCGCGCTTGGCCGTGGCCGGCGTCTGCGCTCGTGTGCTTCGGCAAGGGCTCACAATGACCGGCGACACCCAGAGATTGGACGACGCCTTTCTCGGCATGCGGCAGTCGCTCTACCGGGCGATCCTGCGTATTGTGCGCGACGCGGCCGAGGCCGAGGAGTTGACGCACGACGCCTACCTGAGAGCGCGCCGGGCGTTCGACCAGGGCACGCCTGGCAATATCGAGGCCTTTCTCTGGCAGACCGCTCGCAATCTCGCCCTCGATCATCTTCGCCGGCGCAAGGTGCGGGCCCTGCATGAGGAGCAGGAATTCCAGGCGGCGGATACCGTTGTTGTCGCCGATCCACAGCCGAGCATCGAGGATCAGGCCATCCAGCGCGACCTGGTCAAGGCCTTCAATCGAGCCCTGCTGACGCTTCCGCCGCGCGCCCGTTCGGCCTGGTGCCTCAACCGGCTGGAAGGCCTCGCCTATCCCGAGATCGCCAAAAGGCTGGGCGTGTCGCCCAACACCGTGTTCAACGACATGAAGATGGCCATGGCCGTCCTCATGGAAATCCGGGAGAAGATGGAGCGATGAGCCGCGTGCAAGGGCGCGAATCTGCAATTTTTGGGAGGAGAACTGATTTGAAACGTCATCTATTAACATGCACCATTTCCGCGGAAGACCGTCATGCACGCAGTGACTGACAACGAGGATCAAGCGCGCTATCGGCATCCGGAGCCGGTCGTAGACCAGGCGCTCGAATGGGTGTTGAAGCGTCAGGCGGGGGAGGTCGACCAGGAGGCGCTCAATGCCTGGCTGGCCGAAGGTGCGGACAGGGGCGCGGCCTTGGCGCGGGTGCTGGCGCTCTATGAATGTCCCGCATTGACCGTGGCTTCCGCCCAGACGGCGACGGCATCGCTGCTGCCGGTCGAGGCCATCAGACACTCGCCGGCTATCACCCGGCGCTCTCCGCATCTGTCGCTCGCGCTCGCGGCCTCGATCACCGCCGCCATCGTCGTGCCGCTGATTGGAAGCGACTGGCTGCTCGGCTTGCAGGCCGACTATCGGACCGCTGCCGGCGAGATCGTCGCGGTCGATCTGCCCGACGGCTCCCGCATGCAGATGAACAGCCAGACGGCAGTGCGCCTCGATTTCGAAAATGGCAGGCGGGCCGTGCGGCTTCTCGAGGGTGAGGCCTATTTCGAGGTGGCGCATGACGCTGCCCGGCCGTTCAGCGTGACAGGGGCCTATGGCACTGTGACGGTGACCGGTACGGCATTCGACGTGGCGCGCGGTGATGCAGAAGACGTCGTGCATCTGGCAAGCGGTCGCGTTGTCTTGACCCGCGATGGCGAGCAATCGAGCCCGGTTGCCATGACGCCAGGCCAGACGGCGGCCGTCGATCGCACACGGATCTCATTCCTTCCTCAGGGAGACGATGAAAGCCGGCTTGCCTGGCGCGAAGGCTGGATCCAGCTTTCCGCCATTCCCTTGCGGGACGCCCTCGTCGAGATCGGACGCCATACGGATCTCACCATTATCACCCTGCCGGCCGCTGCCCTTGAAACCCCCGTCAGCGGCAGCTTCCGCATCTCCGAGGCGGATGCCGCACTCGACAGCGTCGCAACCGCTGCAGGGGCACGCATCGAGCGATTGCCGGGCGGCATCTTATTCATTCGCTAAAGTCTCAGGTTTTTTTTGTGAGACCGGCCGAGCTGACACGTCATCTCCATCAGAGCCGACGCGCATGATGCGCGGCGGCGGGGTGACAACAGGGTGAGAAGGGCTTCCGGCCCGGGATCAAGATGGCAGAGCGTAGAGTATCTCTCGGCAAGCGCAGGTTTGCCATGTTCATGGTGTCCACAGCACTGGTTTCGGCTTCGGCCGGTGTATTTGAGGTTCGAGCGCAGGATGCCGGGACAAGTCCGACGACGAATGCTCCCCGGGCGATCTCGATCCCTGCGCAGCCGCTCGATGCAGCCCTCAGGGCCTTCACGCGTCAGACGGGCTGGCAGGTCGGCTATGCCGCAGCCCTCGTGTCTGGACGGACTTCAGCGGCCGTCGCCGGTGAAACCGATCCTCTCGTCGCACTGCGCGCCCTCACCGCCGGTGCCGGCATCGAAATCCGCGTGACCGGCGCCCGCACCGCATCGCTGGTTGCCGAAGGCACGATCGACGAAGCCGCTGCCGCCGGCACGACCGTTCTTGAGGAAATCACGGTGTCGTCCTCCGGCGGCGGCGTGAAACTCGGAACCGAGAGCGCGGCAGATACGGGCACCAGCACGCTGAGCGAAGGTCAGATCACAGCGCGGGCTGAAGGAAGTGATGCGAACGGGATTTTGCGCAACCTGCCCAATGTTCAGTATCAGAATGACATTGATGACGACGCCGGCGCGACGGACCAGACCGTCATCGACCTGAAGCCTCGGGAGGTGTCCATCTCCGGAGCGCGGGTCTACGAAAACAACTTCATCCTGGAAGGTATGGAGATCAACACCGTCACGGGTAGTCAGGAGCGCTACGGCGATGAGGTGCTCGCAGATCGAACCATCACCCCGCCGAATGCTGACCGCGTCTACGGCCTCCATTCTCAGACCGTTTTTGTGCCTGCAGAGTTCCTGACCGAAGCAACGGTTATCGATAGCAATGCGTCGGCCAAGTACGGCAACTTCCAGGGAGGTGTCGTGTCCTACAAGCTGGAAGAGGCAGAGAAAGAAAAATGGAAAGGCCATGTTTCCACCGACTACACGACGAGTGACTGGACGTCGTATAACTTAGGAACCAAGGATGGCCTGAACCCGAAAGACGTCGCACGCAACGAATATATCAAGCGCCGCCAGGCGATTTCCGTGGGCGGCCCGCTTTCCGATAATCTTTCTGTTCGACTGCAGTATAGCCGTCAGGACGCTGTGACCGATAAGGACAAGGCCTATCGGTATACCGAAACGGACCGCATAGAGCAGGACTCGCTGAACCAGTTCTACCGCGGCCAGCTGAAAGCCGAGACGGACCTTGGGGATTTCACCCTGGAGGGAGCATTCACGGCCTATGATCAGGTTTGGGAACACGCCTTGTGGCGCAATTTCCGACTGAACACTGAGACCCGTAGTCTGGCGTCGAAGCTACAGCATGACTACGAGTTCGAGGATCTGGACTTGGGCGGGGTCGCCATTTCGAACCTGAAGCTGGAATCCAAACTGACATATGGGACCTCAGACACGTTGAACGACATGAATGCGAACGTCGCGCATGCTTACATGCAGGCCTTCAGACGATCGGCAGCGAACGGAGGGGGCTTGTGGGAGTCGACCGAACTCTCCGACTGGTGCCGTACCGATACAACTGTTTCACAGACGATTTGCTATGATGGTGCCACAGGAGACAAGCAGCAGGGTCAGGATCAGTTCGGCTGGAACGAGGAGTTGACCGGAGATATCTGGAGCGGCTCGTTCCTCATCGGCACGGAGTTCAAGCACACGAAGGGCCATCGTCGTCGCCCCGAAGATGCCATATATTACACCGCGTATACTTCCCTTGGCCAAGTGCCAACGTCGGTTACGGGCTTCGTTTGCAATACTACCGAGGAATGCAGCACCGAACAGTTTGCCAGCTCCAAGGGGATTGATAAGGCTTTTGATATCACAGCGCAGGTGAACACTTTCGCCACCTATGCAGAGCTGGAGCAGGACTGGGACTGGTTCGAGATCCGGGCTGGAGCCAGGTTGACCTACGACGACTACATGGAGAATCTCGATATTGCTCCGCGGGCAGTTGCTACCTGGAAACCGATTGAAGACCTTGCCTTAACACTCGGTGCAAACCGCTACTACAACGCCCAAAGCCTCGCATTCGCGATCCGTGATCAGCAGCCGCGACGCCAGAACTATATACGAGTTCGATCAGGCGCAACGGTCGGATCAACTTGGAGTCCCGCGGCCATTACAGGCAACTACACCAACAGCGCGTCTGATCTGGAAACACCATACACGGACGAAGTCAGTATAAGCCTGAGCGGTGTCGAGCCGCTTTTTGATGGCGAGTGGCGTTTACGCTTCCTTGACCGGCAATCCAAAAGCCAGTTCGCTTCGGAAGCGGTTGGCCAGAGCCGTTTCCTAACGAACAACGGATCAGGCGCATATCAGTCCTTCACAGCGGAGTATTCCAGGAACCTTGAGCTTCAAAGCGCATGGGGACTTGATGAGGCGCTGTTCAACGCCTCGATCACCTGGTCACGCAACGAAGTGTCGAACAACAGCTACTTCGAGACTGATTTAGAAGACGAATACGTCTGGTACAAGAACAAGTCTTACACTCTTGCCGGGTTCAGTGTCGTAACTGGCAACATGGACATCCCGCTCCGAGCCCAGACCGGCCTTTCGACAAAATGGCTGGACAACAGACTGACGCTGGATCTCAACTCCAATTACAACTTCGGTTATACGGGCGTGAAGAATACAGACCAAAATCCGATTGTGATCGATGGGCTGTCTCACGAAATCTACGAGGATTTTGACTTTGACCCGACGCTAACAGTGGATCTTGCTGCGAGCTACAAGGTGTACGAAGAAGAGGATCGCGGCATGACCGTGAACTTGAAGGTCAACAACCTGTTCAACGAGATTGGAAACGCAACGGCATCTGCCAATAACCCCTGGGTCATCGGCCGCACTCTCTGGGTCGGAGCCTCTGCGAAGTTTTGAGGCGCGGTCGACGTATTGAACAGTGCCGCGACCCACGCAGCGCGGCACTGCATCTTCGACCCGTCGCGTTTTCGATTACGCCGGACGCCTCAGTTGTCGTCGGGGCTGATGTTCAGGCGTCGCATCTTTTCCCACAATGTCGTTCGCGACACGCCTAGCGCTTCGGCGGCTTCCTTGGGCGATCCGTCGGCGCGTGCCAGGGCGGCCTTGATATGGGCACGTTCGGCGGCGTCACGCACGTCGGCGAGTGTGGCATTCACATCTGGAGTGCTGCCAAGGCCCGTGTCCGTTGCGACCAGACCTTCGGGAAACAGCTCCGCCTCGGACAAGACATGACCGTCACCCATGGCAACGGCGCGGTCGACGCGGTTGATCAGTTCGCGGATGTTTCCAGGCCAGCGGTGGCGCTTGGCAGCCTCATGTGCCGCTGCGTCAACGACGATATTGCCGTGACCAAGCCTCGCTGCTGCGGCAGATGCAAAGCTTTCGAGCAGTGACGGCAGCTCTTCCTGTCTTTCTCTGAGTGGCGGCAGCTTGCAGGCAATGACATTGATGCGAAACCAGAGATCTTCGCGGAACTGGCCCTCGGCCACCATGGCGCCGAGATCCTTGTTGGTGGCGCAGACGAGGCGTGCTCCGAATTTGCGGGTCTCGCTTCCGCCGAGCCGACGGAACTCCCTCGTTTCCAGAACGCGCAGCAACTTCACCTGCAGGACAGGGGACAGGTCACCAATCTCGTCCAAAAACAGTGTGCCCTCGTCCGCCTCTTCGAAAAAGCCGCGATGCATGCCCGAGGCACCGGTAAAAGAGCCGCGCTCGTGACCGAAAAGCAGCGAGTCCGCGAGCTCTGCCGGCAAAGCTCCGCAATTGACGGGGACAAAGGGCAGGGTCTTGCGCGATCCGGCCTCATGCACATAGCGAGCCGCGACTTCCTTGCCCGTTCCCGTCTCTCCGAGGATCAGAACCGGAAGATCGATGTCTGCGGCACGCATCAATGTCGCGCCGATCTTGCGCATCGCATCGCTGCCGGAAAACGCAGCACCGACCTGTGGCCCGCTGCTCGTGCGGCGGCTGATACCCTGCAAGGTCTCGACAAGCCTGTCGAGATCGAAGGGTTTACTGACGTAGTCGACCGCGCCGTCCCGCACCAGCCGAACGGCCTGGTCGATGTCGCCATAGGCCGTCATGAAGATGACTGGCACCAGTCCGAAACGTTCGAAATGCCGGCGCATGATGGTCTCGCCGTCGCCATCCGGCAGTCGGATATCCGAGAGGATGATGTCGGGTGCCGCACCCTTGAGCGCTGCATCGGCTTCAGCTGCCGAACGCGCCCATCTGACGGTGAAGCCTTCCAGGACCAGCCTCTGTTGCAGCGACAGGCCAAGCGTCGCATCGTCCTCGACCACCAGTATGCGACCTGCCGTCATGATGTCATGTCTCCGCTCCGCCCTTCTGCGCCGTCACCAGCGTCAGCTGGACATTGGTTCCCGTGCTGTCGCTGCGGATCGACAAATCGGCTCCCATTCGCTCCACCAGGGAGGCCACGATCCAGATCCCGATGCTGCGCTCCACGGGGATGTCGTTGACACGGCCGGAAATCATCGCGGCGACGATCTCGGGCGGCATCCCCGGTCCCTCGTCGGCGACGCTGAGCACCACCGTCTGGGCATCCTTGCGCGTGAGAGAAACGGTGACAGTCGATCCGGGCGGCGAGGCCCTGACCGCATTCAGCATCAGGTTGATCAGGATCTGGCGCAGGGCATCGACGTCGACCCAGAATTCGGTCGGCTCCTCGAAGGTCCAGGCAAGCCCAACGCCGGCACGGCCGGCTTCCGGAGCGATCAAGATCTCGAGGTCGCGAATGTCCTGGGCCGTGATCATTCTGGATCCGGACCGCCGGCGATAGGTGGAAAGCGTCACGTCGACCACGCGACCGATGCTGTCGAGCCCGTTCTCCAGAAATGCCAGCGTTTCCTTTCGCACATCCTCTCGGTCGCCGAAGCGCTTCAGCGTGGATATGCCGTTCTTCAGTCCGGCCAGCGGATTGCGCACCTCATGCGCGATGCTGGCCGCCATGCGTGCCAGCAGCCCGTCACGTTCCTGCTGTGCCATCTGTTCGAGGATGGTGACCCTTTGGGCTTCCGATTGTTCGCGCATCGCCAGAGCCGCTTCCAGCTGGCGCAATTCGTTGCCGCGGCGCCAGTCGGCCCCATTCGTCGAGGAGCCCGCCGCATCCGCCAGTCGGTCAATGAACCCGTCGAGCGGTTTGAGCGAGCGCCTTGTCACGGCGTAAGCCGCAGCCGCAGCGATGATGGCCACAAGGATATCGATGCCCAGTGCGGCGTTGGACGCTGCATCGCTGGCGGCCTCGAGCGGCTGCGTGTCGAATGTCGCGGCGAGATAAAGACGCCCCTCGGCCATTCCATAACTGCGTGCAACCAGAAGAACGGATCTGTCCGGAACCAGCTGCGCGCTGACATCGTCGGGGTCGCTGGCTTGCGCCTCGGTCAAGGCGGCGTCGAGGAGATCCCCATCGCTCTCGGCGAGCGCCACCGTGATCGCCTGTCCGGATGGGTCGGTCCAGCGTGCGGCGATGCTTTCTTCGAGAAGCGCGGTGCGAAACTCGAGCGACGCTGCCAATGTCCGCTGCACAGATTGCCGAGCATCGGTCTCCTTGATTTCGGCCGCGATGTTGCCGGCGACGGCATCGAGGAAAACCAGCGCCTGATCGCGCAGACCCGTCTCGTTGCTCGACCGCAGAGCCATGATGCCGATCTGCGTCGTGCCGACCGCCACCAGGAACATCGCGACTGCCACGAACAGTGGCAGCGCGACGGAGAGAGGCAGTTTGGGACGCGAAAGTGAGGACATGCAGATTGATTAGACCAAGTCGCGCTTTGCCTGCCAGCACTTAATTCTCGAGCGAGCCCTCAACGTTCCATGATCAGGACTTCACCTGCCATGTCCGGTGTGATGCGGTTCAGCCAGGGCGCGCCAAACCAGTTCGTTCGCAGCGGCCGTGGTGTTCGGCCCAGGACGACGGCGCGCAGACCGACGATGCCGGGCGGTATGCCGCAGACGCTGTCAGGCGCGGCATGACGCGTGTAGCCGCAGCCGAAACGATCGGCGACCTCGGGCACACCGCCATCCTTGATCTGCTTCTCCGCAACATGGACGATGTCCGTCACCTCCCAGAGATTGTTGAGAAGTGCCCATTCCACGAGCGGGGCCAGGTGATCTTCGCCGCAGTCGCGCACCACGAGAGTGCGTGCCGTGTCGGGCAATGGTGTCTTGCCGACGAAGAGCACCGGACCGCCATGGCAGCTCGGCAGACGCAATAGACCATCCGGATCCCAGGTCGTGCGGTCCATCCGGGCTTCGACCTGATGATGGAACCAGCCCTGGCAGGGCAGAACGAGGAGGGTCTGGCCCGGTTGCGTCTCACAGCGGAGAATGGCTTCGGGATCGCCTTCATCATAGTGCAGGATCGAAGCCACGTCCGTTCCTGCGGTGGCGGATTTGAGATCGCTGATCGCGTCGCTCGCCCGCTCGCGGATCAACCGGCGCAGTCGGGCCTGATCGGCTGCGGCATGGATCGCATGCGTGTCGATGATGGTGTAGGCCGAAAGGCTCGCCCCGCTTCTCTTCGCGATTGCGCCGGCGCGTTCCGCAACGTGAGCGACCTGCCCGTCGATGACGGCGAACCGGACAGCCTCGAGAGCCGGCAGCACCGGCATGTCGTTGCGCGGCGCCGGTTTCGGCTGGGGCGCCTTGTCCCTGTTGTCGGCGGTCTGCACTTTCGGAGCCACGGAAATCCAGTCGCTCCGCTTGCCGAGCGACTGGTCGGCCCGCGTCAGCACACCGTCAAGGGCGTCGTCATGCGAAAGCGTCAGCTGCGCGCCTGAGACATAGGCGGCGCGACCGAGAAGATGGCCGGCGACCGGCACGGTGAGCAGCAGGAAGACGACGGTCAGGATACCCATCACAGTCGCATCCAGCGCGCCATGGGCGATGACACTGCCGATGATCACCAGGCCGGCACCCAGCGTTCCGGCTTTCGTGGCGGCATGCATGCGCTGAAACGGGTCGGCAAGCTTGATGACACCGAGAGCGGCGATGCAGAGAAACCCCACACCCGCAAGCTTGAACAGAATGGATAGGATCGCGAGCATCACGAATCCTCCTTTTTCTTCTCGAGAAGTGCCGATAGCGAACATGTCGCCAGGAAACCGATCAAGGCGATCCCGAAGGCGACGTCGAGGAATTCGCGTCGGCCGGTGACGATCATCGTCAGGGCGGCGATCGCGACGGCAATGCCGGTCAGCATGTCGAGCGCAATGAAGCGGTCGGCATAGCCTGGTCCGGTCACCATGCGAACGGCGGCAAGCAGCAGCGGTACCATCAGGACGGCGATCATGATGGCGGCGAATGTTGATAGAAACCCATCCAGAAGCGCAATCATCCTTCGATCTCCTTTATGCGTGTCTCGAACGTGTTCTTGATGCTGTCCACCACCGCATCGGGCTGGGGCGCATCCAGAACGTGAACATAGAGGGTGCTCAGATCCTCGCTGACATGCAGCGAGGTCGTGCCGGGTGTCAGGCTGACGCAGTTCGCAAGCGCCGTAACGCCTGCTCTGCTGCGCAGATCAAGCGGCACAGCGAGAATTGCGGGCTTCAGCTGCGAGCTGTCGCCCAGCACCT
Source organism: Allorhizobium sp. NPDC080224 (assembly GCF_050281005.1). Lineage (NCBI taxonomy): Bacteria > Pseudomonadati > Pseudomonadota > Alphaproteobacteria > Hyphomicrobiales > Rhizobiaceae > Allorhizobium > Allorhizobium sp. NPDC080224. The sequence continues at coordinate 777,415 of NZ_JBNNWJ010000001.1, forward strand.
GGCGGGCGACGGCAATCGACGAACGAATGAGTTCGTTGATGAAGACCAAGCCCAGTGTCATGGATCTGCCGATACGTTTGACGATGGTCATGGCGACACTCCTGCTGTGGTGTTCCGGTCAATGATGGCGCTGATCAGCTCGGTACGATTGCCGATGCTGTCGGCAGCCAGGTTGGAGAACGCGACTAGAGGTTCCGGGTTGAAGCCGATCGCGAGCGTGATGGCTCCAAGCATCGCGATCGGTGCGATCATGGCCGCGGGAACCGCGCGCACTCGGGTCTTGCGCGCTGGCTCTTTCCAGAAGGCCTCGATCCAGATCTTGCTCATCGAGAAGATGGTGAGGAGACCGACAAAGAGCGCGATGCCTGCAAGCCAGGCCGCATCCCCCTGGAAGGAGGCGTCGACCACCATCAGCTTCGCCCAGAAGCCGGAGAGCGGCGGGATGCCAGCCAGGGACAGGGCAGGAATGGCGAATAGCACGGCCAGCATCGGGGAGGACTTCATCAGTCCGCCGGATTTACGCAAGTCGAAGGTCCCGGTTGCGCGGTGAATGGCGCCTGCGATGAAGAACAGGTTCGCCTTCACCACGATATGGTGGATGATGTAGAAGACCGCGCCTGCCATGGCGAGCGGCGTGGCGATCGCAAGACCCAGCATGATGTAGCCGATCTGGCTGATGATGTGGAACGACAGGATGCGGCGCACATCCCATTGCACGGCGGCCCCGAAAACGCCGAACAGCATGGTGCCTGCCGCAAACACGGCGATCAGCGGCTTCAAGATCCCGTTGTCGACTTCGAACAGGAGGGTGAAGACGCGGAAGAGTGCGTAGACACCGACCTTGGTCAGGAGGCCTGCGAACACGGCCGACACGATGATCGATGCCGTGTGGTAGGAGGCCGGAAGCCAGAAGAACATCGGGAAGAAGCCAGCCTTGATGCCGAAGGCGAGCAGGAACAGCATCGCCGACAGTGTGAGCGCCGCCGAAGATTCCGTTTGCGGAAGCACCATGGCCAGGTCTGCCATGTTCAGGGTGCCGGTCGCGCCGTAGAGCAACCCGATCGCCATCAGGAAGAGGATGGTCGAAAAGAGGTTGAGGACGGCATATTTGATCGCCCCGTCGATCTGGGCGCGAGTCCGATCCAGCGTGATCAGGCCGAGTGTTGCGATCAGCATCACTTCGAACCACACATAGAGGTTGAAAATGTCGCCGGTCAGAAAGGCACCGTTCACGCCGATCATCAAACCGAGGAATAGCGGATAGAAGCCTGCACGGACCTGGCGCTGGCGAAGGTCTGCGACCGAGAAGATCAGGGCGCAGAGCGCCAGAAGGCTGGAGATCACCACCATCGCGACGCTGAAGCGGTCGGCGGCGAACACGACGCCGAAGGGGGGCATCCAGCTGCCGAATACCTTGGTCAGGATGCCGCCTGCCATGACCGCATTGGCGAGGATGAGGGAGGCGCCGAATGTCAGGATCATGACGGTGAGCGCGATGATGCGTTGTACCTCCGGCCGCGAATGAAAAGCAGCAGCCAGCGCCGCGCCGATGAGCGGTAGTACGACGGGCCAGAGGAGAAGCGTGTCAGCCATTGCGGATGGCCTCCTTTTCGAAGGGCGAGCCGAGGTCTTCGGCATCGTTATGCTCGTCGGTAAAGACGGAGCCGAGCGTGTAGTAGGCCTTGAGCACCAAGGCTGCGGCAAACGAGACGAGCGCAAACCCGATGACGATCGCAGTCAGGATGAGTGCCTGGGGCAGGGGATTTGCAGCCCCTTCGCCCAGCGTCTGCGATCCCTGTTCGATGACGGGGGGCGCCGTGAACTGCAGGCCGCCTGCGACGAAGATCAGAAGGTTCGCTGCGGTGGACAGCAGCACGACCCCGAACAGGATGCGCATGACGTGGCGCGACAGGAGGAGGTAGATGCCGGCACCCATCTGGGCGGCGACGGCAAACGCGTAGATCAGGCTCACTGTTCTACTCCTTCATAAAAACGGAAAACGAGGGAAAGCACGCCGCCGATGACGACCATGAACACGCCGATATCGAAGGCGGTTGCGGTTCCGAGATGCGTGGAGCCAAGCTCGAACCACCAATGCGTCAGGAACGATCGATCCGAGATGAGGCCGGGGAGGCCGCTGACGAAGGCCAGCACGAGACCCAGGCCGATCAGCACGACCGGGTGGATGATCAGCGCCTTGCGAGCCTTTGCCACGCTGTCGGAGAGAGCAAGCAATGCAAAAGCGAGAGCCGCGAACAGCCCGCCGATGAAGCCGCCGCCCGGTTCGTTATGGCCGCGAAACAGCATGAAGACAGCCGCGCCCAGCAGAAGCACGAAGAACAGGCGGGACATGGTGGAAAAGATGACGGACATGGTCGGTCACTCCTTGTTGCGGGCGGGTTTGAGGGAGCCGCGCAGCAATCCCCAGGCGGCAATGGTGGCAATGGCGACGACCACGATCTCGCCGAGCGTATCGATGGCGCGGTAGTCGACGAGGATGACGTTCACGACATTGCGGCCATAGGCTTCGAGGTAGCTCGTCTCGCCGAAATAGTCGGACAGGCGCAGGTCAATGGGCGTGACGCCGATGGAGGCAAGCGCGATGAACATCATCCCGGCAAAGCCCACCGCGATCATGCCATCACGCCTGCGCTCGGACAGCGTGCGCGAATGCCGGCGCCTGGACGGCAGCTTGAGGAGTACGGCTGTCATCAGGATCACGATCAGCGTTTCGACGGCCATCTGCGTCAGCGCCAGATCCGGGGCACCGTTCAGCATGAAGATCACGGCCGAGCCGAAGCCAACGATGCCGACGGAGACAAGGCCGGCAATCAGCGAGCGAACGATGATCGTCGCCAAGGCACCGACGACGGTCAGCATCAGGACGAGGGCCACCGAGATACGGATGCTGCCCTCTGAGGCGAGGAAGTCGGCCGAAGGTGCAGCCAGGAAAGCGATCGCCAGACACACGGTAACCACCAGAACGACTGCTGTGGTGTAGCGATGCTGATCACCGTTCTGGAGCACTCTCGTCGACATGCGTGCCGTCGCCAGAACGCCGTTCAGGGCCTTGTGGTAGAAGCGATCGCCGAGGAACGCATAGAGCGTGTCATAACGACGGAGCGCGTTGTGGATCCGGGTCCACTGGATGACGATAACCGCGCCGATGGCGACGACGAGCATGGACAGGACCAGCATCGGCGTCAGGCCGTGCCAGAGCTTGAATGAAACGTCGACCGGCTGACCGAGGAGTGCCGAGGCGGCCGGACCGATGATCCACTGTCCAGCTGGCGCGGGGATGAGACCGATCAGGATGCCGCCGGCTGCGAGCAGCAAGGGTCCTGCCAGAAGGCCTGATGTCTCGCCATGATGGATCTCACGTTCAGTCTCTGACTTGAGGTAGAACGGACGGATCGACACGACACCTGCCACGCCGACCATGACGGCGTTGACGAGAACCGCGGCTGCGATCGGCAGGATATTCCAGTCATTGGCGAGCTGCGCTTCGAACAGATATTCCTTCGAGATGAAGCCGACAAAGGGCGGCAGACCGGCCATCGACAGGCTGGCAAGCACGGCAGCAACGGCGGTAACCGGCAGGAAGCGGGCGAGGCCGGCCAGCTTGTGCAGACGGGTTTCGCCGGTCGCATGGATGGCGGTGCCGGCGCAGAAGAACAGGGCCGCCTTGTAGAGCGCATGGCTGAGGATAAAGCCGACGGTGGCGACAGCGGCGACTTCACCCGTCAGGCCGATCAGCATCACCAGAATGCCGAGCGAGGCAACGGTGGACTGGGCGAGAACCGCCTTAAAGCCTTCGGCACGCAGCGCCTGCAGGGCGGCAATGATCATGGTCAGAGATCCGAAGACCACCAGCGTGTGTCCGAAGCCCGGCATGCCGGCAAACACACCGTCGAAGCGGGCCAGCAGGAAGACGCCGAGCTTCACCATGGTCGCCGAATGCAGATAGGCGGAAGCGGGCGTCGGCGCGGCCATGGCATTGGGCAGCCAGAAGTGGAACGGGAACTGCGCGCTCTTGGTGAAGGCCCCGATCATGACCAGGATGGCGATCGGGATGGCCCAGCTGCTGGTAACCAGCTCGTTCGAGCGTGCCAGCACTTCCGTGAAGGAAAAGGTGCCGAGCGTCATGCCGATGAGAAGGATGCCGGCAAACAGTGCCAAGCCGCCGCCGCCGGTGACGATCAGCGACTGCAGCGCCGACTTGCGCGCCGCTTCCTTGTGACCGTCGAAGCCGATGAGGAGGAAGGAGGCGAGGCTCGTCAGCTCCCAGAAGACGAACATGACAATGAGATTGTCCGAGAGCACGGTTCCCAGCATCGCGGTCATGAACAGCATGATGAGGCTGAGGAAACGACCGATCTCGCCGCTCGGCTTTTCGGCGAAGTAAGCCCCCGCATAGATTACCACCAGCGTTCCGATGCCGCTGATCAGCAGGCCGAACAGCAGTGAAAAGCCGTCCAGACGGAATGCGAGTTCGACGCCGAGCGAGGGCACCCAGGCCAGTTGGGCGATCAGGGCCTGTCCGTCTGCCACCGGCGCGACATGCATGAGTAGCGAGGCGAAGATGAACAGAGGTATGAGGCTTACCACCCAGCCGGTGTATCGCCCGAGCAGCGACGAGGCCGGTTTGGCGATAATTGCCCCGGCCAGTGCGATTAGTATGGTCCACTCAAAGTTCACGGTACGAGTTCCTCTTGTTGTCCACTCTCAGATAGCAAGAGGTGTGCCAGTTTGAAATTGTATGAAAATCAGTGACTTATGACGCGTCGTCATTTCTGCGTGTTCGGAATTCCGAATAGGGACCTGTCGGAATTCGGAATTCCGAACATGTTTTCCCTCCGGCAAGCGTCCCAATCCGACGACGCATTGCGACAGTGCCGAACCGCCGTCCGGACTTGGTCGAGGGAACCATCTGCCTTCCGAGACAATTCCCCAGACATCAAGCCAGGATGACGAAAGCGGTTATGAAACGGAAGGAACTATCATGACATCCAAGCGTATCATCGCGGTGCTGACCATGGTCGCCTGCGGCGCTGCGGCCTCCCCAGCTCTGGCGCAATCCTCACCATACCCTGGGGACGACCCTGCCGAACTCTTTGGATACGACATCGAGGTCAGTGAAACGGATAGCGAGCGTGTCGCCGAGAGTGCTTTGCGGGCCGTGCAGCGGGCGGGAGAAACGGCCGAAGAAATCAAGATGGTCTTCGGGGCCACGCGTTTCGAGTTCGTGGCGCTGAAGCCGGACAGCATGAAAGTTGTCGAGCCGGAACTTGCCAAGAGGCAATCCGACGTGTTGGAGCTGCAGGCAGCCGTCGAGAGCAGCTCCTTGTTCTATACGGCGATGCGAAGCGAGGGCGTCGCGGCAAGCGACGTCATCGGTGCGGATCTCGCAGACGGTGACAGCGGTCTGACGTCCGAAAAACGAGTGACGATCTATCTTGCGCCGTGAAGGCGGATGCGCCACGCGCATCGGCCCTGTTCCGGCAAGTGGGTCGAGCTGTCGGTGGTCGGCCTCACCGCGATTGGCGGTTCCAGAAATGCTGGGCGACCGCGAACAGAAGACCGACCGCGACCGCCGGGACCAGATCATCCAGCATGACGCCCCAGCCGGATGGGATTTGCTCGACATAGGATACCGGCCACGGTTTTACCCGGTCGAGGAAGAGGAAGAGCGCTGCAAACGGGACCAGCATCCGCCAGCCTGCCTGACGGATCAGAGAGGCCCCGATTAGGAAGGCCGCCACTTCATCGATGACGATCCGGCGGTCATCCTTTATGCCGGTCTCCAGATCGATCGCTGACGCGACATGGACGCCGAGGGCGAAGATGAGCACGGCAAACACCGGAACGACGAGCCTCGGCAACTTGATCGCCAAGACCAGCAGCGGCAAGAGCGCGAATACCGCAAGCCCCGCACGGAGCGGAACGACCAATCCTGTTCCGAACCAGGTGGCCATCAGCCACTGCCACGTCGGAACCAGACCTGCGCCTGGCGGTTCGAGAACGTAGAATTCGACCATGGGCTCCCCGAAGCGGTTGCCGCGATTGGCGCTTGTCCCCCCGCAGGACGCGAGCGGTGTAGCCACCCACTGGGCGGAGGGCTCAGACTACCTTGTCACATGCATCATAATTGCCTTGAGTTCATCCATGGTAAATGGCTTTGAGAGCTGCAATGCGTCCGTGATGCCGGACGCCGACTTCGCGGCATTGTCGCCGCTGGCGAAGACGATCCTGACGGAAGGCCATCGTTCGCGAACGATCCTTGCCAGGTCGGTGCCTGCCATGCCGGGTAGCCCCACATCCGTCAAGAGAACGTCGATGCTCTTCTTGTCCAGAATCTGGATCGCCTCTTCAGCCGATCTGGCCTCGTCGACGGCGTGTCCGAGTTCTTCGACCATGTCGACGGTCGACATCAGGATGAGAGGCTCGTCTTCAACAATCAGTATTCGCATCTTCTCAAACGTGGTTCGGTTCGTTGGCTCGGGCGCCGAGGCGGGCGAGTTTTCAGCGGCGGCTTGATGCTCGCGTGCCATCCGCTCAACGGCAATCTGATGCTGCTGTGCATTGCCGAGCACGTGGCGTACCTTGCGCGCCAGGGCTTCCCGCGTATAGGGCTTGGACAAAAGCTCGACGCCGACATCAAGCTTGCCGCCATGCACGATGGAATTCTCGGTATAGCCGGAGGTGTAGAGTATGGCCATGCGTGGAAAGAGCGCCTTGGCCCTCCGGGCGAGTTCGGTGCTTCGCATCGGCCCCGGCATGACCACATCGGTGAAAAGTAGATCGATCTGTACGCCGCTGTTGACGATGGCGAAAGCCGCTTGGGCATCATGCGCCTTCAAGACGCGATATCCAAGATCAGCCAACAACGCGACAGATGTCTCGCGTACACCATCGTCGTCTTCCACGACAAGAACCGTTTCGGTGCCGCCCTTTGCCGGCGCAGCGCTTAGATCCGTGAGGCTGTCCTCGACCTGGTTGGTGCGCGGCATGTAGAGCTTCATGGTCGTGCCATGCCCAGCTTCGCTGTAGATCTTCAGGTGGCCTCCGGATTGCTTGATGAAGCCGTACACCATCGACAGTCCAAGACCACTGCCCTTGCCGTCCGATTTGGTCGTGAAGAAGGGCTCCAGGACGTGCTCGATGATATCGAGGGGGATACCCGATCCGGTATCGGAGACCGCAACCATCACATAATGGCCAGCGCGCACATCGTCATGTGTGCGGGCATATTCGTCATCGAGGACGGAATTCGCGGCTTCGATCGTCAACCGTCCACGGCCTTCCATAGCATCGCGCGCGTTGATCGCCAGGTTCAGGATCGCATTTTCGAGCTGGCTAGGATCGATCAAAGTGTTCCACAGGCCTCCGGAAACCACCGTCTCCAGTTCGATTTCCTCACCCAGCGCACGGCGAAGCATGTCATCCATGTTCTGGATCAGCCGGCGTACGTTGACGACTTTTGGCTCAAGCGGTTGCCGACGTCCGAAGGCTAGTAGCTGTGAAGCCAGTTTCGCGCCACGGGTGACGCCGGACAAGGCGTTCTGCAGGCGCTGTTCGGCGCGCGCGTTGCCTTCTACATCCTTGGACAGAAGCTGCAGGTTGCCCCCAACGACCTGAAGAAGATTGTTGAAGTCGTGGGCGACACCGCCCGTCAGGTTGCCAAGCGATTCCATTTTCTGTGCCTGCCTCAAGGCGAGTTGCACGGTTTCGCGTTCGACAGTTTCCTTCTCCAGCTCCAGAAGAGCCGTTCTCAGCTCATGGGTACGCTGCTCCACTCTTTGCTCGAGTGTATGGTTGAGGGTATGGAGCTGCTCCTCCGCCCGCCGCTGATGGGTCACATCGAAACCATCGACAAAGATTCCGGTGACATGACCAGCCTGATCAAAGATCGGCTGATAGATGAGGTTGAGGAACCGCTCTTCGGGACTCGTCGCGCCCTCGCGCTGAAGGTGAACCTTGAGGTTCCGTCCGATATAGGGTTTGCCGGACTGGAACACCCCATCCAGCAACTCGAAGAACCCCTGTCCCTTCACCTCCGGAAGCGCTTGCCGGACGGTCAGGCCGAGCAACATACGGTTCCCTACAAGTTGCAGATAAGCGTCGTTCACCAGCTCAAATACGTGCTCTGAACCACTGAGAATGCACATGAAACTCGGAGCCTGCTGGAAGAGTGCCCGCATGCGGTCGCGCTCGGCAGTGCGAAGCTCGACTTCCGAGGAAAGCTGACGATTGAGCTGCTCCAGGGCGACGGCCGCCTTTTCGCGCAGATCGGCTGCCTCAGCAAGGGCCGCCGATCGCCGCTTCTCCGACTCGAATGCTTCGGCACTGGCAAGGCGCGAGCTGATCTGGCCGGCAATCAGCCTGAAGAAGTCCAGGTATTCGTCGCTGACCGTCCGATACGGATTAAGCCCGCTGATCAGAACGCCCCGTGCCTTGTCACCGCCTTGGCCGATCAGTGGAACGACCGCTGCCTGCGTCGGTGCGGTTTGCCAGACCCCGCGCGGGACGTCGTGAGCGCCCGAGAGTTCCACTAGCTCGACCGCCTGCTTGTCCCAGATTTTTCCCATGCGCCATGTCGTATCTGATCGGCAGACCGCTGCGGGAAGCAATTCATCACAACCTTCTGCGCCGCAGATCCATTGACGGCGTGCATTCCCTTCATCGTCGAAGATGTAGAGAGCGCTGAAGGGCAGATCATGCAGATTTTCGCGTAATGCGATGTGAGATGCCTCTAGAACCTCGCTTTCGATGTCGGCGGCGGCAAGGCCAGATGCGAGCGTTCGCAGTGTCGCCATGCGGCGCTCGCTTATGACCCGCTCGGTCTCTTCCGTGACGGCGCAGAAGACGCCTTCCACCTTGCCGGTATCCCCGATCAGCGGACTGTACGAGAAGGTGTGATAAGTCTCTTCGGGATATCCACCGCGCTCAAGCAAAAGCAGAAGCGCCCTGTCCCAGGTGGCCTCGCCAGTATCATAAACGGTCGCCAACCGATCCTTGATGTCATCCCAGATTTCCGCCCAGAGAACGTGCGTGGGGACGGCAAGGGCGTTGGGATGCTTGATGCCCAAAGTCGGCCGATAGGCGTCATTGTAGAAGAAGGCGATATCAGGTCCCCAGCCCAGCCACATCTCGAATTTCGAGGTCAGAAGCAGGCGGATTGCCACCTTCAGAGCCTCCGGCCATCGATCCGGCGGGCCAAGCGAACTTGCTGCCCAATCATGCCGTCGCATCAGTTGCGACATTTCACTGTCGCCGATGAAAATGTCCTGATGCGAATCCGAAATGTTGAGGGTCATGCTGCTTCCGTCAAAACTCGCCGCACATTTCGGCTTCAATGAACGTCCGGGGCGCCGACAGGTTCCATGGCAAGGTCGATTTTCTTCACGTCTTGAACAGATCTCGTCCAGCATTGCGTGAGGTGTGTCAGTCAGGGGGATAACAGCGTCCACTGCGGACATGCCCGACAAAGGGACACCGAAGACCTTTTGGGAACAGATCTCCCTCGGAAGGGTTTTCTCTATTCATCAACAACAGGAGGAAATCATGGACCACAGCAATCATGTTCGTCTTGCCGCGACCGAACTTACTCCAGCAGTCCTGGAAGGTGCGACGGTATATGGTGCCGACGACCACAAGGTCGGTAAGGTCGATCATGTCCACGGCGCCGGTGCCGGCAGTCAGGCGATCATCGACGTCGGCGGTTTCCTTGGGATCGGAGCCAAGCCCGTGGCCGTACCGCTGACGGATCTTGACTTCATGCGTGACGAAGATGGCGACGTCCATGCCGTTACGACCTGGACCAAGGACCAGCTCAAGGACATGCCTGAGCACCGCCACTGAGATGTCCGCATCAATGTGACGCAATGCATAAGTGAGGCCCGGCCACTGCGCCGGGCTTCATCGTTTTCGGGCTTGAGCCGGGTATGGAGCCCTCGTGTCATTCTGATCCCAGCCTTCGGACTCCACATGTCGGAATTTCAATTTCCGTAAAGTGAGAGGTCGCGCTCAATGTTGGCGCCAGGAGGATGGACCGACCCGCAGCGCGGGAACCATTGAGACAGTGAAAGGTTGGGCACTCGATACTTCACAACATTTGAATGGAAATCCCAATGGCTACCGAAAAGACTTTGTCCGACCTATTCCTTGATACACTCAAGGACATCTATTTCGCCGAGAAGCAGATCCTGAAAGCTCTTCCGAAAATGGCGCGTGCAGCGCAGTCGGAAGAGGGCAAGGCTGGCTTCCTGCAGCACCGCGAGGAAACCCAGGGCCAGATCGAACGTCTGGAACAGGTGTTCGAACTGCTCGGCAAGTCGCCGCGCGGCAAGACCTGCGAAGCCATCCAGGGCATCATCGCCGAAGGCGAAGAGATCATGGAAGACTACAAGGGCACGGCTGCCCTTGATGCGGGTCTCATCTCATCGGCACAGGCTGTCGAGCATTATGAAATCGCTCGCTACGGCACGCTCAAGTCCTGGGCGAAGCAACTCGGTCTGAAGGATGCGATCCCGTTGCTGGATGCCAATCTCCAGGAAGAGATTGCAACCGACGAGAAACTGACGGCTCTCGGCGAAGCCTCCGCGAACGTCAAGAGCATGAAGAAGGCCAGCTAAGCCGCCTTCAGTGACTGAAAGACCGCCCTTTGAGGCGGTCTTTTGTTTTTCAAGCCATCCCCAATCCAAGCAGGGATTTCAGGAGTTCTCTATGGCCAAGACATCTACCCGTGGGTCCGCGGGGCCCAAAACTTCAACGGTCAAGATCCACGACCAGACCATGCAGCGCGGCGAAGGCGGCGAGTTGCATCAGATCGCCGAAGGTGATGCGCCCCTGCTGACGACAGCTCAGGGCGGCCCGGTTTCCGATGACCAGAATTCGCTGCGCGTTGGGCCACGTGGTCCGCTGGTGATGGATGATTTCCATTTCCGCGAGAAGATGTTCCACTTCGACCATGAGCGCATTCCGGAGCGGGTGGTGCATGCCCGCGGTTATGGCGCGCACGGCTATTTCGAAACCTACGAGTCCCTTGCCGACTACACCAAGGCCGATCTCTTCCAGCGTCCAGGAGAGAGAACGGAAGCCTTCGTTCGTTTCTCGACCGTTGCCGGCAACAAGGGCTCCGCCGACCTTGCCCGCGATGTCCGCGGCTTTGCCGTCAAGCTCTATACCCAGGAGGGCAACTGGGATCTCGTCGGCAATAACATCCCGATCTTCTTCATCCAGGATGCCATCAAGTTCCCGGATCTAATCCATGCCGCCAAGCAGGAGCCGGACCGGGCTTTCCCGCAGGCGCAGACGGCCCATGACACCTTCTGGGATTTCATCAGCCTTACGCCTGAGAGCATGAACATGGTCATGTGGATCATGTCGGACCGGACAATCCCGCGCTCCTTCCGCTTCATGGAAGGTTTCGGCGTTCACACGTTCCGCTTTGTCAACGCAAAGGACGAATCCACCTTCGTCAAATTCCACTGGAAGCCGAAGCTGGGTCTCCAGTCAGTGGCCTGGAACGAGGCCGTCAAGATCAACGGCGCCGATCCGGATTTCCATCGCCGCGATCTCTGGCAATCCATCCAGTCCGGCAATTTCCCGGAATGGGAGCTGCACGTTCAGCTGTTCGATCAGGAGTTTGCCGACAGCTTCGACTTCGACGTCCTCGACCCGACCAAGATCATTCCCGAAGAAATCCTCCCGCCTGTCGCCATCGGCCGGCTGGTGCTCGATCGCATGCCCGACAACTTCTTTGCGGAGACCGAACAGGTTGCCTTCATGACCCAGAACGTGCCGCCGGGCATCGATTTCAGCAATGATCCGCTGCTGCAGGGCCGCAATTTCTCCTATCTCGATACGCAGCTGAAGCGTCTGGGTGGGCCAAACTTTACCCATCTGCCGATCAATGCGCCCAAATGTCCCTTTGCGACCTTCCAGCAGGATGGCCACATGGCGATGCGCAATCCGGTTGGGCGGGCGAACTACCAGCCCAACTCCTTTGGCGAAGGGCCGCGGGAATCGCCGACGCGAGGCTATCGCCATTTCCCGGCTGAAGAGCAGGGCACCAAGGCACGTCTGCGCCCCGAAAGCTTTGCCGACCACTATAGCCAGGCGCGGCAGTTCTACATCAGCCAGACGCCCCCGGAGCAGCGCCATATCGCTACGGCCCTGACCTTCGAACTGAGCAAGGTGGAAACCGCCGCAATCCGTGAGCGCATGGTCTCCCATCTTCTCAACATCGATGAGACGCTGGCAAACACGGTGGCCCAGAAGCTCGGGGTCAAGTCGATGCCGAAAGCGGCGGATGCAGCGATGCCCACGCGCCAGGATCTGGAGCCGGCGCCATCGCTCAGCATCGTGGAACGCGGGCCGAAACGTTTCGAAGGCCGCAAGCTCGGCATCCTGATCACCGATGGCGTCGATGCAAAGCTGCTCAAAGGTCTGACAGCGGCGATCACCAAGGAAAAAGGCATCTTCGAGTTGATTGCGCCGAAGGTCGGCGGGGTCAAGGCGTCGGATGGGACCTGGATCGAGGTCCACCACATGATCGATGGCGGGCCATCGGTCCTCTTCGATGCCGTCGCCCTGCTGACATCGGCAGAGGCAATGGATGACCTCGTCAAGGAGGCAACCGCACGGGATTTCGTCGCCGATGCCTTCCAGCATTGCAAGTTCATCGGCTTCGACCCATCAGCCATGCCGCTTCTCGAAAAGGCCGGCATTGCGGAGGCCCTCGATGAAGGCGTGATCGAATTGCCGGGTGAGGAGGGGCTGGATGGGTTCGTATCGTCCCTTGGCAAGCTCAGGGTCTGGGGACGAGAGCCGTCCGTGAAGCTGGGCAAGGCTTCCGTACCGAAGTAAGCGGTTCGGCCCCCAGTTGATGGGGGCCAGCCATTGTCTCTGCTTCAGAACGACCGGGCCTTCGGGTCGTCGCTCGCAAGCAGGCGCGCCATTGCTTCGGTGATGGTGAGGTAATCATAGGGCTTGGAGCAGATGGCGGCTACGCGCTGGAAACCTGGAAAGACGCATCCGGCCGCGATGCCATCGAGCACTACCGCATCGTCGGAATGGGTCACGGAACACCCGTCGATGCAGCCTCCGGATACGGCCGGCCTACCGCCCATATGCTCGATGCCGGGATTTCCTCGACCGTGCATATCGCGCGAGCCTTGGGGCCTGACCCCCGTCTTTGAGCGGAGAGAAGCGCCTGCAGCGTCAGAGGCGCCGGGCGCTCCGTCACAGCCTGGTCAACCACAGACGCCTCAGGGGATTCAGGAGGTCATCGAGGACGCATTGCGGGCGGCAGGACTGATGAAGTGAAGCCTATCATACACATCGGGCTTTGCGCCGAGGCTGCCTCACTGTGCCCGTTGTGAATCAGAGGCGGCTTGAACACTGCTTCTAGGCTTATGCCGAAGATGACTAATTTCCGGAACTTCCTGCCTCCCCAGAGGTTGCCCCATAACCTCTTGCGAAATCAGCCGCTACCAGTGTGCCAGTGGTCCGCTATTGAAGGATAAGTCCATGATCAGTTTTTCTGCCAGGTCCATGGCTGCCGCTACGGTGATCGTCTTGGCCTCGGACAGCATCGCCCATGCCGAGGACCCAGTCTTTCTGAAGTCCACTGCCGGGAGCTGGAGCGGCAAGGGCACAGTCAAGGTGCGGGCCAATTCCGCGCCGATAAACGTGACCTGCAGCTTTACGTCGGCCACGACGCCCCAATCGCTCTCGCTTGACGGAAGATGCACGAGCCTTGCGATATTCTCGCGTGCCATCAGCGCCGATCTCAAGGCCAGCGGAACGCGATACGCCGGCTCTTATGTCGGGGCTGGCACTGGAACTGCAGGACTGGGCGGACAGCGTGCCGGAGACAAGATCAATCTTGGCATCACCTGGGCGAAAGAGGTCAATGGCGACCGTCGCGCGCAGATGACGATCGAGAAGATCGGCGATTCCGGACTGCGTCTGATGACTGTCGATACGGATCCCGCCACCGGCCAGTCGATCGTCACCAGTCGTATCGATCTGCGTCGAGGTTGATACTGTCAGGTATCTCCCGCTCGAATATCGTCATTGCAGGCAATGACTAGATCAGCCTCACTCGCGCGGAAAAATGGGTGCCGTCACTGCCATCCAGGGTGTAGCTGCCGTCAAGTTGCCTGATGGAGCCTTCCATGAGCTTTGTCCCGGTGCCCCTGACGGCTGCCGCCGTGTCGAAACCTATCCCGTTGTCCGACACTTCGAGCAGTGACATATCGCCGGTCTCTTCCTTGTGGAGACGGACCTGGATTCTGCCGCTGTCCTTACCCCCGAACGCGTATTTGAGACTGTTGCTGACGACCTCGTTGACGAGCAGGGCAAGTGCTGTCGCTCGGTCATTGGATACGCAAAGCGGGGCAAGGTCAAAGTCGATGGCAACCCCACTACCATAGGCAGAGATCACGTTCTCCGTGACCCGCCGGACCAGTTGGGCCGCGTCAAGGGCTTCGAATGCATCGTGCTGGTAGATCAGTTCGTGCACGGCGACCATCGCTTTGATGCGGTCACTCAAGGCCTGTGACTGCTCTCCCGGCTTCAGATGGATGCGGATCAGCGACATGACGGACTGAAGGTTGTTCTTCACCCGATGATGGATCTCTCGCAGGAGAAGCTCATTTTTATCCAGTGCGTTTTGAAGCGCCGCTGCCTGGCCATCCTGGATGCGGAGCAGGCTTCTGATCCGAAACCCTGCAGCGACCGAACCCAGGCAGGCGAGAGCGGTGACCACCGACAAAACTTGGATGTTGTGCCAGAAGGGCCGCATGAGTACGCCCAGATCTGCGGCTGCGACCGCGACGAAGGGGGTGTCCTCAACTTTTCTGTATCCGACGATCCGTTGCACACCATCGAGCGGTGATGCAGCAGCAGTGTAGGTACCGCTTGATTGGCGCTTTAGATAGTCTGTGAAAAGCACATAGCCGCTCATATCGAGACCGGCTTCCGGCTTGGGGTAGCGCGCGACCAGTTGCCCGTCCTCTCGGATAAAGCTGACGGCGAAATTACCCCCTAGATTGACGGCCTCCCAGATCGGCTGCATCAAATCTGTCGAGAGCGACACCGTGACGACGCCTGCAAAAGCCCCGTTTAGCTCGAACCTGCGACTGAATACGAAGATCTGCTCGCCACTGAGTCGACTGATCAGAAGTGAGGAGACGTAGTCCTCACGGCCAGCTGCGAGCTCTCTAAAATACTCGCGATCCCGGATGTCGATTGGCTTCAGATCCGGGTCAGTCGAGTAAAGGGTTTTTCCATCAGCGGCGACCACATAGGCCTTGACGGCTCCCGGCAGTCCTTCCAGAGCGCCCTTGATGTCCTGTACCGTGTTGACCTGCAACGGGGCCCGACCAGATTCGACGAGATCGGCAAGCCGCCGCGTGGCTTGCCCGCCGAACTCATAGATCCATTTCGCGTGCGTTGCGACAACAAGGCTGGAGGTTGCAACGCGCTCCTCTGCCGCCTTGACTGTCGCTTGGTAGGACTGAAATGCCCAGGAGGACGCCAGGGCGATAAAGCCCACCCACGCCGCCACGATCGCCATGACGACGAACTTTTGGGCCTTGCCCGGTGCGTAACGCTCCATGAATTGTCCCGGCCCTGCGGTGCGGCTCATACTCGAGCCGGCCCGCTAATTTGTATTGTATTAGCAGAAGGATAGGGCATGCCGGAGATCCTATCAACCCGACACGACGAAGTAGTCCAAGCGATAGGCGGCTCTGTCGGCTGGTTGTCGGCTTGGGGCGCACATCCTAGATCTCCTATCAATCCGCCCGGCGACCGGATCGGAACCTTCCAAAGGGAATGCCGTTGACGTGAATGCAAAGATATTTCTTTCACATTCGCGAGCGTAACGAATTGGAGCTGGATGTCGAAGGTGTCGAGTTCTTGGACGACGCTGCGGCTCGACGTGGAGCCATATCGGCTGCGAAGGAAATGGTTATCGAGGCTGTCGTCGGCGAGGCGATCATAGATGGCCGCCAGCTTGAGGTCATGACGGCCGGCGGAGATCTTGTGGCTGTGGTGTCGTTGCAGTCGGTCATTAAAATTTGATGGCCGCGTTTGCTTTTTTGTCTTCGTGATCACCAAGGGCCGGTTCCTGCTTTGGCTTGGCTAGTCTGGAGGAGCAGACCTGATGTAGGGACAACAATTCACAGCCGCACGGGCCATGCCTGGTTTGACGCAAGAGGAGGTCGGTGATGGTGTGCACCTGTCCATTGCGGTCATACTGGCGATCGAGGCGAGCGCGGGCAACGTAGGGATCCGGAGATGGCCAAGAATGGATCTTTCGGCGCCGGCGGATAAAGTGAAACAATCGGCGAGCCGCAGTCGTGCGGCACGTGCTGGCGACAGCTGACCTCGAAGATAGCCACCTCTCTCTCCCGAGCCGCAACAGAAAGAACACGCGAGAATGTCCATCCAAAGAGCAAGCTTTTATGTGCTCCTGGTCATCGTGACGGTGGCCTTCCTCTGGCTGCTTATACCGTATTACACCGCGGTTCTCTGGGCCGTCATCCTGGCAATCCTGTTCTTTCCCGTCCACAAGTGGATCGAAGGCTGGGTGGGAGGCCGTTCCACGATCGCGGCGCTGCTGACACTGCTTCTGTGTATCTGCCTCGTCATCCTGCCGGCACTCGCCATTTTGGCATCCCTGATCCAGGAGGGTTCGAGCCTCTACCAACGCATCAGCAGCAATGAAATCGATCTGAACGCCCACCTGCTGCGTCTTCAATCCATCCTTCCTGCCTTCCTCGACAACTGGCTGACCTCGCTCAAGCTGGAAGGCTTTTCCGAGTTATGGACGAAGTTGTCATCTGGTTTTATGGAGGCGGGCCAGTCGATTGCCGGCGGTGTGTTGAGCTTCGGACAGAACACGCTGCAGTTCTTCATCAGCATGGGTCTGATGCTCTATCTCTTGTTCTTCCTGTTTCGGGATGGCGCATCCTTGGCAAGAACCCTGCGCCACTCCATTCCGCTCAGTGACGACTATACGCGCCAGTTTGTCGACAAGTTCGCCGCCGTTGTCCGCGCCACGGTTCGCGGTAATGTGATCATTGCGATCATTCAGGGCGTGATCGGCGGCTTGACCTTTTGGGCCCTCGGGATCGAGGCCGCACTGCTCTGGGGCGTCGTCATGACCATCCTGTCTATGCTGCCTGCGATCGGTGCGGCGATTGTCTGGGTGCCAGCCGCCATCTGGCTCTTCCTCATCGGCTCGTGGATCAAGGGCATTGTGATGGTGGTGATCGGCGCCCTCGTCATAGGGTTGATTGACAACCTCCTTCGTCCTCCTCTGGTGGGGCAGGCGACCAGACTGCCGGATTATGTCGTCCTAATCTCCACCGTCGGCGGAATTTCCCTCTTCGGCCTGAGCGGCTTTGTCATCGGGCCCCTGATCGCAGCCCTTTTCATTTCCGCATGGTCCCTCTTCACGCTTCAACAACAGGAACCGTCATCGGCATCGGTCGGCCCGAGCGTCGAGAAGAGAGCCGGTTGAAGCGCACGAAACACGTCGTAATGGCAAAAATGCACGTGCCCCAATGGGTTGAGCTGCTGCCAAGCGCAACTCCACCGCTTTATTCTTCACTCCCCGAGTACGGACGCTACCTGCGGGTCCCCAGCCAATTCTGCGGAACCCGTTTCGAGCAGGAAGGATGGCCAGACATCAGTTGTCAGGCTTGCTCAAGTTCTTGAGAAGGCGTCGCTTTCTCGTGTGAGAAACAGTCGCTGATTTCCAGCATGAACCGACATGGAATGGCTCGCCTGCAGGGCGTGGATTCTTTCATTTTTCAAGGGTTTATTGTGCTTGCCCCTATTGAATGGTCAAGGCTAAACGCCTTCATTGGGTAGCGCAGACCCCCTCGTGTTCCGCCTGCCAAGACGTCGTATCCGACTTCGACGGAAGGAAACAAAGCTCCACGCGTGTGCCTTCCCCTAAGCGAGAGGTAATCCTGACTTCACCGCCGGACTGTCGGACGAACCCATAGACCATGGCGAGCCCGAGGCCGGACCCTCCGGTTTTCGATCGTGTGGTAAAGTAGGGTTCCATCGCCTGGTCGAGGACTTCAGGAGACATGCCCACACCCTGGTCAATGACCGCGATGGTCACGGTGTCTGCCTCCCCCCGCGCTTCCACGCGGACCACTCCGCCATCTGGCATGGCTGCAGATGCGTTGAGGCAAAGGTTGAGTATTGATTGCTCCAGCAGCGCAGGATCAAGGCTGACGGTTGGTAGATTGGCTCCAAGCTCCAGCTCCAGACGATTGCGGGTGCCAATTGCCATTTCCAATACATCAGCCATCCCTTGAAGGATCGTGGCAACCTCGATCGAGGCTGGACGGATCTGCTGCTGACTGCCGACGGATAACATGCTGGAGGCGAGTGCGCGCCCTCGTTCAGCGGCCTTGCGTATGCGCCCGAGGTGGCGCTTCTGCCGTTCGGTGAACCCCGGTTCGCGCTCGAGTAGGCCAAGACTTCCGGTGATGATGCCGATCATGTTGCCAACCTCGTGGCTCACCTGATGCGTCATGCGCATGACCACATCCAGGCGCTGGGCGCGGGCCGCCTCGATCTCCTGGCGATCCATGGCCGTTACATCGCGGGCGAGCAGGACCACGCCGCCATCAGGTTGCCTTGATGCAGAAATCTCCACCACCTGGTCGTCGATGAACCGGTGCCGCAGCATCTGACGCTCGACGAGCGAGCCGCTCTCGTTTTCGTTTGGCATGAGAAGGGGATCGATCTCCGGGACCGTTCCAACGAACCGGCGCAGCGACATCTTCCGCGACGAGCCCGTCTGCCGCATCAGTTCGATGATACGACGGTTCATGGTGATCGGTCGGCCTGTCGGATCGAAGAGGGCGATCCCTTCATTCATCGACCGGAATGTCGATCGGATAGTCCGTGCAGCCGCTTCTGCCGTGCGTCTCAGACGGGACACGCGATCGACGCTCTCCTTGAAAGCGCGAAACGCGTCGAGCAACCGGATCAGTTCCGTCTCCGTCCCGGCATAGAGCGGTGGTCCGACATTTCCCTCCCCGCGGGCAAGGGCGTTCATGCCGCGCGAGAGATCTCCGATCCCGTGTGAAACACGCATGACCGAGCGGATGGAGATGATAGCGAGGATGACGACTGCGAAGGATGCAAGTACGATCATCACGAGCAACTGCCGCAAGGCACTGGATGTGGATTCGAGGTTTTGGTTGAGCGCATTGGCCACCAGCGCGCTCTGGGTTTCCGTCGCCTGCGAAAGATCACGCGAGACTGTGTGCAGGCGCGAGACGGATGCGCGGATTGTGAACATTTCGAGGAGGTAGCGCGTCTGTGCCTCGAAGATCCTGCGGTAGGGCTCAAGCTGCTCAGGCGATACCCTCAAGTTAGGTCCCGGTACCTGCATTCGGACGGTCGTCTCTGCCACGAAGCGTCGTTGAAGTTCTCCGAGCTGGAAGAGGCTGTCCGATGTCGATGCGGATTGTGCGATGCCATTCAGACGCTGGCGCAGATCCTGATCCTGAATGGCCCGTGCGGTCGCGATCTCTCCCAGTGCAACAGCGGCTTCAGCCTTGTGTGCTTGCGCCGCATCAGCGTTCTGAGCCAGTGCGAGTGTTTGCCCTTCGATACTTTCAAGTAGTTTGATGATCCGGCGTGCTTCAAAGCCCTGCAATCCAGTGCCGTCCTCATCCGGCGACATGGTCGTCAGGAGCGCCTCAACCTGGGCGACCACGGCGCGGCTTTCGCTCGAAACACGATAGGGGGACGTGGCATTCATCAGAAACGGCGCACTTGAGACGAGGTCGGAGACCTGCCTAGAGACGAGCGATGCCTTGGCGAGGCTCGAAAAGGCCTGCACGCTGTAGGCTGACATTTCACTGCGTGCCCTCTGTAGACCATAGATGGCGACGGTCGACAGAAGGAGAACGGAGACGCAGATGAAGGCGATTGCGAAGGGCAATCGAAAGGCGATGGAGGAGAGGAAGGCGCGGTTGATCAAGGCACCAATCCGGCGTCGTCGGTGTGCAGCACATAACCCTTCCCGCGTCGCGTCTGGATATGGCGGGGCAGGTCGGGGTTGCGCTCGATCTTACGCCTGAGACGTAGCACCAGGACATCGACGTTGCGATCAACGAAACGATCAGAGTCAGCGCCCATACGGTCGAGAATCTGGGCGCGGCTCACGGGGGTGTTCGGCGTCTCGGCGAGGATCTCGAGCAGGGCAAACTCGGCTGCCGTCAGCGTCTTTGTCGGATCGACGAGGCAGACGGCGCGGCGTTGACTGAGATCGACGGCCCATTCGCCGAGCCTGAGCGCCGTTGGCGCCTGCTCGCGTTCACTCTCCCTGTCGTGGCGAAGTTGCGGATGGGTCCGACGGAGCACGGCCTTGATCCGTGCTGTGAGTTCGTTCGGTTCGAAGGGTTTGACCACGTAGTCATCCGCCGCAGTTTCGAGCCCCAGCACCCGATCCGTCGCACTTCCTGCTGCCGTCACCATGACGATGCCGACATCGGTCTGCGCCCTCAGACGCTGCGCGAAGGCTCGGCCCGAAAGGCCCGGCAGATTGTGGTCGACCAGAACCAGTTGCACGGTCTCATGCTGCATCCGTTCCTGTGCAGCTTCGGCAGATGGGGCGGTCACTGGTATCCAGCCTTCTGCCTCCACCAGATCGCAGATGAGCTCCGCCATATCCGGATCGTCCTCGACGATCAGAATTTTCACCTTCTGGTTCAACACGTTGCAGTCCTCCCATGGGCATCATAACCGGGCAGGGAGAAAACGCCAAAGATTTGCTGGTTATCGCCTGACGTCACAATTGTAATATTTGAAATCTCTGAAACGCATGGAGGCGGCCGTGTTGAAAGATCGGTAACCATTCTCAGGGTTGCCAGCCGGAACCGATATGGACATGCTTCAGTCATTGGAACGGGGAGGTTCCAAGGGAGGACGACGTGAAGTTATTGACCGCCTTCGGCGCCGGGGTACTTGTGACCCTCGCCGCGGCTCCGGGTTCCCGGGCAGCCGACACTCTGAACATTCTGTGCGGTGTTGACGAGGTCTGGTGCGCCGTCATGGAGAAGACCTACGAGGCTAAGACCGGCCTGGCGATTAACATGCCGCGGATGAGCACCGGGGAGATACTCGACTACGTTCGGGCTGAGAAGGATGCGCCGACGGTCGATGTGTGGTGGGGCGGAACTGGGGTAACGCACCTTCAGGCCGCCTATGAAGGGCTCCTTGAGCCCCATCGGCCCCAACAGGAAGCAGACCTTCTGCCCTGGGCGCGAAACTTTTTCTCTTTGTCTGGCGGCACGGCCGTTGGCCTCTATGCCGGTGCGCTCGGCTTTGCCTACAACACAGATCTTCTCGCTTCAGCAGGGTTGCCGGCACCCAACTGCTGGAGGGATCTCGCCAAGCCGGTCTATCGCCGCCATATCCTGTCAGGAAACCCGCATTCGTCAGGCACCGCGTTCACAACGCTTGTGACGCTCGTGCAGTTGCTCGGCGAGGACGAGGCTTTCGCCTATATGCGTGAACTCGACGGCAACATCATGGAATACACCAAGGCCGGGGCCGAACCGGTCAAGGCTGCGGGCAGGGGAGAGATCACCATCGGCATCTCCTTCATGCATGACGCCGTGACCCAGAAGCAGGCGGGCGCTCCCCTCGTCATCGTCGCGCCCTGCGAGGGAACCGGATACGAAATCGGTGCTGTCAGCATCGTCAAGGGCAGCCGCAATCTGGAAGAAGCACGCCGCTTCGTCGACTTTGCGCTCAGCCCCGAAGGTCAGGCGACGGGTGCCGCTGCGGGCCAGAACCAGGTGCCATCCAATGCCCGGGCCGTGCTGCCGCCCGCCGCCCCCGATATCTCGATGATCAAGATGGTGGATTATGACTTTGCCACCTTCGGCTCGCCCGAACAGCGAAGTCGGCTCTTGAGCCGCTTCGATAGCGAGATCAACCCGACGAACTGATTTCTTCAGACAGGACCATCTGCCACTGCGCCTCAGCGGCGCTGCCGCCGAAGGCTTGTCCGCTTTCTTCGACTTCCATCAGACGCAAAAACAGGAGGATACCCATGCGACTGACAGTGCTTTCCACCCTTTTTCTCGCCACGACCAGCCTAAGTGCGGGCGCAGCGCTCGCCGCTGGCGACCTTAATGTCATCTGCGCCGCAGACGTTGTCATCTGTGAGCAGATGAAGAGCGACTTCGAGAAAGACCATGACATCAAGGTCAACATGGTGCGCATGTCCTCTGGCGAGGCCTATGCCAAGATCCGGGCCGAGGCGCGCAACCCGAAGACTGATCTCTGGTGGGCCGGCACCGGCGACCCCCATCTTCAAGCGGCGTCCGAAGGACTGACCGAAGAATACAAGTCGCCTCTGCTCGACGAATTGCAGGACTGGGCAAAGAGCCAGGCCGAGAGCTCTGGCTTCAAGACCGTCGGCGTCTATGCCGGCGCGCTCGGTTGGGGTTACAACACCGAGATCTTCAAGCAGAAGGGCTATAAGGAACCGGTGTGCTGGGCCGACCTTCTGGCGCCGGAACTGAAAGGTGAGATCCAGATCGCCAACCCCAATTCGTCGGGTACCGCCTACACCGCACTCGCATCGCTCGTACAGATCATGGGCGAAGACAAGGCCTTCGAATATCTGAAGTCCCTCAACGCCAATATCTCGCAATACACCAAGTCCGGCTCTGCGCCGGTCAAGGCTGCTGCCCGTGGCGAAACCGGCCTCGGCATCGTCTTCATGCATGATGCGGTGGCCCAGACTGCTGAGGGCTTCCCCGTCAAGTCGATCGCTCCTTGCGAAGGCACCGGCTACGAGATCGGCTCCATGTCGATCGTCAAGGGCGCCCGCAACATGGAAAACGCCAAGACCTGGTACGATTGGTCGCTGAAGCCGGAGGTCCAATCCCGGATGAAGGATGCCAAATCCTTCCAGCTCCCGTCCAACAAGACCGCCGAGATTCCGAAGGAAGCGCCGCGGTTCGAGGACATCAAGCTGATCGACTACGATTTCAAGACCTATGGCGACCCGGAAAAGCGCAAGGCGCTGCTCGAGCGCTGGGATCGTGAAGTCGGCGCTGTCGCCAACTGATACGTGATCCTTCCGGCCGGCGGTCAGCGGGCTGCCGGCCCCTCTCACCTTTGCTAGATTTACGAATGAGGTCGACCATGAGATATGGCAACCGCAGACTGGACCTGTTGCTCGCCTTCGGGGCCGCGTCCTTCATTCTGCTTCCCTGGTATCGGCTGGAGTCCGGCTTTTTCGGCCTGAACTGGCTTGGCAATTTTCCCTTTTCTGAGGAGACGGCGCCAGGCCTGCTGCAATTGCTGGGCTATAGTCGCCTCTGGTTGTTCGGTGTCGTTATCTTCTTCGGTCTCGGCCTTGGCTCGCGTTTCATCGCTGACCCAATGCGCCGCGGTGCGTTCTTCGCGGCAGCAGGTGCAGCGGGTCTCGTCTATCTCTGCCTTCAGGGACTTGCGGTCGGGTTTTCCGGATGGACCTGGGGGATCAGCGAATCCCTTTTTGGGCCACTCTCTGATGGGCAACCTTCGATGGGTGCCGGTGCCGTCTCCATGGCGATCGTCTTCGTGCTCATGTTCGCCTTAGGTCTTGTCGAACGCGGCGTGATGAAAGGCGACGCCTTCGTCGTCGGGTCGATCTCACTCCTGGTATTCCTGGTCTTCGTCTTCGTCTTCTATCCGATCGGCAGCATGCTGGTTGCGGCCGTCCAGGATTTCGATGGCTCCTTCAAGCCCGACGGGTTCATCAAGAATTTGCAGGATCCAGGCATCTGGAGCCTAAGCTGTGTGATCGGTGAAGGACGCTGCGGCGTTGCCTGGCGCACCTTTACCCTAGCCATCATGACGGCCTCCGCCTCGACGCTTCTCGGCCTCGCCTTTGCGCTCGTCGCCACCCGCACCCGATTCCCCTTCAAGAAGGGACTGCGGCTGCTGACCGTCCTGCCGATCATCACGCCGCCCTTCGTCATCGGCCTTGCACTCGTCCTGCTCTTCGGCCGCGCCGGTGTGGTCACCGAGACCCTGTCGAGCTTGTTTGGGATTGAACCTGGCCGCTGGCTTTATGGTCTGACCGGCATCTGGATCGCTCAGGTCCTGTCCTTCACCCCAATCTCCTTCCTGGTTCTGATCGGTGTCGTCGAGGGCGTCAGCCCGTCGATGGAGGAGGCATCCCAGACTCTGCGTGCGGATCGCTGGCGCACCTTCTGGCGTGTTTCGCTGCCCCTGATGAAGCCTGGCCTCGCCAATGCCTTTCTGATCGGCTTTATCGAAAGCATGGCCGACTTCGGCAATCCGCTGGTCCTCGGTGGAAGTAATGGCGTCCTCTCGACCGAAATCTTCTTTGCCGTCGTCGGCTCGCAGAACGATCCGTCCCGGGCGGCCGTCCTGGCGCTCGTCCTCCTCTTCTTCACGCTATCGGCTTTTCTTGCCCAGCGCCTCTGGCTGTCGGGAAAGAATTTCGCGACCGTCACCGGCAAGGGAGACAGCGGCGCCCATATCGCGCTGCCGCGTGGCATCTCGATTGGTGTGCATGCCCTCGTCATTCCCTGGATGATCTTCACCGTCGTCGTCTATGGCATGATCCTCGTCGGTGGCTTCGTCACCACCTGGGGTCTCGATAACACACTGACGCTCAATCACTATGCTCGTGCGTTTTCGGTGAGCATCGAGAACGGCGCGATTGCTTGGACCGGGGTTGCCTGGAACTCCTTCTGGACCACCATGGAGATCTCGCTCATCTCCGCACCGCTGACGGCTGCCGTCGGTTTGCTGACCGCCTACATCATCGTCCGGCAGAAGTTCGCCGGCCGGAACCTCTTCGAGTTCGCCCTGATGATGAGCTTTGCCATTCCCGGCACGGTCATCGGCGTCAGCTACATCATGGCCTTCAACCTGCCGCCGCTTGAAATGACGGGGTCTGCCCTGATCCTGATTGCCTGCTTCGTCTTCCGCAACATGCCGGTTGGCGTGCGCGGCGGGATCGCGGCGATGAGCCAGCTCGACAAGAGCCTGGACGAAGCCTCCTTGACGCTCCGGGCGAACAGTTTCCGCACGGTCCGCAAGATCATCCTGCCGTTGCTGCGCCCCGCCATCACGGCAGCCCTGGTCTATTCCTTCGTCCGCGCCATCACGTCTATCAGCGCTGTTATCTTCCTCGTCAGCGCCGAACACAACATGGCGACATCCTACATCGTCGGTCTGGTCGAAAACGGCGAATACGGCGTGGCGATCGCCTATTCCTCCATGCTGATCGTCGTAATGATCACCGTCATCGCCGGTTTTCAGCTCCTCGTCGGCGAACGAAAGCTGCGCCGCGAAAATCGTGTTGCCGGTCTAGGTAACAAAAATCCCGTTCCTCTTGGTCAGGAGAAAACCGCATGATCAATGTCAAAGCCGGATCCGTCACCTTTCAGAATGTCCGCAAGACCTTCGGTGCCTTCACCGCCATCCACGATCTGTCATTCACCATTGAACCGGGCACGCTGGTCACCCTGCTCGGACCCTCCGGCTGCGGCAAGACGACGACACTGCGCATGCTGGCGGGCCTCGAACACCCAACCTCCGGCAAGATCCTGATCGGCGGCAAGGATGTGACCATGCTGCCGGCCAACGAACGCGACGTGTCGATGGTTTTCCAGTCCTATGCACTCTTTCCGCACATGACCTCGCTCGAAAACGTCGCCTATGGCTTACAGTCATCAGGCCTTGGCAAGAAGGAGGCGCGCGAGAAGGCAGAGGAGGGACTGAAGCTTGTCGGCCTCGCCGGTATGGGCCATCGCCTGCCGGCCGAGCTTTCGGGCGGCCAGCAGCAGCGCGTCGCCGTCGCCCGTGCCCTGGTGTTGGAGCCGCAGGTCCTGCTTCTCGACGAGCCGCTCTCCAATCTCGACGCGCGCTTGAGGCGCCGGGTCCGTACGGAAATCCGCGATCTCCAGCAGCGTCTGGGTTTCACCGCCGTCTATGTCACCCATGACCAAGACGAGGCGCTTGCCGTCTCCGACACGATCATCGTGATGAAGGACGGGGAAATCGCCCAGTCCGGGGCGCCCCGCGAACTCTACGAAGCGCCGGCCTCGCCCTTCATCGCCGACTTCATGGGGGAGGCCAACGTGCTGCCCTGTGAGGTTGTCAAATCCGATGCCGGCGAGGTGCTGGTGCGGGTCAACAATCTTGAGCATCGCCTCCGTTCCAGCGCGGGTCGGGGTCCGGCCAAGCTTGCAGTCCGACCTGGTGCGATCAGGATCGGTGCAGCCGGCGCGGAGGGGCTGCGGGGCCGCGTCCTGCACTCCGCCTATCTCGGCGGTCATGTCGAATATGAGGTCGAGACCGATGTCGGCACACTCTTCGTCATCGATCACGATGTGGACCATGCCCATGCCGCCACCAGTGATGTCACACTCGCGTTCAAGAACCGTGGCATTGCCGTCATCAGCGGCTGATGAATTTTTTTGAGAGAAGACCAAGGAAGAAGAGAATGACAGTGAATGATACGGCACTCGCGGCGCGTTTTGCGCTGGCCAAGACGCTTGCCGCCGAAGCGGGCGCCATGGCGCTCGACTATTTCAATCGGCGCGACACGCTGGTGATCGAGACGAAGCGCGACCTGCAGGATGTGGTGTCGATCGCCGACCGCAACGTCGAAACCTTCCTCAAGGAGCGTGTTGCCGAGATCTACGCCAATGACGGGTTCTTGGGCGAGGAGTTCGGCCATGACGAGGGGAGCTCCGGCTTTACCTGGGTCGTCGACCCGATCGATGGCACAGCTCCTTTTGTCAACGGCATGCCGACCTGGTGTGTCTCTGTCGCGATCGTCCGGGATGGGGAGCCGGTCGTGGGCGTGATCCATGTGCCCTGCTCGGATGAGCTTTACGCCGCCGCGTTCGGTTACGGCGCGACCCTGAATGACAAGTCGTTGCGCCTTGATCCCAGCCGCAATCTGCAGAATGCGCTGACCGGGATAGGCTGCAACAATTACGTCACCCCCGAACGCGTCGGTGCGATCATCGCCGGCCTCATGGCGCAGGGCGGAAACTTTATCCGCAATGGTTCCGGGGCGCTGATGCTGGCCTATGTCGCAGCCGGTCGCTTGGTGGGGTATTACGAACCACATATGCGTGCCTGGGATTGCATGGCCGGTTTCTGCCTTGTCCGCGAAGCCGGCGGCAAGAACCTTCATTTCCCGGGAAGTGGTCCCGAGTTCCTGAATGGGCATCCGGTTCTTGCCGCAAACCAGTCCTGCTTTGATGAACTGATGCAGCTTCACCTTGGCAATCTTTGACGCCTGCGGGGCCCGATGACCTGCCGTTCCACGCCGTGGGGCGGCTGACCACGTTGAGGAATATGATAGGCTGAGCTGCGCAGACGGGACGAAGCTACTCCCATACGCTTGCTCCTAAGATGATCGACAACAGCGAGAAGCACATTCGGCGAGCGAGGCCAGGTTACAAGCCGCTGGACGCTGGTGACCTCGTGACCAGAGAATATGAGCGCCATGGGGAACTCATGGAAGCGCTCAGGCAGTCCGAGGCTGATGAGGGCGCTGCCCAGGATCCGGTGAACAACACGGACGTCGAGCAGTAGGTCGTCCTTCCTGCGAGTCAGCTCTGGCACCTACAGGCTAGGCTTCTCCAGCGCCCTTCTGACCAGGGCGCATCTGGTGTCGATGATCTTTCGGACGGTCTTCAAGATCGGGTGGTCAGTGCCATTCTCGGACATCTCTTCCATCAGCGCATCGGCTTCCGGCCCGATCGCGTCTGCCATGCGGACCAATTCGCCGGCCAGCATACGCGTTGCAGCCTTGTTGGACGGCACGAGCGATGCCCAGTGTTCCATCTGGATCGTATCCGGCAGTGACCTGCCGCCGAGAGCCATCGCCATCTTCTTTGACAGTCGTGGATAGGCAGCCGTGCAAATAGCGTCATACATCGGTGCCAGGTCCGGCGCCTTCCCACGATAGAGCAGGGCATAATTCTTGGCATGGGCGTCGGCATTGCCAATCAGGTAGTGGAACATCAGCATTCGCTGGAAGCGCAATGTCTCGGCCGCGGGCCTGGCCGTCGTCTGTCGGATCAGCTGGAGGCACTGACTGATGCCGGGGCCACCCTCTTCCTCATACTTGAGCTCCGGAGGCACGCTCAGCGCCTGGCAGAAGTCTTCCTGGTGCAGCCGCTCGATCCGCCCGTCTTCAAGCGTCAGCCGATCGTAGCGCTCGACCAGGAAGTAATCGACCTTGCCGGCTGCGGCCTTCGACACAGCGGGGACATCGAGGCCGAGACGACGTCCCAGGCTCATGCAGAACACTTCGTTCTCCACGGTGCCGTCGAGGCCCTCGATGAACGGTTTCAGGATATGCGTCGTCGGGCGCCCGCCTCGCGGCAGCAATATCTGACCGTTGAGAACGGTGACAGCCAGCTTGTCCTGAGCGCCGGCAAGCGAAAGGCGCACGTCCGCTTCCCCGCCGAGCAAGGGCCTCTGTCTGAGCAGGGAGAGGATCTCTTCCAGGCGCTTCTCATCGAGTGCTTCGGCATCGTCTGTCGTCGAGGCCGGCGGGAGCTGTCCTGGCGGGACGAGTGACAGGGCGCCCGCACATTCCCCGCCTATAACCTCAAGCAGTCCGAAGGCGTTACCCGAGGATATGCCCAGTGCTGCAGCCAATCGACGCCTGGCGCCTTCATCAGGCAAGAGACCCGAGAAGAAGGGGCGGGCAATCCGGTCGGTGAATGGTTCTTCCCTCACCGGTAGTGAGACTGACAAAGCGATTGGCTCACTGGCGAGGTAGTCGCCGTCATAGGTGAAGGAGAGCGAGGCGTCGCTGTCCTGCACGAGCTCGCCGGCCTTTCGATCCTTGAGATAGACGTCCAGCACGCGGCTCATGAGGAGGCACCGCGAGTGGTGATGCTCAAGGTCAAGCCGAGCGTCTGCAGGACGGTCAGAGCAAGTCCGACCCGACAGCTTTCCTTGCCGCTCTCCAGCTCGCGCACGAACCGCACGCCCACGCCCGCGACGCCGGCAAGTTGTTCCTGGGTCAGTTGCTGACGCTTTCGCTCGGCGCGGATAAGCTGACCGAGAGCTGCGCTGTCAGAGATCGTCGACATGTGAATCATCCCTTTCGGGATTATTGAAGCACAATAGTCGAGTGATTGCACGAAAAAGCACCGAGCGGGATGATCGAGGCTTGAGCTGCTCGCCGCGAACTCAAATCGACCCGATCGGGACTGATGACGGACTACGGGCAGGGAGGTGTCGATACGAACGGCAACCAGCCATCAGCCACGGGTCGGTGTGATCCGGAAAAGTGGTTCGGAAAACTGTTCCGGTTGCCCTTTGCGTCGGTCCGCTAAGTGTCTGAAAAATAACAGAAAAGAGAGGCTGGCTGGGGAGCCTGGATTCTCACATGATTTCATAGGCTTAACAAAATAGCCTTTGATTTCCTTTTGTTTTTCTGTCGCGAGCGACGTGGATGCCATCTTGGTGCCCTGGCTTTGGGTCGACGTCAACATGGCGCGAGAGCGGCAATAATTTCCGCTCGAGAGCGCCAAGCCGGAGGTAGCGGACATCTCGCTCGGAGGTACGGCGGACTGCCCCGTGCTCTGAGCACCAGCGGTCATGGACCTCCAGCCAGCCCTGCGGGTGGATCCTTATCTTTTCTTTACGCCCCTCACACGTCTTCCCAATCGAAGCCTGACCCGAAGCGGCCTTAATCCTGTGTCGGTATCAACAGGAGAAACGGACATGTTCGACCTCATCTTTATCGCGCTTGGCGCAGGCACGCTTCTCGTGCTCGCCTTTTACGCCCGCGCGCTCGACCGGCTGTGAGGGCACGCAGATGCTTGAACCCCTCTTCGGCCTCTTCGTCGCGATCGCGCTTGGCATCTATCTTGTCGTGACGCTGCTGCGTCCCGAGCGTTTCTGATCGGGAGCAGTTCCATGACATCAGTCGGATGGCTGCAGATCAGCCTTCTCTTCCTTGCCGTTCTCATCGCCATCAAGCCACTAGGTCTCTACATGGCACGGGTGTTTTCCGGTGAGCGGACCTTTCTTTCGCACATTCTCGGCCGCGTCGAGCATGACCTCTACCGCGTGAGCGGCATCACGCTTGAGAAGGAGCAGAGCTGGCTCGGCTACACGCTTGCCATGCTTGCCTTTTCGCTCGCCGGCTTCCTCGCGCTCTATGCCATGCTGCGGCTGCAGGCCTATCTGCCGCTCAATCCGCAGGGCTTTGCCGGCATGCCGTCGGATCTCGCCTTCAACACGGCCGTCTCCTTCGTTACCAACACCAACTGGCAAAACTATGGTGGCGAGACCACGCTCAGCCATTTCAGCCAGATGGCGGGGCTGACGGTGCAGAACTTCCTGTCCGCTGCCACCGGCATGGCGATTGCCGTCGCCGTCACCCGCGCGCTTGCCCGCTCAAAGGTTTCTACGCTCGGCAATTTCTGGGTCGATGTGACCAGAGCGACCCTTTATGTGCTCCTGCCGATGGCGATCGTCGTCGCGCTTGCCTTCGTGGCGCTCGGTCTGCCGCAGACGCTCCAAGGTTCCGTGACCGCCACGACGCTCGAAGGCGCCAATCAGGTGATTGCGCTTGGCCCCGTCGCATCCCAGGAAGCGATCAAGCAGCTCGGCACCAATGGCGGCGGCTTCTTCAATGTCAACGCAGCCCATCCCTTCGAGAACCCGACCGCCTGGTCGAACTATCTCAACATCTTCGCCATGCTGTCGATCTCGGCATCGCTGGTCTACACCTTCGGCCAAATGGTCGGCAACCGCCGCCAGGGCTGGGCGCTGATCTCGGCCATGGCTATCCTGCTCATCGCAGGCGTGGCCGTGACCTATTGGGCAGAAGCCCAGGGCAACACCATTCTGACGGCTTTAGGTGTTGACCCCGCGCTCGGCAACATGGAAGGCAAGGAAATCCGCTTCGGCCAGGCCATGACCGCCCTCTATGCGGCCGTCACGACAGGCCTTTCGGATGGCGGCGTCAATGGCATGCATGGCTCGTTCACGGGCTTGGGCGGTCTGGTGCCAATGTTCCTCATTCAGCTCGGCGAAGTGCTGCCGGGCGGTGTTGGCTCCGGTCTTTACGGCATGCTGGTCTTCGCAATTCTCGCCGTCTTCGTCGCGGGCCTGATGGTCGGGCGCACGCCCGAATTCCTCGGCAAGAAGATCGAGGGCCGCGAGATGAAGTTTGCGATGCTGGCCGTGCTGATCCTGCCGCTGGTCATTCTCGGCTTCACTTCCGTCTCTGCCATGCTGCCATTTGCGGTGGCAAGCGTCGGCACATCAGGCCCGCACGGCCTGTCGGAAATCCTCTATGCCTATACCTCGGCAGCCGGCAACAACGGCTCGGCCTTCGGCGGTCTGTCAGGCAATACGCCCTGGTACAACACGACGCTCGGGATCGCGATGCTGCTCGGTCGCTTCGCCTATGTCGTGCCGGTCATGGCAATCGCCGGATCGCTCGTCGCCAAGGTGAAGTCACCTACCTCCGCCGGCACCTTCCCGACCGACGGTCCGCTCTTCGTCGGCTTGTTGATCGGCATCATCCTCATTCTCGGCGGCCTGCAATTCCTGCCCGCACTGGTGCTCGGCCCCATCGTCGAACATTTCGTCATGCTCGCTGGCCAGACCTTCTGAAGGAACACCCATGTCCAAGGACAATAAGGCACCCAGTTTTCTCGATCCGACGATCCTGTTTCCGGCGATGCGCGATGCCGTCGTCAAGCTCGATCCGCGCAAGCTCATGCGCAACCCGGTCATCTTCGTGACCGAAGTTGTCGCCGTCGTCGTGACGATCCTCTTCCTCCGCGACCTCGCCAGCAATCCTGGCGACGCCGGCTTCTCCGGCCAAATTGCCGCCTGGCTCTGGTTCACCGTACTCTTCGCCACTTTCGCCGAAGCCGTAGCCGAGGGCCGTGGGCGCGCCCAGGCCGACAGCCTGAAGAAGACCAAGTCCGAACTCGTCGCCCGTCGGCTGGGCAGCAACGGGAAGACGGAAACGATCCCGGCCTCCAGCCTCAAGGTCGGCGACGTCGTGCTGGTGGCGGCCGGTGAACTCATCCCCGGCGACGGTGAGGTGATCGAAGGTGTCGCCTCGGTCAACGAAAGCGCCATCACCGGCGAATCCGCCCCCGTCATCCGCGAATCCGGTGGCGACCGTTCGGCCGTCACGGGTGGCACGCAGGTGCTCTCCGACGAGATCAAGATCAGGATCACCGTCCAGCCCGGCTCCTCCTTCGTTGATCGCATGATCGCGCTGATCGAGGGCGCCCAGCGCCAGAAGACGCCGAACGAGATCGCACTCTCGATCCTGCTTTCGGGCCTGACCTTGATCTTCCTGTTCGTCTGCGTCGCCATCTGGGGGCTTGCCGGCTATTCCGGCACGGTGCTCTCGGTCACGGTGCTGGCAGCGCTGCTCGTCACCCTGATCCCGACCACGATCGGCGGCCTTCTCTCGGCCATCGGCATCGCGGGGATGGACCGCCTGGTCCGCTTCAACGTCATCGCCACGTCAGGCCGCGCGGTCGAAGCCGCCGGCGACGTCGACACGCTGCTCCTCGACAAGACGGGCACGATTACCTTCGGCAACCGCATGGCCAGCGACTTTCTGGCTGCGCCAGGCGTGACACCAGCCGAACTCGCGGAAGCGGCCCTCATTGCCTCGCTATCGGACGAAACGCCGGAAGGACGCTCGGTCGTGGCGCTCGCCACCGGTGAGTTCGGCGTGCCGATGCCAAAGTCCGTGTTCGACGCGGTCATCGGCTTCACCGCCGAAACGCGTCTCTCCGGTGTCGACATCGGTCAGCGTCGACTACGTAAAGGTGCCGTTGATGCGGTGCTGAAGTTCACCGGTCTCACCGATCAGGATGCCCCGGCCGAATTCCGCCGCGCCGTCGATCAGGTTGCCCGCACCGGCGGCACGCCGCTCGGTGTTGCCGATGGCGACCGCCTGCTCGGCGTCATCCACCTGAAGGACGTCGTCAAACCCGGCATCAAGGAACGCTTCGCGGCACTGCGCGCCATGGGCATCCGCACTGTCATGGTCACAGGAGACAATCCGGTGACGGCAGCCGCCATTGCTTCCGAAGCCGGCGTCGACGATTTCCTCGCCCAGGCAACCCCCGAGGACAAGCTCGCCTATATCCGCCGCGAGCAGCAAGGTGGCCGCCTGATCGCCATGTGCGGCGACGGCACCAATGACGCCCCGGCGCTCGCCCAGGCCGATGTCGGTGTCGCCATGCAGACCGGCACCCAGGCCGCCCGCGAGGCCGCCAACATGGTGGACCTCGATTCCAGCCCCACCAAGCTCATCGAGATCGTCGAAATCGGCAAGCAGCTCCTGATGACGCGTGGATCCTTGACGACCTTTTCGATCGCCAACGACGTGGCCAAATACTTCGCCATCATCCCGGCGCTGTTCGTCGCCACCTATCCGGCGCTCGAAGCCCTCAACATCATGGGGCTGACATCGCCGCAGTCGGCCATCCTGTCTGCCGTCATCTTCAACGCGCTGATCATCGTGGCGCTGATCCCGCTGGCATTGAAAGGCGTGGCTTACCGTCCGTCCGGTGCAGCGGCACTCCTGCGCCGCAACCTGCTCGTTTATGGCGTCGGCGGCCTGATCCTGCCTTTTGCCGGCATCAAGGTCATCGACCTTGCCGTCAGCGCTCTTCATCTGGTGTAATCATGATCAATCATCTCAGACCCGCACTCACCCTCGTTGTCGCCATGACCGCACTCACCGGTCTCGCTTATCCACTGGCGATTAACGGCATTGCCCAGGCCGTCATGCCGGCCCAAGCCAATGGCAGCCTGATCGAACGCGACGGCGCGGTCGTAGGCTCCGCCTTGATCGGCCAGAACTTCACCTCCGACCGGTATTTCTGGCCGCGTCCCTCTGCGACGGGGCCAGACCCCTACAATGCGACAGCCTCGTCCGGCTCGAACCTCGGCACGACCTCGGCGACATTGAAGGAGCGCGTCACAGCCGATGTCGCCCGTTTGACCGAAACCGGCATCGCGCAGCCTATCCCAGCTGATGCGGTCACTGCCTCCGGCTCCGGTCTCGACCCGCATATTTCGCCGGCCTTCGCGGAAGCTCAGGTGGCGCGCGTTGCGCAGGCGAGGGGAATACCGCCGGCTGCCATCGCCTCGCTCGTCGGGCAGCACACCGAAAATCCGGCCTTCGGCGTTATCGGCGAACCTAAGGTCAATGTGCTAGAGCTCAACCTGGCGCTCGATGCACTCTGATATGTGAGACCTAGATGGCGGATGACGACCGCAGGGACGACCGACGTCCCGATCCCGATGCATTGCTTGCCCTGGCGGATAAGGACCGCCGGGGCAAGCTGACCGTTTTTCTGGGTGCCGCACCCGGCGTCGGCAAGACCTATGCGATGCTCTCACGGGCCAGGCGCCTCAAGGCTGACGGCATCGACGTCGTCATCGGGCTGGTCGAGACCCATGGCCGCAGCGAGACGGCAGCACTACTCGACGGTCTCGAGATCCTGCCTCGACGCAGGGTGGCTCATCGTGACCGGATGCTCGAGGAGTTCGACCTTGATGCGGCGCTTGAACGGCGTCCCCGCATCGTCATCGTCGACGAGCTCGCCCATTCCAACCCCGAGGACAGCCGCCACCCCAAGCGGCATCAGGACATTGAGGAGCTGATATCATCAGGCATCGATGTCTGGACGGCGCTCAACATTCAGCATCTCGAAAGCCTGGCCGATCTTGTCGCCCAGATCACCGGTGTCACGGTGCGCGAGCGGGTGCCCGATGTCGTCCTCAAACGCGCCGATGAAGTTCTGCTCGTGGACCTTGCGCCATCCGAGCTGATCGAGCGTCTGAAGGAGGGCAAGGTCTATCTTCCCGAAAGCGCCAACCGCGCTGTCGACCGCTTCTTCCGCCTCGGCAATCTGACGGCGCTGCGCGAACTGGCGCTGCGTCGCACCGCCGACAGAGTCGACGATCAGATGGTCGACTATCTCAAGCAGAACGCCATCGATGGTCCCTGGGCCACGGGCGAACGCCTCATCGTCTGCGTCGGCTCCGACCCGCTATCGGAGAAGGTTGTCCGCGTTGCGAGCCGGCTCGCCTCAGGGCTCAACGCACCTTGGCTGGTTATCTCGATCGAGCGGGCCGACCGGGAAGTCGAGACGCCGGAACGCCTGCAGAGGATAGAGACGCTCTTCCGGCTTGCCGAACAGTTGGGCGCTGAAACACGCCGCGTCATCGGCAATGATTTCGTCGAGGAGATCCTGAAACTCGCCCGGCGCGAGCATGCGACCCAGATCGTCATCGGCACGCGCAAGCGCAGCCGCTGGCAAAAGCTCGTCTCACGGTCACTGCCGGATGCTCTGGCGCGTGAGGCGTCAGGTCTCGGCATCCATATCGTCACGCCGGACGGCCCAACGGTCGAGCGGGCAGGCAAGACTCTGATCGTGCCACCGAGTGCCGTGCTTCGGCAATCGGCGCTGACGGCACTGGGTTTCGTCGCTGTGACCACGCTGCTGGGTAAGGCAATCGACGTCTTCGTTGTGCTGCCCAACATATCCCTGCTTTTCCTGCTCGCCGTCCTCGGAGCCTCGGTGGTTGGCGGTTACGCCTCGGCATTCCTGGCCGCACTTCTCTCGGCGCTCTCCTACAATTTCTTCTTCATCAATCCCCGCCACACCTTCACCATCGCGGCGCCGCACGAGGTCTTCGCGCTCTTCGTCTTTCTGGCCGTGGCCATCATTGCAGGCGGCCTTGCCTCGCGGATTCGCGAACAGGCCGAGGTAGCCCGGATCCGCGCGACTGCGCTGCAATCGCTCTACGATTTCTCCCGAAAGCTCGCGAGCACGGGAAAGGGCGAGGACGCGATCTGGCTTGCTGTCTCCCAATTGCAGGCGAGCCTCAAGCGCAAGGTCGTACTGCTCGTTCCGCGCAAGGGCGATCTCGGCGTGGCCGCCGCCTGGCCGCCGGATGCCGAGCTCGACGTGACGGACATGACCGCCGCTCGCTGGTCCCATGACAAGCGCGAGCCCGCCGGCCACGGCACGGGCACGCTGCCGAACAGCCGCTTCGAGTTCCGCCCGCTGCTCGGACCCCATGGCATCGTCGGGGTCTGCGGCATCGAGCACAGGCGCGATCGGCTCGACCTGAACGCCGAACGCGCGCTGACAGCCATTCTCGACCAGACGGCGATTGCGCTCGACCGGGCACGCCTCGCCGACGAGACTGTCGAGCAGGCGGCAAGGCTTGAGGGTGAACGTTATCGGGAAGCGCTGCTCTCCTCCATCTCCCATGACCTGCGAACCCCGCTGGCGACGATCACCGGTGCTGTCACCGGCTTACGTCAGCTCGGTGAGCGCATGACGCCTGAAAACCGCGATGATCTTCTTCAGTCGATCGAGGAGGAAAGCGGTCGGATGAGCCGCTTCGTCGCCAATTTGCTTGACATGACACGCATCGAGGCGGGCACGCTGAAGCCGAAACAGGATTGGGTGGATGTCGCAGACGTGGTGCAGTCCGCTGTCGAGCGGACGCGCAAATACGCGCCGGGACGTGTCGTCGAGACGGGCATTGCCTCTGACCTGCCCCTGATCCGGGGTGACAGTGTTCTGATCGGTCAAGTGCTGTTCAACCTTCTGGACAATGCGGTGAAATATGGCGGCGACGAGCCGATCAACGTTTACGCCCGCCGCGACGGCAAGGATGTGCTGATCTCGGTCACCGATCACGGCAAGGGCATTCCGCCTGAGGATCTGGACCGGATCTTCGAAAAATTCTATCGCAGGGGAAAGCCGGATGGACGGGCTCCCGGCACGGGGCTCGGCCTTTCCATCGCCCGTGGCTTTGTCGAGGCGATGGGCGGCAAGATCCATGCGGAGAGCCCGGCTCTCAAGAAGCGGGGCACGCGCATCGTTATGCGGTTTCCCGGAAGCAATGAACCAAGGGGCGATGTCCAATGAACCAGTCCCGCATTCTGGTCGTCGATGACGAGCCCCAGATCCAGCGTTTCCTGAAACCGTCTCTGACGGCCGCAGGCTACGAGGTCGTCGAAGCCGGAACGGGCGCCGAAGCGCTGAAGGCTGTCGCCACCCAGGCGCCCGATCTCGTCATCCTCGATCTCGGTCTGCCGGATATGGACGGCAAGGAGGTGATCGCCAGCCTCCGAGGCTGGTCGGACATCCCGATCCTCATTCTTTCGGCCCGTGACCGCGAAAGCGAGAAGATCGCGGCGCTCGACCTCGGTGCCGACGACTATGTCGAGAAGCCCTTCGGCATTGGGGAGTTGACGGCGCGAATCCGCACCGCACTGCGCCATCGTGGCCGTCGCGACGCCATTCCGACGGTGATGGAAGTCGACGGGCTGACCATTGATCCGATCAAGCGGCTCGTCTCGCGGGGTGGCGAGCTCGTGCACTTGACGCCGAAGGAATATGACCTGCTCCTTCTGCTTGCCCGTCATACCGGTCGGGTCGTGACCCATCGCACCTTGTTGACGACCGTCTGGGGACCCGCACACGGCGACGACCTGCATTACCTCCGCGTCTTCATCGGCCAGTTGCGCCAGAAAATCGAACGCGATCCGACGCAGCCAAGGATCGTGCGCACGGAACCGGGCGTAGGGTATCGGATGGCCGAGCAGGAATGAAGCCTACTGCAGGATGCTCCTTCAGCTCGCGTACGAGTATCCGTTCCTGTTGCTCCGCTTCATAGCAGGGACGGTTTCTTCACTCCCCGAATACGGACGCTATTTGCGGGTCCCCAGCCAGTTCTTTCGAGACCCGTTTCAGTACGACGGATGCCCTGGCTAACAGCAGCCAGGATTGCTCAAGTTGTTGAGAAGGCGTCGCTTTTTTCTGTGAGAAATAGTCGATGATTTTGTGCGGAAAACCGACCTAAAATGGCCTGCCTGGAGAACCTGGATTCTCACATGATTTCAAAGGCTTAACAAAATCGCCTTTGATTTTCCTTTGTTTTCCTGTCGCGAGCGACCGTGGATGCCATCTTTGTGCCCTGGCTTTGGGCCGACGTCAACATGGCGGGAGAGCGGCAATAATTTCCGCTCAAGAACGCGCTGCTGACGGCTAATATTGGCGACCTGGGATGAGGTGATTAGCGTAAGTAAAGGCTGACCGTTACGGGGTCCGGACGGGTACCAGTTTGCGCGCAGCGCCGCCACCAACCTGCTGACCTTCTTCGTCCCATGGCAGGTGTGGGGTTGTTCGCTACGGGCTTAGGCAAGGCTAGTTGCCAGCCATTCACACCGTGGGGCTAATGACGATGGTCCTCGTCTCGCGGGCACAACAGCCGATGATCCGGTCCACCAAGCTCGCAGCTTGCGCGGCAATTTCCGGGACGCCTGTCAGCTCACCGAATGCTGGGCGAGCGGGCGGTCCGGCGACGAAGAGAGTGGTATTGGGCGTTCCGGTCGCTGTGATCGCGCGGCCCCCGATATCGCAGGCGAGGCCGAGACCGAGCGGATCCGACTGAATGACGCCGTCCCTTTGCATATTCAGTAGAAACCGCTGATGGGCCGCATAGTCCTGGAAATCAGGGCCAGTCGCCAGAAGGATGTGGCGGCAGCGAAACTCGGTCTTTCCTTCGCGGGTATCCACCGCCGCAAGAAGCTCTTGTCCGTCGTCCCTGATGGACATGAGATCGCCCGTTTCCAGTCTGACCCGACCAGTGTCGATGCCCAGTTCGAGGATGGCGGCCCCTTGGGGTGGCATCCGGTACCGATGAACATCATACCAGCGGCGGAGGCGCCTCAGGAATTTTTGTCGCTCGCGCATCGGCAGCGCTTGCCAGAATGACGGTGCATGCTGACGCAGAGCATCGAACACGGACTGCCAGGGTATGCCATGCACCTGCGCATCTCTGATCGTCGCTCGCACCTTCGAGAGAAGCTTTCTGGCCGACGTGAGGTCGGTGCTGCTGAAGTCACCAAAGGGTGAAAAGCCACCGCCAGCATGCTTTCGCGGCATAAGGCCTGTGCGGGAGAGTAGGCTGACGGTCCCGGTGTGGCCAAGGGCCTTCAGGCGGCAGAGGGCATCAATTGCGGTGAGACCGGAGCCGACGATAAGGACGGGATCGCACTTTCCGATTTCGTTGAACGCATCAGCGGCAAGGATATCTTTGACACGGCTCGTTGCCAAAGCGCTCAGCCTGTCGACGACGGGTGGTCTAGAGGCAGGAGGGTGCCCGGTCGCAAGGATCAGAATGTCGGCCAGGACGGAGGTGCCATCAGCCCCGGAGATCCGCCACTGATCGCTCTGGCGTTCCACCACCCGAACGGCTTGGCGGATATGTCGGATTGCGCCACTGTCCAGATGCGGCGCAAGTTGCGCCTGCATGAACCGTCCGAAATCGCGGCGCCGAGCAAAGATGCCTTCCGGGGTCACGGCATCCGGATCGACGGTGAGCGTTCCGCTGGTCTGCAGCCAGTCGAGGAAGGCTGTCGGAGAGCCGGGGATGGCGCGCATTCTGTGTGCCGCGACATTCAGGCGAACATCGATGTTCTTGACATCATAGGCAAGGCCACATCCGAGCTGCTCGCGGGGCTCGAAGACGGTCACCTCTTCAATGTCGCGAACCCCGCGCTCCACCAGAAGTTTGGCAATGATCGCACCCGTATATCCGCCGCCCATGATTGCGACGCGGGAGCCAGGGCGCGGCGTTTGCGCCTGCAGTCTCGGGGACGACATCCTGATCTTCAACATGGCAGTCTTCCTTCCGGTTTGCGGGGGCAGAGCTGGGCATATTTTCTATAAAATATATGGAGATTAAAAACGCTTGTCTACTGCTTCGGTTCCGCGGCTGTTACCCATGCTTCATATGCAGTCTGCACGGAGAGGTCAGATGAACGTTTTTGTCGCTAGCGAATTCAGAGAGCCCCGCCTTCGCCCATTGTCTGATCGCCCAGTGTCCGATCGACCGGCCGACGCGGCTGGTTTGAAGGAGGCCTTGAGAACGCTGGGTGGCGGTGTCAGCGTGATCACGGCAGGTGAAGGTGCGGAGCGCTCTGGCGCCACGGTCACCTCTGCGACGGCATTGTCCGTCGATCCCCCGCGTATGCTGGTGTCCCTCAACAGATCGTCCTCCACTTGGCCCGTCGTTGAGCGTTACCGCCATTTCGCGGTCAATGTGATTGGTGCAGCCCATCAGGATGTTGCAAATCGCTTTGCGGGCATTGGTGGATTGAAGGGCCCCGAGCGCTATGTTGGAGCCGAATGGACAAGGCTTGCCAGCGGAGCGCCAGTGCTGGAAGATGCGGTTGCAGCACTCGACTGCGAAGTTGAGGAGGCGATCGAGCGACATAGCCATGTCATCTTGATCGGTCGCGTCCTTTCGATACGCTTGAGCGGTGGGAGTTCGCTCCTCTATCAGAATGGCAAATACCACGCAGTGACGTAACTCTGGCTTGAGTGGAGGAGGTCTGTTTGATGGTGGTATCGACGGCCGATCGATTGCGACCCGTACCGGTTGCCTTGACGCGGGAGGCCGATGTCTTGGCCGCACTCGATCGCTTGGGACCCTCTGCGACAGGTCACAATCCGGATCAGGCCTCCAATCTGCCCACGACCGGGCTTCTCGCCATGTCCATTCCCGCGAGCTTCGGGGGAGCGGACATCTCGAACCTCACCGTCGCCGAGGCAGTCAGCCGACTGACCATCTGGGATGCAGAGGCGGCGGAGAAACTGCTCCGGCACCTTGTGGCCTTGGAACTGGTCCGCACCAGCGGATCGGCAGAGCAGCGCAAGGCGATCTACGGACGCGTTGTGCTGGGCGATGTCTTCGACTTAAGCGCCCGTCGCGAGGGTGTTCCGTCACCGAGGCTGGTGCCGTCGGGTCTGGCTTTCGCCCTTGAGCATGTTGGATCGGACCTCGCGGTCAGTGCTGCGGACTGGCAAATCTTAAGGGCGTCTGGCGCCAGATCTGAACCGATGGCCGCCATTCTGGACAGCAAGCGCGTGTTATTGGGCGGCGAAGATTCGTCATCGGAATTGACCGTCCATCCCGATTACATTCTCTCCCTCGGTGAGAATGCGGACTGTCTGTCACGACTGATGGCGGCCTTTCTGATGGCTGCCGTAACCCGCGGGCAAGTCGGCTCGAAGACGCTGATCTCAGGGGCAGATCCTTCTGTCTCAATCGAACTCGAACTTCTGGACGCGATGATCCAGAAGGCCGCCTCCCTGATCGATGGCATTCAGGTGGACGATCCCCCAATCGACTTAGCGCAGATCGATCGGTTCTGCCTCGCACTGGACACGGCGCGTTCGCGCTGTTCCATGGATCACTCGCCCGCGATCAAATCCTGATCGGGCTGTTCTGATGCTACGAATTGCGTGAGCGTCATTGTGTCGAGAACAGCGGCCATGGCATCGCGAACCTGCGTCATGGAAATCCGGATCTGGCACGATGCTGGGTCACGGCAATCGTCGCAGGCTTCGAATGCCGTACGACTGGCGCAGCGTATTGGGGCAAGTGGCCCGTCAAGGGCGCGGATGACCTGGCCGATCATGATCTCATCTGCGGGTTTTGAGAGCGCATAACCGCCATTTGGCCCCTTCTTCGAGCGCAGGAAGCCGTTGTTGCGCAGCTCCAGCAGGATCGTGTCGAGGAACTTCTTCGGAATATTGTTTCGCGTCGCGATGTCGGTAACGAACGCCGTCTGTCCCGGCTCCAGACCCGCGAGGTCGACCAGCGCTTTCAGACCGTATTTGCCTTTGTTGGTGAGCATTGTGGAGATATCCGGCCGAAGGCCTCAAGGTTGATTTTGCTCATCGTACATAGTTTTTATGAAGTAAGCGTTCAAGCCGTATTCCGGATCGAGTGGGCCAAGTGCGTCAGCCTTTTTGCTTCCGCGTCGCAGATGTCTCAGATCGGCGTCACATTCGAAAATCCATTCGCCGAGGGGCTGAATCTTTGCAATCCCATTTCTCTATATAAATTATAGACAATGTAGGCTGACCTCATTCGATAATCGAGTGAGAGAGGACCAGCCATGACACGTAAGATCAGATTAGGCGCATTTCTTCCCGGTGGCGGACAGCATATCGCCTCCTGGCGGCATCCGGATCAGCCGGTGGATGGCGCCGTCAGTTTCGAGTTTCACAAGCAGTTGGCTCTGACTGCGGAGAGGGGGTTGTTCGACGCCTACTTCCTCGCCGACGGTCTCGCCGTTGGGTTCGGCGGCGCGCGGGAAGGCGGCAATGCAAGGGTCGCCGGCTTCGAGCCCGTGACGCTATTTTCGGCGCTGGCTCCCTTCACCACCCATCTCGGTTTCATCGCGACGGCTTCGACGACCTATGAGGAGCCCTACAACACGGCGCGCAAGTTCGCCTCGCTTGACCTCATCTCGGACGGCAGGGCCGGCTGGAACGTCGTGACGACGACAGGCGATGCCACGGCGCAGAACTTCAACCGTGAACAGCAACTCCCGCATGCCGACCGCTACAAGCGCGCCGCCGAGCATGTCGATGTCGTCAAGAAGCTCTGGGACAGTTTTGAGGACGATGCCTTCATCCGCGACAAGGAAACGGGTGTCTTCTTCGATCCCGGCAAGCTGCATGATGCCGCTCACAAGGGCGAGCACTTCAAGGTCAAGGGACCGCTCAACGTCTCTCGCTCGCGCCAGGGGCATCCTGTTATCGTCCAGGCAGGCCAATCCGATGACGGCCGTGGTCTGGCCGCAGCGACGGCAGAGGTGATCTTCACTGCCCACCAGCACATCGAGACCGCGCAGGAATTCTACCGCGACATCAAGAACCGCGCTCGCGGCCTCGGGCGCAACCCCGACCACATCCTGATCATGCCCGGTGTCTCGCCCTTCGTCGGTCGCACAGAGGAAGAAGCGCGCGAGAAATACGATCGCCTGACCTCGCTGATCCTGGAGGAAGACGGCATCGGCCTGCTCAACGGCCTGACAGGTGGCACGCTCGACTTGAGGGGCTACGATCTCGACGATCCACTGCCACCCGCGCCCCCGACTGAGGGCATGAAGAGCCGGCAGGCGTTGATCCGCCAGATCGCCGACGAGAACAATTTCTCGATCCGCCAGCTCTACCAGTGGGTCGCCTCGGCGCGCGGTCACTTCACCATTGTCGGAACGCCCGTGCAGATTGCTGATACGCTGCAGCAATGGTTCGAAAATGAAGCGGCTGACGGCTTCAACATCCTGCCGCCCTGGCTTCCGACAGGTCTCAACGACTTCGTCGATCTCGTCATCCCCGAGCTGCAACGCCGCGGGCTCTTCCGCACCGCCTATGAGGGCCGGACGCTCCGCGAAAACCTTGGCCTGCCGTTTCCGATCAACCGCTATGCCGCCGACCATCAGGTCGTGCAGGCCGCCGAATGAGGAGGTCCCCCATGTCCTACGAAGACATCCATCACGGACGGGCTTATGGCCTCGATCTCTCCCCAAATGTCGACACCGCACCCCGCTGGCTTATTCAGGCAACGGCAGCGATCGGGCCCCTCCTGGGCCGCTATGGTCTCGTGATCGCCTTCCTCATCCTCTGGCAGGCCTCGTCGAAACTCGGATGGGTGAATGCATCCGTCTTCCCGCCGCTCGATCAGATCATCGGCGCCTTGTGGAAGGCGCTTTCTTCGGGTGCCATTGTCGATGACATCGCGATCAGCCTGCAGCGCTCCGGCATCGCCTTTGTTGCCGCCGTCGGCCTTGGCATTCCGCTCGGCCTCTTCATGGGGCAGGTGCGGGCTGTCGAGCGGGCACTCGATCCGCTCTTGCAGTTCTTCCGCCAGACCTCGGCGCTCGCCCTTTATCCGGTCTTCATCCTGCTTCTCGGTCTGGGCGAAGCTTCCAAGGTCTTCGTCATCTTCTGGGCGACGCTCTTCCCGATCCTCCTGTCGACCATCGGTGGGGTGAAGGAGGTCGACAAGAAGCTTATCGAGATGGCTCGCACTTA
Source organism: Allorhizobium sp. NPDC080224 (assembly GCF_050281005.1). Lineage (NCBI taxonomy): Bacteria > Pseudomonadati > Pseudomonadota > Alphaproteobacteria > Hyphomicrobiales > Rhizobiaceae > Allorhizobium > Allorhizobium sp. NPDC080224. The sequence goes on from NZ_JBNNWJ010000001.1 coordinate 821,400, forward strand.
TGGCGCTGGCTCTCTGCAGATCTTCCGTCGGGTCGTGCTTCCCGCCTCGGTGCCCGCGATTTTCGTTGGCCTTCGCCTTTCCGCCACCACGGCGCTGCTGCTCCTCATTGCAGCCGAGATGATCGGCGCCAACAAGGGCATCGGCTTCCAGGTGATGAATGCCCAATACAACTTCCAGATCCCGCTGATGTTTGCGGCCATCCTGCTTCTCGCACTGCTCGGCCTCGCCGCCAATGCCGCTCTCGTCCTTCTGCAGCGGCGACTATGCCGCTGGGCCTGACCAGACATCGCCGCATCTCTCCATTCTCTTTATCAAAGGAAACTCCCATGATCTTCCATTCCCGCAAGCTCGCTCTTTCCGCCGCGATTACCTTTGCGCTCTCGGGCTCCGCCTTTGCCGCGGAGGAAGTCAAGTTCCGTTATCTCGCCAGCCAGGGCGGATTGTCCGCCCATGAGTTCGCCGCCGAGCTGGGCTATTTCGATGGCACCGGCATCACCATCGAGAATGTCGGCTATGCCACTGGCGGCCCGGCCTCGCTGATTGCGCTGGCGTCCGGCGATGTCGAGATCGGCAGTGCTGCCACCTCGGCTGTTCTGAACTCGATCATCGGCGGTAACGACTTTGTCGCGGCCTATCCCTCGAACGGCATCAACGACGAGGTCCAGTCGATCTTCTACGTGTTGGAAGACAGCCCCATCCGCGAGATCAAGGACATCGCCGGAAAGACGATCGCCGTGAACACGCTCGGTGCCCATCTCGACTACACGATCCGCGAGGCGCTGCATTCCGTCGGTTTGCCGTCTGATGCCGCCAACCAGATCGTCGTTCCTGGCCCGCAGCTTGAACAGGTCCTGCGCTCCGGTCAGGTCGACGTCTCGGCCTTCGGCTACTGGCAGACGACGTTCGAAGGTGCGGCGAAGCAGAAGGGTGGGCTCCGCGCGATCTTCGACGACACCGATGTGCTCGGCGAAATCGCTGGCGGCTTCATCGTCTTGCGCCGCGACTTCGTCGAAAAGCACCGCGAAGCGGCGAAGGTGTTCGTCGAACAATCCGAGCGCGCCCTCGACTATGCCCGCGAAAACCCAGAGGAGACCAAGAAGATCTTCGCCAAGGCACTGGCCGAGCGTGGCGAGAACCCTGACATCGCACAGTTCTTCCGAGGCTATGGTGTGCGACCCGGCGGCAAGGCAGTCGAGCGCGACCTGCAGTTCTGGATCGACGTCCTCGTCCGTGAAGGCAAGCTGAAGGAGGGCCAGCTCTCGGCCAACGAGATCCTCTATTCCCCCGAGACGGCGAGCAATTGATCATGGCGCTCGCTCAGTCCAACAGCATTCGCGGAGAGGTGACGATCCGTCACCTCTCCAAGACCTATACTCTCAACGGAAAGCCGCTTCCGGTCCTGAAGGATCTCAGCCTCGCCATTCGCTCGGGCGAAAGCCTGGCGATCGTCGGCGCAAGCGGGTCGGGCAAGACGACACTTTTGCGGATACTGGCGGGGCTCGAAGATGCGGACAGCGGCGATGTCCTGATCGACGGCCGTCGTATTCGCGGCGTCGGTACCGAACGGGCCGTCATCTTCCAGGAACCGCGCCTCCTGCCGTGGCTGACCGTTATCGATAACATCGGCTTCGGCCTTGAGACGAGAGGCCTCTCCCGCGACGAGGCGCACTTCATCTCGCAGCGTTACGTCGACCTTGTAGGCCTCAAGGGCTTCGAAACCGCCTATCCGCGACAGCTCTCAGGCGGTATGGCGCAACGCGTCGGTATCGCCCGCGCGCTTGCCGTCCAGCCGGAAATCCTGCTTCTCGACGAACCGCTCGGTGCGCTGGATGCCATGACAAAGATTGGCATGCAGCAGGAACTGGCACGGATCTGGAAGGAGGAGGACGTGACGACGGTGCTCGTCACCCACGATCTCGAAGAAGCAATTTTCCTCGCCGACCGCATCCTGATTCTGCCCCGCGAGAAGGGCGGTGAACCCCGGCTGATCGACATCGACTTGCCCCGGCCCCGCGATCGCAGCGCTTCTGCTTTCGTGCGCCAGCGAGAGGAACTGCTCGGGCTTTTTGGATTGCATTGAAATGGGTCGGATGAAGAGGAAGCGCGGTCTTTGGCTGCGCTTCTTTCTTCGCCTTTAGCGGGCGGCAAGCGACGCGAGCCAAACTGTGGCAGCTATTTTTACATGATGCCGATAACCGGAAATTTGCCTCCGCAGCCCTTTGAGGTCGGCGTTCGCGGGAGAGGTCCGCACACGCCATAGCGGCTGCACCAAGTCACTGTTATCCATACGCAATTTTTAGCTGAAAAAGTTTGGCTGGGGAACCTGGATTCGAACCAAGATTAACGGAGTCAGAGTCCGTCGTTCTACCGTTGAACTATTCCCCACCAGGGTATCGCTGCCGCGATCGGTGAGCGGGCTTATAGCCAAAACATCCGGCATTGCAAAGACCGAATTTCAAAAAAATGACAGCTTTCACAAAAGGCGGCTGAAGCGAGGTTGCAAGCCGTCCGAGGAGGGCGGTGGTCGGCCGCTCGCAGCCGGGCCTGACGCTCTCAGCGCCCCTGTCGAAAAACCGTTTGGTGCTCCGGGCCGGCGCTGGTATGCTTTGTCCAACGAAACGAATGATGACACCTGCGGCATGCGTCAGTTTTGGCGCCTTGCGCGGTGCAGTGGAAAACTTCAGTGACAGACCCCAATCGCGGCGGACAGCCGAACAGCGAGGGGGCGTCGACAGGCAAGCGCAAGGGCGGATCTTCCCGTCGGCGCGGCAAGGGCAAGAAGACGGGGCCGGTGAAAAACGGTCACGAGGCTTCTGCCTCGGCAGGATCGGCGGACATGCCGGTCGCCGAGCGACGTTCCGAATCAGTCTTTGCGGATGGCCCCATCCGCAAGCGAAAGCGCCGTCGTCGCGGCAAGGGCGGCGGTCCCGGCGCTGCGGATGCGACGATTGGCAACCCCAACGGTAAGATCCATGACCGTGGTGTGACGGGCAGCACAGAGACTGCGGCGTCCGCGAACCTGCGGGACAACGGCCGCAGCGAGCAGGGCATGCAGCCTCAGTCGCGTGCGGCGCGGATCGGAGAGCAAGGCGGGTCGGATCCGGCAAGCCCGCGCTCCGGTCGCAAGCGCAAGCGCAATCGAAATCGCCATGCGGTAGCCCAGAAGCCGGGCCATGTGCGCCCGCTGGCCGGTTCCGAGCCGCCCTCGGCCGCTGCGGCAAAGCCGAGTCGAGCCCAGGCGCACGCTGCACCCCACGCACATCCGGTTGCCCATGTGCCGCAAAAGACCGTGCCCGCTGTTGAGCGGGTCCGCCCGGCCCAGGACGGCGGGCCGGATGACCTCTATGCGGCACTCGATCTTGGCACCAACAATTGCCGCCTGCTGATTGCCCAGCCGACCCGGCCTGGCCAGTTCCGTGTCGTGGATGCCTTTTCCCGCATCGTGCGTCTCGGCGAAGGCCTTGGCACCACCGGCCGCCTGTCGCAGGACGCCATGGACCGCTCGGTCGACGCCCTGCGCGTCTGCGCCAGCAAGCTGTCTGGCCGTGACATCAGGCGGATGCGGCTGATCGCAACCGAAGCCTGCCGTGCGGCGGAAAACGGTGAGCTCTTCCTGGAGCGTGTCACCGCCGAAACCGGGCTGCAGCTTGAGATCATCAACCGCGAGACCGAGGCACGGCTTGCCGTTTCCGGCTGCTCTTCGCTCGTCGGCCGGGAAGCGCGCTCCGTGGTGCTCTTCGACATCGGCGGCGGCTCCTCGGAGATTGCGGTCATCCGCATCCACGACAACCGCTCCAGCCGGCTTGCCAACCACATCACCCACTGGACCTCGCTGCCCGTGGGCGTGGTGACGCTCTCCGAGCGCCATGGCGGTCGCGACGTCACGCCTGATATTTTCGAAGGCATGATCCGCGAGGTCGAGGGCATGCTGGCGAAGTTCGAATGCCCCGATATCCCCCGCAGCATGGATGATTTCCACCTGATCGGCACCTCGGGAACAGTGACGACGCTGGCCGGCGTGCATCTCGACTTGCCGCGCTACGATCGTCGCAAGGTCGATGGCCTCTGGCTCTCCGATGCCGAGGTGACGGCGATGCAGGCGAAACTCCTCTCCTGGGATTATGCCGGTCGCGCCGCCAATCCCTGCATCGGCCCTGATCGCGCCGACCTCGTTCTGGCCGGCTGCGCGATCCTCGAAGCGATCCGCCGTCGCTGGCCCTCGAGCCGCATGCGCGTCGCCGATCGCGGCCTGCGCGAAGGCCTGCTCACCGACATGATGGCCGATGACGGCGTTTGGCGCCGCGGCCGCAACCGACGTCCTCCAGTTTTGAGGGAGCGCTGACCATGGCGAAACCACCCATCGGCGGCAACCGCACGGGCCGCAAGCTCGGCCAGAAGGTCAAGAAGGGCAAGCTCAAGGCCTCGTCCAGACGCTGGCTCGAGCGCCACATCAATGACCCCTATGTCCAGCGGGCCAAGCTCGAGGGCTACCGCGCCCGCGCCGCCTTCAAGCTGCTGGAGATCGACGAGAAGCATCAGGTCCTGAAGGGCGCCAAGCGCATCATCGACCTTGGCGCTGCCCCCGGCAGCTGGTCGCAGATCGCCGCCAAGGTGACCGATTCCACCGACGAGGACATCCGCGTCGCCGCAATCGATTTCCTCGAAATGGCGCAGATTCCAGGCGTGAAGATCCTGCAGCTCGACTTCCTGGATCCGGACGCACCCCGCCAGCTGATCGAGGCCGTCGGCGGCACGCCGAACCTCGTCCTGTCGGACATGGCAGCCCCCACCACCGGCCACCAGAAGACCGACCATATTCGCACCATGCATCTGTGCGAAGTGGCGGCACACTTTGCCGTCGAGGTTCTGGCCGAAGGCGGACATTTCCTTGCCAAGACCTTCCAGGGCGGCACGGAAAAGGATCTGCTCAACATGTTGAAGCAGAATTTCCGCCAGGTCCTGCATATCAAGCCAGCCTCGTCGCGCCAGGAATCGGTCGAGATGTTCCTGCTTGCCAAAGGCTTCAAGGGCCGCAATGGCCCAGGCGTTGTCGAACTCGACGAGGAAGGTTTCGCCCGCGATCCGCGCGAAGATATTCCCGCCACCGAGGATCTGGATCAGGACTGAGGCCAAGCTGGAAGCGCGGTGTCTTGAGCCGGGGCTAAGCGGAGGGAGCGTCCGTCATGTTTACTTATATCACCGTCGGCATCAACGATCTGCCTCGCGCCATCCGCTTCTATGATGCCGTCCTTGCCACGCTCGGTATCGAGCGCCGTGAAACGGACGAGAACGAGGCGGGTTATGCCACCACCGGCGATAGCCGCTGCCGGTTCTGGATCAATCATCCCTTCGATCGCCGCGCGGCATCGGTGGGCAATGGCTCCATGCCGGCCTTCGAGGCGTCTTCGCGGGCAGCAGTCGATGCGTTCCATGCCGCAGCAATCGTCCATGGCGGCACGGACGACGGCGCCCCCGGCATTCGCCACTTTCATCCCAATTTCTATGCCTGTTACGTCCGCGATCCCGACGGCAATAAGCTTTCGGCGCTTTGCGAGCGGCCCGAATAGTCACTTCACACTAATGGTCTCGTCCTCGCTTGCCCGCCGGTAGCCGGAAACGGCCGAGCCGACGTCGCGCGGCAGGCCGAAGAAGGGGACGACCGCAAACAGCGACAGTCCTGCGACGATCGCAAACGCCAGATGGAAATCACCGAGCGACAGCTCCCCGCCTGACATCCGCGTGCTGGCTTCGAGGATCGAGGCGGCGGCGGCGACGCCGAGCGCCAGGCTCACCTGCTGCAGTACGGAGGTGAGCGAGGTCGCTTGCGAGGCAGCGCGATCCTCGATCTCTGCATAGCCAAGGGTGTTCACTCCGGTGAAGAAGAACGAGCGGCAGAAGCCGCCGACAAGCAGGATCGCCATGATCAGAAGAACAGGCGTCGCCGGCGTGAACAGCGCATTGGCGGCCGTGGTCAGCGCGCCGAAGATGCCGGCCATGATCAGCACGTTGCGGAAGCCCAGAGCGGCAAAGGCACGTCTTGCGATGAACTTGGTGGAGATCGCCCCGACGGCGGCAATGAAGGTGATCATGCCGGATTCGAAGGCGGTCATGCCGAAGCCGAGCTGCAGCATCAGCGGCAGCAGGAAAGGCGTGGCACCGGCCGCGATCCGGAACAGCGTGCCGCCGACGACCGAGGCGCGGAAGCTTCTGTTGGCAAAGAGGGTGAGGTTCAGGATGGGTGCGGGATGTCGCCGGGCGTGCAGCACGTAGAGGATCATCGACAAAATGCCGATCAAGGTCGCGGCGGCACCGACCCAGATAGGCAAAGCCGGAAGGCTCATGACCGATAGACCGAAGACCAGACCGGATGCCGCCGAAGCGCTCAGGAAAAAGCCCTTCCAGTCGATCCGCGCCGTCTCGACCGGCTCGATCTCGGGAAGGTAGACGCTGGACAGCCAGAGGCCGGCGAGACCGATCGGGATATTGATCAGGAAGATCCAGTGCCAGCTGAAGAATGTCGTGATGAACCCGCCGACCGGCGGCCCGGTAATCGGGCCAAGCAGGCCGGGAATGGTCAGGAGCGCCATGGCGGAGACGAGTTCGCTCTTCTTCGTGGTGCGCAAGAGAACGAGACGTCCGACCGGCGTCATCATAGCCCCGCCCATGCCCTGCAGGAAGCGGGCAGAAACGAAGGTAAGAAGCGAATCGGAGATGGCGCAGAAGAGCGAGCCCAGCATGAAGACGACGATCGCCGCACGAAACACCCGCTTGGCGCCGTAGCGATCCGCCATCCAGCCACTCGCCGGAATAAAGATCGCAAGCGCCACCATATAGGAGGTGAGCGCCAGCTTCAGCGTAATCGGCCCCACCCCGAGATCGGCTGCGATCGTGGGAAGCGCCGTGGCGATCACGGTCGAGTCCATTTGCTCCATGAAGAGCGCGACGGCGAGGATCAGGGGCGTGATGCGGTTCATCGGCATTCCGGGCGGCACCGCAGCTGCGGCAGAGGCCGGTTCTCATACCCCAATCGCGCTGCGGTTGAAACTCGACAATTACGATCGGCAGTCTGCAGCGAGCCGCGGTTCCGACACCTGCGGCGAAACACCATCACGATGGTGTGAGAGCGCTACCCGGCGCGAAGCTTTCCCCTATGTCGAGGTCAGCCCGCGCAGGGGCGAGGTGATTTTTTTGAGGAGATTGCAATGGTTTCGATGAAAAGACGCATGTTGCTCGGAAGCGCCGGTGTAGCCTTGGCCGCCCCGCTGATCATGACCCGGGCTGCAGTTGCACAGCAGTCGGGAGCCGATACGTCAATGAATATCAATCACGCCATGCCGCCGGAAACCCACCGCTTCAACGTCGGCAAGTTCGAGGTCGTCGTGGTCAAGGATGGCGCACGGCCCTCCGGCAACCCGCAGGAAACCTTCGGCACCAATCAGAGCGTGGAAACTGTGGGCGCCCTTCTGGAAGCGAACTTTCTGCCGCCTGACAACTTCGTCAACAGCTTCGCCCCCGTGCTCGTGAACACCGGCTCCGAGGTTATTCTGTTCGACACCGGTCTCGGTGAGGGCGGTCGCGCCAATGGTCTTGGTCGACTGGCAGAAGGTCTGACCGCTGCTGGCTACAAGCGCGAGGACGTCAGCATCGTGGTCCTGACCCACATGCATGGCGACCATATCGGCGGCCTGATGGAGGGCGGTCAGCCGGCCTTCCCGAATGCGCGCTATGTGACAGGTCAGGCTGAGTACGACTTCTGGGTCGATACGGCCCGCGCCGGCACCCCGGCCGAAAACGGCCACAACGCGGTCCTCGCCAATGTTCAGCCCATGGCAGACAAGATGACCTTCATCGGCGATGGAGGCGAAGTTGTCTCCGGCGTGACTGGCATGGCGGCCTTCGGCCATTCGCCGGGCCACATGATCTATCGTCTGGAATCGGAAGGTCGCGAACTTGTTCTGACGGCGGACACCGCGAACCACTTCGTCCTGTCGCTGCAGCGTCCGGATTGGGAAGTGCGATTCGACATGGATAAGGCCGCCGCCGCCGCGACCCGTGCCAGGGTCTTCGACATGCTGGCGACCGACAAGCTCGCTTTCCTCGGCTATCACATGCCGTTCCCGGCTGTCGGTTATGTCGAGAAGGTCGACCAGGGCTATCGCTACGTGCCGAAGGCCTACCAGTTCGACATCTGAGCCAGATCAGGGGCCGCGCAAAGGTGCGGCCCCTTCATTGTAAGGATTACTGACCGGCGAAGATTTCGTCGGTGGCCTGCTCGATGAACTGATGGATGCGGCTGTCGATATCGGCATCGCTCACAGCGACACCTGCCGAGGAAAAGTCCTGGCGCAACTGCTCAAGCAGCCGATGCGGCTCGACAACCTGCTTGACGGCAACGGTGCGCGCATAGGCTTCGACATCGTCGAGCCCCATCGTATAGGCAGCCCATCGGCCGACCATCTTGCTGCCGCGCACGCGGGCCTTGAACTGGATTTCCGCCTGGCGGGCGAACTGGTTTTCGAGTGCCTGAGCACGCTTCTTCAATGCAGTCATTGTCGATCCCCTGGTCTTCTTGTTCTTGGTTGTGCCCCCAGCCCCGAGAGCACATCCCTTATATAAGCAAGAGCTTCAAGGACCGTGTAGCAGCTCGATACAATTCTAACGATCGCGGATTTTTCTGTATTGGCGCGGCCTCGATCGGCCGCCTGGGAACTTTGCCAGCTTTTGCTATTCCTTTCCTGTCATGAACGTGTTACCAGCCCTCGCCAACTTCCAAGCATTTCATGCAGAAGCGACCGAACGGGATTTCTCGTTTTCCGGCCGGATTCTGCCTATTCAAACGAAGGAATTGGCAATGGCACGCATCGTAATGTCGGCAACTGGCGCAGAAGCGCTCACCTTTGACGACGTCCTCCTGCAGCCGGGGCACTCCGAAGTGATGCCGGGGCAGACCAACATCGCGACGCGGATTGCCCGGGACATCGACCTCTCTCTTCCGATCCTCTCCTCCGCCATGGATACCGTAACCGAAAGCCGCCTTGCGATCGCCATGGCCCAGGCCGGCGGCATCGGCGTCATCCACCGCAACCTGACCCCCACCGAGCAGGCCGAAGAGGTCCGCCAGGTCAAGAAGTTCGAGAGCGGCATGGTCGTCAATCCGGTGACCATCGGCCCCGAGGCAACACTGGCCGAAGCCAAGGCGCTGATGGGCGCCCATGGCATTTCCGGCATTCCGGTTGTCGAAGGCTCAAGCCGTCCCGGCCGCCTCGTCGGCATTCTGACCAACCGCGACGTGCGCTTTGCGTCTGATCCGAGCCAGAAAATCTACGAACTGATGACCCGCGAAAACCTCGTGACGGTCAAGGATGGGGTCGATCAACAAGAAGCCAAGCGCCTCCTGCATGCCCACCGCATCGAGAAGCTCCTTGTCATCGACAATGAAGGCCGTTGCGTCGGCCTTATCACCGTCAAGGATATCGAGAAGTCGCAGCTTAACCCGCATGCCGCTAAGGATGCGCAAGGGCGTCTGCGCGTCGCCGCTGCGATCTCCACCGGTGACGACGGCGTCGAGCGTGCCGAGCGCCTGATCGACGCCGGCTGTGACGTGATCGTCGTCGATACCGCCCATGGCCACAGCCAGAAGGTTCTGGATGCCGTCGCGCATGTGAAGAAGATGTCGAACGCCATCCGCATCATCGCCGGCAACGTGGCAACGGGCGAGGGCACTCGCGCGCTCATCGATGCCGGCGCTGACTGCGTCAAGGTCGGTATTGGCCCGGGCTCGATCTGCACCACCCGCGTCGTCGCCGGCGTCGGCGTTCCCCAGCTCGCAGCCGTCATGGCGGCTGTCGAGGAAGCCAACAAGCTCGACATTCCCGTCATCGCCGATGGTGGCCTGAAGTTCTCGGGCGACGTCGCCAAGGCGATCGCGGCCGGCGCCTCCGCCGTCATGGTCGGCTCGCTGCTCGCTGGCACGGATGAAAGCCCGGGCGAGGTCTATCTCTACCAGGGCCGCTCCTTCAAGGCCTATCGCGGCATGGGCTCCGTCGGTGCCATGGCCCGCGGCTCGGCCGACCGTTACTTCCAGGCGGAAGTGCGCGACACGTTGAAACTCGTGCCCGAAGGCATTGAAGGCCAGGTTCCCTATAAGGGTCCGGTCTCGGCTGTGCTGCACCAGCTCGCCGGCGGCCTGAAGGCCGCCATGGGTTATGTCGGCGGCAAGGACATCAAGGACTTCCAGGAAAAGGCGACCTTTGTGCGCATTTCCGGTGCCGGCCTTCGCGAAAGCCATCCGCATGGGGTGACCATCACCCGCGAAAGCCCGAATTACCCGGGCGCCGCGTGATCCTGGAACGAACACCCGGACCGCGCCGGGCGCCGCTCCTCTGGGCAAGCGGCGTCCTGTCGGCTGGGCTGCTCGCCTGGATGCATATTGGCTTTGCACGACCGTTCGTTGGATTGACCGGCGGACGGGCCATGCCCGACCTGGATATTGAGAGCACGGGGCAGGGGCTGCTTGCGCTGAAGTCGCTTCTGGAGACGAGGCCGGAAGCGGCCGAACTCTTGCGCGCCATGCATCTCGGTCCCGACCTCCTGCTCCCGGCGGTGCTTGGCCTGTTTCTCTTCCTGCTGATGCGACAGGCCGCGCCGGGTGCGACCCTCTATGGCCGCCCGGCCGAGCGTCTGCTGCCGGCACTGACGGCTCTGCCCGCGGCCTATGTGGCAGTCGACTATGCCGAAAACATCCTGAGCCTGATGCTTTTTCCGCCCGCGATGCCGGCGTCGGGCACCGCAGACCTTCTGGCGGAAGCCATCTCCTGGCTCACGCGTCTGAAGTTTGCCGCTCTCGTCATTTCGGGCATCCTCATTCTGCGGCTGACTTTTGGCCCGAAGCCCGAAAACGAGCCCTGATTCCTCCGCCGCATCAATTTAAGGACGTGATTTTCCATGACCGGTTTTGAAATGTTCTGGCCCCTCGCGGCCCATGCCTTTCTCGTTTTCTGCCTCTATGCCCTGCTGGTCATGCGCCGCGCCTCGGTCGTCCGTTCGGGCAAGGTCGAGCGCATTGCCTTCCGCGAAAACCTCGCCGAGCCAGAAGAGAGCCGTGTCGTCAATCGGGCAATCGCCAACCAGTTCGAACTGCCGGTCCTCTTCTATGCGGTGTCCGTGCTGCTCTTCATCACCGAAGCCGACAATATTGTCGCCGTCGTGCTCGCCTGGATCTTCGTCGCCGCCCGCTACGTCCAGGTTGCCATGCAATTGACCGGCAACCTTCCGCTTCGCCGTCTCTCCTTCATGCTGGGCTTCGTCGCGCTCTTTCTCATGTGGGTGTGGCTCGTCGCCTGGATGGCGACCAGCTGACGGCTTGACCCTTCACGGCAACGTGTCTGGGCGCTCCGTGCCTCGGCCCTATCTTGCCGTGGCATCCCATCCGTCCCCCGAGGAGAGTGTCATGTCGAAGCCCGAAATCACGCAAGGTATGATCGATGCCTATGACGAATACACCCACCTGACCCTCGACCGCCGCGGCTTCATGCAAAAGCTGACGGCGCTTGCAGGTTCCGGTGCCGCCGCTGCCGCCATCATGCCGATGCTCGCCGCCAATCAGGCAAATGCCGCAATCGTCGAAGAGACGGACGCGCGCCTCGACGTGTCGGACGTGACCTATCCCGGCGCATCCGGTGAAATGAAGGGTTATCTGGCGATCCCCAAGGACGCCGCCGACCGGCTGCCCGCCGTCATCGTCATCCATGAGAACCGTGGCCTCAATCCGCATATCCGCGATGTCGCCCGCCGCATGGCGCTTGAGGGTTTCGTCGCACTCGCGCCCGATTTCCTGTCGCCCAATGGTGGCACGCCGGCCAATGAGGACGAGGCACGCAGCATGTTCCAGTCGCTGGACATGGCTGGCGCCACGGCCAATGGCGAGGCGACTCGCGCCTTCCTCGCCGGGCACGAAAAGACCAATGGCAAGGTTGGTGCGATCGGCTTCTGCTGGGGCGGCGGCATGGTGAACCGCATGGCGGTCGCATCCCCAGAACTCGGCGCCGGCGTCGCCTATTACGGCTCGCAGGCCCCGGCCGATCAGGTGCCGTCGATCCAGGCACCGCTGATGCTGCATTATGCGGGTCTTGATGAGCGCATCAACGCCGGTATCGACGCCTACAAGGCCGCCCTCGACGCCAATGGCAAGACCTACGAGCTGCACATGTACGAAGGCGTCAATCACGCCTTCAACAACGACACCTCATCGGCGCGCTACGACAAGGCAGCTGCCGACCTTGCCTGGTCGCGCACCGTCGAGTTCCTCAAGAAGAACCTTGCCTGATCGAGGGTGGGGGAGGCGTCGCGCTTCCCCCGTTACCCTGCATGACATTTCTATGAAATCTCCCCGTCTTTGATGCCGATCAAGTCGCAGCCGGTCTTCTCCGCATAACGTTGCCCCAGATCGCGGGCACACGCCCTGCGAGCAATCAAGCGAGGGAGACAGACATGGCATCGACAATGAAGGCTGCGGTGGTCCGCGAATTCGGCAAGCCGCTTGTGATCGAGGAAATGGCGATCCCGGAACCGGGTCCAGGCCAGATCCTGGTCAAGTACGAAGCAACTGGCGTTTGCCATACCGACCTGCATGCCGCCAATGGCGACTGGCCGGTCAAGCCCAACCCGCCTTTCATTCCCGGCCATGAGGGTGTCGGCTATGTTGCGAAGCTCGGCTCCGGCGTCTCCCGCATAAAGGAAGGCGACCGGATCGGCGTGCCGTGGCTGCACACAGCCTGCGGCTGCTGCAATCCCTGCCGCACCGGCTGGGAAACGCTTTGCGGTAGCCAGCAGAACACCGGCTACTCGGTGAACGGCACCTTTGCTCAGTATGGCCTTGCCGACCCCGACTATGTCGGCCGCTTGCCGGATAATCTTGAATTCGGTCCGGCAGCCCCCGTGCTCTGCGCCGGCGTTACCGTCTACAAGGGCCTGAAGGAAACCGAAGTCCGTCCGGGCGAATGGGTGGTCATCTCGGGAATCGGCGGCCTCGGTCATATGGCCGTGCAATATGCCAAGGCCATGGGCATGCATGTGGTCGCCGCCGACATTTTCGACGACAAGCTGAAGCTTGCCAAGGACCTTGGCGCCGATGTCGTCGTGAACGGCACGGCCGCCGATGCCGTCGAACAGGTACAGAAGGCAACCGGCGGCGTACATGGCGCACTCGTCACAGCCGTCTCGCCAAAGGCCATGGAACAGGCCTATGGCTTCCTGCGCTCCAAGGGCACCATGGCGCTGGTCGGTCTGCCGCCAGGCTTCATCTCGCTGCCGGTCTTCGAGACGGTGCTGAAGCGCATCACCGTACGCGGCTCGATCGTCGGCACGCGTCAGGACCTTGAGGAGAGCCTGCAATTTGCCGGTGAAGGCAAGGTCGCCTCGCATTTCAGCTGGGACAAGCTGGAAAACATCAACGCGATTTTCGACCGTATGAAGGAAGGCAAGATCGACGGCCGTATCGTTCTCGATCTCGCAGCCTGATCCGAAACGACAAATGGAGGCGGTATCACGGATGCCGCCTCTCTTGCATTTCTGACAGGTGGGCTTGGACTAGTTGCCCGACTGGATGACGGCGATCCGCGGCGGTGCGCTGGTGCAGGCGGTGTCTTCGCAGATGCCCGAGATCCAGACCTCGCCATTGCCGATCATGACGCCTTCTGAGTTGACGAAGAGATCGCCGTATTCCTGGTTGGACACGGCTTCGACGATCGTTTCGGTGAAGACGCTGTCATAAGCCTCCAGCAGCTCCTGCTCCGAAGCATAGGTCGCCTCGTCACCGTCGATGGTCACGGTGATCGGATAGTTCACGAGGCTGACCACGATATCGGACTTGCCTTCCTCGAGCGCCACCTTGAAGGCGTAAAACAGCTCCTTGTAGTCTGCGACATCGCCGAGGAGGGTTTCGATCTGTTGATCGACCGAGGCTTCATCGGCTCGCGTGACCTGGGTTGTGAAGACGGCTGCGGCGAGCGCAGCGGAAAAGAGAATGGCAGTCGATCGGATCATGTGATGTTGGTCCCCGGACAAGCTTCACCCTCCTGATAATCCAGATCTGCGATGGCGCATCGCATCACTTTTGGAGGGACCTGCAATAGAGCGCGGTAATTGTGAACGCAGAGTGAAGGAGGCGGGTCTGGTTGCCCGACTGACGCGTCGCTATATATTGCGTTGCAGCAAGATAGGGATCGCGACATGACGCAAGCAGAGACCGACGCCGCAACCGACAGGATCTTCGTCTTTCAGGGCGGCGGCGCGCTCGGTGCCTATCAGGCAGGCGCCTACGAGGCCTTGCACGAAAACGAGGTGGAGCCCGACTGGCTGGCCGGCATTTCCATCGGTGCGATCAATGCTGCCATCATCGCCGGCAGCCCGCGCGAGACGCGCATCGCCAATCTCCGGGACTTCTGGCACACCGTGTCGTCGACTCTCGATTTTGGCTGGACCGCCAAGGACAATACGCTCCGCCGGATGCAGAACGATGCCGCGGCGATGACCGCCATGGCCTTCGGCATTCCGGGTTTCTTCTCGCCGCGTTTACCGACCTTCCAGCAGTTGTTCGCCAATCCGGATCACCGCGTCAGCTTCTACGACACCGAGCCGCTGATGAAGACACTCGACCGGCTGATCGATTTCGACCTCCTCAACGACTGCCAGACGCGGCTGAGCCTCGGCGCAGTAGAAGTCCGCTCCGGCAATTTCGCCTATTTCGACAATCGCAAGAACCGTCTCGACGCCCGTCACATCGCCGCCTCCGGCGCCTTGCCGCCGGGATTTCCGCCGATCGAAATCGATGGCCGACACTATTGGGACGGCGGCCTTGTCTCCAACACGCCGTTGCAGCACGTGCTCAATGTCAACGATGCCTCGCGCGACCTCGAAATCTTCCAGGTGGATCTCTTCAATGCGCGGGGTGACATGCCGCGCGACCAGTTCGAGGTGGAAAGCCGGATCAAGGAGATCCGCTACTCCAGCCGCACGCGCATGAACACCGACGATTTTGCGAGGCGGCAGATTGTCCGCCGCGCTGCCAAGCGTCTCCTCGAAAAGCTGCCGCCGGAGTTCCGCGACGACGAGGACGCGCAGATCCTCCGTTCCATCGGTCACGAGTATGACGTGACCATCGTTCACCTGATCCACCGGCGCGCGTCGCACGCCACCCATGCCATGGATGCGGAATTCTCCCGCCGCTCGATCGAGGAGCATTGGAAGGCAGGTTACGACGACGCCTCCTATACGCTAAAGCATCCGAAGTGGCGCAATCGCGGTCGCCCGAAGGACGGCATCCAGATCTTCGACCTGGCGCGCGAGCGTCATCTGCAACTGGAAGCTTGAGGACCGCGACCTTTTTTGTGGGAGAAGCAACCAAAGATGGGTGCTGCCTCTTGCATTAACACTTTTGCCAGACCGCTCGATTTATGTCGGTGACACAAATCTGACAGCCATGACGGTTGCAGCGGATGGGGGGAATGATGAGCGATTACGCCGTGGAGGGGCGACTGCAACTTCGCAAGAAGCCGCAGCAGGAACGAAGCATCCAGCGACTGGAGGCCATTCTCGAGGCTGCCATCGAGCTTTTTCTCGAAAAGGGCGTCGCAGAGACAACGATGAGCGAAATCGCGGTACGGGCCGGAATTTCGATCGGTTCGCTGTACCAGTTTTTTCCCCAGAAGGCGGCCGTGATCAAGGCGCTGCATGAGCGGTTCTCGGCCGAGCTCGAAGGATTCATCCGGCAGATCTTTGCAAATGTCCAAACGCTGGATGAGGCGGCAGAGCGCGCCGCGGACAGTTTGATTGAGCTGAATGCCATGTTTCGCGAACAACGCATCTATATGTCGTTGTGGCAGGCAATCGTCGTCGACAAGGATCTCTCCCAGCTGTCGCACGAATTTCACGAGCAGATCATCGCAAGCTTCTACCGCGATCTGTCGCATCTCGTCCCACAAAGCGAGTTCGAACGTTTTCGCGTCAACATCAAGCTGATGATCCTCGCAACCGGCGAGGTCATCCGCTTCACCACCCAGCAGCCGGACGAGGTTGCACGGGTTCACCTCGACCAGTGGCGCCGCATTATTCGCAGCAGCATCTTCGCCTTCTGATCGGCCTCACCAGCCGGGGATCATGTTCCCGGCCCGCAGCCTCGGATAGTAGCGCGAATAGGTCTTCGGCTCACCATCCATGTCGTCCTCGACCTGTGCCGGGGTGATGTTGTCCAGGCAGGCGGTGATGTGGTCTGTGATCGCATTGACCAGCGAGGTCGAAAGCCCTGGCCGCTTCATCAGGCCGATCTGCACCGGCGGCAGCGGCGGAAAGCCGTCATTCGCCGTCAGGACCTTCATCCCCGTTCGCAGCGCTGATTCCGGCAGGATCGACACCGCCATGCCGGCAAGCACAGCGGCCGCAACGACGGTCGAAGACCAACTGGTGAACAGGATCTGATACTCACGACCATCCGCATCCAGCGCCGAGCAGGCGAGCTGCCGCCACTGGCAGTCGCGTCGTCCGACCGCGAGCGGCACGGGCGCATCGTCCTTCAGCGGGTGATTGGCTGATCCAACCCAGCAGAGCGGTTCGGTCCGTACGACATCGGACTGTCTGAGCAGCGGATTGTGGGTCACCAGCGCGATATCGAGTTCGCCCTTGCCCATCTTGTCGGCAAGATCCATCGACGGCTCGCAGACGATGTAGAGCTCCACATTCGGATGCGTCTTGGCGAAGCGTCCGATGATTTCGGGCATGTAGCGGTCGGCATAGTCGTCCGGGGTGCCGATCCTGAGCGTTCCCTCGAGCCTGTTGTCGTCGAAGGCCGCGATTGCTTCCGAATTCAGCCGGATGATGCGCCGCGCATAATTCAGCAGCTTGTCGCCATCGGCAGTGAGCCGGTTGCCCCGGCCATCCTTGATGAACAGCTGCTTTCCGACCCGTTCTTCCAGGCGGCGCATCTGCATGGAAACGGCGGACTGTGTCTTGAAAACACGGCCAGCAGCCTTGGTGAAGCTGCCGGTGTCAACGATGGCAATAAAGGTCTGCAACTGATCGATATCGAGGGGAGCCGACATGAGAGTGATCCATCAGAAGGGTTGATGGCTACCATTAGAAACATTCGTTGGACTGATCAATATCCTTTCGGCATCTTCGTGATCGTAATCCTCACCGACCGGTCTCCGGCCAAGCATCCACTTCCAACCCTCATCGCCTGTCCGCTTTCTCGCGGACGGGAGAAATTCCTCGTGCCCGCTGAAAGGAACTAGCCATGCGCACGAACGATCGGATCCTCGACTTTGACCTCGACCTCGCCGGTGACCGGCCGGCCCGGACGCTTGCCGCGCGTCTGTACCGCCTCCAGGCATGGATCGGATCCCTTCGTGTGGCCGTGCGCAACCGACTTGCCGCGAACAGCCTCGCCGATCTCGACGAGCGCCTTCTGAACGACCTCGGCCTCAGCCGGGGTGATGTCCAGGATGTACTGCGTCGACATGGCTATGCTGACGATCCTTCGCAGCAGTTGACCCGCCTGGCGCGTCGCCGCGCCGAGCGATCCCTTCGCGGTCACAAGACCGATTGAAACACGCTGATCCATCCCCGCAGGGTGATAGCCAATAGCCCTGCCTCTTGCCCGGTCCGATTATTCTGGACCGGGCTTTTTTGTAAACGCTAAAATAATAATGAGTGGTGTGAAATACGAGGGGAAAAGCGACCGGAAGTAACCTGTTGCTAACGAGGGTATGTCAGCGATGAAAACGCCTGACGTGCTACCTTTTTCGGAGACCCCTCATGCGTATATCGACCAAGCTGCCCCTGGCCGCCACGCTGTTTGCCCTCGTGATCCTGAGTGCCTCCGTGGCCATCGGTCTGGTTCAGCAGAGCCGCATCCTTGATGAGCAGGTCTACCAGAAGCTTGAGGCGACAGCCGACGGTCGCCGCAACGAGGCACGCCGCTTCCTCGAAGCCATCAGGCTCGACGCGCGCGGCACCGCCGCCGACATGATGACCCAGCAGGCGCTGTTCGGCATCACCGGTGCCTGGCCGAAGCTGGGAGACGATCCGGCCGCTGAACTGCAAAAGCGCTATATCGACGAAAACCCCAATCCCGCCGGCGAGAAGCAGAATCTCGACAGCGCCAAGAAGGACAGCTACGACCGCGCCCACCGTCAGGGCCATGCAACCTTCCTCAAGCATCTTGAGGCGCAGGGTTACTACGACATCTTCCTGATCGATGCCGATGGCAACATCGTCTATACCGTGAAGAAGGAACGGGACTTCGCCACCAATCTCATTGATGGCCCCTACAAGGACACAGGCCTGGCGCAGGTCTTCAAGAAGGCGATCGCGAGCGACGATCCCGAAAGTTTTGCTAATTCGGAATTCGAGGCCTATGCGCCCTCCGGCGGCGCGCCGGCAGCCTTTGTCGCTGTTCCCATCATCATGAATGAGCGCAAACTCGGGGTGCTGGCCTATCAGCTGCCCAATGATCAGTTGAACAGCATCTTTGCCAACACCCGAGGCCTTGGTCAGACCGGGGAAACGGTCCTGATCGACAAGGCCGGCATGCTGGTGTCTGACAGCGCCCGGACGTCAGATGTCGACAGTCTGAAGGTGAGCCTGTCCTCATCCATGCTGGCCAGCGCCATTGGCGGCCAGGATGCGAGCGGCGACATCACTGGCTATCGCAACATGACGAGCTATGCGGCCGTGGTTCCGCTCGACTTCGGCGACGTCCGCTGGGCGGTTGTGGCGCTGATCGGCGAGGACGAGGTGGGCGCGCAGCTGGTCACCGCGGGCCTGAAATCAGTCGGCATCGGTGCAGTGCTCGTGCTGGTCGGCTCGCTGGTCGGCTTTATCTTCTCGCGCAGCCTCACCCGTCCGATTTCCGAACTCGTTAGCTCCATGGGTCAGCTGGCCGACGGCAATACGAACATCGACCTCAAAGGTATCGACCGTTCCGACGAAATCGGCGACATGGTGCGGTCGGTCGCCGTCTTCCGGCAGGCCGAGATCGACAAGCGCGAACTCGAGGCGGAAAACGAAAGCCGGCGCACGGCCACCGAAAGCGAGCGTCACCAGCGCGAGGCAGAGCGTGCTGCTGCCCAAGCAGAGCTTACCGAAGCCATCGACGTGCTCGGAACAGGTCTGCAGCGTCTGGCCAATGGCGATCTGACCGGCACGATCCGCAAGCCGCTTGCCGGCAATCTCGACCGGCTGCGCCTCGACTTCAACGCCTCGCTCGAACGCCTGTCGGGCACCGTTGCCGCCGTGCACGGCAATGTCACCGAGATCAACCGCAAGAGCAGCACGGTGAGCTCGTCCACCGCCGACCTCAGCCTGCGCACCGAACAGCAGGCGGCGGCTCTGGTCGAGACCTCGACTGCCATCCGGCAGATCATGGATGCGATCCGCCATTCCTCGGAACGCGCCGAGAATGCCTCGCGTCTTGCTCGCGAGGCCCGGGCCAATTCCGACCGCTCTGGCGAAATCGTCGGCGGCGCCGTCGATGCCATGCAGCGCATCGAGAATGCGTCGAGCGAGATTTCCAAGATCATCAACGTCATCGACGAGATCGCCTTCCAGACCAACCTGCTGGCCTTGAACGCAGGTGTTGAGGCGGCCCGTGCCGGTGAAGCCGGCAAGGGCTTTGCCGTCGTCGCCCAGGAAGTCCGCGAACTTGCTCAGCGCTCGGCGACCGCCGCCAAGGACATCAAGGCCCTCATCACCAAGTCGGGTGATGAAGTCGCAACCGGGGTCGGCATGGTTCGTGAAACCGGCACCGTGCTCTCGTCGATCGCGGGCCAGGTGGTGCAGATCGGCGATCACATCCATTCGATCGCGTCGGCTGCCAAGCAGCAGTCGGCAAGCCTCAACGAGATCAATGATGCGGTTGCCCGCATGGAGAATGTCACCCAGCAGAATGCACGGGCTGCCGAACAGACCAATGCCGACATGGCGGGGCTGACCCGCGATGCCGAGATGCTCTCCGGTCTCGTCGGGCAGTTCACGCTCGAAGCCAATGCCACGACCATTCAGAACCGCTTCGCCGACCAGCGCGACACGAGCTTCGGTCGTCCGGTTCCGCCGGCACCGTCCCAGCCTGCCTCATCAACCGGAGCCGCGGCAAAGCCCGCGACGCGATCTTTCATCAAGCCGAAGGTGGCACCGGCAGAAGCCGGAAGCCGAGCCGTGGCGTCTCCAGCACGCTCGCTGATGGACAAGATCTCGATCGGCCTTGGCGCCAAGCTCAACCAGGCGAAGGACGGTAAGCCTGACGGAGAATGGGAAGAATTCTGAGGCTGCACGACCGCTGAAATGGAAAACGGCGCGGGAAACCGCGCCGTTTTCGTTTGCCTGCGATGCTTCGGCCGCTTAAGCCTTGTCTTCGGGAGCCTGATCGGCAGGCTCCGGCGCGTCCTTCCGCGATGCCGTAAGGTAGGTGTCGAAGATCTGCTCCATGCTCTTCTGGTAGCTCTTCTGCACTTCAAGCCCGCTGTCGAACATGGTGTTGACCATGGCCGCAAAGCTTTCCTGCGCTTCCTTCTCCGGAGCCTTTGGCGCTTCTTGCTGAGGTTTCGGCGCTTCTGCTGGCTGCCCGGTCATCTGCGCCGTATAGGCGGTAGCCATGTCCTGGAAGGCCTTGGTGAAGGGGTTGTCGAGGAAGGGGTTGGCGGCTGCCTGGGGTTCCGGCTTTTTCTGACCGCCCATCATGTCCTGGAAGGCGCGCATGAACGGATTGTCGAACATCGCCGCCGCCATCGCAGCCGGCTGGGGCTGCGGCTTCGGCTGCAGGCCGGTGTTCTCCAGCCATTGCTGCATCATTGCCGCCATGGGCGTTCCGGCAAAGGCATTGGCGCCCGGGAACTGTCCGGTGGTCTGCTTGAAGAGCCCACCCATCAGCGTGTCGGCCATGGCGGGCATCATCTGCTTCAGGATGTCCTGTCCGATGCCCGTCAGTTGCGCTGCCTGCGCGGCGATCGCCCGCGACACCTCTTTCGATCCGAAGAGCTGTTGGAGAACCTGATTGCCGTCGGCGATGCCCTGTGGCGTGAAGGCCGAGCTCATGTCCTCGAAATATTTGGCATAGTTGCCCGACGTCATCGCCTGGACGAGGGCGGAGAAATCATAAGGATTGGTGGTGTTGCGCTTGAAGCCCGAGGCGAAGGCCGGCATCAGCGCTGCAACGGCCTTGGCGGCCTGTTCCTGCGCCAGACCATATTGTTTGGCCATGGCGTCCATCGCCATGCCGTTCTGGGCCTGCAGCATCATGTCGAACAGTGGCAGCATGGCATTTCTCCCCGGATGCGTGCAGATGATTCAGCACTATATCCGGAATGGCCTTCAGGCAAACCGCTTTTTGCCTGAAGGCTCAATGCCAGGCGCGGCGCGATCGCTTGCTCAGTACTGATAGTCCTCGAAGACCGGCTCGACCGACGCGTTCCACCGTCCGTGGTAGAGAGCCAGCATGTCATCGGCCAGCGTCATCCGCTTGGCGAGAACCTCGTCCAGCGTGTTCAGGAACACCGTCTCGTCCTGGCCTTCGGAATTCAATTGGCCGCGCGCCTTCAGCCCCGCGCGGGACATTTCGACGACCTCGCGTGCCACCTCCATCAGCGGGCGCCCCGCGACTGATGCCTTGAGCCCCTGGACCGGAACCGCATCGCGCATGGCAATCACGTCCTCGACGGTCCAGTCGGCAGTCAGATCGTCGGCCGCAGCCAGCGCCGTTTCATCGTAGAGCAGGCCGACCCAGAGCGCAGGCAGCGCACAGATGCGCCGCCACGGGCCACCGTCAGCGCCACGCATTTCGAGGAAGCGCTTCAGGCGCACATCGGGGAAGAGGGTGGAGAGGTGGTTGGTCCAGTCCCCCAGCTGCGGCTCCCAGTCGGCGATCTCGCCCTTCAGCGCGCCATCCATGAACTGGCGGAAGGTGATGTGGGTACAGTCGTGGTAGCGCCCGTCGCGCACGATGAAATACATCGGGGCATCGATGGCCCAGGCGACGTAATCGCCGAACGAGAAGTCCTTCGAGAAGGTGAAGGGCAGCACGCCGGCGCGGCGGTTGTCGGTGTCGCGCCAGATGTCGCCGCGCCAGGAGAGAAGCCCGTTCGGCTTGCCTTCCGTGAACGGCGAGGAGGCGAACAGCGCGGTTGCCAGCGACTGCAGCTTCATCGACACACGCATCTTCTGCCGCATGTCGGCTTCCGACGAGAAGTCGAGGTTCACCTGGATCGTGCAGGTCCGGTACATCATGTCGAGACCCTGGCTGCCGACCTTCGGCATATAGCGGGTCATGATGTCGTAGCGTGATTTCGGCATACGCGGCGTCTCGGCCAGCGACCACTTCGGGCTGCCGCCGATCCCCAGGAAGCGGATGCCCATCGGCTCCGCGATTTCCCGAAGCACTGCGAGATGCTGGTTCGATTCCCTGCAGGTCTGGTGCAGTGTCTCGACCGGTGCGCCGGACAGTTCGAACTGGCCGCCCGGCTCGATCGAGATCGCGCCCATGCCGTGTTGTTCGCCGAGCCCTATGATGTTCTCGCCGTCCATGATCGGCTCCCAGCCGAGCTTCTCCTGCATGCCCTTGAGGAGGGCCGAGATGCTGGCTTCGCCATGATAGGGAACCGGGCTGTGGTCGGCCCGGAAGAAGGCGAACTTCTCGTGCTCGGTGCCGATCCGGAACTGCTCCTTCGGCTTGGATCCGGCCGCCATATAGGCAGCCATGTCGTCGAGAGTGCCGAGAGGGGTCTGGTCGGTGGTGTCACGGGCCATGGAAGCTACCTTGCTGGGCGTCGCCGAGTGGGCTCGATCGAGGCCCACCACTGTGGCTGATTGAACCGGATTTCTGTGCCGTGCAAGTGAAAATCTCTCATGCACGGCTCAAAAAACTGGAACGAAGTGAAGTGGAAATAAAGGCTAGCGCCAGTCGCCGATGGCGGCCTGCACGACGGCCATTGCGGCGACCGCGGCCGTGTCTGCTCTCAGGATGCGGGGCCCGAGCGGAATGGCCGTCACGAAGGGCAGGGACCTCAGCAACTGACGTTCCTCGTCGGAGAAGCCGCCCTCTGGACCCACCAGAAGCGCAAGCGACTTTTCCTCGATCCGCGAGAGCGCGGGCAGGGGATTTTGCGTGGTGCTGTCTTCGTCGCAATAGATGATCCGGCGATCGGACGGCCAGCGGTCGAGCAGGTCGCGGAGCTTGACCGGCTCGACGACCTTCGGAATGGCGAGCACACCACATTGCTCGGCGGCTTCCACCGCATTGGCCTGCAGGCGATCGATGTTGCCGATCTTGCCCTGAACGTGTTGTGTCATTACCGGCTGTAGAATGCCGGCGCCCATCTCGACGGCTTTCTGCACGAGGTAATCCATGCGGCCGACCTTGAGCGGTGCGAAGAGAAAATGCAGGTCGCAATCGTCAGGCTGCGGGCGTGTCTCTTCGGCCGGCGTGATCATGATCTTTTTGCGTGTCGGAAAATGCACGCGCGCCTTCCACTCGCCATGCCGCCCGTTGAAGACGAGTAATTCGGCACCCTCTTCGAAACGCAGCACATTGGCGAGGTAGTTGAACTGCTCCGCCGTCGCCTCGAAGGCTTGGGCAAGAGCAAGGTCGGCGGTCACAAAGAGCCGCTGCATCCGGTAATTGGCACGCATGATTGTCTCGTCTCCGGGATCAAAGAGCGATCAGAGACATAACCCAATAAAGCACGGCTGCAAGGGCAGCCGACGCCGGAACGGTGATGATCCACGCCG
This sequence comes from Allorhizobium sp. NPDC080224, assembly GCF_050281005.1. Classification (NCBI taxonomy): domain Bacteria; kingdom Pseudomonadati; phylum Pseudomonadota; class Alphaproteobacteria; order Hyphomicrobiales; family Rhizobiaceae; genus Allorhizobium; species Allorhizobium sp. NPDC080224. The sequence continues at coordinate 845,173 of NZ_JBNNWJ010000001.1, forward strand.
CCACGATCGTCATGAAGTGCGAACGGCGCACGAGATAACGACGGCGGATCTCTTCGGGATTGCGCTCCGGCTTCGGCTCGATCACGAAACGCTCCGCCTTGTTGCGCATGTATTCCATGCGCCGCTTGGAATTGCGCGTGTACCATTCACGGAAGAAGCCGACGCCGAAGACGGCACCGACGGCAATGTGGGTGGAGCTGACCGGCAGGCCCAGCGCCGACGCCACGATCACGGTGATGGCTGCCGAAAGCGAGACGCAGAAGGCGCGCATCGGGTTAAGCTTGGTGATCTGCTCGCCGACGAGCCGGATTAGGCGCGGACCGAAGAGAAGCAGACCAAGCGAAATGCCGGCAGCACCGATGACCATGACCCAGAAGGGCACCGTGACCTGCCCCGAAATCTCGCTGTCCTGCGCGGCATGCACGATCGCCGAGAGCGGGCCGATGGCATTGGCCACATCATTGGCGCCATGGGCGAAGGAGAGCAGTGCGGCCGAGAAAATGAGCGGCAGCTGGAAGAGCTTGCGCAGCGACTGGTTTCGGTTCTCCAGCCCGCGCGACTGTCGGCGGATCAGCGGCACGCTGAGCCACCACGACAGGAAGCCGAAGGCAAGGCCGATCAGGCAGGCCTGCAACAGGCTGATCGAGATGAGCTTATTAAGGCCCTTGAGCGCAAGATAGGCGATGAAGGAGCCGGTCATGATCCCGATCAGCACCGGCACCCAGCGCTGAGCCGCCGAGATCTTGTCTTCGCGATAGATGATGAATTCTTTGATGAAGGCGAGGAAGAGTGCAGCAATGACTCCGCCAAGGACTGGCGAAATGACCCAGCTTGCCGCGATGCCGCCCATGACGCCCCAGTCGACGGCAGACATGCCGGCTGCCGCGACACCTGCGCCAAGAACGCCGCCCACGACTGCATGGGTCGTGGAGACAGGTGCGCCGATCCATGTCGCGAGATTGACCCAGAGCGCTGACGATAGGAGCGAGGCCATCATCGCCCAGATGAAGACATCGGCACTCGGCATCTTGCCCGGATCGACGATGCCACGCGAGATCGTGGAGACGACATCGCCGCCTGCGATCAGCGCACCGGCCGTCTCGAAGACCACGGCGATGGCGAGCGCGACCCCCATGGTCATCGCACGAGATCCGACCGCGGGGCCGACATTGTTGGTAACGTCATTCGCGCCGATGTTCATCGCCATATAAGCGCCGATCGCGGCTGCAGCGACGATGATCCAGGCGCCCGGCCGGTCCATGGCAAGCGCTCCGGCAAACACGGTGGCGAGCACCATGAAGATCAGCGCAATGCCGAGTGGCGCAAAACCTCTGGACACGTGCTGCGCCGCTTCCTCGACATGGGCGATCTTGTCGAGATCCTTGTCGAGGGTCGGCTTCACAAGTTTCGGCTTTTGCTTGCCCATGGCGGGTGTCTCCGGAAGAGGGTCCCTGTCCGGTTTCCTCGTTCTCTTGTTGTAGCGGCGGATGATGACGCTTGATCCGTACGCGATAGGCGCGCCACGGCAGATCTCATCGGGTCGCAGAAGCCCCTAGCGACAAAGCGGCCGCGCTGCAATATGACAGTTTTGTGACAGTCGCTTTCAGGCCCGTTTTGCAGCCTTTTCTAGGTTTGGCGCGGGCATTTGTGTCAGCTTCGGGAATTCCAGGAACAGTGACTTGAGTTCCGGCTCCTCGACGCGGGTGGCTGCTTCCGCGCAGCTGACCCATTCGAGACGACGAACGCCTTTCTCGGGAAACTCCTTGACGAAGCCTTTCACGTCGAGCGCATGGACCTGAACGCGGGTCGGGACTTTGTGCCCGCCACGCATCTTCTTCATGTAGGTGTAGTATCCGACTGGCTCGATACCCGCCTTGCCCTTGATGCCGGCCTCTTCAAAGGCCTCCCGCTCGGCGATGGCATGGGGCTGCTTGCCCGGCATGTGCCAGCCCTTCGGAATGACCCAGCGCCCGGTATCCCGGCTTGTGATCAGCAAAACCTCGAGCTCACCGGTCTTCTTGCGCGTCCGGTGACAGATCGCAGCAAATTGCTGCCGCGGCGGACGCTGCAGCATGAGCCTGAGGTCTGATGTGATACGGCCAATGATACCCAATGAACTTGCACCTCGATTCGTCTATCAGAATACGCCAAAATACCGCGCTTTCGCGGCCAATCTTGTGCGGATGATACGCTTTTCACACGATGGTTATCGCTGCCTATCAGGTGTAGGCGCCATGTGTTCAATTCAATGCGACATTCGGTACTCGAAAGTCGCATTTGCCGACATCTAGTTGTCTTTCGGCGTCGTAAACACGCCGAATTCCTTCAGCCCGTCGATGACGCCTCGGGCAGCAGTCCCTTGAGTGGCAATCATGCCGGGCCTTGCCTGCGCGAGGCTGACGAGTTCGGGAAGCGCATTGCCGGGCATGATGCCGCGCACGCCGTCGAGCTCGAACATCGCCCTGTCATTGCCGGTATCGCCTGCAACCACCACCTCGTCCAGGCCGATCTCAAGCTCGCCGCAGAGCCATGCGAGCGCCTTTCCCTTGTCGGCGACATCAGGCAGAACGTCGAGATCGCGGGCGCTGGAATAGACGACCCGTGTCCGATGGCCCGAACTGGCGAGCATCTGCTCCAGTTCCAGAATGTCGTCCGCCGTCGCATCATGCAGATACCAGCTCGACTTATAGTCATGCTGATACTGTGCCGGTTGCCGGGTCAGCCGCTCCATCATCACGAGCTCCGCCTCGATAAGGTCGACATCAAAGCCGTCGGCGATCAGCGCGGTGTACTGATCGGACATATGGGGATGATCATAAGAATGCATCATGGTGCCGACGCCGCCGATCAGAAAGTCGGCTTGCGGCAAACCCTGTTCCCACGTGAATTCCATGATGTCTTCGATCAGGCGGCCACTGTTGTAGACCAACAGCGGTCGCTCGCCGTCCGGCAAGGACCGCCACAGCTGCGCAAACTCGACCGACGCATCGCGGTCCCCCGCGAGCGTCCCGTCGAGATCGGACGAAAAGAGCCGGATCGGTTTCAATCCCCGTCGTTCCATGGTTCTGCCCAGTCGCTTTCTTCAAGAGCTTGCGCCACCGGACGGCCTTCCACAAGAGCCACGAGTTGCTGAGCGATCCCGGTCCAGGTGAAAAGACTGCGCGCCTTGTGCGCGCCCATGCGCGACAATCGCCCGTAAAGCCTCGGATGCTTGAAGGGCTTCATCATGGTGATGCCGAGATCGTATTTGTCGAAGGGATCCGCAAATAGGGCATGGCGACCATAGCTGACGGCGCGGAACAGGCCACCGTGAATGGTGACGATCGTTGGCGTGCCGCTGGCCATCGCCTCGATCGCGGTCATGCCGAAGGGCTCGTAGCGACTGGAGAGCACGAAGAGATCGGCGGCCCGGTACATGTCGGGCAGGTCGTCATCGGGAATGAAGCCAGAGAATTCGACCTTGTCTGAGATGCCGAGATCGGCCACCTGCTGCTTGAGTTGGGCAAGGATAGTCTCTTCCTGCGCATCGAGGCTTTCACCACCAAGCGCCAGCCGCAACCGCGCTTCCGGCACCCGCTCCGCCATGACGGCAAAACCGTCGATCAGGAGGTCGTAGCCCTTGTTGGTCGCAAGCCGGCCGAGCGCCAGAACCGTTTTGCCTTCGAACCCAAAGCGCTGGCGCACCATCTGCCGCGAGGATTCCGACACCGGGTAGAAGCGATTGTCGTCATAGCCCGGCGGGATCATGTGCACGTGATTGCGTGCCAGTCCGTAATCCTCGGTCAGCATGTCCAGCTGGATGGGGGTCGTGGCGATCACCAGCTGGCAGCTGCGATAGACGATCAGCTCGTGCTGAATGCGTTCCTTGAAGTTGAATTCTTCTTCGAACCGGTCGGCGCGTTCCGGATAGTCGGTCTCCATCTGACGCTTCTTCCACATGCCGAGCGAATGCGGCGTGTGGATATGCGGCACACGCAGCGCTTCGGACAGGCGCTGCCCGGCAACGCCTGCATCCCAGTAGTGACTATTGATGAAGAGATAGGTCAGCCCCTCGCGCTTGATCCAGCGCAGCGCCTTCTCGTTCCATTCGGTCAGATGCCGGTGCAGATATTCCTTGGGAATGAAGTCAGGCCCGCCACAGGGAATCCGCACGACGCGCACATTATCGTCCACCGCGTCGATCTCCGGCTGGTCTTCGAAGCGGCGGGTAAAGATATCGACCTTGTGGCCGAGCTGGGCGAGTTTCTTTGCAAGTTCGAGAACATAGACCACCTGGCCACCGGTATCGGCGGCTCCGAGTGGCGGCTGGGCTGCGACATAGCCATGCGTTGAGACGAGCGCGATGCGCGGCGTCTCATGCGGATCCGTTTGAAGTGCCATAATCCCCACCTTCTGAAAATTTCGTTCTTAAGAAGCGGGAATGATAACGCGTTGTGGCAGGAATTGTTTCATTTTTTGGATGAAATTTTCGCGATGGCCCGGAACTTTTGCGTCCGGGCACTTTCGCAAGCGCTCACGCCGGCGTCCCGACGATGATGATATGGAGTGCCCGCGGACCGTGGGCACCCAGGAGCAGCGTCTGTTCAATGTCGGCGGAACGGGACGGGCCGGTGATCATGTTGACCGTCCGCGGCATGGTCTCTTCGTCAGCCTTTCGCAGATTGGCCCAGACGCTTTCCATGTCTCCGACAATCGCGGCGGCCTCGACGACGACGATGTGATGGTCGGGCAGGAAGTTGAGCGTCACCGGGTTGTCGGGTCCTGAGAGAACGCAAAGCGTCCCTGTCTCGGCGATCCCGCCAAAGGCGTGGCTCACTGCGACCAGATCATTGCCGTCGGATGCGCTGTGACGGATATCCAGAGCGCCAGCACTATGCCACGGGAGTGATGTCAGGCGCGCATCCGCGCCGATCCGTATTGCAGCGGGCAGGTTGCGCTGCTTCAGATACTCGGCAACAGACTGCGGCAGCGCCTCGAGGGTGGAAAGACGCTCCGTCGTCGCGTTGTATTTCTCGGCCATCGCGATGAAGAGAGCCAGACGCTCTGCAGGCGGCAGCTGGCCCCTTTTCGGAATGATCCCTGGTGGGCGCTCGGCAAGCCGTTTTGCCACGACGGCAGCGCGCTCCGTATCGCCAGCGTCAACCTTCAGCGAGGTGCGGATGCGGGAAAGAATGGCTTGGCGGCTGTCCATCGGTCAGGCTCCCTGCTTCTGGCGTGCGGCCCATTGCTGGGCAAAGGTCTGCCCCTCTGGCGCCGGCAGATCGCGGATATCGGTCCAGCCCGAGGCAAAGGGCAGGGACGCGATCCGTCCACGACTACCGCCGATGAGGTTCAGCATTCGCGCGCCGATCGAGGTCGCCATGCGGTAGAGCTTCGGTCGCTTGGCAAAGAAGGCCCAGACACCGAGCCCGTAGCGCGCCGTCGCCGGATTGAGATGCTTCTCGAACTCGCGCTCGCGCCAATGCCGCATCATTTTCGGCAGCGGGATATGCATGGGACAGACACTCTCGCAGCGCCCGCAAAAGGTCGAGGCATTCGGCAGATGGCCTGAAATGTCGACGCCAAAGAGAGACGGTGTGAGGACAGCGCCCATCGGCCCCGGATAGACCGAGCCATAAGCATGGCCACCGACAGCATGATAGACGGGACAGTGGTTCATGCAGGCGCCGCAGCGGATGCAGCGCAGCATGTCCTGGAACTCGCTGCCGAGCATGGCGGTACGGCCGTTGTCGAGCAGGATGACGTGATATTCCTCCGGCCCATCAGGGTCTTCAGCCCGGCGCGGCCCTGTCGAGAAGGTTGTATAGACGGAGATGTCCTGGCCGGTCGCCGAGCGGGCGAGCAGCCTGAGGATCTGTGAGCAGTCTTCGAGCGTCGGCACCAGCTTTTCGATCGAGGCGACGACGATATGCACCTTCGGCAGCGATTGCGTCAGGTCGCCATTCCCCTCGTTGGTGACGATCACGGAGGTGCCGGTCTCGGCGATCAAGAAGTTGGCGCCGGTGATCCCCACATCCGCCTGGAAATAGCGCTTGCGTAGCACCTGGCGGGCTTCCGACAGCAGCGTCTCCGGCGCCGTCAGGTCGCGCTTCGGGTCCAGATGCGTATGCACCCGGCGGAAGTCCTCCTCCACCTGTTCCTTGTTGAGATGCACCGCCGGCGCGATGATATGGCTCGGATGCTCGCCGCGAAGCTGGATGATGTATTCGCCGAGATCGGTCTCGACCGGCTCGATCGCATGCTCGAAGAGGAAGTCGTTGAGATTGATCTCCTCGGTGATCATCGACTTGCCCTTGGTCACGGTCTTTGCCCCGACCCGCTGGCAGATGTCGAGCACCAGCCGGCGCGCATCCTCGGCGCTCTCGGCCCAATGCACATGCCCGCCTGATGCCGTCACCTTGCGCTCATAGGCTTCGAGATAGAGATCGAGGTGGGCAAGCGTGTGGTTCTTGATCTCCCGGCCCTTGTCGCGCAGGGCGTCAAACTCTGGAAGGGCGGCGGCGGCCGCGGCACGCTTGGCGATGAAACCCTTTTCGACATTGGTGAGCGCCTTCTGCAACTGGCCATCGGCCAGCGCTCGGGCTGCATTGTCCTTGAACTGCGGGGCGGTGAATTGCATGCCTTCCTCCTCCCTCGTGTCGTCTATTTGCCGCTGCCGGCAATCGGCCGGCTGTCGGTCATCCCGGCCAGCACTTCCGCGACGTGCCGAACCTCGATGGTCGAGCCCTCGCGCTTCAGCTTGCCGGCCATGTTCATCAGGCAGCCCATGTCGCCGGCGAGCAGCAGTTCGGCGCCGGTCTCTGAAATCATCGCCGTTTTCTTCGAAACGATCTTGCCGGAAATATCGGGATATTTGACGCAGAAGGTGCCGCCGAAACCGCAGCAGACATCCGGTCCGGCCATCTCCTTGAGCTCCAGCCCCTCGACGCTCGACAGAAGCGCGCGCGGTTGCTTCGAAATGCCAAGCTCCCTGAGGCCAGAACAGCTGTCGTGATAGGTGACGGTTCTGTCGAGCCGGACCTCGACTTCGGTCATCCCTCTGACGTCGGTGAGAAAGGAAACGAGCTCGAACACCTTGTCCGAGAAGCGCCGACAGCGCTCTTCCCAGAGCGAGTCACCCTTGAAGAGCTCCGGATAATGCATCTTCAGCATGGCCCCGCAGGACCCGGAGGGGGCAACGACATAGTCGAAGCCTTCGAATTGCTCGATCACCTGCTTTGCCAGATCACGCGTATCCTTGGTGTCGCCGGAATTATAGGCCGGCTGGCCGCAACAGGTCTGGGCGATCGGCACATGCACATCGCAGCCGGCGTCTTCAATCAGCTTGGCCGCCGAAAAGCCGACGCTCGGCCGGAAGAGGTCGACAAGACAGGTGGCGAAGAGGCCGACCTTCGGCCGGGTTTGGACTTGGCTCACGCTTTTGTCTCCGTCTTCGAGTGGCTGGCTGCACGGCCCGTGCGACCGCCGTCGCGGCGGATCAGCCTGAGTTTTGCGACGCGACCCCATTCGCCGGCGCGCGCACTTTCATCGGCCGCACGCATGACGAAATCGATATGCGCCTGGGCTGCGGCCTTGGCCGCTTCCGGATCGCCGGTGAGGATCGCGTCATGGATCGCCACGTGCTGGTCCAGAAGCTGTTCGCGCGCATTGGGCAGCGAGAAGACAGCCTTACGATTGAAGAAGATGCCCTCAGACAAAAGCCGGTAGCAGGCCCGCATGGTGTGCAGGAGGATGATGTTGTGTGCCGCCTCACCGACGGCATTGTGGAATTCGACGTCGGCCGCGAGCTCGTCTTCCGGCTCCTGTGTCCCATGGGCGTTCCGCATGTCCTCGATGATCCGGGACAAGAGTGCCTTGTCGGTGTCCGTCGCGCGTTGCGCCGCAAGCTCCGCCGTGAGGCCTTCTAGTTCGCGGCGATATTCGAGATAATCGCGTGTGGCGCGAGCATGGCGGGAGATGAGGTCGGTGATCGGCTTTGAAAACACCTGTCCGATGATATCGGCGACGAAGGTGCCGCCGCCATGAAGGCTGATCAGCAGCCCCCGGGTCTCCAGCTCCTTCAGCGCATCGCGCAGGATCGGCCGCGATACTTCCAGCGACTGCGCCAGTTCCCGCTCGCCCGGCAGCCTGTCGCCATCCCGCAGCACACCGTCGAGGATCAACAGCTCGATCTGCTGCACCACCTCGTCGGCGGTGCGGCTGTGGCTCACGCCGGAAAACAGTGTCTGGTCGCTCTCGGTCATCACCCTCTCCAATGCCGTTTCATAGCAAGCGAAACGACAAGTGGTCAACTTTCTTGTCCAGTCGATGCGTGAGCACTTTGTCGAATGCGGGTCTGTGACGTTTGCACCTTTGCGCGGAGACGAGCGCACTGCTAGCTTGAGGAACGGGCAAGGGAGACGGTCGGCGTGGCAAAGGGTGATTTTGCATTTCCAATGGCGCCGGAGCGGGCGCTGGCGCTCGGAGAAATCCATGCGCGACCCTACGCGCTGGTCAAATCCGGCCGCGTGATCTTTCAGCTTGCCTTCATGATGGATGGCGGTTCGGCCGTGCATCACGCGGCCATTTCAGAACTGTCCCGCGCCCGCGGCGTCGCCCCGCCGGAGAAAAACGGACGCTATCATTCGCTCGCCTGGGGGCAGGGCACCTTGCGCTGGGAACGCCATACCGAGTTTTCGACCTGGTTCTGGGACGGGCCGCTGCCGGAAAGCTTCGGTGGCGACGTGCCGATCCATCCCTTCGGCGACGGCTTCATCGCGCCTGGTCCGCTGATCTCGGGCATCCGCCTCGAACTTCGCCCTGATGGTTCCGAAATCGCCGAAGCCCGCGCCGCCTTCGATCCCGCAAGCCTCTGCTATAGCGAGTTGAAGAACGGCCAGGCCGCCGTGCTCACCGACTTCCGCCAGGATGGCCATGGCCTCACCCAGATCCTCGTCATTGACAGAGGCATGACGGAAGCCGGCCGCGGCGCCGTGGTCCAGCGCCTGCTCGACATCGAAACCTACCGTACCATGGCCATGCTCGGCCTGCCGCTCGCCCAAACACTGTCGCCGGAGATCCGTCGCATCGAGGACGGGTTGACTGCTGTTACCCAGCGGATGAAGGCCCATGCCCGCGACGAATCCGACGAGATGCTCTCCGAGCTCACACGCCTTGCCGCCGAACTCGAAGCCAATGCCGCCTTGAGCCTCTACCGTTTCGGCGCAAGTCGCGCCTATGACGGCATCGTGCGCGAGCGCATCAAGACGCTGGATGAAACGCCGGTGCCCGGTCACGAGACGCTGGGCTCCTTCCTCGAACGGCGGCTGGCGCCCGCCATGCGCACCTGCCAGTCCGTCGAGGAGCGCCAGGCCAACCTGTCGCGAAAACTTTCCCGTGCGACTGCGCTCGTTCGCTCCTGGATCGATGTCGAGCTGGAGCGTCAGAACTCCGACCTGCTGACCGCCATGAACAGCCGTGCCGAAATGCAGCTTCGCCTGCAGCAGACGGTCGAAGGCCTCTCGGTCGCCGCTATCTCCTATTATGTCGTCGGTCTCGTCGGTTACGCCGCCAAGGCGATCCCGCACGACCTCCTGCCCTTCGACACGGCCATCATCACCGGCATTTCGGTGCCGCTCTCCGTGCTTGGCGTCTGGTGGGTTGTTCGACGGATCCGCAGAAGCCACGAACGGCAGGGCTGATCAGGTCTTGCTGACGCGCCCTGCGGATCGATATAAGATCGCACACAGTGGCGGGTAACAGGCAGTATGGCGAAGCAGACCAAGGCGAAACTCGACAAGAAGGGGCTGTCAGGCCTTGGGCTCGAGAAACTGGTCGATATACTTCTGGAGGAGGCTGCCGCCAACAAGGCGTTGAAGGCAAGACTGCAAACGGCGCTCGCCGGCGAGACAGGTCCGGACGAGATGGCGCGACTGATCGACAAGCGCCTCGACGCGATCGACCAGGCAACGACGCGCATCAACCGGGCCCGCGCCCGTGATCTCGCCGGTGAATTCGCAGCGCTTGCCCGCAATATCCTCTCCGAACTCGGCGCTGCCGATCCCCAGGCCGCCGCCGAGCGAATCCTGCGTTTCCTCGGCCTGCGCTTCCCGGTTTCAGCCCGCATGGCGACCGACAATGCCCGCCTCTGGAAGGTCTTCGAGGATACGGAGCTCGTGGCTCTCGAACTGATCAAGACGGTTGATGCCGAAGAGCAGCCGCTTCTGGTGCCACATCTGGAACGCTTGCGGTTGCGGGATCGCTACGGCGAGCACACCGGTTTCCTTCGCGCGCTGACCGGCGTAGTCTCAGGCCCGGCCGCCAAGGCATGGCGAACGGTTCTGGCCGAAGTTCTGCCCTCCGAGCCCCTGAAGCTCGGCGCGCTCGACCTTCTCCAGTCGCTCGCTTTGCACCAGGGCGACATCGACGACTTCCTGAAGCTCGAACGACAAAAGCCCGACAACCGGCGCGATACGCTGGCTGTCGCCGACATGTTGCATCAGGCTGGCCGCCATGAAGATGCGCTGGAATGGGTCCGCGAGCGCCCGCGCGGCGTCCGCCTGATCCCGGTCAATGGCGTGCTCGCCTCCGTCGGTCCTGATTATGGCGCCCATGAACGCCGCCTTCTGGAAGCCGAGATCCTCGACAAGCTGAAGCGCCGCGAAGACGCGCAGGAACTGCGCTGGCGCGAGTTTTCTGAAACTCTCGATCCATCCGTCCTCAAGCTCTACCTGTCGAAGCTCGACGACTTCGCCGAATTCGACGAGCTCGACCGTGCCTTGGCGCTGGCGAAAGAGCATGAGGACATCTATCTAGCACTGGATTTCTTCCTCGCCTGGCCGCGCCTTGATCTCGCCGCAGCCCACGTCCTACGCCACAGCCATGACTGGGAAGGCCGCCACTACGACGACCTCGCCCCGGCCGCCGAAGCGCTCGCAGCGAAAGAGCCACTGGCCGCCGTCGTACTTTACCGTGTGCTGGTCGAGGATATCCTGCGGCGCGGCATCGGCATGGCCTATCCGCATGCCGGGCGTTACGTCGGTGAACTCGCGCGCCTCATGCCGAACCTGCCCGAAGGTCACGGTCTAACGACCCATGCCGCCTTCCTCGCAGAACTCAGGCGCATTCACTCGAAGAAGTATGGTTTCTGGAGCTCGGTACCGGGCGGGCTTTCCGGGCAGCCCTAACGTTCCCAATAAGGCACCGGCCCATAAAGCTCCGCCAGATAATCGATGAACAGCCGTACTTTCGCGGGCAAAAACTGGCGGCTCGGATAGACGGCCGACAGAGCCACATTGCGCGAGCTTTCATATTGCGGCAGCACCTGTACCAGCTTGCCACTCTTCAGTTCCGCGCCCACATCCCAGGTGGAGCGAAGCGCGATCCCGAGGCCCGCGATCACGGCTTCACGGATCACTTCGCTGGAATTGGTGATCAGCATCCCCTCGGGGCGCAGGGTGATCGGACCGGTCGGACCTTCCAGGCGCCAGGATTCATGGTTATGCGCTGGCAGGCAGCGATGCTTTTTCAGGTCGTCGAGTGTTTCAGGCGTTCCGTGTTCGGCAACATAGCTTGGTGCTGCGCAAAGCACGCGGCGTACGGGCGCAAGCCGCCGAGCGACCAGCGAGGAATCGTTCAGCTCCGCAATACGGATCGCGAGATCGAAGCCACCGCCGACGATGTCGGTGAATTCGTCCGACAGCACCAGATGTATCGCCAGATCCGGATGCGCCTCCATGAAGGGTTTCAGGTACGGCGCGACATGCATGCGACCGAAGGAGGTCGACGCCGAGATCTTCAGCGTGCCGTTGACCTCCGAAGAACGTCCTGACGCGAAAGCCTCCGCCTCTTCCAGCCCGCCCAGCACCGTCAGCACCCGCTCGTGAAATCCCTGGCCGGCTTCCGTCAGCGAGATCTGCCGCGTCGTGCGTTGCAGCAGCCGCGTGCCGAGCTTGTCCTCCAGCCGCTTGATGCGCTTGGAGACGACAGCAGGTGACAGCCCGAGGTCGCGCGCCGCCGTAGACATGCTGCCCGCCGCGATCACCCGGACGAAGACTTCGAGATCACCGAGATTGGTCATGAGTGGATCTTACTTTTTCCGATTTGGTCATAAGTGCATAGCATTTGCCCTGCGAAAGTCCTAGTGGTAAGAAAAATAGACCAGTTGAGCGGCGCGGCCCATCCGGCTAGGATCGGGGGCACATGGGGAGGAAACCGTCATGAGCGAGGCCATCGCCTTTTTGTCGCCGAGACCGGAGGTGCTTTCGCGCCGCGCCGAGATCCTTGCCGATCTGAAGGAACTGGTGCCGCCAGGCCGCCTTGTCGAGGAGCGAAACGCGCTCGTCCCCTTCGAGACGGACGGCTTCATCGCCTATCGCCGCCGTCCGCTAGCCGTCGTCCTGCCTGAGACGACAGCCCAGGTCGCGGCCGTTATGAAATACTGCCACCGCTATGGCATCCCTGTCGTCCCGCGCGGCGCCGGCACATCGTTGTCGGGCGGCGCAATCCCGCAGGAGGACGCCGTGGTCCTCGGCCTGTCCGCCATGACGCGCATCCTTGACATCGATTATCAGAACCGCACGGCTACCGTGCAGGCCGGCGTCACCAATCTTGCCATCTCCGATGCGGTCAACGCCGACGGCTATTTCTACGCCCCCGATCCGAGCTCTCAGCTCGCCTGCACGATCGGCGGTAATATCGCCATGAATTCCGGCGGCGCCCACTGCCTGAAATACGGTGTCACCACCAACAACCTCCTTGGGGTCAAGATGGTCCTCGTCGATGGCACGGTGGTCGATCTCGGCGGCAAGCATCTCGATGCCGAAGGTTATGACCTGCTCGGCCTCGTCTGCGGCTCGGAGGGCCAGCTCGGCGTGGTCACCGAAGCGACCGTTCGTCTGCTCGCCAAGCCCGAAGGCGCACGCCCCGTGCTCTTCGGCTTCGACAGCGCGGAAGCAGCCGGCTCCTGCGTTGCCGACGTCATTGGCGCCGGCATCATTCCGGTCGCCATCGAGTTCATGGACAAGCCCGCGATCGAGATCTGCGAGGCCTTCGCCAAGGCCGGCTATCCGCTCGATGTCGAGGCTCTGCTGATCGTCGAGGTCGAGGGCTCCGAAGCCGAGATGGAGGCAATGCTCGCCGCGATCGTCGAGATCGCCAAGCGCCATGGCGTGAAGACGGTGCGCGAAAGCCAGTCGGCGACGGAAGCGGCCCTCATCTGGAAAGGCCGTAAATCTGCCTTCGGTGCCACCGGCCGCATCGCCGACTATATCTGCATGGACGGAACCGTGCCGCTCAGCCAGCTCGCTTACGTGTTGCGCAAGACCTCCGAGATCATCGACCGCTACGGGTTGCGTGTCGCCAACGTCTTCCATGCTGGTGACGGCAACATGCACCCGCTGATCCTCTACAACATCAACGACCCGGAAGATGCCGCGAAAGCCGAAGCCGCCGGCATGGAGATCCTCAAGCTCTGCGTCGATGCGGGGGGATGCCTGACCGGCGAACATGGAGTGGGTATCGAGAAACGCGACCTGATGCTGCACCAGTTCACCCAGGTCGACCTCGACCAGCAGATGGCCGTGCGCTCGGCTTTCGATGCGGACTGGATTCTCAACCCCTCGAAAGTCTTTCCGTTGGAGGGGAGGGGATGATGGCAAGCATGCTGACGCCCTCGACCGAAACCGAAGCCGCCGAGATCATCCGCGATCACGCCGACCGCAAAACCCCGCTTCACATCCGCGGCGGCGGCACCCGTGCGGGCTTCGGCAATTCCGTCACCGCGGAAACCACTCTGTCGTCGGCCGGTCTCACCGGCATCGTCGAATACAACCCCGCCGAAATGGTCATCACAGCCCGTGCCGGCACGCCCGTTGCTGAGATCGAGGCGGCCCTTGCAGCGAACGGCCAAGGCATGGCCTTCGAACCCATGGACCATCGCGGCGCCATGGGGACTTCAGGCACGCCCACGATCGGTGGCCTCTTTGCCGTCAACAGCTCCGGTCCCCGTCGTTTCACGGCAGGTGCGGCCCGTGACCACCTGCTCGGTGTCCGCTTCGTCAACGGGGCAGGTGAGATCGTGAAGGCCGGTGGTAAGGTGATGAAGAACGTCACCGGCCTCGATCTCGTGAAGCTGCTCGCCGGATCCCACGGCACGCTCGGGTTCCTCACCGAAGTCACCTTCAAAGTTCTGCCGGTGCCGAAGACGGCGACCACCATTGTCGTCTCGGGCCTGGAAGACGAGCAGGCGATGAAGCTCCTCGCTGCAGCCCTGTCGCTCTCCGTCGAAGTCTCCGGTGCAGCCCACCTACCGGAAAGTGTCCGCGGTCGTTTCATCGGCGGCAAGCTTCCCGAGGGCGCGGCCACGGTCATGCGCCTCGAAGGCCTCGCAGCCTCTGTTGCTGTCCGTGCTGAAAAACTGATGGCCGCCATGGCAGGCTTGGGCCCTGTCAGCCGTCTCGACGCTGGCGAGACGAAATCGCTCTGGGCCGAAATCCGCGATGTCCTGCCCTATGCCGATGGCACGGCCCGGCCGCTCTGGCGCCTGTCCATGGCCCCGTCGCAGGCCTGGAAGCTCGTCGCCGGTTTGCGGCTGCGCGCCGGTATCGATGCCTATTACGACTGGCAGGGCGGTCTCGTCTGGATGCGCATGGAGGCCGATCCGGAGGCCGAGGTCTTGCGCCAAGGCATCCGCACCCTTGGCGGCGGTCACGCGACGCTTGCCAGGGCCGCACCGCTGGTGCGCGCCGAACTCGCTGCCTTTGAACCGCAATCGCCGGCCGTCGCTTTGCTTTCAGACCGAGTCAGGGCAAAACTCGATCCACACCGGATCTTCAATCCCGGTCTGATGATGCAAGGAGTTTTGCCATGACTGATCCACAATACCAACCGCCCGCGACCTCGGGAGGCGAGGGCTGGTTCTCGCCTGGCCGCCTGAACGTGCAGGTTGTCTATGTCCTATACCTCGTCAGCTTTGTCATCGGCCTGACCGGCATTGTCGGGCTGATCATGGCCTATGTGAACCGCGGCAAGGGTGCGCCCTGGCTCGACACTCATTACACCTATGCAATCCGGACCGTATGGCTCACTTTGTTATATCTGCTTTTATCCGCGTTTATCCTAGTGCGGCTTTTTGTGGTGGTGGCAATCGCCTTTGGATTTTTGGCCATGGTTTTGTTTGTCGTCCGTTGCGTCATCGGCCTGCAAAAGGCCTCGGCCGGCGAGCCGATCGCCCGTCCCACCAGCTGGTGGATTTGAATTTAAGCCATGGGCGCGGCCATGCCGGCCGCTCCGGGGGAGGAACAGCGTGCAGACCAATTTCACCGCCGAGCAGCTCGCCGATCCGCATGTCGCGGAAGCCGAGAGCATTCTGCGCAAATGCGTGCATTGCGGCTTCTGTACCGCCACCTGTCCGACCTATGTGACGCTTGGCAACGAGCTCGACAGCCCGCGCGGCCGCATCTACCTGATCAAGGACATGCTGGAAAACGGCCGTCCGGCGGATGACCAGATCGTCACCCATATTGACCGCTGCCTCTCCTGTCTCGCCTGTACGACGACCTGTCCCTCAGGCGTCGACTACATGCATCTGGTCGATCATGCCCGCATCCATATCGAAAAGACCTATCGCCGCCCGCTGATGAACCGGCTGACCCGCAACATGCTGGCGATGGTCCTGCCTTATCCGGGCCGCTTCCGTTTGGCGCTCAGACTCGCCGCTCTCGGTCGCCCCTTCGCCGGCCTTTTCGATCAGGTGAAGTCACTCAAGCCCATGGCCGCCATGTTGAGGCTCGCGCCTTCCAAGGTCGCTCCACCCTCGGACTTCGCCAAGCCCGCCATCCATGCGGCCTCAGCCACCCGTCGTGGGCGTGTGGCGATCCTCACCGGCTGCGCCCAGCCCGTTCTTGATCCCGGCATCAACGAAGCGGCGATCTCGCTGCTGACCCGCCTCGGTGTCGAAGTTATCGTACCCCGGGGCGAGGGCTGCTGTGGCGCGCTCGTCCACCATATGGGTCGCGAAGAACAGGCGCTCGACAGCGCTCGCCGCAATGTCGATGTCTGGACCCGTGCGATTGAAGCGGGTGGTCTCGACGCGATCATTGTCACGACGTCGGGCTGCGGCACGACGATCAAGGACTATGGCCACATGCTGCGCCTCGATCCGGCCTATGCTGAAAAGGCAGCGCGCGTTTCGGCACTCGCCAAGGACGTCACCGAGTATCTCTCCACTCTCGATCTGCCGATCGCGGAGACGAAGGGGCTGACGGTTGCCTATCATTCCGCCTGTTCGCTGCAGCACGGTCAGAAGGTGACGATGGCACCAAAACTCCTTCTGAAATCGGCCGGCTTCACCGTCAAGGACCCGCCGGAAGGCCATCTCTGCTGCGGTTCAGCCGGCACCTACAACATCATGCAGCCGGAGATTTCCGCCAAGCTGAAGGCCCGCAAGGTGAAGAACATCGAGTCGACGAAACCTGACATCATCTCTGCCGGCAACATCGGCTGCATGACCCAGATCGGCTCGGCGACGGGCATTCCCGTTGTCCATACGGTCGAGTTGCTGAACTGGGCCTATGGCGGTCCGCGTCCGAAAGCGCTCGATCGCCGCGCGGCGGTTTGAGCGAATTGTTAAGCGATAGCTGTAATGATTGTCCCGGGATGGAGCAGCCCGGGAGAGGCCATCATGGCGAGAAAGACGATTGTTATCGCATTGCTGTTGCTGTGTCCGACCGTGACCCCGGCGGCAGCGATCGAGCGGATTTACTGCGCCACTTCCGACAGTGTCATAGACATGTCGCTGGAAAGCGGCTTCAGCAGCAAGGATCAGGAAAAGCTGGTGCATTTCCGTGGCATGGCCGGGGTCAAAGACAAGGCCGCACCATCCGGTTTTCGCCGCTTCCAGATCCGATCCGATATGCTGCGCCAATACTGGATCGATGAGCGCGACCTGCGCTTCAGCATCCATGCCTTTGCCCCGGAAAGGGAGCCGCTCTATCGCGTGTCTGTGGCGATGATCACCGACCGTAATTCGAGTACCACAAAGCGGTTTACGGGGCGCTACGACCTGAAAGTCGTCAAGCTGAAGATGGGCAGCGCCGTCGGCGGCGAGCAGATCCTCTCCCACGAGGGTGATATTTTCTGCGACATCAAGCGTTGACCGAGTGACACGAACCGAAACGACAACGGCCGCATCTTGGCGATGCGGCCGTCTGCATTTCATGAGCGGTGTTTGGGCTCAGCCGCCGAAGATCGTGCGCAGGATATCGACACCCTTGTCGTCGAAGGAGACGTCACCCTGGCGGTTGCCGGGGCCGATGACGATCACCTTGCTGCCAATCGCGGCGCGCTCGTAGAGATGCTCGACATCCTTGTTCATCATCCGGATGCAGCCCGACGACATGTTGAGACCGATCGTCCAGGGCTGGTTCGTGCCGTGGATGCGGAAGATCGTGTCGCGGCCGCCCTTGTAAAGATACATGGCGCGCGCACCGAGCGGATTGTCCGGTCCGCCTTCCTGCACGACCGGCAGGATATGGCCCTTGGCGGCTTCGCGGCGGCGCATCTCTGCCGGCGGACGCCATTCGGGCCATTCCGCCTTGCGGCCGATCTTCACCACGCCAGACCAGCCGAAGCCTTCACGACCCACGCCGACGCCGTAGCGGGTCGCGCGGTTCTTGCCTTCGACATAGTAGAGAAACTTGTTGTTCGTATCGATGATGATCGTGCCCGGCTTCTCGTCCGTCGTCAGGCGCACGACCTTGCGCTTGAACTTCTCCGGCACTTCCTTGCGCTGCTGCGCAACGAGTGTGACGTCACTCGTCGTCTGGATGCGATTGAGGCTGATGGCACTGGCGGGCGCCGGCAAGGCGATGGTGAGCGCGATCACCGCCACCGCCGCCTTGCGGAAAGTCGTGTTGAACATAGGCAATCCCCCTGATTTGCAGGGCTTAGAGCCTAGCGGCTTCGCCTCTCAAAGCAAGCGCTAATCGATGTTTTGTGATATTGTCTGTGCCTCAGATCACAATGACCTTGGTGCCGACCTTCACCCGCTCATAGAGATCGGTCACGTCCTCGTTGCGCATGCGAATGCAGCCGGAGGACACGCCATTGCCGATCGACCACGGCGCATTCGTTCCGTGGATGCGGTAAAGCGTCGAGCCGAGATAGAGCGCGCGCGCGCCGAGGGGATTTTCCGGGCCGCCGGGCATATGTGCGGGCAGGAAGTGCCCCTTGGCTGCCTCGCGGGCGATCATCTCCTGAGGCGGGCGCCAATCTGGCCATTCGCGCTTGGACGTCACCTTGTGCGTGCCGGCCCATTCGAAGCCCGGCTTGCCAACACCGACACCGTAGCGCTTGGCCATGCCGTCGGCCATGACGAGATAGAGGAAGCGCTCGCGCGTATCGATGACGATCGTGCCCGGCTTGTGCTTGGTCTGGTACTCGACCATCTGCGGCAGGAATTTCGGCTCGATCTGCGTGCGCACCGGCTTGTCCGGCCGCATTGCGACCTGTTGCTCTGCCGGCTGCTGCTGCGGGAGAAGTACGCGGCGCTGCTGCACAAGACGCCGCTGCTGCTGCACCGGCTGCTGGCGAAGCACCTGCTGCGGCTGAACGACGACCCGCTGGCGACCCGCCGGAACGATCTGACGTTGGCGCTGCGGCGTCACAGAACTCCGCGTTTGCGCGGGCACGCCACCCAGCTGCAGCACCCAGGACGCCTGCAGGTCGGGGCTCACCATGACGGGCGGGCGGCTCTTGTAGCGATCACTGGCTTGAACGGGCAGGGCAATCGACAGGCTTGTCAGCAGGGCCAGAAACAGGGAAGTCTTCGACATCGGACAACTCGCGAACTAGGGACCGGATGCGGCGGCAAGACATGCCGCCAATTCCAGCAGATCGTGCCAGAGCGGAGGCCGCCAATTGGTAAAGAGGCCTTCATGAAAATGCGATCGAGCCCGTAAACCTTTCGGAAGGGTTAGCAGCCGGTTTGGAAAAGTCGTGAACAAATGGTAAACGCGTTTCCGCATTGGGGGAGAATCGCATGGAGACGACAGCCGAAGGCCTCATCCGGGGAGAGGACGGTCTCGACCGCTGCTTCTGGCATGGCGGCCTCGACGACTATCGCCGCTACCATGATGAAGAGTGGGGCCGCCCGGTCACCGACGATATCAGGCTCTTCGAGAAGATCTGCCTCGAAGGTTTCCAGTCCGGCCTCTCCTGGCTGACGATCCTGAGAAAACGCGACAACTTCCGCGCTGCCTTCGCCGGCTTCGACTTCCACGCGGTCGCCCGCTTCGGCGACGAGGATATTGCCCGATGCCTGGCGGACGCCGGCATCATCCGCCATCGCGGCAAGATCGTCTCGACGATCAACAACGCCCGCCGCGCGATCGACCTCACGGCGGAATTCGGCTCGCTATCTCGTTACTTCTGGAGTTACGAACCCGACGCCTCGGAACGTCCGAAGCGCATGGATTATGCCACCCTCAAGGCGAACCCCACGTCGCCCACCTCAATCCGCCTGTCGAAGGATCTGAAGAAACGCGGCTGGACCTTCGTTGGCCCGACCACGGTCTATGCCTTCATGCAGGCCATGGGTCTGGTCAACGACCATATCGAAGGCTGTTGCCGTCGCGTGCCGACCGAGGAATTACGGACCCGGCTCGTCCGCCCCTGATCAGGCGAGGTTGGCGACAAGCTCAGGCACATGCCCGAGATCCGGGATCTCGCGGAAGCGCGGCGCCTCCTCGGGTTTTTCGACATGCTCCAGCACCCAGGTCAGCTCATGCGGCACGAACACCCCCCAGGCCCCGGTCGCAATAGCCGGCACGATGTCGGATTTCAGCGAATTGCCGATCATCATGGATCGCTCCGGCCCCTCGCCATGTTTGCCGAAGACCCGCCGATAGGTGGTGGCCGTCTTGTCCGAGACGATCTCGACCGCATCGAAATAGTCGCCGAGGCCGGACTGCGCCAGCTTGCGCTCCTGGTCGAAGAGATCGCCTTTGGTGATCAGCACGAGGAAGTATTTGCCGGCCAAAGCCTCCAGCGCATCGCGGGCATGCGGCAGGCATTCGACGGGATGGCTCAAGAGATCGCGTCCGATCGCCAGGATTTCGCTGATCACGGAAGAGGGCGCACGGCCCTCCGTGACCTCCAGCGCCGTCTCGATCATCGAGAGCGTGAAACCTTTGATGCCGAAGCCGTAATGGGCGAGATTGCGCTTTTCCGCCTCCAGCAGACGGTCGGACACATGCTCACCTTCGGCATAATCGGCAAGCAGGCTGCGGAAATGGCCTTCGGTCAGCTTGTAATACTGCTCGTTCTGCCAGAGCGTGTCGTCGGCATCAAAGCCGATCACGGAGACAGGGCGGTTGGACATGACGCCTCCTTTTTCGATCAGGAGGGGCAGACTATTCCCTCTCTCGGGCAAAGCAATGGCGCCCAAAGGCGCCATCACAGTTTCTATATGGGTATGAGAGCTTACTGGCCGTTCTTGGCAAGCCAGTCCTTCATCATGGCGATCTCGCCTTCCTGGGCGGCGATCACCTCTTCGGCGAGCTTGCGGATCTCGGGATCCTTGCCGTGTTCGAGCACGATCTTGGCCATGTCGATGGCACCCTGGTGATGCGGGATCATGCCCTGCACGAAATCGACATCGGCATTGCCGGTGAGCGGCACGGCCATGTCCTTGTGCATGCGGTCATTAGCCTCCCGGAATGCTTTGGATGAGGGGCTGTCATCCATCATGCCATGGTTCATTGAGGACATGTCATGCCCCTGATGCGAACCGTGGTCCTGAGCGAAAACGGTAGGGACGGAGAGCGCGGTCGCAAGCGACGCCGCAACGAGAATAGTCTTCAGCATTGAAGTCTCCTGTGCTGATCTGATGAGGAAAATGCGCGAAGCCAAAGGCCGCGCGGTGTCATCGGATCAGGCGCGGGGAGGGGGCGTCTGCGGCGCCATCAGCTGTGACACGAGCCTTGGCGCAAGGGTGACCGCTTCGGCGGCGCGCGCCGGCTTTCCGCTATCGGCAACGACGGGAAGGGCCGGCAGGGTCAAACAGGCCGCGCAATGCCAGCTTACCTTCATCGGCTTGGAGCTGGGCTCAGTCGCATCGTCAGTATCGACAACCGTCATGCGGCTGACCGAATGAGGACAATCGACATCGACCATGGCTTGGATCGTGGGTGCGGAAAACGTCCCATGCGGATCGCTGGCGTCCATCGCATGTGCCATGGGCATCGCCATCACCGACATGCCGGTCATCGGCATGGTGCCATAGGCGAAAGCTGCGATCAGCAGCAGGAGGCGGGCGAGCACTTGCATGCGATGAAGATGATGCTGGATCGAGGCGAATGCAAGGCCGACAGTGCCGCCGCTCAATGCGCAATCACGTGATGCACGATCTGATAGTCGCGGCTTTCCTCGCCGAAGGGAACCACCGGCCAGTCCCAACGCTCCCGAGCTGCGCCCGTATCGACGCCGTGCATCAGGTCTATAGTCTCCTGCGCAGCTCCGGAGCGGTCGATGACGGTACAGCTGACATCTGTCACGAGGCAGGTCTCGGCCGAAACCTGTGCCAGTCCCTCGACATGCGCGGCGATCGCCTGACGGATCAGCGCTTCTTCCTCGGCATGACCTTCGAGACGCCGGCTCATGCCGATCCCGATCTGCGACAAGAGATTGGCAGAGACGACAAGATCGAGATAGGGCACCTGTCGGAGAAACGCGAGCGGCTCCAAAGGCTGGCGGGCAAGCAGCGCATCCAGCCCGGAAAGATCCCGCTCGATCAGCCGGACATTCTTCAGCCGCTTGACCGTGAGCCAGCTTCTTACGCTTGCCAGATGCACGAGATCCACCAGCACCACCGTGTCGAACAAGCGCGACAGCTCAATGACCGGCACATCGCGCAACAGCCCGGAACCGAGCACCACCACCGTCCGCCGCTGCCGGCATCCTTTAGCAGCCCCGAGAATGGCCGCCTTCGTCCGGCGTTCATGCTCGACCCATGCCGCACGACAGCGATTGGCACGCGCCCAGAGATTGACGGAGGAACGGATCAACGGGCGATGCGCTGTCGAGGTTAAAGGCCACGTCGCGGCATAGTTCAGGGCTTCGAGGATCATGTCTTACCGATAGACGGAACTGCGATGGCCGATCTCGACCACAAGCACGATGAGTTTTCCGTCTTGGATATCGCAGATGATGCGGTAGTCGCCAACTGTGTAGCGCCAATAGGCACCGAGTTTGCTCCCATGGAGCGGGTCTCCAAGGCTTCTGGGATTATCGTGTTTGGCAAGCCGCTCTTCCAGAAACCGTTTTATACGGCGGCGAATGACAGGATCGAGTTTCTCGACCGTTTTCCGAACGGGCTGACGATACTCAATCGTCCAGGCCACGCCAGAACTCCTCGGAACTGACAACCTTGTCTTCGCCGCTCCTGATACGCTTCACGGCCTCGTCGGCAGCGGCGAGATCCTGGAGATTTTCAAGTTCGCGCTGAATCATCTGGCGCAGATAATCATCCGGCTCCGCGCCGGCTTCCGAGGCGTATTCGACGATCAACTGGTGCATTTCTTCCGGCATCTCGAGCGTGACGCGCTTGTTCATCGGAGCGATCCCTGTTTCGAAGCCTCAGCATACCAGTGAAAGCGCCCATTTTCCAGCATCCGCCCTCGCGCCCACCCGCCTTCGCCCTTGCCGCCAAATCCTTGATCCTCTAAGACACCGGCACCTTTTTGAAACGAAATTCCGGTTGTCATCATGAGCGATAAGAACAAGAAGCCCCAGAAGCTGAAGGCCCGCCTGCCGCGCGGCTTCGTCGATCGCGAGGCTGCCGACATCCGTGCTGCCAACCAGATGATGGAGACCATCCGCGAGGTCTATGAGCGCTATGGTTTCGACCCGATCGAGACCCCGCTCTTCGAATACACCGATGCACTCGGCAAGTTCCTGCCGGATTCGGACCGCCCGAACGAAGGCGTCTTCTCGCTGCAGGACGATGACGACCAGTGGATGTCGCTGCGCTACGACCTGACCGCGCCCATGGCCCGCCATGTCGCGGAGAATTTTCAGGAAATCCAGCTGCCGTTCCGCACCTATCGTGCAGGCTATGTCTTCCGCAACGAGAAGCCGGGTCCTGGACGCTTCCGCCAGTTCATGCAGTTCGATGCCGACACCGTCGGCGCGCCGGGCGTCCAGTCCGATGCCGAAATGTGCATGATGATGGCCGACACGCTGGAAGCCCTCGGCATCAAGCGCGGCGACTATGTGATCCGGGTCAACAACCGCAAGGTTCTCGACGGCGTGATGGAGGCCATCGGTCTTGGCGGCGAGGAGAATGCGGGACGGCGTCTGGGCGTGCTGCGTGCGATCGACAAGCTCGACAAGTTTGGAACTGAAGGCGTTAGGCTGCTGCTCGGAGAAGGCCGCAAGGATGAGAGCGGTGACTTCACGAAGGGTGCGGGACTGGATGACCAACAGATTAGTAGACTGATGGTCTACGTGCTGCTCAACCAATTCACTGAGTTGGAACCCGTTAGTGGCGCTGAACCCTCTTCGCTTGAATATAAGAGCATTCCTGATGGCCGCGTAAGTCACTTCGTTGAAAGCAACAAGGGCGTAGTTGACGGTCTGATGGTGCACTTCGGGCATGCGAATCTCGCGAGGGAAGGCATTGAAGAGCTCAGAATGATCGCTGAACTCGTAGAAGCCGCTGGCTATGATCGCTCCCGCATCAAGATCGACCCCTCCGTCGTCCGCGGCCTCGAATACTACACCGGCCCCGTCTACGAAGCCGAACTCACCTTTGACGTCACCAATGAGAAGGGCGAAAAGGTCGTCTTCGGTTCGGTCGGCGGCGGCGGTCGTTATGATGGCCTCGTCTCGCGCTTCATGGGCCAGCCGGTGCCGGCCACGGGCTTCTCCATCGGCGTCTCGCGCCTGATGACGGCCTTGAAGAACCTCGGCAAGCTTGGTCAGGACGACGTGCTTGGCCCGGTCCTTGTCACCGTCATGGATGGCGATGTCGAGAGCATGGGTCGCTACCAGCGCTTCACGCAACAACTGCGGGCCGAAGGCATCCGCGCCGAAATGTACCAGGGCAACTGGAAGAAGTTCGGCAACCAGCTGAAATATGCCGACCGCCGCAACGCCCCCATTGCCATCATCCAGGGCGGCGATGAGCGCGCGCAGGGCGTCGTGCAGATCAAGGACCTGATCGAGGGCAAGCGCCTCTCCGGCGAGATCACCGACAATGCCGAATGGCGCGAGGCCCGCGTGGCCCAGGAAGTCGTGGCCGAGGCTGAGCTAGTGGCGAAGGTCAAGGAGATCCTGGCCGCCCAGGCGGAAGATCGTCGTCGGGCGAAGGGTGTCTGACGTGATGATGGGTGGTTACCCCCCTCTGCCCTGCCGGGCATCTCCCCCACAAGGGGGGAGAGCGGGTTGGGGCCGGCCTCTTGCTCAGCCACCACTCTCCCCCTTTGTGGGGGAGATGTCACGAAGTGACAGAGGGGGGTGCAGCACCCTCTGCGGAGTTCTTTCATGCCCCTGACCGACATGCCGGATTTCGCCGGTACCATCCTGCAGGAATTCACATCACGCGGCACGACGCGCGTCGATACACCCGTGATCCAGCCGGCCGCTCCCTTCCTCGACATGGCGGGTGAAGACCTGCGCCGGCGCATTTTCCTGACCGAGAACGAGCGCGGCGAAAGCTTGTGCCTGCGTCCGGAATTCACCATCCCCGTCTGCCTGCGCCACATCGAAACCGCGACCGGCACGCCGAAGCGCTATGCCTATCTCGGCGAAGTCTTCCGCCAGCGCCGCGAAGGCCCGCAGGAATTCTACCAGGCCGGCATCGAGGATCTCGGTGACATCGCGATCGCCGCCTCGGATGCCCGGGCGATTGCCGATAGCGTTGCGATCCTCACGCGCCTGTTGCCAACCAAGCCGCTTTCCGTCACGATTGGCGACCAGGCGGTGTTCGAAGCCGTGGTCAAGGCACTCGGCCTGCCGGCCGGCTGGCAGAAGCGCCTGATCCAGGCTTTCGGCAATTCCGCCCAGATCGACCAGCTCCTGCGCACGCTCGCCACGCCGACGCCGGTGCCGGGTCTCGATCCGCAAGTCTCCGCACTTCTCGCCAAGGGTGACCAGGAGGCCCTGATCGCCCATATCGATCAAACCATGCAGGAAACCGGCTATCTCACCAATGCCAGCCGCACGCCCGCCGAGATCGCCCGCCGTCTGAAGGAAAAGCTGGCGCTCTCGGAGACGCGCCTCGATGGTGCGGCCCTTCTTCTGCTGCGCGAATTCCTCTCGCTCGAACTGCCGCTCGCCGATGCGTCGGCAGCCCTTGCCGGCTTTGCCGATGCCGCGGGCCTCAAGCTCGGGCAAGCGCTCACCCGTTTCGACGAGCGCGTCGCAGCGCTTGCCAGCACCGGCGTCGATCTCGACCGGATCACCTACCGCGCCGCTTTCGGTCGTCCGCTCGATTATTACACCGGCCTCGTCTTCGAGGTGGCGGTGAAGGGGAAACCCGCGGTGCTTGCCGGTGGTGGCCGCTTCGACCGGCTGCTCACCCTGCTTGGCGCCGAGACGCATATTCCGGCCGTCGGCTTCTCGCTCTGGCTGGATCGCATCGAAACCGAGAGGAGCGCGTCATGACCATCACCATCGGTCTGCCCTCCAAGGGCCGCATGAAGGACGATGCTTCCGCGATCTTCGAACGTGCCGGCATGAAGATCGTCGCCGTCGGCAATGACCGCTCCTATCGCGGCCGTGTCGAAGGTTTCGACGATGTCGAGATCGCCTATCTCTCCGCCTCCGAAATCTCGCGCGAGATCGGCAATGGCACGGTCGATTTCGGCGTCACCGGCGAAGACCTGATCCGCGAAGGGCTTGCCGAAGCCGACGCCCGCGTCGAGATCGCAGCCCGCCTCGGCTTCGGCCATGCCGATGTCGTCGTCGCCGTGCCCGAAGTCTGGTACGATGTCGACACCATGGCCGACCTCGGCGATGTCGCCGCCGAATTCCGCACCCGCCATGGCCGGCGGCTTGCGATCGCGACCAAATATTGGCGCCTGACGCAACAGCACTTTTCGCGCCAACACGGCATCCAGCTCTATCGCATCGTCGAGAGCCTGGGCGCCACCGAAGGCGCCCCCGCTGCCGGCCAGGCCGACATCATCGTCGATATCACCTCGACCGGCTCGACGCTGCGCGCCAATCATCTCAAGGTTCTGTCGGATGGCGTTATCCTGCGCTCCGAAGCCTGCCTTGTGCGGGCGAGGAAGCCGGAGCACGAGGGGAATGCGATGATCAACCGCATCATCGAGGCGGTCCGCGGCGCGCTTTAGGGAGCTGTTCGCCAGCAACCTTTGTGCGTGTGTTGCCCCCCTCTGTCACTTCGTGACATCTCCCCCACTGGTGGGGAGAGGAGAGGGAGTGCGCGGCGCCGCCCCCATCCGCTCTCCCCCCGTGTGGGGGAGATGCCCGGCAGGGCAGAGGGGGGTAACCCCACGACGATAGTCAGCAAGAAACACGAAAAAACCCGCCGGATCGCTCCGGCGGGTTTCTTTTTGCCTTGTGGGGCAGGGATATCAGGCTGCGACGGCCTGGGCCGAACCGCGGCGGGCGTCGATCGAGTAGGCGCCGGCGCCGACGATGGCGAGAGCGATATAGCCGCCAGCCAGCGTGACGTTCTTCATCACCATGATCTGGTTCAGGGTGTTGATCCAGCCGAGTGCGCCTTCCGGCCAGCCTTCGATGGCAACGGTGCCGGTGTGGAAGACGAGACCGGTGAACACGCAGAAGAGAGCGATGGTCCAGGCGGTGATCTTGGTCTGGAAGCCGACGAGGATGAAGAGACCGGCAACCAGCTCATAGAGACCGGCGGCATAGGCCAGAAGGTCGGCGGCGGGAAGGCCTGCGCCGGAGATCATGCCGGCAGTGCCGGCCGGATCGGTCAGCTTGCCGAAGCCGGACATGATGAACATGAATGAGAGAAGGATACGGACGAGAACGAGAAGGCCGTTATTGGTCGCGGACATGGGGGAACTCCGTTGAGCGTTGACGCTGAAACCCCCATCGGTGGCGGCCTCAGTCAGTGCCGCCTTGATGCATGCTTTTTTGTCGCAGGCATAGGTAAACAGTCTTTGACTGATCGTTCACAAAAATGAAACGCTCAAGGCGGTTTCGTTCTCCGCCGAACCCTTCCCGTCGTCGCCCGCGCTCCCTACCTTTGCCCTGTCAAACCGCAAAGGAGCCTCCCCCATGGCAGATCTTTCGACCTTTCCCATCACCGCCAAATGGCCGCCCGCCGATCCCGGCATCATCCAGCTCTATTCCCTGCCGACGCCGAACGGCGTGAAGGTCTCCATCGCTCTGGAAGAGCTGGGGCTCGCCTATGAGCCGCATCTTGTGGATTTCGGCAGTAACGCGCAGAAGAGCCCGGAATTCGTTTCCCTGAACCCGAATGGTCGCATACCCGCCCTGATCGACCCCGATGGTCCCGACGGCAAGCCGATCGGGCTCTTCGAGTCCGGAGCGATCCTGATCTATCTCGCCGACAAGGCCGGCAAGCTGCTCCCCAAGGACGGTGCGGCCCGTTATACGGTTCTGCAATGGTTGATGTTCCAGATGGGCGGTGTCGGGCCGATGTTCGGCCAGTATGGCCACTTCTATAAGTTCGCCGCCGACAAGGTGAAGAACAACCCCTATCCGGCCGAGCGCTACCGTGACGAGACCCGTCGGCTGCTCGGTGTGCTGGAGGCTCAGCTCGAAAAGGGGCCGTGGTTGACGGGCGAGGACTATACGATCGCCGATATCGCCACATGGCCTTGGGTGCGCGCGCTCAAGGTTTTCTATGCCGGTGAAACCGATCTCGGCCTTGCCGACTTCCCGCAAG
Source organism: Allorhizobium sp. NPDC080224 (assembly GCF_050281005.1). NCBI lineage: Bacteria > Pseudomonadati > Pseudomonadota > Alphaproteobacteria > Hyphomicrobiales > Rhizobiaceae > Allorhizobium > Allorhizobium sp. NPDC080224. Next base: position 873,059 of record NZ_JBNNWJ010000001.1, read on the forward strand.
TGCTCGACTGGTGGGCGCGGGCCGAAGCCCGACCTGCGAGCCAGAAGGGGTTGAACATTCCGGCGCGAGATTGAAGACGTGAGAGAAGGTGCCGGACGCGGCGCCTTCTCCTGCATCTCCGCGGGACCCCTCAGCTCGGCGTAACGGATGCGGTCGTCGGCAGCTGGAAACGCGGGAAGATGAACAGCCCGACCATGTTGCCGCCGCTGCCTTCGAATCCGGAGGACTCGCCGATGCAAAACACCGGTTGACGGTGCTGGGCGCCCGAGACGATGGTCGTCGAATAGCAGAAACGCGACGGCTGCGTTGCCGCCTGTTCGAATAGGCGCAGGATATGGCCGCGATCGGCCTGATCGTAGCAGCGCATCACGGTCAGCAGGCCGCATTCATGGTTTTCGAGGCCATGCAGGCTGCGTGCATGGTTCCCGAGCTTCAGCAGGCCGTTGGTCAGGTCGCCGGTCCAGTCCTCGGACAGTCCGAAACGGCAGGCATGCTGCCCCAGCAGGCCGTTTCCATCCTGTTCGCTCACCGTGAAGGTGGTCGCAAGATTGGCATTTGCTATTTTGAACAAGGCGTTCCCCAAGTCGATAGCCAGAACTGGCCCCAATTTCCCCGGCCCGAAGTATGTGACCCCGCAGCCGACCCCATCCGGCCGAAACCGAAAACGCCGGCGAGCGGATGCCCGTTCACCAGGTTCTTCAAGCGGTCCGCCAGAACCGCAGACACCGTGCTTCCGTCCATCGGGACCACACGACGTTGACGCTGAGACCTTGCGGCGGATCCGAAAGGTCAGCAGGCGTAAAACACCGTTGCGAGTTGCCCCCAATCGCCACGATGTGTACCCCTTGCGCGCAAGCTAGAGCAGGCTTTCAACCGACTCCCACAAGAAGGTTGAAGAAGAAAATCTTGCACGCATCGGAATTAACAGTTTCGATACCATGATTTATTCAGCGTGAAAACGGTTCATGTCCCGAATTGGTGCAGGAACTGTCTCAATTCTGAAAGCACTAAATATTAGAATAATATAAAATTAAGAATTTCGACGAAGGTCTTTTCGCCGATGTGAGTTGCGAACACATCCGGCGCAACGCAACTTGTTATACGATGCTGACCACTGTCAACCGCCCGCAGGCCGATACAGCTTCGCCATCTTTGGATCTATCAACGAGAGATACGAGAAAAGGCGGGTCGAGGGTCTCACCGGTTGTGCTGGTGGTAAACGCGAATAAGATAAGGGTCCGAAGTTCGGTCGACGGGAGTGGTCTGGATGGATGTCACGCGGCGAGCCCTCATCCTGACGGGTATCATTCTCGTGACTGCGGCGGCATCCGCGCCGTCGAGCGCGCATGCCGAGCCGTCCGCCGATGAGCCGCAATGTCTTTACGAGGGAACCTATAGCTCATCTTCGCTGTGCATCAGGCGGGACACGTTCAACGCCGATCTCTGCGGTGCGATAGAACATTTCTCGCTGGCACATGATGTGCCGCCTGCCTTTTTCGCGCGCCTGATCTGGCGGGAGAGCCTCTTCCGGCCGGAAGCGGTCAGTCCGAAGGGGGCGGAAGGCATCGCCCAGTTCATGCCCGGCACGGCGCGCATGCGCGGGCTGTCCAACAGCTTTGACGTTCTGGACGCGCTCGATGCCTCCGCTGCCTATCTTGGCGAGTTGAAAACGCGATTTGGCAATTTCGGCTTTGCTGCCGCGGCCTATAATGCAGGCGAATACGGGTTTTCCCGGTACCTCACCACCGAACGCCTGCCCATCGAAACGCGCGATTATGTCTTCGCCATCACCGGTGCCACCGTTGAGATGTGGCGGGACAAGCCACCGGAGATCGTGGCGCCGGCGCTTGATGAAGCCTCCAGCTTTCAAGATGCTTGCGTGGTGCTCGCCGACAAGCGCCGGATGAAGGAGCCGGTCTTTGCAGGCTCGGCCGATTGGGCACCCTGGGGCGTGCAATTGGCCGCGCATTTCCGGCCAGCCGTGGTCGATCATCTGTTCACCCGAGCCATCAGCCGGCTGCCGGCACCGCTCAATGCCGAGCGCGCTCTCATCGTGCGCCAGCGCGGCGGCAATTTCGGCTACAGCCCGCGTTACGCCGCAAGGATCGGCCGCGAGACCCGTGCCGAAGCGAACAGGCTCTGCGCCGAGATCCGGGCCGCAGGTGGCTATTGCACGGTTCTCAGGAACTAGAGCTGCAACGAAGGGAAGTCCGAGGGCTCCCGATCCCATCCTCGCACAAAACAAAAGGGCGGCCCGAGGGCCGCCCTTCCGAAAGACTGAACCGGATGGCTCAGATGTCAGACCCGATAGGTCCTACATCATGTCCTTGCCGCCTGTTCAGCGCGCTTGACGCGCTGAACCACTTTAGGTGATGGGCGGCTTTAATGGACCCGATGGTAAGACCCGGTGGGTCTTACATCATGTCCATGCCGCCCATGCCGCCCATGCCACCCGGCATGCCGCCAGCAGCTTCCTTCTTCGGAAGTTCGGCGATCATGGCTTCGGTGGTGATCAGCAGCGAAGCAACCGAAGCTGCGTTCTGCAGAGCCGTGCGGACAACCTTGACCGGATCGACGATACCCATGGCGATCATGTCGCCGAATTCGCCGGTCTGGGCGTTGTAGCCGTAGTTCTCTTCGTTCTTGTCGAGGATCTTGCCGACGATGATCGAAGCTTCGTCACCAGCATTGGTGGCGATCTGACGAACCAGAGCCTGCAGCGCGCGGCGAACGATGTTGATACCGGCTTCCTGGTCGTCGTTGACGCCCTTGACGGTGATCTTCGTGGAAGAGCGCAGCAGAGCCGTACCACCGCCAGGAACGATGCCTTCCTGAACGGCAGCGCGCGTTGCGTTCAGCGCGTCGTCGATGCGGTCCTTGCGCTCCTTGACTTCGATTTCGGTCGAGCCACCAACGCGGATGACGGCAACGCCACCGGCGAGCTTGGCCAGACGCTCCTGAAGCTTCTCGCGGTCGTAGTCCGAAGAGGTTTCTTCGATCTGCGCCTTGATCTGGGCAACGCGGCCTTCGATGTCCGACTTCTGGCCGTTACCATCGACGATCGTGGTGTTTTCCTTGGTGATGGAAACCTTCTTGGCGCGGCCGAGCATGTCGAGGGTGACAGACTCGAGCTTGATGCCGAGGTCTTCCGAGATCACGGTACCACCGGTCAGGATCGCGATGTCTTCCAGCATGGCCTTGCGGCGATCGCCGAAGCCCGGAGCCTTGACGGCAGCGATCTTCAGGCCGCCACGCAGCTTGTTGACGACGAGCGTAGCAAGGGCTTCGCCTTCAACGTCTTCAGCGATGATGACGAGCGGCTTGCCGGTCTGAACGACGGCTTCGAGAACCGGCAGCATGGCCTGGAGGTTCGAGAGCTTCTTTTCGTGCAGGAGGATGAATGCGTCTTCGAGATCGGCAACCATCTTTTCCGGGTTCGTAACGAAGTAGGGGCTGAGGTAGCCGCGGTCGAACTGCATGCCTTCGACGACTTCGAGTTCGGTTTCAGCGGTCTTGGCTTCTTCGACGGTGATGACGCCTTCGTTGCCAACCTTCTGCATGGCTTCGGCAATGTCGTTACCGACCTGCGTGTCGCCGTTTGCCGAGATCGTGCCGACCTGGGCAACTTCAGCCGAGGTGGAGATCTTCTTTGCCTTGGCCTGCAGGTCCTTGACGACTTCTGCAACAGCGAGGTCGATACCGCGCTTCAGGTCCATCGGGTTCATGCCGGCAGCAACAGCCTTGGCACCTTCGCGAACGATGGCCTGGGCAAGAACGGTTGCAGTGGTGGTGCCGTCGCCGGCGATGTCGTTGGTCTTCGAAGCAACTTCGCGGACCATCTGGGCGCCCATGTTTTCGAACTTGTCTTCCAGTTCGATTTCCTTGGCAACCGATACGCCGTCCTTGGTGATGCGCGGAGCGCCGAAGGACTTGTCGATGATGACGTTACGACCCTTCGGGCCGAGCGTTACCTTCACGGCGTCTGCGAGGATGTCGACGCCATGCAGCATCTTTTCGCGCGCGGTGCGGCCAAACTTGATTTCTTTAGCAGCCATGTTCAAACTCCCGGGCGTCTAGCCCATTGTTGACTTGGTTAAAAAGGAAGAGGGGTGATCGCGCTGAAATCAGCCGATGACGCCCATGATGTCGGCTTCCTTCATGATCAGCAGGTCGACGCCATCGAGCTTGACCTCGGTGCCGGACCACTTGCCGAACAGGACGCGGTCGCCGACCTTAACGTCGAGAGCGACCTGCTTGCCGCTTTCGTCGCGGGCGCCAGGGCCAACAGCGATGACTTCGCCTTCAGCGGGCTTTTCCTTGGCGGTGTCGGGAATGATGATGCCGCCCTTGGTCTTTTCTTCAGACTCGACGCGCTTGACTACAACGCGGTCATGAAGCGGACGGAAAGTTGTGCTTGCCATTGTCTAATCCCTCGATCAAATGACATTCGCGGGCCGCAGAGCGGGTCCGCATCGATACTGTTAGCACTCGCCCTTGGTGAGTGCCAGCGAGGTTGAGATAAGAACAGCGCTCGACCGAGTCAAGCGAGCGCGTAAAAAAAGGACTGGTGAATGCCGGCGAATTCCACCGACATCCACGCAAGTGAAGTTTCCCTGCGGCCCCAGGTTTCGCCAGCATTTCCCGAGCTGGTCTCTGCCTTCGCCCGCATCGGCCTCATGTCCTTCGGTGGTCCCGCCGCGCAGATTGCGCTGATGCACAAGATCTGCGTCGAGGAAAAGCGCTGGATCGACGAGGACCGTTATCTGCATGCCCTGAATTATTGCATGCTGCTTCCGGGGCCCGAAGCCCAGCAGCTTGCGACCTATATCGGCTGGCTGCTGCACGGCGTGCGCGGCGGCATCGTCGCGGGTCTGCTCTTCGTCGCTCCGGGTCTGGCCGTCATCCTTGGTTTGTCCGGCCTCTATGCGGTCTATCAGGAGGCGAGCCTTGTCACCGGCCTGTTCTTCGGCCTTAAGGCGGCGGTTCTTGCGATTGTCGTGGAAGCTGTGGTCAGGATCGGCAAACGGGCCTTGAAAAGCGGTTTTCATCGCGGCCTCGCGGCTGCCGCCTTCATCGCGCTCTTTCTTTTTTCTCTGCCGTTTCCGCTCGTCGTGCTTGCGGCAGCTCTGGCGGGCCTGGTTCACGCCCGAGGCACGACCTCGGCCGCCGTCGAGATCACCGAAGAGGTGCGTGCAAGACCACCGCTTCTCGGTCAGATCGCAACGCTGCTGTTCTGGGTCGCAGTCTGGCTCGCACCCCTGCCACTTCTGTGGCTGCTGCTGCCGGAAACGGCACTTCCCGAGGTCCAGACGTTTTTCGCCAAGATGGCGCTCGTCACCTTCGGCGGCGCCTATGCCGTGCTCGCCTATGTCGCGCAGGTCGCCGTCGATCACTATGCCTGGCTGAAACCCGGCGAAATGCTCGATGGTCTGGCACTGGCCGAAACCACACCGGGGCCGCTGGTGCTCGTGCTCTCCTATGTCGGCTTCCTCGCCGGCTTCCGGGAAAGCGGCACGCTTGACCCGCTCGTCGCCGGCCTGCTCGGCGGCCTGATCGCGGCCTGGGCCACCTTCATCCCGAGCTTCATCTGGATCTTCGCCGGCGCTCCCTATATCGAGCGGCTGCGTGGTAATCGCCTTCTCAGCGCAGCCCTCTCCGCCATCACCGCCGCTGTGGTCGGCGTCATTCTGAACCTGGCCGTGTGGTTCGCGCTGCACGTGATCTTCACGGAGGTCGAGCCGGTCGTACTCGCGAGGCTCGGCCCGCTCACCCTTTCCCTGCCGTATCCCACCTGGTCATCGCTTGACTGGCAGGCATTGGTCATCGCCGTCCTCTCTGCCGTCATGATCTTCCGCTTCCACCTTGGCATCGGCAAGACGCTTCTGGTTGCCGGCGCGCTTGGTCTCGCGGCGCGTTTCCTGATCTGATGCGGTGCGAGCAGCCGGAGCAATTTCGATCTCCGGCGCTCTTGCCCCTTGCCTTGCCGCCCGTCCTTTGCCATGTCACCGGTCACACTTTGACCAGTCAGGACAGACGATGACCCGCAGCATTTCCACCCTCGGCGACGTGACCGGCTCCTATGATGTCATCCTCTGCGATGTCTGGGGCGTGCTGCACAATGGCATCGATGCCTTTCCGCTTGCCGGGGAAGCGCTGACGGCAGCCCGCGAAAAGGGCCTGACGGTAGTCTTGATCACCAACTCGCCACGTCCGGCCATCGGCGTCATCCCGCAGCTGCGCGCCATCGGCGTGCCGGATACCGCCTATGACCGCATCGTCACCTCGGGTGACGTCACCCGCACGCTGATCGCTGCCGGCCCGAAGAAGGTGTTCCTGCTCGGTCCCGAGCGTGACATGCCGCTCTTCGACGGGCTCGACGTGACGGTCGTCTCGGCAGACGAAGCCGACTGCGTGGTCTGCACCGGTTTCTTCGATGATGAAGTCGAGACGCCGGAAGATTATCGCGACATGCTGACCGCCTTCGTCGCCCGCAAGGTGCCGTTTATCTGCGCCAACCCGGATCTCGTGGTCGAGCGTGGCCACCGCATCATCCCCTGTGCTGGCGCAGTCGCTGCCTTCTACACAGCACTCGGCGGCGAGACCCGCATTGCCGGCAAGCCGCACAGCCCGATTTATGAAGCGACGCTGGCGGCTGCTCGCGAAGCCCGCGGCGAGTTCGACAAGTCCCGCGTGCTCGCCATCGGCGACGGAATGCCGACCGACGTCAAGGGCGCCGTCGATGCCGGTCTCGATCTCCTCTACATCTCCGGTGGCATTCACGCCGCCGACTATGCGACCAACAACGTGACCGACGAGGCAAGGCTCAAGCTCTTCCTCGACCGCGAGAAGGTCGCACCGCAATACTGGATGCACAGGCTGGCATGAGGCGGGACCTGCGATGACCGTCTTTCACCGCAACGAAAAGAAAGAGCCGCTGCCATCAGCCCTTCGCGGCGGCGTGGTGGCCATCGGCAATTTCGATGGCGTGCATCGCGGTCATCAGGCGGTCTTGAGCCGTGCGCTGGAGCGAGCCGAGGCGTTGGGCGTTCCTGCCCTCGTTCTCACCTTCGAGCCGCATCCGCGCACCGTCTTCAATCCCGACAAGCCGGTCTTCCGGCTGACACCACCATCCCTGCGCGCCCGCATCCTGGAAGCCATGGGCTTCCATTCGGTAATCGAATATCCCTTCGACCGGGAGTTCTCGCAGCGCTCAGCCGAGGATTTCGTCCAGTCGATCCTCGGCGACTGGCTCGGCGCCAAGGAAGTGGTAACCGGCTTCGATTTCCATTTCGGCAAGGGCAGGGAAGGCGGTCCCGCCTATCTGATGCAAGCCGGAAGCCGCCATGGCTTCGGCGTCAGCCTCGTCGATGCCTTCCGCGACGAGGGGGCGGAGGTCGTTTCCTCGAGCCGGATCCGGGGGCTGATCGCCGAGGGCGACGTTTCCCAGGCCGCTGGTCTCCTCGGCTATCGCTATACGGTCGAGGCGGAGATCATGAAGGGCCAGCAGCTCGGCCGCACGCTTGGCTTCCCGACCGCCAACATGCATCTCCCGCCGGAAGCAACGCTCAAGCCTGGCATCTATGCCGTCCGCTTCCGCCGCCCCGATGGCATCATCCGTGATGGCGTCGCAAGCTTCGGCTATCGCCCGACGGTCACCAGCAATGGCGACCCCTGGCTCGAAACCTTCGTCTTCGATTTCTCCGGCGATCTCTACGGCGAAATCTGTTCGGTCTCGCTCTTCGGCTTCCTGCGCGACGAATGGAAGTTCGACGGTCTCGATCCGCTGGTGGCCCAGATCCGCAAGGATGCGGACGAGGCGAGGGCACTGCTCTCGGGCGTGAAGCCAATTGGCGCCCTCGACGCCGCCATTGCGTTCTGAAGCACTTCGGTCTCGCCGATTTGAATTGCCGCCCGGCACCGTCTCACATATGGATGCGCCTATGTGATTGATGCCCCGTCTCGAAACGGCAATGCCGGAGTTTGTCTTGACCGAATTCACCCCCCTGATGTCCTTTGCCGGTGGCCTGCTGATCGGCCTCTCGGCGCTCCTCCTGATGCTCACCTGGGGCCGGATTGCCGGCATGACCGCGATCATCGGCGGCATCCTGCCACCGCTCGGTTCCGATTGGAAATGGAAGGCCGCCTTCCTCGCCGGGGCGATTCTTGCGCCGCTCGGCCTGACGCTCGGCGGCTATGAGGTCGAGTATTCGGTTCCGGTTTCGACCACCGCTCTTGTGATCGGCGGCCTGATTGCCGGCATCGGTGTCACCTTCGGCGCCGGCTGCACCTCCGGCCACGGCATCTGCGGCATGGCGCGCCTGTCGCGTCGCTCGATCGCAGCCACCGCCACCTTCATGGCCTTTGCCATCCTGACCGTCTTCCTCATCCGCCACGTCTTCGGGGTCACGATCTGATGCGCTTTCTCCTGGTCTTCCTGATCGGTGCCCTCTTCGGAACCGGTATCGCCCTTTCCGGCATGGCAAACCCTGCCAAGGTGCTCAACTTCTTCGATCTTGCAGGCAGTTTCGATCCGAGCCTCGCCTTCGTCATGGCGGGAGCGTTGTCCGTTGCAGCTCCCGGCTATGCGATCCTTTTCCGGATGCGCGAGAAGCCACTCTTCGACCAGTCCTTCCGCCTGCCCAAGGCGAGCGCCATCGATGCGAAACTGATTGGCGGCTCGGCCGTCTTCGGCATCGGCTGGGGCATTGCCGGCTTCTGTCCTGGCGCCTCGATCCCCGCACTCGGCCTCGGCCACAGCTCCGCGGCGATATTCGTTGTGGCCCTGCTCGTCGGGATCCTCATCGCCCGTAGGCTAGCCAAGGCCGAATTTTTTGCCGATGCGGCCGGTCGATCGGGCTGAGTTGTTCCCGGTATCCTCACGACCGTCTCTGCTTGACGCCTGGCACACATTGACGCCTAGTGCGGCCCAGCAAATCACTTCAGACAGCCCGAAAGGCACCCCATGGCCATGACGCCGCGCAGACCCGTGAACCCGAAGGATGCCGCCGAGGCCCTGTTCAAGCCGGTGAAAAAGCCGGCAGCCCCGGTGGTCGAGCGCCGCGCGGCACCTGAGGTGAAGGAACTCGTCTCGATCAAGCTCGACAGCGCAGTGCTCGCCCATTTCCAGAAGGACGGCCCCGGCTGGCAGGACCGCATCAACGACGCTCTGCGTGCGGTCGTCGAGGCAGACGGCGGCGAGTAAAAGCGGTCATGCGAGAGCCCATCTTGCCCCTTCCTTTTGCCGCGAAAAACCCCTAAAGAACGCGGCAACATGACGTATCTTTCGGCGGCCCGGATCATTCGAATTATTGGCCCGGCCCTCCCGGTGGCTTGAAGAGCTGCGGGAAGGTCCGGGTTTTTGGCGTTGGGTCTGAAAGCTCGGCGCCCGCTTGCCGCCAATCCATGACATAATTCCGCGACCGCTTGAGGTCGCCCCATCCGATGGCTGATCCATGACCGATACCCCTGAAAAGATCGACTACTCCAAGACCCTTTATCTGCCCGAGACCGAATTCCCGATGCGCGCCGGCCTTCCCCAGAAGGAGCCGGAAATGGCAGCAAAGTGGAAGCAGATGGGTCTCTATAAGAAGCTGCGCGCCTCCGCCGCCGGCCGCGAGAAATTCGTCCTGCATGACGGCCCGCCCTATGCCAACGGAAACATCCATATCGGCCATGCGCTGAACAAGGTGCTGAAGGACGTCATCACCCGTTCCTTCCAGATGCGTGGCTTCGATAGCAATTACGTGCCTGGCTGGGATTGCCACGGCCTGCCGATCGAGTGGAAGATCGAGGAAAAGTATCGCGAAAAGGGCAAGGACAAGAACGAGGTCCCGGTCAACGAATTCCGCAAGGAATGCCGCGAGTTCGCGCAGGGCTGGATCAACATCCAATCGGACGAATTTCGCCGTCTCGGCATCGAGGGCGATTTCGACAATCCCTACACGACCATGGCCTTCCACTCGGAAGCCCGCATCGCCGGCGAACTGCTGAAGATCGCCATGTCCGGCCAACTCTATCGCGGCTCCAAGCCGATCATGTGGTCGGTCGTCGAGCGCACGGCGCTCGCTGAAGCTGAAGTGGAATATGCCGAAGTCGAGAGCGACACGATCTGGGTGAAGTTCCCGGTGACCGAAGGCGCTGACGAGCTGAAGTCCGCCTCCGTTGTCATCTGGACCACCACCCCCTGGACCATCCCGGGCAACCGCGCGATCTCCTATTCGTCGAAGATCGAATACGGCCTCTATGAGGTCACGGAAGCCACCAATGACTTCGGCCCGCAGCCGGGCGAGAAGCTGATCTTCGCCAAGCGCCTGGCCGAAGACGCAGCCACCAAGGCCAAGGTGACCTTCAAGCTGGTCCGCGACGTGACCGGTGCCGAACTCGGCGCCATCACCTGCGCCCATCCGCTGGCCGACCTTGGCTACACCTTCGCCGTGCCCATGCTCGATGGCGACCACGTCACCGATGACGCCGGTACCGGTTTCGTCCACACCGCGCCGTCCCACGGTCGCGAAGACTTTGAAGCCTGGATGGCAAACGTCCGTGCACTGGAAGCCCGTGGCATCGACGTGAAGATCCCGTTCCCGGTCGATGATGCCGGTTTCTACACGGAAGACGCGCCGGGCTTTGGCCCCTCGGCCGAAGGCGGTGCTGCCCGTGTGCTCGACGACAACGGCAAGAAGGGCGACGCCAACAAGCGCGTCATGGATGCCTTGATCAAGGCGAACAATCTCTTTGCCCGTGGCCGCATCAAGCACGAGTATCCGCATTCCTGGCGCTCCAAGAAGCCGGTCATCTTCCGCAACACGCCGCAGTGGTTCGTCTACATGGACAAGGAAATCGGCGATGGCACGACACTGCGCAGCCGCGCCTTGTCTGCCATCGACCAGACGCGCTTCGTGCCGGCTGGCGGCCAGAACCGTCTGCGCGCCATGATCGAGCAGCGTCCGGATTGGGTCCTCTCCCGCCAGCGTGCCTGGGGCGTGCCGATCTGCGTCTTCGCGGATGCTGAAGGCAATGTTCTGCAGGATGAGAAGGTCAATGCCCGCATCCTCGAAGCCTTCGAAGTCGAGGGTGCCGATGCCTGGTTCGCTGAAGGTGCCAAGGAACGCTTCCTGGCCGGCGAGCATGATGGCGAGAAGTGGCAGATGGTCACCGACATCCTCGACGTCTGGTTTGACTCTGGCTCGACCCACACCTTCACGCTCGAAGACCGCCCGGACCTGAAATGGCCGGCGGACGTCTATCTCGAAGGCTCCGACCAGCATCGCGGCTGGTTCCATTCGTCGCTCTTGGAAAGCTGCGCGACCCGTGGCCGTGCGCCTTACAATGCTGTCGTCACCCACGGGTTCACGATGGCGGAAGACGGGCGCAAGATGTCGAAGTCGCTCGGCAACACGGTGACGCCGCAGGACGTGATGAAGGAATCCGGCGCCGATATCCTGCGCCTCTGGGTGATGAACACCGACTATTGGGAAGACCAGCGCCTCGGCAAGACGATCATCCAGACCAATATCGATGCCTATCGCAAGATCCGCAACACGGTTCGCTGGATGCTCGGCACGCTCGCCCATGATCATGGCGACGAGATTGCCTATGCCGATCTGCCGGAACTTGAAAAGCTGATGCTGCATCGCCTGGCCGAGCTCGATCAGGTCGTCCGCAAGGGCTACGACGAATTCGACTTCAAGCGCATCGTCCGCGCACTCTCGGACTTCGCCAATGTCGAACTCTCGGCCTTCTACTTCGACATCCGCAAGGACACGCTCTATTGCGACGCTCCGTCGAGCCTGAAGCGCCGCTCGGCCCTCTTCGTCATCCGCAAGCTCTTCGACTGCCTGGTCCTTTGGTTTGCGCCGATGATGCCGTTCACCACGGAAGAGGCCTGGCTGTCGCGTGACCCGAACGCCGAGTCCGTCCATCTCGAGCAGTTCCCGACCGTTCCGGCCGAGTGGTCAAACGAGGCTGTTGCCGAGAAGTGGAAGGGCGTTCGCGCCGTCCGTCGTGCCGTCACCGGCGCGCTCGAAATCGAGCGCAAGGAAAAGCGCATCGGCTCCTCGCTGGAAGCGGCCCCGGTCGTCCATGTCGCCGACGCCGAGCTCCTGAAGGCGCTCGACGGTCTCGACTTCGCCGAGATCTGCATCACCTCGGATATCCAGGTCGTGGCAGGCGAGGGGCCGTCGGAAGCCTTCCGGCTGGACGATGGCACGAAGGTCGCCGTCGAGCCGAGGCTGGCAGAGGGCATGAAATGCGCCCGCTCCTGGAAGATCACCAAGGATGTGGGTTCCGATCCTGACTATCCTGACGTGTCCGCCCGCGATGCACAGGCGCTGCGCGAGCTCGCTCAAGCTGCCGGCTGAAGGCAGATTGAGGAAATGTGACCGGATGATTTGCGCTTTCGCGGGTCATCCGGTAAAACTGCCTGAAAATGGCCGAAATCGACCGGCAGGGCTGGTCGCTAGCATTCGGCATGACTGATGTAACTGCGGCGAGGCTGGTAGGCATTCATGAATTCGGCATATCTGTTCAGAGTTGGCCTCGGTCTGGTTGGTCTCTTCGGCGTGACGGCAGGTTTGTCCGGCTGCGTCGGCAGCCCGACCTACGGCACGGACAAGACGGCGATGGAGCAATTGGTGGACGACGTCGGTTCGGCCGTGTCGATCGCGCCGCGCGAGCCCGCCAACAAGGGCACGAAGTACAATCCCCGTCCCGACCTCGTGCTGCCACCGGGCGGTACGCAGACGGCAGGGCTCGTCGCGCCGCAGCAGTCGGTAGCAAGCCGCGAAGCGAACCCGCAATGGGTTGAATCGCCGGAAGAAGCCCGCGAACGTCTCGTTGCCGAGGCGGATGCGAATGCCGACAACCCGCGTTACCGTTCGCCGCTGCTTGCCGGTTACGGCACGGCCGGCACGATGACCGAGACGCAGAAATGGCAGGCCTTCCGCGACGCGCGCGCGCTTCAGAAGGGCGCCTATATCGACCAGCGCCGCCTACTTTCGGATCCGCCGACCGAGTATCGCCAGACCCAGGACGTGGCCCTGAGCGATCTGGGCGAGCCGGAAGCCAAGAAAGAAAAGCGTCGCAAGGCCGAAGCCAAGGCCGCGCGTCAGGGCAGCTCCTGGTGGATGCCCTTCCAGTAAGTCTTCTCCGATATCGTGATTTTCAGGGCAGGGCGGAAACGACCTGCCCTTTTGCTTGAGGTAGACCCATGTCCTTTACCATCCGTCCTGCAACTCCAGACGATGCCGCCACCATTCTCGGCTTCATCATCGAACTCGCCGTCTATGAAAAGGCGGGCCATGAGGTGGAGGCGACGGAGGAAGCGATCCGCGCCTCGATCTTCGGCGAGGGTTCGGTCACCGACGCGGTGATCCTTGAGCATGATGGACGCCCGGCGGGGTTTGCCGTCTGGTTCTACAGCTATTCCACCTGGCAGGCGAAAAACGGCCTCTATCTTGAGGATCTCTATGTTTCGCCCGACCACCGCGGATCAGGCGCCGGAAAGCTTCTGCTCCGGCACTTGGCAAAGGTTGCGGTGGCGAAAGGCTGTGGTCGTTTCGAATGGAGCGTGCTCGACTGGAACGAGCCTGCCATCCGCGTTTATGACGCCGTCGGTGCCGAGCCGCAGAACGAGTGGATCCGCTACCGCCTGACCGGTGACAAGCTGAAAGACTTCGCCGGCGCAGAGTAAGTTTGCCTCACTCCTCGTTCTCGGCCGTCCGCGCCACCAGCGCCATGTGCAGGGCGTGAAGCGCCGGCCCGAGGAAGGAGATCCACAGGAGTGCCATGTTCCGCTCGGCATGATCATCGCGCGAGAAGATGAAGATCACGACGATCAGTGTCAACATCAGCAGCGGTGTTACCGCAACGGCAATCAAGCGTGGCGCCCGCCAGTTGATCTCACCGCGCACAGACCACTGCATCGGTAGCCGATCGGCGTCCGGAGCGACGTTGCGATAGGCCCAGATCGCGATGCCAGCCATGGCCGCAATCGACACGGCAAGCACGACATAGATCATCAATCTCTTCTTTCCTGAAAGAAGCTGCGCAACAGTTCCGCGGCCTCGCTTTCCCGAATACCGGAATAGACCTCCGGAACATGGTGGCATGTCGGTTGCTGGTAGAAGCGCACGCCGTTCTCGACCCCGCCGCCCTTGATATCCTGCGCGGCATAATAAAGTCGGCGAATTCGAGCGAAGGAGATCGCGGCCGCGCACATCGTGCATGGCTCGAGCGTTACATAGAGATCGGCATCGACGAGACGCTCGTCGCCGACGGCGGCCGCGGCGCGGCGAATGGCGAGGATTTCGGCGTGAGCGGTCACGTCGTTGCACGCCCGGGACTCGTTGCCGGCACGCCCGATGATCTCGCCGTCGCGCACCACCACCGCGCCGATCGGAACTTCGCCGCGCGCCCCGGCGGCATGTGCCTCCTCGAAGGCCGCCTCCATGAAGCCGTTTGTCTTCCCCATGCACGAACTTTCCACTTAACCAGAGCCGCGCGACCTGATACGACAGCCCAAACCACAGGCAAACAACAAATGACATTCAAAGACAAGTCCAGGCGTCCGGGGGCAAAGTCCTCCGACCGCAGCGGCAAGCCGCAAACCAGAAAACCGTCCGCCAAGCCGTCCGTAGCCGCCGCAGACAAGCCCGCCCGCGCGCCGCGCGCCGCTGCGCCCGCTGGCGACGAGACCGTGAAGCCCGAACGCATTTCCAAGCTGCTCGCCCGCGCCGGCGTCGCGTCGCGCCGTGATATCGAGCGCATGATCATGGAAGGCCGCGTTTCCGTGAATGGCAAGGTGCTCGAGACCCCGGTCCACAACGCCACGCTTGCCGACACGATTGAGGTCGATGGCCAGCCGATCCGCGGCATCGAGCGCACGCGCCTCTGGCTCTATCACAAGCCGGCCGGCCTGGTGACCACCAATGCCGATCCGGAAGGCCGCCCGACAGTGTTCGAGAACCTGCCGGAAGAACTGCCGCGTGTCATGTCGATCGGCCGCCTCGACATCAACACCGAGGGCCTGCTGCTTCTGACCAATGACGGTGGTCTCGCTCGCGTGCTGGAACTTCCGACCACCGGCTGGCTGCGCCGCTACCGCGTGCGCGCCTATGGCGAGGTTGACCAGCCGGCGCTCGACGCGCTGAAGGAAGGCATCGCCGTCGATGGCGTGCTCTACGGCGCGATCGATGCGACGCTCGACCGCAAGCAGGGCCACAATGTCTGGATCACCATGGGTCTGCGCGAAGGCAAGAACCGCGAGATCAAGAACGTGCTCGGCGCGCTCGGTCTCGAGGTCAACCGCCTGATCCGCATCTCCTATGGCCCGTTCCAGCTCGGCGATCTGCCGGAAGGCAAGGTGCTTGAGGTCCGCGGCCGCATGCTGCGCGATCAGCTCGGCCCACGCCTGATCGAGGAATCCAAGGCCAATTTCGATGCTCCGATCTACGCCCATGGGGCCGAGGTCGACGACGAGGACGCCCCAGCAGTATCGGGGAAGAAGCCTGCTCGCGAAGCGAAGCCCGAATGGGGTCGCGACGAACGCTCAGCTGAAAAGAAGCGCGCGCCGAAGGATTGGTCCGACAAGGGTGACCGTCGCGAGAAGGTCCTCGGACGCCTCGACACCCGCCGCGACGAGGGTGCCAAATCCGGCGACAAGTTCTCTGACAAGCCGAAGCGCCCGGCCGGCAACACCAAGGGCCGCACCGCCAACGTCTGGATGGCGCCTGGTGCGCGTCCGCTTGGCGAAAAGGCGGCAGCAGCTGCTGCCCGCCGCAAGCCCGATCCGCGTGGGCCTAAGCCCGCAGAGCGCTTCGACGATCGTCCGACCTCCACCGTTCAGATTACCCGCGCCCGGGACGAAGAGGGCGATTGGATCCGCGCCGACGGCCCGGATCAGAAGCCCGGCGGCCGCGGTGGTGACCGTGGTGCAAAGCCTGGTGGCTTCGGCGCCCGTCCACCCCGCCGCGACGGTGATGATCGTGCACCGCGTCGTGAGGGATCGGATCGCGGCCCGCGCCGCGAGGGAGCAGAACGTGGCCCCAAGCGTGATTTTGGTGATCGCGCCGAGCGTGCGCCGCGCCGTGACGGCGACGAGCGTGGCCCGCGCCGCGAGTTTTCCGACCGTGGCCCGAAACGCGATTTCGGTGATCGGCCCTCGCGCGGCGACCGCCCCCGTGATGATCGCCCCCGCGACGACAGACCCCGCGATGACCGGCCCCGTGGTGAGCGTCCATTCGGCGACAAGCCGCGTGGTGCAAAGCCCTTTGGCGACAGACCGGCGGGCAAGTCCTTCGGCGGCAAGCCGTCTGGCAAACCTGCTGGCAAGTCATTTGGTGGCAAGCCGGGTGGCGGCAAGAGCTTCGGCGGCAAGCCGGGCGGACGCCCCGCGGGCGGCCCGCGCTCCGGTGGTCCCGGGGCTAAGCCCTCGGGCAGCCGCGGCGGTGCGCCGAAGGGCAAGAGGTAAGCCGTCATGCGCATCGTCGGCGGTGAGTTTCGTGGCCGCAGCCTGGCCACGCCGAAGTCGAATGACATCAGGCCGACCGTCGACCGGACGCGCGAGAGCCTGTTCAACATCCTGGCGCATGCCCATCCGGGCGTGCTCGACGGCACCCGCATCCTCGATCTCTTTGCAGGCACAGGTGCTGTCGGCATCGAGGCGTTGTCGAGGGGATGCAAGTCGGCACTCTTCGTCGAAAATAGCGTCGAGGGTCGCGGTCTACTCTGGGAAAACATTGATGCGTTCGGTCTACATGGCCGCGCCCGCATGTTGAGGCGCGACGCCACCGATCTCGGCCCAGCTAACAACATCGAGCCCTTCGAACTGGTTTTTGCCGATCCACCCTATGGCAAGGGTCTGGGTGAGAAGGCGCTGCTCTCGGCCCATCGAGGCGGCTGGCTGGCGAAGGACGCCCTCGTCATCCTCGAAGAGCGCGCCGATGTTCAGGTTTCTGTCGATCCGGTTTTCGCCTTCGTCGAGGAGCGGACCTTCGGTGACACGAAAATGTACTTCTTTTCCTATAGGCCGTCCTGATCCCCTCAGCGGAGAAAGGCTCAGCCCATGGATCTCGTCGCCGAAACGCCCATTCCCTCTGAAGCCGTAAAGGCCGATCCGACCATCGGTCTGGCACTCGGGGCAGGGGGCGCGCGCGGCTTTGCGCATATCCCGGTGCTCGAAGTCTTCGACGAACTCGGCATTAAGCCTGCATTGATCGCCGGCTCCTCCATGGGCGCAATCCTCGGCGCCGGCTACGCCGCCGGCATGTCCGGCCGTGACATCAGGGACTATACGCTGCAGCTTGCCGACAACCGGGGCCTCGTGCTCAACCGCTTCTGGGGCTTGCGGCCTGCCAGCATTCGCGCCCTTGGTGGCGTCCGTCTGGGACAGTTCAATCTGCCGCGCCTCTTGCGGGCCTTCCTCCCGCCTGAGATCCCCGAGAGCTTTGCCGATCTCCGGCTGCCGCTTACGGTGATCGCCACCGACTACTACGGCCAGTGCGAACTGGTCCGCAGTGAAGGCGATCTCTATGAGGCGCTCTCGGCTTCTGCCGCCATTCCCGCGCTCTTTGCACCCGTCACCATCGATGGCCGCCTGATGATCGATGGAGGCATCTTCAACCCCGTGCCCTATGACCATCTGGTAGGCAAGGTCGACATCATGATTGCCGTTGATGTAATCGGCGCCCCGGAAGGTGATGGCTCCCTGGTGCCGAACCGCATCGACAGCCTGTTCGGAGCCTCGCAGCTGATGATGCAGTCCCACATTGCGCTGAAGATGAAGATCTGCCAGCCGGACATCTATCTGCGGCCTGAGGTCAACAGTTACAAGGTCCTCGATTTCTTCAAGGCGCGGCAGATCCTTGACCTCTGCGATCGTCTCAAGGAGCCCCTGAAGCGGGACCTATCGGCCCGCATCGAGGATTTCGTACGTCGGTGAGGATCAGGCGGCCGGCGCCTGTTCTTCGTCTTCGACGGCCTGGATCGGCTTCTTCGGCTTGATCAGCGGTTCCGGCTTGACCGGGCGCTGATGCATGAGTTCCCGGCCCGCCAGAATGCCTTCCTGGGCCTGCAACCTCAGGCGTTCCTCGTCGCGGCGACGGATGTCTTCGCCGATCTCATAGGCCTCGTCTTCCGTGGCGCCGAGACCTTGCAGTGCCCGGCGGCCGAAGAGCAGACCGGACTCGAAGGTCTCACGCAACTCGTATTCGACGTCTCGGGCCCGCAGTTCCAGGCTGTGGATTCGGTCATAGGACCGCACAAAAAGGCGCACGTCCGGATATTCGGAGCGGATGAGATCGACGATCTTGTCGGTGATCTCCTTCTTGTGGGTGCAGACCGCGACAATCTTCGCCTTCTCGATGCCGGCAGCCCTCAGCATGTCGAGCCGTGTGCCGTCACCGAAATAGATGCGGAAGCCGAAGGTTGCCGCCTGTCGCACGCGATCGGGGCTGTCATCGAGAATGGTGACGTCCCGCCCGCTGGCCAGCAGGATTTGCGCTGCGATCTGGCCGAAGCGGGAAAAGCCGACCATCAGCACGTCCGAGCCGGCGCCCTCGAAGTCCTCGTCCATGTGTTCTTTATCGACTGCCTGTCGGGCCAGGAGCCGTTGGCCGATCAGCGCCGTCAACGGCGTGAGCGCCATGGACAAGGTGACGATGGAAATCAGCAGTGAAGATTGCGCGTTGCTGAAAAGCCCTGCCGCCGCAGCGGTGGTAAAGAGAACGAAGCCGAATTCGCCACCTTGCGGCAGGAGCATGCCGATGCGGAGGGCATCATTGTGTGACGAGCCGGCGATGCGGGTGATCCCGTAGATGACCAGGGCCTTGACGGCCATCAGTACGGGAACGGCAATCGCGATCAGCGCCAGGTTGTCGACGATGACCTGCAGCTCCATCGACAATCCGACGGCGATGAAGAACAGCGCGAGCAACAATCCTCGGAAAGGCTCGATATCGGCCTCCAGTTCGTGGCGGTAAGACGACTCGGCCAGCATGACGCCGGCAAGGAAGGCGCCCATGGCCATCGAGAGGCCGGCGACTTGCATGAGATAGGCCGATCCGAGAACGACGAAGAGGGCGGCCGCGATCATCACCTCGCGCGCACCCGTCCGCGCGATGATCTGGAACATCGGCGTCAGCAGGTAACGGCCGGCGAGGATCATGCCGATCACCGCGCCGATCGCGATCCCCACTTCGATCAAGGGGGACTGCTGCACGTCGCCGCCCTGCGATCCGAGTACCGAAACCATGGCGAGAAGCGGCACGATGGCGAGATCCTGGAACAGGAGGATCGAGAAGGAGCGCTGGCCATAGCGGCTGTTCATGTCGCCATAGTCTTCGAGCAATTGCAGGGCGAAGGCCGTCGATGACAGCGCGAGGCCGAAGCCGGCAACCAACGCGGCCCGCCAGTCGAGCAGGTCCGACGCGATCACGATGCCGGTCAACACGAGACCTGTGAACACGACCTGGCTCGTACCCAGCCCGAAAATGTCGCGCCGCATGTGCCAGAGGCGGCTGGGCTTCAGTTCCAGTCCGATGATGAAGAGCAGCAGCACGACGCCGAGTTCGGCGACCGCGAGGATCTCGCCGGAGCCTCCGATGAGGTGCAGAACGGGGCCGATCACCACGCCGGCGGCGAGATAGCCGAGCACGGTTCCAAGCCCGAGCTTGCGGAAAAGCGGTGCTGCGATGACCGCTCCTCCGAGGAGAAGCAGGGGTTGGGCGAACAGGGCTTCGGTTGCGCTGGCCAAGGGTTCTGTCTCCTCGTTTACCCGATCGGGCTGACCTGAAATGGACCTATGCCGGGCTCGTGAACGGAAAAGCCCGAACCGCCCTTGATGCCCCATCACAGGCACAATAAATGGAGCGGGAAGGAAAGGCCAACCTATGCCCAATCAAATCGATTCCGCCAACCTCCTCGAACGCGCCGAGCAGCTCGTCGACCTCGCCGTCAAGGCAGGCGCCGACAAGGCAGATGCGGTCGTCGTGCGCTCCCGTTCCAAGGGGGTCAGCGTCCGGCTCGGCAAGGTCGAGTCGACCGAGGCATCCGAGAGCGACGACTTTTCGCTGCGCGTCTTCATCGGCCGTCAGGTGGCGAGCGTGTCGGCCAATCCGGGCTTCGACCTCAAGGCGCTCGCAGAACGCGCCGTCGCGATGGCCAAAGTCTCGCCCGAAGATCCCTTTGCCGGTCTCGCCGACGAGAGCGATCTCGCCCGGGATATTCCCGACCTGCAGCTCTTTGATGAGACGGAAGTCTCTGGCGACCAGTTGCGCGAAAGCGCACTCGCCATGGAAGAAGCGGCCCGTTCGGTCAGCGGCGTCAGCAATTCTCTGGGCGCCGGAGCCTCGGCCGGCATGGGTGGCCTCGTGCTCGTCACCTCACATGGCTTTTCCGGCAGCTATGCCGCGTCACGCTTCTCCCGTTCGGTTGGCGTGATCGCCGGCGAGGGGACCAAGATGGAGCGCGACCATGATTTCGACAGCCGCCTCTATTTCGCCGAACTCGACAGTCCCGAGGAGATCGGCCGCCGCGCCGCCGAGCGCGCAATCCGGCGGCTGAACCCGCGTCAGGTGCCGACCGCCTCCAACCTCACGGTCGTCTTCGATCCTCGCGTCGCGCGCGGCTTCGCGGGCACGATCGCCGGTGCCATCAATGGTGCCTCGGTTGCCCGCAAGACCTCCTTCCTGCGTGACAAGATGGGCCAACAGGTCCTGAAGGCCGGCCTCAACATCACCGATGATCCGCTGAAGGTCCGTGGCTCCTCGTCGCGCCCCTTCGATGGTGAAGGGATCTCCGGCAAGCCGCTGACGATGATCGAGGACGGTGTGCTGAAGCACTGGTTCCTGTCCTCGTCCACCGCCCGGGAGCTTGGCCTCAAGACCAATGGCCGCGGCGTACGCGGCGGCACATCGGTCTCGCCGTCCTCCACCAATCTCGCCCTGGAGCCGGGAGACATTTCGCCAGAAGAGCTGATCCGCAGCGTCGGCACGGGGCTCTACGTGACCGACATGATCGGCAGTGGCGTCGACATGATCACCGGCGAATACAGCCGTGGCGCAAGCGGCTTCTGGATCGAGAATGGCCAGTTGACCTATCCAGTCTCCGAGATCACGATCGCGTCCAATCTGAAGGACATGTTCATGCGGGTCACGGTCGCCAATGACATCGACCGCAAGTTCGGTGTCGCCGCTCCGACCCTTGCCATTGAGGGCATGACCCTTGCAGGAACCTGATCGAAAGCCCGAGGCCGTGCCGCAATTCGACTGGCAGGCGGACCTTGTGTTGATCACGGAAGCTGCCCGCGAGGCTGGCAGGGTGGCAATGGCCCATTTCGGCCAGTCGCCGGAGGTCTGGTGGAAGAACGAGGGTCGCTCGCCGGTCAGTGCAGCCGACTATGCCGCCAACCGCGTCCTCGAAGAGATCCTCCGTGACGCTCGGCCGAATTACGGCTGGTTGTCGGAGGAGACGGACGACGATCCGGCAAGGCTTTCCTGCGACACGCTTTTCGTCATCGACCCGATCGACGGCACCCGGGCCTTCCTTGCAGGCAAGGATACCTGGTGCGTCTCGGTGGCTGTCGTCCACAAGAGGACACCCGTGGCCGGCGTCCTGGTCGCGCCGTCCCTGGGCGAGGAGTTTACCGCAACGATCGATGGCCCCGCGCGCCGCAACGGGCAGGACATTTCGGTCTCGACGGCCGGCATCGAGGGAACCCTGAAATTCGCCTCGGCGCAGGATATGGTAGCAAGTTTCAGTTCGGCGATCAGGCCCCGGATCGAGCGTGTCGATCACATACCCTCGCTCGCCTACCGGCTGGCGCTGGTGGCCGACGGGCGTATCGATGCTACTCTGGTGAAGAAGAGCTCCCACGACTGGGACCTGGCCGCTGCCGACCTGATCCTTGCGCGTGCCGGCGGGGCGATCACCGATCTCGACGGCGAAGCGCTCGTATACAACAGGCAAGAGGTGACGCATCCGGT
Source organism: Allorhizobium sp. NPDC080224 (assembly GCF_050281005.1). NCBI lineage: Bacteria > Pseudomonadati > Pseudomonadota > Alphaproteobacteria > Hyphomicrobiales > Rhizobiaceae > Allorhizobium > Allorhizobium sp. NPDC080224. Next base: position 895,039 of record NZ_JBNNWJ010000001.1, read on the forward strand.
GCTCTGCGCAGCATCGAGAGAGCTACTTCCAGCCTTGCTCAAGAACATCTCCCGAATTCCCCGGAGTTGACCTTTGGGGCGAAATCGCGCAGATGGTTCCCAACAGACTAGGAATGAGAAAAAGGCCGCAAACATGACGGAATCCAACGAAAACAAGCAGCTTCTCCATCTCGTTTTTGGCGGTGAATTGTCAAACCTTGAACAGGTGCAGTTCCGTGATCTGACCAAGCTCGATATCGTCGGCATTTTCCCGGACTATGCCAGCGCGCTTGTCGCCTGGAAGGCAAAGGCGCAGGAGACGGTCGACAATGCCCACATGCGTTACTTCATCGTCCACATGCACCGGCTGCTCAATCCTTCCGAGAAGTAAGGACTGGTCGGCGGCCACCGCGCCGTCGCTGCCGACCTCCAATGGTCACGGTTTCAACTCAGTCTTCTTGCATCTCTCTTGTTGCGTAGCGACGCCTCCTGAACGGGAAGAACGGCATTGTCGATGAAGATGAGCAGGTTTGATCGATGGCACTGAGCGACGGTCTCGCATCCCTCGCTCTGACGTCCTACGGCTGGTTGGGCCTCGCGGCCTATCCGCTGTCGCGTCCCCTGCTTGCCTATCGGGCCGCCAAGGGCAAGGAAGATCGTGCTCGCCGCAGTGAACGCTTCGGCCATGCGAGCCTTGCTAGACCCGCCGGTCCGCTCGTCTGGATCCATGCCGCGAGCGTTGGCGAAACGACGGCCGTCGTCGCCCTGATGCGCGAACTGCGCCGCCGCGACATTCATGTGCTCTTGACCACCGGCACGGTCACCTCTGCGGAAGTTGCAAAGAACCGCCTCGGCGACATGGTGCTATACCAGTATGTGCCGCTCGACCTTCTCCCCTGCATTCGTCGCTTCCTCGACTACTGGCAGCCGGACGTTGCGATCGGTGTCGAATCCGAGATCTGGCCGACGACGCTTGCCGAACTGCATCGGCGGCATATCCCGCAGATCCTGGTCAATGCCCGCATGTCCGATCGGTCCTTCGATCGCTGGAAGCGCCATCCCTCGATCGCCGAAACCTTGTTCGGCAAGCTCGCGCTGGTGATTGCCCAGTCCGACCTCGATGCGGAACGCTTCCGCGATCTGGCCGCCTGGCCGGTCAGCGTGTCGGGCAATATCAAGGTCGATAGCGACGCACCGCCCTGTGATGAGCAGGTGCTGGAGCGCTATCGCCAGCAGATCGGCAACCGCAAGACCTGGGCGGCGATCTCGACCTTTGAGGGCGAAGAGAAGATCGCGTCTATGGTCCACCGGGCGCTCAAGGCCCATACCGGCATGCTGACCGTGCTGGTGCCACGCCATCCCGACCGCTGCGACGAAATCGAGGCCATGCTGGTCGAAAAGGGCCTGGTGGTCGCGCGCCGCACGCGCGGCGATGTCATCACGCCCGAGACCGATGTTTTCCTCGGCGATACCATCGGCGAGATGGGGCTTTATCTGCGCCTGACGGAGGTCGCATTCGTCGGCCGTTCTCTTTCGGCCGAAGGCGGTCAGAACCCGCTGGAGCCTGCCATGCTCGGCTGCGCCGTTCTGTCGGGCCCGCAGGTGAGCAATTTCCGCGAAAGTTACCAGCGCCTCGTGCGCAAGGGCTCGGCCCGGATCGTTCGCGATGCCGAAATGCTGGCCAAGGCCGTGCATTTCCTGCTCAACAACGAAGTCGCCCGCTCCAAGATGATCGACGCCGGCCTCGAGAGCATGCAGGAAATGCGCGGTGCTCTGACCGCGACCCTCAAGGGGCTCGAACCCTATATCAGCCCTCTCTCCGTCAAGGCCAAGCTCGAGCCGCGCGCCGCGGGCCAGAGCTGACACGCACCTCAGGACCTCTTCCATGAACGACAAACCCCGGATTGCCGGCATCCTGTTCGACAAGGACGGGACGCTGCTCGATTTTGACGCCAGCTGGGGTCCGGTCAACCGGGAAGTGGCGCTAATGGCGGCGGATGGTGATCAGGCACTGGCCGATGCGCTGCTTCAGGCCTGCGGCATGGATCCGGTGTCCGGTGACATCGTGCCTGACAGCCTGTTTGCGGCCGGCAATACGGTCGAGATCGCCGAAGGCATGATCGTGGCTGGCTCGCCCTTCGCTCTGGATATTCTGGTGCCGAAGATCGACGCGTGCTTCGCCAAGGCCGCAGAGTTTTCCGTGCCGGTTACAGAGCTGCAACCGCTTTTCGCCAGCCTGCATGGCAAGGGCCTTCGCCTCGGCATCGCCTCCAGCGACAACGAACGCTCGATCCGGGTTGCTGCCGAACGGTTCGGCATCCTGCCCTTCGTGGACTACATCGCCGGCTACGACAGCGGCCACGGCAAGAAGCCGGAAGCCGGCATGGTGCTCGGCTTTTGCGCGACAACGGGTCTTGCCCCGTCGGAAGTCGCCGTCGTCGGCGACAACAATCATGATCTACATATGGGGCTGAATGCCGGTGCCGGGCTGAAGATCGGTGTCCTCTCCGGAACCGGCTCGAGAGAAACGCTGACCCTGCATTCCGACATGATCTTGGGCGACATCACGGGGCTCGAAGCGCTTTTCGCCTGAGGCACGCCGTGCCATTTCGGTACGCTCGCGCTTGACCATCAGGCGCTGCAATGGTTCTTGTTCCGCCGATGAGAAGGCGTCCGCGGGGCGCTGAGGTCACGACAGGGACAAGAATGGTATCCGAGGCACCGCCCTTCTGGTGGACAAAGACCGGCTGGCAGGCGATCTGCCTCTATCCGCTCTCCTTCGCCTATGGCCGCATTTCCGGTGCCGTCATGCGCCACCGCCGCAGGCATGCCTTATCCGTCCCGGTCATCTGCGTGGGCAACTTTACCGTCGGCGGTGCCGGCAAGACGCCGACCGCGATCGCGATCGCCCGGGCCGCGAAGGCGCGCGGCCTGAAGCCCGGTTTTCTCAGCCGTGGTTACGGTGGCTCTCTCGATGTCACCACCGTCGTCGATCCGCATCATCATCGTTCGACGGCTGTCGGTGACGAGCCTTTGCTGCTTGCCCGCGAAGCGCTGACGGTCATCTCCCGTCGGCGGGTTTCCGGGGCAGAGAAGCTGGTGGCAGAGGGTGCCGATCTCATCATCATGGATGATGGTTTCCAGAGTGCGCGCCTCATGGTCGACTACGCCCTGATTGTCATCGACAGCCAGCGCGGCATCGGCAATGGCTGGGTCGTCCCGTCAGGTCCTGTGCGTGCCCCGATCGGCATCCAGATGCGCCACCTCGATGCAATCCTCAAGGTCGGCAAGGGCGATGCCGCCGATCAGTTCGTTCGCAAGGCATCCCGCAGCGGCAAGCCGGTGCTGGTCGCCAATGTCGTGCCAAGCACCGGCTCAGAGCTCTCTAGTCGGTCAGTGTTGGCTTACGCAGGGATCGCCGACCCCAACAAGTTTTACCGGACCTTAAACGAACTCGGCGCCGTCATCGCTGACCGTCAGGATTTCCCCGATCACCATCATCTGGCCGAGGACGAGATTTCCGATCTGATCACCCGGGCCGAAAAGCAGGGCCTGCAACTCGTCACGACGGCCAAGGACAGCGTGCGCCTTTCCGGCGGTCACGGCCGTTCGGAGGAGCTTCGGGAAAAGTCGAGGGTCGTCGATGTCGACATGCTCTTCGACGACCCGAAGGCGCCGGACCTGATCATCGACCGAGCTATCGAGGCCTGCCGACGCAGGCGCCTCGGCAAGAAGGCCTGAGGCTCAGCGCCGCTGGTTCGGCAGGGCGCCTGCACGCTTTTCGGCTTCGAGCGAGGCTGCCGCATCCACATAGGCCTCTTGTCGTGCCACGCTCCAGTATTTCAGCTCGTCGACCAGCACCGGACGACCGGTGATCGCGCAGGTGACGAAGGTCCCCGGTGTCAGGATTTGGAAATCGGCATCGAGATAGCGGATCTTGGCTTCGCGGTTTCCGCCGCCTTCGAAACGGTTCATCACTTTTCTCCTGCGCCGCGTGTCACGGAACTGCAATACAGCGCCCTCCGGGCGATTGAAAGATGGCGCACCCTAAAACCCACCATCTGGCGGCTCAGCTGCGTCCGAACAGCCGTTCGATATCGGAGAGCTTGAGCTCCACATAGGTCGGCCGCCCATGATTGCATTGCCCGGAGCCCGGCGTCTGCTCCATCTGACGCAGCAGCGCGTTCATCTCCTCGACCCGAAGCCGCCGGCCTGAGCGCACCGAGCCATGGCAGGCCATGGTTGCGGCGACATATTCGAGTTTCGCCGACAGCCGGTCGGCCGTATCCCATTCGGCGATCTCGTCGGCGAGATCGCGCACCAGCTGCGTCGCATCCATTTCGCCGAGCATCGCCGGTGTCTCGCGAACGGCAATCGCGCCTGGACCGAAGCGTTCGATTGCAAGTCCCAGCTGTTCCAGGCTTTCCGCGTGTAGCATCAGCCGGTCGCAGTCCTCTTCCGGCAGGTCGACGATCTCGGGGATGAGAAGCCCCTGCGAGGGAAGCCGGCGCCCCGTCAGTGCCTTGCGCATCTGCTCGAAGACCAGCCGCTCGTGAGCGGCATGCTGGTCGACGATAACAAGCCCGTCATCCGTCTGAGCGACGATATAGTTGGCATGCACCTGCGCCCTGGCGGCTCCCAGTGGATAGTTCGAGATCGCCTCGACAGAAGCGTTTGTAGGGGCAGGGACGGTCACGACCGGTTCGCTGCGGGCGGTCGGCACGGAGAGGCTGTCGAAGGCCGCCTGCGCCGCCTCGCCAAAACCGCGCGCAGCCGGTGCGGCAGCTGCCGCAAACCCACCGCCAAAGCCTGGCGTCGCGCCGTAGAGAGGCCGCGACGGGGAACTGGCTGGCGACCACGCCTGTGCCGGTTGCGGCGAGAACCCTGGCCGAAAGGCGCGCAGCATGCCGCCGGCCCCGGTCGTTGCTGCCCGGTCACCCTCGCGCTGCAGCGATTGCCGGATGGCCCCGACGATCAGTCCGCGCACCAGAGCCGGGTCGCGGAAGCGCACATCCGATTTCGCCGGATGCACGTTCACGTCGACCAGCGCCGGATCGAGCGTCAGCGAGAGCACCGCCACCGGATAGCGTCCCTGCGGGATGGTCTCGGCATAGGCGCCGCGAATGGCCGACAGGATCTGCTTGTCCTGCACGGGGCGACCGTTGACGAAGGCATATTGATGAGCGGAATTGCCCCGGTTGAAGGTCGGCACACCGGCAAAGCCTGTGAGCCGCACATCCTCCCGCTCGGCGTCGAGCTCGATCGCATTGTCCTTGAAATCGGCACCCAGGATCTGGGCGATGCGCGCCAGATGATCGTCGCCGGTGCCGGGGAATTCGAGCGTCGAGCGATCCGTCCCTGACAGCACGAAGCGGATCGCCGGAAAGGCGATCGCCATGCGTTTGACGATCTCGGTGATCGCACCCGCTTCCGCCTTTTCCGTCTTCATGAATTTGAGCCGCGCCGGTGTCGCAAAGAACAGATCACGCACCTCGACCGTCGTGCCGGGATTGGCAGCCGCCGGACGAACATCCCCGACCTTGCCGCCGACCACGGCAATTTCCGCACCGCTGTCGGCGCCGACCGGACGGCTGGTGATCGTGAGCTTGGCGACCGAGCCGATCGAGGGCAGGGCCTCGCCGCGAAAGCCGAGCGAGCGGATGTCGAACAAGGTTTCGTTGAGCTTCGAGGTGCAGTGCCGTCGGATCGCAAGTGCTAGATCCTCAGGCCCCATGCCGCAGCCATTGTCGATGACGCGCAAAAGCGTCTTGCCGCCGCCAGCCGTTGCCACCTCGATCCGGGTGGCGCCTGCGTCGATCGCATTCTCGATCAATTCCTTCGCCGCACTGGCTGGTCGCTCGATGACCTCGCCGGCGGCGATCTGGTTGATGAGTGTCTCGGAGAGCTGCTTGATGATCATCCAGCTATTTTCGCGGATTCTGCGCGGCGACGAAAGACGAAATCGTAACTGCGTGCGGACGATGCCCAGCATTAAGTGGGCCTTAACGGAATGTCTCTAATCTGAACAATGACTTGCAATGTCTCTGAGCGCAGGTCCGCTGGCAGCGGAATGAGGACACAGCCGCGGTGTCTCTCGTGTGGGTTCCCGCCAGAAGCATGGTTCGGCATGTCTCCGTCATGGCATCAGCCCCACAAAAGTCTCGTTGCGTTCAGCAACGAGGTTCCAAGAGGCAGCAGTGTGAGCGAGTTTCCACCGGCCCCCGGCCAGGATAAGAGACGGCAGGGGCACGACAATCCGTCGGCCGAAGCTGCGCTCGACGCTGCCCTGCTGGATGCGGTGTCCGAAGCCTTCTCCTCTGCCTTCATCGTCTATGATCGCAACGATCATTTGATCTTTGCCAGCCGCAGCGCCCGCCAGTTCCTGCCGCTGCCGGCCTCCTTCTTCGCGCCCGGCACGCGCCTGAGAGACGTTCTCGGCGCCGCCTATGACCTTGGTCTGCGCCATGCAGCAAGCGGCCAGGTGGAAGCGGCGCTCAGCCGCGAGGAATGGCTGACCCGCCAGATCGCCGCCCACTGGAAGGAACGCTACGAAATCCAGTCCTGCGACGACGGCAAGCGCTGGACCCGCTTTTCCAAGCGTCGCCTGCCGTCCGGTTTCGGCTTCTGCGTCATGAGCGACATTACCGAGCAGAAGCGCCGGGAAGAGCAGTGGCGTGCCGATATCGAGCGCGTCCAGCTGACGGAGGAAATCCTCGACAATCTGGCCCACCCTGTTTTCGTGCAGGACCGCAACCTCCAGCTCGTGGCGGTCAACAAGGTCTTCTGTTCGGCAATTTCCGTTGGTGCGGACAACGCACTGGGCGGGACGATCGCCCCCTTGTTCGAGGCAGAGGTCGCCCAGCGGCTCACGACGGTGTCGCGCCAGGTGCTGGAAACCGGTGTCACATCCTCCTTGACCCTTCCCATGCGTCTCTACGGAGACCCGCCGCGACCGATCCTCGCGCATGTCCAGCGGGTCGGAACGCCTGGCCGCTACCTGATCGTCGCGAGCCTCGGCGAAGTCGGCAGTGGCGCCGACCTGCAGTCACCTCCGGTAGACACACCTGAGACGAGGCAGGACGAGGGCGGTGGATATGCGGCAGTCGACGGACGGTTGATCGGCCGCAAGGCATTGCTCATCACCGGCGATCGCGAGTTCGAGGCGAGAGCGCTGGAGATCCTGCAGCTCCTGGGTCTCGACAGCTGCTGCGTCCGCAACGACGACGAACTCGACGCATTCCTGTCCGTCGCCCGCTCGGTGGGTGTGGTGATCGACCTTGCCATCGTCGATGTCGACCTCGACATGCAGTGCCTGGAGCTGCTTCAGGCCGTCGATATCGATTATCTGACGCTGGCGGAAAACGAGATCGCCACGGATCTCGCCTTCACCGTGCTCGACCGCATGACCGCGCTGCAGGCGCGGCCATCTCCGGCGGACGACTGGGAAATCACCACCGAGGACCTTCCGGCAGCACCGGAGCCCGCCGTGACCATGCGGCCGGCGGAGCAAGCCGCAGCAGTCCCGGTCAATTCAGCACCGCCACGCCAACCCTCTCTGGTTCTTGTCGCCGAAGACAATGAGATCAACCAGATCGTCTTTTCGCAGATCCTCGAAGGCCTGGGCTATGCCTATCGCATCTGCGCCGATGGCGAGACGGCGGCAAGCCTCTGCGCCGAGCTGAAGCCGGCAATCGTGCTGATGGATGTAACGCTGCCGGGTCTGAACGGTTTCGAGGCGGCCCGTCGCATCCGCCAGTCACCGGAGGACGCCCGGCTCTCGACGCCGATCATCGGTGTTCTCGCCCAGGCCTTCGACAGGGACCGCGAAGCCTGCTTCGCATCGGGCATGAACGACGTGATCCTGAAGCCGCTGAGCCCTGATGTCGTCGATCAGGCCATTCGCCGCCTCGTTCCCGATATCGCAAGACTGGCGTCCACGGCCTGATCCGAACCCCGATTTTTGGGGTGCCCATGGTCGCCGCTTTCCATGCATCGATATGATAATTTTAATGTTTTAGACCCATTCTGGCACGTGTGAGAGAACCGTACCAGGAAGCATGAATGGGTCCCGCCGGACTAGGCCCTGAGCAGCACCGCCAGAGCGACCAGAAGACGACAGGCTACACCGATCGCTTGACCGGCCTTGGCAACCGCCATCGGCTGGGCGACAAGGTGCGCCAGCTTGCCGCCGACCGCGCGTCTGATCCTGCCCCTTTCACCGTCGGTATCGTCAATCTCGACGGCTTCAAGCCGATCAACGACCTCTTCGGTCAGGCCGCTGGCGACGAAATCCTCTGCCAGGTCGCCCATCGGCTGAAGGCCTGTGTACCGGATGGCGCAACTGTCACGCGACACGACGGTGATGAGTTCGCCATCATCCTTCCGCTCGTTTTCGAGCGCCTCGGCGCCGAGCGCGCCGGCCAGCTGATCAAGGACGTTCTCTCGGCCCCCTATGATCTGGGCGACCGCAATGTGCGCCTCTCCGCCTCCCTCGGTTTTGCCGTCTATCCATTTGCCGGCGAAGATTTCGAGGAACTGATGAAGAGTGCCGAGACGGCACTCTACCGCTCCAAGCGCCGAGGCCGTGGCCAGATCACGGTCTACTCCCGCGAGATCGCCCAGGAGATGAAGCAGGCAACACAGCTCGAACAGGCGCTGCGCAATGCCATCATCAACGACACGGTCGATGTGCATTTCCAGCCGATCGTCCGGCTGCGCGACAACCGCATCGTCGGCTTCGAAGCGCTCGCCCGCTGGATCGATCCGGATCTCGGCTTCGTCTCGCCGGCCGTCTTCGTGCCGCTCGCCGAAGAGCGCGGCTTTATCGACACGCTCTCCGAGACGCTTTTGCGCAAGGCAGCCGAAGCGACCCTCGCCTGGCCGCGCGATCTCTTCCTGTCCTTCAATCTCTCCTCGGTCCAGCTGATGGATCTCCGGACCTCGTTCAACACGCTGTCGATCCTCAACAGCGTCGGCTTCGACCCGCGCCGCCTCGAACTCGAAATCACCGAGACGGCAGTCATGTCCTCGGCCGATACTGCACGGCGTATCATCAAGGAATTGAAGGACGCCGGCATCCGCATTTCGCTCGACGATTTCGGCACTGGCCAGTCGAGCCTTGGCCGTCTGCGCGAATTCACCTTTGACAAGGTGAAGATCGACCGCGCCTTCGTCTCGGCCATCACCACCGACCGCACCTCGGAACACATCATCAAGGCGATCGTCAGCATGTGCGAAGGCCTCGATCTCGAGGTTGTTGCCGAAGGCATCGAGACAGATGCAGAAGCCCAGAAGCTGCGCGAACTCGGCTGCGGCATGGGGCAGGGCTATTATTTCGGCAAGCCGGTCGATGCTGCCGCCACCTTGCGTTACCTCGCCGAGAACCACCACGACTTCGCGCTCGTCGATCGCGCCTCCGCCTGATCCTCTTGTCCCTCAGGTCTGTTTCAGCAGCCAGTCGCGCACCCGTGTGGCAGCCGCGCTAAGTTCGCGCGACCGCGGCCAGACGACATGGAAGGCCTGACCGGTTCTAAGCGCATGGCCGCCGACTTCCACGAGTTGCCCCTGGTCGATCAACCGCTCGACCAGATGCTTCCAGCCGAGCGAAATGCCTTGGCCGGCGAGCACCGCCTGGATCACCAGAACATAGTCGTTGATCGCCAGTCGTCGCCCCGTTGGCCGATAGTCTATCCCGGCCGAGGCAAACCATTCCGGCCAGCTGCAGGCCTGGCGCACCGGTTCTTCCAGCCAGATCAGCCGGTGCCGGGCGATCGCTTCGGGACTGTCCGGCAAGCCGTTCGCCTCGACGAAGGCGGGGCTCGCGACGGCCGTCACGATCTCCGGCGCCAGCTCCGCCGAATGATAATGCGGCCAGTCTTGCGGATTACCACCGCGCACCCCGAGCGGAATGTCTTCCTCGTCGAGATCGAGATCCCGCACGCTGGTCTGGATCCGGAGGTCGATATCGGGCAGGTCGTCCCTGAGGGCGGAAAGTCGCGGCAGCATCCACATTGAAGCAAAGGCAGTGGAGGCCGCCAGCGTCACGTTCACCTCGCGCCCCTTCATCCTGATCTCTTCTGCCGCCCGGCCGATCCGCGATAGCCCGGCCGAGACATCGGCATGAAACCGCTCGCCAACCTCCGTCAGCCGCGCTGCCCGGTGCTGCCGCTCGAAGAGCTGCGTGCCGAGCTGTTGTTCGAGCCCACGGATGGCATAGGAGACCGCCACCTGCGACATGCCGAGCTCTTCGGCCGCCCGAGTGAAGTTCTCGTGTCGACCCGCGGCTTCGAAGATCACCAGCGCATTGGCCGAGGGGATGAGGCTGCGAAATGTAGTCATAAGTTGAGCTTATCGCATCTCCAGCAATTTTCCAGCGTCACAGCAGCTTTGGCCTGAACTAGCCTCTGAGAAAACGAGGGGAAGCGTCATGGATCAGGCACTTGCGGAAAACCCGGGCACGCGCAGGCAGCGATCGGCTCGCAGGGGTGGGGCGATCGTTTCGCCGCTCGTAGTGCCGTACATCCGACGCAACATCCCGACCTACGACATCCTGTCGGAGGAAAATCTCGAACGTATCGAAGCGGTTGCCGATCGCATCCTCGCCGAAATCGGCATCGAGTTTCGCGACGACCCGGCAGCGCTGGAGCTCTGGCGCAAGGCGGGCGCCGAGATGGATGGACTTCGCGTGCGGTTCCCCAAGGGAATGCTGCGCGAGATCCTTGCCTCGGCCCCGGCAGTCTTTACCCAGCACGCCCGCAATCCGGCCAACAATGTCGAAATCGGCGGCAATGCCGTCGTCTTCTCGCCGGCCTATGGCTCGCCCTTCGTCATGGACCTCGATAAGGGCCGCCGCTATGGCACGATCGAGGACTTCCGCAACCTGATAAAGCTTGCCCAGTCCTCGCCCTGGCTGCACCATTCCGGCGGCACGATCTGCGAACCTGTCGACGTGCCCGTCAACAAGCGCCACCTCGACATGGTCTACAGCCACATGAAATATTCCGACCGCCCTTTCATGGGCTCGGTGACGGCAGAGGACCGTGCCGAAGAATCGATCGAAATGGCCCGCATCCTGTTCGGAGCCGATTTCGTCGACCGGAACTGCGTCATCCTCGGCAATGTCAACGTCAACTCGCCGCTCGTCTGGGACAGCACCATGACCAAGGCGCTGCGTGCCTATGCCCGGGCCAACCAGGCAGCCGTCATCGTCCCCTTCATCCTCGGCGGTGCCATGGGCCCGGTCACCAATGCCGGGGCAATCGCCCAGTCGCTGGCTGAGACCATGGCCGGCTGTGCCCTGACCCAGCTGGAACGTAAGGGTGCGCCGGTCATCTTCGGCAACTTCCTCTCCTCAATGTCCCTGCGTTCGGGCTCGCCGACCTTCGGCACGCCGGAACCTGCGATCGGCTCCATGGTCATCGGCCAGCTCGCCCGGCGGCTGAAGCTGCCGCTCCGCTGTGCCGGAAACTTCTCCAATTCCAAACTGCCGGATGCCCAGGCCATGCAGGAGGGCGTCATGTCGATGCTATCAGCCGTGCATTGCGGCGCGAACTTCATCCTGCATTCGGCCGGTTTCGTCGATGGCCTGCTGGCCATGTCCTACGAAAAGTTCGTCATGGACACCGATTTCTGCGGCGCCCTGCATTCTTACCTCGCCGGCGTCGTGGTCGATGACAACACTCTCGCCATGGATGCCTTCGAAGAGGTCGGCCCCGGCAGCCACTTCTTGGGCTCGGCCCACACCATGCGCAACTACCAGACCGCTTTCTGGGATTCGGCCCTATCGGATAACGAGCCCTTCGAAAAGTGGTCGGAAGCCGGCTCGACCGACATGGCGACGCGCGCCAATGCCCGCTGGAAAAAGACGCTTGCCGAATACGAAGCGCCGCCTTTGGATGTCGCCATCGACGAGGCGCTTCTAGACTATGTGGGTCGCACGAAGCGCGCCAAGCCGGACGCCTGGTATTGAACGGAATGCATGACGAATGACCGGGAACCGTGATCCCCTTCTCCAGCCTTTCCAGCTGAAGCACCTGACGCTGAAGAACCGCATCATGTCGACGGCGCATGAACCGGCCTATTCGGAAGCGGGCATGCCGACAGAGCGCTACCGGCTCTATCATGTCGAAAAGGCGAAAGGCGGCATCGCGCTCACCATGACGGCGGGCTCGGCCAGTGTGAGTCGCGACAGCCCGCCGGCCTTTGGCAATCTCTTGGCCTGGAAGGACGAGATCGTCCCGCATCTGAAGCGTCTGACCGATGACTGTCACGAGCATGGCTGCGCCGTGATGATCCAGCTCACCCATCTCGGCCGTCGTACCAATTGGAACAAGGGTGACTGGCTGCCGGTGCTGGCGCCTTCGCCGATCCGCGAGCCGGCGCATCGGCATTTCCCTAAGGAAATCGAGGACTGGGATATCGAGCGCATCGTTGAGGATTATGCGACAGCCGCCGCCCGCATGCAGGAAGCCGGTCTCGATGGCATCGAGTTCGAGGCTTACGGCCATCTGATGGACAGCTTCTGGTCGCCGGCCACCAACCGCCGCGAGGATGAATTCGGCGGCTCCCTCGACAACCGCATGCGCTTTTCCAACCTGGTGATATCAGCCGTCAGAAAGGCTGTCGGCCCGGATTTCATCGTCGGCATCCGCATGGTCGCCGACGAGGACTGGGACAAGGGCCTGAGCCGCGATGAAGGTATGGAGATCGCGAAGCGCTTCGCAAGCTCCGGCAAGATCGACTTTCTCAACATCATCAGGGGGCATATCGAACACGACGCGGCACTCAACAACGTCATCCCGATCCAGGGCATGGCGGCCTCGCCGCATCTCGATTTCGCCGGTGATATCAGGGCGGCGACCAAATTCCCGGTCTTCCATGCCGCCCGCATCGCCGATGTCGCGACAGCCCGCCATGCGATTGCAGAGGGCAAGCTCGACATGGTCGGCATGACCCGCCCCCATATCGCTGATCCGCATATCGTCAGAAAGATCATCGAGGGCCGCGAGCACCAGATCCGCCCCTGCATCGGCGCCACCTATTGTCTGGACCGCATCTATGAAGGCGGCGAGGCGCTCTGCATCCACAATGCTGCGACAAGCCGCGAGGCACTGATCCCCCATGACCTGCGCAAGGCTGACAAGCCTCGCAAGGCGGTCGTGGTCGGCGCAGGGCCGGCAGGCCTCGAAGCCGCGAGGGTGCTCGCCGAGCGCGGACACGCCGTCGATGTCCTCGAAGCCTCGGGCAAGGCCGGTGGCCAGGTCAATCTGCTGATACGCAATCCGCGCCGCAAGGAAATGATCGGCATCGTCGACTGGCGTCTGGCAGAGCTCGATCGTCTGGGTGTGAGCATCCACTACGACACCTATGCCGGCGTCGACGACGTGCTTGGCTTCGATCCCGATCTGGTTGTCATCGCGACCGGCGGCATCGCTCAGTCGCCGGAACTCGAGGCAGGCGATGATCTCGTCACCTCGAGCTGGGACATCCTCGCCGGGAGCGTGAAGCCCGAGGGGCCGGTTCTGCTCTGCGACGACAATGGCGGGCATCCCGGCATGAGTGCCGCAGAAGTCATTGCCAATGCTGGCGTCGAACTCGAAGTGGTCTCCCCGGAGCGCTTCTTCGCGCCGGAGATGGGCGGCATGAACCATGTGCCCTACGCCAAGACCTTCGCCGAAAAGGATGTCCGGGTCACGATCAACACCAAGCTGGTGAGCGTCCGACGAGACGGTAATGCTTTGCTCGCGACACTCGGCTCGGACTTTTCTGAGGTGCGCGTGGAGCGACGCGTCGCCCAGGTGGTCGTGGAGCATGGCACCATGGCCAATGCGGATCTCTATCTTGAACTGAAGCCGCTTTCACGCAATCGCGGCGCCGTCGACTATGCCGCGCTGATCGCCCGGCGCGAGCCCTTGCCGCTCAAGGATGACGCCGCCAGCTTCGACTTGGTACGCATCGGGGATGCGGTTGAAAGCCGCAACATCCACGCCGCCGTCTACGATGCACTTCGCTTTTGCAGCCTGCTGTAGCGCATAGCAAAAGGCGGCGCTGAAGCGCCGCCCCTTAGGACCTTAACACGTCCCACGTTCCGGGATTAGTTGTCCGTCGACGAGGTGGTGGTGCCGTCGGTCGGAGCCATTGTGCCCGTGTTACCAGCGTCGGCAGCCTGATCTGACAGAGTACGGAACTCCGGAGCGTTGCGCAGGCTGTCAGCCGTTTCCGTGGTGGTCAGGCGAACTTCTGCGTCAGCGACAGCCTCGGTGGTGGTCGTCGTCGTGGCTGCATCGCCCGTGCCGGTCATGGTCGCATCATCCATTTCGCGGCTGATGGTGATCTTGTCGAACGGGATGGCGACGTTCTTCTGGCCAATGCCGAGGAAGCCACCTACGCCGACGACTGCGGCGACGATGCCACCGTCTTCCTGCACGAGCAGGTCGTTGATGTCACCGATCGACTGGTTGTCGGAGGTGTAGATCGGCTGGCCCATGAAATCGTTGACCGAGATCTGGTTTTCAGCCTGTTCCGTCAGATAAGTGGCCGAGCCGGCAGCGTCAGCGGGAGCCTGGGCAGTGGTGCCCATCGTGCCGTCCGTCGAAGCGCCCGGGGTGACCGGAGCAGGCGTCGTGGTGGTGCCGTCCATAGTGGCCGGCGGCGTCGTCGTTGCACCCGGAGTTGCGTCCTGAGCGACGGCAAACGGGGCCATTGCGGTGGAACCGAGCAGCATGGCTGCGGCGAGGGTCTTGAGAGACTTGTTCATGGTGGACCTACCTTTCCTCTGAGATGGTCTGCGACTGACACTGCCCTTGCTGAAGTGCTGGGCGGCGTCGGTTCGAGAGGAAAATGTCCGGCGGCCTAGATCGTTCCGCTGGCGAAGTCCTGAATATTTTGAGGGGGTTGCGGGAACAAATTACGCCGATCGCAGTTTGCGGGGCCGCTTCAGGCCCCGCCCCTCAGAGCCAGATACTCAGAGTTTGAACCGCGGCTCGGTCTTGCCCTTGACGCTCACGCCGAGATCGAAGGTGACGCCTGCGAGCGGGTCTTTGGACCGTTCCGCATCTGTGAGTCCCTCCCAGCAGGAGGTCACGGCGAGGCGATCGAGATTGACGCCATAGAATGCCGGGCAGGTCGGCCGGCGCATCGGGGCTGCGTAGCGAGCGATATGGCGACCGTCAGGCGCGTAGCGATCCACCGCGCCGCCGTCCCAGTTGGCATTCCAGATCGTGCCTTCGAGATCGACGACCGATCCGTCAATGACGCCCTCGCGCTGAGACTGATCGATGAAGACAGTCGGAGCGGCAGTGGGCAGACCGGTCGCCGAATCGAGCTCGACCCGCATCATGTGATTGATCTTCGAATCGTTGAAATAGCCGACGCTGCCATCCGGCGAGAAGCAGATGCCGTTCGGAATGCTGACGGCGTCAAAGAGCTTGGTCACGGTTGTCCCGGCCACATGATAGATGGCGCCGGCACCGGTCTCCGCCGTACGGCTCATCGTGCCGATCCACAGGGCGCCGCTCGGATGGACGCGGCCGTCATTCGAGCGGTTCTGCGGCTTGTCCTCGATATTTCCATAAAGGGAGAGGGTGCCGCTCATCGTGTCGCGCAGGAAGAGCCCCTGGTCGGAAGCGATAAGCTGCCGCGTCTCATCGACGATAGCGAGCACGCTGCCGAGGAAGGGCAGGGCATGTCTGGTCAGACGGCCGCCGGCAACATCGAGTTCGCACAGCGTCTTGCCGAGGATGTCGAACCAGAAAAGCGCGCCTGTCGTCGGGTCGTAGGTCGGACCCTCTCCCAGTTCCATGCGCTCTTCGGTCAGCGTCCTGCCAGTGAAGCTCTCTGTCGCGATCACGCGCGTCCTCCTTGTCGATTTCGTCTATCTCTGCCGTACGACCAAGGTCGCAAACAGGGGTTTACGGTAAAATTTATGGGGTATCTGGACCCCTGGCACTTTACAAGTCTATGCTCCGGCAACCTAAGGGAACAGATTCGGTTTTGGTATCGCCTTTGGGGGTCCTTCAAGCATTCTTATCGCAAGGTCTCTGACACGGGAGCACGCGAGATCAAAGGATCGGCTGAAGCCAGGTTTCGCCACGCCTTCGATCCGCAGCCAATGGCAGGTGTTTTAGCAGTTGACGTATACGTCTTGGACAATCTCCTCGATAATCACGACCGGTGACCCGGTATGGACGGGTGTGTGATGACGAACCAGGACATGGCAGCCGCCGAGCGCGTCGAGGGTCTGATCACCGACGTCAAAGGTTTCAAGACCCAGTTCGACGTCTTCCGTTTTATGAAGCGTGTGACGGAGCTTTACGGCGCCCGTGCCTTTATGGTGCTGAATATGCCGGGTGCCACAGCGCAGGAACTCGGCAGCAGTTCGATCATCACCAACTGGCCGTCCGATCTCCTGACTGAGTTCGATCAGATTTCCCTGTTGTCGGGCAGTCCTGTGCTGGCCCATCTGCGCCGCTCGTCGGTCCCCCTGCGTTTCGACATCGATGACGTGGCACTGCAGCGTGATCCTCGATCCGGCGAGGTCTCGAAGGCGCTGTTTACCCGCTTCCGCATGAACCGCGGATCCTATTTCCCCGTCCATGATGCAACGGGTGCCCGAGGGGCCGTCTCCTTCATCGGCGACCGCGACCCCTTCAACACGCTCGAGATGATGGAACTCGCCTATATCGCGACGCATGTCTTCAATCGCCTCGCTGAAATCCGCGAGATGGACAGCCGCAACAGTGACATGCTGACCGAACGGGAACTCGACTGCCTCAATTGGACGGCGGCCGGAAAGACCAGCGTTGAGATCGCGGAAATCTTGACGCTCTCGGAGCACACGATCAACCACTACCTGAACCGCGCGACGAAGAAGCTGGACGCGGTCAATCGCACCCAGGCCGTCGCCAAGGCCCTCCGGCTCGGCTTGATCAAGTAAGAGTAAACGCTGGTGCATTTTTGTGCGCCACCCACCACGTCAGCCTAGTTTCCCGGCACAATTCCGATCTGGTGAGGCACATAACGCCTTTGCAGCCACATTTCCCGCCCTTTGAAAACTGGCACGCTTTCTGCATTGCTAGTGCCAGTCCAGAGGGGACGTTGCACGACACCCGTTAACGGGTGCAGCCTGACAAGCCGCCGCGGGGGGTGCTCTCCGCAGGCGGCTTGTCTGTTTTGGCCGCAATGGTCGCAGCCACGATCCGTATTTGCTGTTGGCGAATGTCTCCTGCTCCATTATCTGATTTCGCAGACGTGAAAGACGTAAGCGGAAAGAAGATTGAAATGGCCGAACTGTCGCGTGATCGGGTGATTGAGGCGCTGAAGGGGATCCGCGGACCGGATCTCGATGGCAACATTGTCGACCTTGGTATGGTATCGGATGTCTTCATCTCCGACGGCAAGGTCTACTTCTCCATTAATGTGCCTGCCGAGCGCGCCCAGGAACTGGAGCCACTGCGCCAGGCTGCCGAGCGAACAGTGAAGGCTCTGCCCGGTGTGAGCGGTGCGGTGGTCAGCCTGACAGCCGAGCGCAAACAGGGCGCCACCCCGCCGCCGCGCCCGCAGCCTGCAGCCCCCGCCCACAACCACGCCCACAGTCATGGCCCGGCGCAGAGCGGACCACAGCGCACGAAGGCTGGAGTCCCTGGCATCGAAGCCATCATCGCGGTCGCCTCCGGCAAGGGTGGCGTCGGCAAGTCGACCACGGCGGTCAATCTGGCGCTGGCGATGAAGGCAAACGGTCTGCGCGTCGGCATTCTTGACGCCGATGTCTACGGTCCTTCCATGCCGCGCCTTCTCGGCATTACCGGGCGCCCGCAGCAGATCGAGAACCGCATCATCGTGCCGATGGAGAATTACGGCATCAAGGTCATGTCGATGGGCTTCCTCGTCGATGAAGGGACCGCGATGATCTGGCGCGGCCCGATGGTCCAGTCGGCCCTGATGCAGATGCTGCGCGAAGTCGCCTGGGGCGATCTCGACGTGCTGGTCGTCGACATGCCGCCGGGCACCGGTGATGCGCAGCTGACCATGGCCCAGCAGGTACCGCTGTCGGGGGCGGTCATTGTCTCCACCCCGCAGGACCTTGCCCTTATCGATGCGCGCAAGGGCCTGAACATGTTCAACAAGGTCGAAGTGCCCGTGCTCGGCATCGTCGAGAACATGAGCTACTTCATCGCGCCGGATACGGGCAATCGCTACGACATCTTCGGTCATGGTGGCGCGAGGGCCGAGGCCGAGAAGATCGGCGTGCCCTTCCTCGGCGAAGTGCCGCTCACCATCTCGATCCGCGAGACCTCGGATGCCGGAACGCCTGTCGTGGTCAGCGAGCCGGACGGGCCGCAGGCGAAGATCTATCGCGACATCGCGACCAAGGCCTGGGAACAGGTCAAGGCTCGATCGGGTCGCGCAGCGCCGGCGATCGTCTTCGAATGATCGCCGCTTGAAGGGGGCTTCGGCCGGCATCGCGCCTTCTTGAGGCGTGCGCCGGCTGCATTGCAGTGCTGCAACAATTGCTTTGGCATTCCATCCGGGACTATGATTGGTTCCGGATCCAAACCGCGCGGCGTGCCATGAAGGTGACCAGTCCTTGATACGGGCCTATCGACGAGACGGAAGTGCCGAAATCATCGGCGCCGAGCCTCAAGCCAGCAATTTCCCCGATGACATCATCTGGATCGACCTGATCAAGCCGAGCCGCGACGAGGAGCACTTCGTCGAGAGCCGGATCGGCATTCCGCTGCCGACACCGGATGAGCTGAAGGACATCGAACCGTCCAGCCGGCTGTATGTCGAGCACGATGCGATCTACATGACGGCCTCGCTGCTCTACAGAGCCGATTCCAGCTATCCGCTGCTCACCGACGTCGCCTTCATCCTCCATCGCGGACGCCTGATCACCATCCGCTATGCCGAGCCCAAGGCCTTCGAACTCTTCAGTGCGAGCCTCCTGCGCCTGAACGGACAGTGCGACACCGGCGCGAAACTGCTCGGCCATCTCTTGGAGACGATTGTCGACCGGACCGCCGAGATCCTGGAAACGCTGGCTTCACGCCTCGATGCGCTCTCGATCACGGTCTTCGTCAATCGCAAGGCCGCCAAGCGCCGTCCGCCGCGCTTCCTGGAAGACAAGCTGCTCGATATCGCCAGCCATCATCAGCTTGTAGGCAAGGTGCGTGATAGCCTCGTCTCCTTGTCTCGCCTGGTTCTATTCCTGCAGTCGCAGCCGGCGGTGCGCCGGGAGGAAGATGCCGCCGAACTCTGCGGCCTGGTTGTCCGCGACCTTCAATCCCTTGGCGAGCACGCGGCTTTTGTCGCCAACAACATCACCTTCATGCTTGATGCCTCGCTCGGCCTCATCAATGTCGAGCAGAATGCCATCATCAAGATCTTCTCGATCGCCTCGGTGGTCTTCCTGCCGCCGACCCTTGTCGCGTCGATCTACGGCATGAATTTTGAAGTCATGCCCGAACTCGCATGGAACTTCGGATACCCCATGGCGCTTTTTGCCATGCTGCTCTCCGCCATCATCCCCTTCTTGTTTTTCCGTTGGAAAGGCTGGCTCTGACGAGCCTGGTATCCCATGCCACAACTCGATCACCAGCCCGCGGCTGGTCCGAAGGATGCACGCAGTCTTTTTCTTCTCGCGCTCGGATCTGTCGGTGTCGTTTATGGCGACATCGGCACGAGCCCGCTCTATGCCTTCCGTGAGGCCCTGAAGCCGATCGGTGTCGACGGCATCACCCGCGTCGAAATCATCGGCCTTATCTCGCTGATGATCTGGTCGCTGACGATCATCGTCACGCTCAAATATGTCCTCTTTCTGCTGCGTGCTGACAATGACGGCGAAGGCGGCACCCTCTCGCTTCTGGCGCTGCTCTCTAAGTCGGCAAACGGTCACGGCCCGGTTCTGATGGTGCTGGGCCTGATTGGCGCCGCACTCTTCCTCGGCGATTCCATGATCACGCCGGCGCTCTCGGTCTTGTCGGCCGTCGAAGGCTTGAAGCTCGTCGCGCCCGATATGTCCGATTACATCGTGCCGATCTCGCTTGCGATCCTGATCGGCCTCTTTGCGGTCCAGTCACGCGGAACGGGAGCCGTCGCGCGCTTCTTCGGGCCGATCACGGCGGTCTGGTTCATCGTCATGGCAGCCGGCGGCATCATGCATATCTTTGATGACATCGGTATCTTCTCAGCCTTCAATCCCTGGTATGCGGTGAGCTTCCTGCTGCGCGAGGGCTTCCTCGGCATCATCGTGCTTGGCGCGGTCTTCTTGACGGTCACGGGTGCGGAAGCGCTCTATGCCGACCTCGGCCATTTCGGCCGCAAGCCGATCCAGCTCGCCTGGTTCGCGCTGGTCTTTCCGGCGCTCGTCCTGAACTATCTTGGGCAGGGGGCTCTGGTCCTCAGCGATCCCTCCACGGCCTCGGATCCTTTCTTCCTGATGTTTCCGTCCTGGGCGCTCCTGCCGATCGTGATTCTGGCAACCTTCGCAACCATCATCGCCAGCCAGGCCGTGATCACCGGCGCGTTCTCGCTGGTCCGCCAGGCGATCCACCTCGGCTTCCTGCCGCGCATGCAGATCCTCTTCACCTCCGAAACACAGAGCGGCCAGATCTATCTGCCCTCGGTCAACACGCTTCTGCTCGTCGGCGTGCTCTCGCTGGTTCTGCTCTTCGAAAGCTCGGAGGCGCTCGCGACCGCCTACGGCATCTCGGTGACCGGTGCCATGGTGGTGACGACCGTCATGGCTTTCGAATTCGTCCGCAAGAGATGGAACTGGAGCCTGGTGCTCGCAGCCGCGGTGCTGACCCCGTTACTCCTTCTCGAATTGGTCTTCCTCGGCGCGAACCTTCTGAAGATCCATGATGGCGGCTACATACCGGTCCTCTTCGCCGCAGCCTTCACCGTGGTCATGTGGACCTGGCGCCGCGGCACGGCGATCCTCTTCCAGAAGACCCGCCGCGACGATGTCCCGCTTGAAGCCTTCATCGCCATGATCGAGAAGAAGGGCGAACACGGCCCGACCTGCGTCGCCGGCACGGCCATCTTCCTGACCAGCGACCCGACCTGTGCGCCGGCCGCCTTGATGCACAATCTGAAGCACAACCATGTCATCCACGAGCGCAACATCATCCTGACGATCCGCACACTTGGACGCCCCCGGATCGCCGAGGTGGATCGGTTTGCGGTCGAGGAATTGTCCGAACGTTTCTCGCGGGTCGAGATCCGCTTCGGTTTCATGGAAACGCAGAACGTCTCCAAGACGCTGGCGAGCCTCCGCCGTGGCGGGTTGAAGTTCGACATCATGTCGACCTCCTTCTATCTCGGCCGTCGCAAGCTGGTCGCCGGCCAGGGCATGGGCATGCCCCACTGGCAGGACCGGCTTTACATCGCGCTTGCGGAGGCAGCGGCCGACCCGTCCGACTATTTCCGCCTGCCGGCAAACCGCGTGATCGAACTCGGATCACACGTCATCATCTGACCGGCCCAACATACCTCGATGAGCTTCAGGACCGTCGGCATGCCCGGCGGTCCAGCCATTTTTTGCCCTGCTGCTCCCAAAGCTGTGATCGCGCATTAACCAAGCATCAAGGTTAACGAGAGATATTCCTCTAATGTAATCCTGTTTGGGTTCGAAGCGTCGGACCCGTGTCAGCGTGTGTTGGAGTGTGGCCTTGCGTCCCAAGTTTCGTCCTTCGAAGAAGGTCCTCTCCCGACTGGAGAACTGGACCTCTCCCCTGGTCTTCGGCCTTGCGTCGTGGCTGATCTTCCCCACCGTCGCCGCTCAGGCCGATATGGCGGGCCTTCTGACCGGTCTCGACCGCGGTGCCAGCAATTGGCGCATGGTGATGACGTCGACGCCGGCCGGCTCGATCCACGAAGCCAGTCTCGCCTTCTCGGAAGGGGAGGCGTCCGAGGCGCTGTCCGGTGGTGCTGGCTTGATCCTGCCCGACGGTCGCCGCATCGCTTTCGATGGCGGCAAGGCCGATCCTGATTCCTTGCCGGACGAAATGCGTGTCACCCGCGACCAGAAGAAGGGCCGGGTCATGGCCGTCGAGCCCATGCTGCCGCCGCGCGCCTTCTCGGCCGGATCTATCTTGCAGCGGACGAGCTCGCTTATGGAGCCGGAGCTCAAGACACCGTCCGTCTTTGCCCGGGAGGAAGACAAGTCCAAGCCCGTCGAACTCGCAAGCTTCTATTTCAAGCGCGAAAAGCCGGTCGCCGATCCCTCACTGTCGCCGATGATTGCAGATCTCGTGACCAATTCCGTGCCTGATGTGCTGGCGACTGCCTATGCGCCGCCCGCCCCGGACTATGCGAGCGTTTCGCCCTTCGACAGCATCCTGACCGACAAGCAGCAAGAGCAGGGCCGTTTCATCCCCGATATCGATCCGGAGGATCACGCCTGGGCCGCGACCCCGCTGCCGGCAGCCGTCTTTTCCGACAAGGAACAGAAGTGCCTGGCGGAAGGCATCTATTTTGAAGCCCGTGGCGAATCGGTGAAGGGCCAGGCGGCCGTCGCCCAGGTCATCCTCAACCGGGTGCGCAATCCGCATTATCCCGACACGATCTGCGGAGTGGTCTATCAGAACGAAAATTGGCGCAACCGCTGCCAGTTCTCCTTCGCCTGCGATCGTATCCCCGACATCGTCACGTCTCCGCGCCACTGGAAGATTGCCAAGGAGATTGCCATGGCCGTCACCGCCGGCAAGATCTGGTTCAAGGATGTCGGCTCCGCCACCCACTACCACGCGACCTATGTGAAGCCCGCCTGGGGCCCGACGATGAAGCGCGTGGACAAGATCGGCAAGCACATCTTCTATCGCACCTATGGCGGCGGGTGGAGCTGAAAACCCTTCAGCGCTGCCTGTCGAGCCAGTTCGACAGCAGCGGCACGACCAGGAATGACAAGGCATAGGTGAGTGGCACCGTGACGAAAATGTAAAGCATCGGCGTCAGATTGCCCTTGGGGCCAAAGGCGAATGCCGCCTGCACGCCGATCATCCAGCCTAGGATGACACTGATCAGGATGCGGACTAGAAAGCGCGTCATCTCTTCCCCCGGGCAGGACGTCTCCCAGGAGCCTCCCATGTCCGTCCCAGTTCCGCAATCGTCACGCATGCCCGCCCTGAGCCTGCAATCAACCGACCCACACGTCTCCGTGAATGTGGCAGATTCTGGTCCATGGTTGCGACGGATTGACCGGATTTGTCGTCCGTCATCTGCGACGATTCTGCGTCTTGGACTTAAGTCTATGATTTTTCGGGGTTAATTTGTGGTGAAACTTGGTGCTGTCACGCCTTGACTATGCAGGGGCTCAAAATTATGGTGCGCCCGACTTCAAAGCGGGCCAGAAGGGTTTCTATCTCGCCGTTTCTGCATTCAATTCGGGCGCATAAACGGCGCTTGAGACAGGCGACGGTCGGAGAAAGCCATGACGGACCACCGGGAAGAAGATCTGGAAGAGCGCCGCAGACGGCTGACCACGGAACTCGCTGAGCGGGACGCCAAGGTCAAGGACGACGAGCGAGCCGAGATCAATGCCGACCAGACCCGTAAGGGATATGGTATGGCAATGAAGATCTCGAGCGAATTCATCTCCGCCATCATTGTCGGTGCCCTCCTGGGTTATCTTTTCGACTACTTTGTGGGCACGGGGCCGTGGGGCATGATCGTCATGCTTATGATCGGTTTCTGCGCCGGCGTGTTGAACGTCATGCGCGTCGTCGGGGTCGTGGCATCGCCACATCCTGCGGATCGCAGACTGGACTTGGACGACAAGGGCAACGGTCGCTGACGCGCCGGCCCGGAAACGAGAATGACCGCTTCGGCGGCGAAAGCGAAAGAGCAGAACGTGGCAAACGATCCCACTTCCCAGTTCCTTGTGAAGCCGATTGTACCGATCGAAATCGGCGGGATTGATTTTTCGTTCACCAACGCATCCCTGTTCATGGTGGCAACCGTTGCCGCTGCGTCGGGCTTCCTCTACTTCTCGACAGCCAATCGCGGCCTGATCCCGACGCGCATGCAGTCGGTCGCCGAAATGGCCTATGAGTTCATTGCCTCCATGCTGCGCGAAGGTGCTGGCGCCAAGGGCATGCACTTCTTCCCGATGGTGTTCTCGCTGTTCATGTTCGTCCTGACGGCAAACCTGCTCGGCATGTTCCCCTACTTCTTCACGATCACCAGCCAGATCATCGTGACCTTCGCGCTGGCCCTGTTTGTGATCCTGACGGTCCTGATCTACGGCTTCTACAAGCACGGACTGCACTTCCTCTCGATCTTCGCGCCGTCTGGCGTGCCGGTGGCCCTGTTGCCGCTGGTGTCTGCAATCGAGGTCGTGTCCTTCCTGTCGCGTCCGATCAGCCTTTCCGTCCGTCTTTTCGCCAACATGCTGGCCGGTCACATCACGCTGAAGGTCTTCGCAGGCTTCGTCGTGTCGATGAGTGCTGCCGGTGCCGTCGGCGTCGCAGGCTCCATCCTGCCTCTCATCATGACGGTCGCCATGACCGCTCTCGAATTTCTCGTTGCCTTCCTGCAGGCTTACGTCTTCGCGGTACTGACTTGCATGTACCTGAACGACGCCGTGCACGGTGGTCACTGAGAATAAAGTCGCTGGCCCCGGTGTCCCGGGTGTCAAAAACAGCCGCAACAACCCATTCGAAGGAGTATCCATATGGAAGCGGAAGCAGCAAAGTACATCGGCGCGGGTCTCGCATGCCTCGGCATGGCTGGTACGTCCCTCGCTCTCGGCCGTATCTTCGGTGACTACCTGACCGGCGCACTGCGCAACCCGTCTGCTGCTGACAGCCAGTTCGGCCGTCTGGTATTCGGCTTCGCCGTTACGGAAGCTCTGGGCATCTTCTCGCTGCTCATCGCTCTCCTTCTCCTGTTCGCCGTCTAATAACGGCTGGAGTTTGAGATCACGGCGCGCCGACAAGGCAGCCGTGATCTCGCGCATTTGAGCATACACCTGGAGGTGAGCATGTTTGTGACCCCCGCCTTTGCCCAGGAAACCCCGGCAGAAGGCCAGCTTCACACAGAGACCGGCGTGGCCCACGACGAGGCTCATGGCGGCGGCGTGTTCCCGCCGTTCGATTTTTCGACCTATCCGTCGCAGCTTCTGTGGCTGGTGATCACGTTCAGCGTGTTCTACATGCTCATGCAGAAGGTTATCGTTCCGCGCCTTGGCGGCATTCTCGAGAACCGTCATGACCGCATCGCGCAGGATCTGGACGAAGCAGCTCGTCTGAAGTCCGAAGCCGATGCCGCCATCGAAACCTACGAGCGCGAGCTGACCGCGGCCAAGGCGAAAGCCGGCCAGATCGCTTCTGCCGCTCGTGACGCTTCCAAGGCCAAGGCCGATGCGGAGCGTGCTGCGATCGAGACGGAACTCTCCGCCAAGATCGCCGCTGCCGAAAGCCGCATTGCCGATATCAAGGCGCGCGCTTTCGCGGAAGTCGACACGATCGCCATCGACACCGTTGGCACGATCGTTGAAGAACTGATCGGCGCCAAGTCGACCGCAGCCGACATCAAGGCCGCCGTCTCCGGCGTCGCCAAGCAGGGAGCGTAAGCATCATGGACGCTTCATTTTTCGCACTCGTTGCCCTCGTTCTCTTCTTCGTCCTGCTCGCCTACCTGAAGGTACCGGGCATGATGGGCAAGGCTCTCGACGAGCGCGCCGACAAGATCCGTGACGAACTGGCCGAGGCCAAGCGTCTGCGCGAAGAGGCCCAGCACCTGCTGGCCGAATACCAGCGCAAGCGCAAGGAAGCCGAAGCCGAGGCTGCAGCCATTGTGGCTGCCGCTGAGCGCGAAGCCGCTGCCCTGACCGCGGAAGCCAAGCAGAAGACCGAAGAGTTCGTTGCACGCCGCAACGCGCTTTCCGAGCAGAAGATCAAGCAGGCCGAGACTGAAGCCGTGAACGCCGTTCGCGCCGCAGCCGTCGACCTGGCGATTGCCGCTGCCGAGAAGGTTCTGGCTAGGAAGTCTGACGAAGCCGTACAGCAGACGCTGTTCAAGGCCTCCGTCGGTGAAGTGAAGTCGCGCCTGAATTAAGGCCGGCCGACTGCCGACATCATCTTCATTCTGACGCCCCGATCGGTCTCCGCTCGGGGCGTTTTCTTGTTCGGCTGAGGGCCGTCGAGTTGAAGCAGCGTGACCTTTGATCGGCTGTGCCTCGCCGACGCACATGCGCGGGCAAGACCGTGGCTAAGCGCGGACAAGGATTTTAGAGATTTTCGTCCGCTGGCGCTGCGATTTTCAACGGCCGGAAGCTCATCCGATGCAAGGGGCAGGGGCCGTGCGTCACGATGGCGCTGCGGTGGCGATCCGTGCCGTATCCGGCATGGACCTCGAAACCATAGCCGGGATAGACGAGACCTGCCCTCACCATCATGCGGTCCCGCATCACCTTGGCGATGATAGAGGCGGCGGCGATAGAGACCGATCGCGCATCGCCCTTCACGACGGCCTCGCCGGCGCAAACCAGGCCGGGGGGAACATCTCGGCCATCGGCCAGCACATGCCGGGCCTCGTGGTCGAGACCGGCGACGGCCCGGCGCATGGCATCGAGGCTCGCCTTGCGGATATCGATGAGATCGATGCGCTTAGGCGAAGAGGACGCAATCGAAACTGTCGCCTCGGCCAAGATATGCTCATAGAGCACGTCGCGCTGGGCGGCGGAGAGCTTCTTGGAATCGTTCAGCCCATCAGGGATCCGCTTCGGATCGAGGATCACGGCTGCGGCGACCACAGGGCCCGCCAGAGGACCGCGGCCGGCCTCGTCCGTCCCGGCCACCGGCCAAAGGCCTTGACGCTTGGCGCGGCTCTCCAGCGAGAAATCCGGGACAAGCGGCATGTCTGGAAAGAGGCCAGGAGAATCGGGTGGCGTGCGACGTTTCATGCGGCAGAAATCGCACGCGCACCCGACCTCCTGCAAGTCCCCGGTCCCGATCGCGATCATGGCGAAGGGGGCGGCTTACCAGGGACTACATCCGGTGCGAGGCGGCGGACAACAGCACCGGAATACGAAAACAAACCCAAGTCAGAGCAGCGACAGCTGCACTCCGTCGCTGTCGGGCGAGATGAACAGGTCTTCCCTGAGATGCAGGCTGCGGCGCATCAGGCCGAGCCGCTTGGTCGCCATCTCGAAGCGACGACTGATCTGCCAGGCATAGGGACCCGCCCCCTTCATCCGCTTGCCGAATTCGGCATCGTAATCCTTGCCGTCGCGCATCGAACGCACCAGCGACATCACGTGGCGATAGCGGTCCGGATAGTTCTGCAGCAGCCAGTCGCGAAACAGCGGGCTCACTTCGAGCGGCAGGCGCAACAGCACATAACTCGCCTCCGTCGCCCCTGCGGCCTTGCCGCTGTCGAGGATCCGTTCGATCTCGTGGTCGTTCAGGGCAGGAATCACCGGCGCCACCATCACGGCCACGGGGATCCTGGCCTCCGACAGGGTCTTGATCGCCTCCAGCCGCTTGGCCGGCGTCGAGGCGCGGGGCTCCATCGTGCGTGCGAGCTTGCGATCCAATGTGGTCACGGAAATCCCGACCTTGACCAGCCCCCGCTCGGCCATCGCCTTCAGGATGTCGATATCGCGCAGGATGAGCGCCGACTTCGTCACGATCACCACGGGGTGGTTCGCCTTGTCCAGCACTTCGAGGATCTGTCGCATGATGCGCCATTCCCGTTCGATCGGCTGATAGGGATCGGTATTGGTGCCGATTGCGATCGGCTTTACCTTGTAGCCCGGCTTCGACAGTTCTCGTTCCAGTAGGCGCGGCGCATCCGGCTTGGCAAACAGCTTCGCCTCGAAGTCGACGCCTGCCGACAGGCCCATATAGCTGTGCGTCGGCCGGGCGAAGCAATAGATGCAGCCATGCTCGCAGCCCCGATAGGGGTTGATCGACCGGTCGAAGGGAATGTCGGGTGAATCGTTGCGCGTGATGACCGTGCGCGGCTTCTCGACCTGCACTTCGGTCCTGAAGGGCGGCATGTCCTCAAGTGTATGCCAGCCGTCATCGAAGGCGACGCGTTCCTGGCTCTCGAATCGGCCGGCCGGATTGATCCCGGCCGCACGCCCGCGCCGCCGATCGATCTCGATCCGCATGCCGGACGCGTTCATCAGCGCATCGGCAATATCTGCCGTATTGCCGGGCTGAAATGCAGCCTGGCTCACAAGAGACAGCTCGGTCATGTTTGGCTCCTCGCGGGCGTTGCAGCCTCGCTCAATGACTTTATTCCTAGCGCCAAAAAGGGAACAATGCAAGAACAAACTTCAAAAAACTGTCTGTGGCAAAACTTTGTGCAATGCGATAGATATAGGCAATGCTGACAGTGATCATGGAATGCCACGACCAGGAACCCGAGCTCGCACAGACCTTGTCCGTGCTGGTGGCCGGCGCTGTCGAGGGTCTGGTCAGCGATGTCATCGTGCTTGACCACGGCTCGACCGATGGCTCGTCCGTGGTTGCCGACGCTGCGGGATGCCGCTTTTATCAGCAATGGGACATGAAGCATGTGCTGGCGGCGGCGCGGGGCGAATGGCTGCTGCTGATCGAACCGGGCGCGCGGCTGGGGCAGGGCTGGGTGGACGAGGTTGCGGAGTATGTCGCGCTCAACAAGGCGCCGGCCCGTTTCTCCGAATCGCGGTTATACCGGCTGCCCTTCTATCGGCGGCTCACGCGCTCGACGCCGCTGCTTGAGAATGGCCTGCTGATCCCGAAGCGTCAGGCACAGGGGCTCGCAGGCGAGGGCAGGGAACTGCTTCAGCTGGCCCGCGGCCACAAGCTGCGCCGCCTTGCCTCCGAGATCATTCCCTCTTGGGTGGCCCGCGAAGCGCGCCGCTAATCAGCCCTGGCTGCGTCTCAGATGCTCGTCGAGCCGGGGCATGATTTCTACGAAATTGCAGGGCATGTGGCGATAGTCGAGCTGGAGCTTGATGATCCCGTCCCAGGCATCCTTGCAGGCGCCGGGAGAGCCCGGCAGCACGAAGATGAAGGTTGCGTTGGCGACGCCACCGGTCGCGCGGGACTGGATCGTCGATGTGCCGATCTTGTCATAGGAGATGCGGTGGAAGACTTCCGAAAAACCGTCCATGCGCTTTTCGAACAGCGGCTCCAGCGCCTCTGGCGTCACGTCCCGCCCGGTAAAGCCCGTGCCACCGGTGGTGATCACCACGTCGATGTTGGGATCCTTCGTCCAGGTTCCCACCTGTTCCCGGA
This sequence comes from Allorhizobium sp. NPDC080224, assembly GCF_050281005.1. Taxonomy (NCBI): domain Bacteria; kingdom Pseudomonadati; phylum Pseudomonadota; class Alphaproteobacteria; order Hyphomicrobiales; family Rhizobiaceae; genus Allorhizobium; species Allorhizobium sp. NPDC080224. The sequence continues at coordinate 924,249 of NZ_JBNNWJ010000001.1, forward strand.
TCGCCGCCTTGTCGTCCCTCACGATCGCCCGGGCAACAAGCCGGTGCCCGGCCTCTTCGATGCGCGCGACCAGCGTGTCGCCGGATTTGTCGTCGGAAAGGCTGCGGGTGTCGGAAACGGTGAGCACCGCAATGCCAACGGGAATGAAGGGGCGGCTTTCGTCGATGCGGCTCATGGGCTCTCTCCCGGAACGGTGCGTGTCAGGAGCACATACCAGTTCGGCCTATAGGCTGATAGCGCCAAGGCCGCCTTCATCGCAGCAGCCTCCGTCTCGTAGAGCCCGAAACAGGTGGCACCCGACCCCGACATCCGCACGAAGCCTGCCAAGCTCTGTCCCAGCAGTTCGCAGGCCTCGGCAATCTCAGGCACCAGCGCTTCCGCCGGCGGCTGCAGGTCGTTGCGCAGGGCGGAAAGCGATTGCATCCAGTCAGCCGCGTTGGTGAGCAAGCCTAGCTCGCCGATCGGCTCATTGTCGCGGCGCTGAAGGCTGCGAAAGATCTCCGGCGTGGACACGGGCTTCAGTGGATTGACGAGCACCAGCGGAACGGATGGCATATCTACCTTCTCGATTGCCTCACCGATCCCGCGCGCGCGCAGCGGCGTCGAGGCAAGGCACATCGGCACATCGGCGCCGAGCTTCATTGCGATCTGCTGCAACGTCTCGGCCGGCAGTTCCGCCTTCCAGAGCCTGAGCAGCCCCCGCAGTGTCGCTGCCGCATCTGCCGAGCCACCGCCAATCCCCGACGCGATCGGCAGGCTCTTGTCGAGGAGAATGGAAACGGCGCCGTGTGGCTGGCTGCATTCGTCGAGGGCGGCCCGAAGCAGATCGCGCGCCTTCAGAACCAGATTGTCCTCGGCTGAAAGCTCGGCCCCAAAACGCCCGACGACACGGAAGCTGTCGCTGTCAGCCGTCTCGAAGGCGAGTTCATCGCCGTCCTCGGCAAAGGTCACGAGACTGTCGAGAAGATGATAGCCATCGTCCCGCCGACCTGTGACGTGCAAAGCAAGATTGATCTTGGCCGGAGCCGTCTCGACGATCCGCTCCGGCCGGCGCTCTGCAGTGTCTGTCATGCGGCTCAGGTCTTCTTGTCGTCTTTCTTGGGCTCTTCGACCGGCTTGGTCTCGACCTTGGCAGCATCCGCCTCGATCGCCGGCAAGCCCTTTTCGATCTTCGCCTGGATCTTCGGAACCTCGGCCTCTTCCGGCTCGGAGGCGAGCGCCCGCTTCCACTGATACTTGGCTTCGAGTTTGCGACCGACGCGCCAGTAGGCATCGCCCAGATGGTCGTTGATCGTCGCGTCCCCGGCGCGCAGCTCGACGGCCCGTTCGAGCTCGACCACCGCTTCCTCGAAGCGGCCGAGGCGGTAATAGGCCCAGCCGAGCGAATCGACGATGTATCCATCATCCGGCCGCAGCTCGACAGCCTTCTTGATCATCTCCAGGCCTTCCTGGAGGTTGCGATTCATGTCGACCCAGGAATAGCCGAGATAGTTCAGCACCTGCGGCTGATCGGGGTTGAGTTCCAGCGCCTTGTGGAAGTTGGGCTCCGCCTTGTCCCACTTCTTCAGCCGCTCATAGGCGATGCCGCGCTGGAAGAAGACCGACCAGTGGTTCCGCGCCGGGTTCTGACCGATGATCTCGATCGCCTTGTCGTAATTGTCCGCCATGGCCGCATAGTCCTTGGCATCGGACAGCACGCTGCCATAGGCGAGATAGCTTCTGATATCCTGCGGATCGGAGGCGATCAGGGCGAGCAGATGTTCGCGCGCTTCCTGAACCTTGCCGGTCTCGGCAAGCGTCAGACCAAGCTGCAGCTCGGAGATGCGCCGCATCGGCGAAGTCTCGGGCACCTGACGGTAGAATGCGATCGCCTTTTCCGGCTGCTTTGCATTCTCGGCGATCCCGCCGAGCAGGATCAGTGTGTCGGCGGCATCCTTGTCCAGCGCATGGGACAGTTGGAGATAGAGCATCACCGTGTCCTCGGCACCTTCACGGTTCAGCGCGCCACCGATCGAGAAGAGCACGCCGGCCGCACCCTGTGCTGCCGTTGCGACGACCGGCTTCGGCTGGCCGCCGGCCTCGATTTCGGTGCGAAGCGCCTTGAAGGGGGCGAAGTTGGTGATCAGTTCGTCACCGGCCGAGAGGGCGTCGAGAGCCTTTTGCTTGTTGCCGGCCTGGGCCTCCAGGGTTGCAAGCGCGATCACCGAACGGGCGAAGGTATCAGGCGCGGTTGCCCCCCCATTGCGGTCTGTCACCGTATCGGTGAGTGCCTTTCGGGCGGCATCGACATCGCCGATCATCGCGGCCATGACGCCGACATTGTAGTTGCGGAAAATCCCGTACCAGCTCGGACCATCGAGATCCTGCACGAGCTTCAGCGCTTCCTTGCCCTTGCCTTCGCCGACCTTGGTCCAGGCGATCAGCAGCTGGTTCATCAGCCGGTCGAGATCGTTCGGTCCCTGATACTTGAAGTGCTTGAGCGCTTGCGCGTAGTCGCCGTCTCGGATGGCGCGAAAGCCGAGCGCCACGGAGGTGACTCGCTCCACGGCCGGATCTTTCTCCAGAACCTTGGCGAGATCCACGCCCTCGTCGAACTCGCCGTTCATGATGAGCGCAATCATCAGCCGCTGCTGAAGCTCAAGCTCGTTCGGCGTGAATTCCAGGGCCTTCTTGTAGAACTTCACAGCACTCGGATAATCGCGATCCGCTTCCGCTGTCCGGGCGGCCAGGAAGGCGCCCGCGAAGGAATCGACGCTACCGATATCGAAACTCTCGGCCTCGGTGGGCTGGGTATTGGCAGCAGCCAGTGCCTGCGGCGCCTGGGAGACGCTGAGCAGCAGCGCAACCGCGGTGCCGGCGAGAGTGCGAAGGGCAAAGCTTTGCCGCATGAACGAGCCTTTCAAGAACCGAGAGCAAGCGCGGGTCGCCCGCGCGCGGGCGATTGGCGATGATTCACGGACAGAATGGCTTTTTTGAAGCAGCCTCGCAAGGCAATCGCTGGATCTGCGTCAATTCACGCGCGCGATGCAGAAGTCGATCACGTCGTTGAGGGCGCTTTTCCACGGCGTTTCGGGCAAGGGCGCCAAGGCATCGCGTGCAATGGTGCCGTAATGCTGCGCCCGCTGGATCGTGTCGTTGAGCGCGCCATATTTGCCGATCAGGCCGAGCGCCTTTTCGAGCCTTCCATCGTCGTTCTGTCCACCTTCGATGGATTCCTTCCAGAAATCCCGCTCGGCAGCCGTGCCACGGCGATAGGAGAGGATGACCGGAAGCGTGATCTTGCCCTCGCGGAAATCGTCGCCGACATTCTTGCCGGTCTCGGCAGCCTTGCCGCCGTAGTCCAGCACGTCGTCGACCAGTTGGAAGGCAAGGCCGAGATTCATGCCATAGGATTTCATCGCGCTGCGGGTTGCCTTGTCGGTGCCAGCCACGATCGGGCCGACTTCGGCGGCCGCTGCAAAGAGCGCCGCGGTCTTGGCGCGGATGACGGCGAGATAGTCGTCCTCCGTCGTTTCCATGTTCTTGGCGACGGAGAGTTGCAGCACCTCACCCTCGGCGATCACGCAGGCTGCGGTCGAGAGGACGTCGAGCGCCTCGAGCGAGCCGACTTCGACCATCATCCGGAAAGCCTGCCCGAGCAGGAAGTCGCCGACGAGCACGCTCGCCTGGTTGCCCCAGATCGTACGGGCGGTGTTCTTGCCACGGCGAAGATCGCTCTCGTCGACCACGTCGTCATGCAACAGCGTCGCCGTGTGCATGAACTCGACAGAGGTCGCGAGCTTGATGTGATGATCGCCCTCGTAGCCGAACATGGCGGCTGTCGCGAGCGTCAGCATCGGGCGAAGCCGCTTGCCGCCGGATGAGATCAGGTGGTTTGCCACCTCCGGGATCATCTGAACGTCCGAGCCTGCCTTCGACAGGATCAGCTGATTGACGCGCTCCATGCCGCTTTTGGTCAGGTCCACCAGAGGCTTGACGGACGCCTGTTTGTTTTTGCTTTCCTCAAGCGGTATGACTACGCCCAACGCACCGGACTCCTGTTCAGTTTGGTTGCCGACCATAAAAAGCCCGGAAGGCCACGGCAAGGGGCGAATTGCCTCGGTCCGGGCCTGAAAGCCGGTTTAGCTGTTAACAGTGAGTTCTGAAATCGATGCATGAGATCATTCGCAGCAACGACGTCGTCCTGCTCTCCTTTGCCGAAAGCCTGATGCGCGACGCCGGGATCGCCTCGATGATCGCAGACCAGTCCATGAGCATCCTTGAAGGGTCGCTCGGCATGCTGCAGCGCCGCCTGCTGGTCGATTCCGACTGTGTCGACCAGGCCCGCCGAATCCTGACCGATGCCGGCCTTGGGGCAGAACTGCGCGACCGCGAAGCGTGAGGGCGCGATGGTCACGAGACTAGAGCCCCTTGTAGACAAGCCCTTGGCCGAGACGGTCGACGCCTTTCATCGTGGCCGCTTTCATCTCGTGCAGCCGGTTGGACGCGGCCATCGCGCCGGCATGGATGCCATGCTGCTCGCCTCTCTCGTTGTGGACGATCGTGCGATCCGGGTGGCCGATCTTGGCGCAGGAGCCGGGGCAGCAGCGTTGGCCGTAGCTTCGCGTCTGCCCAAGGCGTCTGTCGTCATGGTCGAGCGCTCGAGCGATATGGCCACCTTTGCCCGCAAGAGCCTCGCACTGCCGGAAAACGCGAAGTTCGCGCAGCGCGCCGAGGTGATCGAGGCCGATGTCACTTTGACCGGCAAGGCGCGCTTCGCAGCCGGCCTCCCCGACGACAGCTTCCACCACGTGATCATGAACCCGCCTTTCAACGATCCCGGCGACCGCAAGACGCCAGATGTCCTGAAGGCCGAGGCCCATGCGATGACGGAGAATCTGTTCGACCGCTGGATCCGAACCGCCGGCGCCATCACGACTCCCGGCGGACAGCTGTCGCTTATCGCCAGACCACAGTCGATTGGCGAGATCATCGCCGCCTGCGGCCGGCGGTTCGGCGGCCTGGAGATCACGGCGATCCATCCACGCGAGAGCGAAAATGCCACCCGTATCCTGGTCACCGCGATCAAAGGCTCGCGGGCGAAGCTACAGCTGCGCGCGCCGCTCCTGATGCACGACAAGCCCGACAGTCACGCCTTCGCGACCTTTGTCGACAATCTGAGCAACGGCCGCGCCGGCTATCCGCGGCTGCGTTGAAAACACTGATTTTTTGAGCAAACCATTGTGTTTGCGTCGGCGCGTCTTACATCTCCGCTCAGAGTGAAGATCGTGAGGAGTTGAAACGCGACCATGGCAGACTTTCTGAAACGGCTGGTTCCCAAGCGCTTCCAGAAAAAGGGCGTCGTCATTCCGGTCGTCAGGCTGCACGGACCGATCATGAGCGGCGGCTCGCGCTTCCGCCCCGCGCTCAATCTCTCCTCGATTGCCGGCCAGCTGGAAAAGGCATTCGGCATGAAGGACAGCCCCGCCGTGGCGCTGTCGATCAACTCGCCGGGCGGTTCTCCCGTCCAGTCGCGGATGATCTACGACCGTATCCGCGCGCTGGCCGAGGAGAAGAATAAGCGTGTCCTCGTTTTCGTTGAGGATGTCGCAGCCTCCGGCGGCTACATGATTGCGATCGCAGGCGATGAGATTATTGCCGATGCGACCTCGATTGTCGGCTCGATCGGCGTCGTCTCTGGCGGTTTCGGCTTCCCCGAACTCCTGAAGAAGATCGGCGTCGAACGCCGTGTCTATACAGCGGGCGAGAACAAGGTGATCCTCGATCCTTTCCAGCCGGAAAAGGAAAGCGACATCGAATACCTGAAGACACTGCAGCTCGAGATCCACGAAATCTTTATCGACATGGTCAAGGCGCGGCGCAGCACGGTGCTTGCAGACGATCCGACGCTGTTCTCCGGTCTGTTCTGGACGGGCCGCAAGGGCCTGGAACTCGGTCTCGTTGATCGCCTCGGCGGGATGCGCGAGGAGATCAAGACGCGCTACGGCAAGGATGCCCGCCTCGAACTGATCGGTGCCCAGAAGGGCCTGTTCGGCCGCCGCGCCCCAGGCATCGGCGCATTCGGGTCGACGGATCAGATCGCCGCACAGGCAGTTGCCGGACTTGCCGAGACGCTCGAAGAAAAGGCACTATGGGGTCGCTACGGTCTTTGACCGGCGCGACGAGGAAGGGCTTTACGGCGAGGGGACATGGCGCAGCTGATATTTCTGACGATCCTGGTGGGTGGCGCCTGGTTGCTCTATCGCCGTTTCGTTGCGGATGCGGAGAAACTGGTGGCGAAATCGCGTGCCGAGGAAAAAGAGCGCGAGAACCAGGCAATCGGGACGCTCATTCAAGATCCCGAAACCGGAGAATACCGCCCCCGTCGCGAGGATGATGATTGATCAGGCCATGCAAGCTGCCGACGGTTCAGCAGTTTTCATTGTAACCGCGGGTGAGATCGCCTAAGTCATTGCGCTATCGCAATATTGTTTTCGCGGGCAGTCGAAGTTGGAGACCCATGAGCTACACGACGCAGCTAGACGGCGTGACTGGCCAGATGGCAGATGAGATCCGCTCTTTTGATTGGAGCAAGACATCCCTTGGGCCTATTTCAGGCTGGCCCCTGTCGTTGCTGACGACCCTGCGACTTGTCCTCGCGACGCGCCAGCCGATGTGCTTCTGGTGGGGTGAAGAGCTTCTTCACTTTCACAACGACAGCTATCTGCCAATCCTAGGTGGACGTGACACAAACCCGCTGGGCCAGCCGTTCCGGGAGTATTGGGCCGATGTCTGGGAAGGTGTGGAGCCCTTCGTGAAGCGGGCGCAGGCCGGCGAAGGCACCTGGATCGAGAACCTGCCGCTGCAGGTCCATCGCAATGGTGCGCCGACGGAAAGCTATTGGACCTTTTCCTACAGCCCCCTTTACGACGACAACGCGCAGATAGCCGGTCTCTTGAACGTGGTCACGGAGACCACCGCCTCTATGGTCGGCCGAAAGGCCTTGGAGGAGGCCTACCTTGAGGCGCAGAGGCATTTGGATGAGAGGAAGCAGCATGAAGAGGAGCTGAAGCTTCTCAACCGCGAGCTTGCCCATCGCATGAAGAACACGCTGGCCATGGTCCAGTCGATCGTCAGCCAGAGCCTGCGGGGCGCAGCGTCGATCTCGGATGCCGCGGCCACGATTGGTGCGAGGATTCAGACGCTTGCCAAGGCACAGGATGTGCTGACCGGCATGAGCGTGACGGCCGCCGAAATCACCGCGATCGCGAAAACGGCCGTTGCGCCCCATGTCGATGGCGACGACCGCATCACGATCACCGGCCCGCAGGTCTACCTGTCTGCCCAGCAGGCGCTCGGTCTCTCCCTGGCGATCCACGAACTTGCAACCAACGCTACCAAATACGGCGCACTTTCCCGACCGGAAGGCCGCGTGGTGATGGCCTGGGGCCAGCAGCCCGAGAACGGCTTCACCTTCGACTGGCGCGAAAGCGGCGGACCTCCCGTAATAGAGCCCTCGCGACGCGGCTTCGGATCGAGACTGACGGAACGTGTCGTCTCCGATCTCTTCCAGGGCCAGGCAGCGATCCGATTCGATCCGGAAGGTGTGACCTTCTCTCTGGTCGGCAAGCTGCACAACGCCGACGACCTTGAGCACTGAGCCGCTTTTTGTCACCGCCGTCCGCCTGCCGAGACGCTTGACCCTTCCGCCCGCTCATGGCACCAGACGGGCCGCAACCTGAGCAACCCGATGGATAGCCCGATGACCACGCCCCTTGCCCCGCACATGGACCCCAAGCGCTCCTTTCAGGCGCTGATCCTGACGTTGCACGCCTATTGGGCGGATAAGGGTTGCGCGGTGTTGCAGCCCTACGACATGGAAGTCGGCGCCGGCACCTTCCATCCTGCGACCACGCTCAGGGCACTCGGTCCGAAGCCCTGGCGCGCCGCTTACGTCCAGCCTTCGCGCCGTCCGTCCGACGGCCGCTACGGCGAAAACCCGAACCGGTTGCAGCATTATTACCAGTACCAGGTGATCCTGAAGCCGAACCCGTCCAACCTGCAGGAGCTTTACCTCGGCTCGCTGAAGGCGATCGGCCTTGATCCACTGCTGCATGATATCCGCTTCGTTGAAGACGACTGGGAAAGCCCGACGCTCGGCGCCTGGGGTCTCGGCTGGGAATGCTGGTGTGACGGCATGGAAGTCTCGCAGTTCACCTATTTTCAGGCCGTCTGCGGCATCGACTGCTCGCCGGTCGCGGGCGAACTGACCTATGGTCTCGAGCGCCTCGCCATGTATGTTCAGGGCGTCGACAGCATCTACGACATCAATTACAACGGGCGCGAAGGCGAAGAGAAGATCTCCTATGGCGACGTCTTCCTGCAGGCCGAGCAGGAATATTCCCGCCACAACTTCGAATTCGCCAATACCGAGATGCTGCATCGCCATTTCATCGATGCCGAGAAGGAATGTCAGGCCCTGCTCGCCGCCGGCGCGCCCTCGGATTCGGAAAACCAGCGCCTGCACAAATGCGTCTTCCCGGCCTATGACCAGTGCATAAAGGCCTCCCACATCTTCAACCTGCTCGATGCCCGCGGCGTCATTTCGGTCACCGAACGCCAGGCCTATATCGGCCGCGTCCGCGCGCTGGCGAAAAGCTGCGGCGAGGCGTTCCTGCTGACCGATGCAGGTGGGGTGAACTTCGGCCGGGCTGCGTAAGGGCTAAAACTCCAGCCCCGCCGCTACCCGGTTTTCGATCCGGACCACCAGTCCGTGGATCTTGGCCATCAGCACATCGAAGTCGATCGGTTTGGTGAGGTAGCTTTCGGCGCCCGCGCCCAGTCCCTCGATCATCTTTTCCCGGTCGGCGAGTGCGGTCAAGAAAAGGAAGGGCATATTGGCAAATTGCGGGTGGTTGATCTGCAATTCGCCGAGCATCGAGATCCCGTCCATCTCCGGCATGGTGATGTCGGAGATGACGATATCCGGCCGCTGGCTCAGGATCTTCTCGAGCCCCTCCTTGCCGTTCTCGGCTTGCAACACACGGATCCCGGCATCTTCAAGCTCCTCGACAATGAGCTCCCGGACGTCTCTTTCGTCTTCGACGCAAAGCACTGTGATCATGTCAGTCTCCCGTTGTAGATTGCAGGATCAGGCGGCGCTCACCTATGGCGCAGGTTGAGCGCTCTCTGGAATCGTCGGCCCCAGGATCGGCAGAACCAGGGTAAAGCAGGTGCCCTTGCCGCGCTCGCTCTCGACGAAGATGTCGCCGTCATGCAGCACGACGATCTGCTTTACGAGCGACAGGCCGATCCCGGTACCGGCAATGCCGGTCGAGGTGCGGGCGCGGAAATAGGGCTGGAAGAGTTTCGGCACATCCTCTGCGTCGATACCGACGCCTTCGTCCTTGACTGAGAGAAACACAAAGCCATCTTCCTCCCAGCCGCGAATGGTGATGTCAGGCGCGCGCGGCGCATATTTGACGGCGTTCGACAGGAGGTTGGTCAGCACCTGGGAAATCCCCAGCGCATCGCAGCGGATCACCGGCGGCAGTGCCTCGATCTCGGCGTCGAACCGGTGATGCTGGGATGAGAGCTTCTGCCGCTTGATGGCCTGCTCGATCAACTTGTGCAAAGAGCAATCGACCAGTGTCAGCTCGATCTTGCCGGTGTCCATGCGGCCTGCAGACAGAAAGCTCTCCATCAGCACCACCATGCGGGCAACGGCCGATCGGATCTGCTGCGTCTTGTCCGGGAGAAAGCGCGCTTCCATCTCGCCCTTCTTGCGCTGGATGCGCTGCGCAGCGCCGTCGATGATCGCGAGCGGCGTGCGGAATTCGTGGCTGGTCATCGCCACGAACTGCCGCTGCATCGCGTTGATGTTCTTCTCCTGCTGTAACGCCTCTTCCAGCGCTGCTGCCTGGGCGGCGATTTCGGCGGTGCGCTGATGGACCGTTCTTTCGAGCGCGTCACGGTGGCGGATGAGATCCTTTTCGGCCCGCTTGCGCAGCGTGATGTCGGAGTAACTCAACACATAGCCGCCATTCGAAAGCGGCTCCGAGCGCACGGCGAGCACCTTGCCGCTCTTGCGCTCTCGCTCGAAGCTGTAGGGCAGTCCGAGAGCTGCCTGATCCACCCGCTCGCGGACCATGGCTTCAGGGTCGCCATCGCCCCATTCTCCGCGGCTGGCATTGTAGCGGAGGATGTCTTCGAACTTGGAACCAGGTGGAAACATCTCCGGCGGAATGTTCATCAGGTCATAGAGCCGCCGGTTTGCCATCAAGAGCCGCGAGCGATTGTCGAAGACGCCGATCCCACCGGGAATGGCATCGAAAACCTGCTCCAGCAGCCCAAAGGCCTTGCGCTGGTCGGCGGTTGCGATTGCAACCTCGGCAAACAGGTCGGAAGAGGGGCCGCGGATCCGCCAGACATGCACCTTGACCGGATAGACGGTCCCGTTTCGCCGCCGCTGGGTCGCGTCAAAGGTCACGCTCTGGGTGCTGCCCTCGACGAGCGGCATGAGCTTGGCGCGATAATCGAGTTCGGAGATGCCCACCTTGAGCGATGCGGGCGTCATGCCGTTCAGGGCTTCGCGCGCATAGCCCGTCCGGACACTCGCCGTCGCATTCGTCCGGCTGATCGTGAAGCGCTGCGGCTCGAAGATATAGATCTCGTCGGTCGAGAGCTCGACCATGTCGAGAAGGGACGACGTGCAGCCATTGCGCTGCTGGATGATCGGTCCGATGTCCTGAGTGAGCAGCCGCAGTGCAGACAGGCTCTCCAGGTTGATCGGTCTGTCGCTGCGGCTGAAGAAGACGCCGGTGCCGAAATCCGGATTGCCGGGCAGACTGATGGGTATCCAGTAGGGATGGAGGTCTTCTCGATCCGCAATGCATTCGGGCATCCGTGCGCCCAGCGGCAGGTCAATCGGCAGTTCCAACTGGTCCGCCGTGTTGTGGTGCAGCAGCCGTTGCCGGTCCTGTCCTGCGTCGCGGATATAGATCGCCGCCATCTCCGAAAGATCGAGTTGCGGCAGCGCAGTGATGATCGAAAGAACATCCTTCAGCGTATCGCTGAGCCGTCGCTCCGGAAGCGCCGCTTTCAGGATATCGCGGCTGGCGAGCAGGGCCCACGGGGGCAGAGAATTCCAGCTTATTGTCTGCATGCGTGGCTCCGCTGCAAAACCTTTCGGAATGTTACATTAGAAGACGCGGATTAACGGAACGGTTTTCGCATGCGTCGAATTTGATGCAATTTCCTCCGGCATTTTCCAGTCAAGCACCTCGGGATCCCCGGAACTTCGGTCATGACTTTCTTTCGGTGACCCGCTAACGTGCGGCCAATTCAGCTGGGGAGCCCTCGCATTATGTTCACGACACTTGCCATTCTTGCCGCCATCGGCGCCTATCTCGTCTTCATCTACAACGGCCTGGTGAAGGCCCGGCAGATGGCCGAGGAAGCCTGGTCGGGCATCGACGTGCAGCTGAAGCGTCGCGCGGATCTCATCCCCAACCTGATCGAGACGGTGAAGGGTTATGCCGGCCATGAGAAGGAGACGCTGGAGAACGTCGTCGAACTGCGCAACAAGGCGCAGGCCGTGCCGGCGGGCGATGTCGCCGGTCGCGCCCAGGCCGAAGGTCTGCTCGGGGCAGCGCTGGGCCGGATCATCGCGCTGGCCGAAGCCTATCCGGATCTGAAGGCCAACGAGAACTTCCTTGAACTGCAGCGTTCGCTCGAAACCGTCGAAGGCGAGCTCCAGATGTCGCGCCGCTATTACAATGGCGCGGCCCGCGATCTGAACGTCAAGGTCGAGAGCTTCCCCAACAACCTCGTCGCCGGCCAGTTCGGCTTCTCGAAGAAACCCTATTTCGAGATTGCCAACGAGGCCGACCGTGCGGTACCGACGGTCAAGTTCTGACGTCCGTTCCAGCGGGTTCCGGAAAAGTGTTCCTCGGTTTCCCGACAAGAACCCGCGAGACAACAATAAACCAAGCAAGCTTCTTTTGAAGGCTGCTTAGGACGATGCATTGAGACTGGGATCCATGACGACTGACAGCGTGACCATCCTCCCGCCCGCCCATGCCCTGACCGGCAAGGTGAGCCCACCGGGTTCGAAATCCATCACCAACCGTGCGCTTCTCTTGGCAGGCCTCGCCAAGGGCACCAGCCGCCTGACCGGCGCGCTGAAGAGCGACGACACCCGCTACATGGCCGAAGCGCTCCGCCAGATGGGCGTCACCGTCGAGGAGCCTGACGCCACCACCTTCGTCGTCACCAGCACGGGCGAGTTGAAGTCGCCAGCCGAAGCGCTTTTTCTTGGCAATGCCGGCACCGCCACCCGCTTCCTCACCGCGGCCCTCGCTTTGGGCAAGGGCCGCTACGTCGTCGACGGCGATGAACACATGCGCAAGCGCCCGATCAAGCCGCTGGTCGAGGCGCTGCAATCACTCGGCGTTGCCATCGCCGCGCCCTCGGGTTGCCCGCCGGTCGCGATCGACGCCAATGGCGCCTTCAAGAAAAACCACGTCATCATCGATGCCGGCCTGTCGAGCCAGTATGTCTCGGCCCTGCAGATGGCAGCTGCCTGCGGTTCCGAGCCGTTCACCATCGAGCTTGCCGGTGCCGATATCGGCGCCCGCGGTTACATCGATCTGACGTTGTCGGCCATGCGTGCCTTTGGCGCCAAGGTCGAGCAGCCGACGCCATCATCCTGGGTCATCCAGCCGACCGGTTATACCGCGACCGATTTCCACATCGAGCCCGATGCCTCTGCCGCCACCTATCTCTGGGGCGCGGAAGTTCTGACCAAGGGCAAGATCGACATCGGCACGCCGTCTGACGCTTTCACCCAGCCGGACGCCAAGGCCTATGACGTAATCGCCCAGTTCCCCAACATGCCTGCCGTGATTGACGGTAGCCAGATGCAGGACGCGATCCCGACGATTGCCGTGCTCGCCGCCTTCAACGAGACGCCGGTGCGCTTCGTCGGCATCGAGAACCTGCGCGTCAAGGAATGCGACCGCATCCGCGCCGTCTCGACGGGGCTGAACAACATCCGCGAGGGCCTGGCCAAGGAAGAGGGCGACGATCTCCTCGTCTTCTCTGACCCCTCGCTCGCAGGCCAGTCGCTGCCGGCTGACATCGACACCTTTGCCGATCACCGCATCGCCATGAGCTTTGCGCTCGCGGGCCTGAAGATCCGCGACATCACCATTCTCGACCCCGGCTGCGTCGCCAAGACCTACCCCGGCTACTGGGATGCGCTCGCTTCGCTCGGCGTCGATCTCGTCAGGAACGACCCGGAATGACTACGCTTCTTCGCCTCTGCTCCGCTTTCCTTCTCACGCTCTGGATGGCATGCGGCGCGCAGGCTGAAGAGGTCATCCGCGACTACCACGCGGATGTCACGGTCCTGCCCGATGCCACGATCGAGGTGACCGAGACGATCACCGTCAATGCCGAGGGCAACGAGATCAGGCGCGGCATCTTCCGCGACTTCCCGCTTTATGGGCGGGACGCGCGGGGCTTACGCCAAAAAGTCGATTTCGAACTGATCTCGGTGGCGCGAGATGGCCGGCCGGAAGCCAGTCGCACCGAAACCGTCTCCGGCGGCATCCGCATCTATACTGGCTCGGCCGACGTCTTCCTCCAGCCGGGCGAATACACCTACACCATCGCCTACCGCACCGGCCGTCAGATCCGCTATTTCGACGATCATGACGAACTCTACTGGAACGTGACCGGCAATGGCTGGCTCTTCCCGATCGATCGCGCCGGCGCGACCGTCACGCTGCCAGAAGGCGCGCTTCCGACGAGGACCACCGTCTACACCGGTCCCTCGGGGTCCACCGCCCAGAATGCTCGTGAAATTCCGGGATCGAATGGCCTCGAATTTGAGACCACACGACCGCTCGGCCCGAACGAGGGACTGACCATCGTGCTCGCCTTCGACAAGGGCGTGGTCGCAGCACCCTCGTCGGAAGACAGCACCTGGTGGTTCATCCGCGACAACCTCAACACCATCATCGGCTTCGGCGGCCTGGCCGTCATTTTCCTCTACTACCTGCGTTCCTGGGCAGCCGTCGGCCGCGACCCGCCGAAGGGCGTCGTGGTCCCGCGCTGGGATCCGCCGGAGGGAATTTCACCGGCGCTCGTCAACTATATCGACAACAGGGGTTTCTCCGGAGCCGGCTGGACCGCACTTTCGGCCGCGGCACTCAATCTCGCCGTGGCTGGCTATGTCGAACTCGATGATCTCGACAACAGCATTACCATCCGCCGCACGAAGAAGGCCGTCACCGGCAAGCTGCAGTCCGGTGAGGCCGCACTGATTGCGGAAATCCCGTCTGCCGGCGACGCGCTCATCATCGACAAGGCCAATGGCAAGAAGGTGCAATCGGTCGGCAATCGCTTTCGCCAGGCGATCGAAAAAGAACACCGCAACAAGTATTACAAGGGCAATGCCGGCTACACGTCGCTCGGCATCGGCCTCTCGATCGCCGTCGTCGCCTCGCTCTTCATCTTCGGCGACCTCGACGAGGATGTCTATGCGCTGATCTTCGTGCCCACCTTCTTCTCGGTCTTCTTCGGTACTTTCACGATCGGGTTGGTCAACTCGTTCAGGCGGGGCCGCTCTCTGTTCAGCAAGATCATCGCCATCCTGGCGCTGGCCCTGATCGGCTTTGTCGCGCTCTCCACCATGGGCCTGATGCTGATCTCCATGTGGATTGATCTCGAAGCCACCCACCAGTTCCCAGTGCTCATCGCCTTCGGCGGCGTCCTTCTGGTCAACCTCCTCTTTTTCTTCCTGATGGGCGCGCCGACGCCGCTCGGGCGCAAGCTGATGGACGGCATCGAGGGCCTGCGCATCTATCTGACACTCGCCGAGAAAGACCGGATGAACATGGCCGGCGCGCCGACCATGTCGCCCAGCCATTTCGAAAAGCTCCTGCCCTATGCCGTGGCGCTCGGCGTCGAAAAGCCATGGTCGCGTACCTTCGAAACCTGGCTCGCGACAGCCGCTGCCGGAGCCGCAGCCGTGACAGCTTACAATCCGGCCTGGTACCACGGCAGCAATCGCGGCAATCTCGGCGACCGGATCGGCGGCTTCTCCTCCTCCATGGCCTCGACGATCGCCTCCACCATCCCGACACCCCCTCCATCCAGCTCCTCGTCGTCGTCAGGCTTCTCCGGCGGCTCTTCCGGCGGCGGCGGTGGCGGCGGCGGCGGGGGAGGGTGGTAACCACCCACCTCCCCCTTGAGGGGGGAGGTCGCGCGGAACGCGCGGGTGGGGGTGATCCTGGCCAAGCTCTCGCATTTCCCCTCAATCCCCGGAGTTGAAACCCGTTGAAATTCGACGTCTCATGCACAAGTTCGGATTGGGACGCAGAACATGCCGAAACCTCCCACCTCCATGGATCGCTTTCGCCGCGCCAATGCCAGACGTCTGCGGTCGACCAGCACGGACGCCGAACGAAAACTCTGGCGCCATCTCTGGCGCATTCCAATCAACGGCAGCCACTTCCGCCGCCAGGTCCCGATCGGTCCCTACTTCGCCGACTTCGCGTGTCATCAGATCGGCCTGATCATTGAGTTGGACGGCTCCCAGCATGTGACGGATGAAGGGCTTGAACGAGACCAGGAGCGAACCGCCTTTCTGGAAGCGCAGGGATACAAAGTGATCCGCTTCTGGAACGCCGAGGTCCTGACAGAACTCGATGCGGTCCTCGATACTGTTTTCGCGGCGGTCCGTGAGCGCGAGATATTCCTTGAATTGCACCCAAATGTCGGGTCCCCAGGCAGAGCGGATCGTCCTCCATCGTTTGACGCGTCCAACGGTGTTAAAAAGTCTGCGCCGGATCACCCCACCCCGGAGCTTCGCTCCGACCCTCCCCCTCAAGGGGAGGGTGGTTGAGACGCCGGCGCCGCGCCATCCACCTCCCCCTTGAGGGGGGAGGTCGCCGCAAAGCGGCGGGTGGGGGCGACCACTGGCTGAATGTTGATGATCCATTGTCCGCAGCCTGAACCCCCGCCAAATTACGCCGATCCATGGATGACTTTTGCCGCGCGGCTTGCTAAGTCCCGCGCAGCCTTTCGCAACAGTTCAAAAAGTCAGTCCCTATGCCCGATCTCCTGCTCGAACTCCGCTCCGAAGAAATCCCGGCCCGTATGCAGCGCAAGGCGGCTGGCGATCTGAAGAAGATGGTCACCGATGCGCTTGTCGATGCCGGTCTGACCTATGAAGGCGCGCGCGAATACTGGACGCCGCGACGTCTGACACTGGACATCCGTGGCCTCACAGCCCGCTCGGCCGATATCAAGGAAGAGAAGAAGGGCCCGAGCGTCTCGGCGCCTCAAGGAGCCATCGACGGCTTCCTGCGTGGCGCAGGCTTGACCTCCATCGACCAGGCCATCGTCAAGACCGATCCGAAGAAGGGCGATTTCTACGTCGCCTATATGGAAAAGCCCGGCCGTGCGGCCGAAGAGATCATCGCCGATGTCATGCCCGGCATCATCCGCACATTCCCTTGGCCGAAATCGATGCGCTCCGGTTTCGCCTCCATGCCCAAGGGCTCGGGCTATGGCGGCATTGAGGGCAAGGGCATGGAAAGCCTGCGCTGGGTGCGCCCGCTGCAGTCCATCGTCTGCACCTTCGGCCCCGAGCATGACGAAGTCCAGGTCATCCCCTTCGAGATCGATGGCATCGTCGCATCCAATATCACCTATGGTCACCGATTCCACGCGCCTGACGCCATCACCGTCCGCCGCTTCGACGACTACGTGACGAGCCTGGAGCGCGCCAAGGTCATCCTCGACGCCGAGCGCCGCAAGGACATGATCCTGCACGATGCCCGCGACATCGCCTTTGCCAATGGCCTGGAACTCGTCGAGGACGACGGGCTGCTGGAGGAAGTCTCCGGCCTCGTCGAATGGCCGCAGGTTCTGCTTGGCACGTTTGAAGAGGATTACCTCTCGATCCCGGCCGAGATCATCCGCCTGACGATCAAGACCAACCAGAAGTGCTTCGTCGTGCGCCCGCAGGGCGAGAGCGACAAGCTCTCCAACCATTTCATCCTGATCTCCAACATCCAGGCCACCGATGGCGGCCGTGAGATCATGCATGGCAATGGCAAGGTTGTGCGCGCCCGCCTCTCCGATGCCCTGCATTTCTGGAAGCGCGACCAGGGCGACCTGCCCGACCTCGACACGCTCAAGGCCTCCGCTGCTAAGTTCGATCTGGACTTGAGGAAGCCGCTCGACCAGCGCATGGCCAAGCTCGATGCGCTGAACGTCACCTTCCACGCCAAGCTCGGCACGCAGGGTGAGCGCGTCGCCCGCATCCGCGAACTGGCCAAGGTGCTGGCGCCGATCGTTGGCGCTGATGGCGCCCTCGTCGACCGCGCCGTGGTACTGGCCAAGGCCGACCTGCGCACCGAAGCCGTCGGCGAATTTCCCGAACTCCAGGGCGCCATGGGCCGCAAATACGCAGTTCTGCAGGGCGAAGACGCCTCCGTGGCCGCCGCGATCGAGGATCACTGGAAACCGAACGGCCCCTCGGATCGTCTGCCGGAAGACAAGGTCGGCCTGACCGTTGCCCTTGCCGACAAACTCGACACCCTCGTTGGTTTCTGGCTCATTGATGAAAAGCCAACAGGATCGAAGGATCCCTACGCTTTGCGCCGTTCAGCGCTGGGTATCGTAAGGATTTTGTTGGAGAAGAAGTTAAGCCTGCCATTGAAGAACGTTATCGCACGAGCGTTCGGTTTCTCGCAGGCAACACTAGGCATGCTTGAGCTCATCAAGGACACGGTTCATGTTTCAAAGAAACTGGGTGACCTCGGATTCAGCCGGTTAGCAGACGAACTGCTGCCCGAACTGAAAGAGCGGCTAAATGACCCTGCGCGGCGTGAGGCAGCCTATGTTCAATTCAAAAGTCAGGCGCCCGACCTCCTCTCCTTCTTCCACGACCGCCTAAAAGTCTACCTGCGCGACCAGGGCGCCCGCCACGACATCATCGATGCCGTGCTGACGCCCGAGGCCGACGATCTCCTGATGGTCGCCCGCAAGGCCGAAGCCTTGACCGCCTTCATCACCTCGGAAGACGGCCTGAACCTGCTCGCCGGCACCAAGCGCGCCACGCAGCTGCTGGCCGCAGAAGAAAAGAAGGGCACCGTCGTCGCCGATGGCGTCTCGGAAGCGCTGCTCAAACTCGATGCCGAAAAAGCGCTGTTCGCCGCCATCCAGTCCGCCTCGAAGTCAGCGGCCGAAGCGGTCGCTGCCGAAGACTTCCGCTCCGCCATGCAGGCACTCTCGACGCTGCGCGGCCCGGTCGACACGTTCTTCGAGGACGTTCTGGTCAACGACGAGGACGCCGCCATCCGCGCCAACCGCCTGGCGCTCTTGAAGGCGATCCGCGAGGCGACGGCTACGGTCGCCGACTTCTCCAAGATCACCGGCTGACGCTTTGGGACCCCGCTTCGGCGGGGTCTTTCGTTTCACACAGCGAGTTTTCCGAAGTTGGCATCCTGTGCTAGACTGAACGAGCAGTCCAGAGGAAGCCACCCCATGAACAAGCCCGTTCAGGTCACCATTGCCGAGCCCTATGACAGCTTCGTCGAGTCCCAGCTCGAAAGCGGTGCGTTCAAGTCTGCCGAAGACGTGGTCGAGGCCGGCCTCAAGCTTTTGAAGGAAGAGCAGGCGCGGATCGAATGGCTGCGCAATGCGTTGATCGAGGGTGAAAACAGCGGGCCGGCGCGTCCGGTTGATCGCGAGGAATTCAAAGCCCGCATGCGCGAGAAATACATGCGATGAGCGGCTACCGTTTGCGTCCCTCTGCCGAGGAGGACATGGATGCGATCTGGGATTATACGTGCCGCACGCGATCCCCAGCGCGGGCGGATCGGTATATCGACGATCTCTTCGATGCATTTGAACGCCTGGTCCAGACACCGGAGTTAGGGCCGCAGGCCTATATGGTCGCGAGCGGCTACCGGCGCCTGCGTGTCAATCACCACTTGATCTTTTATCGGAAAGTGGAGCTCGACGAGATCGAAGTCGTGCGAATTCTGCACGAAAAGAGCGACTTCCTGCGGCACCTCGGCGATCTCTGATGCCCCCCAAAATCCTCATCAGCGCCTGCCTGCTCGGCCGCCCCGTCCGTTACGACGGCAAGGGCAAGCCGCTCGCTGATCCCCTGATCGAGCGTTGGAAGGCCGAGGGTCGCCTTGTCGGTTACTGCCCCGAACAGGCCGGCGGCCTGCCGACGCCACGTCCACCCGCGGAAATCGAAGGCGGCAGAAACGGTGACGATGTGCTTGCCGGTCGGGCCCGCGTGCTGGAAGTCACCGGTGGTGACGTGACAGAGGAATTCCTCGCCGGTGGCCGCAAGGCCGTCGCCTTTGCCCAGGAGCAGGGCTGCGAGATTGCGCTCCTCATCGACGGCAGCCCCTCCTGCGGTTCCAGCTTCATCTATGACGGCTCGTTTTCCGGCACGCGCCATCCCGGTTTCGGCGTCACCGCAGCCCTGATGCGTCAGGCCGGCATCGAAGTCTTCTCCGACCTGGAACTCGACAAGCTCGAAGCACACATCAAAAGCATCCGCTGAAACGAGAAAGGCCGCCCGATTGCTCCGGCGGCCTTGTGTTCATGGAAGCGGTGTTCGCTCAGCTCGCCAGGCGGTACTGCTCTCGGCCGGCACCGGCCTGGCTGGTCTTGAAGCTGCGGATCAGCTCGAGCAGGTCGCCGGTGTCATTGGCGAGAACCTCGGCGGACGCCGTGGTTTCCTCGGCCATCGCCGCATTCTGCTGGGTTGCCGTATCGAGCTGGTTGACCGCGGACGAGATCGACCGGAGCGTCGTGTCTTGTTCCTGGGCGCTGTGCGAGATCTTCGAAACAATGTCGTTGGCGCTGGCGATCTGGTCGGAGATGCGTTTCAGCGCTTCGCCGGTCTGGCCGACCAGCTGCACGCCCTGTTCGACCTGAGCCGACGAGCGGGCGATCTGATCCTTGATCTCCTTGGCAGCCGCCGCCGAACGCTGGGCAAGCTCGCGAACTTCCTGTGCAACGACGGCAAAGCCCTTGCCGCTTTCGCCCGCACGCGCCGCCTCGACACCGGCGTTCAGTGCAAGGAGGTTGGTCTGGAAGGCGATTTCATCGATCACGCCGATGATCTTGGTGATCTCGGCGGAAGACTGCTCGATGCCGCTCATCGCGTTGATCGCCTTGGTGACGATCTCGTCGCTCTGACGGGCCTCATCGCTGACCGTGCCGACGCGATTGGCGGCTTCGCGGGCGCCATCCGCTGTCTGGCGGACCGCGACGGTGAGTTCGTCGAGGGCAGCAGACGTCTCTTCGAGATTGGCAGCCTGACGTTCTGTCCGGGTGGCAAGTTCACCCGAGGCGCGACGGATCTCTTCCTTCGAGACCGCAATGTCGTTGCCCTTCAGGTTGACGCGGGCCATGGCTTCTTCGAGGCGTGCCAGAGCGTCGTTGAAGTTGTCGCGCAGTGCCGCATATTTCGGTCCGAGATCGGCGCAACGCACCGTCAGATCGCCATGGGCGAGCTGTTCCAGAGACTGGCCAATGGTCGAGACGACATGGGCCTGCTGGCGGGCTTCTGCGAGCTGGGCTTCGGCGTTCTGGCTGCGCTCGCCGTCAAGTTCGCGCTGCTGCTCTTCCTGGCGGGCGGCAAGCGCATGGCGCTCGCGCACCTTGTCCTGCAGGCTCTTCGTTGCCGTTGCCATCATGCCGATCTCGTTGCTGAGGTCGGTATGCGGGATCGCGATGTCGACATTCTCGTCGGCCACGGCCTCCAGCGCGTCATGGATGGCCTTGAGCGGCTTGGTGATATTGCGGATGACGAAATAGGCGGCGATCAGCGCAAGCACGAAGATGCCGGCGGACATGCCGACGGTCTTGATGATGCTGGAGCGGATCTCGGCCTTCAGGTCGTCGGTATAGAGGCCGGTAACGACGACGAGGTTCCAAGGCTCGAACGCCTTGCCGTATGCGGCCTTCGGGAAGCTGTAATCGTTCGGATCTTCGCCGGGTTTCGGACCGATGAACTCCACAAAGCCGCCGCCAGCGCGACCAAGCTTGACGAGTTCGTCGCGGTAGAGGAAGCCGTTGGTGTCGCCCTTGCCCTTGCCAGGATTTCCGATCAGCTTGGCATTGGGATGGAAGACCATCACGACGTCGTAGTCATAGGCGAAGAAGTAACCGTCCGGCTCGAAGCGCATCTTGCCGACTTGCCCGTAAGCGAGCTTCTGGGCCTCTTCGACGGAGAACTCGCCAGCTGCGGCGCGGTCGTTGTAGTCCTTCATGACCGAGAGCGCCGATTCCACCTGGGTCCTCAGGAGTTCATAGCGCTGCTGGTAGATGGTCTCGGTGGAGGAGCGGACCTGCAGGTAGGTGGCGGCGGCAAAGGCCGCCATCAGGCCACCGATCAGCAAGATCAGTTGGAAGGAAATCCGAAGGTTTTTCATGGGCGAGGGAGCTTTCGTCTGTCGTGCGGTTCGGGCGCCGGGGGAGATGGATCAGTCGAACGGATCGGCACGTCATGTCCCGAAGATGTGCAGACAGTCTCGCTTTCAAAGATTGAAATGATTTTAAGCAGCCACGCATATGGCGCTATGAGAATATACTGGTGATATTTAGGGGTGCCTGACGGCATAACGCCCGGGACTGGGCCGGGCGTTATGTCCGTGTCGACCACGAGAGACCGCCGCGCCCGGATCGTTAGGCGGGCGGATGGGGGATCAGTTGAGGCGCAGGTCGAAGCCTGCCATTGCGGGGGCCTTGTCGGCACCGACAGGCGCATCGACGGCAGCAGTTGTTGCGCCATGGTCGATTTCGTTGACAGCGGGCAGCCCGCCCGCAACGATGGTGGAGCCGTCAGTGGCCCACCCTGCTGCGGAGGTGTAGACCACGACGGGCGACCCGCCGAGCCAGCTTTCCACCCGCTTTAGCTTCTTTTCGCCATCGACATCGACCACTTCCGCGGTCTGGCTGCCGCTTGGAACCGTGGGGACCTGGTAAGCCGTCCGTCCGACCCGTGCGGCCGGCGGCGGGCAGTGGGCGCAATCGATCGTCAGAATGCTCGGCTGGCTTGCGGAAAGTCCCGTCACGGTCGAGATCGAACCGGCCTGAGCCGGCATGGCAAGCGCCGAGACGGCAAGGATCATGAATGTCGAAACGATGAGACGCATCACGTTATTCCCCGATTGTTGGGATGAACATTAGCGAGTGTTTCTTTCGATCCGGTCAGGAGCTTTGGTAAAATTTGAACGAATGATCGATTTCGTGCTTCAGGTGGTGCGAGACCGCCTGTGTCTCAGGCCTTCTCGCGCTCAATCGCCCGCCAGCCGATATCGCGACGGCAGAAGCCGTTCTCCCATTTTACGGCATCCACCAGGCCATAGGCTGCAGCCTGAGCCTCCGCTACGCTCGTGCCGCGGGCCGTGGCGTTGAGCACGCGCCCGCCGGTGGCAACCAGCTGCCCGTCTTTCATCGCCGTGCCTGCATGGAAGACCTTCGCGCCGTCCCCAGCCTCAGGAAGCGAGGCGATCGGGGTCGCCTTGTCATAGGCCCCCGGATAGCCCTTGGATGCCAGCACCACGGTCAGCGCCGGGTCCTCGCTCCACTCGGCCGTCACCTGATCCAGCGTGCCGGTGGCAGAGGCGTAGAGGATCGGCAAAAGATCGCTCTTCAGTCGCATCATCAGCACCTGGCATTCGGGATCGCCGAAGCGCACATTGTATTCGATGAGTTCCGGACCCTTCTGCGTGATCATCAGCCCGGCGAAGAACACGCCCTGGAAGGGATGCCCCATCTCCGCCATGCCGCGCATGGTCGGCTCGATGATCTCCTTCATCGTCCGCTCGACCATGTCAGGTGTCATGACCGGTGCCGGTGAATAGGCGCCCATGCCACCGGTATTGGGGCCGGTATCGCCGTCGCCGACGCGCTTGTGGTCCTGGGCGGTCGCAAGCGGCAGCAGCGACTTGCCGTCGGACAGGCAGAAGAAGCTCGCTTCCTCGCCATCGAGGAAGGCTTCGACCACGACTTCCGCACCGGCCGCGCCAAAAGCGCCCTCAAAGCAGTCGTCGATGGCGGCCAGTGCCTCATCCAGCGTCATCGCAACGGTGACACCCTTGCCGGCGGCAAGCCCATCGGCCTTGATGACGATCGGCGCGCCCTGTTCGCGCACATAGGCCTTGGCCTTTGGTGCATTGTTGAAGCGCTGATAGGCGCCGGTCGGAATGTTGAAGCGGGCGCAGACGTCCTTGGTAAAGCCCTTGGAGCCCTCGAGCTGTGCTGCGGCGGCCGACGGTCCGAAAACCGCGATGCCGGACTCGCGCAGCCTGTCGGCAATGCCGGCGACCAGCGGTGCTTCCGGCCCAACGACGACGAAGTCGATCGCCTTGTCCTTGCAGAAGGCGACGACAGCAGCATGATCATCCGTGTCGAGGGCAACAAGCTCGGCCTCTTCCGCGATGCCGGGATTGCCGGGCGCGGCGTAGAGCTTGGTCAGAAGCGGCGACTGGGCGATCTTCCAGGCCAGAGCATGTTCGCGTCCACCCGAACCGATCAAAAGAACCTTCATCGCCAGCCTCCAGTGCCATAAGGGAATGCCCGGCGGTTAAGGGGAGGGAGGCAAAAGGTCAAGCCGAATTGACCTCGGATGGCCCTGCTTTCCTGTGAAGTGGGCCGCAGGCCCGTTGCCTTGCCGCATTCGCTCGCTATGGTCCCGAGCCAAACGACAAGACGGAAGACCCATGGCCGACGACATCAAGAGCATTGCCGCCCTCATCGCTACCGAAATCAACGCCCGTCCCGACCAGGTCACGGCGGCTGTCGGCCTGCTGGACGAGGGAGCCACGGTCCCCTTCATCGCCCGTTACCGCAAGGAGGTGACCGGCGGTCTCGATGATACCCAGCTGCGCAATCTCGCCGAACGGCTGATCTATCTGCGCGAGCTTGCCGCCCGCCGCAAATCGATCTTCGAGAGCATCAATGGCCAGGGCAAGATGACCGATGAGCTCGCCCGAAAGATCGCCCAGGTCACGACGAAGGCCGAACTCGAAGACCTCTATCTGCCCTATAAGCCCAAGCGCCGCACCCGCGCCGAGATCGCCCGCGAAAAGGGTCTGCAGCCGCTTGCCGACGCGATCATGGCCGACCGCACGAGCGATCCGCAGAAGCTGGCGGAAGCCTATATCACCGCGGAAGTCCTCGACGTGAAGGCAGCGCTCGAAGGTGCTCGCGACATCATCGCCGAGCAGATCTCGGAAAATGCCGATCTGATTGGCCGTCTGCGCAATGACATGAAGGATCGCGCGATCCTCTATTCCAAGCTCGTCGACGGCAAGGCCGAGGCCGGCGCCAAGTTCGCCGACTATTTCGACCATTCCGAACGCTGGGCAACGGTCCCCGGCCACCGTGCGCTTGCGATGCTGCGCGGCTGGAACGAGGAATTTCTGTCACTGTCGATCGAAGTCGACCGCGACGACACGTCCCCTGTCAAAACCAGCCAGCGCATGATCGCGGCTGCCTATCAGGTCGCCGGCAAAGGCCCTGCCGACCAGTGGCTGATGGACGTTGCTGGCTGGACCTGGCGCGTCAAGCTCTCTGTTTCCCTTTCGCTCGATCTGATGCGTGAATTGCGTGAGCGGGCCGAGGAAGAAGCCATCCACGTCTTTGCGCGTAATCTGAAAGATCTGCTGCTCGCAGCGCCCGCAGGCTCCCGTCCGACCATGGGGCTCGACCCGGGCATCCGCACCGGCGTCAAGGTCGCCGTCGTCGATGGCACCGGCAAGGTGGTGGAAACGACGACCGTCTATCCCTTCCCGCCGAAGAACGACATTCGCGGCACCCAGGCCGAACTCGCCTCGCTGATCCGCAAGCACAAGGTCGAGCTGATCTCGATCGGTAACGGCACGGGCAGCCGCGAGACGGAAAAGCTGGTGGCCGACATGCTCGCCCAATTCCCGTCCACCGCGCCGAAGCCCACCAAGGTCATCGTCTCGGAAGCCGGCGCCTCCGTCTATTCAGCCTCGGAAACGGCGGCCAAGGAATTCCCCAATCTCGACGTCTCTCTGCGTGGCGCCGTCTCGATTGCCCGGCGCCTGCAGGACCCGCTCGCCGAACTCGTCAAGATCGAGCCGAAGTCGATCGGCGTCGGCCAGTACCAGCACGACGTCGACCAGGGCCGCCTCGGCCGCTCGCTCGATGCCGTCGTCGAAGATGCGGTGAATGCCGTTGGCGTCGACGTGAATACGGCGTCCGCCCCGCTGCTCGCCCGCGTGTCGGGTCTCGGCAAGACGACGGCGGAAGCCATTGTCGCCCATCGCGATGAAACCGGACCTTTCGCCAGTCGAAAGGATCTCCTGAAAGTGCCGCGCCTCGGCGCCCGCACGTTCGAGCAATGCGCCGGCTTCCTGCGCATCCCCAATGGCAAGGAGCCGCTCGACGCCTCCTCGGTCCACCCGGAAGCCTATGGCGTGGCGAAGAAGATCGTCGCTGCCTGCGGCCGTGATCTGCGCTCGCTGATGGGCGATAGCGCGACCTTGAAGAGCTTGGACCCGAAGCGCTTCATCGACGAGCAGTTCGGTCTGCCGACCGTCAAGGACATCCTCGCCGAACTGGAAAAGCCCGGCCGTGACCCGCGCCCAAGCTTCAAGACCGCAACCTTTGCCGAAGGGATCGACGAAATCACTGATCTGAAGATCGGCATGACGCTGGAAGGCACGGTCACCAATGTCGCTGCCTTCGGCGCCTTCGTCGATATCGGCGTGCATCAGGATGGCCTGGTCCACGTCTCGCAGCTCGCCGATCGTTTCGTCAAGGATCCGCATGAGGTTGTGAAGGCCGGCGATGTCGTGAAGGTCCGCGTCGTCGAGGTCGATGTGAAGCGCAAGCGCATCGCGCTCACCATGCGCAAGGACGGCGGCGAGGCGCAACAGCCCTCGATGCGCGGCGATGCTCGCGGCAATGCCAATGCCATGAAGAACGCCAATGCACGTCCGCCGAAGCCCGAGCAGTCCTCGATGGGCGGCTTGGGCGCCGCCTTGGCCGAGGCCATGCGCAAGAAATAACAAAAAGAAACAGGCCGGAGCTCATCACTCCGGCCTGCCCATCGCCCCTCGAAAAGTACCTCTCAATGAGAGGCTGCGCAGTCCTGGCAGAATGGCGTGTGCGGTACGACTTTCAGCCGCTCGATCGAAATCGGCTCACCGCATTTCATGCATTGACCATACCGTCCCTTGGCAATTCGGTCCAGAGCGGCGTCGATCGCCCTCAGCTCCTCCTCGCCGACCTGGCCGAATTCCTCCAGCACTTCGTCGTTCTCCGACTCGGTCGCCCGTTCGCTGCTGTCGGCACTCTTCAGGGTACCAAGATCGGCGTCGATCTTTTTCAGGCGCCGCTCGATCTCGTCCTTGCGGGCAAGCAGGATGCGTTCGAAATGCGCGGTGTCCATGGTTTGCACGGGGTTCTCCATCATGACCTCACCGATCGACCAGCACGGAGATCTTCGAATGGCGCACCACCCGGTCAGCGGTGGCGCCGATGAAGTAGTTCGAGAAATCGGGCACATGCGAACCGACGATGATCAGGTCTGCCTTGTGCTCCTCGGCGGTCGCCAGGATTTCACGGGCCGGAGCACCGGAGCGGATCTCGATATGCGCCTTCACCTCGGCCTTTTCCTTGATCGCAACGAGCTTGGCCTTGGCGTCGGTGATCGCACCTTCGATCAGGTCAACCGGCACGTCGATCGCGAGATAGCCGGGGATGTCCTCGATGATCGTCAGGAGCACGATCTCGCCGCCCGCATCGAGCAAGGACTTGGCCCTGGCCAAGATCTTCTCGCCGACCGCAATGGCTGCCGGATCAACCGGAACGATGATCTTCTTGTACATTTTGTTCTCCTTTGTCACCCGCCGGGTGTTTCCTCTTTATGGCGGCAGAATGCGTCCGGTAGTGCTTGGCTGCATTGATCAGGATCAACTTTGAGGCGCGTCCCATCGTCAAAGATTGTCGAACGATGTTTCGAAAAAGGTGTTGTCTTTTGTGAACGGTGGCTTTGCGCCATATTTGGTTTCAGAGGTCGCTGTCGGCCGCAGGAGAAACGTTATGACATCCGCCCATGCAGAAACCGCATCCTTCGCCCTGAGCCGCCCCGTCTATGTCGGGCGCGCCCATCTTGTCGTGCGTGATCTGGATATGATCGCCAGCTTTTATGAGAAGGCGCTCGGACTGAAGCGCTTGGCGCATGGACCGAGTGGTGTCGAACTTGGCGCCGGTGACCGTGTCCTTTTGGCTCTGACGACGCGCGGCGATGCCGCCGCTGCACCCCGCAATGCAGCCGGTCTCTTTCATAACGCCTTTCTGATGCCCGATCGCGCCGAGCTTGCCCACTGGTTGGCTCATGCCGCTCATCTCGGGCTGCAGTTCGATGGTGCCAGCGACCATCTGGTGAGCGAGGCGATCTACCTCTCTGACCCCGAAGGCAACGGCATCGAAGTCTATCGGGACCGTAAGCCCGAGGAGTGGACCTACCATACTGATGGCACGGTCGAGATGGATACGCGCCGACTGGACCTCCAATCTCTCTACGACAGTGCTCCGAAGACGCCGTGGGCGGGGATCTCTCCGGACGCAGCGCTTGGGCATATTCATCTGCAGGTCGGCGATGTGCCGGAGGCGGACCGATTCTATGAAGGCGTGCTTGGACTGAAAAAGATGGCGAGCTATCCGGGCGCAAGCTTCTATGCCTCCGGCAACTATCATCATCACGTGGCCGCTAACATCTGGAACAGCCGAAAGGCGCCGTCCCGCACAGGGGCTATGACCGGGCTCCAGGACTACGAGCTCGCCTTCAACGATCACTCTGTCCTGACCGGCGTGCTCGCCAACCTGGAGAGCCTGGAAATCAAGGTCGATCGGACCGCGCGCGGCTTCAGTCTCGCAGATCCCTGGGGCATCGGCCTCACTCTTGTTCCACCTCAGGGTTGATCCCACGGATCCGAAACTCTGACCTCGTTCTTTCCGGTGGAACGGATATTGTTCCCGCACGTTGAGAGACGTCGCGAGGGAACAATATCATGTCGCCATCTATCCGCCGAGAGAATGACCTGTCCGGGAGCGTCCGGTGAACGTCCAGGTCAACCATCGCAAAAGCCCTTCTCGCAAGGTCCGCTTCAAGAAGACCGGGCTCGACTATGTCGTGTCCTGGTCGGTGATCGGTCTTTTTCTGATCTTTGCGCTCGTTGCGCTGCATTTGGCCTCCTTCGTCCTCATCCCGCTCACCATGGCGATCGTGGTCGGCCTCATCCTCGGAATCGCGGCCGACCGCCTAGGCAATCTCGGCGTTCCGCCAACTGTGACGGCGATCATTCTCTCCGGGCTCTTCCTCGTGCTGCTCATCGTTCTGACCAGCATCGTCTGGACACCGATCAATATGTTGATCGAGAACGGCCCCGACATGGTCAACCGGGTCATCGAATACCTGCAGAGCATTCCATGGTTGGAACGCCCGATGGCGATCCTGTCTCGGGGGCCGGATTCCATGGAAGCGATGCTGGAGAATTCGGGCTCCATTCTGTCGACTATTGCAGCCGGCGTAACGCCAGCCTTGATCCAGGTGTTCATCTTCATTGCCGGCCTCTTGCTTTTCCTCTCCTGCCGGCTGGCGCTGCGTCGGGAACTGATCCGCACCTTTTCAGACCGTGCCCGTCGGCTGAAGGCCATCCGTCTGTTCAACGAGGTCGAGGAAGCGCTGGGCTACTATTTTGCCACGGCCGTCGTCGTTTATGGCCTCTTCGGAGTTGTTGCCGCCATGGTGGCCTGGTTCGGTGGTCTGGGAACCCCAGCGCTGTGGGGCGTGGCGACCTTCCTCCTGAGCTTCATTCCGTTTATCGGCATCGCCACCGTAACCCTTGCCATGGCCTTTGGCGGTTTGCTGGCACATGAAGGCATATTGCTGGGCCTGCTGCCGGCGATCGTCTTTTTCATGCTCAACGGCCTGCTGGAAAATCTGCTGATCCCCGCCGTGATGGGCAAACGCCTGCAAATGAACGCTTTCATGCTGTTCGTCGCCATCGTCTTCTGGACCTGGCTATGGGGAGCGGTGGGGGCCATGCTGGCGGTCCCGCTGACGCTGATCTGCATCACGATTTATGGTGGCATCGTGCCGCCGACCCGGATCCAGCCGAACCTTCCTGACTGAGCGACTGTCATTCAGCCGTCATGGCCAAAGCCTATGCACCGCCGAAAATGACAAACGGTGCATCCATGACTGACAATCTCGCTCGCCTGCGGCTCGGCATCATTGCCGATCCCCAATATGCCGATCTCGATCCGGATCACGAGCGAGGGCGCTACTTCCGCCGCTCGCTCGACAAGCTCGGGGAAGCCGTGGAGCATTTCAACGCCCAGAACCTCGATGCCGTGGTGGTGCTGGGTGACCTGATCGATCGCGGCTGGGACAATTTTCCACCTGTTCTCGATCTCCTCGAGACGCTGCAGGCGCCGCGCATCCTGTTGCCGGGCAATCACGACTTCATGGTCGACCCGGTGCATCTACCAGAGGTTTACGCGAGGCTCGGCATGCCGGCTCCCTACCATGCGGTGCAGATCAAGGGTCTTCGCCTACTTGTCACCGATGGCAATGAGATCTCGCTTTTCGCGCCGCCGGAGGGCGACCCTCGGCGGATAGAAGCCGAGCAGCGTCTTGCAGCAATGCGGGCAAAGGGCGCAACAAATGCAAACAGGTGGAATGCCGGCATCTCCGATCGCCAGATGACCTGGATTGCCGATCAGCTGGCGGCCGCGGAGGAAAGCGGCGAAGACGTCATTCTTCTCGGACACTACCCCATCTATCCGCCATCCGATCATGCGCTGTGGAGTGCCGAGGCTCTCTCCGCTCTCATCGCCGATTCCCCCGCGGCCCTGGCCTATCTCTGCGGCCATCAGCACACCGGCAATTATGGCGAGAAGAACGGCGTTCACTTCGTCAACTTCCGCGGCATGGTCGATACGGAGCATCAGAACGCCTTCGCGATCCTTTCCGTCTTCGACGACCGGATCGAGATCGCGGGACATGGTCGCGAGCCTGACCGCAGCCTTGAACTTCGTCCAAAAAGGAGCCATGCAGCTCCCCTTTCTGACAAAATGCTGACAGGCGGCTGACGTCATTTCGTCATAAATATCTGAAACTTGCCGGGCGCGATGCTTATCACTCCTTTGTGACTTCAATCGTCTGTTGCGAGGCTGCAAACATGTCTCGCTCGCTAACGATCGCCGGCATGTCCGGCCGAACCCTTTGGAGAAAAGCTGATGAAGTTGAAAGTCGTTCTGTCCGCCGCGGCGGCGATCTGTCTTGGCGTGTCCGCAGCGATCGCTGCGGGCGAACCGCAGGTCGTCCGTCAGGAAGAGATGAAGAAGGTCGGCGGCGCCATGGGCGCACTCGGCGCAATCGCCAAGGGCGAGAAGCCCTACGACGCGGAAGCGGTGACGGCTGCGCTGACCACGCTTGCCGAAGTTGGCAAGACCTTCCCCGATCACTTCCCGGCAGGCAGCGAAACCGGCATGGATTCAGAAGCCGCCCCCGCGATCTGGCAGAACATGGACGACTTCAAGGCCAAGTCCGCAAAGCTCGCTTCCGCTGCAGAAGCGCAACTTGCTACCCTGCCGGCCGATCAGGCGGGCGTTGCCGCCGCCATGCAGGCCGTCGGCGCCACCTGCGGCGATTGCCACCAGACCTACCGTCTGAAGAAATAAGGCCTTCCCGGCGGGCGTCCTTCCGGATTGCCGGATCGCCCGCCGAACAGTTGCCCGCAGGGCACTATCAGACATTGGAGGCCTAGATGGCGTCGACTTGGATCAAGGGGCTCGGCACGCTGGCCGTGCTCGGTGCAGCCGGCTTCGGCGCGTTCCTTTTCATCACCGCGCCTCAGCGCCAGGACCCTGCGGTCTGGGCCAATCTCGGCGAACCGGATCTTGCCCATGGTCGTGAGGTCTTCTTTGCCGGCGGCTGCGCCAGTTGCCATGCACCGGCAGGCGCCACGGGGGATGCCCGGCTGGTGCTGTCAGGCGGCGCGCCGCTCAAGAGTGATTTCGGCACCTTCCATGCGCCAAACATCTCCAGCGACCCGGAAGCCGGGATCGGCGCCTGGACACTCGCAGAATTCGGCGATGCCATGACCCGTGGGGTCGGTCGCGACGGCGAACACCTCTACCCGTCCTTCCCCTATGGCTCCTATGCGCGCATGACGCCCAAGGATATCAACGACCTCTACGGTTTCATGAAGACGCTGCCGGCGAGTGATGCCGTAGCACCTGCGCATGAGCTGGGCTTCCCCTTCAACCAGCGTATCGTGCTGGGCGGCTGGAAGTTCCTCTACTATAGCGATGCGCCTCGGGTCGAACTGGCTGACGCCTCCGACATGGTGAAGCGCGGGCAATATCTCGTCGAAGGTCCCGGCCATTGCGGCGAATGCCACACACCACGCAACGCGCTTGGCGGTTTCCTGGCAGGCCAGTGGCTCGCGGGCGGTCCGAACCCTGAAGGCGAGGGATCGATTCCCAATATTACCCCGGGTTCCAGAAGCATGGGCTCCTGGAGCGAGGGCGACATCGTCAACTATCTGGAGACCGGCTTCACACCCGACTACGACAGCGTCGGCGGCTCCATGGTCGAAGTGCAGAAGAACATGGCAGAACTGACTGCTGCCGATCGTGAGGCCATTGCCGCCTACCTGAAGGCCATTCCGGCGGTGCAATAACGGGCGTCAGGCCTGTTCAGCATCGCGCAAGCCTTGCCTGTCATCTTTCCGTCGTCGAACTGACTGCGGAGGGGATATGAGCATCGAACGACGGCGGATGGAGTATGCGCTCCGATCCCTGCTCGACAACTATCCCGATCCGGCCTTGCATCGCTGGGTGGACGAGACGGTTCGCGCCTTCGAAAAGCGTCTTTCAGCGATCGTCGATCCCCGCGAGCGCGATCACGCGCAGCAGGCGGCTCTCATTCTGATCAAGACGACGCTGCAGAAGTGGTCGGAAAACCCGCCCGTTCGCCATTGACCTCAAGGGACTCATTCAGCGGCGGTGCTCGGCGGCAAAGGCTGCCAGCTCTGCTTCCGCTTCGGGTCCGTAAAGACCAAGCGCTTTCAACACCTCGACGGTAAACGTATCCGGCGCAGTGCCGGCGGCCGTCACGATTGTGCCATCGCGCATCGCTTGCGGCTGGTCGACATAGCGCGCTTCGCCGCGATAGGCGGGATGCTTCTTGTGCGAAGCGAGCGAGTTGCCGGTATGCGCGACATCATTGAGAACGCCGGTCGCCGCCAGCGCGCTTGCGGCCGCGCAGATCCCGCCGAGAACCTTGCCCTTGTCGCGAAACGCTGTGGCGAGCGCTGTAAAGTCGAACGCCAAACCCTTTTCCCAGGCATAGCCGCCGGGAATGATCATGGCATCGAACTGCTCGGCATCGATGGCGTCAAAGCCGATGTCGGGTGTGACCTTCAGCCCGCCCATGGAGATGACGGGTTTGCCATCCGGGCTCGCCGTCACGACTTCGCAGCTCAGCCAATATCGCGTGGCCGCCATCAAGAGCGCGGGCTCCCAGTCGGCATAGTCGTTCTGCAGGGCAATCACGATGCGGGGCATGAGGTTCCTCCTTGCGTCTGTCGGTGAGGCTCAGCTCAAGGCCTGCAGGTAACGCATGCCGGTCACCGGCCGCGGAATGAAATCCATGTTCTCGTAGAAGCGATGCGCGGCGAAATTACCGGTGGCGGCCGACACCGAAAGGAAGTCGCAGCCGGAAGCGCGGGCGATCTGGCGGGCCCGGTCGACGAGATGCTGGCCGATGCCATTGCCGCGCTGGCCGTCGCGGACGAAGAGATGATGCAGCTCCATGCCGCGTTTGCCTTCCTGCGCCTTGTAGAGCGGCACCAGGATCGCGTAGCCAATCAGGCCTTCTTCGCCGCTGTCGGCGACCAGCGCTTGGATCCAGGGCATCGGTCCGAACAGATCGCGCTCAAGGACATCGGGCGTCATCGCCGAAGCATCGCCGTGATGCTGCGCGAGCGCCAGGATCATGGCGTTGAGTTCCGGCAGGTCGCGCGGCTTGGCATGGCGAATGGCCACGATCGGCGGGCGGGGGAGGGTGAGATCAGTATCTTCGGTCATGTTGCTTTCCCTTGGTCTCATTTCGTGCCGTCAGGGGGAAAGTCGTCCGGAAAACAACAAGGCCGCCTGACGGCGGCCTGTTGACAATGTGATCTTGTCAGGCCGCCGGTTACCGGTAGGCCCAAAAATACGTGCAGGTGATGTTTGCGCGAATGTCGATCATGGCGGCTGTGATGCGTCAGTTTAAATCGATTGTCAACGGCGATCTTTTCGGACGGCCGGTGATGGAGTAGAGTCCATCAATGACCGTGAGGTGAGGGATGGCGAATGCGACGTTGATCCGTAGGATGCGCAGCTTTGCGCGCGACGGGGTTTTCGTCGAGGTCTTGATTTGGCATGTCCCGGTTGTCGTCCGGGGTAGCCTTCATGAGTTCAAATACAGCCTCGCCCTGGTTTCCGAAGGTGTATGCGTGTTGCGTTATGACAATGAGGCTGGGAAGGGTGATCACCGGCATATTGGAGCGATTGAAACTCCTTACGCGTTTAGTGGCATAGACCAATTGACTGCGGATTTTCTGGCAGACGTGGAAGGGTGGTTGGATGACAACGCTCAAGGTTAAGATCGAAAGTCTCGATGAGACAATGGAAGTGCTCGCCGATGCCATGAAGGCTGCTACGGGGCAGTCGGCACCACGCAGCGAGTGCAGCTTCAGTTTCCCCTCTTGGGAAGCAATGCATCGGGTTTTGACACCCAAAAGGCTTGAGATCATGAAGGTCATGACAGGGCAGGGTCCGCTGACCAAGCGCGAAGTCGCTCGACGTGTCGGTCGCGACTTCAAGGCCGTTCATGCCGATCTTGAGACCCTCTTGAACAGCGGTGTTATCGACAGGTCAGATGAAGGCGTCGTTTTCCCCTATGATCGGGTCCACTTCGAGTTCGAAATCGAGTCGGCTGCGTGATCGAGCCGATCACGGTGTGAGCGACGGGAGCTGAAAGAGCTTCCTCAATGCTCGTGATCGCACAAGCCGTGGTCGGACAGCGCCCTGATCACATAGCAATCGCCCACCGTATGGCACCCGTCATGCGATACGATCCGCGCCAGTTCCGCCTCCAGCTTCTTCAGCCGCGTAATCTTCTCCCTGACGTCGTCGAGCTGTTCCCGGGCGATGTGGTCTGCCCGTTCGCAGGGCTCTTCCGGGTGGCCGCTGAGCGTCAGCAACTCCCGGATCGCCTCGATCGGGAAGCCGAGATCGCGGGCATGGCGGATGAAGGTCAGTCGCTCCAGGTCGCTTTTCTCGTAGCGCCTCTGATTGCCTTCCGTGCGGTCGGGCGCCGAGATCAGCCCCATCTGCTCGTAGTAACGGATGGTTGGCACTTTGACCCCGGCGCGCCGCGACAGATCCCCGATCGAAAACATGGAAAAAACCTCTTGAACCTCTAGTCGCTAGAGATCCTAAGCTTAGTGCATGATCTCATCAAGACCAGAAGGATATCAGAAATGAGTGCTGCTTGCGGCCATGACCATGCCCCTTTCGACGGCATGTCCGACACCTACAAGCGCCGGCTCTGGCTGGTGATCGCCATCAATGCCGGAATGTTCGCCGTCGAGATGACCGCCGGCCAACTTGCCCGTTCCCAGGCGCTGCAGGCCGATGCGCTGGATTTCTTCGCCGATGCTGTAACCTACGGTATCTCGCTCGCCGTCATCGGCGCCTCGCTGAAAACCCGCAGCATGGCCGCCGCCGCCAAGGGTATCAGCCTCTTCCTCATGGGCCTCTGGGTCTTCGGCTCCACCATCTGGCGTGTCTTCCAGGGTGGTGTGCCTGAGGCGCCGGTCATGGGTCTCATCGGCTTTCTGGCGCTCGCCGCCAACGTCGCCAGCGTGCTTCTCCTGATGTCCTACAAGGATGGAGACGCCAATGTCCGCTCCGTCTGGCTCTGCTCGCGCAACGATGCGATCGGCAATGTCATCGTCATGATCGCAGCCCTTGGCGTCTGGGGCACCGCGACTGCCTGGCCCGACCTGATCGTCGCCGGTATCATGGCGGGCCTCTTCCTCAATTCTTCTGTCCAGATCCTCAGTCAGAGCTACCGGGAGTGGCGAGCAGGAGAAACAATCACCCTGTCATCGTCCTGCTGTGGGACGGGGAAGGCGTCCTGCGAGGAGGCGCATGGTCATGATCACGCTCACCATGGGCACGGCGCAGATCATGCGCATCAACACCCCTAAGGGAATGCCCAGACGCAAGAAGGCCGGCCAGGCATCATGCCGGCCGGCCTTCTTGACCGCATCGTCTCATCAGAATTCCTGATAGGGCGAAGGGGCTATCTCGTATTCCCGGTAGGCGGCTTCCACCATCTGCACCCGGGAATCGGCGGGCTGGCGATCCCGGTTCGGGCCATTGCCGATGTCGACGATCGCCTTGCGCGATCCTTCGACGGTCCACAGCGCCGAAGCCAGCTGGTTCGACAGAAGCGTGCTCGAAAACGTGCTGGCGCCGCTCGCGCGGGGCGCGCTGGTGTTGGACGTTTCGGGGGCAGCATCCTCCGAGCCGGTCGTATTTGGCACGTACCGGCTTTGGTAGGAGTAGCCGCTCAGGCCGCTATCGATCCTCATGGCGGACACCTCAGTTGAAGAATTAACCTTTTGTTAACCTTTCAACCTTGCGCGAAGCTTGCGCTGGCGATGTCGCTATAAGAATTGCCCCTTGCGCAATGTCGCGACTGAAAGTACGGGCCGCGAATCAAGACCTTGAGGCGTGGCTGTTTAAGGCATTGCCGAAGCAATGCCAAAAACGCACCCGTTATTGCTTGGAGCCTGCGACCGCGCTGCCGCTTTAGACCTTCCCCGCCACCTTGATCGCATAGGCATATTCAAAGGCGATCTCTTCCAATCGCTGGAAGCGCCCGGACTTGCCGCCATGGCCTGCGGCCATGTTGGTCTTCAGCAGGAACGGTCCAGCCTCAGGCGCCGTCTCGCGCAGCTTGGCGATCCACTTGGTCGGCTCCCAATAGGTCACGCGCGGGTCGGTGAGGCCTGACAATGCGATGATCGGCGGGTAAGGCTTCTTCTCGACATTGTCGTAAGGGCTATAGGCCGCGATCCAGCGATATTCCTCTTCCGACTCGATCGGGTTGCCCCATTCCGGCCATTCCGGCGGGGTGAGCGGCAGGGTGTCGTCGAGCATGGTGTTGAGCACGTCGACGAAGGGCACGGCGGCGATAATGCCGGCGAACTTCTCCGGCGCCATGTTGGCGACGGCCCCCATCAGCATGCCGCCGGCAGATCCGCCTTCGGCGATGATCCGGTCGTAGGCGGTAAAGCCCTCTTTCACCAGGTGGTCGGCAGCCGAGATGAAGTCCTTGAAGGTATTGACCTTCTTTTCCATCTTGCCGTCTTCATACCAGGAGAAACCCTTGTCCTTGCCGCCGCGGATATGGGCGATGGCATAGACGAAGCCGCGATCGGCGAGCGACAGGCAATTGGTGTTGAAACCGGCCGGAATGGTGATGCCATAGGCGCCGTAGCCATAGAGCAGGCAGGGTGCGGAGCCGTCGAGCTTGGTGTCGCGGCGGTAGAGCAAGGTGACCGGCACCTTCTCGCCGTCATGCGCTTCGGCGAACACCCGGCGGGTGACGTAGTACTCCGGCTTGTGACCCGAGGGCACTTCCTGGGTCTTCAGAAGCGTGCGCTCGCGCGTTGCCATGTTGTAGTCGAAGAGCTGGGAGGGCGTCGTCATCGACGAATAGGAAAAGCGGATGACATCCGTCTCGTATTCGGCTGCCCCCTGAAGCCCGAGCGAATAGGCTTCTTCCGCAAAGGCGATCGAATGCTCTTCGCCCGACTTGCGGTCGCGGATCATGATGACCGGCAGACCCTCGCGACGTTCCAGCCAGACGAGGTGGCGGGCAAAGGCCATGTGGTTGAGGATCAGACGGCCCGGCTCATGCGGCACCACCTCTTTCCAGTTCTCCTTGCCGGGAGCAGTCACCGGCGCCTCGACGATCTTGAAGTCCTTGGCATCATCGGCATTGGTCAGGATGTAGAAAACGTCTCCGCCTTCCGTCATCGAATATTCGACGCCTTCCTCGCGTTCTGCGACCAGCACCGGCTCGGCCATCAGGTCCTTGGTCGAAAGCAGGCGGTATTCGGATGTCTCGTGGTCATGAATGTCGATGAAGATGAAGTCATCGAGCAGCGAACCGCCGACGCCCATGAAGAAGCCGGGGTCCTTCTCCTCGTAGACGAGCCGGTCGGACGACTGCGGCTGACCCACGATATGGTGGAAGACCTTGGACGGACGGTGGTTCTCGTCCTGCAGCGTATAGAAGAAGCTCTTGCCGTCGGGCGCCCAGACGCCGCCGCCGGCGGTGTTTTCCAAGATGTCGTCGAGATCCTGCTTGGTGGAGAGATCGCGGATGCGCAGCGTGTAGTATTCCGAGCCCTTGTCGTCGTAACCCCAGATGCCGAAGGCGTGGTCAGTCGTGTGGTCGATGCCGGACAGGCGGAAATAGTCCTTACCCGTTGCCTCCTTGTCGCCGTCGAGCAGCAGCTCGCGGATCGTCTCGTCCTTCGGATTGCCGTCCCGCGGAATGCGGAAATAGCGTGGCTGCTCGCCGCCGGTAACAAAGGCCGAGCCATAGGCAAACGCGCCGTCCTTCATCGGGATGGAGGAATCGTCTTCCTTGATGCGACCCTTCATCTCGGCAAACAGCGTCTTCTGCAGCTCTTTGGTGTCCGCCATCGCCGCTTCCATGTAGGCGTTTTCGGCCTCCAGATAAGAGCGGATATCCGGATCGAGGATCGAGGTATCCTTGAACATTGCCTGCCAGTTGTCGGCGCGCAGCCAGGCGTAATCGTCCGTGCGTGTGATGCCATGACGGGTATCGGAAACGGGCTTCTTTGCGACGACGGGCGGGGAGGGCAGGTTCTTGAAGACGGACAAGGGAGATCCTTCCGAAAATGGAAACAGTCAGTTCAGCGAGAGATAGAGAGGCGAGGGGCCGCGATCAAGCGGCCCAGAGGGGAAGGTCGGGGCGCGCCGATCAGCCGTCCGTGCCGGCCGTCGATTTTGCCCAGTCCATGTAGAGTTCCAGGGCCTTGCGCGTCACCGGCCCTTCCTGGAACTGCGCATCGTCGAGACGTGTCACCGGAACGACCTTGGAATAATTCCCGGTCTGGAAGATTTCGTCGGCATTCATGAAGTCCTCGACCGAGAGCGTCACCTCGCGCACTTCGAAGCCTGCCTGGCGCAGCAGGCCCATGACGCGGGCGCGGGTAATGCCGGCAAGGAAGGTGCGATTGGCGGCAGGGGTGAAGACCACGCCATCTTTCACCATGAAGACGTTGGAGGAGGCCGTCTCGACCACATTGCCGTTCATGTCGCGCACCAGCGCATTGTCGAAGCCTCGATTGCGGGCATCGATGATCATGCGGCCGGAATTCGGGTAGAGGCTGCCGGTCTTGGCATCGGTCATCGCGCATTCCGGCGTCGGACGCCGGAAGGGGGAAACCGTCAGCGAGGAGGGCTTTGCCGTGTGCATCGGCGCTTCGAAAAGGCAGAGCGCAAAGCGCGTCGATTCCGGATCGGCTGCGACCACCGAGCCCATCTGGCCGTGTTCGGCCCAATACATCGGCTTGATGTAGATCGCGGTCTTGCCGTCGAACTTCTCGACGCCTTCCAAGGCGAGGCGCTCGATCTCCGCGGCCTCCATGGTCGCCTTCATGCCCATATTGGCGGCCGAGCGATTGACGCGCTGGCAATGCAGGTCGAGATCCGGGGCAATGCCGTCGAACCAGCGCGCACCATCGAACACCGTCGAACCCAGCCACATCGCATGCGAGACCGGCCCGATCAGCGGTGGATTGCCGGTAAACCATTCTCCGTCGACATAGGTGAAGGTGGGGGTACGGGCGGATGTATCGACGGCCATGACGGGTCTCCTGTTCTCGTTGCTCCGCAGCAAAGTCGCCTCAGGCCCCAAGGTCAAGGTGAAACACGCCCTCAGGACACGATTTGGCAAAGATCCGGGTCGAAACCGCCTGTCGAGGAGGATTTCCACATGAATCCAGAAGCTTGGGTGATGGATCGATCAGTGCGCCTGATGGTCGTGACAGGCAAGCGGTCCGTGCACGCCGACGTGGTTAAAGATCCTGTAACGCATCCCTGAAATATTGAACGAAGTTGAGATCGCATCTTCGGTCTTGTGTACTGCGTTTTCTTGGGGGTCTTCATGAACAGGCTGCGTTTTCTCGCCCTGCTTTCCGCATCGGTTGCGGTCTCGTCTTCGCCGGCCTTTGCTGACGGTCTCTTCTCCGGAAACTGGTATGTCACGCTGGGCGGCGCTGGCATCTCCGCACCGACCTTCGAAGGCTCCAAGAACCGCAAGCTCTTCTTCCAGCCGATCATTTCGGTCGGCCGTGGCGGTGCGCCGCGCTTCTCTTCGCGCAACGACAACCCGTCTTTCGCGATCTACAACACCGACGTTCTGCGCGCCGGGCTTGTCGGCAAATTCGTGCCCTCGCGCGACGCTGGTACGGATGATGCGCTGCGGGGCCTCTCCGAGGTCAAGTGGGGCGGTGAGCTCGGCGGTTTCGCCGATGTCTATGTCACCGACTGGATGCGTGCGCGCGCCGAAG
Source organism: Allorhizobium sp. NPDC080224 (assembly GCF_050281005.1). Taxonomy (NCBI): domain Bacteria; kingdom Pseudomonadati; phylum Pseudomonadota; class Alphaproteobacteria; order Hyphomicrobiales; family Rhizobiaceae; genus Allorhizobium; species Allorhizobium sp. NPDC080224. The sequence continues at coordinate 963,998 of NZ_JBNNWJ010000001.1, forward strand.
TCCGCCAAGGCATCCGAGCCCATGATGGGCTGGTTGCCGACGTCGCGGTCGATGCCTTCACTGATATCGCGCCCGATCTCAGGGTTTCGGCCGGACCGCGCATGACCTTCGCCACCAGCGGTTACACCAGCGCTTATTACGGCGTGGACGCTGCCGAATCCGCAGCTTCGGGGCTTGGCCAGTACAATCCGGACGGTGGCGTCACCTCTTATGGCGCAGGCGGTGCGATCACTTGGAATGCCACCGACAAGATCGCCATGAGCGCCTTTACCGAATACAAGCGGCTCGCCGGCCCGGCTGCCGATTCGAGTCTGGTGCAGGAGCGTGGCTCCAAGAACCAGCTGATGTTCGGCGTTTCCGCCAGCTACAAATTCGGCGTCAGCTTCGACTGACGAAAAAGCCGCAGCCGATTTTGCAGCAGCGATGGGAGCGGGCGGTTTTCTTGAACCCGCCCATGCTCTATCAGTTGGGCATGAGCACCACCGAGCCGAACATCGATCGCGTCATCGACGCGCCCTCCGACAACTTCGTCTATCGCATTCTGCCGCGATGGCTCTGGCCGCATGCCCAGCTCGCCCGCTGGGATCGGCCGATCGGATGGCAGCTCCTGATGTGGCCCTGCTTCTGGTCCTCGGCGCTTGCCGCCAATGCGCTTGCGGCCGAGGGGCGCCTGAACCTTGCGCTTTTCGTCTTCCACCTCTTCCTGTTCTTCGTCGGTTCTGTCGCCATGCGCGGTGCCGGCTGCACTTATAACGACCTCGTCGACCACGATATCGACAACCTAGTTGCCCGGACCCGCTCGCGTCCGCTGCCGTCGGGGCGCATCTCGCGCCGCAATGCGAAGATCTTCATGATCGTGCAGTCCTTGGTTGGGCTTGCCGTCCTGCTCTGCTTCAACAGCTTTTCGATCATGCTCGGCATACTCTCGCTCGCCATTGTTGCGATCTATCCCTTCGCCAAACGCTTCACCGACTGGCCGCAATTCTTCCTCGGACTGGCTTTCTCCTGGGGCGGCCTCATGGGCTGGGCCGGCCTGCACGGCAATCTCTCGCTGGCGGCGATCCTCGTTTATGTCGGCGCGGTCGCCTGGACGATCGGCTACGACACGATCTACGCCCATCAGGACCGCGAGGATGATGCGCTGGTCGGCGTGCGCTCGACGGCGCGTCTCTTCGATCGCGACACCAAGATCTGGCTGGCAGGCCTCTACGGCCTGACGCTCGTCCTGCTGCTCTGTGCCTTCATCGCTGCCGGTGCGGCCTTCCCCGCCGTTATCGGTCTGTTGATGGCCGGCGCACTCTTCGCCTGGCAGATCAAGGTGCTCGACATCGATGACGGCGCCCAGTGCCTGGCGCTGTTCAAGTCCAACAACCGCGTCGGCCTCATTATTTTCTTGGGCCTCGTCGCGGCCATTCCCTTCGCCTGAGCTGTGTTCAGGTGACGCAAATCAAAGCGCCGATCTCGTTTCATTTCGAGACGCGGCAAGCCGATATCCCTCAAAAGCCAGAGGCCCGGAAGTTGCCTTCCGGGCCTCTGGCTGTTCAGTCTTGGGACGCAATCAGTTGCGTGCGATGATTTCCTTTCCGGAAATCTTCATGGTTACACCCAGCTTGCCGGTCGTGCGGCGCACCAGGAAGCGCGGACGACGCTCGGCGAAATAGGAGTGGCGGCGACGCGGCTGCGTCTCCTTGGTGCGCACATCGCCGAGGTGCTCTTCGAGCGGGCGGGCAACGCCGTCGGCCTCGACCATCAGCATCGGGATGCGGAAGGCATCTGCCCAGCCGCGCCAGTCAGCGGCGATATCGCAGAGATCATGCGCGACCAGGAGCGGAATGCACAGATCCGGGTCCTCGTGATGCAGTTCGAGCGTCACGGTGACTTCGCCGTCGCCATGGTCGATGGCCCGAGCGGCAACGCCCTTGAAGGCGCGCGTTGGAAGAGCGAAGGAAAGCGGCAGGCCGCTACCCGGAAGGACCTTGCGCAGAACGGCACCGCGCTCGTCTATGGTGATTGTGACGTCGCCCAGAGCGCCCCGCAAAGCGTAAGTCACCTGCTGGGGGAACCGCGAGGGATCCAGACGCAGAGTGGCGCCGGCCCATGCTGGCTTCAAAACCGTGTTCGTCATCTTCATGCTACCCTTGTTTTACCCGAGAGCGCGTCATGTGCTCGTCTGTTCGGGACTTTTCGTCCTCTGTAGGGGCAAGATAGCCAGCCGCTGTTGGAGACAGCTTAAAAGACGCGGTAAAGAAAACCTTGCGCGGTCAAATGGTTAGTTTTGTCGTACCGGTCACGGTTTCGAAAAGGTGAAAGTCCGTATCGATCTGTTCCGACACGAAACGGATCCTGCCCGACTGGGCTGCGCATCGACATTAGAGCGCAGAAACAACCTGAGGCTTCTTCATGAATTCATAAAGCTTGAGGCAAGGAATTTGCGCCATACTGTGATTCGCGCGCGCTGTGTTCTCTAAGGAATTCTGATGGTCTCGACCTATCTGAGCTACAATCTCGTCAATCGTGACATCAAGGGGAGCATCAACCGCACCGCTTCCGATCCGCTCGTCGCGCGCCAGACCGAGTACTTTAAAGAGAACATCGGCAAGGTCACGACGCTTGAGGGCTTCCTCGACGACTACCAGCTCTATTCCTATGCGATGAAGGCCCATGGTCTCGAAGAGATGACCTATGCCAAGGCTTTCATGAAGAAGGTGCTGGAAAGCGATCTGTCGGATGAAAAGAGCTTTGCCAACCAGCTGACGGACGAGCGCTACCGCAACTTCGCCGCCTCTTTCCAGTTCTCGGCGGAAAAGACCGATCTGCAGACGGATTCCCAACAGGCAAGACTGCTGGAGAAATACGAAGCCTCGCTTGCCGCCCAGAGCGACACGCTGGAGGCCGAAGCCTTCTACTACGAGGCAGTGATCGACAACATCATCAGCGTCAGCGGTCTGGTCAACAACAGCCGCCTGATGACCTTCGCACTTGACGCCTACGGCATCGACGGCACCTATTACACCAAGGATCATCTGACCAAGGTGCTCACCAGCGACACCTCCGATCCGGACAGCTACGTCAATCAGATGGTCGCGAATGGTGCGGCCAATGCGTCGAAATTCCTCAAGCTCGCCCAGGCTTTCAGCTTCAATGCCGACGGTTCGCTGTCGGGCGCCACCGCCCAGACTGCCGCCCAGAAGGAGGCGACTGTCTCGCTCTATGTCAACGAAGAGCAGATCTATGTCACCGACTACTATCGTCAGCGTGAGCGCGCCTATTACGAATCGAAGATCTCGACCTTGACCTCGGTCGATGAGCTGACCGCCGATACACGCCTGTTCAACTATGTCCGCACGGCCTTCGAACTGGGCTCGATGACAGCCTCGACCTTCAAGCAGATTGTCACGAGCGACACCTCCGATCCAAACAGCTATGCCGCCACGAATGGTGGTGACGCCTGGGTCGCGATTGCCGGCAAGTTCAACTTCGCCAGCGATGGCACGGTGGAATCAGGCATGACTGCCCAGGGCTCGACCCAGCTCGCATCGACCCATTCCGGCTTTGCAACCTTCTATGACGACGCGGACGAAGAGCGTAAGGAAGCGCTCATCGATCTCTTCAAGACCAATCTGGCCAAGGTCGAAAACGTCGACAAGCTTCTGGCCGACACGACCATGCGTCTCGTCCTGCAGCGCACCTTCGGCTTCGAGGCCAACGAGTTCTCGACCCGCGACCTGAAGCGCGCGCTTACCAGCGATTTCACCGATCCGAACAGCTTTGCCAACAAGTCCAAGGACACGCGCCTGATCGAAATGTCGAAGCTCTTCAACTTCGATAGTGAAGGCAATGCCGGCGTGCCGCTTGCGCCGCACAACACGCTGACGGCGACAATGATCGCCAAGCAGTTCGTCATCAATGAGGTCCGCTTCCTTGATGCAAACGAGAAGACGGCCGCACGGGAAGCTGCGACCAAGAAGGCCGAGGTCTACCAGGAGCGCATCCAGTCGATCGGCACAGTCAAGGAACTGCTGGCCGATCGCGAAGTCCTCGATGTCGTCATCGGCGCCTATGGGCTCGATCCCAAGGACGTCACCGACGACTTCCTCAAGCAGGCTTTCGGTTCGGACCTCTCCGACCGCAAGAGCTTCGTCAATCAGCAGCCGGACAGCCGCTGGGCCGAACTCGTCGCTTCCTTCAACTTTGATGCCAATGGCAATCTCACCCGCGAGACGATGGGCACGATCCAGCAGCGCGGCGAGACCATGGAAACGGTCAACAAATATCTCCGGCAGACGCTGGAAGAGGCCGAAGGGGAGAGCAACGAGGCGGTGCGCCTGGCGCTCTACTTCCAGCGCGCCGCGCCCAACATCACCGATGCCTATGGCCTCATCGCCGACGACGCGCTCATGGCGGTCTTCCGGACGACCTTCGGCTTCTCGGACGAATTCTCCAACATGGATGTCGACCAGCAGGCACGGATCATCAACGAAAACCTCAAGCTCGCCGATCTCCAGGACCCGACCAAGCTGGAGCGGTTCCTGCAGCGTTACACGGCCATGTACGACACGCAAAACAATGTCGGAGCCTCTTCTGCGGCCACCATTCTGGCGGGCGGAGGCGGCACCATCTCGGCCGATCTGCTGTTCAGTCTGGCGCAGCTGAAGGCCTGATCACGCGGTTTCAAGGCGACCCGCCGGCCTCTTGTCGGCGGGTTTGTTTTTGACTATCGATATATCCCGAGAGATATATCGAAATGGAGTTCCCCGTGGTCCGGGTTCTGAAAACGGCAGTGGTCGCGGTCACCGCGCTGATCGCCGTGGCCGCAGCAAGCCTGCCCTTGACGGCGGCCCGCGCCGAGGAGCCCGTTACTGTCTTCGCAGCCGCCAGTCTGAAAGAGAGCATCGAACAGATTGCCGCCGCCTGGAAGCAAGCGGGCGGAACGGACGTGCGGCTCTCCCTGGCCGGCAGTTCGGCCCTGGCGAGGCAGATCGAGCAGGGCGCGCCTGCAGACCTCTTCATCTCTGCCGACCTCAAATGGATGGACCACCTGGAAAAGGCGGGCCAGATCAAGGCGGATACCCGGACCAACCTTCTCGGCAACCGGATCGTACTTGTCGCGCCGAAGGACTCGGCCGTGACCACGACCATCGCCCCTGGCTTCCCGCTCGCAACCCTTCTCGGCAGTGAGCGTCTGGCCATGGCCAATGTCGATGCCGTGCCCGCCGGCTCCTATGGCAAAGCGGCGCTGGAAAGCCTCGGCGTATGGGAGAGCGTCAAGGACAAGGTCGCCCAGGCGGAGAATGTCCGCGCTGCCCTGCTGCTCGTTTCCCGCGGCGAGGTACCACTCGGCATCGTCTACGAGACGGATGCCTGGGTCGACCCCAGTGTGAAGATCCTCGACCGCTTCCCCGAGGAGAGCCATCCCACCATTGTCTATCCGGCGGCGCTCACGACCGAGAGCGAAAACCCGCGCGCTGCCGACTTTCTCGCTTACTTGCAGGGCGCAGACGCCCATGCCATCTTCACCGCTGCCGGCTTCACCGTGCTCGCCAAGACCAACTGAAGCCAGAACCGCCATGACCAAGCATCCGGGATACCACATTTGACCCTGACGGCCGAAGAATGGACCGCGATGCTCTTGAGCCTGAAGGTCGCGGCGGTTGCCGTCACCTTCTCGCTGCCGCTGGGGCTGGTCGTTGCCTGGCTCCTGTCGCGCAAGGAGTTCTGGGGCAAGTCGCTTCTCAACGGCCTCGTGCATCTGCCGCTGATCCTGCCGCCTGTCGTCACCGGCTACCTTCTTCTCATCACCTTCGGCAGACGGGGCACGGTCGGCGCCTTTCTGGAGCAGAGCTTCGGCCTTGTCTTCTCCTTCCGCTGGACCGGGGCAGCACTCGCTGCGGCCGTGATGGGCTTTCCGCTGCTCGTCCGCTCCATCCGTCTGTCACTCGATGCTGTCGATCGCCGCCTGGAGGCCGCCGCCGCCACGCTCGGCGCACCACCAGCTTACGTCTTCTTCACGGTGACCCTGCCGCTCATCCTGCCTGGAGTTGCCGCCGGCGTCATCCTCGCCTTCGCCAAGGCGATGGGCGAATTCGGAGCCACGATCACCTTCGTCTCCAACATCCCCGGTGAGACCCAGACACTCGCCTCGGCAATCTACACCTATACCCAGGTGCCCGGCGGTGACCTCGCCGCCATGCGCCTCACCGTGATCTCAATCGTGCTGTCGCTCGGTGCCCTCATCGCTTCCGAGTTTCTGTCACGCCGCATCGCCGCCCGCGTGGGAGCCGCCTGATGCTGGAGCTGTCGATCCGCCATCGTCAGGGTGATTTCACGCTCGAGGCCGATCTCGTGTTGGGCGAGGGCCTGACGGCGCTGTTCGGCGCTTCCGGCTCCGGCAAGACGACGCTGATCAACATCGTCGCCGGCCTGATCCGACCTCAGGAGGGTCGCATCAGCTTCAACGGCGAGACCTGGAGCGATGCCTCGACCTTCGTGCAGCCACATCGCCGACGCATCGGTTATGTCTTCCAGGAGGGACGCCTCTTTCCGCACCAGACCGTTCTGCAGAACCTGCGCTACGGAGAACGCCTGCTTCCGCGCACCGAACGCCGAGAAGACCTCGACCGCATCGCGTCGCTCCTCGGCATCACCGATCTGCTCGACCGCCGGCCCTCCCATCTCTCCGGTGGTGAGAAGCAGCGCGTGGCCCTCGGCCGCGCGCTGATGGCAAGTCCGAAACTTCTCCTGATGGACGAGCCGCTTTCCGCCCTCGACAATGCCCTGAAGGCGCAGATCCTGCCCTATATCGAGCGCATCCGCGACGAATTCGGCGTACCGATCCTCTATGTCAGCCACTCCGTCGAAGAGGTGGCACGATTGGCGACGGCCGTCGTCACCTTGGACGCCGGCAGGGCGAATGCCGTCGGGCGCCCCGATGAGGCGCTGGCGACGGTGGCTCAGGCTTCGGGCGACCTTCCGGCCGGCAATTTCATCGAAGCCGAGATCACGGGGCATTACGAGGACGACGACCTCACGGAAGCGCTGTCGGCTGCCGGCCCGATCCTTCTGCGGCAAACCCCGCTACCGGTTGGCACCCGCGTCCGCGTTTTCGTTCCCGTCTCCGATATCGTCGTCGCGACCGAGGCAGGCGAGGGGCTTTCGGCACTCAACCGGCTCTCGGGTCATATCGTCGAGCTTGCCGAGCGCGACGGCGGCAGTGTGACACTGACCGTCGATTGCCACGGCCAGCCCCTAATCGCCGAGGTCACCCGGCGCTCGTGCCGCCAACTCGCCCTCGCGCATGGAATGCGGGTGCATCTGCTGTTCAAGACGGTCTCGATCGCTTCGGAAGGTCTGTTTCGCCAGGCTCCACGCTGAGGCCTCAGCCTTCGTCATCGCCCTTTCGACCGCCGGCGAACTCCACTGACTGCATGCTCTCAAGCCATGCGAGATCGGTCTGGAGTGCTTTCCGGCTTTCCGCATCCATGCGCCGGCATGCACCGAGCAAAGTCTCGCCGAACGGTGTCAGTCCGGCTCCACCGCCGCTTCTGCCGCCATGCCGGGTGAAGATCGACGGCTCCTTGAACATCCGGTTGATCTCGTCGGCTAGCAGCCAGGCCCGCCGATAGGACATGCCCATGGCGGCTCCTGCAGCGCGGATCGATCCGTGTTCTTCGATCAGCGAAAGCAACTGGGCCTTGCCCGGCCCCAGCCGCGCACCATTGGAAAGATCAATCCGCAGCGAAAGGCGAGGGGAGCCGGTCATGGGCTCAGCCGATCACCTTGCCCGGGTTCATGATGCCGGCGGGGTCGAAGGCCTGCTTGATGCGCCGCATCAGCTCGGTCTCGATCGCCGGTCGGCTCGCAGCCAATTCGTCGCGCTTCAGCTGACCCACGCCATGCTCCGCCGAAATCGAGCCCGTATGCTTGTGCACGACCGCATGCACGACGGCATTGACCTCGCGCCAGCGGCCAATGAACTCTGCTTTGTCGGCACCCACAGGCTGGCTGATGTTGTAATGGATATTGCCATCGCCGAGATGCCCGAAGGCGCAGATCCGTGCATCCGGCATCAGCGCATGCACGGCGGCATCCGCTTCCGCGAGGAAGGCCGGAATGCGCGAGACGGGCACGGATACGTCATGTTTGATCGACCCGCCCTCGGGCTTCTGCGCTTCGGACATGCTTTCGCGCAGATGCCAGAAGGCATCCTGTTGGGCGAGAGATGCAGCGATCGCCGCATCCGACACGAGACCTGCCTCGAAGGCCTCGGCCAGCAGCTCCTGCATCATCGTTTCAGCCGTCTCGGCCGAATCCGATGTCGAGATGTCGACAAGCGCATACCAGGGATGAACCGAGGTGAGCGGGTCGCGGACACCGGCAATATGCTTCGTCGTGAATTCGATGCCGATCCTCGGCATCAGCTCGAAGCCTGTCAGTGCCGAGCCGCAGCGCTGCGACGCCTTTTCCAACAGCTTGAGGGCGGCTTCCGGCGAGGTGAGCCCGACATAGGCCACCTGTCGCCCGCGCGGACGCGGCAGCATCTTCAGCACTGCGCCGGTTATGACGCCAAGCGTGCCCTCCGCACCGATGAAGAGGTCGCGCAGGTCGTATCCGCTATTGTCCTTCTTCAGCCGGCGCAATCCGTCCCAGATCTCGCCGGTCGGAAGCACGACTTCGAGCCCCAGGCATAGCTGGCGCATATTGCCATAGGCAAGTACGGCCGTGCCGCCGGCATTGGTCGCGAGATTGCCGCCGATCCGGCAGGAGCCTTCCGAGCCGAGCGACAGAGGAAACAGCCGGTCATGCGCCTCGGCCGCCTTCTGAACGTCGGCGAGGATCGCTCCGCCATCGGCCACGATCACGTCGGCAACCGGATCGACTTCCCGGATCCTGTTCATCCGCTCGAGGGAGAGGAGAACGTCCTGACCGTCTTCGCGCGGCACCTGTCCGCCGACGAGGCCCGTGCGGCCGCTGACCGGCACGATCGATGTGCCCGTCTCGGAGGCGAGCTTGAGGATGGCTGAAACCTCCTGGGTCGAGCCCGGCTTCAGCACCAGCGGCGAGGCGCCGTGATAGAGGCCCCGGTTCTCCGTCAGATAGGGTTTGATATCAGCAGTCGCGGTCAACGCATTGGCCTCGCCGACGATATCGACGAAGGCGCGCAGCCGGTCCGCAAGGCTCATGGTCACATTCATGCTTGTCATCCCTCCGTGCCACGCGGTGCTGCCGCCCGCATCAGCCGGTCATTGATCGCCTCGCCCAAACCCTCGTCGGGGATTTGCATGACGGCAATACCCGCAGCCCCGCTCGCGTCCGCGCGCTTCAGATAGTCGAAGAGATTGCTGGCCGCCTCGGTAAGGTCTGCCGTCGGGCTCAGGTTGAAAACCGCATGCGCGGCCGCCGCGCCGGATATGTCGCCGGGACCAAAGGCGATCAAGGCTTCCCGAGTGGACACCTCTGTCGCATTCAGCCGCACGGCAGCATTGGGCGCATAATGTGAAGCGAGCATGCCCGGCGCCTCGATCGCTGCCGTTCCAGACGTCTTTGGACGCATGACCGACTTGCCCGTGACGGCCTCAATCGCCTCGACCGCAATGCCGCCCGGTCGGAGCAACCGGATCTCGCTGTCCTCCACCTTCACGATCGTCGATTCCACGCCGACAGGGCAGGGGCCGCCATCGACGATCACCTCGATCTTCTGGCCGAGATCGGCGTCCACATGCTGCGCTGTCGTCGGGCTGATCCGCCCGGAGGAATTGGCGCTCGGTGCTGCAAGCGGTCGGCCGAGACTGCGGATGAGCTCTGCCGTAAATCCGACCGGGACGCGTATGCCGACCGTGTCGAGCCCGGCGGTCGCAAGCGGATGAATGCCGGAATTTTCCTTGAGCGGCAGAACGAGAGTCAGAGGCCCTGGCCAGAAGGCCTCGGCCAACTTGCTTGAGATCGGGTCGAACACGGCATAGCGTTCCGCCATGGCGCGATCCGCCATGTGGCAGATCAGCGGATTGAAGCGCGGGCGCCCCTTGGTCTCGTAGATGGACGTAATGGCAGTCGGATGGGTTGCGTCGGCTGCAAGCCCGTAGACCGTCTCGGTGGGGATCGCCACCGGAAGATGCCGCAGCAGCACCTCGGTCGCCGCCGCAATGGCCTCCGCCTTGTCCGTGTCGTGAGCGATCGGGATGATCCGCGCCATTTTCGAGAGCCTTCCAGTCTGCCTGCGATCGTCCTTATCGCGTGCGGAACGAGGCGGCAAACCTCTTTTTCAGCGCAGCCAGTGGCAGTTTCCACCCTAATTTTTAAAGGGGGAGGCGAAATCGTTCGAATTTTAACTACCGACGTAACCGAAAGAAAGAATTGTTCGCCTATGGTCCAGATAAGAGACGGAAAAGCCTCACTCGGGGAAATGGACAGATGCAGCAAGTCAAGAATCCGGCCGCCAGCATTGCGCTTCGTGTCGCGACCGCCATGCATCAGATGGGCATCGACGGTCTGCCGCGCAATTACGAGCTGGTCTACGAGGCCTACTCCGGCAGCAATCCCGAACTGGTGCGCGAGTTCATCGCGCTCGGCAAGGTGAAGACCCAGGAAGCCCTCGACGAACTCGGCCGTAAATATCTGCCGCATCACCATGAAGACGGGCTTCTGAGCCGCCAGAATGGCCAGGTTCGCGCCGAGATGAGCAATTTCATCAGCCTGCTGAACGAAGAGAAGATTTCGCTCACCGATTACGGCCGCGTCATCGGCCATGCCTCCAAGACCATCCTGACTGAAGCCGATCTCGAAGGCACGCCGCTCGGCCAGTCGATCAAGATGCTGAAGGCCGCGACCGAAAAGCGCGCCCACCAGAACAGCAATGTCGTGCGCGCGGTGGTCGACAAGACGGCATCGCTCGCCGACCTCCAGCGCGAGGCCGAAGAGGCCGAAGCCGCGAAGTTCGTCGATCCGGTTACCCGCCTTGCCTCCCGCCGCGCCTTCAACAAGGCTGTGGCCAAGATCTATGTGAATCCGGAAATGCCGGTGCTCTGCGGCGTCGCGATCGGCGAGATCGACGACTATGTCCGCATCCAGGAGCAGATGGGCCCGGCCGTTGCCGAGCGGTTCCTGATGCAGGTCGCCAAGGTTCTTGAAGCCGTCTCCGGTGGTGGCGATCTCGCCTGCCGCTTCGATGCCGGCCGCTTCGGCCTGCTGCTCTACACGTCGGACCAGGAAGAAATCAGCCGCGTCGTCGATCTCGTCCGCGCCAAGCTGAAGGCCACCAATTTCGTCGGCTCGTCCAGCGGCCCGCGTGTCGGCCAGCTGACCATGTCCTTCGGCATCTGCTATTCCGAACAGGCCCCGAACGCCTTCGACTTCACCAACTTCGCCGAAAAGGCGCTTGCCACCTCCAAGGCAGCCGGTGGCGACACCGTAACGATCTATGGAGCAAGCGACTATGTCTCGAAGGACTGGTTGCTCTACAAGAAGAAGCCGGTGGGCGGTTTCGGCGCCTGATACCAAGCGCCGATATCCACTTTCAAAGCTTTGCGATGATCTTCCTGAGCTCGGCGTCTCGTGCGCCGAGCATCAGCACGTTTCGCAGCGCCTCTTTCGGATCCACGGTCTGGAACAGCAGCCCGTTGTCGCGGACTGAACGGTCGATGGTCATCGACTTGGCCTCTGCTTCCGGCTTGATCGCCACGGCGAAATACATTCGTCCGTAATTCTGCTTGATCTGCTCGAAGAACACCTCTTCCCCACCGAGTTCGGCAAAGAAGTTGGCGATGTAGAAGGCCCATTTGACATCGGCATACTGCGCGAAGTTCGTGCGCGCCGCCGTCACGTGACAGTAGCCCAGATGCGGGCTGTTGTTCAGCGTCCGATGGAAAATGACTTTGGGAAACTTGATCGAGCGATGGAAGCCGTTGATCCGCTCATGGGTCGTCTCGGCCACCCGCTCCAGCCGCCGCCCGGTCCGCGCCGCAACTTCCTCATAGGAAAGATACCGGCGCTCGTCCGGCAGCCAGTCCTCGCGGCTGCGCGAGATCCGACCGGTTCTGAGAAACTCGGTATGGATGGCCTTCGAGGATGGCGGCGTTTTCGTTTCCGCTTTGGGGGTCGCGTAGTATCTGAGTTTCTGCATCTTGACGCTCTGACGGTACCCGGACTGATTGCTTGAGCTTAACGCAGCATGGTTAATCATGATTTGATGGTATTCTATATCAGCGAGGTTTCGCGAGGCTTGCCGCAGTGCAGTTCCTTGGTAGTTGCCTCGAATCGCCCGTTTGCGCCATGATTTCAGCCGCCAGAGAAACGCTGCCGCCGCACCTCCCCGAAAACAATGGGAAATTCCCGAAATCTCTCCCCTAGATCGCCATCTGTGCGATGTCGCAAACGATTTGGGCCGTGTCGTTCCGCAATGCAGCGCAGCCCCGCGCCCTGTGATTAGATGCAGGCAAGCTCGAGGTGCTGCCCTGCTAGGGAGGGTGGGAAATCGGGAAGCCGGTCAAAATCCGGCGCTGCCCCCGCAACGGTGGTGGAGAATGCGTTTTGGCACAAGGCCACTGGGGGCAACCCTGGGAAGGCGCCGACGCGGTCCGCAAATGGACCACTCCTGAGCCCGGAAACCAGCCTCGGCAGACGGACATTTGAGGTTGCGGAGGGCGACCGGAGATAGCCATGCACACCGCCTTCTTAAGGCGACGGCAGGCTGTGCTCTCTTCTCCCCCGAATTTTTGAAACACGAGGACGACATGGACCTGCAGGCCAACGTGCTGCGCCAGCTGAAGAACCGCCGCGAGGGTTTCTCCCTTGAGCAACCATTCTACATCGACCAGGACTATTTCAAGCTCGACATGGAGATGATCTGGTATCGCGACTGGCTGTTCATCGGCCATGACTGCGAGATCCCGCGCGCCGGCAACTATTTCACCGCCCAGATCGGCGACTATCCCGTCGTCATCGTGCGCGGCAAGGATCAGGTCATCCGGGCCTTCCACAACACCTGTCGCCACCGCGGCCACCGCGTCTGCACAAAGGACAAGGGCGCTGCGGCCAAGCTCGTCTGCCCCTATCACAACTGGACCTATGACCTCGACGGCTCGCTCGTCTTCGCCCGCCAGATGGGCGAGACGTTCGACAAGGCCGAATTCGGCCTGAAGACCGTGCATTGCGAAAGCGTCGGCGGTTACATCTTCGTCTGTCTCGCCAACGAAGCCCCTGATTTCGGCCCGATGCGCGCGTCCATCGAGCCATATCTCCGCCCGCATCGCCTGTGGGAAGCCAAGGTCGCCCACAAGAACACGATCATCGAAAAGGGCAACTGGAAGCTCGTCTGGGAAAACAACCGCGAATGCTACCATTGCGCCGGCAATCACCCTGAGCTCTGCCGCACGTATCCGGAAGCCCCGACCGCAACCGGCGTGCAGGGTGCCGGCGATGACCCGTTCATCTCGGAGCACTGGTCACGCTGCGAAGCCGCCGGCCTGCCGTCCGCCTTCAACATGGACCCGTCGGGTCAATTCCGCACCGCCCGCATGCCGCTGATAGAGGATGCCGAGAGCTACACCATGTCCGGCAAGCGCGCCGTCAAGAAGCCGCTCTCCGCCGATGTGCCGATCAGCCATATCGGCACCATGCTGCTCTTCCACTATCCGACGACCTGGAACCACATCCTCGGTGACCATGCGATCTCCTTCCGCGTCTTGCCGCTGTCGGCCGAAGAGACCGCGGTCACCACCACCTGGCTGGTCAACAAGGATGCGGTCGAAGGCGTCGATTACGATTTGGAAGAACTGACCCATGTCTGGAACATGACCAACGACCAGGACCGCTCGATCGTTGAGGAAAACGCTTTTGGTATCCGCTCGCCGGCCTATGAGCCCGGTCCCTATTCCGTTGATCACGAAGGTGGCGTCATGCAGTTCGTCGAATGGTATTCCAACTTCATGACGGGCCGCCTGCAGGGCGACAAGGCCCGCCTCTCGGCGGTGGCTTGATCATGAACATCGCCGTCACCCAGTATCGCCATGTCGACGAGATGCGCCCCTGGTCGGACCGGGAGCATCTGCTCGAATGCGTCGCCGTCACGCCTGAAGCCGCCGACGTGATGACGTTTACCTTCAAGCCCAACAAGCCGGGCCTGTGGTTCCGTTATCTGCCGGGCCAGTTCGTCACGCTGGAAATTCCGGTCGGGCCAGAGCCGGTCATGCGCACCTATACGCTCTCTTCCAGTCCCTCGCGGCCCTATACGGTCGCCGTGACGGTCAAGGCGCAGAAGGACTCGATTGGCACTCGCTGGATGTTCGACAACCTGAAGCCCGGCATGGCGCTGAAGGCTTTCGGGCCGCTCGGCGATTTCTCCTATGCGAAGCATCCTGGCGACAAGTATCTCTTCATCTCCGCCGGCTCCGGCATCACGCCGATGATGTCGATGACCCGGGACCTCAGCGACCGTACCCCGGACAGCGACATCACCTTCCTGCATTGTGCCCGGTCGCCCGACGACATCATCTTCCGCTGGGAGCTGGAAGCAAAAGCCCGTGACATGCCGAACTTCCAGCTCGGCTTCATCATCGAGCAACTGGGCCGCGGCCAGCTCTGGTCGGGGCTGAAGGGCCGTATCGACAAGGCCAAGATTGCGCTTCTGGCGCCTGACTTCCTGGAGCGCACCGTCTTCTGCTGTGGCCCGGCGCCCTTCATGGCGACCGTGCGCGAGGCGCTGGAAGGTGCCGGTTTCGACATGCGCAACTATCTGGAGGAAGCCTTCCAGCCGGTGAAGGCGGAGCCCCTGGTGGTGGTCGCCGATCATGGCGACGGCGAGCAGGCGACCAGGGTCACCTTTGCCATGTCCGGCAAGGACGGCCTCTGCGCGCCAGGCCACACGGTCCTCCAGGCAGCGCGTGCCGCCGGTGTCCGTATCGGGGCGGCCTGCGAATCCGGTCTTTGCGGCACCTGCAAGGTCATGAAGCTCTCGGGCGAAGTCGAGATGGACCACAATGGCGGCATCCTCGATGACGAAATCGACGAAGGCTACATCCTTGCCTGCTGTTCGCGGCCGAAGGGCGATATCGAGATCGAGGCCTAGCAAACGGCCACGCCACCAATTGACCTGGAAGATGGGGCGGAACCGGATGGTGCTCGCCCTTCCGCTTTTTTGCGCGATCTTGCTGCCCCTCAATCCCTTGCAGCGCATCCCCCAACGGGTTAGCATCTGCTGATGGAGGCTCGCGATCGCCGCATGTGATCGAACTTGGCCTCGGCCATCAGGGCCGGCCGGTCGAAGGGTGTCTCCGGGTCAAGGGGGATCACGCATGAAGCTTGTCTCTGCTTTTGCCTTCGCGTGCCCGGCTTTGGCCGGGGTCATGGGATCAGCGGCCGAAACCCGCGCCGGCGGCATCGAAGTCCGTATCTACGAGCGCCATACCAGCTACCGTCACTATGATCGCGTGACAGTCTACTCGCGGCATCACGTCTATCGTGGTCATGGACACCGGCTGCATCGGCCGGGCTATGTCTATCGCAACGGGCTCTGGATCTCGCCGCGCTCCATGCGGGCGGGTGTGATCGTCGACAGGCCGATCCCGCGCCGTCACGTCGTGCATTATGGTTCTGGCCTCAATCCGAAGCACTACAGTTGGTGCGCCGAACGCTACCGCTCCTATCACTGGCGCAGCAACAGCTTCCAGCCGTATCACGGGCCGCGCCGGACCTGCCTGTCACCCTATTACTGAGCCGTTCGGGAACAATTGGCCTCTCCCTCCGTTGACGGGCACTTGCGCGCGAGAACGGTCGCTGGAGCGATACGCGCGGAACGCGAAGCATGAACGGGACGTTAATCCTGAGTTCAGGCTAGCTTCGCTAACTTACGTCTCAAGGTCGAGGACCGGGCATAACAGTCCGTTTCGGTCGACCCTGATAAACATGCAGGGAGAAGCATCATGAAGACTGCATTGAAGACGACTGCCGTCGCCGCGCTCGCGTCCATCATGGCCATTACCGGTATGATCCCGGCCCAGGCGCAGGTCATCCGCCCGGTCGCACCGATCGCATCCACGACAGATGCCACCAATGTTCAGTACCGAGATCGCTATGATCGTCGTTATGACCGCCGTGTCGACCGTCGCATCGATCGCTACGAGCGCGCTCGCTACTACAATGGCCATCGTGGCTATCGTGAGCGCCGCGCCGGCTATCGTTACCACAACGGTTACTGGTATCCGCTCGCAGCTTTTGCGGCCGGTGCGATCATCGGCGGTGCGATTGCCCAGCCGCGTCCGGCTCCGGTAGCACCCCGCGCAGCGGGCCTCAATCCGCGCCACTATGACTGGTGCAATGCCCGCTACCGCTCCTACGATAGCCGCACCAACACCTTCCAGCCGTATAACGGCCCTCGCCAGCAGTGCCTGTCGCCCTATTATTGATCGACAGGGCCCACTGCTCCGGCTCCCACAAGGAGCCGGAAAGGGTTAACATCAAGCCGCCCCGGAGCTCGCCGCGGGCGGCTTTTTTACATTCCGATCCGTCTGTTTCCTAACGGAAAATTCGCCGCGTTAACCATTTGTTAACCAAATCGGCCGTACTTCTTTCGTCAACGATTTGTTTACATAGATGACCAAAGTGCTAACCGAACCTCGCTCCATCCGCATCAAGGGTAGATCCTTCCTGGCCGTCGTCCTGACGCCGGATCCGCCATTCGACGACTGGCTCGTCCGGCTCGATGATCTCGCGGCCCGTTCGGCCGGGTTCTTCCTCGGTCGTCCCGTCGTGCTCGACGTGTCAGACATCGAGATCGACCGTCCGCAATTGAAGGCGCTGATTGCCGAACTCGCGGCGCGCAATGTCTCGATCATGGGCATCGAAGGTGGCCGACCCTCGCTGGTCGAGCCAGGCATGCCGCCGCAGCTGAAGGGCGGAAAGCCTGCCGCAGACTACGAGGTGCCGCGCGAAGAGACGACCGAATCTGCAGAGACGAAACCCAAGGGCAAGGCAGAGAAAAAGTCTGTCGATCAGGCAGCCCCTCAGGTCGTCGTGCAGCAGAGCCCCGTCTCGGCGCCCTCCATGATCGTGCGCGAAACCATCCGCTCCGGTCAGTCGGTCATCTATACCCAGGGCGATGTCACGGTCATCGGTTCGGTCCAGTCGGGCGCGGAAGTAATCGCCGGAGGCTCCGTCCATATCTACGGTGCGCTGCGCGGCAGAGCGCTCGCCGGATGCGTTGGCAATGCCGACGCAAGGATCTTCTGTCGTAAGTTCGAATCCGAGCTGGTTGCGATCGACGGTGTCTACGCGATGACCGACGATATGGATCCAGAATTGAAGGGGCATCCTGTTCAGCTTTGGCTGGAGGGGGATGCAATCATGACAGAGAGAATGACGTGAACTTGAGCGGGGATAGACAGGAGAACCACATGGGCAAGGTGATAGTCGTGACATCCGGCAAGGGCGGGGTCGGCAAGACGACCTCGACGGCCGCTCTCGGTGCAGCGCTGGCACAGCGCAATGAAAAAGTCGTCGTCGTGGATTTTGACGTAGGCCTTCGCAA
Organism: Allorhizobium sp. NPDC080224; assembly: GCF_050281005.1. Classification (NCBI taxonomy): domain Bacteria; kingdom Pseudomonadati; phylum Pseudomonadota; class Alphaproteobacteria; order Hyphomicrobiales; family Rhizobiaceae; genus Allorhizobium; species Allorhizobium sp. NPDC080224. Next base: position 981,513 of record NZ_JBNNWJ010000001.1, read on the forward strand.
TCTCGATCTGGTGATGGGCGCCGAGCGCCGTGTCGTCTACGATCTCGTCAATGTCATCCAGGGCGACGCCAAGCTGCCCCAGGCGCTGATCCGCGACAAGCGGCTGGAAACCTTGTTCCTGCTGCCGGCCTCGCAGACCCGCGACAAGGATAACCTGACCGCCGAAGGCGTCGAGCAGGTCATCAACGAGCTGAAGAAGTATTTCGACTGGATCATCTGCGACAGCCCCGCCGGCATCGAACGCGGTGCAACGCTTGCCATGCGCCATGCCGACATGGCCGTCGTCGTCACCAATCCGGAAGTCTCCTCGGTACGCGACTCGGACCGCATCATCGGTCTGCTCGATTCCAAGACGCTGAAGGCCGAGCGCGGCGAGCGCATGGAGAAGCATCTTCTGCTGACGCGCTACGACGCCAATCGCGCCCAGCGTGGCGACATGCTGAAGGTCGATGACGTGCTCGAGATCCTGTCGATCCCGCTGCTCGGCATCATTCCGGAAAGCATGGACGTCCTGCGCGCTTCGAACATCGGCGCCCCGGTCACGCTTGCCGACGCCCGCAGCGCGCCTGCCATGGCCTATTTCGATGCCGCCCGTCGTCTGGCCGGCGAGAACGTTCCAATCACCATTCCTGGCGAGAAGCGTGGCTTCCTCAACAAGATCTTCGCGCGGAGGGCCGCATGAGTATTTTCTCCCTGTTCCGCAAGCAGCGTTCCGCCCCGATGGCGCGCGAGCGACTGCAGGTTCTGCTCGCCCATGAACGGGCGTCGCTGGAAAGCGACCTGGTCGCCATCCTGCGCGAGGAGATCCTCGCCGTGATCGCCAAGCATGTCGAATTCGACCGCGATAAGGTGCAGATCAAGATGGACCGCGACGAAGACGTCTCGATCCTCGAGATCGATGTCGAGATCCCGCGCAACGCCCAGCGCCTCGCCGCCTGATCGAACAGGTCATCACGAATGAGAAAGGCCGCCGCCGGAATCCCGGTCGGCGGCCTTCTTCGTTTGGAGTGAGGGCAGGGCAGATCACATCCGCCCTGCCGACCGAACCGTCAGCCCACCAGAGCGTTGTCGTCGCGCTTGATCGCCACGATCGTCGAACGCGGCAGCTTGCCTTCTCCGTCCGGGAAGGGCGCGTCGGGATGCTGGATGCCGGCAAACATGGTGCGCTTGTCGGCAGACCAGGTGAGGCCGGTAACTTCCGAGCCCTTCGGGCCGGTCATGAAACGCTCAATGCGGCCAGTAACCGGGTCGCCGGCGAGCATCTGGTTGTTGCCCTGACCCGCGAACTCGCCTTCGTTCGAGTCTTCGCCGTCGGTCTGAATCCAGACGAGACCGGTCGAATCGAACATCATGCCATCGGGCGAGTTGAACATGTTGCCTTCGTTGATGTTCGACGAGCCGGCATAAGCGCCGTCCTTGTGCACGGCCGGATTGCCGGCCATGGCGAACAGGTCCCAGCTGAAGGTCGAATCGGTGTGGTCGTCATTGGCCGGATACCAGCGAACGATCTGGCCGTATTCGTTCTTCTCACGCGGGTTGACGGCGTTGACCGCCATCTCGTCGCCGCCGGCATTGGTGCGGAGCTTGCCGTCCTTGACTTCGCCGCGACGGCTGTTGTTGGTCAGGCAGCAATAGGCTTCGACCGCAACCGGATTGACCGCAACCCATTCCGGGCGGTCCATGGTGGTGGCACCAACCTTGGAGGCCGCCTGACGGGTGAACACGGCGATCTCGTCCGCCTTCATGCCGGTGGTTTCTTCGGTGAGAGCAAGCCACTCGCCGGTACCTTCGTCGGAGAACTTGGTGACGTAGAGCGTGCCTTCGTCGAGCAGCTTGGAGGTGTCGCCACCCGGGACATAGATCCCGTTGGAGACGAACTTGTAGAGGAACTCGCCACGCTCGTCGTCGCCCATATAGACGACCACGCGACCGTCGCGGGCGATGACCACGGCGGCGTTCTCATGCTTGAAGCGGCCGAGTGCTGTGCGCTTGATCGGGGTCGAGGAGGCGTCCGACGGATCGATCTCGACCACGTAACCGGCGCGGCGCGGTTCGTTCGGGTTCTTCGAAACGTCGAAGCGTTCGTCGAACTTCTCGTAGCCATAGCGGGTCTCGGCGACGATGCCGTAGCGCTTGTAGTCCTCAGGCATTTCGAACTCGGCATTGGTGGAGCCGAAGTAGCCGTTGAAGTTTTCTTCGCAGGTCAGGTAGGTGCCCCACGGCGTCTTGCCAGCACCGCAGTTGTTGAAGGTCCCGAGACAGTCAACACCATTGGGATCGGCAGCCGTCTTGACGAGCTCGGAGCCGGCAGCCGGACCCGAAAGCTTCATCGGCGTGTTGTGGTGGATACGACGATTGAACGGGCTGTCGACGACGATTGCCCAGCCGTTTTCGCCTTCCGCCACTTCCATGACGGTCACACCCTGCATGTTCTGCAGGATCTTCACGTCTTCGAGCGACTGCGGCATGCCTTCCGGCGCGTGCGGCAGGTTGGTTTCGTTGTTGACGTATTCGTGGTTGACGGCAATCACCTGGGCGCCGCCGATGACGAAGAGTTCCATGCCGTCGGTGTTCTCACCGAAAACCTTGTCGGAATTCTCAAGCGACACACCCTTCATCGGATCGATGTCGGAAGCCGTGGAGAACAGGGGCTCACCCCAACGGGCAAGCGGCTTCCAGTTGTAGCCTTCCGGCACATGGATGGTGTTGTCGGTCGCAATGTCGATCGGCTTGAAGGCGAAGCGCGAGGCGGCTTCCTGCGCCTTGGCCGAGGTTGAGCTCATCAGGTTGCCGACGGAGCCCATGGCAACGGCAGCCGAACCCATGGCCAGCACGCTAAGAAAACCGCGGCGAGAGATGGCGCGTTCGACGACGCGGTCGAAGTCGGTCACGGCCGGCGGCGGATTGTGCAGCTCGTCCCACTCGTCCCAGGAAAGATGATTGGTGTTGGTGTCGGTCATGGCAGAGCCTCCTTGTGGTTGAAGTCCACCCTCCGACTAGTCAGCGCGGGTAACAGTGATGTGACGAAAGCGGGGCAGGCCGATAGTTGTGAGAACGCTGAATTAGGCATTCCCGCGGAGCCATTGCCGGTCACCGTTTTAAGTCATTGGCGCATCTTGGCTTTGCTTCGGAGACTGCCGTTCTCTCCAGGAGCGAGGCATCGGGCCGCTCACGCATCTTTATTGCGGCGGCAATCGTCACCTCGACTTTCACCTCCATGGCACCGGGAACCAGGCTTCCTGTCGCATGCAAAAGATTTGACGTTTACGTAAAAATCAATTAGCCAGAAGTGAGAATAAGCCGCGCCTCCTGGGTGGGAGTCTGGGCGTGGCATAAAGCATACGCCAGATGGAGGAGCACGTCATGTACAAGGCGCCCGTAGAAGAGATCGCGTTCACCCTGAAGCACGTCGCTGGCCTCACCAAGGCTATCGAAGACGGCAAGCTGGGCGAGCTGAGCGACGACCTCGTTGATGCCATCCTCTCCGAAGCCGGCCGTTTCGCCAGTGACGAAGTCGCACCGCTCGCCGAAATCGGCGACAGGCAGGGCGCCCGCATGGTCGACGGCAAGGTCGTGGTGCCCGATGGCTGGGACAATCTCTACCGCGCCTGGGCCGAAGGCGGCTGGAACTCCCTGACCGCGGCGGAAGATTTCGGCGGGCAGGGGCTTCCCCATATGCTCAACGTCGCGGCCTTGGAAATGTGGAACTCCGGCTCCATGGGCTTCGCGCTCGGGCCGACGCTGACCATGGGTGCGGTCGACGCCGTCACCGCCCACGGCTCTGAGGACCTGAAGGCTAAATACCTGCCCAAGATGGTCTCCGGCGAATGGACCGGCACCATGAACCTGACCGAGCCGCATGCCGGCTCTGACCTCGGCGTCATGAAATCCCGCGCCGAGCGCCGCGATGACGGCACCTACCGCATCTTCGGCCAGAAGATCTACATCACCTGGGGCGAACACGAGATCACCGAGAACATCATCCATCTGGTTCTCGCGCGTCTTCCCGATGCCCCCGCCGGCACGCGCGGCATCTCGCTCTTCCTCGTGCCGAAATACCTTGTGAACGACGACGGCTCGATCGGCGCCCGCAACGACCTGCATTGTCATTCGCTGGAGCACAAGGTGGGCATCCATGGCTCGCCGACCTGCACCATGATCTATGGCGACGGAAAGTATGGCGATGAAGCCGGCGCGATCGGCTACCTGATCGGCGAGGAGAACAAGGGCCTCGCCTGCATGTTCACCATGATGAACAATGCCCGCCTCGCCGTCGGCATGCAGGGCGTCGCCATCTGTGAAGCCGCAACCCAGAAAGCCGTGCAATACGCCAAGGACCGCACGCAAGGGAAGGCGCCAGGCTGGACCGGCCAGGGCATGTCGCCGATCATCGAACATCCCGATGTCGCGCGCATGCTGGTGACCATGAAGGCGCTGACGCAAGGCTCGCGCGCCATCTGCTATGTCTGCGCCCACGCCACCGACATGAGCCATCACGCGGATGGTGACGAAGCCCGCCATTGGGCCGAGCGCGCAGCTCTGCTGACCCCGATTGCCAAATCCTTTGCAACCGATGCCGGCGTTGACGTCGCCTCGCTTGGCATCCAGACCCATGGCGGCATGGGCTTCATTGAGGAAACCGGTGCTGCCCGCTTCTGGCGCGACAGCCGCATTGCCCCGATCTACGAAGGCACCAACGGCATCCAGGCCGCCGACCTCGTTACCCGCAAGCTGCCGCTCTCCAACGGCAATCATATCAGGGGCTACATCACCGAGCTGAAGCAGATCGTGAATGCGGTGCGCGGCTCCAATCTCGACGGCTTCGGCGAGACCGCTGATCGCCTCGACGCAAGCCTGGTCGACCTCGAAGACGCCACCGAATGGCTGCTTTCGCAGATGGCCGCCGGCAATGCCTCCGCAGCGCTTGCGGGTGCCACACCTTACCAGCGCCTTTTTGGCCTCGTCCTGACCGGCGTGTATCTCGCCAAGGGCGCGCTCGCGGACGAGGACCACGGCCGCGACAACCGCCTGGCGCTCTGCCGCTTCGCCGCCGAGAACCTGATCGCCGAGACGGCGGCTCTCAAGGACCGCGTCGTCAATGGTGCGGCGAGCCTGGAAGCGGCACGCGCGCTGTTTGCCTGATCTCACACCTCCCCCTTGAGGGGGGAGGTCGCCGCAAGGCGGCGGGTGGGGGTGACTCCGCCAAGTCCAGCATATGTCGTTGATCACCCCACCCCGGAGCTGCGCTCCGACCCTCCCCCTCAAGGGGAGGGTGGGGACCACCCGAGGAAGCCGAGATGACCGACCACATTGAGATCACCCGCCCGGAAGCCCATCCCGGCGTCCTCGTCCTGCGCTTCAACCGCCCGGACAAGAAGAATGCCATCACGCAGGCCATGTACCAGAAGCTCACCGCAGGCCTTCTCGAAGGCGAGAATGACGACAGCATCCGCGCCATCGTCTTCCTCGGCACCGAAGGCTGCTTCTCCGCCGGCAATGATATGGCCGACTTTCTCGGTTTCGCCATGGCCGGCGCCGTTGGTGAACCCGCAGCCTTTGGCCTTCTCAAGGCCCTCACCGAAGTCACCAAGCCTCTGGTCTCCGGCGTCGATGGTCTGGCAATCGGCATCGGCACGACGCTGCACATGCATTGCGACCTGACCGTTGCCTCCGATCGTAGCCTGTTCAAGACCCCCTTCGTCGATCTGGCGCTCGTCCCGGAAGCCGCCTCAAGCCTGATCGCCCCGCGCGTCATGGGTCACCAGCGCGCCTTTGCAATGCTGGCGGCCAGCGAAGGCTTCTCCGCCGAACAGGCTCGCGAGGCTGGTCTCATCTGGAAGGTGGTCTCACCGGATCAGGTCGAGACGGAGACCCTGAAGATCGCGTCCTCGCTCGCGTCCAAGCCGCCGGCCGCGATGAAGATCGCCCGTGCTCTGGTCAAGGGCAGCGCTGACGAGGTCCGCACCCGTATGCAGGAAGAACTCGCCCACTTCGTCGCCCAGCTCAAAAGCGCCGAGGCGCGTGCCGCATTTGAGACATTCATGAAGAAACGCGCATAAAACGATGCGTCGTATGTGAGGCTTACTTACTTTTGGGACTTTTCTTAAGTACCCATTAAATCCTGCAGGCTAATCCTGGTTTAGCGGCAAATCTGCCGCTTCCTCACCATGATGGTGTCCGGATCGCACAATGCCCCGTGACGTCCCCGCGCAATCGACTGCGCGAAGTGTTTCTGCAGGACCGTATCGTGAAGACCAGTTCCAACCTGATGACCAAGATCCTGGTAGTCGCCTCCCTCGTGGTCGTGGCTGCTTTGTCCGGTTTCTCTTTCTACATCGACAGCCTTCAGCGCAATGCGACGAGTGCAGCCGTCAAGAGCGAGATCGATAGCTCCGGTCTCCAGGCGTCTCAGAGCATTGCCAACTGGCTCGGCGCGCGCGTCATGCTGACCGAACTCGCGGGCAATGCCGCAGCCAAGGCGCCTGATGCCGCTGCCATCACCGCAGCCTTCGACAACCCCGTGCTGATCCGCGAATTCATGTCGACCTATGTCGGCGATGAACAAGGCGTCTTTACCAGCGTTCCCAACCAGCCGCTGCCGGAGGGCTACGATCCGCGCAAGCGCCCGTGGTACCAGGACGCCGTCAAGGCCGACAAGATGGTGCTGACAGACCCTTACGCCGACGCTTCGACCGGCAATCTGATCATCAGCGCCGCCATTCCGGTCAAGAAGGACGGCAAGCTCTATGGCGTGGCGGCTTCCGACTTCTCACTGACTTCGCTTGTCGACATGGTCAACTCGGTCGACATGGGCGGCAAGGGTTCGGCCTTCCTCGTCAAGCAGGACGGCACCATCCTCGTCCACCGGGATGGCAACCTCGTCACCAAGACGCTGAAGGACGCCTTCCCGGCAAACACGCCGGCCATCGGCTCCGGCATCACCGAAACAGCCTTTGCCGATGCAAACGTGCTGGTATCCTTCCTGCCCATCAAGGGGCTGCCGCGTGATGACTGGTATCTCGGCGTCCAGATCGACCGCGATCTTGCCTTTGCCGCGATCGGTGAATTCCGCACGGCCGCTGCCGTTGCAACCCTGGTCGGCGTCGTCGCCATGATCGGTATCCTGGCTATGCTCCTGTCGCGCCTTGTCGTCCGTCCCGTGGTCGATATGACCGGCGTCATGGGCAAGCTTGCCGGCGGTGACGTATCGGCTGAAATTCCGGGCACGGCCCGCACCGACGAAATCGGCCAGATGGCCGCAGCCGTCGCCGTCTTCCGCGACAACATCATCGAGCGCGGACGCCTCGCCCGCGAAGCCGATGAAACCCGCACCATGACCGAACAGGAACGCCGCGAGCGCGAAGCCGCCAAGGCGCGCGAAGCCGAACAGGTTTCCTTTGCGGTCCATTCTTTGGCCGACGGTCTCGGCCGCCTCGCCAATGGCGACCTGGTCTCGCGCATAGAGACCCCGTTCGCCGGTGACCTCGATCGCCTGCGCGTCGACTTCAATGCTTCCGTCGAGAAGCTGCACGACGCGCTCGCCACTGTCGGCCGCAATGCCCGTGCCATTGACGGCGGTGCAGCCGAAATCCGCTCCTCTGCCGATAATCTCGCCCGCCGCACAGAGCAGCAGGCAGCCTCTGTCGAAGAGACGGCGGCAGCACTTGAGGAGATTACCACGACCGTCAAGGACAGCGCCCGCCGCGCCGAAGAAGTCGGCCAGCTGGTAACACGCGCCCGTGCCGGTGCCGAAAAGTCCGGCGAGATCGTCGAAAAGGCTGTCGGCGCCATGCAGGGCATCGAGAAGTCCTCCGGCGAGATCTCCAACATCATTGGCGTGATCGATGAGATCGCTTTCCAGACAAACCTGCTGGCGCTGAATGCCGGTGTTGAAGCCGCGCGCGCCGGTGAAGCCGGCAAGGGCTTCGCGGTCGTTGCTCAGGAAGTTCGTGAACTCGCCCAGCGCTCCGCGAATGCCGCCAAGGAGATCAAGACGCTGATCAGTGCGTCTGGCAACCAGGTCAAGACGGGTGTCGAACTCGTCAACGAGACCGGCAAGGCGCTCGACGTCATCGTCCGCGAAGTCCAGGAGATCAATGGCCACGTCAACGCCATCGTGACCGCCTCGCGCGAACAGTCGACCGGCCTGCAGGAGATCAACACCGCCGTCAACACCATGGACCAGGGCACCCAGCAGAACGCCGCCATGGTCGAGGAACAGACGGCGGCAAGCCATGGTCTGGCCCAGGAAGCGGCAGCGCTGACGGCTCTGCTCAACCAGTTCCGCATCGACGAACGCTCGGCAAGCACATCGTCCGGCCAGCGTCGCGCTGCCTGATCGGGCGACCGATAATCTACAGAATGAAACGGCGCCCCTGCGGCGCCGTTTCTCGTTTCTGGTTGTGAGGGTTCAGCCTGTGTTCAGTCTTTGGCTCTAATCTCTGCAACCATGTTGGCCCTCGACCGTTCGGATCTTGTCCGCGACGGCCCGAAGGTCGTCGTCATCTGCGAAATCCAGCTGTTACCTGTCTTGCCGAGGTTCTCATGTTGCGTTTGTTCTGTGTCGCACTCAGCCTGCTTTTCATCGTTGTGCCGGCCTCGGCCGAAACGGCATCGATCCCCTCGCTCCCCTTTGTCCTGGTCACTGATACCAGCGGCGCGATCAGTGAGAGCCAGAATACCCCGCGTCAGAACCGGCCGGTCCGCCCGCAGCGCTATATCTGTGTCATCGACCAGTCTGGCAGCATCGGCGGTGGTGGGCAGGTGTCCTGCCCCGCGAACCCTGGCCGTGTAGGCGGCCGCTGCCGTTGCGCCAACGTGACCGATTCGGGCACGCTCCTGACCTACTGAGCGGACTTCTCCTTCGGCACTATCCCAACGCCGTCGCCGACCGGATTGATGTCGCCGACGAAGGTGATCAGGTCCGCCATGGTGAAATGCCCTGGAGTCTTTCCCGGTAGGTGCGGCGTCCAGTTGGTTCTCTGCCAGAGGAAGGAATTCTGGTCTCCGTGCACAAGGCCGAGGAAGGTCTCGGCGACGATCGTCGACCCGACTGGCCCGAGCCTCAGCCCGTCATGCAATTGCTCGGCTTCCTTGAGGATGTAGTACCAGAGTGGTGTCGCCTTGTGGAAACCGTTGCGCGCCGCAGCGTCGCCGTCTCTACCCCGGGAAAGCTGCGTGTCGCTGAGCGGCTCGAAGCCCATGGCGCGGGCGACATCCTGGCCCGATGGCAGGCCGATCTGCGAACCGCGCCTGAGGTTGCGAAACGGCAGGACGAATTCCCGCGCGGCCACTGTGGTCATGTCCTCGGGATGATCGGGAAGTGTATGCAGGGCCGGCACGATCAGGGGATCAATCCGGCGGGCATGATTGAGCGTGAAGTGGTCTTCGGGAGGTGTCTCCAGATCGAAGAACCTGCGCCAATCGATCACCCAGTTGGATGGCAGCGTGCGATGCGGTCCAAGCGGTGAGGGTGGAGGGGGCTCAGGCGCAAGGTCCCCCACGATCAGACCGGATTTGCCCGTGAAGTTGAACATGAGTTCGAGAGTGCCGTCGGCAAGGCCGCCGGGACGAAAGACGGCGTTGTGACTGTAGGTCTCCCGGACCATGGAATGCCCCAGCCGATAGGCGGCGGCCGCAAATTCGGCCGGCATATAGGGCCGGCTGCGGAAACGATAAAAACGCCGCCCATCGTGCTTGATCTTGCGGATCAGGCCGGGCTCCGTCAGGCGTTCGACGAAATCGAAAAGCACGATCCACTGATAGTGCCAGGTGACGATCCGTCGTGCCTCCGCGAATAGCTCCGGATCTTTCAAACCGGTCGTCGTCGTCTTAAGATGATCCACCACGGCATTGTGGAACTTCAGCATCAGCAGGTGGAACTGCGCCACCAGCAGGTTCTCGTCATTGCGCTCGTCGAAGATCAGGGCGCGCCCATGGGCATTGCGTGGCAGGTCGTTATCGAGCTCTGGGATCTTCCGGGGCGGTTCCTCTTCCGGTCGGGGAAGTGCGTCGGAAACCTGCGCCTTGCCGATCAGGAATTTGGGGCCCGGCAGTTTCCGGACACCCTCCTTGGCATAGAGATATGGGTGCAGGCCCGGCCCATCGCCATAGAGGGAATCGAGGTCCAGTGCCGGCGTGCGGAAGTTCTGTGTCGCCAGCGGATCGGCGCGCTGCTTGTCGAGCGGCGTCGTATCAAGCGTGATGTCGTGGTCGACGAACTGGCCGAGATAGGTATAGCCGGCCGGCAGTTTCGGATGATCACCCTCCGGCCCCTTCTCGTCGCGCATGGCCTTCGCAAGATCGAAAAGCGCATCGTCGTCGGCATGCAGCGGTGGAAGCCGCGCAAACATTTTGCCGAACTTCCCGGGATCGGCATTGCCGGCCAGGGCCTGCAGGGATTCACGGCTCATGCCCCGGACGCCATGTCCGTGGGCTGCGACTTCAGACATCGTCATTCCCCCTCTGATCACGTCATTTTCTGGATGACGTGATCAGAGATGATTATCGGGAGTGGCGCAACAAATCACATGCAACCAAGGGATGTGTTTAAGTCTTATTCTTGCTCAGCGTTGCAACCGCCTCGACATGCGGTGACCAGAGGAACTGATCGATCGGCGTCACCTCGTCGACCCGGTAGCCGCCAGCGATCAGGATCGAGAGGTCGCGTGCGAGCGTCAGCGGGTTGCAGCTGATCGCGACCACCTTCTTCACCTGGCTTTTCGCCAGTTCCGCACACTGGGCCTCGGCACCCGCGCGCGGCGGATCGAAGACGACGGCATCGAACGCCTTGAATTCGGACGTCATCAGTGGCCGGCGGAAGAGGTCACGCCGCTCGACGGTCACCGGCTTCAGCCCTTGGGTATTGCGCGCGGCAAAGTCGAGCGACTTTACGGCCTTCTCATCGGACTCCACCGCGAGCACGGCGGATGCGCGGGCAAGCCGCAATGCGAAGGTGCCGACGCCGGAAAACAGATCGACGACTTTCTTCGCTTTCCCGATATGGGCGATCGCAAGCGCCGCCATATGCTCTTCCGCCTCATGTGTCGCCTGGGTGAAACCACCCGGGGGCAGCACAACGCGAGCACCGGCGAAATCGAGCAGCGGCTTGTGCGGCTCGATGATGATCTCGCCATTGGCCGAGACGCGGGCGATGTTCTTGAGCCTGAGGACGGCATTGGTGACCGCCCGCCGCTCCTGGTCGCCGAGCCCGCCACGCAGCCCGTCGAGCGAGATGTCGAGGCCGGTTGTCGTCTCCGTCACGGTGACGCGGAAGTGCTCGGCGCCACAGGCATTGGCGATGATCTTGATGGCGTCCAGCCGGGAGATCAGCCCATCCGACGCGATGGGACATTCCTCGACCGGCACGACGTGATGCGTCTCCGCCTGCATGAAACCCATGACCAGGCCCTGTTCACGCCGCCTTGCGGTGAAGACGAGGCGGCGGCGCTGATGCGGATGTGCCTCGAAGATCTCGCCAACGGGAGCCTCGATCCCCTTCGACTTCAAGGCGTCGATCAGAATCTGGCGCTTGAAGGCGTTGTAGGCGGGTTTTGCCATATGCTGTAGCGAACAGCCGCCGCACACACCACCGACGCCATCGGGACCGAAATGCTTGCAAGGCGGCTGAACGCGATCGGGCGAGGGGCTGGTGATCGACATGATCGTGCCCTCGTTCTTCACCTTTGCGATCGAGACGGTCTCGCCGGGCAGCGCGAAGGGCACGAACACCGGACCGTCTGCGCCATGCGCGACCCCATCGCCCTTGGCGCCGAGGCTCGAGATCGTGACGGTTTGCGCGCTCATGCCTCGTCTCCTTCGATGTCGTCCCCGAGGTCCATGTCCTCGCTGTCGCCGCCATCCTCATCGTGATCGGCGCCGAGCGGCTTAACACCGGCAAGCAGGAATTCCTCGTTGCCATCGCCACCTGATATCGGCGAGGGGATCAGGCCGAGGCTCGTCCAGCCCATGTCCTCCGCCAGCCAGCGTTCCAGTTCGGCGGCCACCAGTGGTGCCGTTTCCGGTTCTTTCAAAAGCCCTGCCTTGCTGATGGCTTCGCGGCCCGCCTCGAATTGCGGCTTGACCAGAAGCAGGCAATGCGCGCCCGGCTCTGCCTGTTCGAGAGCTGGCGCCAGCGCCAGCTTTAGCGAAATGAACGAGACGTCGGAGACCAGAAAATCGAAGGGCTCGTCATTGTAGTCTTCAGGCTCCAGATAGCGCGCATTCAACCCCTCAAGATTGGTGACACGCGGGTCGCTGGCGAGCCGCGGATGCAACTGGTCATGCCCGACATCGATTGCGGTCACATGGGCAGCACCGCGCTTCAACAGCACTTCCGTAAACCCACCGGTGGATGCGCCGACGTCAAGACAGTGGCAGCCCTCGGGCGAGAGGTTGAAATGGTCGAGCGCGGCCTCGAGTTTGAGCGCCGCACGCGAGACGTAATCCTGTGCCGGATCGTCGATATCGAACTGGTGCGTGGCGGCAAAGACAAGGCTGGGTTTGGATACCACCTTGCCGTCCACCTTCACCGTGCCACGCTGGATGGCGTCACGGGAGCGGGAGCGGCTTGCAAAAAGGCCAAGGGCGACCAGAAGCTGGTCGAGGCGCTGGGGTTCTGGGAGCTTCTTCATGCCCCGTCAATGCGGGGAGATGCGCCTTCGCGCAAGTCTTTTTCGCAGCACTCGCTGCGGCCTCGCCAGCGACAAGGCTAGAGGGGTTGCGAATTTCGGATGCTGATCCATTCAAGGTTTCATTAGCGATACTTTAAGCAATTGATTCTAATGTTCAGTGGCCGGCGCGATGCGATCCTCCCTCCCAAGCAGCATGCTCCGACAAGAGACTGCAGGCCCTCCTCCTCCTTCTGGCCAGCAGGAATGGAAGCCCCCCGGTTTCGGGCCCGGGGGGCTTCATTTGTTTTGGGGCTTTCGACGGGGGGGCGATCCCGCGAACAAAATTGACGATTGTCAAAAGTGTTGAGCAATCGTTCACGGCCAATGGCAAAAACTCGCATAATTTAGGCATTCGTTAATGTGCACGGGCTACTTTAATCACACGTTCGCGTGATTGAACCGGGCTGAGGCACACGAAGATCATGGCACGCGCAAGTGGCAGGCGCTCCGGCGGTTTCTCCGTCGGGTGGCGATGTCGGCCACCTGCGCACAGTTACTGATCGGAAGGTCGCCGAAACTCTCCGAAACCCAGCGCAAGCTCTTCGCCAATTGATCAGACAGCCTGCACCTGTGCAGGCTTGAAGCACAACATCGTGTGGAATTTTCCATGAAACTACTGAACAACCTCGGGACCTTGACCAAGATGATCGCGGCGTTCGCCCTGGTCATTGCGATCAGCATCATCGTCAACATCATGAGCTGGTCGTCACTGGCCTACCAGCAGACCGCCAACGGCTGGACCGTTCACACCTACGAGGTATTGGACCGGGTCGATGCGATCGTCGCCGCCATGGTCGATCGCGAGACTGGCGTGCGCGGTTATCTGCTCTCTGGCGATGAAGCATTTCTGGCACCGTATGAGGCAGGCTCGAAGAACTACAAGGAAGCCTTCGACAAGGCGGTCCAGCTGACATCGGACAACGCGACGCAACAGAAGCGTTTTGCCGAACTCGACGCTCTCGTGAAGGGTTGGGGCGCGGAGGTTGCCGAGAAAGAAATCGCGCTGATGAAGGACCCGGCGACGGTCGAGCAAGCCCGCGCCATGGAGATTGACGGTGCAGGCAAGAAGTGGATGGACGGCATCCGCGCCAAGGCAGCGGAAATTTCGGCTGATGAAGCCGGTCTTCTCGAGACGCGGGCGATCGAGGCCGCAGAAGCCGCCGATCAGGCACGTTTGACCCTGATCGAGGGCGCCGCGGCGACAGTCGTTGCTGTCATTGCAATCCTGATCCTCTTGCAGAAGACGCTTGTCACCCCACTTCTCGGCATGGCAGGCGCCATGCGCAAGCTTGCCAGTGGTGATACCTCGATCACAGTGCCCGGTATCGGCCGCCATGACGAAGTGGGCCAGATGGCCGAAGCTGTCGAAATCTTCCGCCAGAACGCAATCACGGCGCGGAAGCTCGAGCAGGAGGCGGAAGTCAGCCGTGGCGAGACGGAGGCGACCCGCCTTGCCAACCAGAAGCGCATGGAGCAGGAAGCCGAAAAGCTGCGCTTTGCCACCACCACTTTGGGCGACGGCCTCAAGCGCCTGGCCGGCGGCGACGTTTCCTTCCAGCTCAACGAACCCTTCTCGCAAGAATACGAGTCACTGCGCCAGGATTTCAATGCTTCTCTGAAGCAGCTCGGAACGACCCTGTCCTCGGTCATGTCCTCTGTCGAAAACATCGACAATGGCACACGCGAGATTTCCTCCGGCGCCAACGATCTCTCCAAGCGCACGGAGCAGCAAGCTGCCGCCCTCGAAGAGACCGCCGCCGCTCTCGACCAGATCACGGTCAACGTCTCGACCTCATCCAAGCGTACGGACGAAGCCCGCACCGTAGCGATTCTCGCAAACCAGGATGCGGCAAAGTCGGCTGAGGTCGTGTCCAACGCCGTCGAAGCCATGCGCCGTATCGAGGAGAGCTCGCAGCAGATCTCCAACATCATCGGCGTCATCGACGAGATCGCCTTCCAGACCAACCTCTTGGCGCTGAATGCCGGCGTCGAGGCAGCGCGTGCCGGTGAAGCCGGCAAGGGCTTTGCGGTTGTCGCCCAGGAAGTGCGCGAGCTCGCCCAGCGCTCGGCCAGTGCGGCCAAGGAAATCAAGGGGCTGATCCAGAACTCCTCGAGCGAGGTCGACAATGGCGTGAAGCTGGTGCGTGACACCGGCGTGGCATTGAAGGCGATTGGCGACTATGTCTCGCAGATCAACCAGTTGATGGATGCGATTGCCACGTCTGCCCGCGAGCAGTCGACCGGCCTCGCTGAGGTCAATACTGCCGTCAACCAGATGGACCAGACCACGCAGCAGAACGCAGCGATGGTCGAGCAGTCGACGGCAGCCTCTGCCGCACTCGCCCAGGAATCCACCCGCCTGCGCTCCCTCGTCGGCCAGTTCAATCTGTCGGGTAGGGCCACGGCTCCGGCGCAGGTGGAGCGTCGTCCCGCAGCCGTGCAGGCACCGGTACGCCGGGCACCCGCGGTCCAGGGCAATCTCGCCGTCAAGGAAGAGTGGAGCGAGTTCTGATCGCACCACGCTTCGTCTGAAATGCGGACGCCCCTGCCGGAATAACCGGCAGGGGCGTTTGTCGTTTCAGGTGCTAAGGTCCGCGCTCAGGGCACGTAGCGATACAGCCAGTCGCGGATGTCTTCGGGAAGTGCGACGGGTTCGCCGGTCTCCGGCTGCCTGGCCGTCCAGGTGATATCGACCTCGGCCACCGTCTGGCCGTCCTTTTCCATCGCAACTTCGAAGCCGACGGATTTGCCGCCGATCTTGTCGACCTGCACGGTCATGCGCACCTGATCCTCCGCTCTGAGCGGCTGATGAAGGCGGACCTCGAACTTCGTTGGGCTGTAATGCGGCTCGTCTTCGAGTGGTGGCCGATAGCGCCAGAAGTGGCGCACCGCCTCTTCGGCATGGATGACATAGGCGGCCGCGCGCATTTCACCGGTCGGACCGATGTCGCGATAGGCGACAGCCAGTGCGCTCACCTCCACCCGTTCCGTCTCGTCCATGCAGATCCCCCGATGCGTTCCTGTGTTAGCGGCATCTAACGGCATAGGGACGGGCTTCACAAGCGCCGTGCGCGGCAGACATCGCCGCGCCGCGCCGCAAGGGCTGGGTAAAACCCGGATCTGTGGTGGAAGATGACGGGCGGTCGCATTATCTTCTGCACAACCCCGGAAGGATGCCCATGGCCACCCGTCTCTACGAAAACCCGATCTTCCTCGAACACAACACGCCGGAAGGACATCCCGAAAGGGCAGACCGGCTGCGCTCGCTCAACATTGCGCTGGAGCATCCGAACTTCGCCCGGCTGGAGCGGATCGAGGCGACCCAGGCCAACGAGGACCTCGTCACGCTTGCCCATCCCGAGGAGCATCTCTTCGCCGTGATGCGCGAGATCCCGGAAGAGGACGATCGCATCAACCAGCTGGAGGCCGACACCTACGCCTCGCAGAAGAGCCTGCAGGTGGCGCTGACCGCCATCGGTGGCGCCATCGCGGCCGTCGACGACGTCATGACCGGCAAGGCCGACAATGCTTTCGTCGCGGGTCGCCCGCCGGGCCACCATGCCGAAAAGTCAAAGGCCATGGGCTTCTGCCTGTTCAACACGGTCGCGATCGCCGCCCGCCATGTGCAGAAGACTTATGGCGTCGAGCGCGTCGCGATCGTCGACTGGGACGTGCACCACGGCAACGGCACCCAGGACATCTTCTGGGACGACCCTTCCGTGCTCTTCTGCTCGACCCACCAGATGCCGCTTTATCCCGGGACGGGCGCCAAGGACGAGACTGGCAAGCACCGCAACATCGTCAATGCGCCGCTCTCCCCCAATGTCGGCTCCGATCATTTCCGCGAGGCCTTCAAGAGCCGCGTGCTGCCGGCACTCCATGATTTTGCGCCCGACTTCATCCTGATATCCGCCGGTTTCGACGCGCATCACCGCGATCCCTTGGCGCAGATCAATCTGGTCGGCGAGGATTTCGACTGGGCGACAGGTCGCCTCCTGGAAGTCGCCGACCGTTTCGCCCAGAACCGGGTCGTCAGCCTGCTCGAAGGCGGCTATGATCTCGAAGGCCTCGCCGAATCGGCGGGCCTGCACATCTTGAGACTGATGAAGGGTTGAGTATGTCCGACGCCGTAACCGCCGATCTCTCCGGCTATTCCTTCGAAAAGGCCGTGGCCGAGCTCGAAAGTATCGTTGCCCGCCTCGAACGCGGTGACGTGGCGCTCGACGAATCCATCGCCATCTACGAGCGCGGCGAGCTTCTGAAGAAGCATTGCGAGCAGCTCCTGTCAGCCGCAGAAAACCGCATCGAAAAGATCCGCCTCGACCGCGCCGGCAAGCCGACGGGCACGGAGCCGCTAGACGGCGCTTGAGCACGCCAGCGGCATAGCCGCGCCGTCTTCAATGCTTAGAATTAAAATGTAGAATGGCCCCTCGCGGGGCCATTCGTTGTTTGCGTCTTCGATAGTGTTGAGCTTACTCGGCCGGGTTCCGCGCTTCGACAGCCTTGATCTCTGCCTGCTGCGCACCGCTTCCGGTCTTCCACAGCGAATAACCGACGCCGACGCCGAGGATCAGGAAGGTGATGCCGAGCGACCACTCCGGCGGGAACTTCTCCCAGCCCATGCCCCAGGCGATGAAGATCTTCGAGCCGATGAACATCAGCAGCACCGACAGAGCGTACTTGAGATAAGCGAAGCGGTGCAGGATGGCATCCAGCGCGAAATAGAGGGCGCGCAGACCCAGGATCGCGAAGATGTTCGAGGTGTAGACGATGTACGGATCGGTCGTGATCGTGAACACCGCTGGCACCGAGTCGACCGCAAAGACGAGGTCGGCGATCTCGATCGTCACCAGCGCCAGCAGGAGCGGGGTCGCGAAACGGCGGATCTTGCCCGTCACCGGATCCGGCTTCTTGACCACGAAGGCGTGGCCATGGATCTCTTCCGTCACGTTCATCCGATGTTTCAGGAAGCGGATCAGGGCATTATCCTCGATCTTGTGCTCCTTGTCGGCGACGAAGAGCATCTTGACGCCCGTCAGGATCAGGAAGCCGGCGAAGAAGTAGAGAACCCAGTGATACTGATCGACGATCGTGGCACCCAGGCCGATCATGATGCCGCGCAGCACGATGACCCCGAGAATACCCCAGAACAGCACGCGATGCTGATATTCGCGCGGGATGGCGAAGAAGCCGAAGATCAGTGCGATGACGAAGATATTGTCCATCGCCAGCGTCTTTTCGACCACGAAAGCCGTCAGATACTGAGCCGTCGCGGTCGTGTCCATCTGCCAGTAGATGAAGCCGGAAAAGGCGAGACCAAGCGTGACGTACATGGCCGAAAGCTTCAAACTTTCGGCGATGCCGATTTCATGGTCGTCCTTGTTGAGGACGCCAAGGTCGAAGGCGAGAAGTGCCGCGACCAGCAGGATGAACAGCAACCACATCCACAGTGGCTTGCCGAGAAACAGAATGAGCAGGAGTTCCAATTGTATGACCTCTGTTGCATTGACCCGGCTCGATGCAACGCGCGCACGGTCTCGCTGAAGAGAGGTCCGGTCCGGGCATGGCATCGAGCGTGCTCGATGCGGTCCGACATCACGAGGAAAATCCGTCGTCAGAGGGGCCCGGTCCGCAGAGGCGCAAATGGGGGCCTGACACGGGGAGTTCAAGCCCCGTGACGAGATAAAAACACAGGAATGCCATAATTCGACATTTGCCCCGGTTGTCGGTCTAGAGGGCTATCACAGTCCGAATTTCGTCATAGCCGGTACTCAGTGCCAGACCGTCTCGTGCGATCAACCCGGCTGCCGTCAAAAGCTCTACATCCTCGTGAACACGCCGGTAGTGACGATTGAGGCTACGGGCAAGCGCCGCGACGCTGTCCTGAGGATGGCGGTGGAGATAGCGCAGCAACTCCAGCCGCTTTGCCGTCATGGTGCGCGCAAAGGCGTCCCAGCCCACGAAGGTCAGGTGATCCTCGTGGACATCCTCTCCATCCCGGTGCCTACGCAAGGCGTCACCGACCCGTGCCTGCAAGGCATCGAAGCCGCCACCGACATGAACGTCCAGTTCCCTCGTCATATCGTTTCTCCTCGCAGCCATTCGACATCAGCACGGAAATCTCTTAGAAGCTGCTCAATGCCGGCGAACGCATAAGATGTCTCGATCGCACCATGATGCCGATGGTCACCCTTGCCACGCTCATTGTCGTAGCAAATCAGTCGTTCGCCCGGATATCCGTAGAACAATGCGTATTTATACCGGTGCGATGAAGGCGGCACCGGATCGGGCACTGACCAGATCCGAACCTCCAGAATTGCACCGTCATTGAAGACGATGCGTTCTCGGATGACCAGATCTGCCTTCATGGCCAACTATGGCACTGGATGCCATAGCAGTCAAACCAGTGGCTTATGCCCGCGCTCTGAGCGCCCCCGCAACCCGATGGATATGCTCCGCCCCGATCCCGCAGCAGCCGCCGATCATCGTGGCGCCTGCCTCTGCCCAGTCGCAGGCGAAGCGGGAATAGGTGTCGCCGGTGAGGTCCTGGCGCGTGTCGTGCAGCCCTTCATTCGCGGCCTTGTCGTCGGTGTCCGTCTCGAAGGCGTTGGCATAGACGCCGATCTTCAGGCTGACACCCTTTTCGGCAAACACCGCTGCCGCCGTCTCAACCGCCTTTTTCATCACTTCGGGCTTGGCGCAGTTGAAGAGCAGTGCCTGAGCCCCAGAGCCCGCCGCCCATTCGGCCGCCGCGCGCACGGTCTCGCCCGAGCGCAGCTTCGGCTCGCCACCGGCCACCTGGGCCGCATCGTCGGCGAGCGTAAAGGAGATCCAGAAGGGCTTCGGCTGCGCCTGGATCGCCTTGCGCACGGCCTCGCCCTCGGCAATCAGGCTCAGCGTTTCGCCGAGCCAGACATCGACATGGGGGCTAAGGTTCTCGACCAGCACCTTCAGATAATCCTGCACCGTTGACGGGTCGAAATTCTCCGGCTCATAGGAGCCGAAGATCGGCGGAAGCGACCCTGCGACCACAACCTTGCGACCTGCCGCATCGGCAGCCTCCCGCGCCAACTGGCCGGAGAGCGCGATCAGGGCAGGGCCGTCCGCACGAAACCGCTCCTCCCCGATATGGAAGGGCACCAGCGCATAGGAATTGGTGGTGACGACATCGGCGCCGGCGGCAATGAACTCCTCATGCACCTGGCGGACGATATCGGGGCTGTTCATCAGTGCCAGCGCCGACCATTCCGGCTGCTTCAGCTCCGCGCCGAGACGCAGGAGTTCGCGGCTCATGCCGCCGTCGAGGATCAGTGTGTCAGCCATGGAAAGGTCTCCGTCAGATACGGTCAAGGGGTAAGCGCTTGATCGAGATCGGCAATGATATCGCCTGTGGTCTCGAGGCCGATCGACAGACGGAAGAGCCCGTCGCTGGCATAGGCGCGATAATCGGAAAGGGCTTCGCCGGTGAGGCGGAAGGTGGAGGTCATCATTTCCTCGGTATCGAGCAGCACCACCAAGCTGCGCTGGTGGCCGAGGGAAAAGGCATAGTGGGCGACACGCAGACGTGTCGCCAGCCGCTCTGCGGCGGCCTTCGGCTCGCGCGTGCGAAACGCAATCATGCCGCCGAAGACATCCATCTGGCGCTTGGCGAGATCATGCTGCGGGTGGGAGCTCAGACCCGGATAAATCACACGCTCGACCTCTGGATGCCCCTCCAGGAAGGTGGCGACGGCAAGCGCGCTCTCGGATGCCATGCGCAGGCGCGGATAAAGCGTGTCGATGCCACGCATGATCAACCAAGCAGATTGGGCTGATAGCGACGCTCCGAGATAGACGCCGGCGCGGCCCCTGATACGGGCAATCAGGTCCTTCCGCCCGATCACCGCCCCACCCAGCACGTCGCCATGGCCGTTGATGAACTTGGTCAGCGAATGGATGACGAGATCGACGCCGAGCGACAGCGGCCGTGTGGCAACCGGTGTGGCAAAGGTGGAATCGACCGAGATCAGCGCGCCATGTTTATGGGCGATGGCCGCCAGCGCCTCGAGATCGACGATGCGCAGGATCGGATTGACGGGGCTCTCGCAATGCACGAGCCGAGTATTCGGCCGCATCGCTGCCTCGACGAGGTCTGGCCGCGCCATATTCACCGGTGTCACCTCAATGCCGAAATCCGGCAACACCCGCTGCGTGAGTTCGACAGCGCCCGCGTAGCAGACATCCGAGACGACGAGATGGTCGCCGGCCTGGAGAAAGGTGAAGAGCGTTCCGGCAATCGCCGCCATGCCGGTGGCTGTTGCCAGCGCCTCCTCGGCACCTTCGAGGGCTGCCAGCCGCTGTTCCAGCTGCCGCACGGTGGGGTTCGTCCAGCGGGCATAGAGATAGGGCAGATCGGCGAGATCCGCGACGCCATCGGCGGAGAAGGCGCCGTCGCCCGGCATCAGCGCGTTGTTGACCGACATCGAGACATTCGGCGCAATCGCCCCGGTCGCCGGATCGATGAACAGCCCAGCATCGAGCGCCCGGGTTTCAGGACCGGCAGACGCGGGCAGGGGATGGGTCACGAAGACTTTCGTCATGGCATTTTACTTTCGGGCCGCCTCAGCGGCGGATCGGCACCTGCGCCTCGACAATGCCGAAGGCACGGGTGATGAGCGCAGTGAGCGCGACATAGAAGAGGGTGACGACGAGCAGTGGCTCGTAGACGAGGAGCGTGTCCTGCCGGACCTTGAAGGCGACCGCATAGAGATCCATCACGGTCACGGTGAAGGCGAGCGGTGTCGCCTTCAGCTGCAGCACGATCTCGCCGGCAATCGTCGGCAGCGCCGTGCGGATCGCGCGGGGTAACCAGATGCGTCGTGTGAGCTGCCACGGGCTCATACCGAGCGAGCGGCCGGCTTCGAGTTCGCCCTTCGGCACGGACAGGAGCGCACCACGCAGCACTTCCGACTGATAGGCGGCGAAGTTGAGCGTGAAGGAGACCGCGGCAAAGAAAAAGCCTTCACGCAGGATCGGCCAGAGAAAGCTCTGCCTCAGGCCCGGCACCATCGGCAGCAGCGAGCCCACGCCGTAGTAGAGAAGCCAGAGCTGGATCAGCAGTGGCGTCCCGCGAAACACGGTGGAATAGCCGAGCGCCAGATTGCGGATGACAGGCCCGCCGCTGACTCGCGCGAAAGCGAGCCCGACGGCCAGCACGAAGCCGATGCTCACCGAAATCACCAGCAGGGCCACGGTCTGCACGGCGCCGTCGATCAGAAGCGGCCAATATTTCGCGATCCATTCAAAGTTCATCTCACGTCCCCCTCAATGCGCCGGCTTCTGGCCCCGGCGCACGCGGCGCTCGATGCCATGGAAGACGAGGTTGGAGAGAAGCGTAATGATCAGATAGAGAACTGCCGCCGCCAGGAAGAATAGGAAATATTCCTTGGTATTGGCACCCGCGAGGCGCGTCGTCAGCGCCAGTTCCTGATAGCCGACGACGGCGACGAGAGCACTGTCCTTGGTGACCGACATCCAGAGATTGGCCATGCCGGGCAGGGCGTTAGGAAGCAGTGCCGGCAGGGTCACCCGACGAAAGCGCAGGAGCGGCGACATGCCGAAGGCCCGCGCCGCCTCGAGCTGACCGGTGGGGATCGCGAGGATCGCGCCGCGCAGCACCTCGGTCATGTAAGCGCCCTGCACGAAGCCGAGCACGGCGACGGCGGCAATGAAACCGTTGACCTCTACGGTCGGCAGGCCAAAGGCCATCAGCAGCCGGTTGAGGCCATCAGTCCCGGCATAATAGAGCCCGACGATCAGGATCAGTTCCGGCACTGCCCTGATGACAGCGGTATAGCCCTTGAGGATCAGTCCCACCGGGCGGTTGTTGGAAAGCTTGCCGAGCGCCCCGAACAGCCCGATGACGAGGCCGATCGAATAGGCGCAAGCCGAGATGGCGACAGTGGTGGCAGCACCGGTCAACAGCGCGCCGCCCCAGCCCGGAGGCTGAAGCGCCAGCAATTGCCATGCCGTCATCGATCCCGTCGCCATCTCGTCTGCGATCCCTGCCGATTACTGGCCGTAGACGTCGAAGGTAAAATAGGCCTTCGTGATCTCGTCATACTTGCCGGAGGCGCGGACGGCGGCGATCGCCGCATTCAGCTTGGCCTTGAGTTCGGTGTCTTCCTTGCGCAGCCCGCCGCCGATGCCGGTGCCGAGAACGGACGGATCAGCCGCCACGTCGCCCATGTCGGCGCAGCAATCCTTGCCGAAATCGGTCTTGAGGAAGTCGGCGAGCGGAATGGCGTCGCCGAACACATAGTCGATACGGCCGGCCGAGAGATCCTGGAAAGCCTCGTCGAGGGTAGCGTAGGTCTGCTCCTCGGCCTTGTCGGCGAAGTGCTTCGCATAATAGGCCGACTGCACGGTCGAGACCTGGATGCCGATCGTCTTGCCGTCGACCGCCTCAGGCGTCGCACCCGGGGTCGCGTCCTTCGGTCCGATCAGCTTGCTCGGCGTGTTGTAGTATTTGTCGGTGAAGTCGATGGTCTTGAGGCGCTCCTCGGTGATGGACATCGACGACCAGATGACGTCGAACTTCTTCGTCTGCAGCGCCGGGATCAGGCCGTCCCAGGAGACGTCGACGACCGAGCAGGTCTCCTTCATTTCCGCGCAGACGGCGTTCATCAGATCGATTTCCCAACCCTTCCAGGTGCCGGAGGCATCCTTGGCGAAGAAGGGCGGATAGGCCTCGTTCATGATGCCGAAGCGGACTTCGGCCTGGGCGGTGACCGCGGTTGCGGCAAAGGCTGCACCGGCGAGCAGAAGGGAGATCATTTTCATCGTCGTTTTCCCCTGTTGGTTGGATGGTTCTGGATCTGTGTTCAAGCAGTCCCGCGCCCACCAAGGCTGCGGGTGAATTCACGGCAACGGGCGCTTTTCGGATCGCCGAAAACCTGCTCCGGCGGTCCCTCTTCCTCGACGCGCCCCTTGTCGAGGAACATCACATGGCTGGAGACCTCGCGGGCAAAGCTCATCTCATGCGTGACGAGCAGCATGGTGCGGCCCTCTTCGGCGAGATCGCGGATGACCTTCAGCACTTCCCCGACAAGCTCCGGATCGAGCGCGGAGGTCGGCTCGTCGAACAGCATGACGGCCGGATCAACGCAAAGCGCGCGGGCAATTGCCGCGCGCTGCTGCTGGCCGCCGGAGAGAAAGGCCGGATAGGCATCGCGCTTGTCGTAGAGGCCGACCTTGGCAAGCAGCGCTTCGGCCTTCTCGACCGCCTCGCGGCGCGGCATTTTGAGAACGTGAACAGGTGCCTCGATGACGTTTTCGAGCACGGTACGATGGGCCCAGAGATTGAAGCTCTGGAACACCATACCAAGCCCGGTGCGCAGCCGTTCCAGCTGCTTGCGGTCGGCGGCTTCGAGGCTGCCCCTGCGGGACGGGCGTAACTTGAGCTCTTCACCGCCCACGACGATGCGGCCGCGGTCGGGCGCTTCGAGCAGGTTGATACAGCGCAGGAAGGTGCTCTTGCCGGAGCCGGACGAGCCGATGATCGAGATCACGTCTCCGCGCTGGGCCTTGGCAGAGATGCCCTTCAGAACCTCGATGCCGGCGAAACTCTTGTGGATGTCGTGCACGTCGAGCGCGGCCGGGGCGGTTCCTGTCATCTTGATCCCAGGTAGTTTGACAATTGCGAGACCATAGGAGGCCGAAGCTGCGGATTTCGAGCGCATTTCAGCGGCAATGTGGGGAAATCCTGCGTGAGAGCATCAGATGGTGCGGAAAGATGGCGCAATCCCTTGAAATCGGCTAAGGGGGCGAAAACGAGGTCGCGCAAGGAGGGGGAACCATGCCGGACAAGCTCGATCAATTCGACCGCAGCATTCTCGAAGTGGTGCAGTGGGATTGCCAGCTGAAGGCGGAAGCCATCGCCGACAAGGTGGGTCTGTCGCCATCGGCCGTGCAGCGCAGGCTTCGCCGTCTCCGCGACGAAGGCATCATCACCGCCGAGATCGCCGTGGTGAACCGCAAGGCGACGAGCTTCCCGATGACCTTTATCACCGGCATGGAAATCGAACGCGACAATTACGATGCGCTTGCCCGCTTCCGCGCCTGGGCCGACAAGCAGGAGCACGTCCAGCAGGTCTATTACGTCACCGGCCAGGTCGATCTCGTCGCCATCATCACCGCCCGTGACGTCGAGCATTACGATGATATCAGCGCGCAATTGATGGCGGAAAACCCGCAGATTCGCCGCATGCACACCAATGTCGTGCTGCGCGACGTCAAGGTCGGCCTGCATATTCCAGTCGGGGAATGAGCGCAGATTTCAGTCTGCGCCGGCATATCCCTGAACTTCGTCAAATACGAGGTTGACGCCCCTCTCTCGCCTCCCCATGATGTCGCAATTGCTTACATTGTTTGGGAGGACAATCATGCATTTTTCGAGACTTAGCACTTTGGCTGCTGCCGCTCTGGCCGCATCTGTCGCATTTGGTGCATCCGGCGTGCGCGCCGAGCAGTTCGTCAACGTGCTGACTGGTGGCACCTCGGGCGTCTACTATCCGCTGGGTGTTGCCCTGTCGAAGATCTACGGGGACAAGATCCCGGATGTCCGCACCCAGGTGCAGGCGACCAAGGCCTCGGTCGAAAACCTCAATCTCTTGCAGCAGGGCAAGGGCGAAATCGGCTTCTCGCTCGGCGATAGCGTCAAGCTCGCGGCGGAAGGCGATGCCGATGCCGGCTTCAAGGCACCGCTCGACAAGCTGCGCGGCATCGCCGCCATCTACCCCAACTTCATCCAGATCGTCGCGACGAAGGATTCCGGCGTGACCTCGCTTGCCGATCTCAAGGGCAAGAGCCTGTCCGTTGGCGCCCCGAAGTCGGGCACGGAACTCAATGCCCGTGCCATCCTCGAAGCCGCGAGCATGAGCTATGAAGATCTCGGCAAGACCGAATATCTGCCCTTTGCGGAGTCCGTCGAACTGATCAAGAACCGCCAGCTCGACGCGACCCTCCAGTCCGCCGGCCTCGGGGTTGCCTCGCTGAAAGACTTGTCCACCTCGCTGCCGGTCTCTTTGGTTGCCGTTCCGGCCGAAGTGGCAACCGCACTCGGCGATCCCTACATCGCGGCGACCATTCCCGCTGGCACCTATGAGGGCCAGACGGAGGACGTGCCGACGGTCGCGGTCGTGAACTTCCTCGTGACCCATTCCGAGGTGTCCGACGATCTCGCCTACGAGATGACCAAGCAACTCTTTGAGAACCTGCCGGAGATCCAAGCCGCGCATAACGCCGCCAAGGACATCAAGCTGGAAGATGCAACCAAGGGCATGCCGATCCCGCTGCATCCGGGTGCTGAGCGCTACTACAAGGAAAAGGGAATGCTGTGAGCCCTGCGGGCTTCTGAAAATCTCGGAAGGGCCGGGCGGCAACCATGCCGTCCGGTCCTTTGCCCCTTGGCTTACCCTTCGGACGGATACCCATGAGCGCCACGACTGCGGACCAGACCCTGTCGCATGAACCGAACACCCATGAGCAGCTTTTTCCGGCGACGGCCGAGGGCAAGCTGCTCTACGGCATCGCCGTTGCCTTCTCGCTCTTTCAGATCGCGACTGCGGCCCATCTGATCGACCTGCCGAGCCAGCTCGTCCGCTCCACCCATGTCGCCTTCCTTCTGCTGCTCGGCTTCCCGCTGGTGGCCGCCAATCTGCGCAAAGGCGCGATCTACACCGCAGGCGCCTGGGCGCTAGCCACTGCAGGCGTCGCCGTTGCCGTCTACCAGTATGTCGAATACGAGCCGCTGATCCTGCGCGCCGGTGATCTCGTCACCATGGATCTCTATTTCGGGGTCCTCGCCATCGCCACCGTCTTCGTCGGCGCCTGGGTGATCATGGGGCCGGCCCTGCCGATTATCTCGGGCCTCTTCCTCGGCTATTGTTTCTTCGGTGAGTATCTTCCATCGCCGCTCAATCACCGCGGCTACGATTTTTCCCAGGTGATCGACCATATGGCTTATGGCACCGAGGGCATCTATGGCGTGCCGACCTATGTGTCGTCGTCCTATATCTTCCTCTTCATCCTGTTCGGCTCCTTCCTGGAGCGGGCAGGCATGATCAAGCTCTTCACCGATGTGTCCCTCGGTCTGGTCGGCCACAAGCGCGGAGGCCCGGCCAAGGTCTCGGTCATCTCGTCGGGCCTGATGGGCACGATCTCAGGCTCCGGCGTCGCCAATGTCGTGACGACAGGCCAGTTCACCATTCCCCTGATGAAGCGCTTCGGCTATCGCCCGGCCTTTGCCGGGGGCGTCGAGGCGACCTCGTCGATGGGCGGCCAGATCATGCCGCCGGTCATGGGCGCCGTCGCCTTCATCATGGCCGAAACGCTGGGTGTGGAATATGCCGAGATCGTCAAGGCAGCCCTGATCCCGGCTATCCTCTATTTCTGCTCGGTCTTCTGGATGGTGCATCTCGAAGCCGGCAAGCGCGGACTGAGCGGCCTCGACCCCAAGGATCTGCCGTCTGCGACCGCCGCCATCCGCCAGCACTGGTATTTGCTGCTGCCGCTCGCAGCCCTCGTCTGGCTCCTCTTCTCCGGCTACACGCCACTCTTCGCCGGCACCGCTGGCCTCGCGCTCACCATGCTGCTCATCCTCGGCAGCTCGATCGCCATCGGCATGTCCAACACGGTGATCCGCACCATCTTCTGGATCGGCATCGGCCTCGCCGGTGCTTCCTTCTTCCAGTATGGCTTCCGCGCGGTCCTGATCGCCATCCTGGTGCTGATCGCCTGGAACTTCATGGTGAAGGGCGGTCGTGCGGCTTTGAAGCTCAGCGTCGACAGCCTGGCGGATGGTGCGAAGACCGCGCTGCCCGTTGGCGTCGCCTGTGCCGTGGTCGGCATCATCGTCGGCACCATGACGCTCACCGGTGCCGCCAACACCTTCGGCCAGTTCGTCGTTGCGGTCGGCCAGCACAGCCTCTTCCTGTCCCTGATCCTCACCATGCTCACCTGCATCCTGCTCGGCATGGGCATTCCGACCATCCCGAATTACATCATCACTTCCTCGATCGCCGGCCCCGCATTGCTCGAACTCGGCGTGCCGCTGATCGTTAGCCACATGTTCGTCTTCTACTTCGGCATTCTCGCCGACCTGACCCCGCCCGTCGCACTTGCCTGTTTCGCGGCAGCTCCTATCGCCCGGGAATCGGGCCTGCGCATCTCCTTCGAGGCGGTGAAAGTGGCGGCCGCCGGCTTTGTCATTCCCTTCATGGCCGTCTACACGCCGGCCCTGATGCTGCAGGATGGCGGCCCGCTCGCCGAGGCGATCGGCTATCCGCTTGCTGTCCTCTACATCGTCATCAAGGCCGGCCTGTCGGTCGGCCTCTGGGGTGTTGCCGTGATCGGCTATCTCAACCGGCCGCTGCCGATCCTGCACCGCCTGATCGCTGCCGCCGCCGCCTTCTTCCTCGTCGCGGCCCTGCCGATCACCGATGAGATCGGTGGCGCGCTCGTCCTGATCTTTGCCCTCATGGCCTGGAAGTTCCCTGGCAAGGCCTCTGGGCCAATCGCCACGGCACCGCCCAAGACAGGGGCGCCATGAGCCTTTGCGTCGCGCTTGCCGCAACCGTTCTGACCATCCCGACCACGAGTTTTTCACTCTCCTGGGAGCATTCGGTCGAAAAGGTGGAATGGCGTGAAGAGTGGGCGGTGACGTCTTCCGGGCTTCAGCTGACACAGGCAAACGTCAAGGGATCCGGCGCCGGCATGGAGCCGGGCGAGGGGGCGGTGCTTGAAGACGGCTGGTGGCGCTGGGCGCCGACGCTGGCGCCACTTTCAGAGATACGCCTTGCCGCCTCTGGAGAAACACCGGGTGGTTGGGAGCTCTGCCACGAGGGTGGATGCCTGACATTGGGCGGACAGGCCGGCGAGGACAGCGTGATATCACCCTGCGCGCCGGCTTCCGTCCCGTGATGAGGGTTGCGTCAAAATGAGGTTTGCAAGGGGGCATCGGAAGCTCAGTCGCTCAACCGTCCCACAGCGTCGACAAGTTTGGCCGCTTCGAATGGCTTGACGATCCAGCCGCGGCGCCGGCTTTGCAGGCGCGTTCGCGCTTCTGAGGATCGTTTTCGGTCGTTAGCACAAGGATGGGGATGGCTCTGTAGCAATCGCTGTTGCGAATGCGCTCGATGAGCCCGAACCGGTCAAGCCTTGGCATGTTGATGTCGGTGATAACAAGGTCAGGCGCGCTGCCTTCCAGCACTTCCAGGCCCTCGATGCCATCTTCCGCCTGCAGCGTCTCATTACCAGCGCTTTCCAGCATCTGGGTGACCATGGACAAGATGTGGTTCTGGAATCATCAACTGCCAGAATTTCCTTTACCGGAGATTGCCTCACTTACTTCGTCTGTCGGGCGAGTCACACCGGATGATCAATCAGTTACGATGAAAATGATTAGGTGCAGTTGATAAAGAACCAATGCATGCAAGTCTGTTCCTGGTCTGATCTCGACGTTGCAAATTTGCTTCATGCTCATATCCTTGCCTCGCAAGAATGGTCGATAATGCGAGCCAGTTGCCGGTAGCTCACCGGGTCGGATTCCTCTATATGTTGCGGCGCAATAAAGAGGGGCCCCCATGTCTGTCCTGATTATCCTGCTTGCCCTGACGCTGCTCATTGCCGGGGCCTGGGCTGGCGCATCCGTCCTGGCACTTGCGCCGCTGCTTGCAGTGGTCGCCGCCTTACTGTCCGGAGATCCGGCGCTGGCCAGCTATACCCAAGTCTTCATGAAGGGAGCGGGAGGGTTCGTCATCTCCTTCTTCCCGCTCTTTCTGCTGGGAGCCATGTTCGGGCGAGTTATGGAGATGTCCGGGGCCGCAGACACCCTGGCAAGGGCGATTGCCGACCTGGTGGGCCGCAAGAACGCGATACCTGCCGTGGTGCTTGCTTGCGCCGTTTTGACCTATGGTGGCGTCTCGTTGTTCGTCGTGGCCTTCACTGCCTGGCCGCTGGCGCGTGCCCTCTTCATTCAGACCGCTCTTCCAGCCCGACTGATCCCGGCGACCATTGCGCTCGGTGCCTTCACCTTCACCATGACGGCACTTCCCGGAACGCCGTCGATCCAGAACGCCATTCCGATGACGACCTTCGCCACGACGCCTTTTGCTGCCCCGGGTCTCGGCCTGATTGCGGGCGGCATCATGCTTGGTCTTGGACTACTCTGGCTTCGGACAAGAACCGCACGTCTGGCCGGAGAGCCGCCACCTGTTCGAAACGGTGCCCCGTCGGAGACAGTTGCGCTGCCCCTATGGCGGGCGGCCCTCCCGATTGCATCGGTGGCGCCGATGACGCTGCTGATGGATCAGTTCATTCTGCCGGGTCTCGATACCAGCTATCTGGCAGACCCGGTTTACGGCGCAACGGAGCTGGCAAGGGTCAAGGGGCTCTGGTCCGTCATCGCGGCCCTGACCTTCGGCCTGGTCCTCGCCCTTGTCGTCAGCCCACCACCGAAGATCCTCGAAACGACTGGGGCGGGCGCAGAAAGCTCGCTCCTTCCACTGTTCAATACGGCAAGCCTCGTCGGCTTCGGCGCCGTGATTGCCATCCTCCCGGGCTTCGAAGTCTTGCGGTCGGCGATCGATGGCCTGTCGGGCGGCAATGTCGTGATATCGGCAGCCCTCTCCTCGGGGCTTCTCTCCGGGATTACGGGCTCGGCCTCTGGCGGAATGTCGATTGCGCTGGATGTGCTGGGTCCGACGCTCGTTGCGCAGGCGGCAAGCCAGAACGTGGATCCCGCTCTCTTGCACAGGGTGATCGCTGTTGCGACGGGAGGGCTCGATACCTTGCCGCACAACGGCGCCGTCATCACCCTGCTCGGGATCTGTGGCATGACCCACCGTCAGGCTTACGGCGACATCTTCGTCGTCGCAGTCCTGGTGCCGCTGGTTGCCTGTGCGGCGATCGTCTTATTGGGGATCGGCTTCGGAAGCTTCTGAATTTCGATGGCTATCGGATGCAGAGGCCGATCACGCCTCTTTCCGTTCTCGTGACCATCGAAAAAAAAGCCCTCGGTGGTCGCTCGGTAGCGCCCTATGATGGGAGCATCACCCTACGAGAGCGGCGCGTTCTGAACGTAAACGAAGAGGTTTTTCATGTCCTTCTTTCCCGGCAACGACCCCGTACCCGGCGACGCCTTTGCCTGTGACGCCATTGAACATCTGATCATTCCCCGTTCCAGCGACATCGGCGGTTTTGCGGTGCGGCGCGCGCTCCCCTCTGTCCGGCGCCGTCTCGTCGGCCCCTTCATCTTCTTCGACCGCATGGGGCCTGCCGTCCTGAAGGCGGGGGAGGCGATGGATGTCCGCCCGCATCCGCATATCGGACTCTCGACCGTCACCTATCTCTTTGACGGCGAGATCAAACATCGCGACAGTCTCGGCACGGAGCTGGTCATCGCCCCCGGCGACATCAATCTGATGACCGCGGGCTCCGGCATCGTGCATTCCGAGCGCACGCCGGAAAACCTGCGCGGTCATCCACTCTCGATGTCGGGGCTGCAGACCTGGATCGCGCTCCCGGATCATCTGGAGGAGATCGATCCGGCCTTCGCCCACACGGCGAAGGGCGAGCTGCCGACTTTCAATGATCGCGGCGCTTCCGGTCGCGTCGTCATCGGCGGCATGGGCGGATTGCGTTCGCCGGTCACGACGTTCTCCGAGACGCTTTATGTCGACCTCGCTCTTGAGCCCGGTGCCCGCTTCCCCTTCGACGCCGGCCAGGAAGAGCGCGCCCTCTACATTCTCTCCGGCGAGATCGAGATCGCCGGCGACCGCTTTGCCCAGGACCAGCTTCTCGTCTTCCGCCCCGGCGACGCGATCACCTTGATCGGCGGCGCGGCAGGCTGTCATGTCATGCTTTTCGGTGGCGCTGCCATGGAAACCCGGAAACATATCTGGTGGAACTTTGTATCGTCGTCCAAGGAACGCATCGAACAGGCCAAGGAAGAGTGGAGAACTGGCCGTTTTGACATCGTTCCCGGCGACGAAGACGAGTTCGTGCCTTTGCCGGAGGGCCGTTGACCGCTATATAAGCGCTTGATGACGTGGAATTGCCCTGATCGTCGGGGGATGGTATCGCGCATCCAAACAGACTGAAGAGGCATCAGCCCGTGACATCCCTGCCCGATACCCCGCTCCTGGACAAGGTCAATCTCCCGAAAGACTTGAAGGCCATTGAGGATCGCGACCTGCCGCAACTGGCGCGCGAGGTCCGCGACGAGATGATCGACGCGGTGTCGAAAACGGGAGGGCATCTGGGCGCGGGCCTCGGCGTGGTCGAGCTGACGATCGCGATCCACAAGGTCTTCGAGACGCCGGATGATCGGCTGATCTTCGATGTCGGCCACCAGTGCTATCCGCACAAGATCCT
The DNA here is from genome assembly GCF_050281005.1 of Allorhizobium sp. NPDC080224. NCBI lineage: Bacteria > Pseudomonadati > Pseudomonadota > Alphaproteobacteria > Hyphomicrobiales > Rhizobiaceae > Allorhizobium > Allorhizobium sp. NPDC080224. Next base: position 1,013,597 of record NZ_JBNNWJ010000001.1, read on the forward strand.
GACCGGCCGCCGTGACCGCATCCGCACGCTGCGCCAGGAAGACGGCCTCTCCGGCTTCACCAAGCGCGCCGAGAGCGAATACGATCCCTTCGGTGCTGCCCATTCCTCGACCTCGATTTCTGCCGGTCTCGGCATGGCCGTTGCCGCGGAGTTGTCCAAGACCGACCGCAAGGTGATCGCCGTGATCGGCGATGGCGCCATGTCCGCCGGCATGGCCTATGAGGCACTGAACAATGCCGGAGCCCTCGATGCGCGCCTGATCGTCATCCTCAATGACAACGACATGTCGATCGCTCCGCCGACGGGCGCGATGAGCGCCTATCTCGCGCGCCTCGCCTCCGGTCGCAGCTATATGGGCTTCCGCGAGTTCGGCAAGAAGCTGACCGCCTATCTCGGCAAGACCGTCGACCGCGCGATCACCCGCGCCGTCGAGCATGCCCGAGGTTATGTCACCGGCGGCACGATGTTCGAGGAGCTCGGCTTTTATCATATCGGCCCGATCGACGGTCACTCCTTCGACCACCTTCTGCCGGTGTTGCGCAATGTCCGTGACAATGCCAAGGGCCCTGTGCTGATCCATGTCGTCACCCAGAAGGGCAAAGGCTATGCGCCGGCCGAAGCCGCGGCCGACAAGTATCACGGCGTCAACAAGTTCGACGTCATCACTGGCACCCAGGCCAAGGCCAAGCCGAACGCGCCGGCCTATACCTCCGTCTTCGCCGATGCGCTGGTCGAGGAAGCCCGCCACGACGAAAAGATCGTCGGCATCACCGCCGCCATGCCCTCGGGCACCGGCCTCGACAAGCTGCAGTCGCTCTTCCCCGAGCGCACCTTCGATGTCGGCATTGCCGAACAGCATGCGGTGACCTTCGCCGCCGGCCTCGCCGCCGAAGGCTTCAAGCCCTTCTGCGCCCTCTATTCCACCTTCCTGCAGCGCGGCTACGACCAGGTCGTGCATGATGTGGGCATCCAGGGTCTGCCGGTCCGCTTCCCCATCGACCGCGCCGGCTTCGTCGGCGCCGACGGCCCGACCCATGCCGGCTCCTTCGACACCGGCTTCCTTGCGGCACTGCCGGGCTTCGTGGTGATGGCCGCAGCCGACGAGGCAGAACTGAAGCATATGGTCCGCACCGCAGCCGCCTATGACGAAGGCCCGATCTCCTTCCGCTATCCGCGCGGCGAAGGTGTCGGCGTTGCCATGCCGGAGCGTGGCGAGATCCTTGAAATCGGCCGCGGCCGCATCGTTAAGCAGGGCTCCAAGGTCGCGCTCCTCTCCTTCGGAACGCGTCTCGCCGACTGTCTGCTGGCCGCCGAAGACCTCAATGCTGCCGGCCTATCGACCACGGTCGCCGACGCCCGCTTCGCCAAGCCCCTCGATCACGACCTGATCCGCCAGCTTGCCCGCCACCACCAGGTGGTCGTGACAGTCGAGGAAGGCGCCGTCGGCGGCTTCGGCAGCCATGTCATGCATTTCCTCGTCAACGAGGGACTAATCGACAACGGGTTGAAGGTCCGCTCGCTCGTCTTGCCGGATGTCTGGATGGATCAGGCCAAGCCCGAAGTGATGTATGCCCGCGCCGGACTAGATGCGGCGGGTATTCTGAAGACGGTGTTTGCGGCGTTGGGCCAGGACGTGCCGGGCGTGATTGCGGCGGGCTGAGCCACCTTCAGCGGCGAGATTGAAGTGTACGCCAAAACGGCGTACGCTTGTGGCGAGACGTGAGGGCCGCCATCATGAGCACAGCGAAGGACATCCGCCAGACCAAAGAAGACCGCGCGACGGAGCGGATGCACTTTCGCACCAAGCCGCATGTGAAACAGGCGATCCAGCGCGCCGCTGCGATCAGCGGTGTCGATGAGACGGCTTTTGCGATGAATGCAGCCTATGCTTCAGCACTCGCGACCATCGAGGCTCATGAACGGACACTTCTACAGCCGATCGATCATGGCGCCTTCTTTGAAGCACTCGACAACCCACGTCCCCCGACGGACGCCTTACGAAAGGCTCTCGCCAGCCACAAGTCGCGCGTCATCAGCAGATGAGTGACGAGGGGCACTCGGTCGTCATCGAGTTGCTCGATCCCGAGCGCCATGATCGGGACAACTTCTCCTGTGGTGTCGAGACCGTTGACAACTATTTCCGCAAGACCGCGAACAAGCTCGCCAGGGCTGGCAATGCGCGCGTCTACGTGATGACCTCCGAGATAGGCGATGTGATCGGCTTCTATGCCCTCAATGCCCATTCTGTCGATTTCACGGAACTGCCGTCTCGCTACGCCCGGACACGCCCATCCCACGGCGCGATCCCGGCCGCCTTCATTTCCATGATAGGTGTGGACCAGCGATATGCCGGACAAGGCTATGGCGGCGATCTGCTTGCCGACGCCCTGCTGCGGATCGTGCAGGCAGCCGAGCGGATCGGTATTGCGGTGGTCATTCTGGACGTGCTGGACGACGGCAATCCGGGTCACGTCGCCCGTCGAAAGGCACTTTACCTGCGCTACGGGTTCGAGGCGTTACCGTCGAACCCGCTCCGGCTATTCTTGCCGGTGGCGGCCATACGCGAGGCGCTGGCGACCCTCTGACATCTGCGCCCCTCTCTGGACTTCCCCCAATCCCCCCGCTAGACCGGGCCTTCAATCGACGGGCGCGAAATGCGCCTCGGAGGCCCCATGCACACCGCACCCACCACGGATATCGCAGCCGACATCGCGCCCGATTGGGCGGCGATTGTGGTCGTCATCCTGGGGGTGACGGCCTTTGCGGTGGGGCAGGGGCTCACCTATCCGCTGATCGCGCTGATCCTCGAAAGCCGCGGTGTCTCCTCCAGCATGGCGGGGCTCAACGCCTCGGTCTTTGCGCTGGGCCTCGCCTCATCGACGCTTCTAATCGGGACGCTGACGCAGAAGATACGCGGCGACCGGTTGATCGTCGCCTCGCTGTGTGGCGTCTCCGCCTGCCTCGCCACCTTCTCGGCCTTCGATGAGCTCTGGATCTGGTTCGTCGCCCGCTTCCTGCTCGGATTCTGCACCAGCATCATCTACACGGTCTCCGAAGCCTGGCTGAACACCGCCTGTCCCGACCGCCTGCGCGGACGTGTCTCCGGGGCCTATAGCGCCGGCATGTGTGCAGGTTTTGCCGCAGGTCCGCTCGCCATCCCGCTCGTCGGCATCGAGGACGGCTTCGCCTTCGCCCTGACGGCGGCCTACGTGGCACTCGTCGCCTTCGCCTCCGTCATGCTCGGCCGCTATGCCAAGACCAAGCCGGAAGCCTCGGAAGCCGGCGGTCTCCTGACCTTCGTCAAAATGGCGCCGGTGCTGACACTGATGGTCGTCGCCTTCGGCTTCTCGGATATTGCGGCGATCTCGATGATCCCGCTCTATTTCTTCGAGCGTGGCTACAGCCAGAACTTTGCGGCCTTCGTCGTTACCATGGTGGCTTTGCCGACGGCGCTTGCCCAGCCCTTTGTCGGCTGGCTGCTGGATCGCCTGTCGCGACCGGTCATTGCCGTCTCCGGCTCGCTGATTGCCGCCATCGCCTTCCTGGCGCTTCCCTTGATGACCTCCGAGGTTGCCCTGCTGATCACCATTTCAATCCTGGGTGCCGCAAGCTTCTCGCTCTACACGGCCGCGCTGACCCTACTCGGCGAGCGCTTCCGTGGCGGTCTGCTGGTCTCGGGTGCCGCCGTCTTTGCGCTGGCTTATGCGATCGGGAGTGCCGCCGGCTCCGGCAGCACGGGGCTGACCATGGATCTGATCTCGGTCGATGCCGGGCCTGTTTTCGTCGGCCTCTTGATGCTGGGCTTCACCGGCTTCTTCGCCGTGAACCTTTTGCGCCTCCGTGCAGCGAAGCGCTGACCCATGCTGGAAACCTCCCCACCCGACATCTTCGACTGCCAGACCTGCGGTGCCTGCTGCGCCTATTCCGCCGACTGGCCGCGCTTTTCCATGGAAAGCGATGAGGAGATCGCCGCCATTCCCGAAGCAATGATCGCCAATGACGAGAGCGGCATGAAGTTCGAGAATGGGCGCTGTGCGGCTCTGACCGGCGAGGTCGGCAAACATGTCGGCTGCGCCGTCTATCTCGTGCGTCCGCATGTCTGCCGTACCTGCATGCCCGGCGACGAGGAATGCAAGATCGCCCGCGCCGAGTTCGGTTTCCCGATCGAAGGCCTGCCGGAGCCCGAGATCTTCGAGACCTGATCTGGTCAAGGGATACTGATCGTCACCTGATCGGCAGGCAGTTCGCCGCCGATCTCGGCCGTCTGGCTCTTCTTGTCATAGACGCAGATGGAACTGACGACAGCATCGGCCCCAACAGCTTTGCCCGTCAGGATCGCCACGCCATAGCTCTCGGTGCCGAAGGGATCGACGACGACCTTTGGCTGCTCAATCCGCCCTTCTGCAAGCACGGCGCATTTGGCGGCGACATCCTTGGCAAATTCGTCCCAGGCATCGCCCGACGCGGCGATTGCCGATGAGGCGAGATGACTGAAGACGATTGCGGTCGCCGTCAAAAGCTTGCGGGAACGGAGCATGCGAACCTCGGTTGGATGCAGTGAGGCTTCAAACCTCGGCTGGAACGGGCCATCGTGCAAGTCCAAAAACGGAAGAGATTTCTTTCCCTTGTGAGCCGTATTTTGGAAGGGCAAAGGTTGCCTGCGCGTTGTTCCGCACCTATGTTCCCGTCACCTGCCAAAACGCAATCCATTTGCCAAAAGGAGATCTCACCATGGCCTTCGAATTGCCCGCCCTCCCGTATGCCTACGACTCGCTGGCACCGTTCATGTCGGCTGAAACCCTCGAGTTTCACCACGACAAGCACCATCAGGCCTATGTGACCAACGGCAACAACCTCTTGAAGGATTCCGGCCTCGAGGGTCTGTCTCTCGAAGAGATCGTCAAGCAGTCCTACGGCAAGAATGCCGGCCTCTTCAACAATGCAGGCCAGCACTACAACCACATCCACTTCTGGAACTGGATGAAGAAGGATGGCGGCGGCAACAAGCTTCCCGGCAAGCTGCAGGCTGCCATCGACAGCGATCTCGGCGGCTATGACAAGTTCAAGGCCGATTTCGTCGCAGCCGGCACCACCCAGTTCGGCTCCGGCTGGGCCTGGCTCTCCGTCAAGGACGGCAAGCTCGAAATCTCCAAGACCCCGAATGGTGAAAGCCCGCTGATCCACGGCGCATCCCCGATCCTCGGCGTCGATGTCTGGGAACACTCCTACTACATCGACTACCGCAATGCCCGTCCGAAGTACCTCGAAGCCTTCGTCGACAGCCTGATCAACTGGGATTACGTCCTGGAAATGTACGAAGCCGCGACCAAGTAAGCGCTTCCAGACATCCGCCTTCGAAACGCCCGGTGCCCTGCATCGGGCGTTTTCGTTTGCAGCGAGTTTCGTTCCCTTTGTGCGCTGCATTGGAACCATCCCGCCCCGCTCACGTTTCTTGGGCAAGATCCCGAAACAAGAAAAGGAGCCGATCCATGGCGACGTCCAACCTGCAGGCAGAACTGCGCGAACTGCGCGAACAGATGACCGAGTTGAAGGAAGTCATCGGTCGTCAGGCCGGTCGCGCCGGCTATGATGTCCGTCACCGCGCGTCGGAAGCCTGGCAAGAGGCGGCCCGCACAGCAGGCACCGTGGCGGACTATGCCCGTGACGGTGCCGACACCGTCGCTGGCGTCGCTCGTCGCCATCCGGCGGCTGCGTCCACGGCCCTCATCACGCTTGGCATCATTGGCGGCGTCATCGGCTATCTTGTCGCCACCTCGACGCCGGCAAAGCGCGACCGCTGGCATTGGAATTGAGGCCGGGATGGTGAAGGTCACCTATCACGTCGTGGCCCATGACGAAGGCTATGCCTATCGCCTCGGCGACGTCTACTCGGAGCCTTATCCGACACACGAACAGGCGCTTGCTGCGGCCCGTCAGGCCGCCGGCGCCCAGCAACTCTCCGACGGCGACGCCGAAATCAGCTGGCAGGACGCCGAGGGCGAGTGGCATCACGAACATGCGGACGGTGCGGACCGCCCCATGACGGACGTCGTCGACGATGTCGAGGACGACCGGTAGCCTGACTGTTTTGAGTCCAGGCAAAAGGGAAAGCCCGTGGCGCAAGCCACGGGCTTTCTTGATTCTGCTGAGATTGCTCGGGGAGCAGCCCGGTCAGAATTCCGTCCAGTCCTGCTTCGCCGGTTCTGCGGGCGCCGCAGAGCCCATGCCGAAGGCCCGGCCGAGCTTGCCGGCAAGCGCACGCGCCGGCGAAGGGGCAGGGCTGTGGGCGGCAGAGGCAGCAGCCGGCTGGCGCGGCACAGATCGAGCAATGGGCGCAGGCGTCGCATGCGCAGGCGCGGTGGCACGTTGTTGCGTCCGGTGAGGCACAGTGGCGGATGCGCCCTGGCCAAGACGGAACTGGGCGAGCAGCGTGTTGAGCGAATCCGCTTCCGCTGCCAGCGTGTGGGAAGCAGCCGTCTGTTCTTCGACCATGGCGGCATTCTGCTGCGTGCCCTGATCCATTGCTGTGACGGCGAGATTGATCTCCTGCAGTCCGGTCGACTGTTCGCGCGCCGCAACCACGATCGCGCCGACATGGTGGCTGATCTCCTGAACGGCGCTGACGATCTTGTCGAGCTCGGTGCCTGTCTCGCCGACCAGCGCCACGCCATTGCCGACCTGCGCGGTCGAACGTGAAATCAGCGACTTGATCTCCTTGGCCGCATTGGCCGAGCGTTGCGCCAACTCCCGCACTTCCTGGGCAACGACGGCGAAACCCTTGCCGGCCTCGCCGGCACGGGCCGCCTCTACGCCGGCATTGAGGGCCAGAAGGTTGGTCTGGAAGGCGATGTCTTCGATTACGCCGATGATGCTGGAGATCGACTGCGACGACTGCTCGATCTCCGTCATCGCCTGAACGGCGTTCCGGACGACTTCACCGGAGCGTTCGGCACCGGACCGCGTGCTGTCCACGAGCTGGCCCACATCTTCGGCGCGTTTGGCCGTGTCGCGAACGGTCTTGGTGACCTGTTCGACCGCGGCGGCCGTTTCTTCGACAGATGCTGCCTGCTGTTCGGTGCGCCGCGCAAGGTCGTCTGCCGAGGCGCGAATTTCAGCTGCACCGGCATGGATCGCATGGGCATTTGCGCCCACGGTTCTCAGCGCCGCATGCAGCTTCTCAAGAGACTCGTTGAAGTTGCCACGCAGACTGTCGAGATGGGCGGCAAAGGGCTTTTCAAGCCGGAACACCACATCGCCTTCGGAGAGTGCCGAGAGGCCCTTGGCGAGCTCGGTCATGGCGAAGCGCACTTCCTCGGCTTCGCGGGCCTTTTCCGCTTCGGCCTTCTGACGGTCGGCCTCGGCCTGTTCGCGCATCGTGCGACGCTCGTCGGACATGCGCGCGCTTTCGATTGCCGCATCCTTGAACACCAGCACGGCTTTCGCCATGCGGCCAACTTCGTCACCACGATCGACGGCCGGCACTTCGACGGCGTGGTCGCCGGCGGCCAGACGCGCCATGGCATTGGTCATGCCGGTGATCGGCGTGACGATCGAGCGGGCGAGCAGCCAGATCAGACCGACCGCAAAGACGCCGGCGACGGCTGCACCGAGGGTCAATGCCAGTTCGAGGGCGAAATGCGCCGCGTCGAGACGGGCGCGGGTGGCAGCGGTCTCCACTGCCAGCAGGCTCTTGATATCGGCGGCAGCCGCGCGGAAGGTGTCAAGCGCACCCGCGGCGTCCGACTTGCCGATGATCGCGATCTCTTCGATCGATGTCTGGCCTGCCTTGCGGGCGGCGATCTGCGGATCGGCAATCTGCTTTGCATAGGTCTCTGCGGCGGCCCGCATGGCGTCGAGGCGGGTCGCAAGCGCGTTGTCGCTTGCCGCCAATGTTTTCGCCTCGGTGATGGCCGCATCGAGCGCCTGGCGCTCGGTGGTTACGGCTGCAAGCGTGCTTTCGCTGCCGAGGAGGAGGTAACCACGCTCGTTTGCCGCCTGCTCGGCCATGGCAGTCTTTGCGGCATCGACGAGGTTGACGATGCGCTGGGCGCGGTCCTGGTCGACCAGCGCGGACTTGGCCGTATAGGCCTGCACGAAGACGACGACGGAGGCCAGGAAACATCCGGCCATGATGGTGCAAAAGGTGAGGATCAGCTTTTTGCTGAGCGAAAGGTTTTTGAGGAACATGATCATGACTTTCGGGCGCGCGAAAACGGCGGGACAGCCGGAAGGCCGGCGTCCAGATGCAGCGGTGACATGATCCGTTCAGGCGTTTGCGCCTCCATCATGGAGTGCTCAGGGGGACACCGGAAACGATCGATCGGTGGCAATCCTGTCGGAAACGATTTTACAAGCCGTTACCAAGACATGGCCGAATGACCGCAGTCGCCGAATTTGGTGGAATTTGCCACCATTTCACGGAGCCTGCATCGCCACCTTGTTCGACACGACGAGAAGGATGTTGAGGTCGCGTTCGGGATAGAAGTCCTTGGCGCGCATCTCGAATGTCGTCGGGCCGGTCTTCTTCACGCCTTGCCCGCAGAAACTGACGATGGATTCCGGGTTCAGCTTGTCGACGGTGAGGCGGAAGTCGCCGATCGGACCATACCAGTTGTTGCCGGTGGTCAGAATGCCGCCGATCTTCGGCATGGGGAAGGCGACGATGGTGCTGACCGGCTTGTCGCTCGTATTGCGGTAGAGATATTTTACCTCCACCTGCTCCGGGGATATGTAGAGATCTTCCTTTGCCATCGTGATCTCGTCGCTGCGGGTAAACACGAGCCCACCAGCCTCCAGCGTCGCCATGGAGTCATTGGCAAGGACTGTAGTGGTGGCAAGGGCCTGCAGAGCGCAGGCGAGCATCAGTTTCGGCACGGTCGTCACGGTTCGAAATCCCCAGAACCCAGAACGGAAAATGCCACCTTAACGGTGGCATTTCGATTCTTGAACGACGCTTTCTGGGTGTTATGCGCGGGCCGGCAGCAGCGGATAGCCGACGAGCACGGCGCGCGCCGCAAGCGTGGCAATCGCCGCTTTGACCAGGTCGCCGGGAATGAAGGCCAGCGACCCCAGGACGACCTTGTCGAAGGGCGTGCCGGCGACGAGCGACAGCCATGGCATGCCGCAGAGATAGACGACACCGATGCCGCCAACGACGCTGGCGACAAAGAAGCCGGTCATCTGCCGGACGGCCGACTGGCCCTCGCGCACGAGCTTTTCCGCAAGGAAACCGGTGACGAAGGCGCCGATGATCCAGCCGAAGATATAGCCGCCCGTCGGTCCCATCAGCACGTGGAGGCCGCCACGACCACCCGAGAGGACGGGAAGGCCGACGGCGACGAGCACGACCAGCAGCGCATAGGCGGCGGCACCGCGTTTCGCCCCGATGATGCAGCCGGCGAGCATGACGCCCATCGACTGCGCCGTGATCGGTACCGGCAGCAAGGGGATCGGCACCGGCGGAATGAAGCCGAGCACGATGATGATCGCGGTGAAGAGGGCTGCGAGCACGATGTCTCTGGTGGTCATTGAACGGGTCCCCGGTAAACTTTCTGGGGTTTTTACTGACCCCGAATTCCCCGGGCGTCAATCGCTTCGGCGATCCGATCGGCATCCTTCAACGTCGAAATGATGAGGGGGCCGAGCATCCGCGACAGCTTGACCGGAATGCCGCGCGCCGCATGCGCCTCCTTCAGCGCTTCGTAGCGCGCCGCAATCTCAGGCACGAAGCGCAGGACGAGCCCAAGGGCAAGACCCAGATCGGCCGCCTTCATGAGCCCCAGCCGCTCGAGCGGCCGGGCGAAATCGGTGACGGCGGCCATGAAGTCGGCAATGGTGGTGGAAGCCGTAACGGCAGCCGCGAGCAACAGGATCGCAACGAGCCTGAGCGTGATCACGAGGGCCTCGTGAGGCGACAGAAGCAGCAGATTGACCAAAGCGAGAAAGGCAATCGTGAACAGCACCGGCTTCAGCCGCCGAAAGCCTTCCGGCACGCCGATCCCGGTTGACAGATAGAGAGAGCCGGTGGCGATCAGGGCCAAAGTCAGCACCAGCGGATGATCGACCCAATACAGGGCCAGCCCGAAAGCCATCAGCCCAATAAGCTTCGGCTTGACCGGGATGCGATGCAGGAGGCTTTGCCCCTCCACATGCAGGCTCGTCAGCATTCGGCAATCTCCCGGTAGTGGGTGATCGCTTCGATAGCCTCTCCGTCAAAGACGAGCGCCCCTTCGTGGAAGACCAGCACGCGGGAAAAATCCGCCACCAGATCGAGGTCGTGGCTGATGACCACGGCCTGTTCGCCCAACCCCTCAATCGCCGACTTCACCCGCGCCCGGTTTCTAAGGTCCAGCTGATTGGTCGGTTCGTCGAAGATCACCACGTCAGGACGGTTGACGCAGACGGCCGCCAGCGCTGCAAGCTGTAGCTCCCCTCCGGATAGCTCGTGGGGCCGCCTTGCCGCGAGATCGCTGATCCCGAACCGGGCAAGGACCTCATCCACCAGTCGATCCACCTCGTGAGCGGCCATCCCCCTCGATTTCGGCCCGAGCGCGATATCCTCGCGAATGACAGGCAAAATGATCTGATGGCCCGGGTTCTGGAAGATGAACCCCGTCTTTGCCCGGGCCGCCTTCTCGTCGGCAACCGTATCCAGCCCATCCAGCGTCACCGTGCCGGATGTCGGCTTGGCAAGCCCCGCGATCAGCCGCGCAAAACTCGTCTTTCCCGAACCATTAAGCCCGATCACGCCGATCCGAGGCTCGATGAGCGACAGCGTCAGCGGCGAGAGAGCCACACGGTCGCCGAAGCGCAACTCGGCCTGGTCGAAACGGATGTGCAAGGTGAGGGGTCTCCTGAAAGATCCGTTCCTATAGACCGCTGGCGCCCGGGCTTCCAGCCTCTGCTGTGAAGCAATCGGTGCGCAACGTGGATCCTCGTCCGGCCCAGGTTGCAGATCGTGGCCCCCTGCAAGTTCTAGCCATTGAACAAACCGCGAACATGTCCTAGCCTCCCAATCATGTCGATTCCCGTCCCCAACACGCTTGCGCGAAAAATCTTCCTTGAACGGCAGGGCCTGTCGCGCTCGCCAACCAAGGCGCTCGGGCGTGATGGGCTCTACGACCTGATCCACGATCTCGGCTTCGTTCAGGTCGACAGCATCCAGTGGGTCGAGCGCGCCCATCACCAGATCCTCTTCTCGCGCAACCAGACCTACCGGCCAAAGGATCTCCAGCATCTCCTCGAAAAGGACCGCTCGCTTTTCGAGCACTGGACCCATGATGCCTCGGTCATCCCTTCAGCCTTCTTTCCCTATTGGAAGCACCGCTTCGTCCGCCGCGAAGAGCGTATCCGGCAAAACTGGGCGAAATGGCAGGGGGAAGGCTTCGACCAGGCCTTCGAAGAAACCTATGCCCGCATCCGTGACCGCGGTCCGGTCATGGCCCGCGATGTGAAGGCTGAGGACCACAAGTCCGGTGGCTGGTGGAACTGGCATCCTTCGAAGACGGCGCTGGAATTTCTGTGGCATACCGGCAAACTGTCGATTGCCCGCCGCGAAGGTTTTCAGAAGGTCTATGACCTCTCCGAGCGGGTCATCCCCGCCCAACATCACTCCGCAGAAGTAGACCACGACACCTTCGTCGACTGGGCCTGCCGGGCGGCACTCACCCGCCTCGGCTTCGCCACCTCGGGTGAAATCGCCGCTTTTTTCGATATCGTCACCCCTGACGAGGCCAAAGTCTGGGTCGCCGCCCACCGCGACGAGTTGCAGGAACTGCTGCTCGAAACCACAGACGGCAAGCCGCGCGCTTCCTTTGCCTTAGCCGACCAGGTGGCATGGCTCCTCGACGCTCCCGAGCCGCCGGCCCGCATCCGCGTGCTCTCGCCCTTCGATCCCCTGATCCGTGATCGGAACCGAACGGAACGCCTCTTCGGCTTCTTTTACCGCATCGAGGTCTTCGTGCCCGAGCCGAAGCGGCAATACGGCTATTACGTCTTCCCGCTGCTCGAGGGTGATCGCTTGATTGGCCGGATCGACATGAAGGCGGAACGCAAGGAAGGTCTACTCGATGTCCGCCGCCTCTGGCTGGAACCGGGTGTGAAGCCGACGGCCGGCCGCCTCGATAAGCTGGAAGCCGAACTGCAGCGTGTCGCTCGCTTTGCCGGTATGGAAACCGTACGCCTCCAGCCGGGCTGGCTCGGTTGAGCAAGCACGATCACCACAGAGACAGAAAGATCCGACGTGACCGACAACAGCGCCTACCGCATCGAACCTCGTGTGCCTGCCATAGAAGACTACATGCGTCTTCGCCTGGAATCGGGCCTCACGCCGTTTGCGCGCGAAGCCGCCGAAAAGGGCCTGCCGAACTCGATCTTCGGCGTCAGCCTGATGCTGGGCAATGAGACCGTCGGTATGGGCCGCATCATCGGCGATGGCGGCTGCTTCTTCCAGGTGACCGACATCGCCATCCTGCCCGCGCATCAGGGCAGGGGGCTCGCGAAAGAGATCATGGCGGCTCTTTCAGACTTCATCGCCACACTGCCGAAGACGGCCTATGTCAGCCTGATTGCCGACGTTCCCGCCAACCGCCTCTACGGCCAGTTCGGCTTTGATGAGACCGCACCGCGCTCGGTCGGCATGGCGCGGCGGGTTGCTTAACACGGAGCGAGAGGCCGCCGGCATTCCGGAATGTCCAAATTGTCGGCCACAGTGTTGCGGTCCCCTTGTATAAGCCTTCAAGTGACGTATATTTTATTTGTCATTTGAAGGAGGTTGGTCATGCTCCATGCTCTCGAACGCAACGCCGTCTCGGATGCCATTCCGCCCCAGGGCTTCTCGGTCGAAGCCGATCGGAAACGACTTTCGGCGACGGCTCTCAAAGCCTTTCGCCGTCTGGTCATTGATTGGGACCTGACCAGCCAGCAGGCAGCGGCATTGCTCGGTGTCTCGCTCAGCACCTGGGAGCGGTTGAAGCCTGAGAGCGTGACGAAAACCCTGAGCCAGGACCAGATGACCCGGATATCGGCGCTCACCGGCATCTACAAGGCCCTGCATCTGCTGTTCGTCGATGCCATGGCCGATCGCTGGCCGATGCTGGAAAACACCGGGCCGCTTTTTGATCGCCGCACGCCCGTTGCTGCCATGATCGAAGGCGGCATCCCGCATATGCTCGAGGTGCGCCGCTATCTCGACGCCGTGCGCGGGGGTCTCTGACTTGGACGTCGCCGGCGTTCCGGTGAGCACGCTTGCCTATCCGAAGACCGTGCGTCTCGTCTCTACCGCACGCTTGCGGCAGGCGGTGCTCGCGCCGCTCGCCGATACTGCCGATGAACTTGCCGAACTCGCCGAGATCGAGGCGGCCACATCAACCCGCATTCAGGCGCAATCGACGGGCATTTCCGGGCTGGCCGCCAACGAGCTCGTCTACGATGTGCCGCATGCCCATTTCATCAATGCGAGCTTTGCCTATGCAAAGCCGCGCGAACCCAATCGCTTCAACGGCGAGACGCGCGGCGCCTGGTATGCAGCACTCGGCGTCGAAACCTGTCTCGCCGAAATCGCCTTTCACATGACGGAGTTCCTGTCGCGGACGGGCGTCTTTGAAGCGGTCGCCGATTATGCGGAAATGCTGTGCAGCACATCGGGAGAATTTCTCGACCTGAGGGCGTTGCCCCATCATCCGTCGCTCTCGCCGGAAAAGGCAATCGGCTACCCCGAGGGCAACCGCCTGGCATTCGAAGCGAGGCGCGCAGGCTTGAACGGCATCGTCTACCCGTCGGTCCGCCATGATAGCGGAACCTGCTTCGCCATCTTGCGTCCCGCTGCCGTCCAGTCGGTGCGCCAGGGGGACGTCTGGCGGCTAAGCTGGAAGGGCAGGCCGGAGCCGGTGGTGGAAGGGCCGATCGGGACTTGAGTGTTTTGACTGGGGTCACCCCCACCCGACGCTGCGCGTCGACCTCCCCCCTCAAGGGGGAGGTGGGTGGTCGCCGTTAGCCTTGGTGCGAGCGCTAGCGGTAACACTCCACCCTCCCCTTGAGGGGAAGGGTCGGACCGAAGGTCCGGGGTGGGGTGATCAGGCGGCCGTAAGCCGCCACATGGCATCAATCGAGAGGGAAGACCCTCAGACGATTTCCGTCGCCGCAATGCGGATCCCGAAACCTTCAAGGCCGACATAATGGCGCTCGCGCGATGAGAAGAGCCGGATCGAGGTGACGCCGAGGTCCTTCAGGATCTGCGCACCGAGGCCGATTTCCAGCCACTCGCTCTCGCGCGCCTGCGCTTCGGAATGGTCCTCGCGCTCGTGTTTGCCGCTGCGCGCCGTCGTCGAGACGCCGACGCCGACGGATCCCTCGCGTAGATAGACGATGACGCCACGGCCCTTTTCGGCGATCCGCTTCATGATCCCGTCGATCTGGCGATCTGTCCCAAATACGTCCTTGCCGACATGCTCCAGATGCAGGCGAACCGGAATGTCCTCACCATCACGGATATCGCCGAAGACGACGGCCAGATGCTGCATCGGATCCCACGGCAGCGAATAGGCGAATGCCTTGGCTGGGCCATAGGGGGTCTGCAGATCGAAATTGGAGACGAGCTGGATCAGGGTTTCCTTGCGCTGCCGATAGGCGATGAGATCGGCGACGGTGACCTGCTTCAGGCCGTGCTTCTCTGCGAAGGCTGCCACCTGCGGCCCGCGCATCACGGTGCCATCATCGTTGACCAGTTCGCAGATCACACCAACTGGCGGCAGCGACGCGAGACGGCAGAGATCGACGGCCGCTTCCGTATGGCCGGAGCGCATCAACACGCCCCCCTCGCGGGCCACCAGCGGGAAGATGTGGCCGGGGCGGACGAAATCAGAGGGACCGACATTCGGATTGGCGAGATTGCGGACCGTCAGCGTCCGGTCATCGGCAGAAATGCCCGTCGTCGTGCCATGCTTGAAATCGACGGAGACGGTGAAGGCCGTGGTGTGTGCGCTATCGTTTTCCGCTACCATCGCCGATAGGTTCAGGCGCTTGGCCTCTTCCTTGGGCATGGGCGCACAGACGATGCCTGAGGTATGGCGCACGATGAAGGCCATTTTTTCTGCGGTGCAGTGTACTGCCGCGACGATCAGATCACCTTCGTTCTCGCGGCCGTCATCGTCCATGACGACAACGATTTCGCCGGCTTCGAAGGCTCTGATGGCCTCGACGACGCGTTTCTGGTCAAAGCTCATGGGACAGTCCTTATCTGGTCCGGCCGTTCTGGCCGCGGTCTCGCAGGATATGGTCGAGGATGGTGCAGGCGAGCATCGCCTCGCCGACGGGCACGGCGCGGATGCCGACGCAAGGGTCGTGGCGGCCTTTCGTCCTCACATCGACTTCGTTGCCATCGGCATCGATCGAGCGCTTTTCGGTCAGGATCGACGAAGTCGGCTTGATGGCGAAGCGCGCGACGATCGGCTCGCCGGTCGAAATGCCGCCAAGCACGCCGCCGGCATGGTTCGACAGGAAGACGGGCTTGCCGTCCGCCCCGATCCGCATCTCGTCGGCGTTCTCCTCACCGGTGATTTCGGCTGCCTGGAAGCCGTTTCCGACCTCGACACCCTTGACCGCATTGATCGACATGAGGCCGGCTGCGATCTCCTGGTCGAGCTTGCCATAGACGGGTGCGCCGATGCCGGCCGGGACGCCTTCGGCGATGACTTCGATCACGGCTCCGACAGAGGAGCCTGCCTTGCGAATGCTGTCGAGATACTCCTCGAAGACGGGAACCATCGCGGCATCAGGGCAGAAGAACGGGTTCTGGTCGACCTCAGCCCAATCCCAGTTCTCGCGGTTGATCTTGTGCGTGCCGATCTGCACCAGCGCGCCACGGATGGTAACGCCGGGCATGGCAAGGCGGGCCAGCGCACCGGCTGCTACGCGGGCGGCCGTCTCGCGGGCGGAAGAGCGCCCGCCGCCACGATAGTCGCGGATCCCGTATTTCAGATCATAGGTATAATCGGCATGGCCGGGGCGATAACGCTTGGCGATCTCCCCGTAATCCTTCGAGCGCTGGTCGGTATTCTCGATGAACAGCGAGACCGGCGTACCCGTGGTGATCATCGTGCCGTCTTCCTGCGGCATGACGCCGGAGAGCACTTTCACGATGTCGTCTTCGCGCCGCTGGGTGACGAAGCGCGACTGGCCGGGCTTGCGCTTGTCCATGAAGACCTGCAGATCCTCCTGGGTGAAGCGGACACCCGGAGGGCAGCCGTCGACAACAGCGCCAAGCGCCGGCCCGTGGCTTTCGCCCCAGGTGGTGACGCGGAAGAGGTGACCGAAGGTATTGTGCGACATGCGTATGCTACCGTCCCATTCTCGTCCGCCGGAACGTCTTCCGGCGGGCCCTGCCTTGGATGGCGTCACTCATAGAGCAAATTGACAATTTCTGTGAAGCGCTTTTGCGCCGCGCGCCGCCGATTTGCGACGACACAGTGTCACCGCGACATCTGTGATCCGGCCATGCGCTGGCTCAAGACGCCTTGCGCTGTGGCAGGCGGTCCACGAAGCGGGTGAAATCCTCGAAGGATAGCGGTTTGGCGAAGGCGTAACCCTGAAGGTAGTCGCAACCGAGCTGCCGCAGGATGCCTGCATGTTCATGGGTCTCGACGCCTTCAGCGACCGTCTCGATGCCGAGGGAGCGGGCGATCTCGACGATATTGCGCACGAGGCTTCGTTCCTGTGGCTGCACGGTCACCGGCATCACCAGCTGGCGGTCAATCTTCAGCCGTTTCGGCTTGAGCTTCAGGAGCGAGACGATCGAGGTATGGCCGGTGCCGAAATCGTCGATTTCGATGTCGATGCCGAGCGCCTTGATCCTCTCGATATTCTCGGAGGCAAACGTGTCGCTATCGTCAAGGAAGATCGACTCCACCAATTCGAAACAGATCGAACCGGGTGTGATCGAAAGGCCTTTCAACTGGTCGATCAGGTTGTCGTCATGCAGGCGCTTGGACGATACGTTGACCGAAATGCGAGGCACCTGCATGCCAAGCGCCGTCCAGCGCATCTGGTCCTTGAGCGCGGTCTGCAGCACGAGTTCGTCGATGCGTGCCATCACGTTCAGGTCTTCGGCGACCTTCAGGAAGTTGCCGGAGGCAAGGATGCCGCGGTCCGGATGGCGCCAGCGGATCAGGGCTTCCGCGCCA
Source organism: Allorhizobium sp. NPDC080224 (assembly GCF_050281005.1). NCBI lineage: Bacteria > Pseudomonadati > Pseudomonadota > Alphaproteobacteria > Hyphomicrobiales > Rhizobiaceae > Allorhizobium > Allorhizobium sp. NPDC080224. Next base: position 1,030,774 of record NZ_JBNNWJ010000001.1, read on the forward strand.
CAGAGCTGCATGCTGGAGGCCTCGAATTGCGGCTGGTACCAGACGATGAACTCGTCGCGGTCGAGACCGGCCAGCATGTCGTCGGCCATGCGCTTCTTGGCGACGATGTTGGCCTGCAGGTCCGGGGTGAAGAACTCGTAGCAGTTCCGGCCTTTTTCTTTGGCCTGGTACAGCGCGATGTCGGCGTTGATCAGCACCTTGCGCGGGTCGGGTGCCGCGCCTTGGGACTGGGCAATCCCGATCGAGACGCCGCAGCGGCAATCGAAGCCTTCGAAGTCGAGCGGCTGGCGCATCTCGTCGATGATCTTATTGGCGAGCGCCGCCAGCTCGTCGACCGAAGTCTGCCGCCGTGCCAGAACCACGAATTCATCGCCGCCAATGCGGGCGACGAGATCGCCGCGTGGCACGTGTTTCATCAGGATGCGAGAGGCATGCACCAGCATGGCGTCACCAGCCGCATGGCCGAGCGTGTCGTTGATTTCCTTGAAGCGGTCGAGGTCGAGATGCAGGATTGCGAACTTGGACGATTGGCGATTGCCATTGCGAGCCAGCGTGTCGAGTTCGAGGTCGAGCTTGCGGCGGTTGGCGAGCGAGGTCAGTGGATCGTGCAGGGCGTTGAACTCGATGCGGTTCTTGGCGAGTTCCAGCTCGATGTTGCGCATGTCGGCTTCCGCCTTGGCATTGCGCAGCTGTTCGGCAAGCAGCGCGTCGGCCGTGACGTCAAAGGCAATGCCGATCAGCTTCTTCTTGCCGTCGCGCCCGATATGCGGCTGGCCGACCGAGCGGATGTAGCGGGTCTCACCGTTTTGAAGGACGACGCGCTGGGTCGTGTTGAGCGTCTGATCCAGCGTCGCGGCCCGCTTGGTGGCAAGCTGAATTTCTCCGCGATCGTCGGCATGCAGGCGAGACAGCCAGAGATGCTCGGTCACAGGCTTGTCACTGTAGGGGATCCCGTAGAGCTGGTGCATGCGCTCGTCCCAGATCGCGCTCCGTGTCACTGGATCGCCTTCCCAGGTGCCGCAATTGTAGGAGCCGAGCGCCAGATCCAGGCGCTGCGAGGCTTCTGCCAGCTGGTGCTCGCGGCTTGAGAGTTCCTCGAGGGCAAGCTCGAGCTCGGCATTCTTGATGTCGCTGTTTTCCTTGGCGCGGCTCAGCGACTGGGTGACCAGCGTATCGGTCGTCACGTCGCAGACGATACCTGTGATGCTGCCGTCGCTCGTGCGAGCGCCAACCGAACGCAGATAGCGGAAACTGTCGTCCGACAGTGGAACGCGGTAGCTGATGTCCCATTGATCGGCGGTCGCGGCGACGACGGCGTCGAAATAGAGCTGTTCGGCGCGACCGATATCATCAGCATGCAGCGATGCGAACCAGTCCGCCAACCGGTCTTCTTCGTCGGTCAGGCTGTTGGGCAGGCCATGCAGGCCGGCACTGCGACTGTCCCAGATCAGCGCATGGGTCGAGGCGTCGATCTCCCAGATGCCGATATTGGACGTCTCCAGCGCGAGCTGAAACCGCTGCGACAGTTCGAGCAGCCGCTGTTCGCGACCCCGCAAACGCTTGATGTTCAGGTTGCGCTCGCGCAGCAGGAAGAGGGCAAGCAGCACGGAGCTGGTCATCGCGACGACGCCGGCGAGTACCAGGAGGCGGCTCGGCAAGAGCCTGTTCATGGCGGCATTCCAGCCCTCTGCCGGCACGCCATGCAGAGTGTAGCTCAGATGTTCGTCGGCAGACGTGGCGGTGACCGGGTTATCATCGAAAATCGTCTCGTCACCGAAGACTTCATCGGTTCCATCGGCGGAGGGCATGACGATGGCGACCTTGGTGTGGTCGTGACCGTCATGGTCCGGCAGGTCCACTTCCGTCAGCAGTTCATAGTGATCGAAGAAGCGGTCCGCATTGATCTCGACGACGAGGGCGATCCATGCCGCGCTCGACTGCCACGAAACGGGCGGCACCGGAATATCGATGCTGATGGTGCGCGAATCCCTGGTGACTTTCGGGGTGAAGGCCATGCGAGCGGGATCGTCGAGCGTGGCGAGGCGAATACTATCAAACTGAGGGTTGTCGACGATCAGGCGGTTTACAGTCCGATTGAACTCCAACGGAGACAACATGCCGTCATCGGCGATGTCGTCCGCCAAAGACAAGGCAAGATTGATGTCGTGATCCAGATGGGTCTTGATGTCCGACTGCACGCGCAGGAGGCGATCCAGTATGCCGTGCTCGATGCGGCCCTTCTCGGTCAGCGCGGTCTGGCGGTCGATCATCAGCCCGGCGGACACGATGAGCACGCTCAGCACTGCAGCACCGATCAGCCAGAGCATGCCGTTGCTCAGTCGCCTGTCGGCACGCGCGTCCATCGTCAACTTGCGCAAGTGTAAGCTTCCCTTGACCCCGATTGCGCTAAGCCTATGGGTCTGCGGTTAATTTAGGATTTCGTCAGGGGCAGGTTTTTTTATCGTTTCGCTGTTTATCGGACGCACGAAAGACCTTGAGCCCATAGTTTGTCGGGGGACAGCGGCGAACGCGCTTGATCCCGGTTGCCCTTCGGGTCCACTATCCCCCGAAATGACATTGTCAGGGGCGAATTCCGCCACATTCAGGAGGCTAGTTTGCAGTCGGTTTCAGCAGTGATTTGGTCGAGGGTGGTTTGCATGCGTATCGTTATATCCCTGCTTCTCGCCACCGCGGGCTTCCTGTCACCGGTCAGCGTCTATGCCGGCAGCGCCGATGTGGAAGCCACCATTCGTGATGTGAACGTCGACGGCATGAGCCTCGTCCTGGATGACGGCAAGACCTATGCCGTTCCCTCGGAATTCAACTTCGAGGGTCTGGAGCCGGGCCAGAAGGTCATCGTCTTCTACACCGAGGTGGATGGCAAGCGCGTCGTCGATGATCTGGAAGTTCTCCAGTAGAAAGCGCGGGGCTGCCCGAAGACGGCGGCCCGTTCGGGACCTCAGATCCAGCCTATCAGTTTCCGGTCGCGATCGATCTTCAGGATCCGGTCCTGCGGAATGTTCATCTCGCAGGCTTCGTCCTCACTGACATTTCCAATCAGCCGGAAGCAGCTGCGGATGACGCCACCATGGCTGACGCAGACGGTCTGCTGCTCGACAGAGGTCAGCCAAGCGCCAATCCGCCAGGACAGGATCTCATAGCTTTCCGCATCGTCGCCGGGCGGTATGAACCCCCACTTCTGGCGCGCCCGTTCTTCGACCCGCTCTGGCGCGCGTTGTGCCAGTTCCGGCAGTGTCGAGCCCTCCCAATCGCCGAAGGAGAGCTCCTTCAACCGATCGTCGAGCCGGTAGTCGCCCGGCGGCAGACCCATGGCGCCACGCACCCGTTCCATCGTGTCGCGCGTGCGTCCGAGCGGGGAGCTCACAAAGTCGAAATCCCCGGCGCGGCGACCGAGGATTTCACCGAGCTTGCGCCCGTTTTCAGTGGCCTGCTGGCGGCCGGTGTCGTTGAGGCCGATATCCTTCTGGCCTTGCATCCGGCCCTCGGCATTCCAATCGGTCTGGCCGTGGCGGATCATGTAGATGAGCACGGCGTAGTCTCCGAATTCAGTCTTTGCCGAGAACGATGTCGGGCGCGTCGACCGACTTCATGCCAACCGTGTGATAACCGCAGTCGACATGGTGCACTTCGCCGGAAACGCCGGTCGAGAGGTCGGACAAGAGATACATGCCCGACTTGCCGACCTCGTCGGTCGTGACGTTGCGCTTCAGCGGCGAATGATACTCGTTCCACTTGAGGATGTAGCGGAAGTCGCCGATGCCGGACGCCGCAAGCGTCTTGATCGGGCCGGCCGAGATGGCGTTGACGCGGATGCCGCGACCGCCCATGTCGACGGCGAGATAGCGCACGGACGCCTCGAGTGCAGCCTTCGCCACGCCCATCACGTTGTAGTGCGGCATGACCTTCTCGGCACCGTAATAGGTGAGCGTCAGCAGCGAACCGCCGTCGTTCATGATCTTTTCCGCACGCGCCGCGACGGCGGTGAACGAATAGACCGAGATGTCCATGGTCCGGGCAAAGTTGTCGCGCGTCGTCTCGATGTAGCGGCCCGTCAGCTCGTCCTTGTCGGAGAAGGCGATGGCATGCACGACGAAGTCGATCTTGCCCCACTTGGCTTCGATATTGCTGAAGACGGCGTCGATACTTTCGAGATTAGTTACGTCGCAGTCGCCGGCAAGAAAGGCGTCCAGCTCTTGTGCGAGCGGCTCGACACGCTTCTTCAGCGCGTCGCCCTGCCAGGTCAGCGCAATCTCGGCACCCTGGTCACGACAGGCCTTCGCGATGCCCCAAGCGATGGAGCGATTGTTGGCGACACCCATGATGACGCCGCGCTTGCCTGCCATAAGGCCGGAACCCTGAACCATATCGAGACCCTTTAAGACGTTCGGTGGAGTTGCCTATGGCATAGGCCGATCCGGGGTTCAAGATTGCAGGCTCAGATCAACGGGACACGGCCCCGACATCCATCACAACTGTCAGAAATCACTCATTTAGCAGGCGGAAATCTGCTGGGCTGACACTCAACGATTGCCGCCGGGCCCAAACGACAAGCTCGCCGAGAATGCTGTGCATAAGCGGAGGTCGAAACCTGGAGACCTGTCACCAGGACCCAAGGGGGCTCAGATATAGAGCCCTTCGCGCATCAGCCGCATCAGGTCGGTGACCTTCTCGTCCGGCTTCTCCCACAGCATCACGCGCAGTTCGACGACTAGCGCGCCACGGCCGCCTTCGGCGTTGGGAAGGCCGAGGTCGTCGATTCGGATAACCTGGTCCGAGTTCGACCAGGCCGGGACCGTGACGGGCACCATGGTTCCGTCAGGTCCTTCGACCTGTGTCTCGCAGCCCAGCACGGCGTTTTCGAGTGTGATTGGCAACACGGTGCGGATATCGAACTGGTCGACAGCGAAGCGTTCGGCGCGCAGCACCTTGATCGTCACGGCGACATCGCCGCGCTGCAGGCCCTGGAATTTCAGCCCCTGACCCTTGAGGCGCACGACATGGCCCTCGGTCACACCGTTGAGCGGCACGCGCACTTCGCGTCCGTCGTTCAGTGTGATCGACACGGATTTCTGCTCGAGCAGATCGGCAATCGCGACCACGGCATCAGCAAAGATATCGGGTGCCTTTTCCGGCAGCGGCGGCGGGGCGCCGCGCAGGCGACGCACCAGCGAACTGAAGAGCTCGATCGGCGCCAGCAGGGGCGATGCCGCCGGCTTCAGGGGAATTCCCTCCTGAAGCTCTGCGGCCTCCTGCTCGCGACGCAGGCTTTCAGCGGCTGCCGCCGCTTCCGGGCTATCGCCGAAAATGCGTGAAGCGGTTTCTTCCGGGCCTGAAGCCGTGCCGCCGACGGTGGCGCTCGGACCCGATTTAGGGCTAGCGCTTGCACCGGCAGTCGAAGTCTTGTCGGTGCCGGCCGCAGTAGCCGTTTCTGCGGCTGCATCCTTCGCACCGGAATCTGCCTGGGCTTTGGTCTTCGCCTCGGCAGCCTGTTCCTTTGCGGCCTTCGCCTTGGCGGCTTGGGCTGCCTGGATCGCATCCGCCTTGGCTTTCTCCGCCTCGGCGCGCGCCAGCTCCTCAAGCACGCGCTCGGCATTTATCTTGGCCTGCTTGGCTTTTTCCGCCGCCTCGCGTGCTGCCTGGCGCTGCTGCATGATCGTCTGTTCGCGTTCCAGAGCTTCGACCTTCATGCGCTGTTGATCGTAACGGCTGCGCTTGGCCGGATCCTTGAGCACTTCATAGGCGCGGCCGATCTCGGCGAACCGGTTATGGGCCTGCGGATCGTCGCGGTTCTGGTCCGGATGCACGGATTTCGCCTTCGTGCGCCATGCTGCCTTGATCTCGTCAGAGCCGGCATCGCGCTTCACGCCAAGGATCGAATAAAAATCACGCATCGAGGACACCAACACACCTCAGGCGGAAAAGGTCCGTTCATGGGGCCCCGTCCGCGAAACTTTTATGCCGTCCTGCGGAATTCATGCAGATCCGGGCGCTACAGTCTCGGGAACCGTCGCATGCCATATGCTAATCGAAGGTTAGCTGTCGGCCGTCAGGGCGACCTCATTCTTCCGGTTTGCTTAAGCAAGTCTTTCGAATGCGACCTAAATCGATCCGCCGTTCACGATTGGCGGTCGAAATTCATCAGCTGCCAGTTTCCGGTGCCGGACGTGCACGTCTTGCCGGAGAAATAGGCAATGCCTTCATAGGAATGGCGGGTCGTCGAGAAGTTGCGGCAGATGACGCCATTACCCTTCTCTTCCTGGATCGCGGTCACGACACCGGCACTGCCCGTTGTCGCATTCGCCCAGGGAAGCGGCTTGCCTTCTGTCTTGGTGAGATCGGCTGAAGAGACAGCACTCTGCACGGTAAGCTCGTCGGAGCGACTCGTGGGATTGCCGCCCTTGACGACCGTCGATGTGGAGATCGAGCTATCGACCGTATCGGAGCCGAACAGGTCCATGCTGCTGCCGAAGCAACCGCTGAGCGGAAGTGTCGCAGAGATGACGAGCAAGATAGAGCTTCTACGCATGCACCAACCCTTTGTCCGCTCGACCGATTTTGCTATGTCTGCCAAGGGGCCTGCGATCCAGTGCTTCGTCATCGACGGCCAATATGCATATCGGGAGCATTTTAAACAATATGTCAGATATCGGGTTAACAAGTGGTGACTTCACCGAAGAGAGCGAACCCTTTGCGCTCTTCGCGACCTGGCTGAAGGATGCCGAGGCCTCGGAGATCAACGATCCCAATGCCGTCGCGCTCGCCACCGTCGATGCGGATGGCCTGCCAAATGTCCGTATGGTGCTGCTCAAGGGTTTCGATGTCAGGGGTTTCGTTTTCTACACGAATTTCGAGAGCCAGAAGGGACAGGAAATTCTCGGCCAGAAAAAGGCAGCCATGTGTTTTCATTGGAAATCGCTGCGCCGCCAGATCCGCCTGAGGGGCGAAGTCGAGGTGGTTTCCGATGAAGAGGCCGACGAATATTACCAGTCCCGGCCGCTCGGCAGCCGGATCGGAGCCTGGGCTTCGAAGCAGTCCCGTCCGCTTGAAGGCCGCTTCGCTCTGGAAAAGGCGGTCGCCGAATACACCGCCAAATACGCGCTCGGAAACGTCCCCCGTCCGCCGCACTGGTCGGGCTTCCGGATCATCCCGCGCTCGATCGAGTTCTGGCATGATCGCAAGTTCCGCCTGCACGACCGCATCGAGTTCCGTCGCGACGCGGACGGCGAAGGCTGGTCTAAGATCCGGATGTACCCCTGATCAGGGGAGGGGCTCAGCCGCCGACAAGCTTCGACGGCAGCCCCGAAGCCAGCGCCTCGACATAGCGCGGCTTCTGAAAGAGCCCGTTGAGCGAGATCCGTGGCAGAAGCTGCGGGCTCGCCATTGAGGCGGGCGTCAATGTGCCCGGCCGTGTGGTCACCGACAGCTTGAAGCCCGCCCAGTCGGCATAGCCAGCCGTGCGAACCGTGGCGCTGCGGGCATCGCCGTAAGGATAGGCGAAGGTGACGGGCCGCGTGCCTGTGATGCCGGCCACATACTCCGCACTCTCGTTATACTCCTTCAGCAAGGCCTCGTCGTTGAGATCGGCGAGCCCGCGATGGCTCACGGTATGCGCGCCGTAGGAGACGAGCGGGTTGCTGCCCAGAGCGGCCAGCTCTTCCCGATCCATGACCGTTTCGGAAACCAGCGCATGCGGGTTGATACCGGCAGCATTCGCCGCCGCATCGAGTTGCGCCACCCCCTTCGCCTCGTCGCCCGCCATGAGCAGGCGCGCCACGGCATCGAATGCGGCGCGCTTGGCGGCCGTCGAACTGCAGTCGATGTCGATCCGTCCTGCCGGCAGGCAGAGCGCCACTCTCTGCCGGGCCCCGATCAGGGCCGCAAGTGTATCCCACCACATCGTATGGCTGCGCTCCGAAAGCCCCTTGCAGACGAAGATGGTGAAAGGCACCCCGTGACACTCGAAGACCGGCAGGGCATGGTCGCGATTGTCGCGAAACCCGTCGTCGAGGGTGAAGACGGCAAACGGCTGTCCGCCCTCGGGTTCGGCAAGCGCCGCCGGCACCTCGTCCAGTCGGATGAAGCGATAGCCGCGCCGGATTAGCGTCCGGATCGCCGCGTCGAGGAAGTCGGGCGTGATGTCGAGATGCCGGTTCGGCTGGAACGGTCTGGCATCGGCGGGCCGGACATGATGCAGCGTGAAGATCACCCCTCGGCCCCGAAGAGCACCCGCCAGCCCGAGCCGAGACAACAGAAAGGACGCCTCCAGTCCCCCCGTAATCGCCGCGCGCCTCATCTGCTGCTTGATCCGTCCTGCCATAGTCCTGCCTGAAAACAACTTTGTCACAATGCCGCCAAGGCTAGCCCCAGAGTCCTTAAGCGAGGTTCAACGGTATCTCTCAATGTTGTTGAGAATACTTCGGCAGTTCTGCTGCCAATCTGGTTGCACGCCGCGCCAGGAGGATGGCGGGGATTGTCCAGAGCACAGGGATCAGGAAGGTCGTGGAAAAGGCGCCATTCGCCCCCTCATGGATGGAGAGGTTGCCCAATCCGAAACTGTTGCCGGTCAGGCCCGCAAGCGCAGCGCCAATCGCAAAGCCGGCCGATTGCAGCGTCGGGATCAGGCCTGAGGTCTTGTCCCGCTCCGTAACCGCACTCGCTTCCATCAACATCTGGCTCAGGAAGGCCCAGCTCGAGCCGAAGGCTGCGCCGACGATGATCTGGCCGACGACGAGCAGGGTGAGTGATCCCTGGTAAAATCCGAGTGCCACCAGCATCATGCCGGCGCATTGCAGGATAGGGCCTGCTTCGATGGCCCGCCGCCTTGCTCTTGCGGTGCCCACATGGGCGACCAGGACTGCAACCAGGCTCCAACTCATGGCCATGATGGCGCCGAGCCCGCCCGCCGCCAGCGGCCCAAAGCCGAAGCCGTGTTGCAGGCCGAAAACGAAGTAGACGCTGCTCGTTGCCTGGGCCACGGGCATCAGCAGCACCAGCCAGAGACCGGTGCCGACCGTAGAGGACAGGCGGAAGGCATTGTGAGACATGAGACTGACGGGCGAGGCTCGATCGCGCTGGACGCTGAAGGCCAACAGGATCAGCCCCGAGACGACAAGCACAGCCGACAGCCACGCCTCCGCCATGACGCCCGATGAGAGGATCATCAGCAGGCCGATCGACAGAAGCAAGAGTGGCGAAAGCGGGAGCCCATGCGCATCGGCAACCTCTTCGCGTGCTCGCGCCGTGAAGAGTGCCAGCAGAAGGAAGACGAGGCCAAACGGCAGGTTGATCAGGAATGCCATGCGCCAGGAAAGGCTCTCTGCCAGCCAGCCCGCGGCAAACGGCCCACCGAAGGAAGCCAGGGTCCAGACAAGCGCCTCGACACCGAAGACCTTGGGAACCAGGCGGGAGGGATAGAGAGCCGGGATGAGGGCATAGCAGATCGCCGCGACGACGCCCTCTCCGAGACCCTGTCCAATCCGTCCCAGCAGGACCTGCTCCATGGACGACGCCATGGCGGCAGTCACTGTCCCCGCAAGAAAGACCAGTGTGGCGACCACCAGAACGCGGCGAGCCCCGAACCTTTGCTTCAGCTGCGCAGCGGTCACACCGGCCACAATCGAGCCGATGAGGTAGAGGGAAACCGACCAGGCTATGAATTGACCGCCGCCGATCTCGGCAATTGCGCTTGGCAGCACGGTCGAGACAAAGAAGCCGTTGAAGGCGAAGAGGGCAACGCCCATGCTCAGCATCAACGTGGTGGTCAGGTGCTCGCGTGACACCAGATCGAGCCAGCCGCCGGTCTCGCCGGAAAGGCGCGCGACGTCGTCGGGGGCATCAGCAAACGCCGGCAGGGAAGGGCTTTCCGGGCTGCCGGTCACACGGTTTGTCATAGGAATACTCTCTGTATGAAATGGATTTGGATGCGATTTGCCCGGATGCTACAACCTCAACCAAGGTTGAGGTAAAGCCATGTCCGAAAAGAAAATGCATCTGACCGTCGGAGACGTCGCCCGCCGCTCAGGGATCGCCGTTTCTGCCATCCATTTCTACGAACGCAAGGGTCTGATCGTCGCCGACAGGACAGGCGGAAACCAGCGCCGCTACGGTCGTGATGTCTTGCGGCGCCTCGCGCTCATTCGGGCCGCGCAAGAGGTGGGATTGCCACTCTCGGATGTTGCCGAGGCTTTGGCAGGCCTTCCGCAGAAACGCACGCCGACACCGGAAGACTGGCGACAGATTGCCAGCATCTGGGCCGAAAAGCTCGATGCGCGTATCCGTATCCTCCAGCGTCTTCGGCATGATCTCGATGGCTGCATCGGCTGCGGCTGCCTGTCTCTTCAGCGCTGTCAGCTCGTCAATCCAGCGGACAGATTGGCAGAGGAGGGCACAGGCGCGGTAACACTTGCCCGCTGACGGTTTCGTGAGCGCCGCTGCGAGCTTTCGCCCTGTGGATTAACTCTCCATTCACCATGATTGAGCGACGTTATGGGGAATGACGGTTGCATTTGATTCCGATCGGCTGATTGTCGCCCCATTCTTGCCATAGGGGCTCAAGCCCAAGACGGCGGATCGATCGAATCGGACCAGTCGCAGTCATCATTGAAATCCGGGCGGCATTGGAGTTTTCATGAGCAAGTTGCTGATCGCGTTCTCGTTTTGCGTGGCGATCCTTACCCTCTCGACGACAGCCCAGGCAGGAAGTGCCCAGCTTCTCCTCGATGCCCGCACCGGCGAAGTTCTCGCCTCCGAAAACGCGGATGTGCTCAATCACCCAGCATCGCTGACCAAGATGATGTCCGTCTACATGGTTTTCGACGCGATCAAGGCCGGCAAGCTCAGCTGGGATAGCCCCGTTCCCTTTTCGAAACATGCCGCCTCCCGCCCGCCGACAAAGCTCTTCGTCAAGGCAGGCGACAGCATCACCGTCCGCGAAGCTGTTCTGGCCATGATCGTTCGCTCGGCCAATGACGCTTCGGCCGCGATCGGCGAGAAGATCGGCGGCAGCGAAGAGGGCTTTGCGGCCCTGATGACGCGCAAGGCCCGCTCGCTCGGCATGATGAACACCACTTTCTTCAATGCCTCCGGCCTGCCGCATGCGCAGCAGTTCACCACCGCCCGCGACATGTCGACCCTCGGTGTCGCCCTGATGCGCGACTTCCCGAAGGAATATGAGCTCTTTGCCACCAAGAGCTTCAAGTTTCGCGGCAAGACCATCAATGGTCACAACAACCTGATGTATCGCTACAAGGGCATGGACGGCATCAAGACCGGCTATACCAATGCCTCGGGCTTCAATTTGGTCAGTGCCGTAGAGCATGATGGCCGCCGCGTCATCGGCGTCGTCTTGGGTGGACGAACCGCCGCCAGCCGCGACAAGATCATGGAGCGTCTGATCGACGCCAACATCAAGAAGGCGTCGACCGGCCGGCAGCTTCTGGTTTCCCGCTCGACCGGAGCGCAGATGGATCTTGCCCGCCTTGGCGACGCGGTGCCGGTTCCGGGTTCACGGCAGTCTGCGCTGGCTGCAGTACAGGGGCTCGCCGGCGCTTCTGAAGTCGCAACGCCGGGTACCGCCTCGGCTTATGCGCCGTCATCTGGGACCGCAACCGCAGACATCGTCGCGGCGCCGGCAAGTCGCTTTGCCGCCGTCGACCCGCAGCAGACCGCCAGCACGCCCGCGACGTCTTTCGAACGCAGGTGGCAGGTCCAGATTGCCGCCGCGACATCCGCCCAGGCAGCCATGGACTTGCTGTCCCAGGCCCGCCAGAAGGTCGGTGGCCCGCTTCAGGGGCTCGACACCTATACCGAAATGGTCACCCGCAACGGCATCACCTTCTACCGCGCCCGTTTCACCGGATTCGAGACCAAAGAAGCGGCCCGTGCGGCCTGCGACAAGCTGGTGCGCCAGCGCTACGACTGCGTCCTGATGCCCGCGCGGGGGTGACTGTCCGCTCGTAAACCCTAGAATGCTGGAGCTTTCATAACCTCCGGCTTGCGCTAACGTACCCGAGCAGGCAGCGATACTTGATAGCTGCGTCGATTTGTGTATAAATACACAAGGTGCGACATGGGTTCAAAACATGCGCCGCTGACACCGAGAGAGGTGGACCGTATGCTCCGCACCGATGGCTGGTCCATCAAGCGAAAAGGGCCGGGTGATCATGTTCAATACGCCCACACGGAAAAGCCGGGTAAAGTTACTTTGGACATGGGCGTCCGGGAAGTCCCGACCGGCACCTTGCGATCCATCTTCAAGCAGGCTGGATGGGAGTGGTAGCGCCCGGCACGAGGGAGAGTGGCGATGCCTTTCGCACATGCTGTGATGCATGAAGAAAACGGCGCCTTCGGCATTTCCTTTCCCGATTTTCCTGGCTGCATTACGGGCGCCGATAGCGAGGAAGAGGCTATCCGTAAGGCTGACGAGGTCTTGACCTTTCACGTCGCCGGTATGCTGGAAGACGGCGAAATGCTGCCGGTCAGGAGAAGCCTCAAGGAGCTGCTCTCGGATCCTGAGGCCAAAGAGGGGCTGGCCGACGGCGTGCTGTTTCTGGCGCGCTACGAATTGCCCCGGAAATCCGTGCGGATCAACATCTCAATGGACGAGACGCTCATCGAGGCAATTGACCGCGCCGCCGCGCATGCCAATCAGTCGCGCTCCGGATTTCTGGCCGATGCTGCGCGCCAGCGAATTCGTGACCTCCTGAAGGCCGAGTGAGCTAGCCTGGTAGCTGTCCGGCACCATCGAATGTCTTAACAGGCCCCCGCCGCTCCCCGAGATCTTCGAACAGCCTCAAGAGATAGCCATCCGGATCGGCTGCGACGAATTGCCGGTTGCCGATCTCATGGTCGTCGCGGCGATACCATTTCTCCTCTAGCGGCAGGTACAGCGCCACGCTTGCCGCAGCGAGGCGATCAAGTATGACCGAGACATCAGCGACACGGATCTGCATGTTCAGGCCGCGGCCGAAGGGCCGTTCGACAGGAGCGCCCTCAACTTCGAAGGTCCGACCGATTCCGATCTGGTCGATCATCAGCTGCGCGTCTCCGAGGGTCAGAAAACTGAAGCCTTCCTCGGGCCGCTCATAGGCAATCTCAAATCCGATCAGGTCGCGGTAGAAAGTGCGGCTCGTCCGCCAGTCACTGACTGCGAGTTCGGGGACGAGCGCGTTCTCCCTCAAGCCTTGGTCCCGCCCACCGTGATCTGGTCCATCCGCAGATGCGGCTGACCAACGCCGACGGGCACCCATTGACCGGCCTTGCCGCAATTGCCGATGCCGGTGTCGAGCTTGGTGTCGTTGCCGATCATCGAGATACGTTTCATAGCATCGGGACCGTTGCCAATCAGCATCGCGCCCTTGACCGGTGCTCCGATCTTGCCGTTTTCGATCAGATAGGCCTCGGTGCAGCCGAAGACGAACTTGCCCGAGGTGATGTCGACCTGGCCGCCGCCGAAGGAGACGGCATAGATGCCCTTTTTCACCGAGGCGATGATCTCGTCCGGTGTCTTGTCACCCGACAGCATGTAGGTATTGGTCATGCGCGGCATGGGCTGGTGCGCATAACCCTGGCGGCGACCGTTGCCGGTCGCCTTCATGCCCATCAGGCGGGCATTCTGCCGGTCCTGCATGTAGCCGACGAGTTTGCCGTTCTCGATCAGCACATTGTAGGCGGACGGCGTGCCCTCGTCATCGACGGTGATCGAGCCGCGCCGGTCGTTGATTGTGCCGTCGTCAACGACGGTCACGCCGGGAGCCGCCACCATCTCGCCCATCAGGCCGGCAAAGGCAGAGGTTTTCTTGCGGTTGAAGTCGCCTTCCAGGCCGTGGCCGACCGCTTCGTGGAGCATGACGCCCGGCCAGCCATTGCCAAGCACGATATCCATGGTGCCGGCTGGCGCCTCCTGGGCTTCGAGATTGATCAGCGCCTGACGCAGTGCGTCGTCGGCACCACGGCGCCAGCCGTCCTCGGTCAGGAACTCGTTGAAGCTCATGCGACCGCCGGTGCCGAAGGAGCCGCTTTCCTGGCGGTCGCCCTTGCCGGTGACAACGGAAATGTTGATGCGGGTCATCGGCCTTATGTCGCGCACCCGGTGGCCGTCGGCACGCAAGATCTCGACCACTTGCCAGCTTGCGCCGACGGTTGCCGTCACCTGCCGCACCTTGGGATCCTTGTCGCGCAGATAGGCATCGATCTCCGAGAGCAGCTTCACCTTCTCCTCGAAGGTCGGGGAGCCGATCGGGTTGCCATCACCATAGAGTTTGGCATTGGTCCGCTGTGGTGCCGTGGCATAGGAACCGGAATAACCATGGGTCACCGCACCGACGGCGTCGGCAGCACGGGAGAGGGCGGCCAGCGACAATTCACCGGAATGGGCATAGCCGACCGCTTCGTCGGCCACGGCGCGAAGTCCGAATCCCTGGTCCGTGTTGAACGAGCCACCCTTCAGGCGCCCGTTGTCGAAGGTCAGCGATTCCGCCTGGGCATGTTCGACGAACAGCTCTCCGTCGTCGGCACCCTTGAGAGCATCCGCAACGCGCCGCGTCAGCGTGGTTTCGTCGCAATCGAAGAGGGAGAGAAGGTCCTGGGTCATGAATGTCTCCTTGGGCGCTGGCATCAAGCATGTAGGCGCGCAACGAAACAGGGGCAAGCCCGTCGGACTTGCCCCTATAGATAATGTCATCACGATCCGGCGACCACGCCCTTACGGCAGCGTATCATAACCCTCGCCGAAACCGGCAAGCTCGATCGGAATGCCGACGCGGTCCTGGTCTGCCGATTCGCGCAGCGCAAAGACTGCTGCCTTGCCGGCCCGCAGGATCTTCATCAGCTCTTCGTCGATCTCGACTTCGACATAGCAGCCTTCCGAGAAGCAGCGGGTGAAATAGGCGCGACCGATATTGTTGCCGTCGACGAACAGCTCCATGCCATCCTTCAGGAGAACGCCGAGCGGTGCGAGAATGCGCAGGATGCGGGCCTTGCGGTCAGCGGTCTTCAGCACGACGACGGAGAGGCCGACTTCCGGCCGGTCTTCCGCAATGACGTTCTGCATCAGCGCACATTGTTCTTCCGAAGCGCCGGCCGGCTTGTCGCAGATGACAGACCAGGCGCCGTGGTTGGAACGGATCGAGCCCGGCTGTTGTTGCGGTTGCTGGCTCAGTGCCGGAGTGGCGAGTGCGGCCATCAGCACGGCGCTCGCTGTCAGGCTCGACCAGGCAAGTCTAGGCAGACCCATGAAAACCTCTGGAAAACGAATCATTGACGACATTCTTGTCGCGAGGGTCCGCAAATGGAAGCCCCGACCCCTGTTTTAAGGTCGAGTGCGGCATAATTGGGACTGCGGGTTTGCGATGCGAGCGCAATCATGAGCCCTTTTCGGTGCGATCTGTAGAAAGCCTGTGAATGCAAGGCTCATCTATTTGATGAAGCGCAAAAATGCCGCACCGCCTTTCGCGCGGGCGTATTGCGATTGCGGCCAATCTGTGATTTGAAACGGCGACACTAGCATGATTTTTGCGCTATGGTTTGATGTGGATCAAGCGCTTGTGGGAGACCAAACCGTGATGAAGAGAACCTATGCAGCCTTGGCCGCCTTGGCCTGTCTGCTTTTCGCTTCTGTAGGCTTCGCCGATCAGCCGAAGCCCTGGCAGATGGGTATGCAGGAACCAGCCACCTCCATCATGGAGTTCAACAGCTGGTTCGAGCAGTACACACTGTGGTTCATCGTTCCGATCACCATCTTTGTTCTGATTCTCCTGATCATCGTGGTCGTGAAGTTCCGCGCCGCCGCCAATCCCGTGCCATCGAAGACGAGCCACAACACGGCGATTGAGATCGTCTGGACGGTTGCGCCGGTTCTCATTCTCTTCGCGATCGCGATCCCGTCCTTCAACCTGCTGACCTACCAGCTGAAGATGCCGGAAAACCCCGACATCACCATCAAGGCGACCGCCACCCAGTGGCTCTGGTCCTACGAATACGAGGGCGAGCAGGCCGTCTCCTTCGATAGCTACATGCTGAAGGAAACAGACCGCGCGGCCACCGGCAAGGAAGATGTCGCCCGTTATCCGCGCCTTCTCGCTGTTGACAACGAAGTGGTCGTCCCCGTCGGCAAGACCGTTCGCCTGCTGGTCACGGCTGCTCCGACCGACGTTATCCACGCCTTTGCAATGCCCGCCTTCGGCATCAAGATCGACGCCATCCCGGGCCGCCTGAACGAAACCTGGTTCCGCGCCGACCGTGAAGGTCTGTACTACGGCCAGTGTTCGGAGCTGTGTGGCAAGGACCACGCCTACATGCCAATCGCCATCCGCGTCGTCACCGACGAGCAGTACGCGACCTGGCTTGAGGCTGCGACCTCGGATCTGTCGGGCGCCAACCGCGCTCTCATGGCTGCTGTCGACGGCGCTCCCGCCGTCCAGACTGCCGAAAACACCACGAACTGAGAGGAGTGAGGTCAATGGCTGGCTCTGTTGCCCACGACGAACACGCACATCACGACCATAAGCCGGGCTTCTTCGCTCGCTGGTTTCTGTCTACCAACCACAAGGACATCGGCACCCTCTACCTGATCTTCGCGATCGTCGCGGGTATCATCGGTGCCGCCATGTCGGTTGCCATGCGCATGGAGCTGCAGGAGCCGGGCATCCAGATCTTCCACGGCCTGGCTTCCATGGTCTACGGCTTCGAGGGTGATGCTGCCATCGACGGCGGCAAGCACATGTACAACGTCTTCACCACGGCGCACGCCCTGATCATGATCTTCTTCATGGTCATGCCAGCGCTGATCGGTGGCTTCGCCAACTGGATGATCCCGATCATGATCGGTGCTCCGGACATGGCCTTCCCGCGCCTCAACAACATCTCCTTCTGGCTGATCGTACCGGCCTTCCTGCTGCTCGTGCTGTCGATGTTCGTCGAAGGCCCGGCCGGCGGTTATGGTGTCGGTGGTGGCTGGACGCTCTATCCGCCGCTTGCGACCTCCGGCCAGCCCGGTCCGGCCGTTGACCTTGCGATCTTCGCGCTCCACGTCTCCGGTGCGTCGTCGATCCTCGGTGCGATCAATTTCATCACCACGATCCTGAACATGCGCGCTCCGGGCATGACGCTGCACAAGATGCCGCTGTTTGCCTGGGCCGTTCTGGTCACAGCCTTCCTGCTGCTGCTGTCCTTGCCCGTTCTCGCAGGCGGCATCACCATGCTGCTCACCGACCGCAACTTCGGCACGACCTTCTTCTCGCCTGAGGGCGGTGGTGACCCGGTTCTCTACCAGCACCTGTTCTGGTTCTTCGGTCACCCGGAAGTCTACATCCTGATCCTGCCCGGTTTCGGCATTGTCAGCCACATCATCTCGACCTTCTCGAAGAAGCCGGTCTTCGGTTACCTCGGCATGGCCTACGCCATGGTCGGCATCGGTGCCGTTGGCTTCGTCGTGTGGGCACACCACATGTACACGGTTGGCCTGTCGCTCCAGGCGCAGCGCTACTTCCTCTTCGCAACCATGGTCATCGCGGTGCCGACCGGCATCAAGATCTTCTCGTGGATTGCAACGATGTGGGGCGGTTCGCTGACCTTCAAGACCCCTATGGTCTGGGCGATCGGCTTCATCTTCCTGTTCACCGTCGGTGGTGTCACGGGCGTCCAGCTCGCCAATGCCGGCCTCGACCGCTCGCTGCATGACACCTATTACGTCGTGGCCCACTTCCACTACGTTCTGTCGCTCGGTGCCGTCTTCGCGATCTTCGCCGGCTGGTACTACTGGTTCCCGAAGATCACCGGCTACATGTACAACGAGTTTGTTGGACACCTCCACTTCTGGGTCATGTTCATCGGCGTGAACCTGGTGTTCTTCCCGCAGCACTTCCTCGGCCTTGCCGGCATGCCGCGCCGTTACATCGACTATCCGGATGCCTATGCCGGCTGGAACTATGTCTCATCCATCGGCTCCTACATCTCGGCCTTTGCGGTTCTCGTCTTCCTCTACGGCGTCTTCGAAGCCTTCGCCAAGAAGCGCGTCGCTGGCGACAACCCCTGGGGTGAAGGTGCGACCACGCTGGAATGGCAGCTGTCTTCGCCGCCGCCGTACCACCAGTGGGAACAGCTGCCGAAGATCAAGTAAGCAGCGCCTAACCTGCGAAACGATATCGGGCGTCGCGATCATCAGGATCGCGGCGCCCGCAAAGCCAAACGAAAGACGGAATTCGAAAGCATGACGGTCATCGACAATCGCGACGTATTCGGCATCGAAGGCGAGGTACGCCTGTCCGAAGCCGGCCCGCGCGATTTCTTCGCGCTCCTGAAGCCGCGGGTCATGTCGCTCGTCGTCTTCACTGCACTGGCCGGCCTCGTGCTCGCCCCCGGCTCCATCAATCCGGTCATTGGTTTCATCGCGATCCTCTGCATCGCCGTCGGCGCCGGCGCATCCGGCGCGCTGAACATGTGGTACGATGCCGACATCGACGCCATCATGAGCCGCACGGCAACCCGTCCGGTGCCATCAGGTCGCGTGACGCCCGAAGAGGCGCTCGCTTTCGGCCTCGTTCTATCGGTCTTTTCGGTCGGCGTGCTCGGCCTTGCCGTGAACTGGTTTGCCGCCTTCCTGCTCGCCTTCACCATTTTCTTCTATGCCGTCGTCTATACGATGTGGCTGAAGCGCTCGACCCCGCAGAACATCGTCATCGGCGGTGCGGCCGGCGCCTTTCCGCCCATGGTAGGCTGGGCCTGCGTGACGGGTGGCGTCTCGCTCGACAGCTTCATCCTGTTCATGATCATCTTCCTCTGGACGCCGGCGCATTTCTGGGCGCTCGCGCTGTTCAAGATGAAGGACTACGGCGATGTCGGCGTGCCGATGATGCCCAACGTGGCTGGCATCGCATCGACCAAGCGTCAGATCGCCGCTTATGCCGTCCTGACGGCCGTGACCGGCGTGCTGCCGACCTTCACCGGTCTGTCTTCCATCGGTTATGGCATTGTCGCAGCCATTCTCGGCGCCGTCTTTGTTCACTGTTCCATCGCCGTCTGGCGCATGGCCGACGGCGACGAGAAAATGGTGCCGGCCAAAAAGCTGTTCGCCTATTCGATCTTCTATCTCTTCGCGATCTTCTCGGCCCTGATGATCGACCTCTACGTCGCTCCCTTTGCGGCAATCCTTGGAGGTGCTGCCTGATGGAAACTATCGAGCTGAACGACAAGCAGAAGAAGTCCCGCCGCGGGCGCAACATTGCGCTCGGCGTGGTTCTCGCAGCTTTGGTGGTCATCTTCTACGTCGTGACCATCATCAAGATCGGCAACGTGGGTTAACGAGGCTTCACACCGTGACTGTATCCTACGATGACAAAAAGGCTACGGAGCGTCGCAATGCCAGCGTCGCGACCGCTTGCGTGGTGTTCGTCGGCGCAATGGTGGGCATGGCCTATGCGGCCGTTCCGCTCTATCAGCTCTTCTGTCAGGTGACCGGCTACGGCGGCACGACGCAGCGCGTTGAGCAGCTATCCGATGTCGTGCTCGACCGCACGATCAACGTCACCTTTGACGCCAATGCGTCTTCCGGTCTGAACTGGGATTTCAAGGCGGTCGACAAGAAGGTGACGCCGAAGATCGGCGAGACCGTTCAGATCACCTATACAGCGACAAACAATTCGTCCCATCCGGTTACGGGTGAGGCGGTCTTCAACGTCACGCCCGGCGAAGCCGGCGCCTACTTCAACAAGGTCCAGTGCTTCTGCTTCACCAAGACCACGTTGCAGCCGGGCGAAACACTGGAAATGCCGGTCGTCTTCTTTGTCGACCCCGCCATCGTCGAGGCGGATGAGACAAAGGGCATCGGAACGATTACGCTGTCCTACACCTTCTACCCGCGCAATGATCAGGAGCCGGTGGCCGCACTGTCGGTTGGTGAGGACAAGGAACAGCCGAAACTGTGAGAGGGCTCCGGTTCGCCGGAACTCGTAATGAAATTGACATTCGGGGATTGCTGAAATGGCCGAAGCGCACCAGAAGAACCACGACTACCACATCATTGATCCGAGCCCCTGGCCGCTTCTGGCCTCGATCGGCGCCTTCGTCCTCACCTTCGGTGGCGTCGGCTACATGCGCTACCTCAACGGCGGTTCGCTGAACCTGTTCGGTGTGGATTGGGCCAACCCGTGGCTCTTCTACATCGGCCTTGCGATCGTGCTTTTCACCATGTTCGCCTGGTGGGCAGATACGATCAAGGAAGCCCACGAAGGTCATCACACCCGCGTCGTGTCGCTGCACCTGCGTTACGGCATGATCATGTTCATCGCTTCCGAAGTGATGTTCTTCGTTGCCTGGTTCTGGGCCTTCTTCGATGCCAGCCTCTTCGCCAATGAAGCGATCCAGACGAGCCGCGTCGAGTTCACCGGTGGCCAGTGGCCGCCTGTGGGCATTGAGGTCGTCGATCCCTGGCACCTGCCGCTCTACAACACAGTCATCCTGCTGCTCTCGGGCACCTGCGTGACCTGGGCGCACCATGCAATGCTGCACAACGATCGCAAGGGCCTCGTCTACGGCCTTCTCTTGACCGTGCTGCTCGGCGTCCTGTTCTCCTTCGTGCAGGCCTATGAATACGCAGTCTCGCCCTTCGACTTCAAGAACTCGATCTATGGCGCGACCTTCTTCATGGCGACGGGTTTCCACGGCTTCCACGTTCTGGTCGGTACGATCTTCCTGATTGTCTGCCTGTTCCGTGCGCTCGCCGGCCATTTCACCCCGCAGCAGCATTTCGGCTTCGAAGCCGCTGCCTGGTACTGGCACTTCGTTGACGTTGTCTGGCTGTTCCTCTTCTTCGCCATCTACATCTGGGGCGACTGGGGTGCACCGCTCGCCCACTGATCCGGGTGACGAAAGTTCCAGAAGGGCGGCGAAAGCCGCCCTTCGTGTTTTCGGCCCGTGCGACGATCCGGCACTCGTCGGGAACCACTGCATGCTCTAAGGGTTGGCCGGGGACATAAGGCAGTATCAAGGAGAGCTCTGATGACCGAAGACAACGCGAAATTTCCGCCGGTGGATCCGGTTAAGGCGGCGCTGACGGCATCCTGCCCACGCTGCGGCAATGGCAAGCTCTTCGACGGCTTCACCAAGCCGAAGGCCCGCTGCAACTCCTGCGGCCTCGATCTCTCCTGGATCGATGCAGGTGATGGCCCGGCGATTTTCGTCATCCTGCTCGCCGATCTCCTGGTGGTCGGCTTCGCGGTCTGGGTGGAACTCACCTATCAGCCCTCGATGTGGCTGCACATCCTCGTTTTTGTCCCGCTCGGCGTGGCGCTGACGCTCTGGCTCATGCGCTTCCTGAAGGCATTGCTGATCGCCCTGCAATACAAGCACAACGCCTCGCAAGGAGTGATCGACCGTGGCTGATTCCCGGCTGAACGAGGCAGACCACGAGGGCCGGCGCACCTGGCGTTTCTGGGCCGCACTGGTTCTGGTGCCGGTGGCCCTCGTCATCCTGCTTTCGCTCGGCACCTGGCAGGTCAATCGGCTGCACTGGAAGGAAAGTTTGCTCGCCGATATCCAGGAACGCAGCAATGCCGCGCCCGTGGATGTCGCGGCTTTGGAGCGCCTGATGGCCGAGGGCGAGGCGATCGACTATCGCCACGCCACGGTCGCCGGACGATATCTGCATGACAAGGAGCGCCATTTCCTGGCGACCTTCGGCGGACAGTCGGGCTTCTACATCTACACACCGCTTGAACTGGAGGATGGCCGCTATCTTCTGGTCAACCGCGGCTTCGTTCCCTATGACCGCAAGGATCCCGCCAGCCGCGGCGAGGGGCAGATCGAAGGGCTGCAGACGGTCATCGGCCTTGCTCGCGCGGAACTCACGGAAAAGCCGTCTTCGCTTGTGCCCGACAATGACGAGGCGGCGAACATCTTCTACTGGAAGGATCTGAGCCGTATGGCGGCCTCCGTGGATCTGCCGGCCGATCGCTTGCTCCCGTTCTTCCTCGATGCTGATTCGACCCCGGTCGCGGGTGGTCTGCCGAAAGGCGGCGTGACGCAGATCGACCTCGCCAACAACCACATGCAATATGCCATCACCTGGTATGGCCTGGCCGTTGCCCTCGTGGCTGTCACGGTGGCTGGCCTTTTCAGGCGCAAAACCCGATAGTCCGAAGAGAGCTTTTCGGCTAAACACGCAAGGCCGCGCGGTCCCGATCGATCGCCGCCTAGGGGTACATGCATGTCCTATCTCGCTTCGACACTGGTCGCGCTCGTCGCGCTCGAACACATCTACATTCTCGTCCTCGAGATGTTTCTCTGGACCACGCCGACGGGCCGCCGCGCCTTCGGCATGAAACCGGAACAGGCCGAAGCGACCAAGCTCATGGCCGCCAACCAGGGCCTCTACAACGGTTTTCTCGCGGCCGGCCTGATCTGGGGCCTGCTCCATCCCGATGTCGCCCTTGGTTTTCAAATTCAGTTGTTTTTCCTTGGCTGCGTACTGGTCGCCGGCCTATATGGGGGTGCAACGGCCTCGCGGAAGATCTTCGTCATCCAGGCGCTTCCCGCAGCCATCGCCATTATTGCTGTCCTGATTGCCGGCTGACCCGATGAACATGCACATGAACCGCCCCCCTCTGACGATCAGGCTCTGCGGCCCTCGCGGCTTTTGCGCCGGTGTCGACCGCGCGATCCAGATCGTCGTGCTCGCCCTCAAACGTTATGGCGCGCCGGTCTATGTCCGCCACGAAATCGTCCACAACCGTTATGTCGTGGAAGGGCTTGAGGCCAAGGGGGCGATCTTTGTCGAGGAACTCGACGAGATCCCAGCCGAGCACCGCCAGCAACCCGTGGTCTTTTCCGCCCATGGCGTGCCGAAATCCGTCCCGGAAGACGCGGCAAGCCGCAATCTCTTCTATCTCGATGCCACCTGTCCGCTGGTTTCCAAGGTCCACAAGCAGGCCATGCGACACCAGCGCCTTGGCCGCCACGTGATCCTGATCGGCCATGCCGGCCATCCCGAAGTCATCGGCACCATGGGCCAGCTTCCGGAAGGCACCGTTTCCCTGGTCGAGACGGTCGAAGATGCCGATGCCTACCAGCCGGCGGACCCTGACAATCTCGGCTACGTCACCCAGACGACGCTTTCCGTGGACGACACCGCCGGCGTCATCGCCCGCCTGATGCAACGCTTCCCGAACCTGACTGCCCCCTCGGCCGACAGTATCTGCTACGCCACCACCAACCGCCAGGAAGCGGTGAAGGCGGCCGCACCCGGCTGCGACCTCTTCATCGTCGTAGGTGCTCCCAACTCGTCGAATTCCAAGCGCCTCGTCGAAGTCGCCTTGAGGGCAGGGGCCACGCGCTCGATGCTGGTTCAGCGGGCCTCCGAAATCGACTGGGACGATGTCGATGAAATCGGCACACTCGGCATCTCCGCCGGCGCCTCCGCGCCTGAGGTCATCGTCGACGAGATCATCGACGCCTTCCGCGAGCGCTTCGACGCCAAGGTCGAACTGGCGATCACGGCGGAAGAAAACGAGCATTTCCTCGTCAATCGCGAGTTGCGGGACGTGGAGCTGACCCGCGCGGACATGGCCTGGGTCAACGGCTGAGCCCCGTTATCTGACACGACCTCCGGCCTCACGCGCGCGTGATGGAACGGATCGTGCCGTCTCCGGTTTGCGAATGCAGGGACAATTGAAGCGTCCCCGGCAATCGCAACTGGAGAATGAGATCATGGATGTGACGAGACGGACGATTCTGACCGCGACTGCGGCCACCGCTGCATTGAGCTTTGTCGGCGCACCGCATATCGCACGAGCCGCACTTCCCCTCACACAGCCGGGTCTGCCCTTCGCAGAAGACGCGCTCGCCCCGACCATCTCGTCCAAAACAGTGGCATTGCATTACGGCAAACACCACAAGGCCTATTTCGACAAGCTGAACGAACTGGCCGCCGGCACCCGGTATGCCGACATGGAACTCTCCGAAATCATGACCGCATCGGCGACGTCAGCGGAGGATGCCAAGATCTTCAACAACGCGGCCCAAGCCTGGAACCACGTCGCCTACTGGGATCAGTTCGTGCCGGGTGGACCCGTACGGCCGGAAGGCGAGCTCGCCGCTGCGATAGACGATACATTTGGCGGCTATGAGGGTTTCGTTGATCGCGTCGTGACCGTCTCAAACGAGGTGTTCGGCACCGGCTGGGTCTGGCTGACACGCGATGATCAGGATGCGCTCGCTCTGATCGGCTATGAAGATGGCAACAATCCCGTCGCACTCGGCCGTCCGGGCTATCTCGGTATCGATATCTGGGAACACGCCTATTATGTCGACTACGAGAACCGGAAGGAGGAGCATATCCGCGCCGTTCTCGACAAGATCGTGAACTGGCGTGTCATCGCCGACCGCGTCGCAGCCTGATCGAACCTTACGTAGATAGTCAGTGATAGGCTTGGCTTATTTCCCCGGGACCGCGCGCGAGCGCGGTGTCGGCGCCTCAGTTTCGCGAACGAATTTCAGCGCATCACCCGCGGGCATCGGTCGCCCATAGAGATAACCCTGTCCCTCCTGGCAGCCGATTTCCCGTAGAACGGCCTCCTGCTCGGTCGTCTCGATGCCCTCGGCCACCGTGCGCAATCCCATTTCACAGCTCATCGCAACCAGCGCACGCGTAATGGCAGCGTCCGACGGGCAGGTGCGGATGTCCCGGATGAAGCCCCGATCGATTTTCAGGGTGGTCAGGGGATAGCGCTGCAGTGAGCTCAGCGAGGCAAAGCCGGTCCCGAAATCGTCAAATGCAACGCCGACACCAATGTCGCGAATGGCCTTCAGCTTCTGCAGGCTTGCATCTTCGTCGTTAAGCGCGACCTCCTCTGTCACTTCCAGCTCGAGGCATTCAGGGCGGACACGATGGCGCTCCAGCGCTTCCGCCACCCTGTCGCACAGATGAGGAGCGCGGAACTGCTGGGCAAAGAGATTGACGGCGATGCGATAGGTCCCGTGTTTGCCATTGAGCTCTGCGGCCATGCGGCAGGCTTCGTCGATCGTCCACCATCCAATCTCGGAACCGAGCGCACTCTGTTCCAGCGACGGCAGGAAAACGCCAGGCAGCAGAAGGCCCCGCTCCGGATGATTCCAACGAATGAGGGCCTCGAAGCCGACGACACGCTGGCTCGCAAGCTCCACCTGAGGCTGATAGTAGAGTTCGAGTTCGCCACAGTGAAGCGCGCGCCGGAGGCGGTCTCGCATATCGCGTTTGGCCTGGCTCTCGTTGCGCATCGAGGCTTCAAAGAACCGGTAGGCGCGCCCACCGGCTGCCTTTGCCCGATAGAGCGCGAAGTCGGCGGAAGCCAGAAGCTCCTCCGCTTCGCCGCCATGCAGCGGCGAGATCGCGATGCCGATGCTGGCGCCCAGCTCCAGCTCTAGACCACCAAGGCTGAAAGGTTTGCGGAAGGCATCGAGAATGCACGCGGCCTGCTTCTGGGCCGCCATCGGATCGCCGCTGTCTTTCAACAGCACGGCAAATTCGTCACCACCGAGACGACCGATGGCTGCTTTGTCGCCCAACAGATAGGGAAGCCGGACACCCACCGCCTGCAGGAGGCTGTCGCCGACCATATGACCATGCGTATCATTGACCTCCTTGAAACCGTCGAGGTCGAGGAGGAGCAGGGTGCACGGGCTGCCCACGGAGAGCTTGTCGCCGAGAACCGTCATGAACTCGTGGCGGTTCTGCAGGCCCGTCAGGGTATCGTGCGAGGCAAGGCGCATCAGCCGGGCGTCACGCTCGCGTCGCTCCGAAATGTCGCGGATCGTTGCACCGGCCCAGAACGCACCTGCGTCATTCCAGGTCGTAAGCGTGATCTCAATCGGAAATTCGCTGCCATCCCGCTTGATGGCGCAGACCTCTACTGCCTTGCCCGCAAGACCGGGCTTTGCTCCGGCCGCGACATTGGCCATGCCGGCGGTATGGGCCCCGCGCATGCGCTCGGGAATGATGAGCGTGATCGGCTGGCCGAGAACCTCGTTCTGCTGATACCCGAACATCTCGCAGAAGGCGGGATTGGCAAAGCGCATTGCGCCACTGCCATCAACGACGATGAGCGCATGGCTCATCGCTGCAGCAAAATCATGCGCCATCTTGGCAGTGGTCGGCAGATCCATAATGGCACATCCGATCATTGTTTCAGGAAAGGCTAACGGGATAGCATTAGGGAAGTGTAAAATTCCAGGCTCGGTGGGGCGATTGGCAAGTTGCGCGCATTGCTCGTGTATGGTCGGCCATAAGCAGCTCGGACCTCAATGCCACCCATTTCCTGTGCCCCGTGTCGCAGCAAGGCTGGCATGGGCGCCGCGCCCGTTATAGGACTGCTGTCATCCCCGAAGCGGCACGGAACCTCACGCTGTGGCAGTCTATACCGATATCAACGAAGTCGACCTCAAGGCCTTTCTGGCGCAGTATGATGCAGGCGAACTGCTCTCCTACAAGGGCATCGCCGAAGGCGTGGAGAATTCCAACTTCCTGCTGCACACCTCGAAGTCCCCGCTGATCCTGACGCTTTACGAGAAGCGGGTCGAAAAGTCGGACCTGCCTTTCTTCCTCGGCCTGATGCATCATCTCTCCGAGTGCGGCCTCAATTGTCCGCTGCCCTTGCCACGCAAGGACGGCGAGCTGCTCGGAGAACTCTCGGGCCGCCCGGCCGCTCTTATCTCCTTCCTCGAAGGCATGTGGCTGAGAAAGCCCGAGGCGCAGCATTGCCGCGAGGTGGGAGCAGCCCTTGCTAGGATGCACATCGCCGGCGAAGGTTTCGAGCTTACGCGTCCCAATGCCCTGTCGATCGAAGGCTGGCAGGTGCTCTGGGCAAAGTCCGAGGCACGCGCCGACGAGGTGGAGGAGGGGCTGGAGGCCGAGATCGGCGCCGAGCTGGATTTCCTCTCCATCCATTGGCCGAAGGACCTGCCGGCCGGCGTCATCCATGCCGACCTGTTCCCGGACAATGTCTTCTTCCTCGGCGACACCCTGTCGGGCCTGATCGACTTCTATTTCGCCTGCAACGATCTCCTGGTCTACGACCTCTCGATCTGCCTGAATTCCTGGTGCTTCGAAAAGGACGGCGCCTACAACATCACCAAGGGCAAGGCGATGATCGAGGGCTACCAGTCGGTCCGTCCGCTCTCGGCCGCCGAAATCGAGGCTCTGCCGATCCTCTGCCGCGGTTCTGCTCTCCGCTTCTTCCTGACCCGCCTCTATGACTGGCTGACGACGCCGGCAGGCGCCTTGGTGGTCAAGAAGGACCCGCTCGAATACCTCAAGAAACTGCGCTTCCACCGCGCGGTCACCAACGCCTCCGAATACGGACTGATTGCATGAAACATGTCGAGATCTACACAGACGGCGCCTGCTCGGGAAATCCCGGCCCCGGAGGCTGGGGCGCGGTGCTGCGCTACGGCGAGGTAGAAAAGGAGCTTTCCGGCGGCGAGGCGGATACCACCAACAACCGGATGGAACTGCTCGCCACGATCACCGCACTGAATGCGCTGAAAGACGCCTGTGAAGTCGACCTCTACACCGACAGCAAATATGTCATGGACGGCATCTCCAAGTGGATCTTCGGCTGGAAGAAGAACGGCTGGAAGACGGCCGACAAGAAGCCGGTGAAGAATGGTGAACTCTGGCAAGCGCTCGACGTCGCCAACCAGCGCCACAAGGTGAAATGGCACTGGGTCAAGGGCCATGCCGGCCACCCGGAAAACGAACGCGCCGACGAACTGGCGCGCAAGGGCATGGAGCCCTTCAAGAAGTCGGGCGGCTTTCCGAAGTCGCTGATGGTGAAGTGAGCTGAGTGGGAAAGGGAAGGGCGCGTCCTCATCCCCTTGCCCTTTCGCCCGTTGCCCCTATGCTCCCGTCAAAACACCATCACGGGAGACATCCATGATCCAGCACTGCGTGTTCCTGCGCTTCAAGGCCGCCGTCCAGGAGGCCGAGAAGCAGGCGATCTATGCGGCCATTACCGATCTGAAGGACGTGGTGCCGGGCATGCTGGAGGTGAAGGCCGGGGCGAATGTCTCGCCGGAAGGGCTGGCAAGCGGCTACAATGACGGCTTCATCGTCACCTTCGAGGACGAGATGGTCCGCGACTATTACCTGAAGCATCCGAAGCATGTCGAAGTCGGCGAACGCATCGTCGGCGCAACCGACGGCGGCCTGGCCGGCATCCTCGTCTTCGATCTGGCGCACTGACGCTTCCGGAAACGAGAAGAGGCCCGGTTTCCCGAGCCTCTCCAGTTCTAAAGAATTTCTAGAGACGCTCAGGCGCTGAGCTGCTCGATCATCGTCGCGGCCGAGGAGACCGTTGCCTGGCCCGGGTTCTCCTCGATGTTGAGGCTCTTCAGAACGCCGTCTTCGACCAGCATCGAATAGCGCTTGGAGCGCACGCCGAGCCCGCCGCCCGACAGGTCGATGTCGAGGCCGAGCGCCTTGGTAAAGGAAGCGTCCCAGTCGGCAAGGAAGTGGATCTTGCCCTGGCCACCCGAATGCTGCGCCCAAGCGCCCATCACGTGCCAGTCATTGACGGAGATGACGGCGATGTCGTCGACGCCGCGCGCCATCAGCGCATCACGGTTTTCCAGGTAGCCCGGCAGGTGGTTCAGCGTGCAGGTTGGGGTGAAGGCTCCCGGTACGGCGAAGACGACGACCTTCTTGCCCGCAAACAGCTGTTCCGTGGTGATCTCCACCGGACCATCGGCGGTCTTTTCCTTGAAGGTGGCCTGGGGCAGCTTGTCGCCAATGGCAATGGTCATGAAATAGTCCTCGCTTGGTTGCTCCATCCAGAACCCCTCCGAATGGCGATCGAGGCGAATATAGGAATGGGTCAATCAAAGGCAAGCGTGGTTTCCATGGCCCTGTCGCCGCTGACCACGAGAATGCCCCATTGCTTGCCGG
This sequence comes from Allorhizobium sp. NPDC080224, assembly GCF_050281005.1. NCBI lineage: Bacteria > Pseudomonadati > Pseudomonadota > Alphaproteobacteria > Hyphomicrobiales > Rhizobiaceae > Allorhizobium > Allorhizobium sp. NPDC080224. The sequence continues at coordinate 1,059,704 of NZ_JBNNWJ010000001.1, forward strand.
CGATTTTGTATTTCTTCGGCAACTTGCCGATCGGCAATGTCAGAACCGTCTCGCCATCGGCGCCTCGGGAGGCAACGGAATGGGTGAAGACATGGCCGCTTGGCCCGCTCACAAAAGCCTTCGGACTGACCGCGTCAGCAGGCATCTTGAGCCGGACGACGAGCTCCCTTTGATCTGCGCCGAGTTGGTGGTCGACGACGTGAAACTCGGGCGAGGGGCCGGGCGGCACCTGGGCCTGGGCGGAGCGAACAAGCGCTGTTTCGACAGAATTGGCGATCCCGTCTTCGTCCGGCGGCACGCTGAGATCGGCCTGGAAGGGAATGCAGATGTTCTGGCAGACCCCGACAAAGGCACTCAGCGTCACGGCGGTGTCATCGGGCGCGTTCTTGAGGGTGATCGGCAAGGTCACAGGATGGTCATAGCCGACATCGGTCATGTCGCCATTGGTCAGGACCTTGGGCACGGGAAAGCCGACACGTTCGACGGTGTAGGCGGCGCCCGGCGCCGGCGTGATTGCGGGCGGAATGCCGACATCGCCCGGCTCTTTCCAATAGGTGATCCAGCCCTGTTTGGGCTCGATTACGAGCGCACCATGTCTCGTCCCGTCGGCCTCCTTGGGAAGCAGGATCAGGCGCATCCGCCCGCCTTCGTTCAGGGCCCAGTCGCTGCTCGCCGCAAGTGACGGCATGGCGGGGAAGAGCGAGACCAGGCCGATGGCTGCCGCAACCATCCATGCGCGGCTGCCGCGGGAAATGACTGAGAGAGTGGAACAAGACATCGCTGGGTTCATTTTGGAGATCATGTCTCCGGCTCTAGAAGATCGTTGTTGGCTTGGCCAGTCACGCTTGCTTCATGCTCATCATTTTGGGTTGATCGGGACCTGCTTCTGGCCCATCTTGAATGGGAGACTGCATCTGAACCACGCGTGAAGCCGATTGCCGACAAGGCGAACCAAGGAGGCGGGCATGGCATTGTCGTCGAAAACCGATCTGAGAGAACGCGGCTTCCTGGATGGACAGCTGCTGATTGCCATGCCGGGCATGCCCGATGGCAACTTTGCCCGCGCGGTCGTCTATATCTGCGCCCATTCCGATGCCGGTGCCATGGGCTTCATCATCAACCGCTCGCAATCGGTGACGTTTGCGGATCTCCTCCTGCACCTGGAGCTGATCGACCGCAACGACGCAATCATGCTGCCCGATCACGCCCGCCATTTTCCGATCCAGTGCGGCGGCCCCGTCGAGCAGAACCGTGGCTTCGTGCTGCATTCCGACGACTATCTTTCAGACAGCTCCATTCCCGTCAGCGACGACATCTCGCTCACCGCCACCCTCGATATCGTCCGCGCTATTTCGGACGGTCGCGGTCCGCGCCACGCCACCATGCTGCTCGGCTATGCTGGCTGGGGTCCGGGCCAGCTGGAAGAGGAGATCGCCCAGAACGGCTGGCTGCACTGTGCGGCCACCGAAAGCCTGATCTTCGACCGCAGCCTGGATAACAAATATGACCGGGCCCTGGGGCTGATGGGCATCAATCCCGCGATGCTGTCGATGGAGGCGGGGCACGCTTGAGGCGTTTCATGGCGCAGAGCTGCTATTGTAGGGGAAGCTGCAACTGCTTCTGAATGGACTGCAAATTGTCCAGGGTGCGTTCATTGCCCTGTATTGCAGTCTTGTTGCGCACCATCAAATCCTCAAAAAAGGTGGGTGAGCTGTACTTCGACCAATCGACATCAGCCGATGGTGAGCTGGATCCGATCCCGGTTGTTGCGGCGTCCGCTTTAAGGTCAATCTTTGCCGTTGCGGCCTGCAGTGCACTGCTGAGCTGTACGAGTTCGCCCCGAATGGCTTTGTTCTCCTCCGCAATGCGACTGACTTCCTTAGTGAGATCCTGAGCAGCTGCCTTGAGTTCGAAGGAAAACTTGTCGTTTGACCATTCGAATTTGGAAATGAGTGGAAGCGCCAATAAGGCGACGCCAGCACCGAGGAAGATAGAATGCCCGGTGCTAACCGGCATGTTTCGTATGACCAAAACCAGTGCAAGGGCGATCACTATTCCGCCGATGACCGCCAGCATCCACGGCGTAACATTGGCAGGCGCGTTGGTAGGGATTTCACTTGCTGCAAGTGCTGCCGACGTTGCTTGACTAAGCGATAGCAAAATCATCTCTGGTCCCCCAAATTGAGACGAGTTAGCCGCATCTAATCCCAATGATACACCTTACTTGCTGAATCTCAACTCAGGATTACCCATTCAGCCGGATGCGCTGAAGGGTAGCGTTTTTAATCCGTTTGCAATGGGCGAGGCGAAGAAACACACTGGCCGAAGCAGACCATAGGGTCTGGCCCAATCGAGACCCATCCCATGCCCTCCATCGATATCCTCATCGCCTTCTTCGTCACCACCGCCGTCTTCGCCTTCATCCCAGGGCCGGCCATGCTCTATGTCGCGGCCCGCACGCTGGCTGCGGATCTCCGCGCGGGCCTGATGGCGACGCTTGGCATTCATGTTGGATGTTATGTGCATGTGGTGGCCGCCGCCGCAGGCCTGTCCATCCTTTTCCACCTAGTCCCCACGCTCTATCTGGCGGTGAAGCTCGCAGGCGCTGCCTATCTGATCTATCTCGGTGTCCGCATGTTCCGTGCCGCCCGCGCGGCTGGTGGCATGAGCAGCGCACTGCCGCCCGCAAAATCAGCAGGCCGTGCTTTCCTCGAAAGCATGCTGGTCGAGGTGCTCAATCCAAAGACGGCGATCTTCTTCCTGGCCTTCCTGCCGCATTTCATCGATGCGACGGCAGGCTTTCCAGTCTGGCTGCAGTTCCTGATCCTCGGCACGGCCGTCAATGCGATGTTCACCATCGCCGATATTGTCTGCGTCCTGGCGGCTGGCGCGATCACAGCGCGTCTATCGCGGGTCTCGGCGCTGCAGCGGAATCTGCAAAGGGCAGGGGGCGCGATCCTCGTCGGGCTGGGCCTCCAGGTCGCCTTCCAACGCACGTGAGGCCCTTCCGCCTCACGCCCGCTTCATCAGCGGAAACCGTTCCTTGAGCAACCTGAGCACCGATTCCGAACCCAGCGGCGGGCCGAACAGATAGCTCTGGCCGTAGTCGCAACCCATCATCGCAAGGTCGGCTGCATCCTGGTCGGTCTGGATGCCCTCGGCCACCACCTGCATGTCGAGCCCGCGCGCCATCGAGACGACGGAGCGCAGCAGGACGGACCTCTTGTCCGACTGGTCGCAGACCAGCGCCTTGTCCAGTTTGATCGTGTCGAAGGGGAAGCGGGTGAGATAGGCAAGCGAGGAATAGCCGGTACCGAAATCGTCGAGCGCCAGGCTGATGCCGGTGTCCTTCAGCTTTTCCAGCATCAGGCGCCCCTGTTCCGGGTTTTCCATCACGACGCTTTCGGTCAGCTCCAGCTTGATCCGCTTCGGATCGCACTGTGTCTTCACCAGCATGGCGCGGATGTCGTTATAGATCTCGCTCGAAATCAGCTGGGCCGAGGAGAGGTTCACCGAGACGAAGACCGGAAGCTCGCCGGTCTGGCGTTCCCACTCCATCAGGTCGCTGGAGGCGCGCTCCAGCGCGAACATACCGAGCGGCTCGATCAGGTCGGACATTTCCGCGATCGGAATGAATTCCGTCGGCGAGATATTGCCCCGCTTCGGATGATCCCAGCGCATCAGCGCCTCGAAACCAGCGATCTCGCCATTGGAGAGATTGACGATCGGCTGATAGGCCATCGACAGCTCCTTGCGCTCGATGGCGCGGCGGAGATCCGTTTCGAGCTGCAGCCGGTCGGTGCTGACGGTGCGGAAGGCCGGGCGGAAAGGCTCGACGCGATTGCCGCCTGATCGTTTCGCCCGGTACATGGCAAGCTCCGCATCGGCAAGCAGGCTCGCGGCACTTTCCTGCTGGTCGACCCAGGAGACAAGGCCGATCGAGGCCGTCAGGCTGATCTCGCGATTGGCAAAGTTGAGCGGCACCATGATCGCCTTGGAAACGGCATCGGCAAAGTCGGCGATCTTGGCCGGATCCTTTTCCGACACCAGGATCAGGCCGAATTCGTCGCCGGAAAGCCGCGCCAGCGTATCCTGAGGCTTCAAGAGCCGGCGCAGGCGGCGCGTGATCGCGATCAGGATATTGTCGCCGGCCGCGATGCCAAGAACGTCATTGACCTGCTTGTAACGGTCGATGTCGATGGCAAGAACGGTGGGTCGCACGCTGTCGGAGGTGGAAGCCAGCGACAGGATCGCCTGCAGCCGGTCGAGGAAGACTTCGCGGTTCGGCAGGCCCGTCAGATTGTCATGCATGGCATCGACCAGCAGCCGGTCGATCGAGTTCTTCTGCTCGGTGACGTCAATGATCGTGCCGACACAGCGGATGACTTCGCCATTCGAGCCGAGCACCGGCCGTGCGCGGATCTTCAGCCAGTGGAAATGCCCATCTTCGGCGCGAATTCGGAATTCGTGGCTGAGGCGGCCCTTGCGATGCTCCAGCAGCACGTCGAGCGTCGCGCGGAAGCGATCGCGGTCGTCTGGATGCAGGCGCGGCAGCCAGTTGCGGGCAGGGCCGTGCATGGTGCCGGGCGACAGGCCGAGACGTATCGAGACGTCAGGGCTCGTCACCACGCGGTCGCGCGCCACGTCCCAGTCCCAGACGGTGTCGCCAGAACCGGTCAGCGCCAGCGACTGGCGTTCGAGATCGGAGAACAGGCCCTGCTGATAGGCGCCGCCGGCAAAGGCGTGCTGCATGACGGTGAAGCCGATCAGGAGAACGATGAGAACCAGACCACCGCCAAGCGCCGGCTGGATGATGTCATTGTCAAGCTGGCCGGTCACGGTCAGCCAGCCGGCGAAGAGCCAGACGAGGATCAGGGCCCAGGTCGGCACCAGAAGCACGGCCCGGTCATAGCGATTGAAGCCGAGATAGATGATCAGACCGATGCCGACCACGCCCGTCAGCGCAAAGGAAACACGCGCAATGCCGGCCGCAATCGACGGGTCGAAGATCGCCACGCCGAAGAGAACGGTCAGGCCAAGCATCCAGGCAAGCGTCGCGTAGCCGAGATGCACGTGCCAGCGATTGAGATTGAGATAGGTGAACAGGAAGATCACGAGCGATGAGGCAAGCGCCACTTCCGCCCCCGCACGCCATATTCTGATGTCGGAGGAGGTGAGCGAGATCAGCTTTTCGAGGAAGCCGAAGTCGACGCAGATATAGGCGAGAACCGCCCAGGCAAGGGCGGCCGCCGCCGGCAGCATCGACGTTCCCTTGACCACGAAGAGGATGGTGAGGAAGACGGCCAGCAGGCCGGCAATCCCGAGCACGATGCCGCGATAGAGCGTGAAGGCGTTGACCGTGTCCTTGTAGGCGTCCGGCTCCCAGAGATAGATTTGCGGCAATTCCGGCGTCGCGAGCTCGGCTACAAAGGTAATGACGGTGCCGGGATTGAGCGTAATGCGGAAGACGTCGGCATCGGGGCTTGGCACGCGGTCGAGCGCAAAGCCTTCCGACGGCGTGATCGCCATGATCCGCTGCGACCCGAGATCCGGCCAGAACATTCTGGAGCCGGAAAGACGGAAATGCGGTGCGACGATGACGCGCTCCAGCTGTTCTTCCGAGACATTGGCGAGCGCGAAGACCGCCCAGTCGCCCTGGTGCTCCGGCGAGCTCGAGCGCACCTCGATGCGTCGGCGAATGCCGTCGGCACCGGCGGCGGTCGATACCTGGAACGCTTCGCCCTGGTTCGTGTAGATCTCGGTGGTTGCCGTCAGGTCGAGTGCGTTGTCATCGCGCGCGATCTTCACCGGCTCGACGGCGAATGCCGCCGTTGCGGCAAGACACAGATAGGCTGTCGCAAGCGCAGCAAGCCACAGGGCGGCGAGGCGAGGCACGACGCGCGAAAGGGGTGTGGTGATCGTCATGAGGGCGTCTTGCCGTTCCGCGCCTTATGGCCGCCGATCCGGGAAAACAGCAGATGGTCGCGCCATTCCCCGTTGATTTTCAGATAGTCGCGCAAAAGACCTTCCTGCTCAAATCCCGCTTTTTCGAGTAGCCTCAGGCTGTTGACGTTGTCCGGAATACAGGCTGCTTCGATACGGTGCAACTCGAGTGGCCCGAAGATGTAGGGAATAGCCAGCTGAAGTGCGGCAAACATGTGACCTCGGCCCGCATGACGTTCTCCCATCCAGTAGCCGATCATGCAGCTTTGTGCCGCGCCGCGGCGGATGAGGCCGATGGTAAGCCCGCCCAGCAAGGTGTTCTCGGCTCGATCAAAGAGAAAGAAGGGCACGGCCATGCCGGAGTGAAATTCCTGTTCATTACGCAGGACGCGCTGTCGAAACGCGCGCTCGGTCAGCTCGTCCGTGCGCCAGCTCGGCTCCCATGGCTGCAAAAAGGCGCGGCTTTCCTTGCGCAGCTGGTGCCATTGCTCGAAATCGCGGAAGCGGGGCAGGCGAAGGAGATGTCGTTCGCTGGTGATTTCCGGCATATCCGGCTGCCGGGACAGAAACCGAAACACCGAGCGCGTCATCGTCAATCCCCAAGCGATGTCCGGCGGGGTCCCCGCCGGTCGCGGTCTATGCCGGCGGCCTTTAGCCGACGGCCTTGCGGATACCGGCAGGCTGTGTGGTCAGCGCGCCCTTGATATCGTCGAGCGGAACCAGGTGGTCCATCGGGCCGATAGCCGACAGCGTCGGAACCGTGTCGAAGAACAGGCGGCCGGCAAGGTCGGTCAGGCGTTCGGTGGTGATGCCGGCAAGCCGTTCCATCATTTCTTGGTTCGGAATGGTGCGTCCATAGAGCATCATCTGCCGGGCGATCTGGCCGGCACGCGCGGCCGGGCTTTCCTGGCCCATCAGAAGCTGGGCGCGGATCTGCGCCCGCGAGCGCTCGATTTCCTGCTGATCGATATGGTCGGATGCCTTGCGCAGTTCGTCGATGATCACGGGCACCAGTTCCGGCAGGTTCTCGCCGCCGGTCGCAGCATGAATGCCGAAGATGCCGGTATCGGAAAAGCCCCAGTGGAAGGCATAGACCGAATAGCACAGGCCACGAATTTCCCGCACTTCCTGGAAGAGGCGTGACGACATGCCGCCACCGAGAATGTTGGCGAGGATCTGCGAGCAGTAGAAGTCGCGCATGTGATAGGCCTTGCCCTCGAAACCGAGCAGGACCTGGGTATCCATCAGGTCGCGCTCTTCGCGGGACTCTCCACCGGTATAGTGTGCGGCATCCATCACCGGCGTCGCAGACGGCGTTGTCGGCAGCGAGGCGAAACGTTGCTCGACCTGCTTGACGAAGGCATCGTGGTCAACCTTGCCGGCGGCCACGACGAACATCCGGTCGGTCGTGTAGTTGCGCGACAGATAGGCGCGGATCTGGTCGCTGGAGAAGGACTGCACCGTCTCGGGGGTGCCGAGAATGCTGCGGCCGATCGTCTGGCCGCGATAGGCCTGTTCGGAGAAACGGTCGAAGACCACGTCGTCTGGCGTATCGTCGGCTGCGCCGATTTCCTGCAGGATGACGTGCTTCTCGCGCTCCAGTTCCTCTTCGTCGAAGACGCTGTCGGTCAGGATGTCGGCGAGAATGTCCACCGCGAGCGGCACGTTGTCCTTCAGCACGCGGGCATAATAAGAGGTGGTCTCGGTCGAGGTGGCGGCGTTCACTTCGCCGCCGACATTCTCGATCTGCTCGGCGATCTGCCGGGCCGTGCGCGTATTCGTACCCTTGAAGGCCATGTGCTCGAGCAGATGCGCAATGCCGTGCTCGGCTTCGGTCTCGTTACGCGAGCCGGACTTGATCCAGGTGCCGAGCGCCACGCTTTCCAGATGAGGCATGTTCTCGGTTACGACAGTCAAACCCGATGGAAGCCGGGTGCACTCAACATTCATGGTCCGTCTTTCCGCGCTTCCTACCTGACTGCTCGCGCCTGTTTACTGATAAAGCCTTCGATGGCTTTCAGTTCCGCGGGCAGGACTTCGAAGCGCTCCTCCCTGTCCATCAGATCAGCAAGCCACGCCGGAAGCGCGGGGTCAATACCGGAGGCCGATTTTACTGCGGCGGGGAACTTGGCCGGGTGTGCCGTCGCCAGAACCACCATGGGGCTTTGCGGCTTTTCGAATTTTTTCGCGACATGCACGCCGACGGCCGTATGCGGATCGAGAAGATAGCCGGTCTCGTCGAGAACGGCGCGGATCGTCTTCGCTACTTCCTTCTCAGTCGCGCGTCCTGCGCGGAAATCCTTGCGGATGAACTTGAGAGCTTCCGGCTTGATCTCGAAAGCGCCGGACTGCTTTAGCCCCTCCATCGACGAACGGATGGCAGAGGCATCGCGGCCATAGGCCTCGAACAGCAGCCGCTCGAAGTTCGACGAAATCTGGATGTCCATCGATGGCGACGTGGTCGCGGAGACGCCCTTCATTTCGTAGCGACCGGTCTTCAGCGTGCGCGCCAGAATGTCGTTGTCGTTGGTCGCGATGACAAGCTTGTCGATCGGCAGGCCCATTTTCCTGGCGACGTAACCGGCAAAGATGTCACCGAAATTGCCGGTCGGCACGGTGAACGACACCTTGCGATCGGGGGCGCCAAGCGCGACTGCAGAGGTGAAGTAGTAAACCACCTGTGCCATGATGCGGGCCCAGTTGATCGAGTTGACACCGGAAAGACCGACGCGATCCCGGAACGGTACGTCGTTGAACATCGCCTTCACCAGGTTCTGGCAGTCGTCGAAATTGCCTTCGACGGCGATGGCATGCACGTTTTCGTCCGTCGACGAGGTCATCTGGCGCTGCTGCACCGGCGAAACCTTGCCATGCGGGAAGAGTATGAAGATGTCGGTGCGCGCGCGACCCGCAAAGGCGTCGATCGCAGCCCCACCCGTGTCACCTGAGGTCGCGCCGACGATGGTTGCCCGCTCGCCGCGTTTTTCCAGAACATGGTCCATCAGCCGGGCGATGAGCTGCATCGCCACGTCCTTGAAGGCGAGCGTCGTGCCGTGGAAGAGTTCGAGCACGAAGGAATTTGCACCGGTCTGCACGAGCGGCGCCACGGCCGGGTGCTTGAAGGTCGCGTAAGCCTCGTCGATCATCGCCCGGAAGACCTCCGGCTCGATCTCGCCATTGGTGAAGGGCAGAAGCACCTCGAAGGCAACGTCTTCATAGGACTTGCCGCGCAAGGACCGGATCGCCTTTTTCGACATTTGCGGCCATTCGCGGGGAACATAAAGTCCGCCGTCACGGGCAAGGCCCGCCAGAAGTGCGTCACAAAAGCCGAGGCTGGGGGCCTCGCCGCGGGTCGAAACATATTCCACGTCGCTCATCCCTAAAGTTCAAGAATTCGGAGCCGAAGCCGCCGTCAAATCTATGGCGTTTCGGATAAAGAGGTTTGCCCGTTTGCGCCAGTGCACCGGCCAGGATTTCGCAAGCCCGGCAGTCCTGCATGCCCGCGCTGATGTGGAGACTCCTGCCGGCTCTCGAAGGTCCATCGAAAATTGAAGCAAATTGCCGGCTACCCAATCGATTTTTGTCGTGGCCGCTGGTATAGACCATCCGCGAGGGCGCTGAAAAGCCTCAAGTTTGACTGTTTTTCGGCCTTGGGCCGAGCATGCGGAAGGTGAAGTCTCGTGTCTGTAAACGTGTCGCGCGGTGTTGTCGCCGTCTCGCTGATGATGGTTCTCTCGGGCTGCAATGCCGGCGGTATCGGCAGTAGTCTTGGCCTTTCGCCATCGGAGCCAGGCAACGCGGCTGCAGCCGCGGATCGGCAGGCTTTCGTCCAGGGTTTCTGCCCGCAGATCTCGTTGCGTGACGGCACCGCCTCCTATCGCACCTATGCGCGCGGCAAGGATGGTGACGCCGAACAGGTCATCTTCCAGGCCTCGCTCGCCGACACCACGCGCTCCTGCGCTCGCACCGAAACATCGTTGACGATCAACGCGCTTGTGCAGGGGCGCCTCGTCGCAGGCCCGCAGGGCAAGGCCGGCACGATCAATCTGCCGGTGCGCGTCACTGTCGTGGATGGCGGTCAGGAAGTCTTCAACGAGGTCGAGCAGTATGCCGTGACGCTTGCCGACGTGAACCAGCCGACGCAGTTCATCTACAGCAAGGTGGCAACCGTTCCCGGCAATATCTCCGGCACGGCCCGCGTCTTCATAGGCTTCGAACAGCCGAAGAAGAAGTAACCCTTTCAAGGGAAGTCGGCTGGTCGAAAGATTGGGGTCTCATCCGACCCCTTTCTCAACCAAGCGATAGCTTGCTCTCGACAGCGATGAGGCGAGTGTTCAGGTCCTCTGCGATGCGCATCGCGTTTGCGGCGTCCTGAAGTGCAGTCAGCACCTTATTGTACTGCCCGACAACTTCAATCTGGGTGCGCTTGATGTCGCGGGATCGCTCGTCGAGCATGGTTTCCGCCGTCCAATCGGGAAATGATCGCACCAAGTCGGGTGGACGTCTCGCTATGATGTTGGGACGCCAGTTCATGCAGGGAGTTCATCTTGCGATTGAGCTTCGTGATTTCGATCTCTATGGAACCGAATTTCTCGATAGCCGCCTCTACCATGCTCAATGTCCGCCTTTGGCCATTGAAGACAGATTCAATCAGTGCGAGCAGCTTGGTCTCATCCATGCCAGTCATGCCGAAATCCTCAGGTTTCAAGGCAATATGGCATCCAGTCACGTTTAGGACAAGAAAAGCGTCATCGATGCGATCGGCTACGCCTATGAGCGCCGCGTCAGGGCCACCAGATAGCGGGTTGCTTGCTCGCTGCCGTTGACGAACACGCAATCGCTGGGCGCGCCGAGTTGCAGGCAGTCACCCGTCGAAAGCTGATGGCTACGTGTGCCTTCGATAAAGTCGAGGCGACCTTCGAGCACGTAGATCTGCTGGTGCTGGAAGCTGAAGGCAGAGGCCGGGTAGGGCACTCGGACACCAGGCGGCAAAACCACTTCCAGAAGTTCGAGTTGGCCGCCATTGGCGGGGGAAAGCGTGCGCCTCGTATAGCCCGTGTCCGGATCGGTCCAGAGCGGCTGCTCCTCGCGGCGCGTCAGCCGATCCCCCTCGCGTTCGGCAAGGGCAAGAAGAACGGAAAGCGGCAGGCCGAAGGCGCCGGAGAGGCGGCCGAGCACGGTCGCCGTCGGGCTCGCCTCGCAGCGCTCCACCTTGCTGATCATTGCCTTGGAGACGCCCGAACGCGCCGCAAGCTCGGCAAGCGACCAGCCGCGTGTTTCCCGCTCCAGCCGGACGCGCTCGGCGATCGCCCGCGCCTGGCGGTCCTCGGTGTGAGCATCATCTCTGTGCACGGTGTTCATCATCTCGCCCCTTGCCAAATGATCCGGCTGCGTCTTCTATAATGGACGGGAACATACGATAGATGACGGCGCATCCACAAGTCGCCGCCTGTCGACAAAAGAGAGGGACGAATACGAGCATGGCACGCGAAATCCGTTTCAACGCCTTCGACATGAATTGCGTCGGTCATATCCAGCAGGGACTCTGGAGCCACCCGCGCGACCGCTCGATGGAATATACGAGCCTAGCCTACTGGACCGATTATGCAAAACGCCTGGAGGCGGGCCTGTTCGATGGTATCTTCCTCGCCGATGTCGTCGGCATTTACGACGTTTTGAGCGGCAGTCCGGCGCCGGCGCTCCGCGGTGCCGTGCAGGTGCCGGTCAACGACCCCATGATGCTGGTTCCGGCCATGGCCGCGGCCACCCGCCATCTCGGCTTCGGCGTCACGGCCAATCTCACTTACGAACAGCCCTTCCTCTTTGCCCGCCGCATGGCAACGCTCGATCATCTGACCGGTGGCCGCATCGGTTGGAACATCGTGACCGGTTATCTCGACAGTGCGGCCCGCGCCATCGGCCTCGATGGCCAGATGGCCCATGATGATCGCTACGATCTCGCCGACGAATACATGGAGGTGATCTACAAGCTCCTCGAAGGAAGCTGGGAGGACGGCGCTGTGGTGGCCGACAAGGCGGCGAAAGTCTATACCGATCCGCAGCGCGTCCATCCCGTCCATCATCATGGACGCCAATATAAGGTCGATGCCTATCACCTCTCAGAACCCTCGCCGCAGCGAACGCCGGTGCTCTATCAGGCCGGGTCCTCGCCGCGTGGCCGACAGTTCGCCGCAACCCACGCCGAATGTGTCTTCGTCAACGGTCAGAAGAAGGAAGGCGTGCGCGAGATCGTCACCGACATCCGTGCGCGTGCCGAGGGCTTGGGACGGCATGGCGATGACATCAAGGTTTTCCTTGGTGCCACCATCGTCACCGGCCGCACCGAAAAGGAGGCACGCGACAAGTTCGAGGACTACCGCCAGTACGTGAGCTCCGAGGCCGCGCTCACCCATGCAGCCGCCTCGATGGGCATTGATTTCGACAAGTTCGACATGGACGAACCGGTCGAGACGGGCAAGAGCCAGGCGATCACCTCCAATATCAAGGCCATGGACCGCGCGGCCGGACCGCAATGGACGAAGCGCAAGCTGATCGAGCAGATGGTGCTCGGCAGCCGCCAGCCGCCGCTCGTCGCCTCCGCCGACCAAGTGGTCGACTGGCTAGTTGATTGGGTCGAGGACACCGGCGTCGACGGCTTCAACCTGTCGCGCACGGTCGTGCCGGAATGCTTTGACGACATCATCGAGCTGGTCGTACCCCGCCTGCAGGAGAAAGGTCTCTACAAGACCGAATACCGCGAAGGGCCGCTGCGGGAAAAGCTCTTCGGCAACGCCCGTCTGACCGATCGCCACATTGCCTCCACCCACCGGCATCAGCGAGGCTGATCACGTCTTTCTCATGTTGTGCAAGGCATCGGTCCGGGCCGGTGCCTCGCCTTGCTCTATCTGCTCGGCGGATGCTAGCGTGCAATCCATATGGCGGAGCATGCCTGCCCCCTCGGGATGCACGCGCTGGCATTGAGAGGGAGTGGGGCACCAAGGCGGTGTCCCCGGGGAGGCCTTGTTGAAAATTGCTGTCGTGAGAAACCCAATTGCGGGCGGCCGAGCGGGCCAGAAGCAATGGGCTCCTTTGCTTGCCGCCTTCCGCCATCGTTTCCCGGATCTGGAAATCCATGAAAGCCGCTCCAGCGGGGACGCGAGAAGGCTCGCCTGCGAGCTTGCCGCGGGGCCTTATAACGTCATCGTGGTGGCAGGTGGTGACGGCACGATCAGCGATGTCGTCGATGGCGTGTTGACCTCGTCGCGCCCCGAAATGCCGCTCGCCTTCTTGCCGATCGGCACGGGCTGCGATTTCATCCGGAACTTCAAGGTCCCGAGCGATCCGGCTGCCCTCGCAGAGCACATCGCAAACGCCTCCATCCGAAGGATCGATGCAGGGCTGCTGGTCAGCCGCGATGCATCCGGAAACGAACAGCGTCGCCACTTTGCCAATATCGCCAGTGTCGGCATTTCCGGCGAAATCGTCGATGCTGTGAACGCGCCTGGACGCAGACGCATCTTGAACGGCCCCCTCCGCTTCACTGTGCATGCGGCACTCGCGATCCTGCGCTACCGTCCCTATGATTTCGAAGTGCTGATCGATGGCATGCAGGTGCATCAGGGGCAGCTGGCGATCGCAGCCATTGCCAATGGCGGCTGGTTCGGCGGCGGCATGAACATCACGCCGGATGCCGATGTCGCCGATGGCCTGTTCGACATTGCCGTCATGCGCGAGGAAAAGATCCTCGGCCTTTTGAATTTACTGGGACGCCTGCATTCCGCCGGCCATGTTGGCCATCCGCTTTTGAGTTTTCATAAAGGGCGCCGCGTCGAGGTGCGGCCACGCGATCCCCAGCGTTTCCCCGTCGAAATCGACGGCGAAATGCCGATCCGAGGCGGTTTCGTCGCGGAAATTTTGCCAGGCGCCCTGACCATCAGGACCTGAGCCAGGCGATCGTCAGAAAATTAGAACGCGCCTTCCCACTCGGCCATGGCGGCGATCACGCCCGGCAGATCCTGCATGCGGGCAATCACGGTCTCTGCACCGGCATCCGTCAACCGGTCTGCATGCGAAGGATAGGTATGCGACGCACCGGTAAAGCCGATGACGCGCATGCCGGCTTCGCGCGCCGCATGCACGCCGTGAACGGAATCCTCGATGACGATGCACTTGGACGGGCTGACATTGAACTGCTTGGCACCATGCAGGAAGATATCAGGCTTCGGCTTGACCCTGTCAGCACCGAGATCCTTCGCCGAATAGATATGCGGGGCGAAGAACTCCTTGAGGCCGACCTTGGTCAGCATCATGTCGAGGCGATGCGAGGACGAGTTCGAGCAGATGCAGCGCGGACCCGCGAGCCGCGCCAGCGCATATTGCACGCCTTCGATCGCCTTCACCTCGCGGGCAAGCCTCTGGTCGAGCAGCTGTTCCGATTTGTCGATCAGGCTGGCCGAGAGCGGGATATCGATCTCCTTCTCGATCGACAGGAGAATGTTCTTCCAGGTCATGCCGGCGAAGCGCTCGCCCATCTCCTCGACCGAGATCGGATAACCGGCCTCCGTCAGAAGCTTCGATTCGACCTTGGCCGCAATGATCTCGGAATCGACGAGCACGCCGTCGCAATCGAAAAGGGTGAGATCGAAGCCGCTCATGGAAATATCCGTCCTGTGGTCCTGAAGAAGGCGGCTTCCTACACGATTGGCGAGGCGAGGACAATCATGCCCGGCGCATGGCAGATCTGCCGGCCGCTCCGGTTGCTCGCCTCAGGTGCCGGCCATCGAAAGCAGCACGGCCTCGAAATCCTGCGGATAGCGCTTGAGCCCGCCGGCCTTTTCCATCATGTCCGCAAGCCAGACCCCGTCGGCGGCAAGCCTGACCGCAATCAGCGACGGGTCGCCATCCGTCTCAGCATGCCGCGCCATGCGCCCGTCGAGCCATGTTGACCAGAGCGAGCGCAGCGCCGGTTCCGAGACGATCGCAACCGAGAGTGCCGCCCAGAGGCTGCGCTCGCCCAGCAGGCGATCGGAGAAGCAGGCGCGCACATAGGCCCGTGTGAAGCGCCCTCGCGATGCGGGATCATCCGCCAGAGTCCGGTCGATTTCCTGATCCATCTTGTCGAGAAGATCCTTAAAGACGGCGGCCAGCAGCGCCTGCTTGCTGTCGAAATGATGCAGCAGCCCACCCTTGGTCACGCCGGCCCGTTCGGCTACCGCCTGGATGGTGATCGCCGACGCACCCTGTTCGGCGGCGATCTGGGCCGCACAGTCCAGTAATGCCCGGCGCACCTGTTCCGGCTGCTTCTTGCGGTGGTGGGCCGAGAGCAAAGCCTCGGCCGGGGAGGACCCAGACAAGGATGAGGGCGCCATCAGTGCGAAACCGTCTTCGACAGCGTGTTCATCACGATGACACCGGCAACGATCAAGCCGATACCCGCAAGCGCCGGAAGATCCAGGCTCTGCTTGAGGTAGAACACGCTGATTAGGGCCGTCAGCACGATGCCAAGCCCGCCCCACATCGCATAGGCGATGCCGAGCGGCATGCCCTTCAGCGCCTGCGAGAGCAGGTAGAAGGACGCGACATAGAACATCACCATGCCAGCCGTCGGCAGAAGCTTGGTGAACTGCGCCGACTTCTGCAGCAAGGTGGTGCCGATCACTTCGAGCACGATGGCGGCGGCGAGTGCGCCATAGGCGGTCAATACGGGGTTCATGGACAGAGCTCCGGAAATGGGACGGCTTAAACATACCGTATGGTCGGTTTGTTCGGCAAGCGCGCCCTGGATGCAAAAGCGAGGCGGTCCCTGCAATCTGCAGGAGGTCAAAAATTAATTATAGAACACAATATTAACATATCACAATTTCGCCGAGTTCCGCGAGCGAGCTTGCCCTCGGCCGTCCGGCCACCCCATCATCAACAGGACATCCAGCATGTGCCAGGAATGCGAAACGCAAGGTCTCAACCGTCGCAACCTTTTCAAGCTCGCCGGCGTCGGCCTGACCACGGCCGCCCTCATCGGCAGCGCGCCCGCGCGCGCCGCCGCCACGGCGCCCTCCAGCTCATCGGTGACGACGCCGGCAGAAGCGCTGGCGCGGCTGAAGCAGGGAAATAGGCGTTTCGTCGAGGATGCCGAAGCCTGCGCCTCCAACCTTGTGGCGATCCGCGGCGAACTGGCCGGCGGCCAGCAGCCCTGGGCCACGATCCTCACCTGCTCGGACAGTCGCGTCAGCCCTGAACTGGTCTTCGGCGGCTCGACGCTCGGCGAACTCTTCGTCATCCGCAATGCCGGCAACGTGCTCGATACCGGTGCGCTTGGCACGATCGAATACGGAACAGAACATCTGAAGTCGCCGCTGGTCGTCGTCATGGGTCACAGCAAATGTGGCGCCGTCACCGCCGCCTGCGACGAAGTCACCAAGGGTGCCGTGCCCGGCGGTTCGATCGGCAAGATGGTTCAGCCGATCCTTCCCGTCGTGCTCTCCGCCAAGGACAAGGGCGATGGGCTTGTTGCCGAGACGGTCCGCCTCAACGCGATCTCCGGCGCTCGTCGCATCGCCGATGAAAGCCATATCGTCAGCGAACTGGTGACCTCTGGCGCGGTCCGTGTTGTGGCAGCCGTCTATGACATCGCCAGTGGCGAAGTCGAATTCATCGAAGACATCTGAGCAAAGAGGGCAGGGGGCAGTAATGCCCCCTCCAGCTCCGGTGTACGCGGCTTGTTCTCGGTTCAGTCTGCTGCCGGAAACATCGGGAGAAACCGCCTCGCGGAAAAGTTCATCAGGCTCTCGGTCATTGCCTTGACCTGCCGATCCTCGGCACGAACTTGCGATGTGGCCGATGCTTTCGCAGGGAAAGCAGCCTAAGAACGAGGCGCCGCAAAGTATCCCACGCCCTCGGCAGGATAGTGGTCGCCAAACCTGGTGAGCACAAAGGTTGGTGAGAACTGTGTTGCCTTACGCGTCAAGGTTTGACTGTCCCTTGATGAAAAAGCATTTGCCATTTGCACCCGTCATATTTCCAAATGGAGCTTCTCAGCACACACTGCAACGAACCATTGGCTGTAGAGCGTTTGGTCTCGTAGGTGAGCAGCACAGCATCGCTGGAAATCGGTTTCAATGCGTAGTTCGCTGTCTCCAGATTGTTTCCGCCGGTTCCAGGCTCTCGCTCCAGCAGTTCCATGATGGTCGTCCGGTCGTAGACGCTCCCGGACGCTCCAATTTCCATGAAGCCGTCAGCGAGCAGGATTTCTAAAGTTTGCCGGCAGCGTCTCGTGCCGGGCTGATGAAGGGCTTCTTCCAATGACTGGATTTCCTCGAGGCTGGGAATGCTGGTCAATGTCTTACCTCGCTGGCACTATTGTCTAACCTGCTACCTGCACGCGACGGGCAACTGCCTTGGCTCTGTTCCCTTTTCTACCTGCGTCCGTTCAGTCTGCTGCCGGAAACATCGCCAGAAATCGCCGCTCGCCCTCGGGTGAAAACCGGATGATCCGGCTCTCCTCCACCCGCCTTGCATGGCCACGATCGAGGAAATGCGAGAGCAGTGCCGCCCCGAGCGAGCCCGCGAGATGAGTGCGCCGTTCACTCCAGTCGAGGCATCCGCGACAGAGCGGCCGCCGCTTGGCTCTGAGGCTGGCGATATCGAGACCCTGACCCGCGAGCAGGGTCTCGCCCTCGGCCGTCAGCGTCAGCGCCTCGTCCTCGGCGCGGATTGCCCCTCGTGCGATCAGGCTGTCGAGCATGCGCACGCCAAAATCGCCGGCCAGATGATCGTAGCAGATCCGCGCCTTGCGCAGTTCCGGCTCCTTCGGCCCGGTGCGGTGGCGCAGGTGCCCGCGCGTCGCCGAAAAACTCATCAGGCTCTCGATCATCACGCCCACCTGATCATCCGCCAGCGCGAAATAGCGATGCCGCCCCTGTTTGCGCTGGGCAAGCAGCCCGCCATCTTCGAGCTTGGACAGATGCGAACTCGCCGTCTGCAGTGTGACGCCCGCCGCGCCCGCCAGCTCCGTCGCGGTCAACGCCTTGCCGCCGATCAGCGCCAACAGCATGTTGGAGCGGGCAGGATCGCCGATCAGCGAAGCGATGCGCGCGATATCAGGTCCTTCCGCCATATTCGTCTCCGTGAGCCAGTAGCAGTCGCATGTCCAGTGTGGTCGATGCTTCGATCCCGGTCGAACTATCGAGTATACACAATGCTTGCGAGACTTCGATGCCGATCGAAGCATCGCCTTGTGTCGCCGTGGCAAACCCACCTCGCAAACCACGAGGAGCAACCCATGATCACCTGCATCATCCGTTACCGCATCGACCCCTTTGGTCGCGACGACTTCGCCACTTACGCCCGCAACTGGGGCGAGGCCATCCCGCGCTGCGGCGCCGACCTCGTCGGCTATTTCGCTCCGCATGAGGGGTCTGCGAGCACGGCCTATGGCATCTACAACATCGAAAACCTCGCAGCTTATGAAGCCTACCGAGCAAGGCTTGCTGCCGATCCGCTCGGCAAGGCCAATTATGAATTCGCCAGGAACGCCCGCTTCATCCTGGAGGAAGATCGCCTCTTCCTGAAGAAAGTTTCCAGCTCGCCATCGTCGAAGGTTCAGCCATGATCGCCGTCATCTTCGAGGTGGTGCCCTTCGTCGGCGAGCGCCATCGCTATCTCGATCTCGCCGGCGAATTGCGAGAGCAGCTGGAAGCGACCGACGGCTTCCTCTCCGTCGAGCGTTTCGAAAGCCTGACGACCCGCGGAAAGCTCCTGTCACTGTCCTTCTGGCGCGACGAGGAGGCCGTGCGCCGCTGGCGCGAAACGGAAGAACACCGCGCCGCCCAGGCCGCCGGTCGCGGCGGTGTCTTTGCCGCCTATCGCCTGCGCGTCGCCCAAGTGCTGCGCGACTACGGTCTTGAGGATCGTGCCGAGGCGCCGGAGGACAGCCGCGCACGGCACGGGTGAGAGGAGGACAGGTGATTGCCACAGCTCGCACGTCGTCGCCATCGACTGAAGGGCCACGACACCGGCCTCCCTCGACAAGCCGCCACCTGCTGACTATGCATGACCGCATGCCCAAGACGCGCGACGATTCCTCGAAGGACACGGTGGCGAGCCGCATCAGCCGCGCGCTGGCGGAGCGCATCATCCATGGCGAACTGGTGCCTGGATCGCGTCTCGCGCAGGATCATATCGCCGAGGAATTCGGCGCAAGCCATGTGCCCGTGCGCGAAGCCTTCCGCCGGCTGGAGGCGCAGGGCCTGGTCGTCTCGCTGCCCCGTCGGGGCGTGCGGGTCGCAAGTTTCGACCTGAAACAGGTGCGCGAAGTGGCCGAGATGCGCGCCGCCCTTGAGGTCCTGGCGCTCCGCCACGCCGCCCCGAACCTCACGCCGGAGGTGCTGGCCGCCGCCGAACAGGCCGCAGCCGACGCGGACGACGCCAAGGATGTGCGAACCTGGGAGGAGGCGAACCGCCGCTTCCACCGGCTGATTGTCTCGACCTGCGGCATGCCGCGCCTGCTCTCCGTCATCGACGATCTCCACGCCGTCTCCGCCCGCTTCCTCTTCGTCGCCTGGCGCGCCACCTGGGAAGCCCGCACCGACCACGACCACCGCGCCATCCTCGAAGCCCTGAAATCAGGCGACCCTGCAGAGGCTGTCCGCATTCTCGAGCGCCACGTCCAGTGGATCGGCCGCGCGCCAATGCCTGTGCCGGGTCGCGCCGAAACCGAAGGCTTTGCCATCGTCGGTTAAACTCCCACCTCCCCTTAAGGGGGGCGCCGCAAAGCGGTGGGTGGGGGTGACCTCGCTGACATGTCAAGCTTCCACCTGCTTCGATCGCTGCCGTATCGGCTTCGTTTTCTGGAAACGTCGGGTCACCCCACCCCGGACCTTTGGTCCGACCCTCCCCCTCGAGGGGAGGGTGTTGGCGGCGTCTATCATTGACCAGCCCTCATGCTGAGGCGGGAGCGAATGCTCCCCTCGAAGGACGAGGGGCGGGTGGCTCCTCCGTGGCCTCGCCCTTCGAGGCCTGCTGGCGCAGGCACCTCAGGGGGAGGGTTTGCGCGCTCAGCCCCTTATCCGCCTGCCGGAACCTTCTCCCCACATGCGGGGGAGAAGGCCGAAGCGCCGACCACGCGTGCCACCCTCTCCCCGCCTCCGGGAAGAGGGGAGGGGTGAGGGGGGAGGGGTGAGGGGCAAGGTGCCATCCCTCAGCATAAAAGTATAGATAAAAGTGATCAACTGCCACCAGCTCGTGCCGCGATCACCAAATCCAATCCCTAGTTTAGCAATCTTGCCCAAGATTCCTCAACCCAACACCTTGGCATCCGCCGATTCCATAGATAAAAGATTCTTCGTCACTTCAAATTATCTATAAAATGGAGTTTGCCCATGACGACCATTCTCGCGCCCGCTACTCGCGGTTTCGATCCGCTCGGCATATCGGGCCGTTCGCTTCCCATGCAGGCCTCCCTTCTCCTCTTCGGCACGGGCGTGCTGGCGCTTGCCTCGCAGATCTCTGTGCCCATGGTGCCGGTGCCGATCACCATGCAGACCTTTGCGCTCACCATGATCGGTATGCTCTATGGCTGGCGTCTCGGCGCACTGACCGTGCTTGCGTGGTTGGGGGAAGCGCTGATGGGCTTGCCGGTGCTGGCCAATGGCAGCGGCGGCCTTGCGCCATTTGTCGGCCCGACGGCGGGCTATCTCGCAGCCTTCCCGATCATCGCAGCGCTCGCAGGTTACCTCGCCGAGAAGGGCTGGACGGGAACCCATGTGGTCAAAAGTTTCCTCGCGCATCTCGCCGCCAATTTCCTGTGCTTGTGCATCGGCGGCGCCTGGCTTGGCTATCTGATCGGTGCCGAAAAGGGCTTGAGCCTCGGCGTCACACCCTTCATCCTGGGCGCAGTGCTGAAATCCGCACTCGCCGCTGCCTTGCTTTTGGCGCTGGCCCGCCGCAAGACGCAGTCGCTAGATGTCTGAGCTCCTGACCACAGACTGAAACACGCATGACCGTCCGGCTCCGCGCCCACCACCTGCTCTGCGTGCTGACCTATGTCGGCAGGGGCTATTCGCCCGCCTTCGTCGAGAATTACGAGGTGATTGCCGCAAGGCTCTCGACCGGCGAGGAGATCGAGCTGGTCGCGGGGCCGGACGATATCTGCGCCCCGCTGACCGCAGACCCCGAGGCCCATTGCCATGGGCCAGGCGTCATCGAGCGGGACCGGGTGGCAGCAGACGCCATCGCCCGCCTGATCGGCAGCCCGCTGCCGCCGGGCGCCCGCATCACCCCCTCTGCCGCTCTCCTCGCGCGTCTGAGAAAAACCTTCGCCACCGGCGAGATCCGCGCCGCCTGTTCCGGTTGCGAATGGTCCGGCCTTTGCGATCATGTCGCCGATGGCGGCTATCTCGGCGTGCGCGTGGCGCCGTGAGGCTGGAGGGATCACCTTCTCCCCGCTAGGCGGGGAGAAGGTGCCCAAAGCGCTCAGGTGCAACGTGTTGCACCGGGGATGAGGGGCTTATCAGCCGCTTTCGCCTGTCCTCGGTTGGGTGTAGGGTTTCGACCATCGACACCGGAGGAAGCCGAGATGAACATGCGGTCGATCATTGTGCGCGCCACCTGGGACGACGAAGCCGGGGTCTGGGTGGCCACAAGCCATGATATCGAAGGTCTTGCGGTTGAGTCGGAGAGCATGGAAAAGCTTCAACCGAAGGTCATGGCGGCTGTCGCAGATCTATTGGAGCTGAACGGGGTCGGCTCGGATCTGCCGGAAATTCCTGTACACATTGTTGCCGAACAGATCGGCAAGGTGCCGAACCCGAGCTTTTGACGCGGATATGGCAAGCTATCTCCGCGAGTTGAAGGAGCGCTTCTCCGCAGCGGGCTGCACCTTCGTGCGGCCGGGAAAGGGCGATCACGAGATTTGGTATAGCCCCATCACCAATCGCCACTTCACCGTCGATCACGGTGTGAAGTCCCGCCATACAGCCAACGAAACGCTCAAACAGGCAGGTCTGCCGAAAGCGTTCTGAGTGGAAGGTGAAATAGCCATGATCACCCTCGACATGCTCCGCCAGGTCATCCTTGCCCTGCCGACCACGGAGGAAACCACCTCCTGGAATGCCGTGTCCTTCAAGGTCAACGGCAAGGCCATGCTGTTCTGGAACCCGACCCATGACTGTCCGGTCTTTAAGGTCCCTTTCGAGGAGCGCGACCACCTGATCGAGATGGAGCCCGACACCTTTTTCACCACTGATCATCACCGACCCCATCGGCTGGTGCTCGCCCGTCCGGACCGGCTCGACCTCGAATGGGCGCGCGAAAACCTGACGCGTGTCTGGCGAGCGCAGGCGAAGAAAGCGGTGGTGAAGGCCTGGGATTCGGGGCGGTGAGGGGTATTGCCAAGGAAAACAAGAAGCTTCGCGACCCTTCATCTGTCATTCCGACATCTTTTTCCCCACTGGGGAGAAGATGGAGCATTCCATCCCCGCACAAATTCTCAACCCTCTTCACCCTTCGGTAACCAAGTTCGGTAACCATAAGCCTCGTGTTCCCGTGCTGCGTCAGCGTAAGAGTGAGTAACCGATGGCTTCTGTATTTCCGATTGCCGAACTCCGCCGTTCGTCCGACCCGCTTGCCTGGGTCGACAGCATCATCAAGGGCGATTGCGTTTCCGCCCTCGAAGCCCTTCCCGACAAATCCGTCGACGTCATCTTCGCCGATCCGCCGTATAACCTGCAGCTTGGTGGTGCCCTGCATCGTCCCGACCAGTCGGTTGTCGATGCCTGCGACGACGAATGGGACCAGTTCGCCTCGTTCGAAGCCTATGACGCCTTCACTCGCGCCTGGCTCTTGGCCTGCCGCCGCGTTTTGAAGCCGACAGGCACGATCTGGGTCATCGGCTCCTACCACAACATTTTCCGCGTCGGCGCGACCCTGCAGGACCTGAATTTCTGGATCCTGAACGACATCGTATGGCGCAAGACCAACCCGATGCCGAACTTCAAGGGCCGTCGTTTCCAGAACGCCCATGAAACCATGATCTGGGCCTCGCCCGATCCGAAGGCCAAGGGCTACACCTTCAATTACGATGCGATGAAGGCGGCCAATGACGACGTGCAGATGCGCTCCGACTGGCTCTTTCCGATCTGCTCGGGCGGTGAACGGCTGAAGGGCGACGACGGCAAGAAGGTCCATCCGACCCAGAAGCCGGAAGCCTTGCTCGCCCGCGTCATCATGGCCTCCACCAAGCCGGGCGATATCGTGCTCGATCCCTTCTTCGGCTCCGGCACGACAGGGGCCGTCGCCAAGCGTCTTGGTCGCCATTTCGTCGGCATCGAGCGCGAGCAGGATTACATCGATGCAGCCTCGGCCCGCATCGCCGCCGTCGAGCCTTTGGGCAAGGTCGAGCTGACGGTCATGACCGGCAAGAAGGCCGAACCCCGCGTCGCCTTCAACGTTCTCCTGGAAGCCGGCCTCGTGAAGCCCGGCCAGGTCCTGACCGATGCCAAGCGCCGCCACTCCGCCATCATCCGCGCCGATGGCACGCTGACGGCAAACGGCGAAGGCGGCTCGATCCACCGCATGGGCGCCAAGGTGCAGGGGCTCGATGCCTGCAACGGCTGGACCTTCTGGCATGTCGAAGAAAAGGGCGCTCTGAAACCCATCGACGATCTGCGCTCGATCATCCGCAGCCGCATGGGCGGCCTGGAGTAAAGGACGAAGGCCTGGCAACTAATTCGCGCCGGTGCCGATTTTCAGCTCAATTAGAATAACTTCACATTCGTGTGATCAGCTTCGAGCAAGTCGAAGCCTTTAATCGGGCTGCATTCGATCTTAAGGGATCGATCTGGCGCGGGCAGGGGTCCGCCAACTCCACCCGCGCCAGCGCCTTATTCCTTCGATGGGCGTTCCGTCTCCGTATCCTGGAGAAGGCCACTCAGCCGCACGGGTTCCCGATCCGGAAAGCGAGCGACGATTTCCAGATCTCCTCCCATAGCCTCCACATAGTCTCTCAGCGTCGACAACAGCAGATCGTTGCGCCGTTCGAGGCGCGAGACGTTCTCCTGATTGATGCCGAGCAGGGCGGCAAGCTTCTCCTGCGTCAGATCCCGGGATTTACGCAGTTCCTGCAGGGTCCGATAGTCCTCAAGCCGGGCCTGACCGCGCGCTTCGAGGTCCTTCCGCTTTTCGCTCGGCAGTTCCGCCAGCAGATCGTCCAAGGCACGTACCATGATCATTCACCCTCGAGAGTTTTTAAGTGCGCGGCAAAGCGTTTGTCGGCCTTGTCGATCAGCACCTTGTAGAACCGCTGCTCGCTCACGCCGGATTTATCGGCTGCCACCAGCAGGATCGCCTGCCGCTTCGGATCAAAGGCAAAGGCGAGCCGCCAAACACCGTCTGCTGCCCGAAACCGCAGCTCCTTCATATTGGCGAAGCGCGATCCTCTGAGAGTGTCCACCCAGGGCCTGCCGAGCATTGGCCCGTATGTCTTCATCAATGGCAGCGAGACGAAAATCTCATCCCGCACCGCTTCCGGCAGGGCCTGAAACTCTGGCTCGAAATCCGGATGCAGAAGAACGGGCCAACTCATGGCTCAATATGCTCTTCAATGCATATGCGTTCAAGAGCATTCTCCCTGCTCAGGCCTTTACGCCCAACGCCGCCAGATCCGCCTTAAGCTTTTCCGCTCCGGTAAAATGCACCGCCTGCCAGCCGGCAGCGCGCGCGCCTTCGACATTCGCCAGGCTGTCGTCGATGAAGACGGAGTGCTCGGGCGACAGGTCAAAATCCTTCGCATGCCTCTCGTAGATTGCCACGTCAGGCTTGATCAGCCCCACTTCGCCCGAAACCGTCACGCCGCGCGGCAGGTTGAGGAAGGGATACATCTTGCGCGCTTCGGAAAAGGTATCGGCGGCGAAGTTGGTGAGCATGGTCACGTCGCGGCCCGAATCGATCAGACCGGTCATGATGGAAACGCTGTCCTCATAGGCATGCGGCACCATCTCGGCCCAGTGTTTGCGGAAAGCGCGGATATGCGCTTCCTTCTCGGGAAACTCTGAGATCAGCAGCGCTTCGGCATCGGCCCAGCTGCGGCCGCGGTCCTGCTCGATATTCCAGTCATGCGTGCAGACCGTTGCGAAGAACTCCGCCCGCTCGTCGGCGTCCGGGATGATCCGCTGATAAGGCAGGTTGGGATCGTAATGGATCAGCACCTTGCCGATGTCGAAGACGATATGGCGGATTTCGGTCATGTCTTACCCTTTGGAATGTTGAAAGGCGGTTGGAATAGCGGCTGCAATTGCTTTCTTCATGACAGTCGGCAGCGCTTGACCATCAAGTTCGGTGACCGGCACCCAGAAACCGTGATTGACGGAGGGGCGCTCGATCGGGCCGACGCGGAAGATCGAAAGCCTGAGCTCGAAATGCGTGAAGACATGGGAGATCGCGCCCGCCGCCTGCCAGTCGGCCGGGAAGGGGGCAGCCTCGATACCCGTTTCCCCGTCCTGCCGCGAAGTCCACTCGGTCGTCGGCACCTCCGTCATGCCGCCCAGCAGGCCGCTCTCCACCCGCTTGCGCAAGAGAAGCTGCCCGTCGCGATCGACGGCAATGAAGGCGGCCCCCAACCGCACCGGCTTTGCCTTCTTCGCCGCCTTCACCGGAAAACGCTCCGGCTCGTCGGTGGCGAGGGACAGACAGGCATCGTTGAACGGACAGAGTGCGCAGGCCGGACGCTTCGGTGTGCAGATCGTGGCGCCCAGATCCATCATCGCCTGGGCAAAGTCCCCGGGCCGGTCGGTCGGCGTCAGTTCCGCCACCTTCGCCTTCATCTGCGGCTTGGATCCCGGAAGCGGCGCCTCGATGGCAAAGAGCCGCGAGATCACGCGCTCGACATTGCCGTCCATGACGGCGGATGGCCGGTTGAAAGCGATCGCCGCAACTGCCGCCGAGGTATAGTCGCCAATGCCAGGAAGCGCCCGTAAACCATCTTCGGTATCGGGAAACACACTGCCATGCTCAAAGGCGACGGCCTCTGCGCATTTCTTCAGATTGCGGGCGCGGGCGTAGTAGCCAAGCCCCGCCCAGGCGGCCATGACATCCTCGTTCGGCGCCTCCGCGAGATCCTGGACTGTCGGCCAGCGGCTGATGAACTTCGCGAAGTAAGCCTTCACTGCCGCAACCGTCGTCTGCTGCAGCATCACCTCCGACATCCAGATGTGATAGGGATCGGGCCTCACCCCGCGCTTCGCCGCCGAAGGCGAGATGCGCCAGGGAAGTTCGCGGTGATGCCGGTCATACCAGGCAAGAAGCATGGGAGCCGTCGGTCTTGTCGATGCTTTACTGGGGAGTGTCACGCCGGTCATTTGCGAAGAGAGGGGAGGATGGCCTATATCTGATCAAAGCAGTCGCCCGTTCAAGGGCCGATGTGAAGGATCCCCAGAGGCCATGGCCACATTCAAGGGCGCAAACCAGATTTCCGAGATCGCCAACGGCATCGTCGACCCGGTGCTCGCCAGGCGTGCGGGCATCAACACGGCGCTGCTCGGCTCCTGGGAAGACATCGTCGGAGAAGGTTTTGCCGATTGCACCCGTCCGGAAAAGATCGCCTGGCCCCGTCGCTCTGATCTTCCCGACGATGGCGGCCACCGCCCTGGCGTGCTGACAATTGCCTGCGAAGGCGCGCGTGCGCTCTTTCTCTCCCATGCCCAGGGCGAGCTGATTGCCCGCATCAACGGCTTCTTCGGCTATCCCGCGATCGGCCAAGTCCGCATCGTCCAGAAACCGGTTTCGGTGGCGATTACCAGACCCCGCATCCGCAAGCTGGAAGGTGAGAAGGCCCGCCGGCTGGAAGCGATGATGGACGGTATCGAGAACGAGAACCTGCGCCGCGCCGTCGAGCGCCTCGGCACCGCCGTTTTGCAGGCGAAGCGCAAATAGCCGTCGATCTCCCCTCCGGCCCTGACCCGTTGAAACCGACGGTTTTTCCCCTTCGATCCAAACCTTTTCCGCGCCTGATCCGGCCAAGTTTGGGCCGATCCGGATGGTCGCGTTGCCCGCCACGCCAGCGCCGTCTACCAGTCGGTGAGCCGGCATGTCGCCCCGGTTGCGAATGCCTTTTCAAGAGCAGGAAAAGCCGTGAACATCCACAATCCAGCGCCCGCCCCGGATCGCAAGGCCACGGTCGGTGCCGCCCCGCGACAGCGTGCATGGCGCTATCCTGTTCCGAGCGCCGCCAGCCGTACCCTCGCACCCGTGCTCTTTGCGATCATCGCCGGCATCGATGGGTTGGGCACAAGCATTGCCTTCGCCGCGCTGATCTTTGCCGGACCGCTGGCTGCCGGCTTCTCCATGGGCGTCGGCGTGATCCTCTTGTCCAGCATCGTCATGGCGCTGTGGATTGGGCTGCGCAGCCGCTATCCCTCGAGCATCGGACAGGTGCAGGAGGCGAGCATTGCCATCCTTGCGACCGCGATTGCCGCCGCCACCCTGCAGCTGGAATTCGCCCCCGAGGAGGTCAAGGTCGCCACTGCCTTTGCCATTCTGGGGTCCAGTGCCGTGGTCACCGGTGCGGTCTTCTGGCTTTTCGGCCTTGGCCGCTTCGGTCGGCTCGTGCGCTTCATGCCCTATCCGGTCGTTGCCGGTTTCCTCGCCGGCTCCGGCTGGCTGCTCATCCAGGGCGCCGTCATGATGATCATCGGCGACCGCAACCTCGTCGATCTCCTGGTCCGCCCCGAGGGGCAGCAGGCGGTCGCCAATCTCTATGTCGCCGTCGTCTTTTCGATCGTCATGGTCTTTGCCATCAGGCGCTCGACGAGCCCTTTGACCATGCCGCTCATCCTCCTTGGCGGCGGTCTCATTTTCTATGGCATGCTCGCGGTGATCGGTGTCGAAAGCGAGCAGGCAAGGGCGATGCAATGGCTTCCCGCCATGCCCGCAGGCCCGGGTTTTGCTCTCGCGCAGCCAGTGGACGTCGTCACGTCTGCCGACTGGTCAGTGGTGCTGCAGGCCCTGCCGGCGATTATCTCCGTCGCGCTGCTCGGCATGGTCGGGCTTCTGCTCAACACCAGCGGTCTTGAAGTTGCGACCCGCCAGGAGATCGATGCCGATGCCGAACTGCGCACCACCGGCATCGCCAATATCGTCGCCGGCGGCTTCGGCGGGGCACCCGGCTTTACCGGACTGTCGATGACATTGCTCGCAAACCGCATGGGGGCTAAGGCCCGCTCCGTCGGTATCGCGACGGCCCTGATGCTGGCGCTGATGCTGCCCTTTGCCGGTGAACTGGCCGGCGCCATGCCGACTTTCGTCGCCGCCGGTCTGATGATCGCGCTCGGCATTGAACTGATCCAGGACTGGCTCTGGCGCACACGCACGCAACTGCCGCGCATGGAGTGGCTGGTCGTCCTCGCCATTCCCCTCGGCATGGCCGCCTTCGGTTTCATGGGCGGCATGGCCCTCGGCCTCGCGCTCTCCATCGCCAGCTTCGTTTACAATTATGCCCGTCTCTCGGTTATCCGCGTCAACGCCTCGCTGCGCGAACGCAAGAGCAGCATCGACCGCCCGCCGGCAGAAAACAGCCTGATCGAGCTGGAGGGCGAACAGGTCCAGGTGCTGGAATTGCAGGAATTCCTGTTCTTCGGAACGGCAGAACAGATCATCGAGGCGATCCGGCGCCGACAGCAGGATCGCAGCCGCCTGTCGCTGCGCTTTGTCGTCATCGATTTCCGCCGCGTGAGCGGCATGGATGCGGCCGCTGCCGCCACCTTTGTCAAGATCCGCAACCTCTTGGCCGGCAGCGAGATCGAGCTCGTCTTCAGCAGCCTCTCGCCCGAGATCGAGCAGGCCCTCGCCAGAAACGGCATCGATTTCGTCTCCGACCCTTCTGTCGGCCGCGAGCGTGATCTCGACCATGCCCTGGAGCGCTGTGAGGAACGGCTGATCGCCGCCATCAGTCGCGAAGAGACCTGGCAGGATATCGAGGATTATTTCGCCCAGACCATTGGTCCGAGTGCACGACTGAAGGATCTGGTCGCCTCGATGGAGGAAATTCGCCTGCAGCCGGGTGATCGTTTCATCCGGGCGGGAGAACCGGGAGAGGATCTCTTCCTGCTCTGGACCGGCCGCGCCAAGGTCGAAGCCGTGCTCGCCAACGGCAAGCGCCTGCGCCTGCGTACGGTAAAGCCCGGCGTCGTACTCGGCGAAATCGCCATCTATCGCGGTGGCCCGCGCACGGCTGACGTCGTGGCGGAAGTGCCCTCGACCGTTTATCGCCTGGCCCGCCGCCAGCTGCGTTATCTCGAACAGGCAGACCCTGAGCTCGCGCTCCTCGTCCACCGCCTCTGCGCAACCACGCTCGCCGAGCGACTGACGACCGCCAACCGCGTGGTGCAGTCGCTGCACGAGTAAAGGTTGGTAGGCTACTTGCTGCTTGCGGTAAACACGCCGTCCCAGTCTGTGGGAGCGGTCTCCGGCAGCAGGGCGAGCCGCTTGTGATAGAGCCTGTGCGTGCCGGAGAGCGGATTCTGCGGCAGTGACAGGAGGTCCTTTAGCAGGTTGCGTGCGGTTCCAAGATCGCCCGACTGCCAGGCCCCGATGAAAGCCGCATGGGCTTGCAGCAAATCAGCCTGATCCGAGCTCATCGTATCGCTGACACCGAGCAGCACATGCAGTGTCACCGGCGCCTGCCGGCCGACCACGCGCACCCGATCGACCTCGGCAAACACAAGTCTCGTCGTGCCAGCCCGTACCTCCTCGGTCACCAGGATCGAGACATCGTAAAGCTTGGTCATGCCCTCGACGCGTGATGCGAGATTGACGCTGTCGCCAAGGCAGGAATAGCTGAAGCGTTGGTCAGAGCCGAGATTGCCGACACAGGCCATGCCGGTATTGAGGCCAATCCCGATCTTCAGGTTCATACCGCTCTCGCGGTTCAGCCGGTCGAGAGCGACGACCATGTCGAGCGCCGCCAGACACGCCTTTTGCGGATGTTCGGTTATGTCGAGCGGCGCGTTCCAGAAGGCCATGATCGCATCGCCGATGTATTTGTCGATTGTCGCCTCGCGTTTGAGAAGCACGTCGGTCATCGGCGTCAGGAAATTGTTGAGGAGCCCCGTTAGCTCGGTCGGCGTCATCGTTTCGGAGAGGCTGGTGAAGCCCCTGATGTCGGAAAAGAGAATGGTGAGCTCGCGGTCTTCGCCACCCAGCGTAAGACCTTCAGGGTTTTCAGACAGGCGTTCGACCAGGGTCGGCGAGAGATAGCGGCCGAAGCTTTCACGCACGAAGCGCTTTTCCCGATGGGTCAGCATCAGGAGGAGGGGCAGTGCGGTCAGCAAGACTGCTCCGAGGGCCGCCATGGGCAGCAACGGATCGAAAAGCGTGAACGCCCGGGAAAAGGCAAGCCAGGATCCACCGGCGACAAGTCCGGCCAGCAGCAGGCCTGTCGCCACCGAAATGGCCGGGGCGGCGGTCGCCAGCACCAAGAGCAGCACCAGTCCGACCGTGATTGCCGCCGCCCGTTCGGCCCCGATGATCCAGTCGGGCCGTTGCAGGAAGACGCCGCTGGCGATCTGGTCGATGATCTCGGCATGCACCTTGACGCCCGGCATGGCGGGGTCGACCGGGGTCGCAACGATATCGCGCAGACCCACCGCACTTGTGCCGACCAGCAGGATGCGTCCCTCGATCAGCCCTGCCAAGGTTTCGGCCTTCTCCGGATCGAAGAGATCGGCGGCGGAAATCACCGGCATGTTCGGAAGGCCGGAATAGTAGATCCAGATCTCGCCGTCGGCCGATAGCGGCACGTCGAGCGCACCGACCCTCAAGTCGGTGAAGGCCGAGCCGTCTTCCGTGCCGGCGGAGCGCAGGATGAAGGAGCCCTCCTGTTGTGCGATCCTCAGCGCCTCGATCGAAAGGGCCGGGTAGAGCCGGTCGCCGCTCATGGAGACGAGCGGGAAGGTGCGGATGATGTTGTCAGGCGTCGGCGGGAAGGAGAAATAGCCCATCGCGGTTGCGCGTTCGGTCACCGCGGAAAGGTTGGACAAGGCGCCAGCATAGGGCGTGAGCCGCGCCCGCGGATCGGGTCCCAGAAATGAGAACCCCGCCTTCGGCTCCGGTGCCGGCGCGGTGGTCTCGTTGCTGAGCGCGATCCCGAGCGCCACGGCATTTGAGGCGATGGCCTCGGCCAGCTGTGCGTCCGGGTCCGGCAGGTCGACGCCGATGTCGATGGCGATCCCCTGGCGCCGCATCGCTTCGACGAGCCGCGCCGGTGCCGTCCGGTCCGGCTCGGAAAACACGATGTCGAAGCCGATGGCTGCCGCGCCAAGACCGCTTGCCTTGTTCACCATCTCTGCCACCGTGCCGCGCGACCAGGGCCATTGTCCAAGCTTGCCAATCGACACTTCGTCGATGTCGATGACCGCCACCGGCGGATCAGTCGCGTCGCGCGGTTTGATCACCTGATAGGTGTCGAAGACCAGCGCCGTGAGCCGAAAGGCCTGGGAGGAGAAAGCGGCATGGCCGACAATGACCGCCACGAGTGCCGCCAGGCCGATCAGCACGACGCCGAGCTTGCGGCGCTGCGAGGAAGACAGACGGCGTGATGTCGGCCGCCCTTGGTTCTGTCCGGGGCGTGGGCCGCCGGCTGCCTTCGTCACGGAACGACGCCTGTCGTGCTGCCGGCAAAGATCCCGGTCGATCCCCAACTCCCGTCCGTTACCGTGAAGTTGCCCATGATGCCCTGGACCGGGTCGGTGCCGTTGGCGGCGAAAGCGCCGGTGACTGTGCCCGAGGCGACGCCGCTCGTCACGTTGCCGCTGAAAGTCGCCGCGCCGGTGCCGAAATTTACCCCGGCGCTGAAGTTCTTGCTGTCATAGTTGGACACGGAAACCGTCCCAGACCGCGTGCCGAAATTCATCGTCGAGGTCATCGTCCCCGTGGCGATATATTGAGCACCATCGTTGAGAACGGTGCCGACCGCATTGCCGTTGTAGGTTGCGGTACCGGAGGTCGGCAGGGCGCTGTTCTCTGGCTGCTTGCCGATGATCCAGTTGCCGAGATGGACGCTGTAAAAGCTCTCAGGCCCGGATGCTTTGCCCCACCAGCCCCAGGTCATGAAGTCACAGTTGTTGCAGATGGCCGCAGTCGTGTCGCCGTTGAAGATCCTGGCTGGCACGACGGCGGACGACACCATGTAGGCCTCGCTGGAGGAGTCTACGGCGGCGATCAGCTGGTCGGTGAGGTAGACTTCCTCATAGCCATCATAATCGTCGCCGCCGAGAAAATCCGCGAAGTAGTTTGAAGAGTCCGAGTTGATCCCACCGTCGAAGGTGCCGCCCGCCTGATTGAATGTGAAGGTGGCCGTGCCGGTGAAGAGCTCCGTGTTGTCGGTCCACATATTCGTGGCGGCTCCGGAAGAAAAGCCGCCGATCTCCCCGGTGAAGCTGCGGTTGGCTGCGGTGGTGACGCCGTCGTTTCGGCTAGCGATCTGCACCGTGTCATAGCCGTCCAAACGGTCCTCGATGTCATACATCTCTCCAGAGCCGAGCACGAGATATTCCCCGTTTGCACCGAAGACCTGGTCCGCCGCCGCACCGTTGCCGAGCGTCTCCACATAACCCGCCTGGCCCGCATTCGATGTGGGATTGCTCGTCTGGTAGGATCCCGAGACGCGGCCTGTCATCTTGTAGGCGCCTGCAGTCTCCTTGAAGCTGCCGGCCATCACCTGGATTCTGCTGCGCTGGGTCGTGCCGTCGCCAGAGATCGAGATCGAGCCCTGCAGCAGCCGTGCGGCAACGCCATTCCCGCTCACGCCGCCGACATAGAGGTCGCTCGCAGAAGCACGCATGGGCGTACTTTCACCGGCAAGGAAGTTGCCATCGTCGTAGAAAGGTACTTGCACCCCTCCGATCGAGGCTCCACCGTTGATCGGATCGCGTTCCACCGCGTAGCGGTAGACCTGCCCCGGTGAAAAGACTTCGCGCGCATCCGCAGCCTTCCCGCCGACGATGTAGACCGGGTCAGAACTGTCGTCGGACTCCAGAAAATAGGCGATGAAGTCACCGCTGCCGGTATAGGCCGTGCCGCTGACGGAGCCGAGGCTGCCGATCGTCCCACTGACATCGGTCTGCGTCAGTGTCTCGGTGCCTGCAGGTTTCTGCAGCGATACCAGCCCCAATTGGCCGAAGGTTCCGGTGAAGTTGCCGTTCTGAGCGACAGAGAGAGTGCCCGATACCGGGCGGAAGCGGACGTCTCCACCGTTGTCAATGTAAGCGCTGGCCTGCGCCGAGCCATCCCACGGCGCGTCCGCTTCCGGATCAACCGGGCCAGTCGGCACCTGCGGCCTCGTCCCCACATCCCGCTGCGAAGCACTCGCCACCTCCTCGACCGGTGTCGTCACGACCGGACGTGGCGTCGGCACGGGGATGGCGTTATCCGAGGGCAACTGGGCGGAATTGCTCTGGGCAACCGTGCTGCTGGCCACTGTCTGCTCCGTTGGCGCATTGCTCGCACCACCGCTCTGGCCAGGCCGGCCGGCGAGCACCTGCTGCAGCCCGCTCACCCATTGCGGCGGGGTGCGCTGGACGCGCGGCTGGCCGTCGCCGGCTACGATGGAGAAGCCCTGTTTGAACAGCCGCTGCGGCGCGCCATTGCCGGTGAGCTGCACCTCCTTGCCATAGACCAGCGTCATGTGTGGTGGCAGAGGCTGGCCGTCGGGCGTCTGGCCGCTGAGGTTGATATCGACCACCGCGCCGCGAATGCCGGCCGTGCCGATCGGCGTCTTGATCGTCACATTGCCGCTCGCCTTTGATGCCTTGCCGCCGATGAAGCGCAGCGCCCCCTTGCTCATCGTCGCCGCCAGCGCAGCCGTGTTCTTCTCCGGGTCATAGACGAAGCTGTCGATCACCACGGAGGAGTTCGGACCGACCGTAAACGAGGTGCCGTCGGCGAGCAGGATCTGCACGAGGCCGACACCGCTCGTCTCGATGCGGTGATTGCGGACCACGGGGTCGCCGAGCGAGATCAGCCGCGCCTTGCCTGCGCGGTCGATGGCGCTTGCTTCAGGATTGACCGCCGCGGTGACACCGGCGACATCGGTCTCCGCGCTGACGGGATGCGCTGTGATGACGAAGAGTGCCGCGGATGCGGCCAGCAGGGCATGGCGGGTGTTCGGCTTCATCGTGATGCTCCTAGAACGCGGACTGGATGCCGATCGACAGCGAGATATTGTCGAAGCTCTTGATGTCATAGTTCGACCAGACCTTGCGGTAGCCGGCCTCCGCGACGAGCGCCACGCGCTCGCTGAACGGCATGATCTGGCGCAGGTTGAGGCTGAAGTCGGTGTCGCGCTGACGCTCCGCCGAATTGATCATACTGTCGGGATCGTCATAGCCGCGTCCGGCAACGGCTGCTTCCACCCCGGTGATCCAGGCCGGCCCGTCGCCAATAAGTGCGGCATAGCGATAGGTGCCGGAGATCGCCCCGCCCAGTTCGCTGGAGGACAGGTAACCCACCTCCGCGTCGCGCCGGCTCGCAAGAATGCGCCCCGTCAGGCTGAAGTCTTCGGTGAGATTGTGCGACCAGGAAAACTGGCCGTCGAAACGATGGCCGCTCTGCAGATTTGCGGTCCGCCGGGACTTGGTGTTGGAAAAATCCTCGTAGCGGTATTGCAGGCTGCCCGAGAGGCTGTCGACTGGTGTCACCTGCCAGTCGATCGTCGTCGAGACCCCCGCCGATGCCAAATACCGGTCGCCCTCGATGAGAACGCCGCTGGTGGTCAGGAGGACGGAGAGCGTCCGGTCGTCGAGCCCGAAACGTCCAAGATCGAAGACCGGGCCTACATAGGCCTCGACCGCTGCCGTGTTCAGCGCGTTGCGGTCGCGGTAGCCAGCGGCATAGCCGGAAAGGCCCGCCTCCAGCGATAGTCCCTGGATATCGGTGTCATGGCGATAGCGCAGCCCGCCATTGACGAAGCCGTTGAAGTCCTCGCCGGCGACGCTCAAGCCGTCCAGCGTGTAGGAAAGACCATTCAGCGTCACCGTCGAATTGCCCGGGCCCGCATTGGCATTGCTCTGATAGCGAATGCCCGTCCTGATCATGCCGGAGAATTGCGAGGGGGCGCCGCGCTGGTCGATGGCCGAAAGATACTGATCGACCTTGGCGGAGACCTCCGGCGGCATGTCGCCTGCGGACTTCGCCCCATCAAAATACTGGCGCGCGGTCTCGTAGGCGCCGAGGCGATAGTAGAGAACGCCGAGCTCCAGCTGCAGCCGGGGCAGGCCGGGCGCGTAGATCAGCATGCGTTCGAGCGTCGAGATCGCCCCTTCCAGATCGCCGGCTTCGGAGGACAGCGCTGCATATTCGAAGGCGGTGTCGAGATCGTCGGGTGCAGCCATCATCCGGCCGAACAAGGCTTTGCGCTTGGCCTCGACCTCGTTGATCGATGCGCTGCCCGTACGCGGCGCAACGTTTTGGGATTGCTGCGCCAAGGCTCCGCCCACGGACAACGCCAGGCATACCGCGGCAAGGGCAAGACTGAAATGAGGGGCAGCGAGAGAGAAGGTCTCCCGGCTCTTCGGAAACGTCATGGGAAAAGGAACTCTGACTTTGATCGAGCTGAAATCTCTAGGGCACGTTAAGGTCTTGTTAGAATAAGTTAAATGCGACCTGACCGGCCAAGTTTGGGTCTTTGCCAGCTTCATCGGTCATACGCGATGAATTCTTATAGGCCTGAGGAACCAGCGGCAATGCGCGGGCGCGGATATCCCCGACGACAGTCTAGTGCTGGATCCCTATAACTACGTTGCATTGAAGATACGAAATAGTATATATATTGGATGATGATCAACGATGGGAGCTTCAGCGGTAGGCGAAGCTGTTTCGGCGAAACGTCATCCAGAAGAGGCGAGGGGCGCCTGCGTCACCCTGGGGGAGGAAGCAATGAAAACCAGCAGACGACAATTTTTCGGTCTGGCGGCCGGCGGTGCGGCACTGGCCGCTGCACCTTTGCAAGGCGCGACGGCACAACCCGTCAAGACCAATGCCCGCATCCTGATCCTCGGTGCGGGTGCGGCCGGAGCAGCGCTTGCCAACCAGCTGTCCAACCGCCTCGACGGCGCCAGGATCACCATTCTCGATCCGCGCAAGCAGCACTGGTACCAGCCGGGCTTCACGCTGATCGCCGCAGGCCTGAAGCCCGCGTCCTATTCCGTGTCCGGCACGGCCGACTGGCTGCCTGCCGGCGTCGAATGGATCGAGGAAGGTGCGGCCGAAGTCGATCCCGACGGCAAGAAGGTTGTGACAGAGAGCGGCACGGCGATCGAATACGATTTCCTGTTCGTCGCAACCGGTCTCAAGCTCGACTACGCGGCGATCGAAGGCATGTCGCTTGACCTGATCGGCAAGGACGGCATCGGTTCTGTCTATGCAGGCCCTGATTACGCCGAGAAGACCTGGGCGGAAATGGACCGCTTCACCGACAAGGGCGGTCTTGCCCTCTTTTCGCGCCCGGCGACCGAGATGAAATGCGCCGGCGCTCCGCTGAAATACACCTTCCTCACCGAGGATTACCTGACCCGCAAGGGTACCCGCAGCAACTCCAAGATCGTCTATGCTGCCCACAACAAGGCGCTTTTCGGGGTGCCGATCGTCTCCGAAAAGGTGCGCATGCTCTATGAGGAGCGAGGCATCGAGACGGTCTACGAGCACGTGATGAAGAAGATCGATCCCGTGCGCAAGATCGCCACCTTCACCACGCCGGAAGGCGACAAGGAACTCGGCTACGACTTCACCAACGTCATCCCGCCCATGCGTGCGCCCGATGTCATCCTGCACAGCCCGCTGCCCTGGGCCGACAAATGGGTGGGCCAGGGCTGGGTCGAGGTCGACAAGAACACCCTGCGCCACACGCGCTATCCCGATGTTTTCGCGGTCGGCGACATTGCAGGCGTGCCCAAGGGCAAGACGGCGGCCAGCGTCAAATGGCAAGTGCCGGTCGCGGTCGACCAACTCGTCGCCCAGATCGAGGGGCGCGAGAGCAAGGAAAGCTATAACGGCTATACGTCCTGCCCGCTGATCACCCGCATCGGCTCGGCGATGCTGGTCGAGTTCGACTACAAGGACAATCTCGTCCCGTCCTTCCCCGGACTGATCGCCCCGCTGGAAGAGCTCTGGATTTCCTGGTTGATGAAGGAGATCGCCTTGAAACCCACCTATAACGCCATGCTGCGCGGTCGCGCCTGAGGAGGATGCCATGAAGGACATGACTGTCGGAATGATCGTTGCGGTTCTCGAGGAGATCTTCGGCCACACCCTGTTCTGGGTCATGGTCGCATTCGCTGCCGTCATCACGCTTGCCTATCTCTACGTGCTGATCCGCGATCGCCAGGTTTCCTGGAAGAAGTTTCTGCTGGCCCAGCTTACCATGCCGGTCGGCGCCATCGGCGCCGTCTGGTTCGTCCAGGCCGTGACCCGCTCCGGCTTCGGCGACATCGGCGGCCCCGTCGATGTCATCGTGTTGCTCGGCGTCGCTGCCATGGGTGCCATCGGCATCGCGATACTCGTCTATACGGTGCAATCGCTGGTGAGCCGTCCTGCGGCTCGCTGAAAAGCGCGTTGAAGTCAGATCAGACCGGCAGGCACATCGCTTGCCGGTCTCTGCAATTTTGCCGTGGCTACGGTGAAAAGGTCACGGATCTTTGATTTTTCAGGGGGGAGCCTGCCTTGTTTGGCGCCTTTTGCCGTTATAACGGTGAAGCCATCCAAGATCCTTGCAACGCAGGTAACTGACCCATGTCGACATCCGAACTCTCGATCACCAAGCGCCGCCTCCTCGGCGGTATCGCCATTGCCGCCGTCGGCTTCGCGCTCACTGCCTGCAGCGACGCAGAAGACAAGGCCGCCAGTGCCGAGCCCAAACCCGCCGTCAGCAACGAGACCACGGCCTCGACGACCTCTGCCCAGATCCCGACTGCGGATCGCGACGTCGACATGGAAGAGGCATTGAAGCCCGGTCCGCTCAAGGAAATGGCCCTCGGCGACCCGAATGCGCCGGTCAAGATCATCGAATACATGTCGATGACCTGCTCGCATTGTGCAAACTTCCACGTCCGCACCTTCGACGAAATCAAGACGCGCTATGTCGACACCGGCAAGGTCTATTTCATCGTGCGCGAATTCCCGTTCCCGCAGGACACCGCATCGCTGGCGGCCTTCATGCTGGCCCGCTGCACGACCGAAGAGCGCTACTTCCCCTTCGTCTCCACGCTTCTCAAGCAGCAGTCCGCCTGGGCGGCGCCGGCTGACGGCGACGTGCGCAATGCTATGCTGCAAATGTCCAAGCTTGCCGGTTTTACACAGGAGAGCTTCGACGCCTGCTTGACGAACGCCCAGCTTGCCGGTGATGTGTCGGCAGTCCGCGACCGCGGCGCCCAGGAATTCGGTGTCCAGTCGACGCCGACCTTCCTGATCAATGGCAAGGCCTATTCGGGGGACATGTCGGTTGACTCCATGTCGGCCCTCATCGACAGCATGCTCTGATCGACGATCCGTTCTGACGACGGGCGCCGGGGAAACCCGTGCGCCCGTTTTTCGTGCGTTTCTTCGGGGGTGGGTGGCGCCATGAAATTCAACCGCCTGCGCGTCGTTGGCTTCAAGTCCTTCGTCGAACCCTCCGAATTCGTCATCGAACGGGGCCTCACCGGCATTGTCGGGCCGAATGGCTGCGGCAAGTCGAACCTCGTCGAGGCCCTGCGCTGGGTGATGGGCGAGAACTCCTACAAGAACATGCGCGCCTCCGGTATGGACGACGTCATCTTCTCGGGCTCCGGCAACCGCCCCGCCCGCAACTCCGCCGAAGTCGGCCTCCACCTCGACAATTCCGACCGCACGGCCCCAGCCGCCTTCAACGATGCCGATGAAATCCAGGTGACCCGCCGCATCGAGCGCGGCAATGGCTCAGTTTATCGCATCAACGGCAAGGAAGCCCGCGCCAAGGATGTGCAGCTTCTCTTCGCAGATGCCTCGACCGGTGCCCGCTCGCCCTCGATGGTCGGCCAGGGGCGTATCGGCGAACTGATTTCAGCCAAGCCTCAGGCCCGCCGGCAATTGCTCGAAGAGGCCGCCGGCATTTCGGGCCTGCATTCCCGCCGCCATGAGGCCGAACTCAGGCTGCGTGCCGCCGAGACCAATCTGGAGCGGCTGGAAGACATCACCGCGCAGCTCGAAAGCCAGATCGAGAGCCTGAAGCGTCAGGCCCGCCAAGCCAACCGCTTCAAGCAATTGTCCGCCGATATCCGCGCCCATGACGCGATGCTCCTGCATATCCGCTGGTCGCAGGCCAAGCAGGCGGAGGGCGAGGCGGAAAGCGCCCTGAACCAGGCCATGTCTACGGTTGCCGAAAAGGCGAACCACCAGATGGAGGCGGCCAAGCTCCAGGCCGTGGCGAGCCTCAAGATGCCGGAACTGCGCGAGGAGGAGGCGAAGGCCGCCGCAGCTCTCCAGCGCCTGCAGATCGCCCGTAGCCAGCTCGACGAGGAAGCCAACCGCATCCTGCGCCGCCGCGACGAGCTCACCCGCCGTCTCGCCCAGCTCGATGAGGACATCCGGCGCGAGGAGCGCCTGGTGTCGGAGAATGCCGAGGTCATCCAGCGGCTGGCGGAAGAAGAGGCCGAACTCGAGGAGATCCTCGCCGATGCCGGACGCTTCGGTGAAGAGGCAAAGGAAGCCTTCGAGGCCGCTGCCGCGACCCTTGCCGACAGCGAACGCGACTTCACCCGCCTAACCGCCGAACGCGCCGAAGCCGCTGCCAGCCGCAACCAGCTGGAACGCGCTATCCGCGATCTGACGGAGCGCCGTGCAAGGCTGGAGCGTCAGGTCTCGGACGCCTCCCGCGAACTCTCCGACATATCCGAACGGATCGCCGCTCTTCCCGATCCCGACGAAAAGCGCGAAATGGTCGAGATCGCCGAACAGGCGGTCGCCGATGCCGAGAGTGCGGCCATGGAAGCGGAGGCGGCGCTCAATGAGGCCCGCCGCACAGAAAGCCATCTGCGCCAGCCGCTGGAGGCGGCGCGCGCCCGCGTCAACGGGTTGGAGACCGAAGCCCGCACCATCGCCCGCATCCTGGCCTCGACGACAACAGGCGACTTTCCGCCGGTGGCCGATGAACTCTCCGTCGATCGCGGCTATGAGACCGCTCTGGGTGCCGCCCTCGGCGACGATCTCGACAGCGCGCTTGATCCGGAAGCGCCCGCCCATTGGCACGGCAATGGCGACGGGGAAGGGGACCCGAGCCTGCCATCCGGCGTGCCCACGCTCCTCGCCCATGTCCGTGCACCCGCAGCGCTCACCCGGGCGCTGCGCCAGATCGGCGTCGTTGAGGAAGCAGACGCGCTCCGCCTGATGGTTAGCCTTGCCCCCGGCCAGCGTCTCGTCACCCGCGATGGTGCCGTCTATCGCTGGGACGGCCATGTCACCGGTGCCGATGCCCCGAGTGCCGCTGCGCTGCGCCTCGCCCAGAAGAACCGCCTCGCCGAAATCGAGATCGAGACCGAAGAGGCTCGCGACCAGATGGTCGAGGCCGAGGATCGCCTCAGCGAAGCCGCCGATGCCATCCGCGCGGAAGAAGCCCGCCTCACGCATGCCCGCGACCGCAGCCGCCTGACGGTTCGCGCGCTGGCCGAGGCCCGCGATGCCCTTGCCCAGGCCGAACGCGCCTCGGGCGATCTCATCCGCCGCCGCGAAGTGATCGAGGAAGCGGTCAACGGTCTGAAGGCTCAGATCGAGGAGATCGTCGAGCAGGAGGAAACCGCCCGCATCGAAATGGAGGAGACGCCCGACCTCTCTGCCCTCGATATCAGCCTGCGCGATGCCGAGGCTATTGTCGCCCGCGACCGCGGCCTGCTCGCCGAAGCCCGCGCCCGCTTCGAGGGGCTCGCCCGCGAAGACGAGATGCGCCGCCGCCGCATTCTCTCCATTCGCCAGGAAAAGCAGAACTGGCAGAACCGCGCCAAGTCTGCGGAGGAGCATATCGCGACCCTGCGCGAGCGCGAGGCCGAGGCCCGTGACGAGATCACCGATCTCGAAATGGCGCCCGATGAATTCGAGGACAAGCGCCGCAATCTGATGACGGCCCTCGACAAGGCCGAAAAAGACCGCCGCGACGCTGCCGACCGGCTGGTCGAGGCCGAGACCCGCCAGCGCGAGGCCGACCAGAAAGCCGCCGCCGCCTTGGCCGAACTCGCCGAATCCAGAGAAAAACGCGGCCGCGCCGAAGAACGCCTTGTCTCTGCCCGCGAATGGCGCATCGAAGCCGAGACCCGTATCGCTGATACGCTGAATGTCGGCCCGCACGATGCCTTCCGCCTGACGGGCCTGAAAGACCCTTCCGAGATCGGCGACCTGCGAGAGGTCGAGCGCAATCTCGACCGGCTGAAGATGGAGCGCGAGCGCTTGGGCGCCGTCAACCTGCGCGCCGAGGAAGAGCAGAAGGAACTGTCCGACAAGCTTAGCACCCTGATCAAGGAGCGCGACGATATCATCGATGCGATCCGCAAGCTGCGCGGTGCTATCCAGAGCCTCAATCGCGAAGGCCGCGAACGCCTGATCGCCGCCTTCGACGTGGTCAACGCCCAGTTCCAGCGCCTCTTCACCCACCTCTTCAACGGCGGCACGGCCGAACTGCAGCTGATCGAAAGCGACGATCCGCTGGAAGCCGGCCTTGAGATCCTTGCCCGCCCGCCGGGCAAGAAGCCGCAGACCATGACGCTGCTCTCGGGCGGCGAGCAGGCCTTGACCGCCATGGCCCTGATTTTCGCGGTGTTTCTCACCAACCCCGCCCCGATCTGCGTGCTGGACGAAGTCGACGCGCCGCTCGACGACCACAATGTAGAGCGCTACTGCAACCTGATGGACGAAATGGCTGCCTCCACCGAGACCCGATTCGTCATCATCACCCACAACCCCATCACCATGGCCCGCATGAACCGCCTCTTCGGGGTGACGATGGCCGAGCAGGGCGTCTCCCAACTCGTCTCCGTCGACCTGCAGACGGCAGAGGCGCTGCGCGAGAGGGAGCTGGTGTGAGAAAACGCATTCTGGCTATCGCCGCCGCCCTCATTCTGAGCGCGGGCCCCCTCCACGCCCAGACCGCGTCCACCTCGCTCGCCGGCAACTACCTGCCGAGTGTGCTCGCGACCTCTCCGGCCCATCGTGACAGTCTGATGGAGATGATCAAGGGACAGCCGGGTCTGCCTTTCTGGGTGCGCGCCCTGGTGCGCCAGCCGCGTTACGTCGCGCTCGCCTCCGAGGAGGTCGCGGTCAAGGACAAGCGCATGCAACTGTTCCGCGCTTGCGAGCCGCGGACCTGCGAAACAAGCTGGATCCGCGTGCTTTACTCCGAAGACGGCAAGCGGGCGCTGCTCTACGTCTCCGATGCCAAGCTTGGCATCAAGATCTTCGGCGATCCGACACCGGAAGAACTGACCTTTCTGGCGCGCCCTTGAATCAAGCCGCCAGCTTCTTGCGCCTGGCCGGCCCCACCGGCAGCGCGCCGCTCGCCAGGATCGATCCGAGCACCAGCGGCAGGCAGACGAGATAGGCGTTGCGGATGCCGAAGGCCTCGGCCACGAAGCCGAGCAGCGGCGGTCCGAGGAAGAACACGACAAAGGCCATCTGGGCGATCGCCGCGACATTGATCACGGCCGGTCTGTCGGTGCGCTGGGCAGCCGCCGAGACCGCCATCGGATAGACGGCGCTGCAGCCGGCGCCCATCAGCGCGAAGCCGAAAAGGGCCAGCGTCGGAGACGGCGCAATCCACGCCATGGCGATACCCAGTGCCGCCACCGACAGGAGCACACGGCCCACGAGCCGCGCCCCGTGGCGATCGACCACCGGATCGACGGTGAGGCGCGCCAGTGCCATGAAGAAGGCAAACAGCGTCAGTCCAGAACCGGAGATGAAGGGCGAGACGTCGAAGACCTCTTCCATGTAGATCGTCGACCAGTCGATGCCGGCCCCCTCGATCAGGAAGGCCGAGGTGCCGATGATGCAAAGCGGCAGCAGCGCCAAGGTCGGCAGCGCAAAATGCGGTGCCTTGTCCTCTGCACCTGCGGTGGTGAGGACAGGGGCGTTCTTCATGCCGGCGATTGTAACAGCACCGATGACGAACATCAGCCCGAGCAGCACATGCATATGCATCTGCATGCTGATCCCAGCCTGGCGCACCAATGAGGCCGTGATCGCGGTGACGAAGAATCCGAGGCTCCAGCAGCCATGCGCGCGGTTCATGATGCCGAAACCTGCCTGCGCCTCGATACGGCCGATCTCAACATTGAGGCAGATCTCCAGCGCGCCGGCGAGCAGGCCCATGAGGAAAAGGGTCGCAAAGACGAAGGGTGCGGAGGGCAGCAACGGGATGAGGGACAAGAGCGCCATCACCCCGAGCAGGCAGATGGCGAGCGTCGTGCGCGAACCGAGCCGCACGATGATGGGCGAAGACAGTGTCAGCGAGATCAGCGAGCCGATCGCCATGCCGATCAGCGTCATGCCGAGTTCGGCCTTATTCACCCCGAGTTGCACCTGCAGGTCCGGCAGCCGCGAGAACAGCGAGCCGGTCGACATGGCAAACAGGAAGAAGGCGATATAGACGCGGTACTGCGGCTGGAAATGCATCGGGGAGACTCGATTTGTCTGATGACCAGTCAACGGCGTGCCAGCATTCGTCGGGCAAGTCCAGTGACGCCAGACGCCGATCGGTTCGCCCCCGGAAAAAGCCTGTTGTGTGGCGCTGTACGCCGAGACATCTGACGGGCAGGGGGCATGCTCCATAAGCGCCGTCATCCTCGGCCCTGTGCCGAGGATCTGCCAAGGGTGGCCAGGAAGGTGACGCTTAGGGAAGGTTCCAAACGTCGAGCCAATAGCAACGGCAGTAGATCCTCGGGACAAGCCCGAGGATGACGATCCACCGAAAAGAAAATGCCGGAAGCAAGCTCCAGGCATCGTCCTATTGGCTACCGCCTATTCGCTATTCGCTATTCGCTATTCGCTATTCGCTATTCGCTTCGCCCGCTCAGCCGGCCTTGTTGATCTGCTGCGCGACCACATCGTGGTTGAGCCAGAGCACTGGCGCAGACGGGTTGGCCATTTCGCCAAAGATCAGCGCGCCGGTTGCCTCGACCACGAGCACGCTCAGATAGTCCGAGATCAGCGCCTTGCCGTCCTTGTGCATCTGGGCGATTTCTTGCGAGGTGCCGATGGTGATGTCGGACTGGCCCTGGCTGTTGGGCATCGGCCAGTTGTTGAAGTCGTAAAACGGCTTCATCACATCGCTGACCTGGAAGTCGGCGATCTTCTGGAGCACGTCGTTGACGGTGACACCCTCAACAAGAAGGGCTTCGCAGTCTGCCCAGATCTTCTCGGCGCGCGCGCCGGGATTTT
Organism: Allorhizobium sp. NPDC080224; assembly: GCF_050281005.1. NCBI lineage: Bacteria > Pseudomonadati > Pseudomonadota > Alphaproteobacteria > Hyphomicrobiales > Rhizobiaceae > Allorhizobium > Allorhizobium sp. NPDC080224. The sequence continues at coordinate 1,104,062 of NZ_JBNNWJ010000001.1, forward strand.
CCTTCTTCAACGCCTTCAGGAGCGGCAGAAGCGGCAGCTCGATGCCGGCAAAGACATCAGACGAATTGGTGCGGATCTCAGGGCAGTTGAAGACAGTCGCCTTGACTCCGGAAGCGTAAGCCTCTTCGGCAATCGCCTCGAGCTTCATCTTGGCATAGCCCTGGGTGTAGTTCGTGTAGGTCTGCCAGCGGTATTCGTCGCCGATCAGAATGCCCGTGCCGTGATAGCCATAGGCCGAGTAACGCACCTGGCCGCCGCTCTTTTCGATGCGGGCGCGGATCGCGGCACTGCCTTCGATCAGGTGGCGGAAAGTATTGGCCGAGACTTCGTCGAAGTTCTGCAGGATGAGCTTGCCGAGATCGCTGTCGAGCAGCACCTGCGAAGACATGTGGCGCGCGCCACGGCCCTTGTAGATGCGGTTTGCCAGAACGAGGAAGACCTTGGCCTTCGGAATGCCGCCGGCCATGGTGTGGGCGAAGTGCACATTCCGGCCATCGGCAATCATGCCTTCCAGCTCGTCCATGATCTTGGCAACGGCATCCTGGAAACGCTTGACGCCAACCTGACGGCACTTTTCGATATGCGCCCAGTCGAGCTTTTCCGTTTCCCAGTTTTCCAGCGTCAGCGTAGCAAGCAGGTCCGTCGGCGTCTTCTCGCCCTCGGGCGCATCGAGATCGAAGCCGGCCATGGCGGGAATGTTGATGATCCGGCCGCCGAGATTGGCTTCCGCCTGGGCAAGCTCTTCGTCTGTCAGCGGACGCAGCTTGTTGTTCTCGTCACGGCGGCCGACGGTGATCCCGATGATCTCCATGCCGGCCTTCTTGGCCTGGTCGAGCAGGCCCGTGACATAGCCCCGGCCGAACAATTCGCCGAAAAGAACGAACACGTCGCCCTTCTGGTAAAGGTTGTTCTGCGGGATCTCAGTCAGTGAAACCGGGCTGGTCAGGGTCATTTTTGATTCCGGATTACAATTTACTAGAATGCCACCTAGCAAACGCTGGCCCTGAACGCATCACCCTCAATTGATTTGTCTGGTCATTTTGCGTGACCGTTTATTGCATTGCGTGATGACCCTGTAACAATTGCTGGCTGTTGGCGCGTCAAACCCGCTTGAGCCGGACCCGTGTGCCCCAGGGATCCAGTGCCTCGAACCCGCCCTCGATGGCGCTCACGGCAAAGCCCTTCGCCTGAAGATCCGCGCGGCGCCCCTCGAGGATCGCCTGATCACTCGTGTGCAGCGAGAACCAGTCGAGCCCGGTCATCGCGTTCTGGCGTGGGCCTGCATCCCGGCTTTCCCAGATGTTGGCGCCGATATGGTGGTGATAGCGGCCGGACGACAGGAAGGTCGCGCCACGCTCGTCGCTGCCGGCGACCACATCGAGGCCAAGCCCATCGGCATAAAAGTCGCGCGCCGTTTCCAGCCTGCCGACCCTCAGATGGATATGACCGATCCGCAGCGCGGCCGGCACGGTCATATACTCGTCGCGGTCGGTGCGCGTCTGCGTCTTGAGGAAGATGTCATCGATGTTGAGTTCACGACTGCCCATGGTCACCGTATTGCCGGCCCAGAGCCAGGTCTCCTGCGGGCGATCGCTATAGACCTCGACGCCATTGCCCTCGGGATCCGTCAGATAAACCGCTTCGGACACCGAGTGATCGGCAAAGCCGGTGAGCGGAATTTGGCTGCGGGCCACATGCACCAGCCAGCGGGCGAGATCGGCACGGTCAGGCATCAGGAAGGCGGTGTGATAAAGGCCGGCCTGGTCCGGCGCCTCGGGCGTCGCATCCGGCCGGGCAAGGATATGCAGAAGCGGCGTCCCGCCGGCCCCGAGCGTCACGGCATCGGGCGCATCCGTCAGCACGTCGAGCCCCAGCATGCTGGTGTAATAGGCCTTGAGCCGCGCGACATCCTTCGCCCGCAGACACACCTCGCCCACATGCACGGGTCGCGTCAGGCCGAAAGGCAGCTGTGGCGTCTGTGCGGCCGGAAGCGAGGTCTGAATCTCGATCCCCTCGGCCCTCAGCGCCCCGGTGAGCGCCCCCGTCAGCGTTGCCGTCCCGGCCAGCCGCAATAGCTGGCGCCGCGTCCAGTGAACAGTCATTTCGGTCCCAATCTACCCTTGCACTTGTAGGCCTTGCTTACAATGCCGCCTCGAAATCCGTCTTTCACGTCTCTCCACACAATTTCACATCCGCGTGAGCGTTCGAGACGAGATCTGCCGCAATTATGATGCATTGCAGCATAAACTTGTCTGTTGAACATTTCCAATCCGTCACATTTGCTGTAAATGGTGGAAAAACAAGCCTGTTCGGGTGGAGAAGGCAATGCGAAAGTGGGTTTACACCTTCGGCGGAGGAGCGGCCGAGGGGAGTAGGGCCGAGATCGATCAGCTGGGAGGCAAGGGCGCCAATCTCGCCGAAATGGCGAGCCTGGGCCTGCCGGTTCCGCCCGGCCTCACGATCGTGTCAGATGCCTGTGGCCTTTTCTACAAGAGTGGAAAGACGCTCGCCGACGAGCTGAAGACCCAGGTTCTCCGCGGCATATCCGGCATCGAGGCCGCGACCGGCCGCGCCTTCGGCGACACCAGCCACCCGCTTCTTCTCTCCGTCCGCTCCGGCTCGCGCACCTCCATGCCCGGCATGATGGACACGGTCCTCAATCTCGGCCTCAACGACCACACGGTCGAAGCGCTCGGCCACCACTCCGGCGATGCGCGCTTCGCCTGGGACAGCTATCGCCGTTTCATCCAGATGTATGGCGATGTCGTCATGGGCCTCGATCACGAAGTCTTCGAGGAGATCCTCGAAGACGAAAAGGCAAGGCTTGGCCACGAACTCGATACAGATCTCTCTGCGCTGGAATTGCAACACATCGTCGCGCTCTACAAGGAACTGCTGGAGCAGGATCTCGGCCAGCCCTTCCCGCAGGAACCGCATGTCCAGCTCTGGGGTGCGATTGGCGCTGTCTTCTCCAGCTGGATGAACCCGCGCGCCAAGACTTACCGCCTGCTGCACAAGATCCCCGGCGAGTGGGGCACGTCGGTCACCGTCCAAACCATGGTCTTCGGCAATCTCGGCTCGACCTCGGCGACCGGTGTGGCCTTCACCCGCAACCCCTCGACAGGGGCACGAGAGCTCTACGGCGAATTTCTCGTCAACGCACAAGGGGAAGACGTGGTCGCCGGCATCCGCACGCCGCAATCGATCACCGAGGCGGCCCGCATCGACAGTGGCTCCGACAAGCCCTCGCTCGAAAAGCTGATGCCGGAGGCCTTCGCCGAATTCCAGGCGATCTGTGACCGGCTCGAATCCCATTACCGTGATATGCAGGATCTCGAATTCACCATCGAGCGCGGTAAGCTCTGGATGCTGCAGGCCCGGTCGGGCAAGCGCACGACCAAGGCCGCGATGAAGATCGCCGTCGACATGGTGGCGGAAGGGCTGATCTCGGAGGAAGAGGCGGTGATGCGAATCGAGCCTTCCTCGCTCGACCAGCTGCTCCACCCGACCATCGATCCCCGCGTCACCCGTCATGTCATCGGCTCGGGACTTCCCGCCTCGCCGGGGGCGGCAACCGGCGCCATTGTCTTCACCGCCGAAGAAGCGGTTGAGGCGGAAAGCGAAGGTCGCAAGGTCATCCTCGTCCGCGTCGAGACCAGCCCCGAAGACATCCACGGCATGCATGCAGCCCAAGGCATTTTGACGACCCGTGGCGGCATGACCAGCCACGCCGCCGTGGTTGCCCGTGGCATGGGCATCCCTTGCGTCTCCGGCGCCGGCACCATGCGCGTCGACCTGCGCAACGAAAAGCTCATCGGCATGGGCGTGACGCTGGGGAAGGGCGACATCGTCACCATCGACGGCTCCTCCGGCCAGGTGCTGAAGGGCGAGGTGCCCATGCTGCAGCCCGAACTCTCGGGCGATTTTGCAAAGCTTATGCAATGGGCCGACAGCACCCGCCGCATGACGGTGCGCACTAATGCCGACACGCCCGCAGACGCCCGCGCCGCCCGCTCCTTCGGCGCCGAAGGCATCGGGTTGTGCCGCACCGAACACATGTTTTTCGAAGGCGAGCGCATCCATGTGATGCGCGAGATGATCCTCGCCGAAGACGAGGCCGGCCGCCGCGCCGCGCTCGACAAGCTTCTGCCCATGCAGCGCTCTGACTTCACCGAGCTCTTCACCATCATGCATGGCCTGCCGGTGACGATCCGCATGCTCGACCCGCCGCTGCACGAATTCCTGCCGAAGAGCGATGACGAGATCGAGGAAGTGGCAAACGCCATGGGCCTCGAACCCGGCTTCATGCGCCGCCGCATCGACGCGCTGCACGAGTTCAACCCGATGCTCGGCCATCGCGGCTGCCGTCTCGCCATCTCCTATCCCGAGATCGCCGAAATGCAGGCTCGCGCCATCTTCGAGGCAGCCGTCACGGCGGCCCGCGAAACCGGCGCCCCCGTCGTGCCCGAAATTATGGTGCCCCTTGTCGGCCTGCGCTCCGAGCTGGATTACGTCAAGGCCGTGATCGACCGTGTCGCCGCTGAAGTCATGGGTGAGGCAAAGCTCGAGATCTCCTATCTCGTCGGCACGATGATCGAGCTTCCGCGCGCCGCGATCCGCGCCCATATCATCGCCGAAGCCGCCGAATTCTTCTCCTTCGGCACCAACGACCTGACCCAAACCACCTTCGGCATGTCCCGCGACGACGCCGCCCGCTTCATCCCGACCTATCAGCGCAAGGGCATCATCGTGCAGGATCCCTTCGTCTCGCTCGATTTCGACGGCGTCGGCGAACTCATCCGGATCGCCGCCGAACGCGGCCGCAAAACGCGCCCCGACATGAAGCTCGGCATCTGCGGCGAACACGGAGGCGACCCGACCTCAATCCATTTCTGCGAGGATGTCGGACTGGATTACGTCTCGTGTTCGCCGTTCCGCGTGCCGATCGCGAGGCTCGCGGCAGCCCAGGCGGCGATCAAGGCGAGGGCGTGAGGTTTTTCGTTCCTGACTGCGTCAGAACAGCAGGTCCAGCAGAGTCTCGCTTTCCGAAAACGTCTTCGATGTCAAATCGATGTCTTCGGAAAAGCTGAACGTTGCGAACGCGTTGCCCCCTGCATCGCGTCCGACATGCCGTTGCAGCTTGGCAACCGTTGCCTCGTCCGCGCCCAGGCTCCGCATCCAGTTTTTCAGAACGGTCTCTGCTGCATCGAAGTCGCCATTGGCGTTTCCGCCATAACGTTGCAGCACCGCAGGCACATCGTCGAGGGCGAGCGGCCCGCTGCCGAGGTTGGCGTCGCGCCGCGCAAAGGCAATCGTATCGATCAGCGTTCTTGCCTCGGTCACGAGCGCTTCATCCGCCGCAGCAACATCCTTGCCGTAGTCATTGCAGACGAGTGACGCACCCGCAGGTGTCAGAACAAGATTGTACCCCGTCAGCGTCTTGAAGAGGGCGATATCACTTTGCGTGTAGCTGTCGTCGCGCGCTGCACTGTTGTCGATGGTTCCCTCAGCGCAGCCGATCAGCCAGCGCGCCACGCTTTGCTGCGTAGTTGTCGGACCATCCGATGGCGTCCAGGTCCAGTCATAGGAGCCGTCTTCTTGCCGCTCGATAAACTGACTGACCGAGGCGTCATTCAGCAGGTTCTGGAAGATCGCGTTGTTGTCGAGATCGAACGATCTGATGTTGGAGGTGCCGGCATACGATGTGGCGGCAGATGTGCCTTTGGGCGCAGTAATAGTCTGCATCGCAATTCCTCAAAACGTGTAATTTGTATATATGTACTCTTATGAGGAGCAATGCTTGCCCCTGGCTGATGTCCGGAAAAGGTGCAGAGAACCGCAAAGGCTAAACCGATGACTGAAGTCCTGATGGGCTACGATCCGGCGGAAGACCTCGATACGCCCGAGGCGATTTCTGTCTTCATCAATGAAGCCCTGAAAACCGAAGATGCCGCCTATATCGCGCACGCGCTGGGAGTCGTCGCTCGCGCGAAGGGCATGGCCGGGACTGCCGAGGTGGTGGGGCTTTCGAGCGAGGGCAATCCAACGCTCAAGACGACGCTTGCAGTGATGAAGGCGCTAGGAATTTCGCTGACTGCGGATGTGGTGGGGTGAAGCGAAGTTTCCACTCTCCTCCCGGATGGGGGAGATGACCGCCCTTCGACAGGCTCAGGAGGGCAGAGGGGGTGCCAGTCCCTGCGCCACAGCTCTTTTCATCCCCGCATCCCCCCAATTGCCCCCGCCACCCCCGCAGGCTAGGTTGCCCCGTCATCGCCCACCCGGAGTCCCCATCCATGCCCGGCTATTCCGCCCGTCCGCCCGCCATCCCGACCGTGGTCCTCGACGATGCCGTCACCCGCATCACCCGCTGGGATTTCGAGCCGGGTGCCGCGACCGGGCATCACACCCATGGCCTCGGCTATGTCGTCGTGCCGCTCACCGATTGCCATTTTCTGATCGAGGATGCCGACGGTTCGCGCCGCGTGACGAGCAAAGCTGGTGAAGCCTATCGCCGGGATGCCGGCGTCGAGCACAATGTCATTAATGGCGGCGACCAGCCGATGAGTTTCATTGAGATCGAGTATAAATGAGCAAGACGGAAGATCCGGCGGTGCCGCACTTCGTCACCGCCTTCGAGCCGCAACATGGTGCGGCGGTGCCCGTAGCAGACGGTGTCGAGCGTCTCACTGCGCCCAATCCCAGCCCCTTCACCTTCCACGGCACCAACACCTATATCATTGGCCAAAAATCGGTCTGCGTCATCGATCCCGGTCCGGACATCGACGCGCATTTCGAAGCCTTGATGGCGGCACTTAAGGGCCGTGAGGTGACCCACATCGCCGTCAGCCACACCCATCGCGATCATTCGCCGCTCGCCCGCCGCCTGAAAGAAGAGACCGGTGCCGTGATCGTTGCCGAGGGCCCGCATCGCCCGTCGCGCCCCTTGCTCGAGGGCGAGGTGAATCCCTTCGCCGAGAGTTCCGATACGGATTTCATCCCCGATCATGCACTTGCCGATGGCGCGACGGTCGAAGGCGACGGCTGGCGGCTGACGGCCGTGCACACACCCGGCCACACGGCAAACCATGCCGCCTTCGCGCTCGAAGACACCGGCATCCTCTTTTCCGCCGATCACGTCATGGCCTGGGCGACCTCGATCGTCGCGCCCCCCGATGGTGCGATGAGTGACTACATGGTCTCGCTCGATCGCTTGCTGACGCGTGACGACCGGCTCTATCTGCCAGGCCATGGCGGTCCGGTCGGTGAGCCCCGCGCATTCGTTCGGGCGCTGCGCACCCATCGTCTGATGCGCGAACGCGCGGTGCTGGAACGCATTCGACAAGGCGATCGCTTCATCCCCGACATGGTCAAGGTCATCTACGCCTCGACCGATCCGCGCCTGTATGGGGCCGCAGCCCTCTCCGTGCTCGCCCATCTCGAGGACCTCGTGGAGAAGGGCCTGATCGCCACGGACGGCCCAGCGAAACTGTCGGGAGAGTATCGGCCGGGCTGAGGCCCCGCGCTGTGCGGCTTGCCCCCCTCTGTCGGCTGCGCCGACATCTCCCCCACAGGTGGGGAGAGTGGAGGTTGTCGCCGACGCCCGCGTTCATCCGCTCTCCCCCGTGTGGAGGAGATGCCCGCCCTTCGACAAGCTCAGGAGGGCAGAGGGGGTATCTCATGGGCGATAGCCCTGCCCATAGGGCGAGATTTCACGCGGTCAAAGACGTTGGTGCCAACCGGCACAAGGCCAGCCTCAGTTCCCGGCAATCCCCAGAAGTTCCGCGTCCAGCGCATGCAGAAAACCTTCCGCAATCCGGTCGCTGATCCCGAGGTCATGCGGCCCATAGCGGGAGGCGACGCGGATGTCGACGAGCGTCATTTCCGCTTCTTCGCGAAGCCGGACCACCGCATCGAAGGGCAGGCCGAGCACCAGCGTGCGGGTGGCAAACTGCAGTCGGGCCGTCCCCTCCGGTTCGCCGTCGGAAAGCGGCACGAGCAGGCTCGGCTCGGGGCGCGCGGTGGGCAGCGGCCCGCTTTCCGGCAGCGCGTCCTGGGTAGCGGGTACTGCGCCCTCGGCTTCCGCCTCGACCGGGCTTTCCGTCGTCGGCCGCAGTTCCAGCGCCGGCAGGCCATATTCCTCGCCGCGGCTTGCCGTCACAACCAGCCGGTTCTCCGTCGCCACCTTGCGCACCGCCTGATAAACGCGGTCGATTGCCCCTTCATAACGCCGGCCGTTCAAGCCCGGATAGGCGGCAAGCTGGGCTTCGCCGGCATTGTCAGGCAGGGCAGGGCGGGGCAGGAGATTTTGCGGCGCATCCGGCAGGGACACGAAGGCCGGCCGGTCGGCGAGATCGGTGGAAACCTCGGTTAGCTTCGGCTTGCTGACATAGAGGTAATAGCCATAGCCGGGCAAAGCGAGCGGCAGGACCGCATAGATCAGCGCCCAGGCGGAAGCCACGCCCCCGAGCGCACCGATCTGCCAGAGCCGGGCTAGGCCGAGAAGTGCCAGCGGCACGGCAATCGCCGCCGGCACGGCAGATGCCAGCACCAAAAGCACGAAATCCGGCGTCGAGAGCGGCCCGAAGCGATGCGCCAGGACAACAATCAGCAGCAAGCCGAGGGAAAACAGCGCCAGCCGTCGCGCCAGAAAGGCGGAACGGGACACCGGACGGTCATAGCGGATATGCATCAGGAACTACCGGAATCAGAGGCGACATTGACCGCTTGTAACGGCTGACGCTGAAGGCGTCGACTGGCAATGCGGTCTGCTTCGCTTCACGGCTGGCGGTTGCGCCCTCCGCCGAGAAGCGGATTGTCGCCGAGTTCCGGCCCCGGAATGGTGCTGCCCTCTGCCGGGCTGTCGAAGCTCTCCGGCGCCTCCGAGAGGCCGTCCTCGACCGCCGGATCGAGCGGCGCAAGTTCTGGGCCGTCGAGGATCTCGGGAAGCGGCGGGGCATCGGGCGCAAGCGGCACGTAAAGCGAGACGGTGACGATGACCGCGATCACCATCAGCCAGGAGCCGATGATCCGTGCAGGGATGGTGAGCCAGGCGCCGCGGAAGGGCCGCAGCATCATCCCGGGAACGACAAGGATCCAGAGAGCGGCAAGCACGGCGGTGAAGGCGAATTCCTTGATGCCGATGCCGAAGTCGTCGAGCCCGATGAAGAGCGACAGGGACAGGCTGACGACGGCCGCCGCCACCGGTGCTGCAAACCGGCGGATGAACGCTGGAAGCCAGAGAACCATGCCAGACAGCATCACGGCGATGGGGGCGATCAGGAAGAGTTCGTGGCCGAGCGGGCTTTGCAGGATGGCGCTGAAGATCGGATCGAAAAACAGCAGCACCGGCGCGAGGACGCCGAGAAAAGCCCCCGCAATCGACAGGACCTCGCGCCGCCGCTCCGCCATGCCGATCGCGACCGACAGGCCGAGCATGGCCAGAACCAGATCATAGATCGACAGCGTGAAGAGATAGCCGAGCTCGAAAAAGGCGAATTCGTGCGGAATGGCAAGCGAACCTGCAACAGTGAGAACACCGGCGAGAAACACGACCAGGGCGATCCGGAAGGCAGGCGCGCGAACTCCGGCGCGGAAGCGTTCGGCAGCAGCGCTCGTCTTGCCCGCGCTGCTTTTGACGGTGGCCGGATTGCGGATCGCCGCATCGCCGCCCTCGCCATGCGCCGTGCTGCGCACGGCCCCCGAAGGTCCGCTCTTTCCCGTCGCCCGCCCCGATTTCCTGTGTGGCTGCTTCTGCTTCTTCATGCTCAAGGTCCGGTCTTGCGCGGCAAGCCGCAGCATCTCAGCCTATTCCACAGGAGACTTGATTTGTCACCGCCAGCCGCTGCACTCTCTCGTGAAAGCCGAAAGGATCAGGGCCATGGCCATCGTCATGCTGACGGCCGTCACGCGCGTCGAGCGCAAGGCGGCGACGAGCTTCGTCTTCGACACCGTCAATCGCCTCGGCGGCTGGATCGACGACGTGCACATGTATTCGAATCTGATGAACACGATCCGCATGACGCTGCCGGCCGGCGCATTTGGCACGCTGGTCAACGCATTGGAAGAGGGCGGCATTTCAGTAGGGCCACCGGAGGGGCTGGGTGATGTCAGCGATCCCGCTATTGAGCGCATGGCAACGCTGCAGCTCACCTTCATCCATGACGAGCCGGATCTGAAGCGCGAAGTGCCCTCGGTCCCGGGCTGATGTCGTGAGCACAAGCATAACACAAAAAAACCCGGCGGTCGCCCGCCGGGTCTCTCGTATTGCCTGCAGAAGCGATCAGGCGGCGCGGCGCTGATGCCGGCCTTCCTCGATCTCCTCGACGATCTTTGCGACGAAGGCGTCGAGATCGTCGGGATTGCGCGAGGTGATGATGCCCTGGTCAGTGACCACGGCCTCGTCTCGCCAGTCGGCGCCGGCATTGATCATGTCGGTCTTGATCGAGGAGAAGGAGGTCGCCTTGCGACCCTTGACGGCGCCGGCCTCGATCAGCAGCCATGGACCGTGACAGATGGCGGCGACCGCCTTGCCGGAATTGACGAAGGTCTTCACAACGTCGACGGCCTTCTGCTCCTTGCGCAGCAGGTCGGGATTGATCTGGCCGCCGGGAATGACCAGAGCATCGAAGTCATCGATCTTCACCTCGTCGAGGGTGAGATCGACATCGACAGTGTCGCCCCAATTGTTCTCGTCCCAGCTCTTGATCGGAGCCTTTTCGAGCGAGGCGATCTTGACCTTGGCACCGTTGGCGGAGAGCTGCTCCAGCGGCACGCGCAACTCGGAGCGCTCATAGCCATGGGTGGCGAGAATGAGGATGCGGGCGGATGTGATGGAGGGCATGGGATGTCCTTTTCGTTGGTTTTGTCGTGGGGGATAAAAAGGAAACGACGCCGCCGCCGCATCGTTCCGGGAAAAACGCACGTTCCTCCTTCAGAAGGTGTTGCCGCCCGGCTTTCGCTTTGCTAATCAGGCCGCGATTTGCAGCGCTCACTCTCGCCTGCAATTCTGTTGGGGCGTCGCCAAGCGGTAAGGCACCGGTTTTTGGTACCGGCATTCCCAGGTTCGAATCCTGGCGCCCCAGCCATCGTCTGAGCTTGCTTAGTGCGTTCCGCCAGCACGGGTTTCTGGCGTTCCCGATGAGACATTGCCTCCAGCTATGACCGACTTGCCGCGGCCCCGGTACCGTGAGCGACCCTTCCGCCAGACGCGATAACTTGACTAAAACGGAAAGGTTGTGCTCAACGGCACATCCGGCGCGCTGAAGCCGCCGGAAGCCTTGTCGCGGGCCCATGGTCTTGCCATGGATGGGGTGACACGTCCCGGCCGCTTGCCAGTACCCTTTGCGGGTGCCATGGACCATTGCAGGATCATCGCATGCTGAAACAGTTTTTCGCCTATTATCGCCCGTGGAAAGGCCTTTTCTGGCTGGATTTTTCCTGTGCTGTTGTCTCCGGCCTCCTGGAGCTTGCCTTCCCGCTTGCCGTCACCGCTTTCATCGACAGGCTGCTGCCGACCGGCAACTGGACGCTGACGCTGATGGCCGCCGCTGGCCTGCTCGCCATCTATGTCGTGAATGCGGCCCTGATGGCCATCGTCATCTATTGGGGCCACAAGCTCGGCATCAACATCGAAACGTCGATGCGCGCCAAGGCCTTCGAACATCTGACGACGCTCTCCTGGCGCTGGTATGATACGGCCCGCACAGGCAAGCTGGTGGCCCGCGTCACGCGTGATCTGGAGGAAGTGGGCGAAGTCGCCCATCACGGGCCGGAAGACCTGTTCATCGCCATCATGACCTTTGTCGGCGCCTTCATCCTGATGCTCAACCTGCATGTGGAGCTCGCGCTGGTCACGGCGCTCATCGTTCCGGGCACGGTTGCCATAGTCTCGATCTATGGCAGCCGCATGACCCGCACCTGGCAGGAGATCTATGGCCGCATCGGCGCCTTCAACGTTCGGCTGGAAGAAACGATCGGCGGCATTCGCGTGGTCCAGGCCTATGCCAACGAGGATCATGAGCGGAAACTCTTTGCCAAAGACAATGCCCGCTACCGCCAGACCAAGCTCGACGCCTACAAGGTTATGGCTGCCTCGTCCTCGCTGCATTACATGGGGATGCGCTTCGTCCAGGTGGTGATCATGGTGATCGGCTCGGCCTATGTGCTCTCAGGCGCCATGACGACCGGCAGCTTTGTCGGTTTCCTGCTTCTGGTCGGCGTCTTCTTCCGCCCGCTCGACAAGATCAGCGCCGTCATCGAAACCTATCCGCGCGGCATCGCCGGCTTCCGTCGTTATCTCGATCTGCTCGCCACCGAACCGGAGATTACCGACAGTCCGAACGCTCGCCCGGTCTCGACGCTATCAGGCGAAATCATCTTCTCCGACCTCAGCTTCGCCTTCACGCCCGGTCGCCCCGTGCTGCGCGATATCTCGCTGCATGTCAGGCCCGGCGAAACCATCGCCTTCGTCGGTGAATCCGGGGCTGGCAAATCGACGCTTCTGTCGCTTCTGCCGCGTTTCTATGAGCCGACTTCGGGCTCCATCACCATAGATGGCATGGAGCTCTCCGAAATGACTGTCGAGAGCCTGCGCCGCCAGATTGGCCTCGTCTCGCAGGATGTCTTCCTGTTCGGCGGAACGCTGCGGGAAAACATCGTCTATGGTCGCATCGGTGCCAGCGATGAAGACGTGCTGGAAGCCTGCCGCAGTGCCCAGCTCTCGACCATGCTGGAAAATCTGCCCGAAGGGCTGGACACCATCGTCGGCGAGCGCGGCATCATGCTGTCAGGCGGCCAGAAACAGCGTGTGGCGATTGCCCGCGCCTTCCTCAAGGACCCGCCGATCCTGCTGCTCGATGAGGCGACCTCGGCCCTCGACAGCACGACGGAACGCGAGATCCAGTCTGCGCTGGAGGAGCTGTCCAAGGGCCGCACAACGCTGGTCGTCGCCCACAGGCTCGGCACCATCCGCAATGCCGATCGCATCGTCGTCATGCAGCAGGGCCGCATTGTTGAAGTCGGCAACCATGCCGAACTGATGAAGCGGGAAGGCGCCTATGCCAGGCTCGCTGCCTGACGGAGCGTGGGTGGGGCTCCTCTGCCCGGGGCCTCATCTGTAATCGATGGCTGGTTTGGCCCCTGATCGAGCCGGTCGGTCGATGTGTCAATGTGGGCTCACGGCAGGCGCAGTTCACCGCAGTTTCGATCAGAACCTAGTGCAGGCGGCGGGGATCGCGCGGCTGAGATGCCGCCGATAACCCGCCGGGAGTTTTCTCCCGATGGCCCAACTGCAGCCGTCCACATAAGCGCGCTTCGGACCAAGGACGGCTTACGCGCCTAGGCCATCCGGGCATATTGCAGCGCAAGCCGCATGCCGGCGGTTTCGACCACCGGCACTTCAAAACCGTAGATCGCCTCCAGCACGTCCGAGCGCATGATCGCTTCGGGTTTGCCATCGGCTTCGATCCGGCCGTCCTTCATGGCGATGATCCGGTCGGCGCTCGCCGAGGCATGATTGATGTCGTGCAACACGATGACGATCGTGCGGCCGGTCTCGTCGGTTAGCCGGCGCAGCTCCAGCATCAGCTGGCGGGCGTGATACATGTCGAGATTGTTCAAGGGCTCGTCGAGCAGGATGTAGTCCGTGTCTTGCGCATAGGTCATTGCCACCATCACCCGCTGCCGCTGGCCGCCGGAGAGGCGGTCGAGCGAGCGGCTGGCGAGATCTTCCAACTCGAAGCGGGCGAGTGCCTCCTCGACCATCGCCTTGTCCTCCGACGTCATTCGCCCGCCGCTATGCGGAAAGCGGCCGAAGCCCACCATTTCGCGCACCGTGACGCGCGGCGGCGGGCCAGAGTCTTGCCGGAGGATCGCGAGCTTTTTCGCCAGCACCTTGCCCGGCGTGGTCGCGACAGGCAGGCCATCGATGGTCACGCTTCCCTGTTGCAGCGGCAACAGCCGGGCGGCAAGCGAGAGCAGCGTCGACTTGCCAGCCCCGTTCGGACCAACCAGGGCGGTGAGGCCACCGCGGGGCAGGGTGAGGTCGATGCCCTCAAGCACGCGCTGGCCCTCGCGATCAAGGCTGACGGATTGGATCTCGATCATCGGGTGCGCCTCGCAAGCAGAAGCAGGATGAAGACAAGGCCGCCGACGAAGTCGACGACGACAGAGAGCGTTCCGGCCTGGCCTAGCCCGTGCTGCAACAGCGTTTGCCCGCCGACCAGCACGATGACGCCGAGAAGCATGGCAACCACGAAGACGGAGGCATGCCGGCGCGACGATGTGAGCCGTTCGGCAAGCGCTGCGATCAACAGGCCGAAAAAGGTGACGGGCCCGACAAGCGCGGTGGAAACGGCGACCAGCAGCGACACCACCAGGAGGTGGATCATGATCTCGCGATTCCACGCGATGCCCAGGCCGATCGCCGTGTCGCGTCCGAGTGCGGCGATATCCAGCAGATGGCGACGCGAGACGAGGAAGGCGCCTGCGATCGCGGTGACGAGCGCTGCGATGACGAGCAGATCCGTATTCGGCGAGGAGAAGTTTGCATACATCGCGCGTTGCGCCACCGCGAACTCCTGCGGATCGATCAGTCGGGCAATGAGATTGGTCAGGCTGCGGAAGAGCCCGCCGATGACCACGCCGGCGAGCAACATCAAGGTGAGGTCCATCCGGCTCTTCAGCGCCGGCCAGAGGATGACCAAGGCGAGCAGCATCAGGGCGGATGCCTCCATGCCGAATTTCAGATGCGGCGAGAGCGAGACATAACCCAGCCCGCCAAACGCAAAGACGAGTGCTGCCTGACCGAACTGGTAGAGCGCATCGAGGCCCATGATTGACGGGGTGAGGATGCGGTTGCCGGTGATCGTCTGGAAGGTGACGGTCGAGAGTGCGATGGCAACCGCGACGGTTACAAGCGCGGCAAGCCTGATGCCGCGCAGCTCCAGCGCAAAAGCGATATTGCCGCGCAGGTTGACCGTCATGAAGGCGATGACGGCTAAGAGCGCCAGACAGAGGAGAAGGCCGATAACGATCCGGTCACGCATCGCGCCGCTCCCTGAGGATGAACCAGAGGAAGACGGCAGGTCCAATCACGCCCATAACCGTGCCGACGGGGATCTCGTAAGGAAAGCGCATGAGGCGCCCCGCGATATCGGAGGCGAGCACAAGGATTGCCCCGCCGAGCGCCACGAGCGGCAGCGTGCCGCGCAGATTGTCGCCCGAGATACGGGAGACGAGATTGGGCACCACAAGGCCCACAAAGGGGATCAGCCCGACCACGACGACCGAGAGCGCCGACATGACCGAGACAAGCACCAGCCCGATCTGCGTCATGCGGCGATAATCGATGCCGAGGCTGGTCGCCTGATCCTCGCCGAGCGCCATGATCGTCAGCCGGTCTGCAATCACGATCGCCGCTGCGACGATGACGACGGCGACGAAGAGCAGCTCGTAGCGGCCCTTCAGCACGCCGGAGAATTCGCCATTGGTCCAGATGTCGAGATATTGCAGGAGATCACTCTGCCAGGCGACATAGGTGACGGCAGCCCCGACCACGCCGCCATAGACAAGGCCGAAGAGCGGCACGAGATGCGGCTGTTCCGGCGGCAGGCGATGGGCGGTCGCGAGGAAAAGCGCGGTGCCGGCAAGCGCACAGCCGCTCGCGACCAGCGCCTTCACGCCGAGGCCGGCTGCCGGCAGGAACAGCGTCACGATCAGAATGCCGAGGGCTGCACTCTGGGCGGTGCCAGCCGTCGAGGGCTCGACGAAACGGTTGCGCGTCAGCGTTTGCATGATCTGGCCGGCGACCGCCAGCCCCGCACCGCAGAGCACGGCGGCAAGCGTGCGCGGCAGCCGGCTGATGGCCATGAGATCGGCAAAGGGCATCGCCCCGTCACTGCCGGAGAGCGACATCTCCTGCACGCCGATCGCAAGGCTCAACATGACGAGAAGCGCCAGGCAGAGCCCGGCGCCAATCATCACGCGGCGATGTGGTGTATCAGAGATGGCAGACATCACTGGCTGGCGGAGAATGCGGCCTCGATCGCCGCCAGCACCCGTTCGGTGGCCTTGAGGCCGCCTGCGGCGATGTAGAAATCCGCCGACGGCAGATAGATCACCTGGCCGCTCTTCCAGGCCGTGGTCTCGGCGACCAGCGCATTGTCGAGCGTCGCCTTGGCATTCTGGTCATTGGCGCCGATGGCGGCGGCCCGGTCGAGCACCAGCAGCCAGTCGGGATTGGCCCTGGCGATGAATTCGAAGGAGACCGGCTCGCCATGGGTGGCGGCCTCGACATCTTCGACAGCCGGCGGCAGGTCGAGCGCCTTGTGCACCCAGCCGAAGCGGGAATCGTTCCCGTAAGCGGTGATCTTCGGCCCGTTGGTCATCAGGATCAGACCCTTGCCCTTGCCCTGAACGGCGGCCTTGGCGCGGGCAAGTGCGGCGTCGAAATCGGCAACCGCCTTCTCGGCCTCCGCCTGTTTGCCGAAGATCGCGCCATAGGTCGTGGCCCGCTCGCGTGCCTGCTCGACCACATCGACGCCGTCCATGGTCATGTCGAGCGAGGGGGCGACTTTCACCGTTTCCTTCTCCTTGCCGGAGGAGCGGCCGCCAACGATGATCAGGTCTGGTTCAAGTGCGCTCAAGGCTTCGAGATCCGGCTCGAAGATGTCACCGACAACCTCGGCCTTGCCCTTCAGATCAGACAGTTCCGGCAGATACAGGTTTTCCGGAATGCCTGAAGGCATCACGCCGATGGCCAGCAGCGTATCGAGCGCGGCAATGTCGAAGACGGCGACCTTCGACGGTGTTCCCTCGACAGTGACCTTGCCGGTATAGGTCTCGACATCGAGTGCCAGCGCCGGCAGGGCGGCAAGGGTGAGGCCGGCGGCAATCAGCGCGCGGCGGGTAAAGGGGCGGATGGTCATTGCGGTCTCTCCGAAACGTAAGCAGGTGGTCGTGGTTTAGCCCCGCGCCTTCAGGCGCGATGCAGTCTTGTTGTCAGAAGGTCGCCTTGACGGAGAGAAGGAAGCTTCGCCCCTTCTCGTGCAGCGGCGTCACATTGCCGAATTCCTGGCCGTAGGTTGCCCGGCTGGCATAAGTCTCGTTCAGAAGGTTCAGCACCTCCGCGCGAAACGTCATGTGCGGCAGCGCTTCGGGTTTCCATTCGCCAAAGAGGTTCACAACCTCATAGGATCGGTAGGTCGCGTCGCCGGAGGTATATTCCGGCGCTATCTCGACATCGCCGCCGATGGTCAGACCCCAATCGGCAAAGCTATGGCCAGCCGAGAGCACGATGATGTCGCCGACAGGCGTGGTCAGGTAATTGCCGGTATCGGAATCCGCCGGCCGGCCGTCGATCTCGGCGTCGATATGCGCATATTTCAGCTTGATGAAACCGTCGATCCAGTCGTAGCCCGCCGCAAGCTCGAAGCCCTCGGTCTCCACCTCGTAGTTCTGGTTGGCGAGCGCCACCGCGAATTTGGCAACGCGCGCATTATGGATGCGGCTGCGGAAAAGGCTCGCTTCCGCCGTGAAACCATCGTGATGGAATTCGAGACCGGCCATCAAGTTGTCTGCGGTCGTCACCTCCGGCCCTGGCGCGCTATAGGACCAGCCGGGGTTCATGATGAAGGCTTCCGCCAAGGGAATGCCGGCCCAGACATGCGAGGCGCCGGCTTTTGCCGTGAGGACGCTCGTGAGGTCGTATTCGATCGCGGCATTGCCGCTCAGGCCCGCATGATCCCATGTCTGGCCCGTGGTGCCCTCGAACCATTGCCGATCGGCCCGCCCGCCGAAGGACAGCCGCGTTGCCTCGAAGGGTTCGAGACGGGCCTGGGCATAGACCCCGATATTCCGGGCCGTCTCTGCCGCATCCTCCGCGTCGCGTGCCGTATCGAGCTCGATCCGGTCGCTGTAGAAATCGAGACCGGCAACGAGATCACCATTCTCGAGCGCGAACCTGTTCTGCACGCGTCCGTTCAGGCTTCCGCTTGCGCCCCGGCCCGCATAGGACGCCGGGTTGCCGCTGCCGTCATCGAAATAAACAGGCGTTTCGACCGCGCTGTGGCTATAGGCGAGTCGAACCAGCGGATCCCACCAGCCTTCCGGCGTGGTGTCGCTATAGGTGAAGACGGTGTTGTCCCGGTCGAGCTTGTAGTTTCTGTAGCGCGGTTCCCAGCTGCGGCCGGTGGCCACCACGCTGGCATTGGCGCGGAATGGCCGCTCGGCATCGTCGCGGATGCGCTCGTGGCTGATCTCGAAACGCTCGCCGCTCTCCGCTTCGTAGGCGAATTTGCCAAGGCCGCTCAAAAGGTTGGTCGCGGTGCCGCGGACCTCCTCGCCATTGCCGGCCTGGTAATTCTCTCCCTTGCCATAGTTGAGAAAACCGAGGAATTCGAACCCGTCCTGCATCGCCCAGCCACCGAGCCCGGTGGTGAAGGTCTCGGCATTGCTGTCATAGGTCTCCGACACCAGTCCGCCGAAACCATCCTCGGACAGCAGATCCTTCACGGTCCGGGTCTCATAGGCGATCGAGCCGGTGAGCGCACCGGGACCGGCATCGGCCGGGGCGATGCCGGCGTCGATGGTGACGCTGCGCAACAGGGCGGGGTCGATCAGGTTGGTGGCATTGTGGTGGAAAACGCGGTTGTTCTGCCGGCTGCCGTCGATGGTGACGGCAAGCGTCGTCTCTTCGAGGCCGTTGACGAAGACCTTCTGCGACGTCGCGATCGAGCTGCCGACGCTGACGCCCGCCGTGTCACGGAAGACATCGGCGATGTCGGAAGGATTGCGCTCCGCAAGCGCTTCCGCGTCAACAGTGACTGTGCTGACGCCGCCTTGGATCCGCCGATCGGTGACCTTGATCTCGTCGATCACGGTGGAGCCGTCAGTGGCGGAGATATCGCCGGGCAGGGCGGGCGACGTGTCGCCGATGACGACGACGCCATTGTCGATGCGATAGGCTAGGCCGGTTCCGTTAAGCATTTGCGCGAGCGCCGTGTCCATCGTCAGGGCGCCGGAGACGGCGGCCGAGCGCGTGTGGCGGGCAAGCTCCGCCGCGAGCGACACCTGCAGCCCTGACTGCTGCCCAAAGGCGCGCAATGCGTTCGCAAGTGGCTGTGCCGGAATGTCATACGCCTGCACGGTCTCGCTACCGGCTGCCGTCTGCGCCGCGACTGGCAGGCTGGAGGCCCCCGCCAGAAGCGAAAGCGCGCAAGCCGTCCCCGTCAGCCGGCGGTGCCACGCCGCGCTGATCAAGGCGTCCTGCTTCGCGGGCAGTCTCGTCGAACGCATACTCATTTCCATGCAGAAACCAATCTCGGCTCTGCTTAGATGAAAATACGAGTAATTCAGACAAGTTTTTCAGTGTCGTCCGAATTTTTTGCGTCTGGTATGCCTCTTTCCATCTAGTCGATTGATATTGAACCTAAAAATTATCGACTGGAGATGATCCGCAGATAGGGCGAGGCCTTGCGGACCTGCAGCCCGAAGGGTGCGACAAGCGCCATCAGCGCCTTGTCGGGATCGCTGAGATCATAGAGGCCGGTCACCCTCAAAGCGGCAATGTCGCTTTCGGGCATGACGATCCAGCCGGAGTGCTGGCGCTGGATGAGCGCCACGACGTCGCCCAGCGGCTGGTCGGTGACGGCAAGCTTGCCCGTCCGCCAGAGCGCGATATCGGCGGGGTCGACCTGGCTGCGCTCCGTCTTGCCGTCGGCACGTTCGACATTCACGACGTCACCGGGCTGGAGCGTTAGTTCTGTGCGGTCTTCTGCCGCCTCTGGCGTCAGAGCGATCGCCCCATGCGCCAGTTCCACCCGCGTGCCGTGACCGGTATCGCGCACGCTGAAGGCCGTGCCGAGCACGCGGACCGATGCATCCGGCGCCGCGACGACAAAGGGGCGGGCGGTATCGCGTTCGACTTCGAAAAACGCCTCGCCGGAGATGAGACGGACATGCCGCGCGCCTCCGTCGAAGTCCTCGGCCAGCGCCGTTTCAGGGGCGAGCGTCACCTTGGATCCATCCGCCAGCGTCACGATCTGCGTCTCGCCGGCGCCGGTGCGGAAGTCCGCCTCGAACCGCATCTCGAGGGTAGGAGCAACGACAACGGCGACCAGGGCTGCGGACATAAACGCGGCGGCCGCAAGACCGAGACTGCGGCGGGAGAGCCGCCAGCCCTGCACAGATGTGGATCGGTTCGGGACGGTGCCGATAACCGGCACGGCGGGTTCCGGTGCAGCAGTTGGCATCTCGCCTAGGGCCGCCCAGGTGCGACAGATCCGGGCCCAGGCTCCGGCATGGGCTTCCGAAGCCTGCAGCCAGTCGTCCCAGGCCGCGATCAGCGCTGCATCTGTCGGTGCATCGTTGAGGCGCATCAGCCAGTCCATCGCCTCTTCGAGAAGCCGCTCCTGCTGCTGCTGTGGATGATCCGTGACGCTCACCGGCCGACCGTTCCCTGACTGCTGCGTTGCTGTCCCGCAACGATGGCACGCGATTGGCAGTGACCGCAGGACATGGCCGCGCCTATCGCACGTTTATCTGTGCCTGTTGAAGATACGATCGACGCCCTGATTTTTTTCATCTTTACCCCGGCATTTTTCCCTGTCGCCCCCATCAATGGCTCGCCCGATCCATGGAGAGCGCGATCTTGACCATGCCGCTGCGGATCAGCCGATGGGCGGTCGCAACCGAAATTCCGAGTTCCCCCGCAATCGCCTCCAGCGTCCAGCCTTCGATGCGGTAGAGTTCGATCGCCCGGCGGGCATCGGGGGCTAGCCCCTCCAGCGCCTCACGGGCGACGCGGGCCTGGTCGGCGAAGAGAACCGTCTCTTCGGGCGAGCCCGGATCCTGCGGCAGGATCCAGAAGGGCGGATCGACCTCGCGCCCGCGCGTCTCGACATTGCGCCGCTTCAACTGATCGAAGGCGAGGTTGCGCACGATGCTGTAGAGATAGGCAAGGATTTGCCGCGGCGCATAGCCGACGCCATCCTCCGGCTTCAGCCGCAGAAAGGCATCCTGCACGATGTCTTCGGCCTGGTCACGCGAACCCAGGAGCCTGGCAGCATAGCTCACCAGGGCCGTTCTGTTCTCGAGGAAGACCTCGAGATGGCTCTTGGTTTCTGCAGCCATGGGGCGTTCGATGTCACCGGATTAAAATCTGAGTGTGGAATGAAGCTTTCGCTTATCCCATTCACCAGATGGTTTCAATCGCGGGAGATGCCGGGATGCGGTTGACTTGCCAGCACCCTATCAAAGGAGGCGCTCGCCGAGGCTGGATCTACATTTTCCGCCGATTTCCGCCGCTTTGTGATCATTTCGCGGCATTTTCTGCCGCTTTTATTCTAGCAGGCCTGCAGGCACACAGTTAGTCTGAACGTCCATAGGAGATTCGTCTATGGGGACTGCATGGCACATCTTGCCGAGGGTGAGATCGCAATACCGCGCATTGCGCGCATCGAATGGCCGACCGTCGCATTGGCCTTTTTGATCTACGGGGGATTTATCGCCCTCACTTATTTCTGGCGCGACATTCCGCTTCTGATCCTCGTGCCGTTGGGGGCCTGGCTGATCGCCTGGCACGGGTCCCTGCAGCATGAGGTGATCCACCATCATCCGACGCGCCATCAATGGCTCAACGATGCGATCGGGTTTCCGCCGATTTCGCTTTGGCTGCCCTATCATGTGTACAGGGAAAGTCATCTTGCCCATCACCGCGACGAACACCTGACCGACCCAATCGAAGATCCGGAATCCTACTATTTCACCCGGGCAGATTGGGAGCGGTTCGGCTGGGCTGGTCGCACGCTGTGGGAGTTCAATCTGACCCTGATCGGCCGCCTGACGGTTGGCCCGGCGATCATCCTCGCCTCCTTTCTCTGGCACGAGGCGATCAAGGTGATCCGCGGCGAGGGCGACAGCCGACGCCTCTGGGCCTGGCATGGTGTCGGTGTGGCCATCGTGCTCTGGTGGGTGCTCGTCGTCTGCGACATGCCTTTCCTGCTCTTCTTCTTCGGCTTCGTCTATTCCGGCACGGCGCTGTCGCGTCTGCGCTCCTATGCCGAACACCGCTTTGCCGACAATCATGAGGAGCGCACGGCGATCGTCGAGAGGAGCCCGCTCTTCGGCCTGCTCTTCCTCTACAACAACCTGCATGTGCTGCATCACCGCGTGCCGGCGCTGCCCTGGTATATGCTGCCCGGCATCTATGAGCGCCACCGCGATTTCCTCGTCCGGCTGAACGGCGGTCTGGTCTATCGCGGCTATTTCGATGTCGCCCGCCGCTTCCTTTTCAGGAAACACGACGCTCCGACCCATCCGAGGCACTCCTGACCGCGCGTCCTGAGACCAGGCTCGCGAGCCTTCGGATGTATGTCGCACCATCCGTGGTGGTCGAGACTGAACGGTTGCTCTGGGCCTTCCTGCGCGACCATCTGCGCAGTGCAGGCATGGTCGGCCTGCCACAGACACTGGACGAGGCCTTGCCCCACCACGAGGCCTGGCTCGATCCGCGCCTCGTGCTCGCCCAGACCTGCGGCTTCCCCTTCGTCAAACATCTGAAGGGCAGGGTCCGGCTTGTCGCCACCCCGGTCTACGAGGCCCCGGGCTGCTCCGGTGCTGACATGTGCAGTGTCATCATCGTCAGAGAGAAGGACGCACCGGCAAACCTTGCCGCTTGCCGCGGGCTGAGGGCCGCGATCAACGAAACCGGCAGCAATTCCGGCTACAATCTGCTGCGCGCGGCAATCGCCCCCTATGCCGGCGGCCGCGCCTTCTTCACCGAGATCCTCAAGACCGGCGGCCATCTCGCCAGCATCGAGGCGGTGCGAAATGGTCGGGCCGATCTCGCGGCGATCGACTGCATCACCCATGACCTCCTGCGCCGCCATGCCCCGGAGCGGATCGCGGGCCTTGTCATCCTCGCTGAGACCCCACGCGGCCCCAATCTGCCCTTCATCACCAGATTGTCGGCCTCGGATCATGAGATCGACTTACTCCGCGCCGCACTGAAGGCCGCCATCGTCGCACCCGAACTTGACAAGGTCCGTCAAACCCTCGGGCTGAAGGACGTGACGGTGCTGGACGAGAGCGCCTACGACATCCTGCTCGCGCATGAACAGGCGGCGATCGCAGCGGGCTATCCGGATCTGCGCTAGGCTTCCTTCCGAGACCGTGGCAGTTCGGGAGCACCCGTTAACTCAAAGCTTCACCTTCACCGGGCGCCAGACGATGGTCTCCGGCGTACGGTCGTAAGGGTTTTCCATCAGGGTGATCTTGCAGTTGCGCGTGTCACATTGCTTGCAGCGGAACTTCAGCGAGAAGGGGTCGCGGCCGTGGCCGTAGAAGCTTGCGAGATCCTTGGCGAGAAACCGACCCTGGTTCTGACATTCACGACAGGTGGCAACCACCAGCATGTTGTGGCGAAGCGCTTTTCCAAGGGTATCGATCGTCTGGGTCATGATCGTGATCTTGAACAAAACAAGAACATCGTCAAGTGCGCAAATGATCACGAAACGCTGTTGCCCCTGGTTTTCAAGGCTTTTCAGGGTGACCTGCGCCGTGCCGGCGCGACTTTCTGCGCTGCTGCTAGGTCACTGAAAATTAACCATAAATTCTGCGGTCTGTAAGGTAACTGTTAACCTTGATCTTCCTATAAAGGGGGGCTTCCACCAAGGTAGTGCGTCGCGAAGCGCTCGGTTTCAGTATTGCGTATCGGGGAGGGCGTCATCCACGGCGTCCTCCCGCGCACGCCCTAAACCGGGTGTTCAGAGGGCATGAGGCCCCGGCGGCGATTGGTGCACGGCCCATGCCACGAAGCCCGTCCGGTTGGACCGGACCTGGAAAGAAAAAGCCTCCACGCCATGCTGGCGGGAGGCTTTTCCATTTCCGGGATCGCGCGGCGGGGATCAGCTCGCTGTCAGGAACTCCGCGCAATAGCTCTTGCCGCCATTTGTGCCCGGACGGTCGACGACCGTGCGAACGCTGCGGATGATGTAGTCGGAGGATACCGTCAGCTGGACCTCGCAGCGCAGATATTCCGTGCGCGCGCGGGTCAGCATCTTGCCCCTCTTGCCGTCGCCGAGATCCTCGTATGTCGCTGGCACGACCCGGGTCTTGAAGCCACCGCGCCAGGTATAGAGCGTCGCCGTACCGGAGGCCGCATCCGAGACGGGCGGTCCGAACTTGGCGAAGAAGGCCCCGGCCTGCTGCCCGTTCCAACGCGCCTCGATCTCGTTCGTCGGTGCTCCACCCACCGTCGTGCAGCCTGCAGCAGCCAGGCAAAGCGCTGCGATCAGTCCGGTCGTCGTGCTTTTCAGCAAATTCATCGTCACTGTCCCTTGAACCCCATGAGGGCCGTCCTCGACGCCATGCCGCCAGCACATCCGGCCCTTACCTGCTTTACTGCGAAACCGGCACAGGCGAAACGGTCGCAGCCGCTTGTGCCGTGTAATTTTTCCAAGGGTGACTTCCCCGCAACGCCGCGCCGCACTCCTGCGCCGAGCGATCGCTGCAGCCTGGCGAATAGCTGTCGATCAACGACTCTTAAGCCAATGAATTCAGCAGCATGCAGTCCGCGTCACGAAAACTTCAACTTTCTTCAGCCATTTTGCGTTTCCCTGCTTGTGAAACGAAAATCGCTGGTCTATAGAAGCGCCGCTGGTCACGGAGTGTAGCGCAGTCTGGTAGCGCACCACGTTCGGGACGTGGGGGTCGAGTGTTCGAATCACTCCACTCCGACCAGTTTAATTTCCCGAAATTTCCCCACTTGTCCCTGATATAGAACTGCCCGCAGTTGATCTGCGGCGTCGGCTGTCCGTATCTCTCGTCCGGTCAAGTTGTATATCTTGCAAACAGTGGTAGCGGATACACTTCCCCAATTTCGCTCCTGGATGGGGATTGCCTCTGCAAGTCATTGCTGAGGAAGGAAGATTAGGCTATCTTGAATTGTATTCGACGAGGCGGGCGGGGGTGTTTGGTCCGGCCGAGGCTGCCACCAATGATTGCAATCAAACTGGTCGGGTGAGCATGATCCCAGGGACGAGAAAACGTCGTCAGCGCCAGGACAAGGTGACCCTTTCCGACGTGGCGCAAAGGGCCGGTGTCAGCGCGATCACCGTGTCCCGCGCCTTGCGCGACCCGGAAAAAGTCTCGCCGCAGCTGCGCGACACGATCCTGACGGTTGTCGAGGAGATGGGCTATGTGCCCGATCTTGCGGCCCGCGCCCTTGCCAGCAAGAACAGCGGTCTCGTCGGCGTGCTCTCGCCCGGCCTGACCAGCCACGCTTTCCTCGCCCTCATCCGCGGCATCGAGGACCGCGTTCGTCCCTCCGACCTGCGCATCCAATATGCCAACGCCGACAGCAACAGCGAGGATCAGCTACGCCAGCTGCGCTTCTTCATGTCGCAGAACCCCGCCGGCCTCATCCATGTCGGCCAGATCGGCGATCCCGCGATCGACGATCTCCTACGTCGCGCGCCGTGCCCCGTGGTCGAGATCATGGATGTCAGCCGCCAGCCGACGGATATGGCGATCGGGATCGACCACCGTCTGGCCGCAGAGACGGCGACGCGGCATCTGCTTGCGAAGGGCTATAGGCGCATCGCCATGCTGGGTGGTGCCTGGGATTTTCGTGGCCGGCGCCGGCAGGAGGGCTTTCAGGCCGTGCTGGAGGAGGCCGGGCTTTTTGATCCGGCCCTCGTGCTTTCGATCGACAGCAGCACAAGCGTAGGCCTCGGCTGTCATCTGCTGGATCGGCTGAGAAACGAGTTTCCGGATGCCGATGCCGCCTTCTGCCACAATGACGATATTGCGCTCGGCGTGTTGTTCGAATGCCAGCGGCGGGGGCTTGCCGTCCCCGGTGATTTCGGCATCTGCGGCTTCAACGATCTCGAATATGCCGGCTTTGCCTTTCCGGCGATCACGTCGGTGCGCGTTCCCCGCTACGAGATCGGCTACCGCGCCGTGGACATGATCATCCGCGCCTCCGGATCGGGAGCCTATCCGGCAAAGGTCGTCGATCTCGGCTATCAGCTTGTGTCGCGGGGATCGACGGCCCGCGACGGATGACACCAGGGTCGTCCGCGCGGGCACGTGTGTCTGGGCCGCTCAGGCAGCCCTGTTCATCCGGAAGGCAGCCGCGCCGGACTGCTGGTCGCCGAGATTGAACTGCCCGATCATGCCGCGCAGCTTGTCTGTTTCCGTCGACAGCGTCGAGGCGGCGGCACTGCTTTCCTCGACCATGGCCGCGTTCTGCTGGGTCATCTGGTCCATGCCGTTCACGGCGCTGTTGACCTCGACCAGACCGGACGACTGTTCGCGCGCCGCAGTGGAAATGGCAACGACATGGTCGTTGATCTCGACGATGAGCTGACTGATCGATTTCAGCGCCCCGCCGGTGTCGCTGACGAGCTTCACGCCAGAAGCGACTTCCGTGGCTGAATTCTGAATGAGATCCTTGATCTCCTTGGCAGCCTTGGCTGAGCGCTGGGCGAGTTCGCGGACCTCCTGGGCAACGACGGCAAAGCCGCGACCGGCCTCACCGGCACGCGCCGCCTCGACACCGGCATTGAGCGCCAAGAGGTTGGTCTGGAAGGCGATCTCGTCGATCACGCCGATGATGTTGGAGATCTTCGACGAGGAATCCTCGATGCGGCTCATCGCATCGACGGCATGAGCCACGACGTCGCCCGACTTTTCGGCGCTTGCCTTGGCCGAGCCGGCGACGGTTCGGGCCTCCTGCGCACGCTGGGCGGACGAGCCGACATTGGCGGTGATTTCCTCAAGCGCGGCGGCCGTTTCCTCGAGATTGGCCGCCTGGCTCTCGGTGCGCCGTGAGAGGTCGCCGACGCCTTGGGTGATTTCCCGTGTCCCCTGGCTGATCAGCTCGACACTGGCCGAGATTTCCCGGAAGGTGTCGCAGAGCTGCGAAACCGATCGGTTGAGATCGTGACGCAGGAATTCGAATTCGGCGGAGAAGGGTTCAGTCAACTGGAAGCCGAAGTCACCGGAACAGAGGCGTTTCAGCGCATCGCCGAGCGAGCTCACGGTCCGTACGCGCGCGGTGACATCGGTCGCGAACTTGACCACCTTCACCACCTTGCCGTGGATGTCGAGGATCGGGTTGTAGGAAGCCGAAATGATGACTTCCTTGCCTCCCTTGGTCATGCGCGGGAACTCAGCGGCGACATACTGGCCATCACGCAGCGTCTGCCAGAACTTCTTGTATTCCTCGGAATTGGCATGCGCCTTGTCGACAAACATGCTGTGGTGCTGCCCGATGATCTCCGCCGGCGAATAGCCCATCAGGTTGAAGAAGTTCTGATTGGCACTCGTGATCTTGCCATCGACGGTAAACTCGATGATTGCCTGTGAGCGAGAGATCGCGGCAATCTGTGCTGCATAATCGAAATTCAGCAGGCGCGCTTTGGCGTCGGCCCATTCGACCACGAAGCCCACCGTTTTCGAACCTTCCTTGAGCGGTGTGACGAGCAGGTCGAATACCCGGTTGCCGACGGTGATCGTCGCGCTGTGGCGGTTCTTCAGCGCGGCCAGCATGTTGCGCTGATGCGAGGGGTTCTTGTGAAACACGTCGATATTACTGCCGATCAGGCTCGCAACGCTGAACTTCGGCAATTCCTTCTTCAGGTCGGCTTCAGCCTCCTTGAGCAGCTCCATGACCGCAGGATTCATATAGGTGATGTTGAGATTGGCGTCCGCCACCATGACGTTTGCCTGGAGCGCATCGAGCGCCAGGGTCTTGGCAACAGTTCGTGCATTCGAAAAGCCCGGAAATCCCATGTGTCCTCCAATCGCCCAGCAGCCCCTCCGCTGGTTCCGCGAAAATCAGATGGAGGTAAAATGCATACAAAAAATAAATGAAGAGCTAAAATATGAACGGCTTGTCTATCTTTCATACGAAATCTTGTAATGCCCGGTGCCGATAATGCTGGACCCGGGTCGGACGGGGCAGGGTAAAACAGGCCGGAAGACACAGTGACGAGCCGCGACGCTGCCAGTCGGGGGCAGGCGCCAGGAAGCGGGGAACCTGAGCGCGAGGTGAGGCCTGCGCTCACTCGGCTTTCGGAAGCGCCGGGACGGCCGTCGCCAGAGCGTCCAGAAAGACATCCATATTGGACATGAAGGAGACGCCAGCCATCGGAGCGAGGTTCGCGTAAGCCGCCCCGCCGATCCAGATGTCGATATCGGGCGAAAGTGCCGATCGCAGCGCCTGCAGATGGCGCTGCAAGCCTGCCTTGCGTCCGGTGAGGGCACTCAGACAGACGCAGGAGGCGTCACGCCGATGGGCTGCATCGGCAATTTCGCTGGCCGGCAGGCTTGCCCCAAGAAACAGCGCATTCCAGCCCCTGAGCCGCGCGAGCAGGGTCGCGACCAGCGCCCCGATGTCGTGATCCTCCTTTTCCGGGGTCGTGGCAACAAGGCGCGGTGCATCGGGTGGTGGCATCGGGCATCGGTCGAAGAGCCCGCCGAGGATACGCTTGATATGCGCCGTCGTCATGTGCTCGGCCGCGATCGACACCTCGCCCTCGGCCCACATGGAGCCGATTTCGCGCATCAGCGGCAGTGCCGTGGCCCGAATGAATTGCTCGGGCGCCTCGGTTTCGGCGCGGGTCTGCAACAGCGCCTGCAGACGATCGCTGTCCAGAGCCTGTATGGCGTCGATGATTTCCGAAAGCGCCTGACGGGCTGCCAACTCGCATTCGAGCCGCAACAAGGCCTCGTTGGAGAGGGGAACGAGCGAACTGATCCGATAGCCGCCGTCGCTGCAGGACTTCAACAGCCGCAGCCGTTCCACCTGTTCGCGTGTATAGAAGCGCCGTCCTGTAGGGCTGCGCTCTTGAGGCTCGATCCCATAGCGGCGTTCCCAGGCATGCAGCAGAAGTTTCGAGATCCCGCTCGTGACAAGCGTTTCGGCCAGGCCGATCAACACTTCCCGTTCCTGCTGCCTGTTGCGATGCATGCCGGCCCCTAGCTGATTTGCATCGTATATTAGCGTGTCATTTCAGGAAGAAAAGCAGGTTGGCAGCAGCGGCTCGAAACGCAAACGGCCCGCGCAAGGCGAGCCGTTCTCCATCGGGTGTAGCGGTTCAGCCGAAAAACTGCCGATCAACCGTCGATATCGTCGAGCAATTGCCGTGCCGCACTTGTCGTCACGCGGCGTGTCTCCACCTCGTCGCGCCGGCTGGCGAGCAGCTCGGTCGCCAACAGCTGTTCGGCGAGATCCGCCGGCAGCGACAGGATCACACGCCCCTCATGGGCGTTGAGCCCGCCGAGTTCGGTGCGCTTGGCGGTGATCATCCCGCCAGCCACCGTATTGTTGGTGTCCGGATCGATCAGGATGAAGGCGCCGGTGCCGCGGTTCAGCTCGTAAGGGTCAAAGATCGCCGTCTCGTCAAAGGAAAGATGCACCTTGCCGATCGCGTTCATCTGCAGCATCTCGGCTGACTGCCACTTTCCGGACTTGAGATCCAGCTGCTGTACCGGCTCGACCTGCACGCGCTGGCGGCGCGAGCCGGCCTTTAGCCAGTAGCGCTTGCCGGGCACGATGCCATCGGGCTGCAGGGCCACGATCTGGGCGTCGAAGGCAAGGCCCGTCTGCGGCTGGGCATCGAGCGAGACGATCATATCGCCGCGCGCCACGTCCACCTGGCGGTCGAGCACCAAGGTGATCGCATCGCCGGAAACGGCGGCGTTGCGCACGAGGTCGAAGGTGACGATCTGCTTGACATTGGCGACCTGGCCGGAGGGCAGGATGGCGACGCTGTCGCCGGGCTTCACGGCACCGCCGGCAACCGTGCCCTGATAGCCGCGGAAGCTCTCACCCGGACGCGAAACGCGCTGGACGGGCAGGCGGAAGCCGGTCGACTGGCCGGAACGCAGCGTGGCGAGTTCCAGTGTCTCGACCAGCGTCGGTCCTTCATACCACGGGATCACCGATCGCGCGGAATAGACGACGTTTTCGCCCTTCAGCGCCGACATCGGGATGGCCGTCACCTGCCGCACGCCGAGCGTCAGCGCCAGTGCCTTGAACTCGGTGCTGATCTGGTCGAACACCGCCTTGTCGTAGGAAACGAGGTCGAATTTGTTCACCGCCAGCACGAACTGCCTGATGCCCATCAGCGAGGCGATGGTGGCATGGCGGCGTGTCTGCTCCAGCAGGCCGGCACGGGCGTCGACCAGAAGAATGGCCAGATCCGCCGTCGAGGCGCCGGTTGCCATGTTGCGGGTATACTGCTCATGGCCGGGCGTGTCGGCGACGATGAAGGAGCGGCGGTCGGTGGCGAAATAGCGATAGGCGACATCAATGGTGATGCCCTGTTCGCGCTCCGCCTGCAACCCGTCGAGAAGCAGGGCGAAATCGGGCAGGCCAAGGTCGTTCTGCTGGCCGCTATCACGACGCAGCGTCGCCGCCTGGTCTTCCTTGACGGCCTTGGTATCCCACAGCAGACGCCCGATCAGCGTCGACTTGCCGTCATCGACAGAGCCGCAGGTGATCAGGCGCAGCGGACGGCTGTCGCGAATGACCGCTGCGGCTTCGGCGTGCGGCACCTCGAGGATTTCGGCGGCGAGGGCGGTGTTGGCTTGAGCGGTCATCTCAGAAATATCCTTCGCGCTTCTTCTTTTCCATCGAACCGGCCTGGTCGCGGTCGATGGCGCGGCCCTGGCGTTCGGAGACGGTGGCGATTTCGAGTTCGGCGATCACCTCGTCGAGGGTGGTCGCATGGGAGCGGATGCCGCCGGTGAGCGGCCAGCAACCGAGGGTGCGGAAGCGCAGCATGCCTTCCTGGATCTGTTCGCCGGGCAGCGCTTCGAAGCGCGGATCTTCGGCCCACATCAGCATCCCGTCCCGCTCCACATACTTCTGCTGCTTCGCATAATAGAGCGGCGGCAGTTCGATGTTTTCGGCCTGGATGTAGCGCCAGATGTCGACCTCGGTCCAGTTCGACAGCGGGAAGGCGCGCACGCTTTCACCGCGGCGGATCATGCCGTTATAGATGTTCCAGAGTTCCGGGCGCTGGTTGCGCGGATCCCATTTGTGGTCGGGCGTGCGGAAGGAATAGATGCGCTCCTTGGCGCGGGAGGCTTCCTCGTCGCGGCGCGCGCCGCCGAAGGCCGCGTCATATTTGCCGGCATCGAGTGCTTGGCGGAGCGCCTCGGTCTTCATCACGTCGGTATGATAGGCCGAGCCATGGCTGAAGGGGCCGATGCCTTCTTCCTTGCCGCGCGGATTGGTGTGTACGATGAGGTCGAGATCGAACTTCTCCGCCGTCGCATCGCGAAACGCGATCATCTCGGGGAATTTCCAGCCGGTGTCGATATGCAACAGCGGGAAGGGCACACGACCGGGGAAGAAGGCCTTGCGCGCCAGATGCAGGAGCACCGACGAGTCCTTGCCGATCGAGTAGAGCATGACCGGCTTTTCAAACTCGGCCGCCACTTCGCGGAAGATATAGATCGCCTCATTCTCCAGCGCCTTCAGATGCGGATCGAGCGGCGGCTTGGTGATCGGGTCGCGCGAATGCGGATCGAATTCAGATGTATGTGTGTGCATGGTCTCTGTCTGCCTTGATGGCCATCGACGATGGCATTTCGTGGCACCCCCCTCTGCCTGCCGGCATCTCCCCCACAAGGAGGGAGACCGAAATCCGCTTCCCTAGCGCCCAGTCCAGGCAGGGAGGCGAGTGGCTGGCGCTCCGCTCTCCCCCCTTGTGGGGGAGATGTCACGAAGTGACAGAGGGGGGTGAATTCTCGTTCCAGTTCAAGCCGGCGTTGGCACCAGAGACGTCGCCGCCTCCGGCACATGCAGGCCGCATTCGCGCTTCTCGTCATTCTCCCACCACCAGCGGCCGGCGCGCTCCGGCTCGCCAGGCTTGATTGCCCTTGTGCAGGGCTCGCAGCCGATCGACGGATAGCCTCGGGCATGCAGCGGATTGATCGGCACGCTTTCGGCTTCGACATAGGCGTTGATGTCGTCGAGCGACCAGTCGGCCAGCGGGTTGACCTTGATCAGGTCGCGCTCGGCGTCATATTCGGCAAAGGGCGTGGTTGCCCGGTTGCCGGATTGCGAGCGGCGCAAGCCCGTGATCCAGAAGCGGGCGCCTGACAGCGCCTCCGCCAGCGGAACCAGCTTGCGCACATGACAGCAGGCATGCCGCGCTTCGACGCTTTCGTAAAAGCCGTTCAAGCCATATTTCGCGGCATAGGCGTCGATGTCGTCCTGGTGCGGATGGAACCGCTTGATGGCGATGCCGAAACGCTCTTCGGTCTCGGCGATCAGGTCGACCGTTTCCTTGAACAGCCGCCCGGTCTCCAGCGTCGAAACATCGATCGGCAGCTGGCCAAGCCCGATCGCTGCCGTGATCACCTGATCCTCGATGCCGAGCGACGTCGTGAAGACGGCGCGGCCATCGAGGCTCGCTACGATGCGCAGGCGTTCGGTGAGGTCTGCGGATGCGAGTTTCTGGTCCAGTGCCCTGGCCAGGTCTGCGGAGGTGTTGATGGTCATGTCGGTTCCCTGCTCAGTTGTGCCATTATCCAGCATGAGCGGCGGGGCGGACAGAAATCGACATGCGCGGAGGCGCGGACAAAGAGCAAATATCTCTCTCTCACGCGCCTATCGCGGCAATTCGTGCCGCAGCGTCGAAATGATCCGTGGAATGCCATGGCAAATTGCGCTATGGCCGGACCCACGATTGTGGCACCGGTTCTGGCAGATTTAGACGCTCGATGATCACACAGAAAGCCAAATACGCGCTGAGGGCGCTGACACTCCTCGCTCGCGCAGAGCCGGGCGAGCCGATCCAGATTCCCGATATCGCCGACCGCCAAAAGATCCCGAAGAAGTTTCTCGAGCAGATCATGCTGGATCTGAAACGTGGCGGCATGGTCGAAAGCCGGCGTGGAAAACAGGGCGGTTATCTGCTGCACCGGCCGGCAAGCGAGATCACCTATGGCGAAGTGCTGCGCCTGATCGACGGTCCCGTCGCACCCTTGCCCTGCCTTTCGCTCACCGCCTATCGCCGATGCGAGGATTGTGATGGCGAGACCGATTGCGAGATCCGCCGGGTGTTCGCTCGCGTGGCCGACGAGACCCGGGCGGTGCTGCTCTCGACGAGCCTTGCGGATGCCGCAGGCGAAGTCACCGAACCTGCCCACTGAAAGGGACAGGCCGAAAGTCCTTCACGATATCAAAAAATGCAAAAAGGGCCCCGGGACCGAAGCCCCGAGGCCCACCACGCACCCTTGAATCAGGACGCGTTGGAAACCGTGCGGTTAACCAGGGTCACCGTCTTGTCGGCGTTGACCTTGTAGACTTCGCGAACGTCACGGCCGTCACCGTTGGAGAAGGTGTGGAAGAAGGTCGAACCGACGGGTGCCTTTTCCAGCTGAACATTGGCGTTGTCATAGGTAATCGAGCCCGGGATCGGCTGGACGGTTGCAAAAGCGGCCGAACCGGCTGCGAGGGAAATGAGGGCTGCAGAAATGATGGTCTTCATGGTCGTATTCCTTGTGTAGCGTGGGGTTGGCGGCGGCCCGGTTGGGGGAAGGGGAGAGGGGACCGAGCCGGCCGCCGAAGGGTGTCACGTCTTGGGAGGCGCGTTGATTACGAAGCGTTGGAAATCGTGCGGGTGACGAGGGTCACGGTCTGGTCGGCATTGACCTTGTAGACTTCGTTGACGTCACGACCGCTGCCGTCCGAGAAGGTGTGGAAGAAGGTCGAACCGGCGGGAGCCTTCTCAAGCTGGACGTTCGGGTTGTCATAGGTGATCGAGCCCGGGATCGGCTGGACGGAAGCGAAAGCGGCCGAGCCGGCTGCGAGGGAGATGAGGGCTGCGGAGATGATGGTCTTCATGGTAATGGTCCTTTGTGCATTTTGTGGGCGGCGGCTCGGGGCGGTGGAAGGGGCCGAGCCTGCCGCTGGAGGTCTTCACGTCTTGGGAGGCGCGCTGATTACGAAGCGTTGGAAACCGTGCGGTTGACGAGGGTCACCGACTTGTCGGCATTGACCTTGTAGACTTCGCGAATGTCGCGGCCGTCACCGTTCGAGAAGGTGTGGAAGAAGGTCGAACCGGCAGGTGCCTTTTCCAGCTGAACATTGGCGTTGTCATAGGTGATCGAGCCCGGGATCGGCTGAACGGAAGCGAAGGCTGCCGAGCCGGCTGCAAGCGTGATGAGGGCTGCAGAGATGATGGTCTTCATGGTCGTGTTTCCTTATCTAAGATTGAGCCATGCCTCAGGCATTCAGCTCCAGATTGTAGTAATGGGTAGTATCTACCCGTGATGGGATCGTCCTTGTCCTGTCAGTCGTTCGCCATGGAACGGAAGACGAGGGAGACGGTCCGGTCTGCATTCACCTTGTAGATCTCATGGACTTCCGTGCCGTTGAGATGGAAGGTGTGGAAGAAGTTCGAACCGGCGGGTGCCTGTTCGAGCCTTGGCTGCGCACCGCCATAGGTGATTGAGCCAGGGACTGGCTCGATCGCGAAAGCGGCCGAAGCGGCTGCGATGGTGGTCAGGAGTGCTGCTGCGATGGTCTTCATTGTGTTGGCCTTTAGAACCTTGCGTGATCGAACTGCTCGGTTCGATGAGATGTATTTGGCGTATTGCGATTGGGAAATCAATACCCCTTTGCGCACAATCGAACTGATTGGTTCGGTGAAAGTACCCGGTATCATGGAGGATACTTGAAGGAAGGATTGAGGAAAAACAGCGGGTTAGAATGGAAAGACACCGTCATTTAACTATGACATACAACGATTATTTTTTACCTCAATCACCCTTTTGTGACGATGATGTGGGTAGGGAGGCGAGGGACAGGTCCTCCTATCACCCTGATTGATCGCAGACTGACGGCCACCGGGCAGGCCCTGTGGAGCGCAGGCGCGACTGCCATCACGAGATCGCCGATTGCCAAGCATTGCTGAGCATTCGGTCCACGTCGACCGTCCGCGAGGATGGCTCCGCCATTTCGTCCGTTGCCGATATGGCGGGAGATTTCCCCATGATCGATGACCTCGCCAGCGTGTCCGTTCTGTCGCCGCCACCTCTTTCGAGCACCGTTTTGCTATTTTCCCGACCGTGTTGACTAAGACGACTTGTGCAGTAGTCTTAAATCATTAACGCCAGAGAGGAGGCACAGATGAAAAAGTGCATTGGGAAAAATCTTGCGGCGTTTCTCGTCGGACTGAGCCTGTCCACCGGACTTGTGCTGCCGGCTGGAGCAACTGAGTTGCTGAACGTGTCCTATGATCCGACGCGCGAGCTCTATTCCGAGTTCAACACCGCCTTCGCCACGCATTGGAAGCAGGAGACGGGCGAGGACGTGCGGATCAGCCAGTCGCATGGCGGCTCAGGTCGTCAGGCCCGCGCCGTGATGGAAGGCCTTGAGGCCGATGTCGTAACCCTCGCCCTGCAAAGCGACATCGACATCATCTCCGAGCGGACTAATCTGATCGCGCCCGACTGGCGTGCACGCCTGCCGAACAATTCGTCCCCCTACACCTCGACCATCGTCTTTCTGGTGCGCAAGGGCAATCCGAAGGGCATCCAGGATTGGGGCGATCTGGTGAAGGGCGATGTGCAGATCGTCACCCCGAACCCGAAGACCTCGGGCGGCGCGCGCTGGAATTATCTCGCCGCCTGGGCCTGGGCCAACGAGGAATTCGGCGGCGACCAGCAGAAGATCCGCGACTATATCGCCGAGATCTACCGCCGCGCCCCCGTGCTCGATACCGGTGCCCGAGGCTCGCTGACGAGCTTTGCCCAGCGCGAGATCGGCGACGTGCTGATCTCCTGGGAAAACGAGGCCTATCTCGCCGGCAAGGAATTCGGCGCTGACCAGTTCGACATCGTCACCCCCTCGCTGTCGATCCTCGCCGAACCGCCGGTCGCGGTCGTCGATGTCGTCGTCGACAAGAAGGGCACCCGCAAACAGGCGGAAGCCTATCTGAACTACCTCTATTCGGCAGAAGGCCAGGCGCTTGCCGCCAAGCACTTCTATCGCCCCTCGCGTCCGGATCTTGTGGCCCCCGGCTCCGGCCCCGAACTGCCCAAGCTCGATCTCGTCACCATCGACGATCCGCTCTTCGGCGGCTGGGCCAAGGCGCAGCCGGAGCACTTCGGCGAAGGCGGTGTCTTCGACCAGATCTACCGCCCCTGACAGGCGGCTCCTCCCAAGGGTCAGGAAGGCGGTTCCGAAAGGGCCGCCTTCACTGTTTGGAGTAGGCAAGGTCGCATTGCCTGCCGTCCGTCGCCCATTGTTGCGCTACAGCAGGCTTTCGGCTACACGAGACTCATCCACAAGGACCCGGTGAAACTCCGGGTGGCTCTTCTGGCCGCCGATCCGCCAGACAACACAGCAACGCAACCCATCTTCTATTCCTGGCCCGAGCCCCTCTCGGACCGTTGCAACAACTGTGAAAAATCAACAATGCAAACTCTTTCCAATTACCGCCGCGAGTGGTTTTCCAATATTCGTGGTGACATCCTCTCGGGCATCGTCGTGGCGCTCGCCCTCATCCCTGAGGCCATCGGCTTCTCGGTCATCGCCGGCGTCGACCCCAAGGTCGGCCTTTATGCCTCTTTCGCCATCGCCTGCGTCACCGCCTTTGTCGGCGGCCGACCCGGCATGATCTCGGCCGCCACCGCCGCCACCGCCGTCATCATGGTCTCGCTGGTCAAGGAACACGGCCTACAATATCTCTTTGCCGCCACCATCCTGATGGGCGTGATCCAGATCCTGGCCGGCTTCCTGAAGCTCGGCCGTGTCATGCGCTTCGTCTCCCGCTCGGTCATCACCGGCTTCGTCAACGCGCTCGCCATCCTGATCTTCATGGCGCAGCTGCCGGAACTGATCGGCGTGCCGGGCCTGACCTATGCCATGATCGCCGGCGGCCTAGCGATCATCTACCTCTTCCCCTATGTGACCAAGGCGATCCCGTCGCCGCTCGTCGCCATCATCGTCCTGACGACGCTTGCCTGGTGGACGGGCATGGACTTGCGCACCGTCGCCGACCTCGGCGAACTGCCCTCGACACTGCCCGTCTTCCTGCTGCCGGATGTGCCGCTCACCCTCGAGACATTGCAGATCATCCTGCCCTATTCGCTGACGCTCGCCGCCGTCGGCCTGCTTGAGTCCTTGCTGACCGCGCAGATCGTCGATGACATGACGGACACCCCGAGCAATAAGAGCCAGGAATGCATCGGTCAGGGCACGGGCAACATCGCCTCCGCCATGATCGGCGGCATGGGCGGCTGCGCCATGATCGGCCAGTCTGTCATCAACGTCACCTCGGGCGGCCGGGGACGCCTGTCGGCCTTCGTCGCCGGCGCCTTTCTGCTCTTCCTGATCGTGGTGCTCGACGATCTCGTCCGCATCATTCCGATGGCAGCCTTGGTCGCCATCATGATCATGGTCTCGATCGGGACCTTCTCTTGGCGCTCGATCCTGGATCTCCGTCGCAATCCCTGGCAGTCCTCTGTCGTCATGCTGGCAACGGTCGTGACAGTGGTCGCCACCCATGACCTCGCCAAGGGCGTCATTGTCGGCGTGCTGCTCTCCGGCATCTTCTTCGCCGGCAAGGTGGCCAAGCTCTTCCGCGTCAGCCGCCATGCCGACGAAGCATCCGGCACCATTACCTACCGCGTCACCGGCCAGATCTTCTTCGCCTCGGCCGAGAGCTTTATTCACGCCTTCGATTTCACGGACAGGGCAAGCAAGATCGTCATCGACGTGACAGCGGCCCATCTCTGGGACATCACCGCCGTCGGTGCGCTCGACAAGATCGTGCTGAAATACCGCAAGGCCGGTCTCGAGGTCGACGTTCTCGGCTTCAACGAGGCCAGCGCCGACATGGTCGACCGCTTCGCCCTGCACGACAAGGACGAGCGGCTGGCCGCCAGCGCTGCCTTGCACTGAGATGAGGACAGGGGGCGCCCGCAAACCAGCGCCCTTGTCCCGCTTCACCGCACGATCAAGCAAAGGTGAGGTCGCAAATCCGGATCCGCGCACTACCCTTGAGAGTAGCTGTGACCAAATCCGGAGACGATCATGACCCGCGCATTTTCCCTGCCGTCCATGCCCAAGTTCACGCTGTCCCTCTCGGCCCTGGCCGGCGCTACCCTTATCGCCGGCGCTGCCATGGCCCATCACGGCTGGTCCTGGGCCGAGGCCGACCAGATCGACCTGACCGGCACAATCACCACCATCTCCTTTGCCCCGCCGCATCCGACGCTCGAACTGGAGACAGCAGAAGGCCTCTGGCGCATCGAACTTGGCAATCCGAACCAGACCCAGCGCTCCGGATTCGTCGAGGGCGTCGTGGCTGTCGGCGACGAGATCACCGTGCGCGGCAACCGCTCGCTCGATCCGGATGAAAAGCGCCTGAAGGCGGTGCGTGTCGTCGTCGAGGGCAAGAACTACGACATCTATCCAAGCCGCATCGTGACCAACTGACGGCATGGAATGGCTGGCAATCCTCGGCGAGTCGGTGGTCGCGCAAGCACTCACCGTCTCGCCGGTGCTCTACATCTTTGCCAATGCTGCACACATCCTGTCGCTCGCCATGCTGGTCGGGGCGAGCGTGATCCTCGATCTTCGCTTGCTCGGCCGATTCAAGAGCCTGCCGCTCGCCGAGACCGCCGAACTGCTTTCGCGGATCGCCGCCCTGGCCCTCTGCCTTGCTGTTATCACTGGCGCTGTCCTCTTCTCCGTCCGTCCGGTCGAATATGCCGGCAATACCGCCTTCCTGGTCAAGCTCCTGCTCGTCGGCCTCGGAACCGCGAATGCCGTGTTCGTTCATCTCTCCCGGGACTGGGCCGAGATGATCGTGGCAGGGGAGGCGTCGCTTCTGTTGAAACTCGGCGCTGTTTTCTCGTTGACAACATGGCTGTCGGCCGTCCTCGCCGGCCGCTGGATCGGCTTTCTCTAGGGCAGGCGTGCGGTCACGGCTTCTGCCACCGTTCGAGCGCTTCCAGCCCCGCCGGTGTCAGCCCATAGACACCGCGCTCGACCCGTTCGAACCAGCCATAGACATTCGCCTGCAGGATCTTGCCCGCTTCGGGAACGCTTGCCCTGACGTCGCGCACCTTAAGGGGCCCGGATGCAAGTGCTGCGGCACAGCCGAGCGCCTGCTGGCGATAGGCGGTCATCAAGGGGGTGCGGGTGCTGCCGCCGACGGCGGGGTCACCCCGGCGCTTCTGATGTTCGCGCATCAGCCGGGACCGGCGCTTCGGATTGGTTCGGGGCATTGGTGTCACCGAACCGACGATGACATTGACCGTGCCGTTGTCGGCAACGCCGAGCATGCCGATGCCAAGCCTCCGGCAGAGATCGCGGTAGCGTTTGTCGCTCTCGCGGCCCTTGCCTTTGGCCGAAATGCGCGCGGCGATCCAGAGTTCGTCGGCGACCGAGGCTCGGTCGACCGCCTGCAGGATGAGCTCGAGATTGAAACTGAGCTTCAGCTCGCAGACCACCACAACCGGCGGATCCTCGTCGTTTAAGCCCACGAGATCGCAGCCACCGATCTCGCCCTTCACGGTATAGCCCGCCTGCTCGAGGAAGCTTTTGACGGGAAGGTAGAGCGAGGTTTCCATGGAGCTCGGGATCAGGTTGCGCAAGAATCAACACCTAGCCTGCTTTGTCGGTGAGCGTCATCAGGAAATCTGAGGGGGCACAGGAAACGGGTGGTCCGTTCGGTCCTCGCTGGCGATGCTTATCCGCGTGTTTGCGAGAGGAGATAGCCATGAACCCTGATCAGACCGACGGTGCCCGCTGGCAGGCGATCCGCACCCGTGATGCGTCAATGGAGGGAGATTTCGTCTATGGCGTGCTGTCGACCCGGATCTTCTGCCGTCCGTCCTGCCCCTCTCGTCCGGCGCGACCGGAAAATGTCACCTTCCACGAAACGGCTGAAGCCGCCCGGGCGGGCGGCTTCAGGGCCTGTCTGCGCTGCCGTCCGGACCAGCCTGAAACCTGGGCTGTGCCGGTCCCGCGCCTGGTCACACCAGGAAGATCGAGATGATCGGAAAGGCCGTCAGAAGCACGATGCGGAAGACGTCGGCGGTGACGAAGGGCACGATCCCCTTATAGGTCTCGCGGATCGGCACGTCGCGCGACATGGCCGATATGATGAAGAGATTTAAGCCCACCGGTGGCGTTATCATGCCGATCTCGGCCACCATCAGCACCAGAATGCCGAACCAGATGGCGAAGTGCTCCGGGCTCATGCCGAAATCCATCGCCGTCACGATCGGGAAGAAGATCGGGATGGTCAAGACGATCATGGAGAGCGAGTCCATGATGCAGCCGAAGATGATGTAGAGCAGGAGAATGATGATCAGCACGGTCATCGGTGCAAAGCCCTGCGCCGTCACCCATTCCGCACCCATCTGCGGCAGGCGGGAAAAGGCGAGGAAGGAGTTGAACACCGAGGCGCCGAGAATGATGAAGAAGATCATGCCGGTGGAAACCGCCGTCTCCTTGAAGCAGGCAATCAGCGACGTGCGGTCGAGACCGCCATTGGCAAAGGCGACGAGGCCGGCACCGACGGCACCCACGGCGGCAGCCTGGGTCGGCGTGAACCAGCCGAGATAGATGCCGCCGACGACGGCAAAGAAGATGGCGACGACCGGCCAGACGGCAATCAGGGCCGGCACGCGGTCCTTCCACGGAATGCGCGGCGCCTGGCCGGCACTTTCCGGCTTCAGCCGGACATAGATGGCGATGACGACGAGATAGGAAATCGCCGCGATCAGACCCGGCACGAAGGCTGCGAGGAAGAGCTTGGCGATGTTCTGCTCGGCAAGGATCGCGTAGATGACCAGCACGACGGAGGGCGGGATCAGGATCCCGAGCGTGCCGCCGGCAGCCAGCGTCGCGGTTGCAAGCCCGCCCGCATAGCCGTTGCGCTTCAGTTCCGGCAGCGCCACCTGCGCCATGGTCGCAGCTGTCGCAAGCGACGAGCCGCAGATCGAGCCGAAGCCGGCAGACGCACCGATTGCCGCCATGGCAACGCCGCCCTTGCGATGGCCGACAAAGGCGGCGGCCGCGTTGAACAAGGCCTGGCTCATGCCACCACGGGCAGCGAATTGTCCCATCAGCAGGAAGAGCGGAATGATCGACAGCGAATAATTCGCATTCGTGTTCCAGGCCAGAACCTTCATCTGCGCCAGGATCGGCGTCCAGCGGTCGAGCACCAGATAGGTGCCCACGACGCCGGTGGCGAGCATGGCAGCGCCAATCGGCACGCGCAGGAAAATCAGCAGAATGAGGACGGGGAAAGACCAGAGGCCGATTTCAATGCTGCTCATCAGTGCGCTCCCATCGCAGCGACGATCGTCTTGCCGCGGCGGATGTCGCGGATATCGGCAGCGATCACATAGAAGCAGACGAGGAGGTTGGCGACGAGGAGGGCAAGCGCAATGGCAAAGCCCCACCAGACGGGCAGAAGAAGCAGTGGCGTGGTTTCGCCATTGCCGAATTTGTCCATGGTGCCTATGGCATGGCGCCAGGTGACGAGGCCGATCAGGATGGCGATGACGATGTCGCCGATCAGCTGCGTCCAGTTCATCGCCTTCGGTCCGAAGGCAGAGATCAGGAT
This sequence comes from Allorhizobium sp. NPDC080224, assembly GCF_050281005.1. Classification (NCBI taxonomy): domain Bacteria; kingdom Pseudomonadati; phylum Pseudomonadota; class Alphaproteobacteria; order Hyphomicrobiales; family Rhizobiaceae; genus Allorhizobium; species Allorhizobium sp. NPDC080224. The sequence continues at coordinate 1,145,677 of NZ_JBNNWJ010000001.1, forward strand.
GTCGACGCCCACATGGCCACGCTTCAGCTGGCAGAAGGGCAGGAAGGCGAAGACTGCGAGCCCGCACAGCGCTTCGACCAGTTCGATTTCACCCGGCAGGGGGCGGATGGTGACCGAGCCCACGATCGAGGCGACGGTCAGCGCACAGGCAACCACGAGGCAGAAGCCGCCGAATAGGACGAGGGCGGAGGCCAGGCCATGGCACGCCCGCTCCAATCGTTCGAAGCTGGTGGAAACGGCAGTCGCCATCAGAAAGTCCTTTGAAAGTCTGTGCAAAGGATCCGGGCGCCTTCCGACAAGCGCCCGGACAAGGCGGGGAGGTTATTGGGTATTGGCCTGGATAAGAGAAAGGGCGTCGTTGTAGAGTGTCGTGCCATCCAGACCCTTGCCGTCCATTTCGGCGATCCAGGCCTTGGTCACGGCCTCGCCTGCAGCCTTCCAGCGTGCCGTCTCGGCTTCGTCGAGGGTGATGATCTTGTTGCCGTTCTTCTCGGCAATCTCCTTGCCGCCGATGTCGCCTGCATCCATGGCCTGGCCGAAGAGGCGGGCGAGTTCCTTGCCGGAATTGTCGTCGATCACCTTCTTCAGGTCGTCCGGCATCGCGTCATAGCTGTCCTTGTTCATCGCGAACACGAAGGTGCCGGTGTAAAGTCCGTTCGGACCGGAGAAGCCGGTATGGTTCGGCGCAAGCTCGGCGATCTTGATGGCGGGGGTCACTTCCCACGGAACGACGGAACCGTCGATGACGCTCTTCGACAGGCTTTCCGGAACGGCCGTGACAGGCATGCCGACGGCAGAGGCGCCCATGGCTTCAAGCATCTGGTTGATGACCTTCGAGGTGCCGCGCAGCTTCAGACCCTGCATGTCCTCGAGCTTTTCGACCGGCTTGGAGGCGATGGTGTGGATGAGGCCCGGACCATGGGTGTGGACTGCCAGCACGTGGTAGTCGGTCAACTCGTCCTTGAGGTGCTTCTCGTAATAATCCTGGAAGGCGAGCGAGGTGGCCTCGGCTGTCGTCACCATGAACGGGAGTTCGAAGGCTTCCGACTTCGGGAAGCGGCCTGGCGTATAGCCGAAGAGCGTCCAGGTCAGATCGACCACGCCGTCCTTTACCTGGTCCACGAGGTCGGCCGGCCTGCCGCCGAGCTGCATGGCGGGGTAAAGCTCCACGACGATTCGGCCTCCTGAATCGGCCTGGATCTTCTCGGCCCAGGGCTGCAGCACCTTGGCCGGGATCGTCGCCTGTGGCGGCAACATCTGGTGAAGCTTGAGTGTAACGTCTGCGGCGAAGCTGGCGGACGCCATCATCGACAATGCGGCACCGGACAATCCGGCGATAAGAAACTGGCGCAACATGATTTCCTCCCATGTCTTGTTGATCTGGAAAAATCGTCCGGCTCGAGGCAACAGAGCAATCAGAAAACATGACGAAAGTCATGTAAAGATCGCGTCGCCCGGTTCCTCACTCCCATCCGGCAGACTCTTCCTTATAAGTTATGATTACAGATGGGATGCGGGCACGCAAATAATTATGTGGCCGTAAATCATAACCAGATTAGTATGCATGGCGCTGTGCAAAGCCGCGCGTCTCGGCCCCGTGCCGCGATCGTGACGCCGGGCCGGCCGCCGGGCCTTGGCTCCATCCTCGTCTCCGGTTATAGCTCGCCGCTCCGGCCCGGTCATGACGACACGAGGCGGGCGATTGTCGATCTGCAAGGATGATCCCGGATGCGCCTTCTTTCCTTCGGCCCCTATCGTCGGTCGCGAGCGGCCTTCGTGGCGCTCTGCCTGGTTTCAGCCACGGGCCTGGCATCCTGCGCCGGTCGCCCGGGCCCTGAGACGCTGGGGACGGTAGCGCTCGGTGACTACAAGCCGACGCGGGTCGAAACGCTGTATACGGTGACGACACGCGATCGCGCGGAACCCGGCGAGAACGTCTTCACGACGACCAAGACGCGCGAGCCGAACTATGCGAGCTTCGCCGTCTCCATCCCGCCAAATCACAAGCCGGCAAACATCGAATGGCCGAAACCCGGCCGCAAGGTTGATCCGAAGACCGATTTCGCCGTGGTTTCGCAGTCCGTTTTGGATCGCGCCAGCCTCCTGCAGGCGATCCGCGCCCGCGAAGCCGCCCCGCCGGTCGTCTTCGTGCACGGCTACAACTACAATTTCCAGGAAGCGCTCTTCCGCCTCGCCCAGCTTAAAACGGACAGCAATCTCGACGGAACGCCGGTCCTCTTCTCCTGGCCTTCGCTCGCCGCTCTCCCGGCCTATGTCGCCGACAAGGAATCCGCCACCTATTCCCGCGATGCGCTGGCCGACCTGCTCGCCGATATGGTGCGGGCGCGAAAGGGTGAGGTCGATGTTTTCGCCCATTCGATGGGGGGCTGGCTGACGGTCGAGGCGCTGCGACAGCTGAGACTGCAGGGCAAGGGGGACGTCCTCGATCGGCTGAGGGTCATCATGGCAGCGCCCGACATCGACGAAGATGTCTTCACGGCCCAGCTCGACGTCATCGGTCGCATGCGCATCCCGATCACCATTCTCGTCTCGCCGGACGACCGGGCGCTGCAGGTCTCGAGCATTCTCGGCGCTGGCACCCAGCGCGTCGGCGCGCTGGACGCGCGCAATCCGGAAGTGGCTGAGGCCGCCAAGCGCTATGGCGTGACGGTCATCGATATCTCGTCGCTCGAATCCGTCGATGCCACCAATCACAACCGCTTCTTCGACGTGAAACAGCTGGCCGCAACCCTTGGCACACCTACCTCGAGTGCGACGCTCGGCGATGCAGGAGCCTTCGTGCTGGATGCTGCCGCCCAGACCGTGTCCAGTCCCTTCTCCCTTGCCGCCAGGGTGCTGCGTCAGCAATGAAGTTGGGCTGAGCGTAGCCATCTGAGAAGTATGACGCGACGCGCAGCTCAGTCTTGCGTTTCTGCAGGTTGACGAGGGACGAAATTCGGTGTCTTGCGCAATTTATGCCAAGATCCAATGCGTCTATGGACTGGAGAGGGAAGACACGGCTTGCCCGACGCTGGAGCCCCCCGTCGTCAAAGGCATGACCCTTACCGGTCGCTGACTTCCCAGCGCGGGTTGATCCACGGTTCCTGATTGCTGCGGGGCAGGGGCTGTCGCCCGAGGATATGATCCGCCGCCTTCTCGCCGGTCATGATCGAGGGGCCGTTGAGGTTGCCATAGGTCAGCCGCGGAAAGATCGACGAGTCCACGACGCGCAGACCCTTCACGCCGATGACCCGGCATTCCGGATCGACCACGGCCATCGGATCGTCCTTCGCGCCCATTTTCGACGTGCCGCAGGGGTGATAGGCGCTTTCCAGATGCTCGCGCAGGAAGGCGTCGATCTGCTCGTCCGTCTGCACCCCTTCGCCCGGCTGGATTTCCGGTCCGCGAAAGGCGTCGAAAGCCTTCTGGCCGAAGATCTCGCGGGTAAGCCGAACGCAGTGACGGAACTTCACCCAGTCTTCCTCATGGCTCATATAGTTGAACTTGATCACCGGATCGGCCATCGGATCGGACGAGCGCAGGGTGACGGCGCCGCGTGATTTCGAGTGATTGTAGCCCACATGCACCTGGAAGCCATGGCTTCTCGCTGCCGCCTTGCCGTCATAGGAAATGGCGACGGGCAGGAAGTGGAACTGGATGTCAGGCTGCTTCACACCGGCTGCCGAGCGCACGAAGGCGCAGGATTCGAACTGGTTGGAGCTGCCAAGCCCGGTGCCGGAAAACAGCCATTGCGCGCCAGCCACCCCTTGCCAGAACCAGGGCAGCCATGAATAGAGCGAGACCGGTTTGGTCGCGACCTGCTGGAAGTAGAACTCCATGTGGTCCATCAGGTTGGCGCCGACGCCGGGCCGGTCGACCTTCACCTCGATGCCCATCTCCTTGAGATGCTGCGCCGGTCCGATGCCCGACAGCATCAGGAGCTTCGGCGAGTTGAAGGTTGAAGCGGAAACGATGACCTCCCGATTGGCCTTCACCACCTCGATTTTGCCATTGCGCTCGATTTCCACACCGGTGGCGCGGCCGTTCTCGATGACGATCTTGCGGGCAAAGCAGCGCACCAGCTCGACATTGCCGCGCTTCATCGCTGGCTTGAGATAGGCATTGGCGGCAGACCAGCGGCGCGAGCGCCAGATAGTTTGCTCCATCAGGCCGAAGCCTTCCTGTTTCTCGCCGTTATAGTCTTCCGTCGTCTCGAAGCCGGCCTGCTTGCCGGCTTCCACGAAAGCACGCACCAGCGGGTTCTTGGCGGGGCCTCGCTGGACATGCAACGGCCCGTCGGTGCCGCGCCAGCCGTCCTGGCCGCCATGCGAGTTCTCCATGCGCTTGAAGTAGGGCAGCACGTCTGCATAGCCCCAGCCCTTGGCACCACTCTCCTCCCAGCCTTCGAAATCCTCGGCCGATCCGCGCACATAGACCATCCCGTTGATCGAGGAGGAGCCGCCGATCACCTTGCCACGCGGTGCCGTGATGCGCCGGTTGTTGAGGTTCGGCTCTGGCTCGGAGAGGTAGCCCCAGTTGTAGCGCTTCATGCTCATCGGCCAGGCAAGGGCAGCCGGCATCTGAATGAACGGCCCGATATCCGATCCGCCATATTCGAGCACCATGACGCTGTTCTTGCCGTCTTCCGAAAGCCGGTAAGCCAGCGCCGAACCGGCAGAGCCGGAACCGATGATGATGAAGTCTGCGTTCTGCATGGTCAGATCCGAGCGGTTGAAGAGTTATAGCTATTTGCTATAGTGGGCCGATGAAGAAGGTGGAGTATTCTAGGGCCGCCAGCAAAGTGTTGGACCGGATGCAGCCCAGGCGACGGGAGGCGATCCGCCAGAAAGTCGATGCGTTCGCACGAGGCGAGCGGGTCGATTTGAAGAAGCTGAAGGGCGGCCCGCTTCTCAGAATTCGCGTCGGAGACGACCGGGTCATCATCGATGAGCAGACGATGCTGGTCCTTGTCGTCGAAGTCGGGCCGCGCGGCGGCATCTACAAGGAGTGAACCATGGGCGAACTGCGCAAGACCGTCATCGACGGCGAGACCTATGTTCTCATCCCCGAGGACGAGTACGAAGACTTGATCGATGGCATTGAGGCCGAGAAGATTCTGGCTCGTGTCCGGGCCGGCGAGGAGACCTGGCCGGCGGAACTCGTTTACGAACTCTGGGAAACCGACAGCCGCATCCGCACCTACCGCAATTACCGCAAGCTGTCCGTCTCCGACCTCGCCGCCGCTGCCGGCATCTCGCAGCCCTATCTCTCCGAGATCGAGAGCGGCAAGAAGACCGGCTCCGTCGATGTGCTCAAGCGTATTGCGGCGGCCTTGAAGGTCGATCTCGACGATATCGTGGTGTGAGTTGAGGGTGACGCTCGCTTCCTGACACTCGCAGCAAGCCGCCCCCTCACCCCCGGCGCAACGCGTTGCGCCTGGCCTCCGCTTCGCTCGGCCATCCTCTCCCCGAGGGGAGAGGGGGGCACGTAGACGCCACGCGCTCCCTCTTCTCCCCAGCGGGGAGAAGGTGCCCGAAGGGCGGATGAGGGGGGCGAAGCCATGCCCGTCTTTCTGTCGCCGGGGATACCCCCCTCTGTCGGCTGCGCCGACGTCTCCCCCACACGGGGGGAGAATGGTCGTAGACGCTTTGCCTCTCGAACCTTCTATCGGCAGAGCGCTCATCGTGTGCAGTCGACCGAGCGGCCAGCCGCGCGCCGCTCTCCCCCCTTGTGGGGGAGATGTCGGCGAAGCCGACAGAGGGGGGTATCCTCGCGCGACGCCCGATCTCATCTCAATACGGCGCCTCGCATTTGCCCATGCCGACATAAACCGTCTTCAGCTCGGAATAATGCTCCAGCGCCGCTGCCGAATTCTCGCGGCCGAAGCCGGATTGCTTGGAGCCGCCGAAGGGGATTTCGACCGGGCAGAGGTTATACGTGTTGATCCAGAGCGTGCCGGCCTCCAGCTGATCCACCACGCGATGCGCACGGGAGAAATCCGCCGTGAATACACCCGCCGAAAGCCCGAACTCGGTGCCGTTTGCCCGCGCGATCACCTCTGCCTCGTCCTCGAAATCGAGCACGCACATCACAGGCCCGAAGATCTCTTCCCGGGCAATGGTCATGTCGTCGGTGACATCGGCAAACACCGTCGGCTGGATGTAGAAGCCTTCGCCGGTGACGCTGTTCGGAATGCCACCACCGGTGACGAGCGTTGCGCCCTCCGCCTTGCCCTTGTCGATATAGGAGAGCACCTTTTCGCGCTGGGTGAGCGAGACCATCGGCCCCATCTGGGTTGCCTCATCCTGCGGATCGCCGATGAGGATGGCTTCGGTGCGGGCCTTCAGGCGGGCGAGGAACGTCTCCTTGATTGCCTTGTGCACGAAGACGCGGGTGCCGTTCGAGCAGACCTGGCCGGTCGAGTAGAAATTGCCGAGCATGGCGCCTGAGATCGCGCTGTCGATATCGGCGTCATCGAAGACGACGATCGGCGACTTGCCGCCGAGTTCCATCGTCACATGCTTGAGCTGCGAGGCTGCAGCGCCGGCCACCTTGCGACCCGTGGGCACGGAGCCGGTCAACGACACCTTGGCGACATCGGGATGACTGACGAGCAGCGGCCCGGTTTCGCGATCACCCTGGATGACGTTGTAGACGCCCTTCGGCGCACCGGCCTCAATCAGGATTTCGGCGATCTTGAGTGCACCAAGCGGCGTCACTTCCGATGGCTTGAACACCATGGCATTGCCGGCAGCGAGTGCGGGTGCGCCTTTCCAGCAGGCGATCTGCTGCGGATAGTTCCAGGCACCGATGCCGACGACCACGCCGAGCGGCACGCGCTTGGTATAGGCCCAGTCGCCACCCAGCGGGATTTGACTGCCATTCATGGCAGTCGCGATGATGCCGCCGAAGAATTCGAAACTGTCGGCCCCCGAGGTCGGGTCGGCCACGATCGTCTCCTGGATCGGCTTGCCGGTGTCGAGCGTCTCGAGCTCGGAAAGCTCGCGGTTGCGCTCGCGCATGATCTCGGCCGCCTTCTTCAACACGCGTCCGCGCGCTGCCGGGCTCCAGGACGCCCATTCCTTCTGCGCCCGCTTGGCCGACGCGATCGCCTTCTCGATGATCTGAGGGGTCGCGGCATGCAGCCTTGCGATCACCTCGCCGGTCGCCGGATAGATGCTCTCGATGACGGTGCCGGCTGTATCCTCGACATATTCCCCGTCGATGAAGTGGGAGGCTTGCGGTTGGGCTTTCATGGTGTCTCTCCGGACAGCGTTCAATCAAATCGTATCATCGGGCGATGCCCCTCATCCGCCCTTCGGGCACCTTCTCCCCGCCTGCGGGGAGAAGGACACTCCGGCGCTAGCGGTCGCCTCTCCCTCTCCCCGCTTGCGGGGAGAGGGTAGGGTGAGGGGCAAATGTTTCGGCGGTCACGGCTTGCAACTGCCCCGTCACATAATCCTCGACCAATGCGACAGAGGCATCAATCGACAAGGGCGCTGCCTTCAGAGACTGGCGGATATAGAGCCCGTCGATCATTGCTGCCGCGCCATCGGCGATCCGACTTGCCTCAGGGGAGCCACACAGCGGCTTCAGTCCCGAAAGAAGGTTCGAATGCAGCCGCCGCGCATATAGTGCCAAGAGCCGGCGCACCTCTTCCGAACGCTGCGCCTCCGAATAGAAGGCAAGCCAGGCGGCAACCACTTCCGGCGCAAACTGGTCGGCATTGAAGGAGATGCGGATCACCGCCGTGATGCGCTGCCGCGGCGTCTGCGCCTGGCCGAGCGCCTCGACCGCATCCGCTCGCAATTGCCGCAGCAGCGAGCGGATCGTCTCGATCAGCAAGCGGTCCTTTGAGCCGAAATAATGATGCGCCAGCGCCGGAGAAACACCCGCCTCGCGCGCGATCTCCGACATGGTGACCGTCAGCGAGCCGTGATGGCCGATCGTCTTCAACGCGGCATCGACAAGCGCCTTTCGGCGCACTGGCTCCATTCCGACCTTCGGCATCCGGCTTCTCCTATGCTGCCCATGATAAATTTGATTGACTGATCAATCAATAAAAAATCTTTGGCGCCGTCGATCATGACGGGTGAGCTCGACCGTTAACGGTAAAGCGTGCCGGCAAGCCTGGGCCGGGAAGCTGCGATCCCGTAGCTTGCCGATCCGGGACGGCACGCCGGAGCGCCTGCGTTTCATGGCCGTTCGCGTCGTGATCCAGGCAGGCGATGGCTCGTTCTAGCAGTCGGTCTTGCGTGAAACTTTCATCCCACTGTCACACTACGGAAAGCCTTTGTTCACGATTGCTCGACCACATTTCCGCCCATAAAAACAAATGCATACTGGGAGTATCGTGTATGGGTGCGGGGGTCGCGGAAGATTTGGGGGCGCTCAGGCGTTTTGCCTCTGACCAGCTCGTCACACTGGCCAAGCTCGTCGTCGAAAACGCCTTCCAGCCGATCGTCGAGGTCGGCACCGGTGCTGTCTTCGGCCATGAGAGCCTGATGCGCGGTCATGACCGCATCGGCTTTGAAAGCCCGCTCGACCTGCTCGATCAGGCGGCCTCGACCGGCCAGCTCCTGGCCCTCGAACAGATGGTCGCGACCCGGGCGCTGGCCAAGTTCGCGACGCTTCCCGATTGTGCCGGCGCCACCCTTTTTCTCAATCTCGACGTCCGCCTGATCCCCGACGGCAATGCCCTGGTCGACACCCTGCTCGATCAGCTGCGCAAGGCGCATGTCCCGCCGTCTTCCGTCTGCTTCGAGCTTTCCGAGCGCTTCGACAACACGCGCGTCCCGGAATTCGCGGCCCTGGTCGAGCGCCTGCGCCGCTCCGGCTTCAAGCTCGCCATTGATGATTTCGGCGTCGGCCATGGCGAAATGAAGCTTCTCTGCGACTATCCCGTCGACTATGTGAAGATCGACCGCCATTTCATCGCCGGCCTCGACCACAATCCGCGCAAGCGACACCTCGTCAAGAATATCGTCAACTTCTGCCACGTGCTCGGCGTGCGCGTCATTGCCGAAGGCATCGAGACGGAAGGGGAGTTCCTCGCCTGCCGCGAATTCGGCGTCGATCTCGTCCAGGGCTGGTATATCGCCCGCCCCAGCACCATTGTCTCGGAACTGAAAAGCGCCTTTCCCCATCTCCAGGATGTCGGCAAGGCCCGCCGCGCCACCCAGTCGCTCGACGAGATCCTGATCCGCAAGCAGATCGAAACGCTGCCCACCGTCTTCGAACACGAGAACATCGACCACGTCTTCGATCTCTTCCGCCGCAATCCCGGCCAGTCCTTCTTCCCCGTTCTCAATGCCAATGGCGAGCCCCGCGGCATCATCAACGAGCGGCATCTGAAGGAATACATCTATCAGCCCTTCGGCCGGGATCTGTTGAAGAACAAGCTCTACGAGCGCTCGATCTCGCATTTCGTCGACCGCGCACCGATCGTCGGGCTCGATGCCGATGCCGAGCGGCTGATGACCATGTTTGCCAATATGGAAGGCTCCGACTGCGTCATCCTGACGGAAAACATGCGCTATGCCGGCGTCGTCTCCGCCGCCTCGCTGATCCGCATCATGAGCGAGAAGCAGCTGAAGACGGCGCAGGACCAGAACCCGCTGACGGGCCTGCCTGGCAACCGAGCCATCCGCGACTTCATGCGCACGGCGGCCCTTGATGGCGATGGCCCGCGCTTCTTCTGCTACTGCGATTTCGATCATTTCAAGCCGTTCAACGACCATTACGGCTTCCACCAGGGCGACCACGCCATCTCGCTTTTCGCAGCGCTCCTCCGCCGCTATTTCTTCTCCGAAGGCGATTTCCTCGGCCATGTCGGCGGCGACGATTTCTTCATCGGCGTCAGCGACTGGTCCCGCGAGGAGCTGACCGAAATCCTCGATCGTCTGCTCTCGGATTTCCACGACGACGTCATCGACCTCTATTCCGAAACCGATCGCCAGACCGGCCACATCAAGGGCCTCGACCGTCAGGGCCTTGAGCGCGATTTCCCCCTGATGCGCTGCTCGATCGGCGTCCTGGAACTGCCACCCGGCCTCGTCATCGACGACGTCAACCGCATCAGCGGCGAGATCGCGGAGTTGAAGAAGCTCGCGAAGGAAAGTGCCGAGGGCGTGGTGATCGGCCAATCAGGCAGGGAATGAGCAACGTCGCCATCCTTGCCGCTTGAACCTGCAATCCCATCGATCATGATGCGCCAGTGGGAACAGGAAGCGTTCAGGTGACCGAGGGACAGATGCTTTTGATCGCCGTCGAGCCAGCCGACCAGCCCGAAATCCAGCGGCTCCTTGATCTGTCCGACGCGGTCGCCGCCCGCCTTTATCCCGGCGCCTTCCGCCAGTCGTTGACGGCTGCCAGACTTGCGCTTCCCAGCGTCACGCTCTTCGTCGCCCGCGATGCTTTTGGTCAGGCGCTCGGCTGTGCCGCCCTGATGGACCTGTCGGACGGCACGGCCGAACTGAAGCGCATGATCGTTGATCCTGATCATGCCGGGAAGGGTGTCGGACGCAGCCTTCTCTCCGCAATCCTGCAAGCGGCGCGGGAGCGCGGCCTCCGCTCCGTGCTGCTCGAAGTCGGCATCCGCAATGTCGCGGCGCGCCGGCTCTACGAAAGCTTGGGCTTCCGCGACCGTGACCCCTTCGGCAATTACCGCCAGACCCCGATCGCCACCTTCATGCAGATCGACCTTTAGCCGGCGCGCTCCGCCGCCTTGCCTTAGCGGAACAACTGCATCAGGCTTTCGCTGTTGCTGTTTGCGATGGACAGGGACTGCGCCGCGATCTGCTGCTGGGTCTGCAGCGCCTTCAGACGTGTCGAGACCTCGTTCATGTCGGCATCCACCAGGCGGCCGACACCACTGTCGATGCTGTCGGAGAGTTTTTCGGCAAACTCTGCCTGCAGCTCGATGCGTGTCTGCAAGGAACCCAGCCGGCTGGCGCTGCTGATCGCCATCTTCTCCATGTGATCGACGCCCCGCAGATACTGGTCGATGGTTCTAATGTTCTGGGTGATGTCGACCTCGGCCAGATCGAAATCCGGGGCATAGGGCGGGTTGGACTGGACGTTCCCGACATAGACACGCGCGGCGCGATTGCCGGCCTCGGGATAGACGGTCTGGTCGGCGGAGAAGGTGATCGAGTTGCCTGTCGCAACCGCCATCAGATTGCTGCCGCTCGAGGCCTGGCTGATGACGGCCGCGAGATCCGCCGCACTGCCGATATAGCCGTCGACCGTGCCGAGTGCCGAATCGACGACCGCCCGGTTGATCGTATAGGTCGTCATCGCCCCGGGGCCGACCTGCACGTCGAAATAGACTTCCGCCAGCGGCGACACCGTGAACGCCGTAGAAAAGGAGATGGATGCCTTGGGATACATGTTGTCGTGGTTCTGGTCCGGCGCGTCCTCCAGTCCCATCGCAAAACCCGGGGGATAGGCGCCGCTGGCAAAACTGGATAGGACGTTTGAGATTGTGATGCTGGAGCCGGGATGTCCGGACGTTTCCAGCGACCCGATCTCGAAATGCGTTGTGGAGCCGCTGCCCGAAAACAGGGACTCGTATGCTGTCGCCGGAACGCCATTGTCGGTGAATGCACGTTCGAGCACGGCGCGCAGTTTTGCCGTGTTGTTGACGATCCCGTCCGTGGTCCCAAGCGCTGCATCCACCAGAGCCTTGTCGATCGTCAGCGTATAGTCACTGCCGGTCGAATGTGTGCCGGAGTCGACATTGATGTCGAAGGTGATGGTATCGCCTGCGGCAAACGTCACGCCACCGGTGAACTTGTGGCGCTCATGTCCCTGATGTGCGACGGAGTTGACGCCCGTGCCGCGGAAGCCGCCGATGTCGCCGACGCTGTGGATCTGCTTTTGCAGGATCCCGCCACCGCCGCCGACATTGAGCATGCTGGATTGCTTCAGGTCGATCGCCATCGTCTTGACCTGCACATTGCTGTTCGCGTCGCGGACGAAGGAGGAGACCACGCTCGTCGTCATCGGCCCCTCTTCGAGCAGCGGCAAGGTGGACTTCGTTTTCAGCAGGTTTTCACCGCTGAAACTTGCCGATTCGACGATGGATTCGGCCTGCGCGTTCAGTTGCGTCAACACTTCCTGGACCTTCGCCCGGTCGACGCCTTGCTCCTTGGCCGCGACCAGTCTCGCCTTGAATTCTCCGAGAATGTCGACGATGGCAGCCGTCCCGGCATAGGCCGTGTCGATCTTGGCTGCGCCAAGGCCGAGCGCATCGGATACGGCCGAGATCGCCAGATTGTCCGAGCGCATCGTCGTGGAAATCGACCAATAGGCTGCATTGTCGGCGGCAACGGCAATCCGCAGGCCGGATGCGGCCTTCTGCTGATGATCGGTCAGGTCGGCGGCAACGCTCCGCAGCGTCTGGAGCGCGGCAATCGCGCCCAGATTCGTGTGAATACTGGTCATGAAAAAGACTCTCGGGGAAGGAAGATGCTGGCACGTCATGTGCCGAATAGTGATGCCTGTTTAAGCGCGGCCATGGTTAACGAGATCTGAATGTTCGACTGTGAGGTTTCATGCTTTGAGCATTGCAACCAAAAATGATCAGACGCCCTTCCGAGGCGATTTACCGCATTTGTCCGGACACCACCCCGTATAAGGTGTCCGTCCTGTCCATAGGAGTTTCCCCCATGTCTCTGCCCGCCACCATGCGCCATGTCGACCTGCCCACCCATGGGGGGCCGGAGGTCATGCACCTCGCCGAGGGGCCACTGCCGAGCCCAAGGCCCGGCGAAGTGCTGGTGAGGGTCGACGCGGCGGGTGTCAACCGGCCGGATGTCGCCCAGCGCCAGGGCGCCTATCCGCCGCCGAAGGATGCAAGCCCCATTCTCGGCCTGGAGATCGCAGGCGAGATTGTCGGCCTCGGCACTGGCGTTACCGATTTCCAGCTCGGCGACCGGATCTGCGCGCTGGCAAACGGCGGCGGTTATGCCGAATATTGCGCCGTGCCGGCAAGCCAGGCCATGCCGTTTCCGAAGGGCTACGATGCCGTCAAGGCGGCAGCATTGCCGGAAACTTTCTTCACCGTCTGGGCCAATCTCTTCCAGATGGCCGGCCTGACCGAAGGCGAGACGGTGCTCATCCACGGCGGATCCTCCGGCATCGGCACGACGGCGATCCAGCTGGCGAAAGCCTTCGGCGCCACCGTCTACACCACCGCCGGCTCGGCTGAAAAATGCGCCGCCTGCATGGATCTCGGCGCTGCAAGGGCGATCAATTACAAGCTCGAAGACTTCGTCGAGATCGTCAAGGAGGAGACGCAAGGCAGGGGCGTCGATGTCGTGCTCGACATGATCGGTGCCGCCTATTTCGACCGCAACCTGCAGGTCCTCGCCAAGGACGGCTGTCTCTCCATCATCGCCTTCCTCGGTGGCTCCACCGTCGAAAAGGCCAATCTGGCGCCGATCATGGTCAAGCGCCTCACGGTCACCGGCTCGACCATGCGCCCGCGCAGCCCGGAAGAAAAACGCGCCATCCGCGACGACCTGATGACGGAAGTCTGGCCCCGCCTGGAGCGCGGCGAAGTGGCCCCCGTCATCCATAGCGTCCTGCCGTTCGAAGAGGTCGTCGAGGCGCACCGCTTGATGGAAAGCTCTGAACATATCGGCAAGATCGTGCTGAAGCTGGGGTGAGCGGGGCATTCCAGGATCGTTGAAGATTGGCGCATCAAACGTCATTGTTGCGGATGTTTGATGCAATCAACTTGAGTGACGCCCGAAACATGGATCACTGCATATCGCGTCCATACCGGCATGAAGACTTCGACGCCTGCCTGTCGATCTTCGATGGCAACGTGCCGGGCTTCTTCTCAATGGACGAGCGCGCTGAGTTTGCGACGTTTCTTGCTGAAGTCGACCCTGAGACGAGCCCCTACATTGTGCTTGTTCTTGACGGCTTCGTGGTTGCCTGTGGCGGGCTGAGCCTCGATCCGAACAAGGGGGCGGCCTCTCTATCCTGGGGGATGGTGGATCGAGCCTACCATGGAAGGGGGCTGGGCACCCGGCTGACCGAAGAGCGGATGAAGCTGGCTCGCTCTTCGGCGCAGATTGCGGAACTGGTGCTTGCAACAAGTCAACATGCGGTTGGATTTTATCGGAGACATGGCTTCGCGGTCGTCAAGGTCACCCCGGACGGCTTTGCTCCCGGCATGGATCGTTACGACATGAGGTTGCGGATTGCGTAGCCTGGGGTGAAGGGTCGTGGCATCGAGCCCCCTCAAGACACACTCACCGGCTTCGACCGCATCTTGCTCGCCGTTGCCGGATCGGCGCGGCGGCAGAGGCGGGGCGGCAGGCCCTTCATGATCAGTTCGGCATCGGCAACGGCCATGGAGCCCAGCGCATAGAAGGCGTCCCGCGTGCCGCCGGTCCTGTGGGCCGAGAAGAGAATGCCCGACGCCTGGCGCACGGGATCGTCGGCCGCGACAGGCTCCTCCGGAAACACATCCGTTGCCACCTTGATATGGCCGGATTGGGCAGCCTCGATCATCGCTGGAAAATCGACGACGGCAGCCCGGCTCATCAGCAGGAACGCCGCCCCCGGCTTCATCATCGCGAACTCTCCGCTGCCGATGAAGCCCTCGTTTTCGCTTGTGACGCTTGCAAACACCAAGACCACCTGGCTTTCGCGCAAGACCTCTTCCAGCGTCGCCGGCTCGCAATCCTGGCCTTCGATGATCTCTCTGGGAAGCCAGGGATCGAAGACGCGGACCCGGTTTTTGAACGGGCGGATCAGATCACGAAATGCATGGCCGAGATCGCCAAAACCGATGATCCCCACGGGAGCGCCGGCAAAGCGGAACGTCTCGGCATTGCCCTCCAGCCCATAGCGCTCGACGCCGAGGCGAAAGTCGCGATCCGCCGCAGTGATGCCGCGGGCGAGATCGAGCGCCATGGCAAGTGCGGCTTCTGCCACCGGCGAAGCGAAGGCCGAGGCCGGCGTGATCACCCAGATGCCGCGCTCGACACAGGCTTGGTAGTCGATATTCGGCAGGAAATTCGATTCCACATTGATGATCGCCTTCAGCCTCGGCGCCCTGTCCAGACGCTCTCTCGGCATGTCCGTCTGGCCGAAGATCAGGACAGTGTCGGGAAGGTACCGCTCGACCTCTTCGGGCGGCATCGGGCGATCCTCCGACACGATCACCTCGCCCAGCGCCTCGAGCCGTGTCCGGACGGACGGCTCCATGATCAGATCGAGTGTCCTCGGCAAAGGATCGACCAGAATGATATCGCGGCTCAATGTTTCCTCCCTCGAGAATCTTTGCTTGGTTGCAGCTTAGCGCGAAAACCCTCTCGCATGGCAGGCCGTCTTTGCGGGCCATACCCGGCCATATCTTCGCCGGTGGAGGCGAAAAGCGGAGCCTGAATGGAACGGCTTGAGGGCCAAAGGCGTCTATTGGATGCGGATGATATGTTCCCTCGCACTGTCTGAACGCCGGGACGCCAACCGATTGCCGCCGCTTCGAGCTGCCAGTCGGGGTGTCGGAGACGCTGAAATTGAAAGGATTGCCAAATGACTGTCGTGCTTGCCACCGTGTGTGAAGATGGCGTGGTCATGGGATCGGATTCCCAGATCACCGACAAGGGGCGGGGCATGACCTATCCGGCCCAGAAGCTTCACCCCCTCGGCATCGACGCCGCCTGGGCGGGCAGTGGTGCTCGCTCGGTGCTGACAGACGTGCAGCGCAGCTTCAACGAAAACAGTGCGGCGATCCTCGAGGCGCCGGACATCGGCCGTGCCCTGCAGAGCCAGGTCCTGCCGATCCTGCGCCATCACTACGACACCTTCATTCCCGACGTGCCCGGCGAGGAAGGCGGCGGCACGCCCTCGGCCTATGTCATGGCGGCCGGATGGCGGGATGGTGAGCCGTGGATCATCGAAATCACCCCGTCTGGCATGATCGGACATTACGCCGATATCGGTTTCCACGCGATCGGCAGCGGTGCGGCCATGGCCCAGCAGGCGGGCTCGCTGCTCTCGCATTTTCGCCTGGGCAAGCGCTCTGTCGAGGTCGGCTGTGCCGCAGTGTTGCGCGTGTTGAAGTCCCTCGACCTCACCTCCGCCAGCGTCGGCAAGCCTTTCAGCCTGTGCCGCATCACTAAGGACGGCGCCCATCACCTGACCGACAAGGAGATCGACGAGGTCGCAGATGTCGTGGCTCGTTGGGAGAAGGCCGAACAGGCCGCTATCGCCAAGATATTCGACTGAGCCGCTAAGGCTCAGATCCCCGAGCCGTCGAGCTCCGTTTCGTCCTCGCCCTCCCAGGCCGGCGGACGGACCATGGCATCCGTGTTGACCCCCGGCAACGGCATCCAGCATTTCAGCTCCGGCTCCGCATAGGCGATGATCAGTCCCGGCGTCGAATCGGAGGACCGCCAGCCCTCGGCGCCGAACCGGTCGCCCTTCGACCAGTATACGAGATCGACGGCGCCAGGACCCTGTTCTGAAGCGCGGATGGTCACGAGAATGCGGCTGCCGTCGCGCGGCGCCGTGCGCATGTTTCGCCAGCGGATGGATTCGTCCATGATATGTCCTCCCATTACGCTAGGGAGTGTCGCCGCCGGAGAGGGGGCGGTCAACAGCAATGCTTGCCATCCGGCAGATCATATCGCGTCGTCATCGGTCCAGATCATCGGATGCCGTCGGGCGTTGTAGACCCTCAGCACCCAGAGAATGTCACCGCGAACGGTATAGGGGAGAATGAAGCCGAAGCGGGGCTCGACCGCTTCGCGAATATCCGGACGCTCTGTCAGCCGTCCGCTCTGCGGCTGCTCTTGGACCCGACGCAGCGTCGTTCGAATGGCGGTCACAACATGTTTGTGCCCAGACGGAGAGCGTGGCCGCAGCCAGTCTCTTAGGTCTTCAAGGTCTCGAACCGCATCGCGCGTGAACCGGAGCTTCATGAGCGCTCGACGAACGACGGGGGAGGCGGCAGAACCGCTTCGTCACCCCAACTCTCCATCCAGTTCAGCACCTCGTTTCCGTCATGGCCGAGGTCTCGGTCGACATCGCCCAAGGCGCGATCCATGTCCGCCTGCCAGCGATTGCGACCGTCGATATAGGCCTCGACTGCGCGCGCGACGATGTCTTCGCGAGACTGGCCTGTCTGGCGTGACAGCGTCTCGATGGCGACGGTCACCACATCCGGTAACATAATTTCGAGCTTCGTCATATTTCGTGCCTTGCCGTATCCACTCGACGCACCTACCTTATCTCTATCGGCAACGTAACGAAAGGAAGGTGATCCAATGTCTAATGAGATTTCGGTCTGCGTGTGTGACTTTGGAAAGGGTGCGGTTTTGACGGGGCAGCCCTCGGCCTGACCCAGCCTTCCTTCGGGCGGTATCCCCGTCCGGGTCCAGACAAAGGACTAAAACTCATGGGAGCCACCCTTGCGGGTGGCTCTTTTGATTCAGGGGATTTGTTTTGAGGGCAGGGCGCTTAAAGCCCGACAGTCCCGAATCCCGGCACCTTGATCCCCGGTCGGGCGACATCGATGCCAGCCACGAGGCCGAGGAAATTCACCTCCAGCCCGCTGCGCGCCCCGACCGATAGCCCGGCAAAGCCGCCGAGACTCAAATGCAGGTCCCGCCCGTCCTTGTCGAGATGGTAGAAGGCACCGCCCGGCAGATAGTCGCGGCCGACCGCATCGGATGGCAGAACAGCCCCCAGTTCCGGCACTTCGCGCAGCACATGCGCGACGAAAGTGTTGGAGTTCGGTCCCGGATAGATCCGGTAGCCACCCGGCTGGCCATAGGCATAGCCGGCAATCGCCGCTTCCACCATCGGGATCAGTCGTTTGGCCTCTTCGCCCTTCACTTCGGCGACGAGCCGCGGCGGGTTGGAATACCAATAGGCATCCGGCGCCCGATGATTGCGGCGGATCGGCGAGCCCCAGCCCACCTTGTCATAGCGCTGATAGTCACCGTTTTCGTCCTTGGTGACGATCCAGGCATGGCTGGCGATCGCGCCCTTCAGGCCGCCGGTCATCGCCGAGAAAATGTAGATCGCCGCTTCCGGGCTTTCTTCGGCCGTCGGCAGCAGCCCGGACGAGCTCCATCGTGCCGAACTCCAGCCCTCCGGATGGTCGCGTGTCGCCCAGAGCCCGGCCGAAACCAGCGTCGGCAGCACGAAGACGAGCAGGATGACGGAGACGATGCGCAGCAGAAATTTCAACGCGGACCTCGAACAGCAGGGCGATGCATGCTTTAAGAAGCATCAGAGAATATTGGCTTTTTGAGGCACGTCATGGAAAATCCAATCACGGTCGAGGTCACGCGCGGTCAACTCGTCGAGAGCCGCCATCGCGGCATGGCCGTCGTGATCGATGCCGAGGGCGCCATCGTCTTCTCCGCCGGCGATGTCGATTCCGGCGTTTTCCCGCGTTCTGCCTGCAAGGCCATGCAGGCTTTGCCGTTGGTCGAAAGCGGTGCGGCCGATGCTTACGGCTTCGGCAATCGCGAACTCGCACTCGCCTGCGCCTCCCATTCCGGCGAGCCGGAGCATGTCGCGACCGCAGCCGCCATGCTGAAGGCCGCGGGCCGGGACGAAAGCGTGCTCGAATGCGGCGCCCACTGGTCCTCGCACCAGTCCGTGCTGATCGATCAGGTCCGGACACTGGAGAAGCCGACCGCCCTCCACAACAACTGCTCCGGCAAACATTCCGGTTTTGTCTGCACCTGCGTGCATACAGGCGAAGAGCCGCGCGGCTATGCCGGTTTCGATCATCCGCTGCAGGAGGCGATCCGCGCCATCATGACCGATCTCACCGGGGCCGTGCTTTCGAGAGACAATTGCGGCACCGACGGCTGCTCGATCCCGACCTATGCCGTGCCGCTCACGGGCCTGGCCCGTGGCTTCGGCAAGCTGGTCACCGGCAAGGGACTGGAGCCCTTGCGCGCCGCTGCCGCCCGCCGCCTGATCAATGCCTGCATGGCAGAACCCTTCTACGTTGCCGGCACGAAACGCTTCTGCACCAAGCTGATGCAGGTCGCGCCGGGCAGGATCTTCGCCAAGACCGGCGCGGAAGGCGTCTTCTGCGCGCTTCTGCCGGACAAGGGCCTGTCCTTCGCCGTCAAGGCCGAGGATGGCGCAACCCGTGCCGCAGAGGCGATGATCGCAGCCCTGCTTGCCCGTCATTTCGATGCGGATAGTGAGGAACGGGCCGCCCTGATGAAGCTTGCCCATCACGGCATGACGAACTGGAATGGCCTCTCGGTCGGCACAGTCAGGACGACGGACGTGCTGTTCGCCTGAGCCTTCGGCCGTCAGCCGGTCAGCCACGTCGGGGCCACCTGCCTCAAGGGAGGTTTAACCCTTGTCGGTCTAGAGTGCCGTTACGACCCATCGTGGGCAAACGACGAGGCCGAGTGTCATGACTGTTGCGATCACAGGGCGAGACCGCGGCGCCGTGGCCAGCGCCGGCCATAGCCGGTCCATTCCGCTTGTGCGCCATGGCTGCCACCTGGAGCTCGAATGCCTCGAAACGCTCGATGAACTCGAAGCATTGAGGGATGTCTGGCAGGGGCTCGAAGAGCGCTGCCCGGAACCTTTCGGTTATTTCCAGAGCTTCGACTGGTGCTTGTCCTGGTGCAGGGTTTTCCTCGCGCCGGAAAAGACGGAGGTGCGCGCTCGGGTCTATGTGCTGTGGGATGGCGCCGAGTGCGTGATGATCTGGCCGATGATGACCCGCCGCATCAGCCCGGCAATCACGCTTCTCGTTCCGCTGACGGCGCCGATGAACCAGTATTCGACGCTGCTTTACGATCCCGCCCGTTTTGATCGGGACGCTGGTCGCGCAGTCCTCGATGAGATCCGCCGGGATCGTGGGCTCGATGCCGTCTGCCTCGACCATGTACCGCAATCAGCGCTGCTCGCAGCTATTCTGGAAGGTCAGGGGGTAAGCCCCGAGGAGGGGCAGCAATCCTCCATCCTCGATCTCTCCGGCATCAACGATTGGGAAAGCCATCACCGCGCCTTGCCGAAGAAACAGCGCCTGCAGCGCAACAGCCGCCGCAACCGGTTGGAGAAGCTGGGCGCCCTCGATTATCGCGTCTATCCGGCCGGAAGTGCAGGTTACGCTGACAACATCGATCGCTGCATTGCCCTCAAACAGGCCTGGTTGAGAGAAACCGGTCGCCTCGGGCGCGACGTGTTTGATCCACGTTTTGCCGCCTTCCTCCGCGATCTCGGCACCAGGGTGAACGAGGGCGACGATGGCGTTTACCTGCATGCCCTGACGCTCGACGGCAGCCCGATCGCCATGGAAATCGGCATGCGCTTCCGCGATGACTATTACTGCTTTCTCGGCGCCATCGATCTTGCCTATCAGAAACACTCGCCGGGCAAGGTGCAGATGGAGAGCGCCCAGCGCTGGGCGATCGAAACCGGGATCCGCCGCTTCGATTTTCTCAATGACCCCTCCGCCTACAAGTCGAGTTGGACCAACGCCACCGAGCCGCTGACGGCCTTCTATGTTCCCTTGACCAGCCTCGGCCGGCTCTATTGCCATCACTGGATGGCAGGCCTTCGCCCGCATATGCGCTCCATCTACCATCGCTTCGGTGCGCAGATCCGGGCCCGCCTCCTGTCGGCGGTCGGTCCGGTCCAGCGCTTGCTTGGTCGCCATGGCGGCAGCATGGGCCTCGTCCTGTGCTGCATGCCATGATCGCGCGGTCAGTCGCCAGGCTGCAGCAGGCGGTGCGTGACCCCGGGCTGCGCGGGGCGCTTGTCAGCATCTCCGTCCGCATCGCTGCCGCCTTTGTCG
The DNA here is from genome assembly GCF_050281005.1 of Allorhizobium sp. NPDC080224. Classification (NCBI taxonomy): domain Bacteria; kingdom Pseudomonadati; phylum Pseudomonadota; class Alphaproteobacteria; order Hyphomicrobiales; family Rhizobiaceae; genus Allorhizobium; species Allorhizobium sp. NPDC080224. The sequence goes on from NZ_JBNNWJ010000001.1 coordinate 1,166,486, forward strand.
GACTTGGCCTGCAGATCCTGCTCGCCCGGCTGATGGCGCTCGAGGATTACGGCGTCTATGTCATTCTCTGGACCTGGGTCAGCGTCGTCGGACAGATCGGTGTTCTCGGCTTCTACGATTCCGCCGCCCGCTTCATCCCCCGTTATGGCCGGCGCGAAAAACATGCCCACCTGACCGGCTATCTCGCGACCGGCTTCCGCGCTGTCATCCTCGGCTCCGGCCTGCTGGCGCTACTTGCCATTGCCTTCCTGCTGGTCCTGCCGGGCCTTGTCGACCCGGCCTTCCTGCTGCCGATCGGCGTGCTTGCCCTCGGCTTCCCCGTCTTGTCGCTCGAAACCTATGTGACAGGCGTTGCCCGCGGCTTCGGCTGGTATGCGCTCTCGACCGTGCCGGGTTTCATCCTGCGGCCGGTGCTGATCATGACCGGCGTCGGTCTGGCGAAGCTTTCGGGCCTGCCCCTCGATGCGGTGACCGTGCTCGCTCTTGTCGTGCTCTCCTCGATCGTCGTCCTTGTCGTCCAGGCGCTCCTCCTGCGCGCCCGCCTGCCGAAGACGGCCGCGCCTGTCGTCATGACACCGGAGCGCCGCCGCTTCTGGCTTCTGGCCTCCGTGCTGATGATGCCGGCAATGACGGCGGAAGAACTCTTCGTCTGGATCGACGTGCTGATCCTCGGTTTCCTGGTGAGCCCGGATCAGGCCTCTCTCTACTTCGCCGCCCAGCGCTCCCTCTCGCTCGCCGCCTTTGTGCAATATGGCTTCATGCTGGTCGCCGCGCGTGGCTTCTCGCTGTCGCTCGCCTCGGCCGACAGGGCAGGGCTGCAGGCCCGCATCACCCGCTCGACCAATGCAACCTTCTGGCTCACCATCCCCTCGGTCGCGCTGACGCTAGCCGCCGGCTATCCACTGCTGCACCTCTTCGGAGAGGCCTTCGTCACCGCCTATCCCTGTCTCGTCTTGCTGGGCCTTGCTTATGTCATCCGCGCCGCAACCGGCCAGGCGGCCGAACTCCTCGTCGTTCAGGGCCGCTACCGCCTGAGCCTCGCCATCGTCTCGATCTCGGTTGCCGTCTGTGTCGCGGCGATGCTCGTCCTCGTGCCCCTCTGGGGCATAACAGGCGCTGCCGCCGCGATGGTCCTGGTGCAGATCATCCGGCTGGTGGTGGTCACGGGGCTGGTCTATCGCCACACGGGCTATTGGGTGCTGGTTCGGCTGTTTGCACGGGCCAACGGATAGGGCCCGAGGTGGTCACTCCGCCTCTGCCAGCCGCTTCTCCCACATCGCCTTGAAACCTGGACGGCCCTGGACGCGGGCGAGCCATTCGGCGGTCTTCGGATGCGCGTCGAACAGGGGCTGGTAGGTCTGAGCGTAGCGGACGACTTCCGCCAGGTTGATATCGGCGACGGTAAAGCGCCCGCCGACGGCGTAGTCATGCTGGGTGAAGTGCTTCTCCAGCACGCCAAGCGGCCGCGCGAGCATCTTGGCGACTTCGGCCGCTTCCGCCTGTCCTTCCGGTGTGGAGAGCTTACCGCTGACATTGGCCATCGAGATCTTCAGGGCCTCGGTCTCGATCGAGGTCGCCGCAAACAGCGACCATTGCAGCATCTGCGCTTCCTCGTTGAGATCGCGCGGCGCAATCGTGCCGCCCTGCTTCTTCGCCACATAAAGCGTCTGGGCGAGCGACTCGTTCAAGACCAGCCCGTCATCCTCAATGGTCGGAATGCTGCCCATCGGGTTCACAGCGAGGAATTCCGGCGACCGAGTATTCAGCCGCGCATCCGCCGCCATCGGATCCTTGAGCTTATAAGCCTGGATGACCGGCACCAGCTCGAAGGGCATGCCGAGCTCTTCCACGAGCCAGAGGATACGCGTCGCGCGCGACTTGTAGACGCCATAGATCTTCAGCATGCCGGTCTCCTTTGATTGGTGGGCCGGAGGCTATCGCGCCGATGGGCTCTGGGAAAGCCGTTCGCGCTGATGGGATCGATGATTTTTGCTGATCGCAGCAGCAATTGACAGCAGGCCCTCGGCGCGCTTAATTCGGGGCCTCCAGGGTCCGCAGTTCACCCAGGCGTCACCGCCCCGACAAGGGGAGCTAAACCTGCTTTTCTTCTGATCGACGAAGCTCGTTTTTCCGTGCCCCGTCGGAAGTCGGTGACCACCGGCCTTGTGGTCCTTTCAAAGACCGGGCACGACCAGGAGAAATGAGATGTCGAAGACGACACATGCCTTCGCAGCCCCCGATCTGTCGGCGCTGGCGAAAAACCTCAAGCGCGAACTGGAGGCCCGGGTGGACCTGCCCGGCCATGTCGAGCTCTTGAACATGCTGACGCGTGCCGTCGGCTACCGAAACTACCAGCATTTCAAGGCGAGCCGGGCGGCAGAGGATCGCCTGGCCAATCCGCCCGTCGTCGAGGCCGAGCCCGCGGTCGATTTCCGCCGCGTCGAACTCACCGCCCGCTGCTTTGCCGGAACCGATAGTCTCGTCCGCTGGCCGGGCAAGCTCAACCAGCAGCAGCTCGCGCTCTGGGTGCTCTGGTCCTTCCTGCCGGCCGGTCAGGAGATGCCGGAAAAGGCGGTCAACGAGGTGCTGATGCGCCACAACGGTTTTGGCGATCACGTGCTGATCCGCCGGGAACTGGTGAATATGGGGCTTTTGTCGCGCACCCGCGATTGCCGCCTCTATCGTCGTGTCGAGAAGCGTCCGCCACCGGAAGCGCGTGAACTGATCCGCTGGGTCGGCAACCGTCAATCGTCACGGAACTGACGGGGAGCGAGGTTGCAGGGACGGGCGGCCTTCGCCCTCCGTCCCTCAGCCGGCCCGCGGCACAAGCTGCCGTTCGCGACCGAGCAGAATGCGTGACCAGTCCGGATGGAACTGGCTGACTTCAAGCATCTCCCGCACGCTGTCGCGATCCATGGGACGCGAGAAATAATAGCCCTGGCCTGCCTTGCAATCGAGCGACAGCAGATGCTCGGCCTGAGCCTCTTCTTCGATGCCCTCGGCAATCACCCATATGCCGAGCCCCCGTGCGATGTCGAGCAGTCCTTTCGTGATCACCGATCCGCTTCCGGCGTCGGCCAGGCGACGAACGAAGCACTTGTCGATCTTGATGACGTCGACCGGCACTGTCAGCAGATGGGTGAGCGAGGCAAAGCCGGTGCCGAAATCGTCGAGCGCCACCTTGATGCCGGCCTCGCGCATGGCCCGGATCTCTTCGGCAATCACATTGTCTTTCTGGGCGAGATAGACGGATTCGGTCACCTCGGCGACGACCACGCTGGCCGGCAGGCCGACGCGGCTCACGGCATCGACGATCCGCTGCGTCAGCCGACCACGGTGGAAATCGGCGGCGGACAGATTGAGGCCGACACGCGAGAATTGCAGACCTTCTCGTTGCCATTCGATACATGCCGCCGAGATGCGTTCCAGCATGCGCTCGGTGATCTCGATCGCCACATGCGCATCCTTCATCGCCTCCTGGAAATGGGCGGCGGCAACCAGGCTGCCATCGGCCATCCTCATCCGGCAGAGCGACTCGAACCCCATGATCCGCCCGGTGGCGAGTTCGATGATCGGCTGGTAATGAGCGTCGATGCGGTCATCGCGCAGCGCCCGATCTACCTCCTGCACGGCGCGGAAGCGCTTGACGATCGAGGTGCCGAGACCGGGGGCATATTCGAGATAGCGCCCGCGCGCCCGTTCCTTGGCGTGATAGAGTGCGTAGTCGGCATTCTGGCGCACTTGCTGCGGGCTGCGCTCGATGCCGGCCTTTGCGCCGCCGAGTGTCGCGGCAGGGTAGATCAGGTGCCCGGCGCAATCAGCCGGCTCCTTGATCCGCTGGATCAGCGCTTCGGCAAGTTCGGTCGGGTCTGTCGCCTCCAGGTAAGGCACGATCACGGCAAATTCGTCGCCGCCGAGCCGGAAGGTCATCTCCGCGGGCGCACGATCCTGAAGGCGATGGGCCACGATGCGGATCAGGTCGTCGCCGGCGCTGTGGCCGAAGGTGTCGTTGACCATCTTCAGATTGTCGAGGTCGATCAGCATCAGCGCCCAGTCCTGGCCCCGGCGCGCCACATCCTCGATCGTCTCGTTGAAGCGGCTGCGGTTCGGCAGGCCGGTCAGGTTGTCGGTTTCGGCAAGCTTCCGTCGCTCGGCAATCCGCTGGTCGCGCTCGATGGCGATAGCGCAGAGATGCACACAGGCTTCGACAGCCGCCTTCTCCGCATCCGATGGGCCGCGCGCGACACGGTAGTAGAAGGCGAAGGTGCCGAACACCTTTCCGGCACCGATGATCGGTGTCGACCAGCAGGCCCGCAGGCCGTTGGGTAGAGCCAGGCTCTTGAAGGCCTGCCAATAGGGATGCGTGTCGATATCCTCAACGAGAACAGGCTCGCCGAAATACGCAGCGGTTCCGCAGGAGCCCACGCCGGGTCCGATTGCAGTGCCATCGATGGCGGAGGTGTATTCGAGCGGCAGCGACGGACCGGCGAGATGCCTCAACCGCTGCTCGTCGTCGAGCAGCAACACTGAGCAGACGAGATCATTGCTGCTCGCTTCCACCTCGCGGCAGAGTCTATCGACCGTCTCCGCCAGGGGATGTCCCATGGCGATCATTTCAAGGATGGTGTTCTGCAGTTTCAGGAACATGGGTTTCGCTGCATTAGGGTCGTCAGCGATTAGATCAGTGCGACCTTAAACAGAGATTACGACTACCCGAAAATACCGGTGTTGGTTTCCCAAGCGTTAACGCTGAGGCTCGCTCTTCGCCGGATCACGCAGCCGCGCGCGTATTGTCGCTGACGCTCAGATGCCTGTAGCCGGTTTCTCCGTCTAGGAGCTCGTCGCCGACGCGCTCCTTCCAGCGATATCCGAGGATCGCACCATTATCCGCACCTTCGACGATATTGCCGCGGATGACCGTCTTTCCCGCACCCTCGACCACGCTTACCCGCATGCCTTCCGGGCTGTCGCGCAGAATGTTGTCGCTGACGATGACGTTGCGGAGATAAGGACCCCAGCCGATCGCAAGTGCCGCCGTCTCGGCACCTTCGACGAGATTGCCGCTGACCAGCGTATCGGCCTCCACCGAGATGCCGAAGCCGAAGCTGCTGATCGTCGGCACATAGGGGCCCTTGTTGACGATCCGCCTGATGATGTTGTTGCTGACGGTCGATAGGCGCCCGCCATGGTCGAAATTGGCGACCGAAATGCCGATCGCCGCGCCATCGATGATGTTGCCTGTGATCAGTGCGCCCTCGAACTCGAATTCGGCATAGATGGCGGTTTCGCCGGATCGGAAGGCCTGGTTGCCGCTGATCGTGATGTTGGAGGCGGAATTGGCCCGGATGGCCGAGAAAGCGCAGTCCGATACATGGTTCTGCGACACCAGCACATTATCGGCGCGGAAGATGTTGATCCCGTTGCCATACTGGCCGGTGCCGCCATTGGTCGCGCCGATCCGTGCCACCCTGTTGCCCGCAATGACGCTGCCGTCTTCGCCCTTCGCCCAGCGATGCACGAGAATGCCGCCATTGCCGCAATCGAAGATCTGGTTGTTGCGGATCGAAAACGCCTTGCCCTCGATCGCCCAGATCCCGGCTTCAGCAGCGCCCGAGATCCGCGTGGTATCAATGCGACCGCCGCAGCGTGCTAGATAGATCCCGCATTTGCGGCTGCCGGTGATCTCGCAAGCCTCGATCGTCACGTCATCGACACTGCGGAAAGAGAGGAGCCCCTCGGTATAATCGGCGAGCCAGCGATTGGCGCCGTCGAAGGTGAGACCCGACAGGCTGAGGCGCCGAATGTCCTGGGCCGCCATCAGATGCCCGTCGCCGCGATAGACGAGCCGCGTCAGCCCCGGTACGCCGACGATCCGGCTGCCGTCGCGCAATTCGAGATTGGCGACCTCGTAGGTACCGGCTGGCAGGAAGACCGGCTGGCCCATGGCAGCCGCCCGGTCGATCAGATCCTGCAGCTTGGCGCTCTGGTCGTCTTCGGCGCCCGGCAGAATTCCCGCTTCGGCCGCGTCGAAGCCGCCGCGCAACTCGGCCATGGCAAGCGTCTGGGCAGATGCAAGGCGCAGGCTTCCGGGCAGGGCCGCTGTCGCGAAGAGCCCGCCAAGGCCGATCATGACCGAGCGTCGAGAAGGCATCTGTTCGTTCCGTTTCCGGCTTCAACTGTAATGGCGGCAACCTTGGAGGAGGCAGACGGCCCCGGCAAGAACAGGCTTAAAACAGTGTTAACGCCGCACCTGAAGCGCTTCGCCTTTGGTCTAAGCGATTTCAGCCAAAGACTTGAGCCAGATCAAGGAAACTTGCCGGCTTGATCCTATTCTCACACCAGAAAGACATGAACACGAAGGAAGACGATCATGCTTCGCCTCGCTGCAGTTCTCTATATCCTCGTCGCCAGCGCCGTCGGCGGTGCGGCGGTGATCGCGGTCCTGTCGCTCGACATGCGCGAAGGCTGGCAGATCGCATCCGCCTTCGCAGCCGGTCTCGTCCTTGCGATCCCGATTTCGGCGATCCTGGCGAAGAAGATCTATAACGCCTTGCAAGGACCGAAACCGGTTTGAGCCATTCTCTTCGGCGTGGGACGCAAGCCCTTCCTGTCCTGGCGGAGCGGGGAGGGTGGTGAACAACCAGTCCCATGACGACCGGCCGGCATTTTCTCGGGGGAGGGAATGCCGGTCGGGTCGTTTCCGTCCCAGCTGCCAGCGACCCGCGGCCGTGCCGATCTGAGACCGTCAGCCCTCGTCCTGCTCGAAGCGCTTGAACTGGGCCTCTAGGCCCTCGGTGAAGCGGGCATAGAGCCGCCCGAAGGCCTCCACATCCTCGATTGACCAACCGGCTGTCGCCTCGGTGATCGTCTCGCGCTTGATGGCTTCGATCTCATCGAGCACCTTGCGCCCGGCCGCCGTCACCCGGACAAGGCTGCGGCGGCCGTCCTCCTGCGAGGCCGCGCGCTCCAGCAATCCCTGTTTGACGAGATCCGCAACGATCCGGCTGCCCCGCGAAGGATCGATTCTCAGCTGTTCGGCGATCGTGCCGACCGTCACTTCCTGCTGGCTGCCGATCCGCTTGATGACGCCGATGGCATCGAGGTCCGACAGTTCGAGCCCCGTCCCGATGCGTTGCAAGGCCATGCGCCCGATAAAGCGCCGGCCGATCAACAGCCGCATGCGCGTCATGGCATGCCCGATGGTCGCGAGAGACGAGTCTCCGCCAACGGAGAGAGCGTCCTGAGTTTCGGTCACCGGCTCGTCGCCAGCGGGGTGGGGGTGCGAAGAAGACATCATGGTTCCAGCATAGCAAAGGTCGAACGGTGCGAAAAGCAAAATGAATGCCTTCGGCAAATATGTGCTATTGACATATAAATGCGAGGGGCACATTTTGAAGCCAGACAGGAGCCCCCGATCCATGACCAGAGCCACCACTGCCGCCCCCTCCGGGCCCGAACCCCGTTTCGAACCGCATCCGGCCACGAGCGCCAGCGGCGGGCCGATCGCAGACAACACACCGCTGGTCACCGATCCCCGGCTCCGCCTCTTCGTCTATCTCCTGCTGATGTCGGCCATGTTCATGGCGACCCTCGACAACCAGATCGTCTCGACCGCGCTGCCCACCATTGTCGGCGAGTTCGGTGAACTCGAACGCTTCGGCTGGGTCGGCTCGGCCTATCTGCTGACGACGTCAGCCGTGATGCCGCTCTATGGCAAGCTGGGAGATCTCTTCGGCCGCAAATATGTGATCATGGCAGCCATCGCGATCTTTACCGTAGGCTCGCTGGTCTGCGGTCTCGCCGTCTCCATGGACACGCTGATCGCCGCCCGCGTTCTCCAGGCATTGGGCGGCGGCGGCATCATGGTCTCGATCTTCTCGATCAATGCCGACCTCTTCGAACCGCGCGAACGTGCCCGCTACCAGAGCTATTCGAGCCTCGTGCTGATGGCCTCCGGCGCGCTCGGTCCGGTCCTCGGTGGCACGCTGTCGGATCTCTTCGGCTGGCGCTCGATCTTCCTCGTCAACCTGCCGATCGGCATCGCGGTCCTCATCGGCCTTGCCTTCCTGCTCCCCTATCGCAAACCGAACCGAAAGCCGAAGATCGACTACGCCGGTGCGATCCTGCTCGCAGGCGCCGTCGCCTCCATCGTCTTCTGGGCTGATAGCGGTCAGATCTTCGGCTCGCTGATCGCCTGGGAAAGCCTCGCCGTCGTCGCCTTCGGTGCGCTCTGCGCGATCGGTTGGGTCCTCGTTGAGCGTCGCGCACCCGAACCCGTCGTGCCGCTTTCGCTCTTCTCCAAGCCGACCATCAACCTGCTGCTGATCATCTCGCTGGTTTCGGGGGCCATCGGCATCGGCTCCGTCAACTACATCGCGCTCTTCCTTCAGACGACGACCGGCCTCTCGCCCTCCATGGCCGGCTTGCTCTTCGTCGCGACAACAGGTGGCATCGCCATCGGTTCAATCGCCGCCGGCCGCCTGATTGCTCGTACCGGCCGCTACAAGCCCTTCTCGATTGCCTCGGCAGCCCTCGGCGTCATCAGCCTCGGCATCTTCTCGGTCCTGCACGCCGGAACGCCGTTGATCTTCATCGCGCTGGTCATGCTGCTCCAGGGCTTCGGCGTCGGCATCGGCCAGCAGGTTCCCGTCATCGGCGTCCAGAACGCCGCCTCCAGAGCTGATGTCGGCGCCGCCACCGGAACGGTCACGCTGACGCGCATGGGCGGTGCTGCGATCGCCATCTCCATCTACGGCGCGATCGTCAGCTCAGGTCTCACCCAGGTCCAGATCGCACTGCCCGGCGGCGTCGATTTCCGCAACCTCACACCGGAAGGCCTTGCCGCCCTGCCGGATGCCGCTCGTGCCCTTGTCGCCAATGCCTATTCCGACGCCTTCGTGCCGCTCTTCCTGACCGCCTCGGGCATGATGGTCATTGGCCTGATCGCAGCGCTCCTGCTGCCAAACATCCGCCTGCCGCGCGAAGGCGAGGGCAAGGTGACGAAAGCGGTCGTGGCGGAGTGAGGTTTGAGGGCCAGCTGCAATAGTCTGGCTCAGGAGATCTGAAGACAACCACCAAACGCCTCACGCAAGCCCGCAACCATATGCTGCGTGCGTCATCATAATTCGCGCAATTTTCCGCTTTCGAGGTTTCAGGTATGCAGATACAATCCGCTTGCCGTGCATCGTCCTACTCGGCCACCACCAAGCCGGCCAGCACCGCAGCGTCAGAAGAGAGACCAGATCTGGAGCAGATGCTCGAAAATCTGCGCAAAGATCCCGCGATCAATGCCCGTATCACTGAGAATGAAGCCGGCAGCTATGATTACAACATAAAGGGTGAAAGCTGGTCCGAAAAGAGCTTCGCCGCGCGAGCAATAATCACAGAACTGAATGGCGAAAGCTTCAGTCTCATCGGAACCGAGGGCTGGATATTGCCATCTGATTCTGATGCGCAGTTGTTCAAGCAGTTGACCGGCTACAACCTTCTCATACTAGGGGACCATCCCGTAGTACTGGATGACGACGGCTTTCCGCCGGCAGCAGCCGATGAAGCGTCTGTTAAGCAAGCATTCGATTTCATAACCGAGATAACTCTTTGCCGAGCCGAAGGTTACTTCGAGGGAGAGCTGACCTCAGAGAGTATCGGTCCCATACTGGCGGCTTACAACATATCACCCGGCACTGACAGCTTCATCGATCAGGTCCTCGAACTATTGAGCAAGTCAGAGACTGGCCCGAGTGTCCGCGTGGAAGACGCGCAGAGAGACCAGGTCAACGAATTGCTGGACATCGTCTCGGCTTGATGATGAGCGTGCGATGCGCCGTATCTCGTGCGCTCGCTCCAGCCTTGCCACAGGAAGCTTCCGGCCGAGGCGCGGCCGGGGGTATTTGATCTTAGCAAACCTCAGGCGGCGTGAAGCTACCCCTCGCCATAAGCTTCGCGCCAGCCGCGGCTGACAGGTTGCGGCCAACGATATCAGTGAATCGGTGCAGCATGTTGAAGCCTCTCCCGTCCGGCCCGGCCTCCCTCCTGTCGAAGCGGCTCCTGTCGCTCGGCCTCGGCACGGCATTGGTCGGCTCGCTCTCGGGCTGCATCCTGATGACCGATACCAGCCGCATGAACATCGAGGTCTTCCAGGACGAGGTGGCCCCAGTCTGGTACGATCCTGCCCGCACGCCGCCGGCCGCCGATCAGTCAGCACCGCAGAAGCGCAACCTCTACCAGACGCAGTTCCACCAGACCTATGGCCTGCCGGTCTCCAATCCCATGCACCGCACGCTCTACGGCGTGATGGTCGATGACGGCCACACGCTGCCCGCCATCCCGCTCGACCGCGTGCGCTCCGACATGCTGCGCCAGGAAGTAAGCTACCAGTCGACGGAAGCACCGGGCACCATCGTCGTCGATACCAGGGCGCATTACCTCTATCTCGTCCAGCCGAACGGCAAGGCGATCCGCTACGGCGTCGGGCTTGGTCGTGACGGCTATGCCTGGTCGGGCCGAGGCGTGATCCAGCGCAAGGCGAAATGGCCGCACTGGACGCCGACCGACACCATGGTCGAGAACAATCCGAACCTCCGGCCGGTTTCGGCCGCCCGCGGCGGTCTGGTCGCCGGCCTCAACAATCCCCTCGGCGCGCGTGCGCTCTATATCTATCAGGACGGCAAGGATACGCTCTACCGCGTCCACGGCACGCCGGACTGGCAGTCGGTCGGCAAGGCGACGTCCTCGGGCTGCGTTCGCATGTTCAATCAGGATGTCATCGATCTCTTTGACCGCGTGCCCGAGAACACCCCGATTGTTGTCATTTAGCGACACCTGATCGCAGCGTTTGCCTCTCTCCAAAACGTGAAAGGGGGCTCGCGTTGCTTTCATTGAAGCTTTCCTGTTTGCATCGGATCATCGCGGAACAAAGCGCACCTCCCAGCGTCTTCCTCCGCAGAACTGCTACAGGAAACCCATACCTAAATGTCCTCTACACCAAATCTGACCCGTCGTTCGCTTCTGTCCCTGACAGGCCTCGGCGCGGCGTCCCTGCTGGCCAGCTGCACCACCTCCCGTCCGCTTCCGGCGGATGCCCGTCTCGAGGGCCCCGTCGTGCCGGCCGCGCCGAGCGGTCGCACGCCCGAACTCGATGCCATGTATGGCGAGGTCTATGACGGCGGCTACGTCATTCCGGCCGTACCCTACTGGCGCATTCCCGAGCGTTTCTATCGCCAGCAGGTGATCGATCCGACCGGCGAAGCCCCCGGCACCGTTGTCGTCGATACCCCGAACCGCTTCCTCTATCTCGTCGAGCGCGGCGGCACCGCCATGCGCTACGGCGTCGGCATCGGCCGCGACGGTTTTGCCTGGGGTGGCGCCGGCGTCATCCAGTGGCGCCAGAAATGGCCCAAGTGGACCCCGCCGGATGAGATGATCGCCCGCCAGCCGGAGCTCGAGAAGTACTCCGTCCGCAACGGCGGCAAGCCGGGTGGCATCGACAACCCGCTCGGCGCCCGCGCGCTCTACATCTTCAAGAATGGCCAGGACACGCTCTACCGCCTGCACGGCTCGCCGGAATGGAATTCCATCGGCAAGGCCGTCTCCTCGGGTTGCGTGCGTCTGATGAACCAGGACATCATCGACCTTTACGAGCGCGTGCCGACCAAGGCGAAGATCATCGTCAAGCAGTAACCTGCCGTTTCGAACAGATCTCGCAGGGCAATCGCCTCAAGACAAAAAGAAGGCCCCGCCGGTGACGGCGGGGCCTCTCTACATCATGGGGTCTCAAATGCTTGGCGTGATCAAGCGGCCTCAAGGGCCTTCTCGATTGCCTGCACGGAATGGCCGGTCAGGTCCTTGTCGAGCTCGCCGATCAGCACAGCCGAGAGCTGCTTGTGGTAGTTCTTGCGCATCTCGCCGAGGGTCCGAGGTGCCGCGATGATCACCAGGTTCTTGATCTTGCCGTCGAGAACCTGCCTGTTCAGCATCTCGGTGATGCCGTTGCTGAAGCCGTCCTCGTCCTGCTGGCTGTCATCGGGATTGGCGGCACTGCTGGAATGGCGGGAGCCTGAGGGGATCTTCGAACCGTCAATCTCGTCTGACGGAATGGCCCTCAGCTTGATATCAAGCGCATTGCCCTCATTCTCGAAAAGGCTCAGCTTCTCGCCATCGGCGACGGCAATCACGGCATTCTGCGGTACTTGCATGGACATTCTCCTTGATGGTCTGTGCGACGTCCACCGAAGGTGGAGCGGCCGCAGTTGACCTAAGGACAACCCTTCGCAGCGGGATCGGTTCCTCATTCCAGGCCCTCGCTGGGACGGCGGATTGACGCGGTTTATTCCCGACAGCGAAACGGGCTGAACGAGCTCGCAGCGCCTGCATTCATGCTGGCGATGGTAAGGCCATTCGCGACCTCGATATCGGCTTCCGTCTCAGGACAGGCATCGACATCGGCAAGGCAGCCGCTGTCGATGAAGGCCTGGTTCTGGGCCATGAACGCCTCAGAGACACCCTCGCGTCCCACATGGTCGAGGATCTCGGCAAAGGCTTGGCGATAGACGTCGCATTTCTTCCGCTGCCAGTCGGAGCGCGCTTCCGCCGTCGTGCCGGCCTCCTGACCTTCGGCATGCGCCGGCAAAGTGAGGCTGGCAAGGCCAAGGACGAGGGCGATGCAGGGCCAGAGGTTGTGACAAGCGATCATCGCGCATATCCCGCAAAGACCGCTTCACCGATCTCGGCAATCGCTGCGTCCCGCGTCTTCAACGGATGCGTTTTGCCGTCCAGGTAGATCGCAATGACGAGCGGTTGAGCCCCGGGCGGCCGCACCACGGCAATCACCCCACGCGTGCCATGCCCGCCAGCCCCGCTGCGATCGGCAATCTGCCAGCCCTTCGGCAGCCTGGACCGCAGAAGGCCGTCGGCCACCGCATTGGCGGACATCCATGCGTCGAGTTGGTCGCGGGCAGCGGGGGCAAGTGCCGCGCCGACGAGCAGGCGTTCGAGCGTCTGCGCCATCGCTTGCGGCGTCGTCGTGTCGCGCGGATCGCCGGGTGTCGCCTCGTTGAGCTCTGGCTCGTAACGGTCGAGCCGCGTGGTCGTATCACCGATGCCGCGCAGGAAGCTTGTCACCTCGGCCGGCCCGCCGAGCACTTTCAGGATCGCATTGGCCGCGGCATTGTCACTGGTCCGAAGCGTGATCTCGCACAGTTCTCGCGCGGAGAGGCTCGCGCCGAGCCGCGTCTCCGTCACCGGCGAATGCGGCCGCAGATCCGCCTTGGTGATGCGTGTCGTCTGCTCAAGCACCGCATCGCCACCCGACAGGGCTGCCGCACAGGCGAGCGACTTGAATGTGCTCGCCATGGCGAAGCGCTCATCGTCCCGGTAGGCGACCACCGTGCCACGGCCCGTGTCGATGACGGAGAGCCCGACCCGCATGCCAAGCTTCTGCTCCATGCGCTTGGCCGCCGCGATGATCTCTCCATCGGCAGCCTGCCCGGATGCCGGCAGGGCGGCACCCAAGAGCATCAGCGGCAGAACGAGACGCCGGATTTGGGCAGTGATCAGGACGGCGGTTACAGGTCTCGATGGTGTCATGTGGTGCTCTCCTTCTCTGGCCCTCATCGTTGGCAATCAAGGCATCAGGGAGGCACGCGGCAGGAGAGGTGGAAAAGCCGGCTTCATGCCGGCTGGGAGGCCGGCTCAGTCCCGACTGCCGCCAGAACAGTCTTCGTCTCGCTGAGATAGGCCTGCATCGACGCCTGGTCCTGTTCGATGGAATGGCACTTCTCCACCGTCTCCTCGAGTGCTGCCAGCTGCTCTCGCAGCGCGTCGGCCTGGTCAGGCGAACGCACGGAATGGGCAAGATCGGCAAGCCGGGCGGCAATCCGCATCAGCACCAGCGGCTGGTCGGCGCCCGCCTGGCGGATCGACCGGAAGCCGGTGTTCAGCATGTGGCGATAGTCGGAACGGTTGACGATCAGACGCAGGACACCGTCGTCGTCGTGATACTGCCGATAGGGCAGGGGACGCTGCTGCACCGCCTCGAAGGAGGCCGCCAGCCGGTCGACGACGGCGACCGCCGTGAAGGGGTCGTTGATCCCCGGCGACAGCGCCCGCACCGCGATTTCGGTGAGCTGTCGGATGCTGTATTCGAGGTCCTGCGCCGTCGTGTTCTGCAGCCCGATGGTGAAACACCCGCGCAAGGCTGCGATCGTCTCGTCGTCGATATCGGTCCCATCGCCGCCAGCTCCGGAAAAGATGGTGAAATGGTCGCCTTGCGACAGCAGATATTGGCCGGCCCTGACCGCCACGTCGATCCGCAGATCCTTTTCCGCCGCAATTCGGGTCAGCGCGCCATAGTCGATCACCTGCACATGCCCGACCTTGCCGAGCGCGACCGGCTCGCCGATGCCGGCAAAGCGGGCGACGTCTTCGCCATGGCTCGGCGGTGTGGCGGGCAAAACCTCGCCGACTGTCGAGATCAGATCGCGGTGCAATGCATGAATCATATTGTCGGCGATGATCAGCCGCGCCACCTTGTGGATGTAGAACAACAGCGCCATCAGGCAGATGACCGTCAGCAGGCTGCCGGCCGAGATCGCCAGATGCGGAACGCCGTCCGCGCCCAGCGTGTCGGAGATGGTCCGCAAGACGAGGATGAGATAGAGGATCGTGCCGATGAACAGGCCGAGCACGGCCTGGATCTGCCGGTCGGCCATGAAGTGGGAAATGAGTCGCGGACCGAGCTGGTTGGCAGCCAGCGTCAGGATGACGAAGGTCACGGAGACCACGAGCGAGGTCATGGTCATCAACCCGGACAACAGGCTGCTCAGCAGCTGCCGCGCCGTCTCGGCCTCGCCGCTGTAAAGCCACCATGCCCCGCGCACCACATCAGGCCCCAGGAGATGCCCGTAGCTGATCAGCAAGATGGCGAGAAGGGCCGCAAGGCCGGAGAAGATGAGAGGCAGAAGCCAGAGCTGGCTTCTTACGATGTCGAAAAGATTGCGCGCCTTGTCCATTGTTCCACAACGCGCAAGGCTGCGGATTGCTCCCGGGCGATGTGGCCGGGCTCAGGCATCCGGAAAAGGCCTCGCGGACGGTGTCGCGTCAGTCCCCGTCGATCGCTTCGAGATGCCCCTTCAGGCGCTTGAGGCTGTCACGCAGGCTCTCGATCTCGGAGATGTCGCAGCCGATCTGGCTTCCGAGCGTGGAAAAGACTTCCAGCGCCCGGGCCTTCAGGGCGCGCCCTTCCTCCGTCAGCGTGATGAACACCACGCGTTCATCGGCCGCATCCCGGCGGCGCGAGACGTAATGGATCTGTTCAAGCCGCTTCAGAAGCGGCGACAGCGTGCCGGAATCAAGCCCGACCTTTTCACCCAGCGCCTTCACCGAGATGTCGTCTTCTTCCCACAGCGCCATCATCACCACATATTGCGGATAGGTGAGCCCCAGCGGGGAAAGCAGCGGCTTGTAGGCACGCGTGAAGGCGTGTGCTGCGCCGTAGAGCGCAAAGCACAGCTGCTTGTCCAGCCTCAGTTCCTTCTCAAGCGTTTCGTCGTCCATAGCCCTTGATGAACCCCTTTCGGCATCTATTGTTTCCACAGTGGCCAAAACTGGCGCACTTTTCAATGCGCAAAAAACAATTGCGCGCAATTCAATTGTGTACTATATAGAAACTCACCAACCGCAAAACAAGGAGAACACCCAATGGCTATTCTTTACACCGCACATGGACATGCCACCGGCGGCCGCTCCGGTCATGGCGCCTCCGACAACGGCGTACTCGATGTCACGCTCACCACCCCGAAGGAACTCGGCGGCGACGGCGCAACTGGCACCAATCCCGAGCAGCTCTTTGCAGTCGGCTATTCCGCCTGCTTCCTCGGCGCCCTGAAGGCCGTTGCCGGCAAGGAAAAGGTGAAGATCCCGGAAAACGCCAAGGTTCATGCCGACGTCGGCATCGGCCCGCGCGAGGATGGCACCGGCTTCGGCATCGAAGTGAAGCTGTCGGTCGAGATCCCCGGCATGGAGCGTGAACTGGCCGAACGTCTGGTCGCCGCCGCCCACATCGTCTGCCCCTACAGCCACGCCATGCGCACCTCGACGGAAGTTCCGGTCTCGGTCATCTGATCGGCACACCGCCGACCCCATGCATCCACCGCCCGAAGGCCGGCCTCGCGCCGGCCTTTTTCATGCGCGCGCGTCCGTCATTGGTGTTGGCATGGATTGCCGTTTCCGCAGGCGGTCAGCGTAGCGCGGTCACAAGCATCAGGCGGAGGAGGGGGAACCCTTTGCCTTTGTTCCCGGTTCGACTTTCATACCAACAACCGAGGACGAAACCATGCAAACCACCACAGCCAATGCAATCTATGAGGATCACCGCCTGTCGCCGGATCTTCCGGTCGAGGAAGCCACGCGCCACGAGATCCGTCACCGATACCCTGCATCCGCCTTCCGCGGCCCGCTCTTCGAGGGGCGTGACCGGATCGCGCTCGCCATGGCGACGGTCATGCTGATCGGCCCGCTGGTCGCCCTTCCGCTCGGTCTCGGCTGAGGCAGCCGTCAGGCGCTGATCTCGATCATGCCCCGACGAAGAATCGAGGGGTCGGCCTGCATGCCGGCCTCGATCTCGCCATGCAGGTCTATCCAGATCGGCACAGCGCTTGAGAGCGTGAGTGCGCCCTCGGCAGTCAGCCGCAGGCGCTTGCCCCGCTTGTCCTTCGGGTCAGGCTCAATCGATACCCAACCCCGCGCCGAAAGGTGCTTCAACGCTGCCGTCAGCGTGGTCCGATCCATCGCCAGAAGTTTGGCAACAGGTCCCATGGGCGGCGGTTCTGGCCGGTTGAGCGCCATCATCAGGGAAAATTGCTGATTGGTGAGCCCGACGGGCTTCAGCGCCAGATCGAAGCGGCGAGCGAGCGCGCGCGCCGCACGCTGGGCATGCAGGCAAAGACAGTTATCTCGGACATGGATGGTTGTTGCATAGGGAATCAGGGGCATGTTTGACATGGACCAAATATGTTGATATCAACGTAAATGTCAAGAGGAGGAACAGCAAAATGGAATATTCGGTTGTTTCGCGGGAGGAGTGGCTGAAGGCCCGCAAATCCCTGCTTCAGCAGGAGAAGGAACTGACCCGTCAGCGCGACCGGGTAAACGCCGCCCGTCTCGCCTTGCCTTGGGTGCGCATGGAGAAGGATTATCACTTTCAGTCATCCACGGGCGAAAAGACGCTGTCTGACCTGTTCGATGGTCGCAGCCAGCTGATGATCAACCATTTCATGTTTCATCCCGATTGGGAGGCAGGCTGCGAGGGCTGCTCCTTCTTCGCCGATCATATCGATGGCATGCTACCGCATCTCAACAATCACGACGTCACCTTCGTCACCGTCTCCCGTGCGCCGCTTGAGAAGATCGAAGCCTACAAGCGGCGCATGAACTGGCATTTCCCCTGGGTCTCGTCCGGCGGCAGTGATTTCAACTACGACTTCCACGTCTCCTTCACCAAGGAGGAGCTCGCGTCCGGTTCGGTGAACTACAATTTCCGCGAGACGCCCAGCGACCGGGCCTTCGACGAACTGCCCGGCCTGTCTGCCTTCTATCGCAACGACAAGGGCGAGATCTTCCATACCTATTCGCAATATGCCCGCGGCGGGGAGGAGGCTCTCGGCACGCTGATGATCCTCGATCATGCGCCGCTCGGCCGCAACGAGACGGGCACGCTGAGCTTCGTCAAGCGCAAGGATGAATACGCTGAGAAGCCGGTCGAGATGGCCGGTTGCTGCCACTGAAGGAGATGGGACATGGAATTTCCAAAACCCACCGAACATCACCGCTTCCTCGACCGGCTGGTCGGCGACTGGCTCTTCCTGACCTCGACCGGCATGGACGGCTACGATCCCGACGATCCCGAGAAGCGCTGGACCGAAAAGGTCCGTTCCATCGGCGGCCTCTGGGTGGTCGCGGAAGGTGAGGGCGGCATGGGCGATGGTGGCGAGCGTGCCACCATGATCATGACCCTCGGTTACGATCCGCGCGAGGGACATTATGTCGGCAGCTGGATCGGCTCGATGATGGACAAGTTCTGGGTCTACAGGGGATGGCTGGAAGATGACGGCCAGACGCTTGTGCTCGAGGCCGAGGGGCCGAGCATGCAGGACCCCGAACGGACCGAGACCTATCGTGATGTCATCCATTTCATCGATGATGACACCAGAACCTTCTCGGGCAGCGTTCGCCAACCCGACGGCAGCTTTCATACTTTCATGACCAGCGAAGCAAAACGCATCGGCTGACGCCGGGCACGATAAAGAGAGAGGGACTGCGCATGCACGGCACATTCATCTGGCACGAGCTGATGACCCCCGATCCGGCCGCAGCCAAGGCCTTTTATGGCCCGCTGCTCGGTTGGGAGCCGACCGATATGGAGATGGAAGGCTTCACATACACCTCGTTCGCGGTCCCCGGCTTCCCGTCCGGCGTCGCCGGCATGATGGCTCTGACGGAAGATATGAAAAGTCAGGGCATCCCGCCAAACTGGACCGGTTACATCAGTGTCGATGATGTCGATCAGACGGCTGCCGATTATGCGGCAAATGGCGGCACGATCTGCCGCCCAGCTGAAGATATCCCAGGCGTTGGACGATTCGCAGTGGTCGCGGACCCGCAGGGCGCCGTCCTTTGCATCATGACCCCGAAGATGGACGACGGCTCGGAAGGCAGCTGGCCGACGCCCGGCAGTGTGGGCACCGTCGGCTGGAACGAGCTGATGGCCGGTGACTGGGAAAAGGTCTGGGATTTCTACGCCGCCCGATTCGGCTGGGAAAAGGACGTGGCGGTCGACATGGGGCCACTCGGCACCTATCAGACCTTCAAGCTCGGTGGTCGCGGCATCGGTGGCATGATGACCAAGACGCCGGAAATCCCGGCACCTTACTGGGGCTTCTTCTTCATTGTCCCGGCCATTGATGCAGCCATCGAAAAGATGAAGTCCCTCGGCGGGAGCCTCATGTTCGGCCCCCACGAAGTGCCTGGCGGCTCCTGGATTGCGGCCTGTCAGGACCCGCAAGGCGCCTATTTCAACCTGACGGCAGCGCAGAAATGACAAGAAAGAAGCCGGAGCCGCGTCAAGCGGGCTCCGGCTTCCTTCGAATTCGATAGTTGCAGTCGTGGGCGCGGCCTCAGCCGCGCTTCACGGCCTTTTTCACGGCACGCTTCTTCGGTGCGGGTGCCTGCTCGGCTTCGAGCGCTTCCCGTTGCATGCGCAGCGCTTTCAGCGTTTCCGTCTTGCGTTCGCGCGCGGTCGCTTCCTGAGCGATCAGCGAGCGGGCAACGCTGTCGGTCGTGGCGGCCTTGTCCTGCGGGGAAACCTTTTCGGGCTTGAAGAAGGTCTCTTTGGTGGCGGTCATGTCCGGATCCTTCCTGCAGCCTGGCTGCCTGTCTCGGCATGTCTGGACCCTGCCCGCGTCGCAATCTGCGTTGCGCCTTCGTGGCGGGGAGGGCGGGTCCGCGCGCCCGAGGGCGCACGGATCATAGCGTCATTAGCGCGTACGCACTGCCTTCTTCGGAGCCGGCAGAAGGCCTTCGCGCTGCATCTTCTTGCGCGCAAGCTTGCGCTGGCGACGAATGGCTTCCGCCTTCTCGCGCACACGCTTTTCCGACGGCTTTTCAAAGGCGCTGCGGGCCTTCATCTCGCGGAAGAGACCTTCGCGCTGCATCTTCTTCTTCAGCACGCGGAGTGCTTGGTCGACATTGTTGTCACGAACGAGAACTTGCACGGTCGTTTCCTTTCCGGGCTTTGATGCCCGCTTGTTTTCGAGTTTCGAAGGAGGGGATACGACAGGCTAACGCGCCATGCCCCGGCGAAGATCCCGACAAAATCGGGCAAAGATATGGATCGCGGCTGAAGGCTTCGATCGCGGGATAAACAAAAAAGGCCGGGCGGACCCGACCTTCCCTCGCCACTCAGCCCCAACTGCCGGTAGATCCGTTATCAGCGGGGGCGAGCGACAAATTATTAAGCGGCGCGCAGGTTGTCGGCCGAGCTCTTGCCCGAACGCTTGTCCTGGACGATGTCGTAGCCGATCTTCTGGCCTTCGACGAGGTCGCGCATGCCGGCGCGCTGAACTGCAGAGATGTGGACGAACACGTCGGCAGAGCCTTCATCCGGCTGGATGAAACCAAAACCCTTGGTGCTGTTGAACCACTTTACGGTACCTGTGTTCATAACGATTTCCTTTCAATCGTTGGGCTTGCCGCCGAGACATTCGACGGCTGGTATATCGACGTTGAAGGAAATCTGGCGTGCGCTAAAAGCGCGTAGACAAAGTCGCTCGCAATCTTCGATGGCGGCAATATAGGGAAAGGATGGCGCCGACACAAGCAAAAACCGGAAAACCGCTGTTTCAAGGCTGTTCACGAAGCGAAAGGCACGAGGGAAGCAGTGGAAAACATTGCGGAAATCGGCTTTTGCACCGCGGCGAAAAAGTGATGTGGCAAGCCGTAAAATACGCTCCTTCAATATTTCTTCATCATATCGTGAAGCATTGATATTTTTTGATCGCTGTAGGCCGTTTCACGCAAAAACAGTACGACGATCTTGACCTCTGCTTGCTACGACAACGCGCCACCTGCCGCTTGAAAAAAGCCATCATCTGGCACGTCTCATCCCTCATCAACGGACCCTCCGATGAACAAGTTTCTCGCCGCAACCGCAATCCTCCTGATCACCGCGTCCACCGCCCTTGCAGGCAGTTTTACCTTCCCCTCCGACGAGCCGGCCGCGTCAGTCGAAATCCCGGATGACTGGCAGCCGACCGAGACCGATTACGGCGTCGAGGCGAACTCTCCTGACGCCGGCACCTATATCTCCTTCGACATTGCAGGCGCCGAAGACATGGACCAGGTCATGACCGACGTCTTCGGCTTCCTGGAAGAAAACGGCGTCGTGCCAGATCCGGCGTCTCAGAAAGAATCAAAGGACCAGCTGAACGGTATGTCTTTCGAGACCATCGACTGGAAGGGCACGGACAAGGACGGTCCCGTCTCGATCGGCGTGGGCATTATTGGCCTTTCCGACGAAAAGATCGCCATCGTCACCTATTGGGCATCCACGGAAACCGAAGCCCAGAACATGCCCGAAGTCGGCAAGATCCTCGCAACACTGAAGCCGGCCGACTGATGAGCGCCGCTCGTCGCTGACCAGAAGACCTGCGTCCCGGTTCACAGGCGTTCCGGGACGCCATGCACAATGAATGGCCGGCGAAATGCCGCAGCCGGACAAGCGACAGTGTTCCATGGCGACAAGGCCTCCATGATCTGATAGGAGAGGCCACCCGTTCCAGGAGTGACGGGCGATCTCTAAGTCACGAAAGCCAGCCGACCATGACAATTGCTGCGGGCCTCTCCTTCGGATGCCCCGTGTCGTGCGCCCCGATATCGGGCGTCTTTAGCCTCTCTGCCGCCTTTCCCGATCAAACCAACCTTTCGGAGGCCGGCCATTGAGCGCTGCATTCGATTACCGCGACGATCAGATCGTCGAAGACGAGTCCCCTGACGCCAAGGCCTGGCTGAAAATCGTCAATACCTATCGCAAACCGGACCTGACGCGCTCGAGCTTCGAGCTCGGTGTCACGCTCGTGCCCTTCGTCCTGCTCTGGCTCGGTGCGTGGGCAAGCTTCGAATACGCCTTCTGGCCGGGCCTCGTGCTCGTCGTGCCGGCAGCAGCCTTCCTGCTGCGCCTGTTCATCATCCAGCATGACTGCGGCCACGGCGCCTTCTTCGCCCGTCGCTCGGTGGACGACTGGACCGGCCGCCTGCTCGGTGTCCTGACATTCACGCCCTACGACTACTGGCGTCGCGCTCACGCCGAACACCATGCGACCGCCGGCAATCTCGAAGAACGCGGCGTCGGCGACATCACCACGCTGACGGTTGCCGAATACAAGGCCCTGTCCCCGATGGGCCGCCTCGGCTACCGCCTCTATCGCAATCCGGTCGTGCTCTTCGGCATCGGCCCGATCTGGGTCTTCCTCCTGAAGCAGCGTCTGCCCTTCGGCATGATGAAGGATGGCGCTCTGCCCTGGGTCTCCACCATGGCAACCAATGCCGGCATGGTGATCATGGCAGCGCTGATGATCTGGCTCGCCGGCCTCGATGCCTTCCTGATCGTGCATCTGCCGATCGTGCTGCTTGCCGGCGCACTGGGCATCTGGCTCTTCTACGTCCAGCACCAGTTCGAAGACACCCATTGGTCCAACCCTCCGGAATGGCAGTTCCAGCACGCCGCGCTGCACGGCGCCTCGCATTACGATCTGCCCTGGGGCCTGCGCTGGCTGACCGGCCATATCGGCGTGCATCACGTGCATCACCTGTCGAGCAAGATCCCCTTCTACCGCCTCCCGGAAGTTCTGCGCGACCATCCGGAGTTGAAGTCGATCAGCCGCATCACCTTGAAGGAAAGCTTCGCCTGCGTGAAGCTCGTGTTGTGGGACGAAGCCCGCGGCCGCCTTGTGTCCTTCCGCGAAGCCCGCCGGATGGCTGTGGCCGCCTGATCTCTGCAGTAAAATCTGAAAATCGGGACGCCCGTTGCTCAGCCGAGCAGCGGGCGTTTCCCTAGGGCGATGGGAAACGAGACTGCGGCTTAGCTTTTCGTACCCGTCTCCCAGCCCGCCACCCAAAGCTTGCGCAGCCTGTCGCCCTCACGCCGGAAATGCACCCCCGTCGCGCGGCAGTCCCTGATCCGATCGACCCGGAAATTGCGGATGCCTTGGCGCAATTCGCACCAGCCGACGACGACTTCGGCCTCGGCATAATGGATGACGGCGATCGGCCGGATCCGCCGCGTCGTCGCCTGCTGCTGCTCGTTGACATAGTCGATATCGAGCTTTTCCTCGTCGCGGATCGCCCGACGGATCATCGAGAAGTCGATCGCTTCAGGAGCTTCCGCCACCCGCCCCCAGGCATAGAGCCAGCGTGAGACGATCGCCTCGCGCAACGGTCCCGGCACAGCCGCCGCGATCTTGTCCATCACCCGCGCCGAGGCCTCGCGCAGCTCGGGGTCCGCCGTGCGCTTCGTGAGCGCCATGCCAAGCACGATGGCTTCCGTCTCCTCGGCCGTGAACATCAACGGCGGCAGGTGAAAGCCGGGCCTGAGGATATAGCCGATCCCGCGCTCTCCTTCGATCGGCACGCGCATCGCCTGAAGGGCGGCGATATCGCGGTAGATCGACCGCTGCGTGACCTCCAGTTTTTCGGCAATCTGCTGCGCCGTTATCGGGTGGTCGGCGAGCCTCAAGATCTGGATGATCTCGAACAGCCGGGAAGCCTTGCGCATGGATGAGATCCTCATCGCAACTGACACAGCTCTGTCAGTTGGCTCTCTCTATAGCATGTCCGAACAGGCTGGAAACAGGCGGAAACCCGTATCGGCCATCCATTTTGCAGCATGGACAACTGACATGACCTACGCCGAAAACCTCTGGCTCTTCACGCTTCTTCTAGCCGGCATCATCACCGTGCCCGGCATGGACATGATCTTCGTCATGGCCAATACCCTGACCGGCGGGCGCCGGGCCGGCGTGGCGGCAACTTCGGGCATCATGTTGGGTGGCGTCTTCCACACCCTCTTCGGCACAGTTGCCGTTACGGCCCTCTCGACGCTAGTGCCGCAGCTTGCCGGCCCCATGCTGGTAATCGGCTCCGCCTACATGATCTGGATCGGCTACACGCTCGCCAAAAGCGCCATCGTCATCGACGGTATCGAGGCGTCAAAACTGCACCGCTCGGCCCGCATCTTCACCCAGGGCCTGATTACCTGCCTGCTGAACCCGAAAGCCTGGCTCTTCATCCTCGCCGTCTACCCGCAATTCATGCGCCCCGAGTACGGCCCATTCTGGCGCCAAGCGCTGGTCATGGGCGCGCTCACACTGCTGCTCCAGGCAACCGTCTACGGCGGTCTCGCGCTCGCCGCCGCCAAAGGAAGAGATGCGCTGACCTCGATACCGCAGGTGACCATATGGATCGGCCGCGCCGCCGGCTGGCTGCTGGTCGCGGTGGCGGTGCTGATGCTGGTGGAGGGGTGGAGGAGTTGGTGAGCGATTAGCTCAACCGTTCAGTCGCTTCTCCATGAACAGGCTCAACGGATCGGGCTGGTAGGCGCCAAAGGGCGGGATCTCCCGATAACCCGCCTTTCGGTAAAGCCCGATCGCCTCGGGCTGATAGATCCCCGTTTCAAGCCGAATGACCGACATGTTGCGCTGCAACGCCCTTTCCTCCAGCGCCTGCAGCAATTGTTTGCCGAGCTTCAGCCCACGAGCGGCTTCATCGACGAACATCCGCTTGATCTCGGCGCTGCCATCGTCATGACCGACAAGGGCGGCGCAACCAAGTATCGCCTCGCCGGAGCGTGCGACGAAGAAGGAGACTTTGGCCTCCTCAAGTTCGTTAAGCGGAACCATGTGGTTGCTTTCGCCTGGATAGAGCGAAGCCGCATAGGCGTTTGACAGCTCAAGCAGTCGGATCACACCTGCTTGGCGCGGCGTCTCCTGGGCAATCGAAATGGCATCCTGATTGGGGCGGCCCTCATCGACAAGCATTGCGAAGCGCGGGTCGCCGGGCAGGGGGCTCACAGCCCCACCGCCTTGCGCAAGGCCTCGTTCATCCGCGACTGCCAGCCGTCGCCTGTTGCCTTGAAGCGGTCGATCACCTCCTGATCGAGCCGGATGCTGATCGCCTTTTTTGGGCTCTCTGCCTTCGGCCGGCCGAGCTTGCGGTCGATTGCCTCGGCGAGATCCGGAAAGACCTCACGGAAGGGGCGGAACTCTTTCAACTCTTCTTCTGTGATTTCCGGATTGTCGGGATCAGACGCAATCATCGCCTGGATCTCCGCCTCTTCTTCGTCTGTCAGCGGTCTCTTGGACGAAAACTTCCCGCTCATATGAGGCTCCTCTCCCGCCGGCTGGCCGGGCGCATGGAAATGATCGACAGCGCTTCGCGGCCCAAAGGCGTATAGATCACTGCAACAACGATCCGACCGTTCAGCTCACCGATTGCGATAGTCCGGCCCGATTTTGCCGGACGGACGCTGGCACCAACGAAGAAGCGCTCATCGAGCTCGGCAAAGTCGAGGCCGTGCTTCGCCAGATTTTGCTGCCGCTTCGGTTCGTCCCAGACGATCATCATAGTTTATGTATATACGGAAATTCCGCAAGCCGGCATCCTGCCAATCTATGGGATTTTTCGCTCAGCCCCGCTGCGGCAGCAGGATCACCGCAGCCCCGATCAGGCAGATTGCAGCGCCCGTGAGGTCAAACCGATCCGGCCGTTGCCCCTCGATCAGCCAGAGCCAGGCGAGCGAAGCCGCGATATAGACCCCACCATAGGCGGCATAGGCGCGGCCTGCCGCGTCAGAGGGCACGAGCGTCAACAGCCAGGCGAAGAGGGCAAGCGCGACGAGGCCGGGCGCCAGCCAGAGCGGCGAGCGGTCAAGCTTAAGCCAGGCCCAGAAGGCAAAACATCCGGCGATTTCGGCAAGCGCAGCGAGGGGATAGATCAGCAGGGTCATGACGCCTCCTGCCATCTCGTGAAGGAGGGCGGAAGGGCAGGGGCGAGGCTCAGCCGGTGCGGCCTTGCAGGTTCAATACGTGACAGACGCGAGGCAGAAGCTCGGCTTCCTTCGGGAAGCAGACGAAGAAGCCCTGCACGCTATCAAAGCCAAGCTGCACGGCGATTTCCATCTGGTCTTCGTTCTCAACGCCCGCTGCCGTGACGATCATGCCGAGATCATGGCCAAGTGCGATCACATGGCGCACGATCGCCTTGTCGACGGCATTGGTAAGTGCGCTGCGCATCAGCGAATGGTCGATCTTCAGGCGCCGGAAGCTGTGGTTGCGCAGCGCGGCAAGCCCGGCATGGGTCGCGCCGAAATTGTCCATGGCGAGCGAAAAGCCGCAGTAGTGCAAGGCTTCGAGCGCAAGGCTTACAGACTTTGCCAGCGGTCCATAGAAGGCCGGCTCCGCCACCTCGATCTCCAGCATGTCGGGAGTGAGGCCGAAGCCCTGCACCATGTCGGTGAGCCGCAGGGCGAAATCCCCGGCACAAAGGTCGAAGGCCGTGGCATTGACGCTGATGCGCCCCATGTCGTGGCCCTCGGCCCGCCAGCGCGCCGCCTGGCGCAGCGTCGTCGTCAGCACGAAGTCGCGGATTGACAGCGACAGCATGGGATCCCGGAACACCGAGCGGAAATCCTGCGCGGCCGCCAGCCGGCCCGGCGCAACGCGCCAGCGCAGCAGTGTTTCGACACTGTCCACTTCCCGTTGATCGACGGAGTAAATCGGCTGATAGGTGAGCTCGAAGCGTCCGCGTTCCAGCGCGCGCTTTGCATTGTTGACCAGAACGACGTGATCCAGACTGCTGTCCAAGCTCGACCCCATGGATTCCCGGAGACAGGTCCGCGAATTGTACCAGTGTTCAGTATATATCAGGGATGGTTGCGCGGAAGTGAACAAAAACCCGCCGATAACGGCGAGCTTTCGTCACTCAGTTCTTGTGGCGCGCGAGAAAAATGCAAGTTTTCACCGGCGAAGACTTCCCAGGATCCCGCGAACCAGAGCGCGGCCAACCGAGGTCGCAACCGAGCGTGCAGCACTTTTCATGGCGGCCTCGATCACCGTCTCGCGCTGATAGCCGCCGGATCGTTTCGTCGTTGTCGTCTTGCGGCTGTTTTGCGTCTCTTCGGGCTCGTCGCCGAAGCCGGGCAGCGTCCATCGACCGGCCGCGCTGTCGCCGCCCTTGGCCTTCTCCTCCTCCGCGCGCCGGGCAGCCTCTGCGTCTGCGGCCTTCTTCGCCCGTGCCAAGAGGATCTCGTAGGCCGATTCCGAATCGAGATCGATGTCGTATTGCCCGGCGACGGGCGAAAGGTTCATCACCTTCTGCCGCGTTGCATCGTCGATCGGTCCCACCTTGGCAGATGGCGGCCGGATCAGCGTGCGCTCGACCATGGAGGGAATGCCCTTGGCCTCCAGCGTCGACACCAGCGCCTCGCCAATGCCGAGCTGGGTGATGGCCTCTGCGCAATCGAAGGCCGGGTTGGGACGGAAGGTATCCGCTGCCGTCTTTACCGCCTTCTGTTCCCGCGGCGTATAAGCGCGAAGCGCATGCTGTACGCGGTTGCCGAGCTGGGCGAGCACGGTTTCCGGCACGTCGAGCGGGTTCTGCGTGACGAAATAGACGCCGACCCCCTTGGAGCGAATGAGCCGCACCACCTGCTCGACCCGCTCGATCAAGACCTTCGGCGCGTCGTTGAACAAGAGATGCGCCT
Organism: Allorhizobium sp. NPDC080224; assembly: GCF_050281005.1. NCBI lineage: Bacteria > Pseudomonadati > Pseudomonadota > Alphaproteobacteria > Hyphomicrobiales > Rhizobiaceae > Allorhizobium > Allorhizobium sp. NPDC080224. The sequence continues at coordinate 1,193,793 of NZ_JBNNWJ010000001.1, forward strand.
CGTCGAAGAAGAAGACCAGCTTCGGCTTGTCGAGATCGCCCACTTCCGGCAGCTCCTCGAACAGCTCCGAAAGCAGCCAGAGCAGGAAGGTCGCATAGAGCCGCGGGTTCATCATCAGCTTGTCTGCAGCGAGAATCGAAATCGCCCCGCGCCCGTCATGGGTGGTACGCATGATGTCGGTCACCTTGAGCGCCGGCTCGCCGAAGAAATTTTCCGCCCCCTGCTGCTCGAGGATCAGAAGCCCGCGCTGCAGCGTCGCGATCGAGGCCTTGGAGATCAGGCCAAATTGGCTCGAGAGCTCGGTCGCATGCTCGGCCATGTAGTTGAGCAGCGCCTGCAGGTCCTTGAAATCCATCAGCGGCAGTCCGCCCTGATCGGCGATCTTGAAGGCGATGTTGAGCGCGCCTTCCTGCGCTTCCGATGCATTCATTAGCCGCGACAAGAGCAGCGGTCCCATCTCGGCCACCGTAGTGCGAACGCGATGACCCTTTTCGCCGTAGAGATCCCAGAAGATGACGGGGAATTCGGCAGGTGCATAATCGGTAAAGCCGATCTGCTCTGCCCGCTGGGTGATCCAGTCCTTCGGCTCGCCCATGGCGGCAAGGCCGGAAAGGTCGCCCTTGATGTCGGAGGCAAAGACGGGAACGCCGGCCTCGGAGAAGCTCTCGGCCAGCACCTGCAGTGTCACGGTCTTGCCGGTCCCCGTTGCGCCGGTGATGATGCCGTGGCGGTTGCCGTACTTCAGCGCCAGATATTCCGCCTTGTTCAGGCTGTCGTCCGGGTTGCGGCTGGTGCCGAGATAAAGCGAACCTTCTTGCAGCATGCGGACGTTTCTCCCTGCGTCGCCAACACTTCAGCTTGCTCTTATAGGTGGACTGTGGAACATCGACAACGGTCGACCGTCCCGTTTCGGTACGCTTGGCGATGCGGTCGCATTCCTGTGCCGTCCCCGGCAAATTTCGCTGCGCCATGGCCGGACCGCTTGAGTTCGGGATGAACATCCATTACGTTGACGTTAACGTCAAAATCGCCTCAGGAGGACTCCGAAGATGAGCGAAATCGTCACCCGCATCGCCGACAATGTCGGCATTTCCCAGGAAAAGGCCGAAACCGCGCTTGGCATGATGCTCGGCTTCCTGCAGCGCGAAGCAGCCGACGGCCCGGTCGCCCGCATGATCGAAGCGATCCCGGGTGCCGCTGAACTGGTCGCCAAGCACAATGGCGAAGGTGCAGGCGGCGGCGGTCTGCTCGGCGGCCTGATGAGCGCCATCGGCGGCGGCGGCATCATGGGCCTCGGCCAGCAGCTGATGTCGCAAGGCCTCGGCATGGGCGAGATCTCGACGCTCGCCAAGGAAACCATGGCGGTCGCCCGCGAATATGCCGGCGCCGACGTGGTCGACGAGGTCGTGGCCTCGGTCCCGGGCCTCAGCCAGTTCGTCTGATCGCTCTTTCCGTCAGAAAATGCGTCATCAACCGCCGGGTGCAGATCCGGCGGTTTTTTCATGGCACTGCCAGATAGCAGATTGTTCCATGCCTGGAACAAGGGTTAACGCCGGCGCAGCCGGATCATGGGTGAGGGGATTTCATCAATTCATACCCCTCAAAAATGGTGGTGGCCCTGTGTATTAGGCTTTATCACGAATTCCGAATTCAACCATTTTTGGGTCCCTTGGCCCAATTTCCCGCTTAACGTTCGTCATTTGTGGCGAAACACGCGCTCCCATTTAGCGCGCGTTAACATAACGCAGGTTTGATTGACGCAGTGATCCACGCTTGGGGGCCAAGATGCTGTCGAACTACCTGAACGCGAATAAGCTTGCCGATGACATGAGGGCGATTTCCACGGCGCAGGCGATGATTTCGTTCTCGCCGGACGGCACCATTCTTCATGCCAACGAGAATTTCCTGAAGACGCTCGGCTACAGCCTGGACGAGATCGTCGGCAAACATCACCGCATGTTCTGCGAGGAAGCGATCCGCAATTCTCCGGACTATCAGCGCTTCTGGTCGGATCTTGCCGCCGGCCGCTTCCAGAGCGGCCAGTTCCGCCGCCAAAGCAAGTCGGGCGACGATGTCTGGATCGAGGCCACCTATAATCCGGTCTTCAGCGGCGGCCGTGTGGTGCGCATCCTGAAGATCGCCTCCGACATCACGGCGAGCAAGATCGCCTCCCTGCACGACGGCAACCGGCTGAGGGCGATCGATCAGTCCCAGGCGATCATCGAATTCGAGATCGACGGCACCATTGTCCAGGCAAACGACAATTTCCTCAAAGCCATGGGCTATGACGCAGCCGAGATCGTCGGCAAGCATCACCGCATGTTCTGCGATCCGGCCTATGGTGAGACCACCGAATATGCCCAGTTCTGGGAGCGTCTGCGCGCCGGCGAGTTCATCTCGTCCAATTTCGTCCGTTACGGCAAGGGCGGCCGCGAGGTCTGGATTCAGGCGGCCTACACGCCCGTCTTCAATTCGCGTGGCAAGGTCTACAAGGTGATCAAGGTCGCCACGGACATCAGCCCGCGCATGCGCGCCGTCAAGATCATAGGCCAGGCGATCAAGCGTCTGGCAGACGGCGATCTTACCGTGCGTCTGAACGAGCCGCTCGATCCGGTTCTGGAAGCGACGAGACTCGACGTTAACACCGCAGCTCAGGCCCTCGACGAAACCATGACCGGCATCGTCCGGGCCGCCCAGGCGCTGTCGGAAAACGCTGCCGTAATCAGCGACGTTTCCAACAGCATCGCTGCAAACGGTGAACGCCAGGCCGCAACGGTCGAGCAGACGGCAGCGGCTCTCGAAGAAATCAACCGCACGGTCAAGGATACGACCAGCCGCACGCTTGCCACCACCCGCCTCGTCAGCGAAACCCGTGCCAATGCCGAGGCCTCCGGCACCGTCGTCACCCAGGCGACATCGGCGATGGACGAGATCGCCGGCTCCTCGCGCGAGATCGAAAACATCATCGGCGTGATCGACGAGATCGCCTTCCAGACCAATCTTCTGGCGCTCAATGCCGGCGTCGAGGCAGCAAGAGCAGGCGAGGCCGGCAAGGGTTTTGCCGTCGTTGCCCAGGAAGTTCGCGAACTCGCCCAACGCTCGGCAAGCGCTGCCAAGGACATCAAGGGCCTGATCGCCAAGTCGGCGAATGCCGTCAGTCACGGCGTCGCCCTGGTCGATCAGACCGGCCACGCACTGGAATCGATCGTCAATCAGGTGCAGGAAATTGATGGCAATGTCGATGCGATCTCCGTCTCTGCTCGCGATCAGGCGCAGGGCATCGGTGAGATCAACGGCTCGATCGGTATGCTGGACAAGGTAACCCAACAGAGTGCCGCGACCGTGGAAGAGGCAAGCGCCGCTGCAAGCTCGCTCGCCGATGGCGCCCGCGATCTCTACGGCCTCGTCTCCCGCTTCCAGACATCGGCGCTGAAACCCGGACAGGTTCAGCACGCCATGGGCAGGGCCGCCTGAGGGTTGAAGTAAACTTCGCGGATCGGGCAGGCGTGCGAAGATGTTGGTGGCCCTTCCCGGGCCTATCCTGAACATCCTTCCACCAAATGATTAGGTCAAGGGGCCAGCCGCAGCACCAGCGCGGTTGGCCTTTTTCAGTTGCATTCTTCCGGTCGCACATTCTTGGCGTTTATCAAATTTAGCAGTGGCGCGTGGGTTCATTTAGTAAACATTAATTTTCGGGTGCTTTGGTGTATTCATTGAATCTCGAGAGGCACGAACATGCTGACGGACTACCTCCACGCGACCAAACTTGCCGATGACATGAGAGCCCTCTCCAATGCGCAGGCCATGATCTGGTTTGCGCCTGACGGCACGATCCTCGACGCCAACGAGAACTTCCTCAACGCGCTCGGATACAAGCTCGAGGAGATCGTCGGCAAACATCATCGCATCTTTTGCGAAGACGCCATCCGTCAGTCGCCGGATTATCAGCGCTTCTGGTCGGAACTGTCAGCGGGACGATTTCAGGGTGGCCAGTTCCGCCGCCAGAGCAAGACTGGCGAGGACGTCTGGATCGAGGCGACCTATAATCCGGTCTTCCATGGCGGCCGGGTGATCCGAATTCTGAAGATCGCAACGGACATCACCAAGACCAAGATCGTCGCCCTGCACGACAACAATCGGCTGCGCGCCATCGATCAATCGCAGGCGATCATCGAATTCGAACCCGACGGCACCATCGTCGAGGCCAACGACAACTTCCTGAAGGCTATGGGTTACGATCGGTCGGAGGTCATCGGCAAGCATCACAGCATGTTCTGTGAACCGACATATGCGCGCACATCCGATTACACCCAGTTCTGGGAAAACCTTCGCGCCGGTGAATTTCTGGCGTCCAACTTCGTCCGCTACGGGAAAGGAGGACGCGAGGTTTGGATCCAAGCGGCGTATACGCCCGTGTTCAGTTCCCGCGGCAAGGTCTATCGGGTGATCAAGGTCGCCACCGATATCAGTGGTCGCATGCGGGCAGTTAAGATAATTGGCGCGGCCATCAAGCGGCTCGCCGATGGGGATCTGACTGTCCGGCTGCGAGACCCGCTCGACCCGGTCCTCGAGGATACGAGGCTTGACGTCAACACCGCCGCCGAAGCACTTGACCGCACATTGAGCGGAATCGTGCAGGCGGTTCAGATGCTCTCGGCCAATGCCGCCGTCATCAATGATGTCGCCAATGGCATAGCCACGAATGGCGAGCGTCAGGCGGCCACGGTCGAAGAGACCGCCGCAGCCCTCGACGAGATCACCACCACGATCAAGGATACGACGGGCCGCACACAGGCAACCATGAAGCTGGTTGGCGAGATGCGCTCCAATGCGGAAGGCTCCGGTCTCGTCGTCAAGCAGGCGACTGCCGCCATGGGCGAAATCGCCAGTTCCTCGAAGGAAATCGAGAACATCATCGGTGTCATCGACGAGATCGCCTTCCAGACGAACCTGCTGGCCCTCAATGCCGGAGTCGAGGCTGCAAGAGCCGGGGAAGCCGGCAAGGGTTTCGCCGTCGTTGCCCAGGAAGTCCGCGAACTCGCCCAGCGGTCGGCAAGTGCGGCCAAGGATATCAAGGGCCTGATTGCCAAGGCGTCTGATGCCGTCCAACACGGTGTCAGCCTCGTCGACAAGACCGGACACGCCTTGCAGTCCATCGTCAACCAGGTCCAGGAAATCGATTCGAATGTCGACGCGATCGCCATTGCTGCCCGGGAGCAGTCGCAGGGGATCAGCGAAATCAACGGAGCCATCAACACGCTCGACAAGGTGACCCAGCAGAGTGCCGCGACCGGCGAGGAAGCCAGTGCCACGGCAGCCTCCCTCTCGGAGAGCGCCCGGGAACTCTACACAATGGTATCCCGCTTCCAGACGACAGGCGCGAAAGGCGCACAGTCGCAGCAGGCCATGAGCAGGGCTGCTTGAGACAAGCGGCGCCTGATCTCACATCACCTCATGCGGCGTGGCGATCGCCACCCGCGATGGTGCCACCTGGAAATCCCGGGGCAGCATGCGGTGATGCGCCATGACCATCTGACAGGCGCTGCGGGCGTCCTGGCGCAGGTCGTGATGGATGACGAAGGTCAGGCGACCCTCCGCCAAAAGCGCGCGATTGTCTGCATCGAGATCATGGGCGGCAAAGACATCGATCCGGCGCCGCTCCTCGGCGAACGCGCGCAGGATCGCCCGGTTGCCGCCGCCGATCGAATAGACGGCGCGGATCTCGGGATGGCTGACCAGCACCGCCTTCACCAGCCGCTCCGTCGTGCGGTCGACGCCGAAGCCCTCTGAAATCGTTACGATGCCCAGATGCGGCGCGTCCTTTTCAAGTGCGTCGCGAAAGCCGCGCTCGCGTTCCTCCTCGCCGGAAAAACGGACGCTCGATAGCGTGACCAGCACCTTGTCCTGAGCCGGCCCCGCCATGCGCGCGAGCAGATAGGCGGCCGTTGCGCCCGCCACCCGATTGTCCATGCCGACGTAACCCTGCCGCACATTTCCAGGCAGATCGGTCACCAACGTCACCACAGGAATGCCGCTTTCCATCAACTCGGCTGCCATCGCCGCAATCGCCGGCGTCGAGGGCACCTTGACGACGACGCCATGGCTGCCGCGCCGGCGAATGCGCTTGAGGATGGCGAGAAGATCGCGCTCCTCCATGGTCTCGGCCACGTGAAAGCGCGCCGAGAGCGAAGCCGGCCGCATGCCCGGCAGCTCGGCGTCAAAGGCCGCACGCACGGCATTCGAAAATCGCTGCGGCGTTTCCATGACGACGTCGATGACGAGGCGCCGCCCCGCGATGCGTGCCTCGGCATATTGCCGCTCCAGTTCGGCGATCGCCGCCTCGATGCGAAGTCCCGTCGCTTTTGCCACATGCCCACGTCCGTGCAGCGCCCGATCGACGGTGGCGAGACTGAGGCCCGATTGCAGGGCGATGTCCTTGAGCGGGAAGGGCGGGCGCATGGCTTCGGCCTTGAGGTGTTTTTGAGGTGTTTTGCCGCTCATTTCTCGCCCTTCGCCTGACTATGGTCAAGCGGGATGAGGATTTCGGGAGGAAACCATGGACCAGAGAACATTGACCAGTCGTCGTCGCGACAAGGTCTGGCTCGACAGTGAGGCCGGCGACATCGAGGCCTTCAAGGCGCTGGTGGCTCAGAAGACCAGGCGCGAAGACTGGCCGTTCGCGAGCGGCGTCGAGAAGAACGTGCTCCTTTATGATGGGTCGGCCGTGCGCGACATCGCCCGCGATCCGGAGGCCCGCTGCGACTTGATGGCAGAATGGGTCGAGGTCTTCACGACCGGCCCCGGCGTCATCGTCATTAAAAATGCCATTGCCGATCTTGCGGTCGTCGATCGCGCCACCGAAGTCTTTAACGCCATCGTCAAGGCCGAGAAGGAAGGCGGCAAGGCGGCCGCCGACCATTTCGCCAAACCCGGCGCCAATGACCGCATCTGGAACTCCCTGCAGAAACACGCGCTCGCCGACCCCGACAATTTCGCCCGCTATTATGCCTCGGACGCAATCGCCATGGCGTCGGAAGCCTGGCTCGGCCGCGGCTATCAGATGACCGCGCAGATGAACCGCGTGAACCCCGGCGGCAAGGCGCAGGTCCCGCATCGCGATTATCACCTCGGCTTCATGTCGCCGGAGCAGATGCAAGCCTATCCGGGCCACATCCACGCGGTCTCGCCGCTTCTGACGCTGCAGGGTGCGGTCGCCCATTGCGACATGCCGGTCGAAAGCGGCCCGACGCTCTTCCTGCCTTATTCGCAGAGCTTCTTCGAAGGCTACCTCGCCTTCGGCCGGCCGGAATTCCAGGCAGTGTTTGCCGAGAGCCACGTGCAACTGCCGCTGTCGAAGGGCGACGCCGTCTTCTTCAATCCGGCCCTGATGCACGGCGCCGGCAACAACGTATCGACCGATATCTGGCGCATGGCAAACCTCTTGCAGGTCTCCTCCGCCTTCGGCCGCGCCATGGAGAGCGTCGACCGCGACGCCATGTGCAAGGCCGTCTATCCCGCGCTTTTGGCTGCCCACAGGACGGGCACGCTGACTTCTGCCGAAATCGCCAATGCCATTGCGGCCACCGCGGAAGGTTATGCCTTCCCGACCAATCTCGACAGCGATCCGCCGGTCGGTGGCCTTGCGCCGAAAACGCAGAACACCATGATGACGGAAGCACTCGAGGCGGGCATGGAGCCGGAGGCCTTCGCAGCGCTCGTCGAGACACAGGCTGCCAAGCGCAGGGCATGAGGACCACAATGGGAAGACTGGACAACAAGATCGCCGTGGTCACCGGCGGCACGCAAGGCTTGGGCGCGGAGGTCGCGCGGCTCTTTGCCGAGCGCGGTGCCAAGGGCCTCGTCATCTGCGGCCGCAGCCGCGACAAGGGCGAGGCGAAGGCCCGTGAGATCACCGAGCGCTACGGCACCCCGGTGTATTTCGTCTCGGCTGATCTCGGCGAGGTCGCTGATTGCCGCCGGGTGATTGCCGCGACCGACGAAAAATTCGGCCGCATCGATGCGCTGGTCAATGTCGCTGCCATCACCGATCGCGGCACGATCCTCGACACCGACGAGGCGCTGTTCGACCGCATGTTCGCGATCAACACTCGCGCGCCCTTCTTCCTCATCCAGGATGCGGTGAAGCTGATGCTGCGCGACGGTATCGAGGGCACGATCGTCAACATCTCCTCCATGTCATCGATGGCCGGCCAGCCTTTCATCGCCGCCTATTGCGCCTCCAAGGGCGCGCTCGACACGCTGACCCGCAATGTCGCCTTCGGCCTCCTGAAAAACCGGATCCGCTGCAATGCGCTCAATATCGGCTGGATGGCGAGCGACGGCGAAGATCGCATCCAGCGGGAATATCACGGCGCGCCGGCCGACTGGCTGAAGGAAGCGGCCGCCCGCCAGCCCTTCGGTCGCCTCGTCGATCCGGCCGAGGTCGCCCGTGCCTGCGCCTATCTGTCGTCTGAGGAAAGCGGCCTGATGACCGGCGCCACGATCAATTTCGACCAGTCGATCTGGGGCGCCTATGAGGACAGCCCGCATCCGAAGGAAAAGATGACGCTCTGAGGGGAGGCGAGGGGAGTCGCGGAACCCCCGACGCGGCTTCCCTCACAGGCTGAACCGGATCACGTAACGCGTCCCGCCATCGATCTCGCGGGAGATCTCGCCTCCCACCTGCGCAACGAAGGCATCGACGAGACGGGTGCCGGAGCGGCGTGTGGTCTCCTCATCCATGCCGATGCCGTCATCGGCGATGGTGAGGCGGGCCCGGCCGTCGTTTTCGGCTTTAAGCGTCAGGCGGATCGTGCCGCTCTCCCTGTCGGAAAAGGCATGTTTCACGGCATTGGTCACCAGTTCCAGGGCAGCAAGCGCCAGCGGGGAGGCCCGGTCGGCAGGCAGGAGGATGCCGCTCGGCAGAACCGCGTCGAGTGTGATGGCCCGATCTTCCGGCACCAGCGTCGCCGGATCGCAGGCGCGGGTCAGGAGTTCGCCGAGGTCGATCTTCTCGCCGTGACTGGAGCGATAGAGCAGGTCATGCACCTCGGCCAGCGCCCTGACCCGCATCTGCAGCGCCTGCACGTCGACACTGCCGCGCCGTGCCTGCATGTTGATGAGGCTCGTCACCAGCGCAAGATTGTTCTTGATCCGATGGTTCATCTCGCGCACGAGCTCGGCCCGTTGATGCGCAAGGTTCTCCGCCTCGGCTCGCTTCAGCGCCTGCCGGTCGCTTTCGCGTTGAACCAGCATGCTGCGTCTGGCAAGCGACGTCGCAACCAGCGTGAAGGCGCAAATTGCCAGCATCAACAGCCAGACGGGCAGCGCGCTGCGGATGGTGGCTGCACGGATACCGTCGATCGGCACGCCGAAATTGGCGACGAGGGGTATGCCGCCGAGCCGGCTGAAGGCGTAGATGCGCCGGATACCGTCGGAGACCGCCAGCGCCTCGTAGACACCTTCATTGCTGATCGCCATGTTCTGCCGCGCCGGTGTGTCGGGTGCAAGAACGATCGGCTCGGCCGGAACCTGGCGCACCAGGAGCTTGCCATCGTCGCGGGTGAGGGAAGCCGCCTCATTTTCCTGTGACGCGACATCGCGCAGGAAGGTGCGGCTGGTATCGGTCGCGATCGACGAGACGATCATGCCGCGGAAATCATTGGTGACGAAGGGTGTCGCGACGATGATCGCGTCCTCGCCGCCCGGCTCCAGCTTGATCCGGTCGATGAAGAGCCGACTGCCACCCCGGATCGCGTCGATATAGTCGCGAGACCCCATGTCCATGTCGACCGGGAAGGCACGGCTCGAGGCCAGCATCCGCCCTTCCTCGCTGATCACCACCAGTCCGAAATTGTCCGGTTGGCGACCATCAAGATCGGCGAGAAAGCCGTGAAACGCCTCCGAGCGCAGGAAGTCTGCCGGCTCATCGTTGACCCGGCTGCGGGCCGCACCATGCTTGATGAGCTCGGTCTCGATCAGGCGCTGGGAATATTGGCGGACAAGGGTGACCGTGTCGACCGCATGATCGGTCGCGATCGCCTTCTGCTCCTGCCAGGCGATCCCGCCCCAGATCAGTCCACCCACGACCGGGATCAGGACACTCCCGATTTGAATGGTCCGGAACCAGCGTAACACCATATCGGGACCCCAGACTGCCAAGCCGTGCGCCCTTTCGAAGTTGCGTCGAAAATTGTTCAAGGCTGTGCTTATAGAGCAGTTCGTAACCACCATTGCAACACGATGACCTGCCCCTGGAACCAGTTTTGCCACCGCAAGTCGGAACGAAGCGATCACATGCCCGTTCGGCAGAGAGGACAAGCCTGAACGTAATCCCTGAATACAATCATGGAGAAAGACGATGACCTCAGACAGCGAAAACCATCGCGAGGAAGGCGTTCGCAAGCTCGCCGAGCCAGCCGGCGCCGCGATCCGCCCCGACGCACGCCGCGAGGCGAACCGGCTGGGCTCCGACACCTATCTCGTCGACCAGGACATGGAAGACAGCGATCAGCGCGAGGGACAGGACCGCCCGGACGGTCGCCCATCGCCGCTCGCCAATGCCGACAATCCGGAGCGCTGAAAAGCCGGGAAGGAGTAAAGGCATGGACTGGCAGGAGATGCTGTTTCAGGGCTGGCCGGGCATTCTGCGCACACTGCTCGTCGGAACGCTCGCCTATGTCACTCTGGTGCTCTTCCTGCGCATCTCCGGCAAGCGAACGCTGTCGAAGCTCAATGCCTTCGATCTGGTGGTGACGGTGGCGCTCGGCTCCACCCTCTCTGCAATTCTCTTGCAGGAATCGATCGCGCTCGCCGAAGGGGCAACCGCGCTCGGCTTGCTGATCCTCCTGCAATACATCGTCACGTTCGCCTCGGTACGTTCGAACAGTGTGGCGAAGGCTCTTCGCTCGGAGCCGACACTTCTCGTACGCAACGGCAGTTTTTGCCACGACGCCATGATGCGACAGCGCATCACCGAGGATGAGATCAAGAGCGCGGCCCGCTCCAGTGGCCGCGAAAGCCTCGATCAGGTGGCGGCCATCGTGCTGGAGAGTGACGGCACGCTCAGCATCATCGGCGAGCCGCGCTGATCACACATTTTTATCCGCTGAGCCATCCGTCTTGCCCCGATGCAGGCTCTGCGTCCCGCGTTCCCCCTGCCAGGGCCAGCGCCCGGAAATCTCGACCTCCAGCGACAGGCTAAGGAAGGTCCTGATGATCACGATCACGCCGAGCACCAGCACGGAATCGAGGCTCGGCTCCACCGCCACCGTGTTGATGATGTCGCCGGCCACCATCAACTCGAGCCCGAGCAGGATCGCCCGTCCCATGCCGGCCCTCAGATCCCCATAGGCATTCAGGCCGTGCGGGCTTTTCAGATAGGCAAATCCCGAGACCGCGATGCCGATGACAATGACAGCGACGCCGACTGCTTCGATCACCCGGGTGATGATGTGCATGATGCTGACGAAATCCATGGCTCCGGCTCCCCTTTGATCAGGGTGCAACGTTCCCCCATCCGATCGGTTTCCACAATCGCCAACACGTCACGGCACCTTTCGCCGTGTCGCGCGTTGATGAGACGAACACCGTCCATCTCGAGAAGCAGGGAGACCCCGATGCAGGATTTCGATCTCAGCGCCATGACCGAGGACGAACTCGACCGGTTGATTGCGGATGCGACCCGCGAGCGCGAAACGCGCAGCAATCCGGATGAACGCAAGGCCGATGCCGATGGCGTCCGCGGTCAGGATGTCAACGACCCGAAGCACGGCGCCATCACCACGCCCGCCCCGCATCAGGTCCGTGAACATGGGCCCGAGGGTCTGGAGCCGGGCGCGCGCGTCGAAGGAAGCCGCGTGATCGATGCCGATGAGGCCGCTGGTACGGATATCGAGCACGCCGCCCGTCGCGTCGTCTGACCAGAACCGTCTGATACAGTTTCGATGGCCAGCCCCCGGCCATCCGGCCGCCATGCATCGCCCCCCGGATGCATGGCGGCCCTTCTTTAGGGTCATACGGTTCCGAAGCCGTCGCGTGTCCAGTTTGAGAGACTGAAGTCAGAAACCTACGCCGACGAACTCCGCCCGCCACGTTGCCAGCCGGAACTCGCCACGCTAGACCGGGCTGGTGATCACCGCTTTCGCCGCCTATACAGCACTTTTCCTGGCAGCTTTCCTCGCCGCGACCATTGTCCCGGCGCAGTCCGAGGCCGTACTGGTCGGCCTGATCCTCGCCAAAGAGCAGCCTGTTGTCCTGCTGCTCCTCGTCGCAACGGCAGGCAATGTGCTCGGCTCGGTCGTCAACTGGCTGCTCGGCCGCTTTATCGAGCATTTCCGCGACCGTCCCTGGTTTCCCGTCTCCGAACAGAAGCTCGCCCGTGCCGAAGCCTGGTACCGCCGCTTCGGCATCTGGTCGCTGCTCTTGTCCTGGGTGCCGATCATCGGCGATCCCTTGACAGTCGTCGCGGGTCTCCTGCGCACGCCGTTTCTTACCTTCCTGATCCTGGTCACCATCGCCAAGGCCGGGCGCTACGCCGTGCTCGCCGCACTCACCCTCGGTCTGATGTGAGCCTGGCCGTCTGTCCCGGCTTCAAGCAGGCTGCAGAACTCACGCGGTAAACTTCACGCCCGCTGCCGTCGCCGCCGAAATCAGCGCTTTTCGCCCGTCCTCTTCCTTGGCCTTGCCCTGGGCCACGGCGCCGAGCACCAGAAGCGCCTTGTCCAGCACCTCGCTCTCTTCCTCCGGCCAGTCCTCGATCAACGCCCAGGAGGCGCCGAGCGAGCTATCGACCACCACATCCTCGCCCTCTTCGCCGATCCCGTGCAGGATCACGGGCTTGCTCCAGGTCTTGCTCATCGCTTTCACTTTCCTGTCTTGCTGCCACCTTAAGGGTCGGTGGCCCGATCTGGGGTCTGCATAACCGAGAGTGACGTCCGTCGCCACGCTTTCTGATCTCGGCGGCTATATGGACCGGATGTGCCGTTGCCGCAATTCGGCATGGCAGACCAGCAGCGATGCAGGTTGGCTTTGACTGGTCCAGGACCATGCCACTCTCCGCGCTCCTGCCTTTCCTTGTCTTCAGGCGCAAGGGCTTGCCCTGACGACTGGAGGACAGGCCGGCCCGGCTCAGTGTCGGCCTACGCGGGAACCTCGACCAGTCCCGACAGCGACGACAACACCTTGTCGGGCGCAAAATCCGCATATTCGTTCGGCGCACCGCTTCTGTTGATCCAGTGGCAGGTCATGCCGAAGGCCTTGGCGCCGGCAATGTCCCAGCGATTGGAGGACTGGAAGGCAATGTCGGGGGCGGAAATCCGCAGGCTCGATGTAACCAGCGCATAAGCCGCCGGCGCCGTCTTGTAGATCTTGAGAGGGTCGACCGAGAAGATCTCGTCGATCAGATGCCCGATCCCGGCGGCATCGACCGCCTCGTCGAGCATGGCCGGCGTGCCATTCGAGAGGATCGCGATCCGCGCCCCGGTCTCGCGCAGTGCTGCCAGCACGTCTGGCACCTCGGCAAAACAGTCGAGCTTGCGATAGGCGTCGAGCAGATCCGCCCGCAGACCCTTGTCGACGCCGGGAAATCGGGCAAGGCAAAAGTCGAGCGCGTCTTCGGTGAGCGCGCGAAAATCCCGGTATTGCCCCATCAGGCTAGTCACCCAGGTATATTCCAGCTGCTTCACCCGCCAGAGATCGGAGAGCGCCGGGGCATCCGGCCCGACTGCATCGGCATGCCGACGTACGGCCGCATGCACGTCGAACAGCGTGCCATAGGCATCGAAGACATAGGCTTGGTGCCCGGATCCGGTCCGGACGTCAGCATGGTATGCGATCGCGTCTGTCATGAATGTTCCTCCTCTAGGGAGGGTAGGGCGCAGGCGTCGGCCGTTCAAGCGGGCAGGGGCCCGTACCTGATCGCAATCAGCTGCGGCGTGCCGCGAGCCGCTTTCGGTCGTGTTCGACGGTCGAAAAACCGCGCGTCGTCAGCCGGAACTGGCGCTTCTGGAATTCGCCACGAACCTCGATCAGCCCCTGTTCCTCAGCCTCGGCCAGGGTCTTCAGGCTCGTGCCCTTCGGTGGCGTCTGCCAGTCGCGGCCTTGAGCGGCATGCAGCAATACCATGATCTTGATCATCGGGGTCTTTCTCTGGGCACGGCCGATCTCAGCCCTCCCACTCTTGAGGCCAGGCCGCAGATCAGAGGACGCGGGCGCAGCGAATGTCCGCCGGCGCGTCACAACTTGAATTGAGTGTTGCTATGCCTGAGGTTTTCGCGAGCGTCGATTCGAAAATGAACAAACCCACCCGGTCACTCAAAGGGATCGGCTAGCTTCGCTCAGTCACAGTCAGGATTTGGTCCGCAGCCAGTCCCTGAGCACCGCATTGATCCGCGACTGCCAGCCCGGGCCTTCGGCGCGAAAGGCGTCGATCACGTCCTGGTCCAGCCGGATGGTTGTCGAGACCTTCGTCTTGGGACTTTTGGGCCGCCCGCTTCGGACCGGTGCCGCCTGGAATTTCTCCACCCAGGGGCTGGTCGAAAGGTCAGGCGCCTCGTCCTCAATGTCCGGCAAGTCGACCTTTGTAGATGGTGTACTCACGGTCATTGGCTTTCCTCATGCTGATCACACGGATCGCCGGTTCGCGATGCGTCCAGATCATCACCACCATCCGTTGATCCAGCATGCCGATGGTCATGAAACGGACTTCACCATAATCGCGGCGATCGTCCTCTATCGTCAGATGCCGGCCGGCAAAAACCTCTCCCGCCCGCGCAAAATCCAATCCCCTTTCAACAAGGGCCTTCATCCGCTTTTCAGGATCGAAGGTGATATCCATTATTGTTACTACAAAAACATCAGAATAGCCATTGTCAAAATCAACAACTCTACCAATGGATGCAATCGGATGAGATGCGCACCTTCACCCACCCAGATCCTGATCGATCTCCGTCAGAGCCCGGTCCACATGCCCCTCGAAGACAAGCGTCTCCTCCTCGGTGATAATAAGGATTTCCGGCGCGCCGCGCACGCGCACATGCTGCGATTGGCCCAGCCCTTCGTCGAGCCCTCGGGTGAGCAGGTCCATGAAGCGCGTGCCCGGCCCGGTGATCGCGATCGGCATGGTTTCCTCGGCAAGGCTCAGCATGCGCGACAGTCCCTGGCCAAGCGCAAGCCCTGCCTGCCGAAAGGCATATTCCGACGCCCGATGCCCCTGGCGGGCGCGGCTTGCGATCTTTTCCATCTCGGCCAGCGGCACGAATTTCGCCGGGATCGTGTCCGGCGGTACTTCAAATGCCATGCGCAGAATGCCGTAAAAGCCGGCGGAGGCCTCAATGCAACCGATCGCGCCGCAGCGGCAGAGCTTGCCGTCGCTCGCATGCAGCATATGGCCGAAATTCGGCGCCCGGATTTCGAGATCGCCATGCTGGTCGCGATACGCGATCCCAAGCCCGATCGAGTGGCCGAGCGACAGCGTGGCAAGTGAGGCAAGCGGTGCGCCCCTGTTCTTCTCCAGCCGAAGCGCCAGCGCATGAGTGACGAGCAGGCTCTCGTTGAAGAGGTGGATCCGGCTGCCGCTGAAGTCGGAAAGGGCTGTCTCGAAGTCGAGCTCCTGATAGCCGAAAACCGGTGACCACAAAAGTTTCGCCCCCTCGCGGTCGACCAACCCCTTGCTGGAAATCGAAATGGTCGAAATCGAAGACGCTGGCAGACGCGACCGCTGTATCAGCCGCTCAAGGGCCGCCCGGAAACCGTCGAGAAAGCGCTTCGGCGATTCCGTCCCCTGTTCGCGCGCCTCCTCGAAACGGTCGATCATCGTGCCGCGATAATCGGCGAGCGAATATTGAACCGCATGCGAGGAGATGCGCGCCGCAATCACATGGGCGGCATCCCGGCGCCGGGCAAACAGGGCCCGCGGCCGTCCACGCTGGCCGGCATTCGCCACCTCGCGGCGCTCCAGCAAACCATTTTTCTCGAGATGCGAGGTAATTGCCGAAACGGTCGCCGAAGAGAGCCCCGTCGCCGCAGACAGATCGGTGTGGGCGAGTGGCCCTTCGCGCCTGAGCACCTTGAGCACGAGCCCGTTGTTCTGATGGCGAACGGCCTCGGTGCTCGCCCTCGGACTGGCTGTCATGATGGGCTTGTCGCCCGCTCTCGTATGGTCCACCGCATGCTCCTCCCAAAGCATTTGGCAACTGTCTTTGCAAGCCTCCCCCGGCTCGTGTTGACAGCGTGAGAATCTTCTGACAGTTATTTTCTCGACTGTCGAGAAAAACCATTGGACGGGGGTCCATGGGGTAAGGGCAGTTTCGCAGCGGGTCGTAGGTTGGGAGGTCTTCCGACGGTCCGCTTTCACCTTGGGAGGTTTTAAAAATGAAATCCGTTATGAAGCTGATGGCAGCGACTGCCGTCATCGTGAGCCTGCATTCTGTCGCCAATGCCGAAGGTCTGACCGTCGGCGTTTCCTGGTCGAACTTCCAGGAAGAGCGTTGGAAGACGGACGAAGCCGCGATCAAGGCAGCACTCGAGGCAGCCGGCAACAAGTACATCTCCGCCGACGCCCAGACCTCTGCCGCCAAGCAGCTCACCGACATCGAAAGCCTGATCGCCCAGGGCGCAAACGCTCTGATCGTTCTCGCCCAGGACTCCGAAGCCATTGCTCCGGCGATCGAAAAGGCAACGGCTGAAGGTATCCCGGTCGTCGGTTACGACCGTCTGATCGAGAACCCGGACGCCTACTACATCACCTTCGACAACAAGGAAGTGGGCCGCATGCAGGCTCGCGAAGTGTTCAAGGCGAAGCCGGAAGGCAACTATGTCTTCATCAAGGGCGCCTCGACCGACCCGAACTCCGACTTCCTCTATTCGGGCCAGATCGAAGTCCTGAAGGAAGCCATGGACTCCGGCAAGATCAAGAACGTCGGTGAAGCCTACACGGACGGCTGGAAGCCGGAAGCTGCCCAGAAGAACATGGAGCAGTTCCTGACCGCCAACAACAACGCCGTTGACGCTGTTGTCTCGTCCAACGACGGCATGGCCGGTGGTGTGGTTGCAGCTCTGGAAGCTCAGGGTCTCGCCGGTTCCGTTCCGGTCTCCGGTCAGGACGGCGACAAGGCCGCTCTGAACCGCGTCGCACTCGGCACCCAGACCGTGTCTGTCTGGAAGGACAGCCGCGAACTCGGCAAGAAGGCCGCTGAAATCGCCAACGAACTGGCTGCTGGCAAGTCGATGGACGAAGTCGAAGGCACCGTGAAGTTCTCGGGCGGCCCGAAGGGCGTCGAAATGAACTCCTACTTCATCGCTCCGCTGCCGATCACCAAGGACAACCTCAACGTCGTCATCGACGCTGGCTGGATCTCCAAGGAAGAAGCATGCCAGGGCGTTGCCGCCGGTTCCGTTGCCGCCTGCAACTGATCCTGTAGTGACTGACCACAGAGCTTGAGCCGGAACGCCGCAGCCTTTTGCGCTGCGGCGTTTCGACTGGTCGAGAGCATCGCGGCAGCAAGGTATCGGCGGCTTTAAGGGGCCACCGCACACCTCAGCAACAGCCGCCGAAGAACGTCAGATGCCTCGATCCGCATGGCGGGTCCAATGCCCGCAAGCCCGCGCAAGGCGCGGCCCTTCGCAAGCCGACAAACGACTGGGGAGAATTTTTCGTATGGCGGATCACAGCCTTGCCACACCCGCGCATGGTGCCCGGGCATCCAATGTTTCAGCGGTAAAACGCTTCTTTCAAGCCACCGAAATCGATACGCGCCTGCTCGGCATGGTCATCGCTCTGGGCTTCATCTGGGTCGGCTTCGACATCCTGTCGAACGGCCTGTTCCTGACCCCGCGTAACCTCTGGAACCTCTCGGTCCAGGCGGCCTCCGTTTCAGTCATGGCGACGGGCATGGTGCTGGTCATCGTCACCCGCAACATCGACTTGTCCGTCGGCTCTATCCTCGGTTTCGTCGGTATGATCATGGCGGTGCTTCAGGCCCGCATCCTGCCGCCGATTATCGGCTTCGAACACCCGATGATGTGGATCATCGCGCTTGGCGCCGGCATCCTCGTCGGCACGGCGATCGGTGCGCTGCACGGCGCCATCATCGCCTTCCTCGGCGTACCCGCCTTCATCGTCACGCTCGGCGGCCTGCTCGTCTGGCGCGGTGCCGCCTGGATGGTCACCTCAGGCGCCACTGTCGCTCCGATGGACACCACTTACCGCCTGATGGGCGGTGGCGCGGATGGTTCGATCGGTGTCACGGCCAGCTGGATCGTCGGCCTCGTCGCCTGCCTGATGATCGTGCTCACCATCCTCAACACCCGCCGCCAGCGTCGTCGCTTCGGCTTCCCGCTGCGTCCGGTCTGGGCCGAGTATTTCCTCGTCATCTCCGGCTGCATCGCGGTTCTCGGTGCCGTCTGGGTCGCCAACAGCTACTACATGCCGGTCAACCTCGCCCGCCGCTATGCCGAAGCCAATGGCATTGCCTGGCCGGAAGGTGGCCTGCAGATCGGTCTTGGCATCGCCGTCCCGGTTCTGATCGCCATCGGCATCGCCATGGTCATGGCCTTCATCACCAACCGCACGCGCTTCGGCCGCTATGTCTTTGCGATCGGTGGTAACCCGGAAGCTGCCGAACTCGCCGGCATCAAGGTCAAGTGGGTCATCGTCAAGCTGTTCGCGCTGATGGGTGCGCTTTGCGCCATCGCCGCCGCCATCTCGACGGCTCGCCTCAATGCCGCGACCAATGCCCAGGGCACGCTCGACGAGCTCTACACCATCGCCGCAGCCGTTATCGGCGGCACCTCGCTTGCCGGCGGTGTCGGCACCATCGCCGGCGCCATGCTCGGCGCCATCGTCATGCAATCACTGAACTCGGGCATGGTTCTGCTCGGTCTCGACACACCGCTCCAGAGCATCGTCATCGGTATCGTGCTCGTCGTCGCGGTCTGGCTCGACACCGTCTACCGCTCGCGTGCGAAGTAAGGGGAGTTGAACTCATGTCTGAAAATCGCACCCCCCTCGTGGAAATGCGCAACGTTTCCATTTCCTTCGGCGGCATTCACGCCGTCGACGACGCCTCGATCGACCTCTTCCCGGGCGAAGTCGTGGCCCTGCTCGGCCATAACGGTGCCGGCAAGTCGACCCTGATCAAGATCCTCTCCGGCGCCTATAAGCGCGACAACGGCGACATCCTGGTCCGCGGCGAGTTCGCCGACATCAACAATCCGCGCGACGCCAAGAAGTACGGCATCGAAACGATCTATCAGACGCTCGCCGTCGCCGATAACGTCGATGCCGCCGCCAACCTCTATCTCGGCCGCGAGCTGCGCACCGCCTGGGGCACGCTCGATGACGTCGCGATGGAAGCCAAGGCCCGCGAAGTCATGGGGCGCCTCAACCCCAACTTCCAGCGCTTCAAGGAGCCGGTGAAGGCACTGTCCGGTGGTCAGCGCCAGTCGGTGGCGATCGCCCGCGCGATCCTCTTCGACGCCCAGATCCTGATCATGGACGAACCGACGGCCGCCTTGGGCCCGCAGGAAACCGCCCAGGTCGGCGATCTCATCCAGCAGCTGAAGAAGGACGGCATCGGCATCTTCCTGATCAGCCACGACATCCACGATGTCTTCGACCTCGCCGACCGCGTCTTCGTCATGAAGAACGGCCGTGTGGTCGGCCATGCCCGCACCGAGGATGTCACCAAGGACGAAGTCCTCGGCATGATCATCCTCGGCAAGTGCCCTCCCGGCGCTGTGCCCGGACCGGGCGCCATGCAGGTGGCGTGAGCCGCTGCAACGTTGCGAACAAGCTTAAGGGGGCCTCGGCCCCCTTTTTGTTGACCGTGGTTCCGGATGGGGAAGGGGACGGGATGGAGGCTTCCGCTTTGCGCCATAAGCGGGCACTACGGCCGACCGATGATGCACGAAAATTGCTGCTCGTTCTGCTCAATCTGTTTCTCGTGAATTGAATATATCGTGCAGCCGTCAGAAAGAGCTGAGTCAATGAGATCGAACAGGGAAATCGCCTGATCTACAGTAAGGATGGCGTTCAACTCCGCGATCACTGCCTTGTCAGCGTGCCGGTCCAGATTGCCGACCTGCTTTGAAATATCAGCGATTTTCGTCCGGATTTCGGCAACATCACTATCCCGAATGCGCTCTTCAACCTTGGTAAGGTGATAGATGATGTTGAAGGGTGAAAAGTTGAACGCGCGGATGCCGCAGCATTCCTTTTCACATGTGGTTTCGCAGGTTTTGCAGAGAGCCCCAATGCTTGCGGGCAAGGTGATTTCGATCATCATGCACTGTACATTGCATGCGCGATTGAGATTCCGCAATGGGCCCAATGCGGACGCATGCCTCCCTTGCCCGTGGACAAAAAGAAGACGTCGGCCTTTGCTGCAATTCGGATCTCCCGCCACTCTCCGTCGCGCGCCCGGGCGCCCCTTGGGACATAGGGTCGTCGCTGGCAAAGGCAGGCGCTATCCACCTGATCGCGCCGCCTCCAGCGACGCCGCAATATGCCAGATCGGCCGCAACAGCCGAAACGGATCATCTTTCGACGGCAGAAACCCGCGCCGCTGGTGCGCAGCCAAAAGACGGTGGGCGATGTCAGCTACATGAAGGCAATGGTACCGCATCATTCGATTGCGATCATGACCAGCGAGGGGGCCCATATCCGCGATCCACGTGTTCGCGAACTGGCCGACGAGATCATTGAGGCACAGGTGCGCGAGATTTCCGAGATGAAGGCGCTGATTGCGGAGCTCGAGGCCAATCCGCCACCGGATGAAGCGCCAAGGCTTTCGCCTTCGCCATCTGCCAGCCTCGCCGGTCCATAAAAAAGCTGCGGCGGGATAGAACCCGCCGCAGCCCGTTGCTCGCATGTGCTCTGAAGCGGGGGCTCCGACCCCTCACACCCCCTTGATCAGCGCGCCAATCGTACCGCCAACCAGCAGCACGATCCCGATCAGAAATGTCAGGGCGGCCCCCGGTCCGCGCGTTTTGGCATCGGCGTAGTATTCGGCGGCATAGAGCGCCCGCGCTGCCGTCCAGCCAAGGCCGAGCAGCCCGGCCAGGATGTCGGAGACGTAGAAACCGAAGATCCACAGCGACGGCAGGAAGAGCACCAGCTGCTCCACCGTGTTCTGCTGCACCCGAAAGATCCGCTCGAAATCCGCATTGCCGGTGGTCTTGGGTGCCTCCACCCCGAATTTCCGGCGGGCCTGACCGACCTTGAGCAGGAACCAGCAATAGGTGAGGAGAGCAGCAAAGGTCGCGAGAACGGTAAAGCGCATTGTCTATCCGAAGCGTGAAAAGGCATTGGTAACCATTGATTGGTAGGCGGCGTGAGTTGAGAAGGCAAGCAAGCAAGATTACCGGATCGACATGTTCGTGATGGTGCTCCGGCTTGTCCGCTCAAGGCTTTTCCGCCATCATTGCCGCAATGCTTCGACAGCCCGCCGATCCGTTCCCTGCCGAGAAACGAAGAGACCCGATGACCACCGATCCTTTCAAGTTTGGCCGTGCCTACGACCTGCACGAGCTGGTCGCCGACGGGATCATCCATGGGATCGGCGTGGTCTTTGCGCTGGTCGGCGCGACCGCGCTGATCTTCTACGCCACCGTCTTTTCCGACTATGCCAACATCGCCGCCAGCTGGATCTACGGCCTCGGCCTGATCATCTCGCTCGGCGTCTCCTTTACCTACAACATGTGGCCGCATTCCCGCGTGAAGTGGATCCTGCGCCGCTTCGACCACTCGGCGATCTTCATCCTGATCGCCTCGACCTACACGCCCTTCCTTGTCCAGGGCGCTGACCGCCCGCTGATCCTGGCGCTGCTCATCGGCATCTGGATCACGGCGTTCACCGGCATCTGGCTGAAGTTCCGCTTTCCCGGCCGCTATGACCGTCTCGCCATCCTGCTCTATCTCGGCATGGGCTGGAGCGGTGCGCTTGCCATGGGCCCGATCTCCGAGATCATTCCCGGCGTGACCCTGACGCTGATCATCGTCGGCGGCTGCATCTATTCCGCCGGCGTCGTCTTCCATGTCTGGGAACGCCTGCGTTTCCAGAACGCCATCTGGCACGCCTTCGTGGTGACGGCCGCCATCGTCCACTATTCGGCAGTCTTCACGGCCATCAGCCTGGGCTAAGGGGCCTCAACCTTTCCCAACCGTCATCCTCGGGCTTGTCCCGAGGATCTACCGAGGCCGGCCCCGGTCTCGACGCTTCCGCTCTCGTCACACCCGTTGCAACGGCAATGGATGCTCGGCACAAGGCCGAGCATGACGGCCTAACGCCTAAGCCCCTCAAATCCCCGTCATCTTCGCCTGCTTCTCCATCTGCTTGGCCACCTGGCCGGCACCGATGCGAAAGCCTGCAAGCGTCATCGGAAAACTGAGCGCCAGCGACACTGCCGCCAGAACCAGTGTCGCCATGCGCGGCGTCATGCCCATCTGCGCGGCAAGAAGCTGCAGTTCAGCGCCGGTGATCCCGTTCACCCAGATGATGGCAAGAAGGATCAGCGAGCCGATGAGCACCGCGACGACGGCGAGCAGAGCCGAAAGCTTGAGGCTCAAGCCCCAGCTCGGCCGACCCTTCAGCCGCTGCGCGACGAACGTACCCGCAGACGAGCCGGCGGCCATCAGCACGGCCACATTGCCGGCCGAAGACAGGCTGTCGCCCCAGCCGAAATTGTCGAGCACCAGCACGAGGACATAGATGAACAGCTGTGCTGCGACGAAGACGAGCACATAGCGGGTGAGGAGGCCGGGAAGCATGGAGGTCATGAAATCTGTTTTCCGTCTGTAATGGTCTTGCCTTTGCACCCTTGTTGCCTGATGTGTCGATGCGGCGAAGTATCGCCCGTCACACCTCGATCCCGCATGGCGGTTTTTCCGCCAGAAATTGCAGAAGCCGCATCATGCCCCTCATCCTCCGCGACGCAACGCCTGCCGACCTGCCTGCCATTCTCGCCATCTACAATCACGCCGTCGCCGAGACCACCGCGATCTGGAACGAAACGCTTGTTGATCTCGACAACCGCCAGGCCTGGTTCGATCTGCGCCAGACGAGAGGCTTCCCGATCCTGGTTGCCGATATCGACGGAACGATCGCCGGCTACGCCTCCTATGGCGACTGGCGGCCCTTCGATGGCTTCCGCGCCTCGGTCGAACATTCCGTTTATGTCGAAAAGGATCATTACGGCCAGGGGCTTGGCAAGTCGCTGATGACGGCGCTGATCGAGCGCGCGAAGACGGGCGGCATCCACGTCATGGTCGCCGCCATCGAAGCCGGCAACACGGGCTCGATTGCGCTCCACACGAGCCTAGGCTTCCGCCTCGTCGGCACCCATCACGAAGTCGGTCAGAAATTCGGTCGCTGGCTGGATCTGACGATGATGGAACTGAAGCTGGACTGAGGTTTCTACCTCCCCCTGGAGGGGGAGGTCGCCGCGAACGATCGGCCCTCATCCTGAGGTGGGAGCGAAGCGATATCAGAAGGACGAGGGCGGATGGGCGCGCCGGGGCCTCGATCCTTCGAGGCCTGCTGACGCAGGCCCCTGAGGAGAGGAGAGCCCGAAGCGCCCACCTCTCCTCAAGGGGCGGGTGGACGATTTGCCTTACAGCAGCGCCAGTAGCTTCTTCGCCGCCTCTTCCGACGAGGCCGGGTTCTGGCCAGTCACCAGGTTGCCGTCGGTCACGACATAGACGCCCCAGTCGGCGCCCTTTTCATAAAGGCCGCCGCGTTCCTGCAGCATGTCCTCGACCAGGAAAGGCACGACGTCCGTCAGGCCAACGGCTTCTTCTTCGGAATTGGTGAAGCCCGTGACCTTGCGGCCTTTGACCAGCGCTTCGCCATCCCGGCCCTTCACGTGGCGCAACACGCCCGGCGCATGGCAGACGGCACCAATCGGCTGATCCTTCGCAGCAAAAGCCTCGATCAGCGCAATGCTGTCCCGGTCTTCGGCCAAATCCCAAAGCGGACCATGCCCACCCGGATAGAAGACGGCGTCGAACTCCGCTGGGTTGATCTGCGACAGCGGCGTGGTCGAGGCCAGCAGCTGCTGCGCCGTCTGGTCCGCCTTGAACCGGTCGGTCGCCTCGGTCTGGGCATCCGGCTCGTCGCTCTTCGGATCGAGCGGCGGCTGGCCGCCCTTTGGCGAGGCAAGCGTGATCTCCGCGCCGGCATCCTTCATCACGTAATAGGGGGCGGCGAATTCTTCGAGCCAGAAGCCGGTCTTCTTGCCGGTGTCGCCGAGCTGGTCATGCGAGGTGAGAACCATGAGGATTTTCATCGGTGTTTTCCTTTGTGTTGTCTTGGGAGCATTCGTGTTTGCTTCGAAGGCCTCGCCCTTCGAGGTCCGGCTGCGCCGGACACCTCAGGGTGAGGGGAGATCTTGGTATTTCAGGCGACAGACGCCCCTCATCCTGAGGTGCCCTCGCAAAAGCGAGGGCCTCGAAGGATCGAGCCAGCCGCCGGGTCAATCATCCGGCCCGACGCGGATCACCCGCTTGCCGAAGGCTTCGCCACGAAGCAGGCCGACAAAGGCGCTCGGCGC
Organism: Allorhizobium sp. NPDC080224; assembly: GCF_050281005.1. Taxonomy (NCBI): domain Bacteria; kingdom Pseudomonadati; phylum Pseudomonadota; class Alphaproteobacteria; order Hyphomicrobiales; family Rhizobiaceae; genus Allorhizobium; species Allorhizobium sp. NPDC080224. The sequence goes on from NZ_JBNNWJ010000001.1 coordinate 1,218,342, forward strand.
CTGTTCCAGCCCGTCGATCATCTCTTCGCGATATTTGATCTTGCCGGCCTCGACCCAGCCGGCCATTTCCTTGGCAAACTCCGGATAGAGGTGGCCGAAATCATCAAAGACGATGAAGCCGCGAACGGTGACGCGCTTTTTCAGGAAGAGCCCCATCAGCCAGCCCAATCGGTCCGGCCCGTCGGGAAGCGAAGTCGCGTTATACTGGGCGATCAGCCCGCAAAGCGGGATGCGCGCAGCCGTGTTGAGAAGCGGCGCCACCGCATCGAACACCTCGCCGCCGACATTCTCGAAGTAGATGTCGATGCCGTCGGGCACTGCCTGCTTCAATGCCTCCGCAAATCCGTCAGCCTTGTAGTCGACACAGGCGTCGAAGCCGAGCGTGTCGGTGGCATGGGCGCATTTGTCTGGCCCACCGGCAATGCCGACGACCTTCAGCCCGAGGATTTTGCCGATCTGCCCGACGGTCGAGCCGACAGGGCCGGTCGCACCGGCTACGACAAGCGTTTCGCCAGCCTTCGGCTTGCCGATTTCCTTGAGGCCCGACCAGGCGGTAAAGCCGGGCATGCCGGTCACGCCGAGCGCCCAGGACGGATGGCTGGGATTGGCGCCAAGCGGCGTCACGCCTCGGCCGTCGGAAAGCGCATAGTCCTGCCATCCGGTGAAGCCGACGACCCAGTCGCCTTCCTTGAACCCTTCGAGCTTGGATGAGACCACGCGCGACACGGTACCACCGACCATGGTCTGGCCGATCTCGACCGGCGCCGCATAGGAGGGCGCATCGCTCATCCGCCCGCGCATGTAAGGGTCGAGCGAAAGAAAGACAGTGCGCAACAGCATCTGGCCGTCTTTCGGTTCGGGAATGTCGACGGTCTCGAGCCGCAGTGTCTGATCATTGGGTTCGCCTTTCGGGCGTTCAGCCAGCACGAAGCGGCGGTTGGTATCGGTCGATTGCGGCATGGAAATCTCCTGTCTTGCAAGGCCTGTCCGTCTCGGCCGGGCCATGAGCACGATGTCCGTTCGATCGTCGATCGCGCCTTGGCGCGAAGGCGACGGCCATGAGCCATGAGCCATGACAACGGCACCCGGATGGCGTTGTTCCATGACATCCTGTCGCGGTCATGACGGAGGACGGCCCGGCGCTCTCCACCTCCCCCTTGAGGGGGGAGGTCGCCGCGAAAGCGGCGGGTGGGGGTGAACCCCGTTACGAGTCCTGTGCCTGAAGCCGGGGCTCAACTACGGACCATCACCCCACCCCGGAGCTGCGCTCCGACCCTCCCCCTCAAGGGGAGGGTGGTGAAGCCGCGATCTTCCTCTTCTCCCCAGCGGGGAGAAGGTAGCGTGAAAGGGGGGGATAAGGGAGCGCGAAGCGCAAAAGTCGATCACGGGTCCGCCCACCCCCTCAGTCGGCCTCCGCTCCGAGCACGGCGGTGCCCGCGCCGCCTCATTCGATCCGCACCCGCGCCATCTCGCCGCGAATGCGGATCTCGGGCTTGGCGCCGGGCGTGTTTGGCAAGGCACTGTCGACATAGGAGGCGACGGCCTCGACGCCATAGGAGATCGGCGTCGGCATGAGGAACATCACAGTTGCATCCAGCATCTTGCCGGAAATGCGGATCTCCTCGGTATTCATCACGCGCTCGAAGGCAAGCCGTGCCCGCAGCGCCGCGCCTGAGACCGCCACGGAAGCGGCATGGCCGGTCAGGGCAAAATCACCGGCATCGCTGTCGACGGTGACCGCACCGAAATCGCCTGCAAGCCGCATGCGCGCGGCGTCCTGGCGGATCGAGATCCGGGTCTGCGGCGGCAGGGTGGCCGTCAGGGAGAGCGTGCAGTCGTCCCAATCGTTCCAGCCGAAGAAACCGCCCCGATCGCCCGTGTCGACATGAAGTGTGTCGCCCTCGCGCCGCATCTGAGCCTCACCCATGCAATCGCCGGCAAACCAGCCGGAGCGCCAGATCGCCCCCCAGCCATGCCGCGTGCCTGAGAGGAGGGCCTCCCGCGCGCCGTCGCCGCCGGTGGAAATGGAGATGTCGCTTGCAGCCCCGGTCACCGAAAGCTGCGTCACGCCGGTGAGGTCGATCGGACCGGACAGCGCGTCGCTTGCCCGGATCATCTGCACGCTGCCGTCGATGATGGCGAGGCCGATGATCCCGCCGAGGATGGAAAGAAGAATGGTTCGTTTGCGCATGAAGGACACTCCTGGTTTGGCACTCCCGTTTTCGGGCGGCCCGTTTCGATGCCCTCATCTCCGTCGATACACCTGGCACCCGCGACCTCGATCGCGATCCGGGTCGACCGGGATCGCGCTTTCGGTCATGGTCGGAGCGTCCTCACCTGCACTCCGACACCGAAACATCCGCATGCTGCTTGTCCCGCTCTCCTTTCTCGTCGCCCTGTTCCTTGCCGTCTTCCTCGTCCGCCTTCTCGGTGAAGGCCGCGAAAGCTGGCGCCGCAACGGCCTCTTCCTCGCGCTGCTGGCCCTCTATGTGGTGCAGAGCCTGTTGGTCGGCTTGCGCTGGGGCTATGGGGTGATGGCCGTGCTGCCGGCCTTGCCTGTCATGGCAAGCCTCGTGCCGGCGCTCTCCTTCCTCGCCTTCCGTGATCTGACCCGTGAAAGACCTGGGCTCTCGGCCGCCGACTGGCCGCATCTTCTCCCGACAACCGCGACGCTGCTGCTGCTTCTGATCGGCCGGGCACCGGTCGATCTCGTCATCATCGCCAATTTCCTCGGTTATGGTCTGGCGCTGATCTGGCTTGCGCGACTCGGTCCTGATGGGCTGATCGCCGCCCGCCTCGATGGCTCGCTGCGCTCCTTCCGTGCCCTCATGCTGACCGGCATTGCCCTGATTGCCTCGGCTCTGACGGATGTCGCGATCAGCCTCGACATGCTCTGGTCCGGCGGTCGCTATTCGCCCATGGTCGTCTCGGCCGCCACAACGCTCATACTGCTCCTCCTCGGCATCGGCGCCGTCACCGCCGGCCAGGAAGAGGCGGGCGAGGGGGCTGATGCGGCTGCCGATCGGACGAGCGCTCTTGAGCCTCGCGCCATGTCCGGCCGCGACCGGCCGTCGGCCCCGCTCATGGATGCGGCGAACACCTCGGCCCCAGTCCTTGCCTCTCCCACACCGGCGAAGGCCGCGACGGAAGATCACCGCCAGATCGCAACCGCGCTTGATGACCTGATGCGGGAGAAACGCCTCTGGGCGGACCCGGATCTCAACCTCGCCCGCCTCGCGCGCCGCCTCGGCCTGCCCGCCCGCGCTGTCTCGGAAGCGGTCAACCGCGTCCACGCCATCAGCGTTTCGCATTACGTCAACAACCACCGCATATCAGAGGCCTGCCGCCTGCTTAACGACACCGACATGCCCGTCACCCGTATCCTCTTCGAGGCGGGCTTCATGACTAAATCCAACTTCAACCGCGAATTCCTGCGTGTGACCGGCGAAAGCCCCAGCGACTGGCGACGCGCACAAAACCCTGGACTGGCAAAGACCTGTTAGCGAGGATATACTCGGATCCTTGAAAGGATATGCTGGCATGCCACTTTACATCAGGGATCCCGAGGTGGACCAACTCACCAACGAACTGATCGGCCTCACCCGGACGACCAAGGTGGAGGCGGTGAGGGATGCGCTGAAGGACGCCATTGCAAGTCGCAAGGCGAAGCTGTCGATCCGAGATCGCCTTGCCACCACACTTGCCATGGCCGACGCAGCCGGCCCTTTCCATCCTGGCGATCACAAACGGGAAACCGACGAGATGTGGGACGACTGATGATCTTCATCGACGCCTCCGTCGCCGTCGCGATCATCAGCCGGGAGGATGATGCCGATGCGCTGATGGATCGATTGGAGAAAGAAGGCGGGCCGTTTTATGTTTCAGCAGTCATGAAACTCGAGACGAGCCTATCTGTCGCGCGCCGACTGGCGGGTCCGGGCAATCCTGCGACCGCCGACATGGTCGCCACGGCCAGACGACTTGTCGACCAGTTCATTACCGATCTGGAGGCCCGTGATGTTCCCATTGCGGACGACGTTGCCAATTACGCTCTGGATGCCGCCCAGCGGTTCGGCAAGATCGTGAACCATGCAGCCCGCCTCAACATGGGCGACTGCTTCGCTCACGCCTGCGCGACAGCAAGCCAGACAAGGGTCGCCTACAAGGGCGACGATTTCCTGCATACGGATATCGGCTGGTAGGCACGCACCGCCGCTCTCCACCTCCCCCTTGAGAGGGGAGGTCGCCGCGAAGCGGCGGGTGGGGGTGACCATGGCCTCGAGTTCGATCTTGTCGATAAGCGCTGACGTCTCCACGTCACTCCACCCCGGAGCTGCGCTCCGACCCTCCCCCTCGAGGGGAGGGTGATCCATCACCGCGAATAGGCCGTGATCACCTCGATAAAGGCGTCGCCGTAACGCTCCAGCTTCGATTGCCCGATGCCGGAAATCGACAGCATCTCGTCCTCGTCCATCGGCCGTTCGGTGGCGAGTGCAACCAGCGTCGTGTCGGGGAAGATGACGTAAGGTGGCACCGATTGCTCGCGGGCGAGCTCCATGCGCTTGGCGCGCAGGGCCTCGAACAGTTCCTGATCCGCCTGGTCGAGCCCGGCCTTGGCCTGCGCCGTGCGCGAGGACTGGCCGCGCGCTGCCTTGCCCGTCGTCGGCCGGTCCTTGCGGAAGCGCACATCGACCTCGCGCTTGAAGACGGCGCGCGCGCTTTCCTCGAGCGTCAGCGCACCATAAGCCGTGTGGTCGACACGGATATAGCCGGCCGCCAGAAGCTGGCGGTAGACCGATTGCCAGGTCTTCGCGGGTAAATCCTTGCCCGCGCCGAAGACCGGCATGTCCGTATGGCCGAAACGGATCGTCTTGTCGTTCTCGTTGCCCGTGAGCACGTCGATCAGATGCCCGGTGCCGAAGCGCTCTCCGGTGCGGTAGATCGCGGCCAGCGCCTTGATCGCCGCCTCGGCACCGTCCCAGGTCTCGACAGGCTTCAGGCAGGTATCGCAATTGCCGCATTGGCCCGCGTGGCTCTCGCCGAAATGCTTGAGGATCGCCTGGCGCCGGCAGCCGGGCGTTTCGCAGATGGCCAAGAGCGCGTTGAGCTTGGCCCGTTCCACCCGCTTGATGTCGTCGGCCGCACCACCCTCGTCGATCATCCGTCCGCGCTGAATGACATCGGCCATGCCATAGGCCATCCAGACTTCGGAGGGCAGACCGTCACGCCCCGCGCGGCCCGTCTCCTGATAATAGGCCTCTACCGAGCCCGGCAGGTCGAGATGCGCGACGTAACGCACATTCGGCTTGTCGATGCCCATCCCGAAGGCAACCGTGGCGACCAGGCAGAGGTCTTCCTCTTTGAGAAAAGCGTCCTGGTTGGCGTCTCGGATCGCCCGGTCCATGCCGGCATGATAGGGCAGCGCCCTTATCCCCTGGTCGTCCAGCCAGCTGGCGATCTCCTCGACCTTGGCGCGCGACAGGCAGTAGACGATACCGCTCGATCCCTTGTGGCGCGACAGGAAGCGCAAAAGCTGCTGGCGCGGCTGGTCACGCTCGACGATCTCATAAGCAATGTTCGGGCGGTCGAAGGAGGTGGTGAAGACTTGTGCATCGTCCAGCCGCAGCCTTGCAATGATGTCTTCCCGCGTATGCGGATCGGCGGTCGCCGTCAGCGCCAGCCGCGGCACGCCGGGGAAGAGATCGGCAAGCTTGCCGAGCTCGCGATATTCCGGCCGGAAATCATGCCCCCATTGAGAAACGCAATGGGCCTCGTCGATGGCAAAGAGCGCGATCTCCACACCTTGCATCATCTCGATGAAGCCTGGGGTCGCCGTCCGCTCCGGTGTCACATAGAGAAAGTCGAGCTCGCCGCGATCGAGCGCCCGGCGGATCTCGACATATTCCTCGCGGCTGAGCGTCGAGTTGAGCGCCGCCGCCCTGACGCCGAGGCCTTTCAACGCCTCAACTTGGTCGCGCATCAGGGCAATCAGCGGCGAAACGACCACGCCGACGCCTGGCCGGCAGAGCGCGGGCACCTGGAAACAGAGCGATTTTCCCGCCCCCGTCGGAAACAGCACCACGGCATCGCCGCCGGACACGACATGCGAAACCACCTCCGCCTGGCGCCCGCGAAACGCGGAATAGCCATAGACACGCTTCAGGACGGCAAGCGGACCGTCCAGGGCAGGGTGCGAGAAGAGCGGATCGGTGAGGGACTGAGTCGGCATGATCAGAGGGTTTAGCCGAGAGGCCGGGGGATGGCCATGGCAAAGCAGTTCGATACGCAGCCTTTGCCGACCGCATCCCAAGAGTCTTGCCGCCCCGCGAGGAACCCCGGAGCGGCAATACGGATCAAGGCTCAGGCGACTTCGTTTGCCACCGGCAGAGGTAGGACGTTGTCGGCGGCCACAGGTTTCTGAATCAGCCAGGTATCCCGCTCGCCCGTAAAGAACAGCTGGATGTCATTCACCTTGCAAAACAGATCGACGTCATGCTTGACGGCCGGGAACATCATGTAGTCATCGCCGATGATGATACCACCCGGCGGCAGCAGGTCGTAATAGAGCGACAATTCCATGAAGGTCTCGCCGCACTCATGCGCCGAATCGAGATAGACGAAGTCAATCTCGTAATTCAGCACTTTCAGCGCCCGGGCGGCAACGATCGATGATACGCGGAAGGGGATGACCGTCTCTGTCAGGCCGCTGTTGAACATCGCATTCATGAAATACTTGAAGATAACGGGGTCACCGTCCATCTTGCGCATCGTGCCGGCGAAGTTGCCGAGCAGCCACATGTTGATATCGCCGCACCAGGTATCGACGCACATCAGCGCTCCGCCGTGCTCACGCATCCACGCACCGATGATCGATGCGCTGCTGCCGATGAAACTTCCGACTTCGATGCCGAACGTCGGCTTGCGGCCGAGCTGCGCCTCGATCGCGCCGAGAGTCTTTTCTCCTATATGGGCCTTGTAGGGCATCGGTGCCGGAAGCAGTTCCGGCTTGTAGGCGTGATAGGGATTGTCACATCCGAACAGCCTGTTGCAGACATCCTTAAAGGACGGCTTGATCCGTGGCAGATGGTTGGTGTTGATGAACCGGGTGAGTTGCGGATCCGCGATGGTCTTGGCGGAAAACCAGGTCTTCAGGACAGTCTCATCGATATGGTCGCTGTAATTGCTCATGTGCCTCTCCAGGGTAAGACTTGCGTGCCAAGCGGCTTTCCCAGCGGCGATGAGCAAATGGGTGCAGGGTTTGCGCACGAAATCGCAATGACTATTTCGCCTTATCCTTGTGTGAGCCTCGCGTCCGATGGGTTGACGTTCGGATTCACGATCACCTGTGAACAAGGCCTGGATACACTTGCGTCCAACGATAAGGCCTGATCCTCATGAGGTTCCTCCCGCCACGCCCCAAGGTTGTCAGTCTCCTATGCACTTTCCTTTGAAACTCTACCTCGCCGGCCCCGAAGTCTTCCTCCCCAATGCCCGCGCAGTGCTCGACGAAAAGGCCGCGATGACGCGCGCCTACGGCTTCGAGCCGATCTGCCCCGGAGATCTCGCCATTCCGCCGGCCCCAACGAAGCGTCAGTTCGGGCTCAACATTTCGGAGATCGACGAGAGCTTCATGAACCGCGCCGATGGCGTGATCGCCAACCTGACCCCCTTTCGCGGCATCGCGGCGGATCCGGGCACGGTCTTCGAACTCGGCTACATGTGCGGCGCCGGCAAGATCGTCGCCTGCTACACCAATGTCGCAGAGACCCACTACCAGCGCACACTCGCCTGGTATGAGGGCAAGCTCAGCCCCGACGGCGAGGGCCGAATGCGCGGACCGGATGGCCATTCGCTGGAGGATTTCGACATGATCGAGAACCTGATGCTGCATGGCGGCGTCGAGCGCCGCGGCGGACCGGTGGCCGTGTATGCCGCCGATCCGGCGCGGCTCTATACGGATCTCACGGCCTTCGAGCAGTGCCTGAAGGCGCTGTCAGAAAGAGTCTGAAATCAAGTATTTGCCCGGGCAGGCTGAGGTCCTGCAAACAGTCGCCGCATCCTCTTCCGGGTCATGTCCAAAGGGCACAAGGCTGCAGAGCCGACCCTCCCCGCTGCGGGGAGGGTGGTAGTCTCCGTCAGGCCTTCTTGGCCGCCGGCTTTGCCGTCGGGTCTTCAAACCGGATGCCGCAATTGTTCTTGATCGACGCGCCCTCGATCGCCTTCATCTCGCCCTTCAGTCGCGCAACCTCCGCCGCCGAGGCGCCATCGCCCTTGGCGAAGAACAGTGCCGGCCAGAAGAGGACGAGGCCGACCCCGACGGCGACAGCATCATTGTCGGCCTTCTTCTGCTGCACGCCACTTGCTGAGATGGCGCGGGCCGAAACGGCGGTTGCCTCTTCGCGCAGCCGGTCGCAGGACAGGCTTTCATAGAGTGTCGGCGAGACATAGGCCGCTTCGATGTCCTGCGGTTTGCTGGCGCAGGACGAAAGCATGGCGGCGAGACCGAGAACGGTCGCAAGTTTGGCATGCATGGTAGACCCCCAGGTTGTTAACCGGATTGGGGTTCCATCAACGCGTTTGCCGGTCAATTGCAAAGATTGCAACTGGAGCTTTAGATCGAACCTTTCCACAGCCAAGAAAGGCAGCGTCACGCGTCAGTCGATCTGCCGGCCGATGTCGAGGACACTTACGGCAAGGCGCAACCGATCACGGGGCAGTGTTTGCGCGGCAGCGATGCCGTCGCCTCAGCTTCGCCTCCGGCGAACCTGACGGCCGTAAAGCCGATGACCGTGGCGACGGCAGCGACGCCGAGAAGGAGGATGATCTTTGTCTTCAAGCAGGTCTCGCTCGGGCTATTTTCGGCCGCGCGAAAGCGGCTCTGCCGGACTGGAAGCCGCCCGGCCGTTCGGCCAGGCGCGTCTTCCGGCGCTGGTCTTGCCCATCACTCGATCGGCGTGAACACCATGGAATGGCCGTTGATGCAGTAGCGCAGCCCCGTCGGCTTAGGGCCGTCGGGAAAGACATGTCCCAGATGACCGCCGCAATTGGCGCAGCGGATTTCCGTGCGCACCATGCCGAAGGCCGTGTCGCGATGCTCGGTCACGGCATCCGCCTTCACCGGCTCGAAATAGCTCGGCCAGCCGCAGCCGGCGTCGAACTTGGTGTCGGAGACGAAGAGCGGCTCGTCGCAGGCCGCGCAGCGATAGAGCCCCTTTTCGAAATTGTCCCAATAGGGCCCGGTAAAGGCGCGCTCGGTGCCGTGCTCGCGCAGGATCCGGTATTGCTCCGGCGTCAGCTGCTCGCGCCATTCGGCATCCGACTTGACGATCTTCGGGGCGGTCGTGGAAGCGGTCATGATGATCTCCTTGGCCAGAGGCGGGGCAGGGCAAAGCCTCGCAGGTGTTGCTCTATAGATAGGGAGGCATAGCCTGAGCGGCAATTGTCTGCACGGTGCTTTGCTCGCTCAGGCCCCGTCCCCCTCACGACAAACTGAACTGCATCACTCCAATCTCACAGAATCGTGGGTTGACGCGTCCGTGAAGGGGCAAAGTTCCGTTTTCGCTTGAGACAAAGGTTGGCTTGTCCTAACACGTGCCACCTTGTATCGACTGATGGTCGAGCGCTGATCGTTGCCCACGGGGAGATGGAATGCCTGAGATGACGAGCGACATGACTTGGGTCGCCATGCTGTTGCCGTTTGCCGCCGCCGTTCTGGCGCCGTGGATCGTCTCCCGTCTCGGCGCAAACGGCGCTTGGGTCTTGGCGCTGGCGCCGGCGCTCGCTTTTGCGCATTTCGCCGGTTTCCTGCCCGAGATCGCCAACGGCGAGCGGGTGACCGGCGGTTACGCCTGGGTGCCGAGCCTGAACCTCTCCTTCTCCTGGTTCATCGACGGCTTGTCTCTCACCTTTGCGCTTCTGATCACCGGCATCGGCACGCTGATTGTGCTCTATGCCGGCGGCTACATGAAGGGCCATCCGCAGCAGGGCCGTTTCATCGGCTTCATCCTGCTCTTCATGGGCGCCATGCTCGGCCTCGTCGTCTCCGACAGCTTCCTGATGCTCTTTGTGTTCTGGGAGCTGACCTCGATCACCTCCTTCCTGCTGATCGGTTTCGATCACACGCGTGAGGCCTCGCGCCGTGCGGCCCTGCAGGCGCTGGTGGTCACCGGCGGCGGTGGCCTGATCCTCTTGGCCGGCATGATCTTCATCTGGAACATCACCGGCGTCAGCCAGCTGTCGCTTCTGCTCTCGACCGGCGATGCGCTGCGCGAAAGTCCCTTCTATCTCGCGGCGCTCCTGCTCGTGCTCGGCGGCGCCTTCACCAAGTCGGCCCAGTTCCCGTTCCACTTCTGGCTGCCCAATGCCATGGAAGCGCCGACCCCGGTCTCCGCCTATCTGCATTCGGCCACCATGGTGAAGGCCGGCGTCTATCTCTTGATGCGCTTGAACCCGGTCATGGGCGAAACGCCCGCCTGGGAAATCCTGCTGCCCTTCTTCGGCGGCATCACGCTGATCGTCGGCTCGGTGCTCGCCGTCCGCCAGACGGATCTGAAGCTGATGCTCGCTTATACGACGGTGGCCTCGCTCGGCCTGCTCGTCATGCTGACCGGCTTTGACACGCCCTACGCGGTCGAGGCGGCGGTGCTCTATCTCGTTGCCCATTCGCTGTTCAAGGGCGCGCTCTTCATGGTCGCCGGCGCCATCGACCATGAAGCCGGCACCCGTGACATCACGCGGCTGGGGGGGCTTGGCAAACTGATGCCGATCACCTTTGCCGCCGCCATTCTCTCAGGCGTTTCCATGGCTGGCCTGCCGCCGCTCTTCGGCTTCCTCGCCAAGGAAGAGATCTATTATGCGCTGGCCGGCTCCGACCCGCGCGCCATCCTCTTCACGGCCGTGGCCGTCATCGGCAATGCCCTGATGTTCGTCATCGCCTTCGCAGTTGGCCTGAAACCCTTCATCGGCAAGGAAGGCCCGACGCCGAAACATGCCCATGAGGGTCCTGTGCTCCTTTGGATCGGCCCGCTGACGCTCGCGCTCCTGTCGCTCGGCGGCGCGCTCTTCTCCGGCCTTGCTCATCGCTTCATCTCGTCGCCCATGGCAAGCGCCGTCGATGGCGAGGCGCAGACCGTGACCATCGGCCTGATCCCGTCGCTCGGTGCAGCACTTGCGCTCTCCGTGCTGACGGTCCTGATCGGCCTTGTGCTCTATCTCGGGATTGAGCGTCTGAGGGCCGCCGTTGATCGTCTCGTCACGGGTCTTGGGATCAGCCCCGATCGCGGCTTCGACCACTTCATCGCAGGGCTGGTGCGTTTCTCGACCACTGTCACGCGCCTCGTCCAGAACGGCCGCCTGGAGACCTACATCACGCTCTCCTTCGTCTTCATCGCGATCGTGCTGCTCGTGACGCCTTTTGTCTTCGGCGAGTTCCCGCAGGATCTGGTCCTGCCGCGCGATGTCGATCTGCATGAGATGGCGATCCTGGTGATTGCGGTGATCGGCGTGATCGCCGTGCTCACCGCCAAGGATCGCCTGACCGCCATCGTCTGCCTCGGCATCCAGGGCTTTGCCGTCGCCGTCATCTTCCTGCTTTATGGCGCACCGGATCTCTCTTTCACCCAGTTCATGGTCGAGACCCTCTCGGTCATCATTCTGGCCTTGGTCATGACCCGCCTCAGGCTCTCGCTCTCCGACCATCGCCCGATGTCGGCGCGCCTGTTCGATGGTTCGCTGGCAATTGCCTGCGGTCTCGGCTTCGGCCTGATGCTGGCAGCCTCGACATCGGGTCCTTTCGATGGCTCGCTCTCGGCCTTCTTTGCCGAGCACTCCAAGATCATCGCCCACGGCGCCAATGTCGTGAACGTCATCATCGTCGACTTCCGCGGCGTCGATACGCTGGGTGAAATCGCCGTCGTGATGATCACCGGCCTGTCGATCCTGGCCTTGATCCGCATCCGGGTGGGTGGCGCCCCGGCAGCGCCGGCCATGGCGCCGCCCGGCGCCTCCGCCGAGGGGACACGTCCCAGCAAGACGAAAGGTGGCAAGCGCTCATGAACACTCTGATCTTCCGCACCTTCGCACCCTTCCTGACGGCGCTGATGCTGGTCTTCTCGATTTTCGTCCTGCTGCGCGGCCACAATGAGCCCGGCGGTGGTTTCATCGGCGGGCTGATCGGCGCTGCTGCCTTTGCTATGTATGGCATCGCCTTCGGCGTTCAGGCCGTGCGCCGCGCCATGGTCTTCCATCCGATGTCGATCGCCGGCTTCGGCCTGCTGATCGCCGCCTTGTCCGGCCTCATCTCTGCGCCGCTCGGCTACCCCTTCATGACCGGTGTCTGGATCTATCCGAGCCTCTTCGGTGTCGAAGTGCCGCTCGCGACCGTGATTTCCTTCGACATCGGCGTCTATCTCGTGGTCGTCGGCACCTTCGCCTCGATCGCGCTTGCACTCGAAGAAAGGGATGACGGCTGATGGAAGTCATCTTCTCGCTCGTCGTCGGTATTTTCTTTGCCGCCGCCGTCTATCTGATGCTGTCGAGAAAGATCGTCCGCATTCTGCTCGGCCTCGTGTTGCTCGGCAATGCCGTCAACATGCTGCTCTTCACCGCCGGTCGCCTGACCCCGTCCATTCCGCCGATCATCCCGGGTGGCGTCGACGTGCTGCCGGCCGGAACCGCCAATCCGCTGCCGCAGGCGCTCATCCTGACGGCGATCGTCATTTCCTTCTCCTTCTTCTGCTTCCTGCTGGTGTTGAGCTATCGCGCCTATCAGGACCTCGGCACCGACGACACGGGTGAAATGCGTGTCGCCGAGCCGATGGACGAGCCGCTGCCGCCGAGCGGCTACTGAGCGGGAGACACGAGGACCACATGGCTGCCCCCACAACGACCCCTGCCGACTACGCCGCCGCCTATGTCATGGAGCCGATGACGGCTGCCGACTGGCTCGCGGTCACGCCCATGGCGCTCTGCATCGTCTTTGGCGCGATCCTGATGATGATCCGCCACCGCACCCACTGGCATCCGCCGGTGGCACTGACGGGACTGGCGCTGCTCGTCCTCAACAATGCATTGCTTCTCGCCAAGGTCATGGCCGATGGCCCCTTGACTATGATGATGGGCCGCTGGCTGCCACCCTTCGGCATCGCGATCACCGTCGACCTTGCCGGTGCGCTGCTCGCACTGTCCGCCGCCATCGTCGCCTTCTGCGGCGCGCTCTACGCCCATGTCGAAATCAACAACAGCGGCCGCCGCTATGGCTTCTACCCGCTTTTGATGTTGCTGATGGCCGGTGTCTCTGGCGCCTTCCTGACCGGCGACATCTTCAACCTCTATGTCTGGTTCGAAGTTCTGCTGATCTCCTCCTTCGGCCTCCTGATCCTCGGATCCGAGCGCGAGCAGATCGATGGTGCGCTGAAATATGCCGTACTCAACCTGATGGCGACGACGCTCTTCCTCATCGGCGTGTCCTATGTCTACGCCATCTTCGGCACGCTCAACATGGCCGACATCGCGACGAAGGTTCCGCAATATGCCGAGACCGCGCCGCTGATGACGCTGACGGCGCTGTTCATCCTGGCCTTCTCAATGAAGGCTGCGGCCTTCCCGGTCAATTTCTGGCTGCCGGCCTCCTATCACACGCCGCGCGTTGTCGTATCGGCGCTGTTCGCCGGCCTTCTGACCAAGGTCGGTGTCTACGCGCTGTTCCGCGTCGTGGTCATGCTCTTCCCCGTCGAGCGTGAGGCGCTCAGCCTCGTCATCGCGGTGGTCGCGGCACTCACGATGATCTTCGGCGCGATCGGCGCACTTGCCCAGAATGATATCCGCCGCTTCCTCGGCTTCGTGGTCATTGCCGGTATCGGCAACATGATGGCAGGCGTCGCGATCGGCGGCGACATGGCGGTGGGTGCTGCGATCTTCTATGCGCTGCACTCCATCCTCCTGATGACCGCTCTCTATCTGGTCGCCGGTGAAATCGGCCGCATTGGCGGCAGCTACCGCCTCGATCGTGTGGCCGGCCTCTGGACAGCAGCGCCCACCTTCGCCGCGATCACCCTTGCACTCTTCTTTGCCGCAAGCGGCCTTCCGCCGTTCTCCGGCTTCTGGCCCAAGGCGCTTCTGGTCAAGGCCTCGATCGATATCGGCGCCTGGTGGCTGGCCGCGTCCGTGCTCGTCTCCGGCTTCCTGACGACGATCGCCTTTGGCCGCGTCTTCCTCTTCTCCTTCTGGCGCCCGGTCGCCGTCGAAGGCAATGCGCAGGCAACATCGGCCCCCACATCGGCGGGCGCGCTGCGCTGGCGCATGACGCCGATCGTCATCCTGACCGCTTTCGTGGTCTGGTTCGGCCTTTTCCCCGACAGCCTGATCGTTGCCACGCAGCAGGCCGCCGCCGGTCTTTCGGATCCTACCGCCTATATCCGCTCCGTCTTTCCTGAAGGAGTTGCCCGATGAGCCTTTATGCACTCAGCATCCTGATGGCGGTGATCTGGGCCACCGTCTCCGGCAGCTTCACGGTCCCCAATCTGATCTTCGGCTTCGTCATCTCGCTGCTCACGCTCTACCTCCTGCGTGAGCGTTTCGTCGGTCGCGACTACACGAGCCGCTTCCGCCGCGTGCTGGCGCTGGTGATGCTCTTTCTCGTCGAACTCGCCAAGTCCGCCTGGCGTGTCGCGACACTCGTGCTCCAGCCGAAGATGGACCTGAAGCCCGGCATCTTCGCTTATCCGCTGACCGTCAAGAGCGATTGGGAGATCTCCCTGCTCGCGAATCTCATCACGCTCACCCCGGGCACGCTCTCCGTTGACGTTTCCGAGGACCGCTCGACGCTCTACATCCACGCGATTGACTGCTCCGACGTCGAGGCCGCCCGCCGTGACATCGCCGAGGGCTTCGAGAAGAAGATCATGGAGGCATTTGCCTGATGACCCCTGAACTCATCGTCGAATACGCATCCGTCGCCGCCATCGTCATCCTCGTGATCGCCCTGTTGATGACCGTCTACCGCGTCGTCGTCGGTCCGACCCTGCCGGACCGCGTCATCGCCCTCGACATGCTGGTCGGCATCGTCATCGGCTTCATCGCCGTAATTGCGCTCAGAACCGGCTATACGCTCTATATCGATATCGCGATCGCGCTCGGCCTCGTCGGCTTCCTCGCGACCGTCGCCTTCGCCCGCTTCATCCTGGCCCGCGGCTATGTCGGGGAAGGGGAGCAGGTCGAGGCGGGCCCGTCGTCGAAGAAACCGACCGGCAAGTCGGGTTCGGGAAAGTCGGGCAAACCGGTCAAGGCAAGCAAACCGGCCGCACCGCTCGGCAAGGAGGCCAAATGATCTCGCTTCTCGCAGCCATCGCCATTGCCGTTCTGACCATCGGCGGTGCGCTCTTCTCCCTGATCGCCGCAATCGGCCTCAATCGTCTACCGGACCTCTATACCCGGATGCATTCCGCCTCGAAGGCTGGCACGGTCGGTTCAGGCCTGCTGCTTCTGGCCGTTGGCCTGCATGCGGCCGATGTCGCGACCTTCGGACGCGCCGTGGCCGGCATCGTCTTCTTCATTCTGACGGCGCCGATTTCCGCCCATCTGCTTGCCCGCGCGGCCCACAAGGTCGGCTACAAGCTGTCGTCCGCATCAGTACGTGACGATATGATGTCATAATGAAACGGCTGATATTCCCGGTTGAGTAAGCGTCTCTATTGAAATCCTAGCTATCTTGCTCAATGCAAAATGCGTGATTGGCGAATAGAAAAGTTTTATACCCGTCAAATCTAGTAGAAATATCAGGTGGACATTTGCAGCAGGGGTGTTAATTCACTCTTGAGAGCGCTGATATGTTGCGTTCGCGGTATCTAGGCGAAGTGAACTGCCAGCTATTGGCAATGTCGAACACCTGATCTTCGCTGAATTCTGCGTGGCATTACGCCGGACGGTTTGGGGCCGGTCCGGCAAATTGGTGATCTTCGTGGGGGTGTCTTAGCCTTCCCCGTCCGGTTGGATCGGGAAGACGGTAAAACTATTGTCTGCAGGGGCGGCGGCCTCTCCGGAATCTGAACAGGAGAATTGAATGACTGAAACCCAGCAGGGTCCAAGCCAGCAGTTGCTGGTCGAACTGACCGCTGACATCGTCTCTGCCTATGTCAGCAATCACGTCGTCCAGGTCAGCGACCTGACCAACCTGATTGCCGATGTGCATATGGCCCTGAACAACACCGCTTCGCCGACTCCGGCCCCCGTGGTCGTCGAAAAGCCGAAGCCGCCGGTTCCGATCCGCAAGTCGATCGAGGATGATTATCTGATCTGCCTCGAAGACGGCCAGAAGTTCAAGTCGCTGAAGCGACACCTGATGACCCATTACAACATGACCCCGGAAGAATACCGCGAGAAGTGGGGCCTGCCGGCCGACTATCCGATGGTTGCCCCGGCCTATGCCGAAGCGCGCTCGCGCCTCGCAAAGGAAATGGGCCTCGGCCAGCGCCGCAAGCGCGCCAAGTAAGCCTTTTCTGGTTTCTCGCGATGCGAGGAAGATCAGGCCGGTCCCGCGACCGGCCTTTTTTGCATCAACGAATAGGAAAATGATCCTCAATCATTGACCGGTCACCACACCCCTCCGCGTAAGCAGTGACCTCTTGTTGAATCCGAAAAAGGTCTCTATGCCCCTAAATTCATGGGGTTCACATTCCCTCTGGCGCTGCTAGCTTGAATAGGAATAAAATCCTTTTAAGCGGAGTGAGCCATGAGACCTGACGACGCCTTTCCCCCATCCCAGACCTTTGCCGTTGCACCCTCTGTCGAATGGCCGCCCGCAACCGAGCAGGATGATCTTGCCGAGCGTCCGCTGACGCCGGAGCGGCGGCTGCTTTGCATGATCGTCCGGCAGCTGACGGAGGAATTGCTGCGCGCCACGGGCCTTGAGCATGATCAGGAGCCTGGCCGCCGGGCGACGAGCCATGTCCGCCAGGTGGCGATGTATGTCTGCCACGTCGCCTATTCGATGCCGATGGGGGAGGTGGCCCAGGCCTTCGGCCGTGATCGCACCACGGTTGGCCATGCCTGCCGCATGGTCGAGGACCGCCGCGACGACCGCGCCTACGACACCTTTGTCGCGATCGTCGAGCGCATGGCAAGTGCAGTCCATCTCATCGCCGGCAAGCGCATCTGAAGGAGACGGCAGGTCATGACCCGCAGCGAACGAAAACAGATCCGCCAGATCCTCCGCCGGGCGCTGACCGGCCCCCTGGAACTGCCCCCGCATGACGCCAACCATCAGGCGGCCTTGTCACCGGCCGAGACTGCGCCCGAGCTCCTCGCCCGCCTGGTGGCCGATGGCCTGCTTCGCCACACGCCAGGCGGTCTTGCAGCCACCGCCGAGACAGCCGCCTGGCTGCGCCGCGATCTCTGCGATCTGCCCGAGGAGGCGCATGCCGCCCAGCACCGCACGGTCGAGGCCGTGACGCTGGAGATGCCTCAGGGTCGTCAGCCGGTGCGCCGCAATCTGCAGGAATCGCCGCTTTTTCCCCTGCTGCGCCTGAAGGAAAAGGACGGACGCCCGTTTCTGTCGGAAGAGGCTGTTGCCGCGGGCGAGCGGCTGGCCGCCGATTTCGACTTCGCCGGCCTGCAGCCGCGCATCACCGCCAGCTGGCAGCCGCGCCTGTCGACCCGCAACAAGGGCGCACCCCCGCCGGGAGTTGACTTCACCGATGCGACGCTCTCGGCCCGCGACCGCGTCAATCGTGCCGTCGAGGCCATAGGGCCGGAGCTCTCCGGCGTGGCGCTCGATGTCTGCTGCTTCGGCAAGGGTCTGGAAACGGTCGAACACGAGCGCCAATGGCCGGCCCGTTCTGCCAAGCTGATGCTGCGCACCGCCTTGCTGTCGCTCGCCCGCCACTACGCCCCGCCACCGGCCCGGTCCCGCACCCGCCACTGGGGCGACGAGGGATTTCGTCCGGAGATGGGGTGAGGGGGCCGTTCAAACCAGCCGGCGCGCCGCCTCTTCGCGGATCCGCTGGATCATCGAGCGCAAGCCGTTGGCGCGCTGCGCCGTCAGGTGTTCGAGAAGGCCGAGTTGCTTGAAGAGGTCGAGCGCATCGAAGCTGACCACCTCCGATGCCTTCTTGCCGGAATAGGCTGACAGCACGATCGCAACGAGACCGCGCACGATGAAGGCGTCGCTGTCGCCGCGAAAGGTCATGTCCGGATCGGCGCCATCGCTGGATGTGACCGAGAGCCAGACCTGGCTTGCGCAGCCCTGCACCTTGTTTTCGGCGGTCTTCTCGCTGTCCGGCAGATCCGGCAGCGCCTTGCCGAGCTCGATGACGTAGCGCATGCGGTCCTCCCAATCATCCAGGAAGCCGAAGTCGTCGATCATCTCGTTCAAATTAGCCATGCTGCCCACCCGCTCGTTACGTCGGACCCATATAGTTGAGACCGACAAGCTTTTGAACTGGCTGCGGCAATGAAAGCTTTTGAGTGAGGGCGGTTGGGAGCAACGTCGTCACACGTCGTCACATGTCGTCGCTGGTGTCCGCGTCGTCGATATCGGGCATGGGCTGCTGCATGCGACCATGTCGAATGGTGACGATGTCCACGGTCTCGTCATCGGCGCGGTAGTCGATGAGATAGTTGTCCACCACAAGCGTGCGAAATCCGGCGATCTGCAGCCCGTGCAGTGTGTTGCCCGCTTCCGGGAAATCCTGCAGCAGGCTGCGCGCCCGCTTCATGGCAAGAGCAAACGTGCGTGCCGCAGCCGGGCTGCGGTCCTTCAGGTAAGCGCTTTCCTGGCGGATGTAATCGGCGGCCTTGTGCGAAAGCCGAATGGTTTTCATGCCACCTTGCCGGCGATGATACGGTCCATCTCGGCAAGCACGGCGTCGAAATCTTCGTGCTCTCCGGCGTCGATCTCTGCGCGTCCTTCGATGGCCGCAAGCACGTCAGCTCCCTCGCTCAGGAGATATCCCTTCATGGCGCGCAGAATGATATAGCTGCGCGAGCGTTCGGTCGCCTCCGCAATTCGATCGATGTCCCGGAGGACTTCGCTCGGAATACGAAGCGTGACGGATTCTGTCGCTTTGCTTGTCGACATCGTGCTCTCCTCAGGTCTGCAAGACAATGTAAGACAAATGTCCGCACGCCTCAATGCTGGCCATGGGCCGAAAAAAGAAAAACCGCGCAGCTTGCGCTACGCGGCCCGGCAAATGCCGAATTCAGTCAGGGACAGGCAGACAGGCATCCGGTCCATGGCAGGGCCGGCTGCAAGGTGGGGAGGGGCGGCTGTCCGCCCCGGAATTTGTCAGATGACCGCGTAAGCTTCGGTCATGCGCCTCAAGCTCTCAGGGCTTCGGCGGCTGGTAGGGTTTCGGCAGATGCCTCGGCCGTTCCGCCGGTGTCACCGTACCGGTGATGACGGGCGCATCGGTCTCGGCACTGACGAGCCGCGGTGTCTCGACCTGAGGCCTGATAATCTCGACGGCGCCACTCTTCGGCGCCTGGATCTCGTCGGCGACGACGGCCGTGCCCTCGTCGGTAAACTGCTGGTCGAGCAGCTGATAGGCGACGAGCGCCCCTTCGCGGGCCCGCTGACCGAGCGCCTGGAAGGTTGCCTTGCCCTTCTCGCAGACCTCGGGCTTCTCGACGCAGAGCGAGGTGACATACTCATAAGCACCGCTTGCGGCGGTGATGGCGGCACCCATGTCGAAGCTGGCGCCATCCTTTTCCTCTGCAGGCGGTGCCGCGAGGAAGGACAGCGCGACAAGCGTCGCGGTGCAATAGAAAGTTCCCTTGATAAGAAACCACATTGTCTTCACCAAATCCCTGTTGCCGGTCTTTGCCGGAACGGTCCGGGTTTCTCCCCGAACTCGTGAATTCCACCCTAGGTTTGATTCGCCAAAATCGATTTGCGAAAGACGGTCGGTTTTGATGCGAATTCGACTAAAATTTGAGTGATCTCCCCATTTCGGGACGCGTCCGTAAAACTTTAGCGGTCAGCGTTAAGCATAAATGTGGCGCTGGCCCCGCAATCCACCGCTTTTGGCCTGGTGGCGCCGACACAAATCTTAACGGCCATCAGAAAAATTGAATGATTTCAGTGCTTACGCCCCGTTAACCATGATTTGGAAAGCCTCGTTCGGCTGTCCTGTTTCGGGTCAGAACGGCTGAGCCGGGGCCCTTCCGGGGCTCTGCCTTATCTATTCCTTAAGCGCGTCGGCCTATCTTCAGACCCATAAATCAGATGAACCGGTCGCGGATTTCTGGCGTGGTTGTATTGCGTAAAATGTCGGCTGCATTGACGGTAAAGATGGACGGGCTTCTGGCCCGGCTTCTCGTGCGTCATGCCGTTGGCCGTCCGGTTGACCGGGCCGAGATCGTTGCCTTGCGCCGGCTGACCCTTGCGGTTCTCCCCGCGCTCGTCGCCGTGCCCGCCATCCTCACTTTGGTCTTTGGCGTCGCAACCGGTCTGCCGATCGGTTTTGCCCTCGTCACCGCCCTCTATCTTCTCAGCGCCCTGGTGCTGGTCTCGGGCCTTCGCCTCGGAAGCGAGCGAGACGAGGCCGAGACGGTGCTCGCGACCATCCCGACCGACCCTTACGAATATTGCCCCGGCCTCTTCCTGACGCTCGACGCGACGGGCATCGTCCGCGCGGCCGGTGGCCGTGACCGTCAGATGTTCCTGTCCTTCCTGCGCGAGCCGCTGTCGCGTGCCTTTGTCGAGCAGGTGCATGTCTCCGACCGCTTGGCCTTCGTCCAGGCGCTCGACGAGCTGCGCCTCGGCGCCGATGTCGTCGTGACCGATCTCAGGCTCGACCGTCCGGTCATCGGACTCGATCAGGCCCAATTCCTCAATGTCCGTCTCGACATGACCGCCGTCCGGTCCGACGACGGCACGCTTGCCGGTGTCCGCGCCCAGATGCTCGACATCGAAGGCGAGATGCTGATGCGCGACGAGGTGGCCCGCAAGGAAGAAGAGGCAAGTGCTGCCCACGAGATCAAGAGCCGCTTTCTCGCCGCCGTCAGCCATGAGATGCGCACGCCGCTCAACGCGATTCTCGGCTTTTCCGACATCCTGATCGGTGAGTATTTCGGCAAGCTCGAAAACGACCGCCAGCGTGAATATGTCCAGCTGATCCGCCAGTCCGGCGCCCACTTGCTCTCCGTCGTCAACACCATGCTCGACATGTCGAAGATCGAGGCGGGCCGCTACGAACTGATGCTCGAGGATGTCGATCTCGCGCAGTCGCTGACCGAATGCGAACGCATGCTTTCGCTGCAGGCCCAGACCAAGGGCGTCAAGCTGACAAGCCGTCTGCCCCGGGGCTTGGGCGAGATCTCGGCGGATGGCCGGGCGCTGCGCCAGATCGTCATCAACCTCGTCGGCAATGCCATCAAGTTCACCGATGCCGGTGGCGCCGTGAACATTGATGCCGCAAGACAGGGCAACGAGGTCACGATCAGCATCAGCGATACCGGTATCGGCATCGCGCCGGAGAAGATGGCTCTGCTCGGTCGCCCGTTTACACAAGTGCAGAACGATCTCAATCGCAACTACGAGGGTTCCGGCCTCGGCCTTTCGCTGGTAAAGGGATTGACGGCTCTCCATGGCGGCACCTTCAGGATTGAAAGCCGCGCAGGCGAGGGCACCGTGGTCTTGGTGACTCTGCCGGCGGACGGCTCTGGCGCCAGGGCTATCGGTGAAACGAACATGGTCGAATTCCCGCCGCGCCTTGCCGAGACGGGGAGTGAACTGACAAGGGGTGGGAAAGCACCGGGGCATGACGAAGCGAAAGCGAAAATCGCCTGAGAAGAAGAAGGCGGGCTCGAAGGTCCTCCTGGTTCTCTCGACGGGTGCTGGCGCCCTTGCGCGGCTTGCCGGCCGTCATCCGCGTGCCGTGGGTGGCGCTTTCTGCTTTACACTTGTCTTCGGAACGATCGCTGCCAATGCGCTGTGGTATCAGCCGGGCCAGCATCCCTCGCCATTCCTGCGCACCCGTGACGCTGCCGACTTTACCGCCCTTGCCGGCACGCCGCGCAGCCCGCTACTCAGCGAACAGGACGCGGACAACGTCACCACCTTCCGCATCGAACGCGAAAAGCCGGGCAGCGAAACGGCACCCTCGGATACGACTGAAGCCCGTCCGGCAGCAGCACCGGCTCAAACCGCGACATCAGCCTCGCCCGCGCCCGCGAGCCTCCCCGCCAATGCCGCGGAGACGGCAGGCCTCATTCGTAAGGTCCAGGATGAACTCCTGCGCCGCGGTCTCTATGACGGCGAGCCAGACGGCGTCATCGGGCCGCGCACCGAAACCGCGATTGCCATGTTCCAGAAGACCGTTGGCATGGAGGCGAACGGCCTCGTGATGCCGGAACTTTTGGCGGCGCTCACGCTCGATCGCGGCATCACCGCCGCCGTTCCGGCACAGCGCCCGGTGATGGATGTCGAAGCGCCGGGAGAAGACCCGGTTGCGGCCGCCATCCGCAATTCTGAAGCCCAGGTGGTGACCGCGCCGCGGCGTCCGGTCACAGCCGCCCAGCCCGTTCCGCCCAAAACCGTCGAACCGACGGCCCCGCCGCCGGTGCAGCAGGCGAATTTCGATCCGGGCCTGGTCATGGAAATCCAGCGCGGCCTGTCCAACATGGCCTACAAGAACATCCGCATCGACGGCGTGCCGGGCGAAGACACCCGTTCCGCGATCCGTCGCTTCGAGCGCCACTACCAGCTGCCGGAAACGGGCGAGCCGAGCGCGGCCGTCTTGAAGAAGCTGAAATCCATCGGCGCCCTGTGATTTCCTGACCCCGTGACACTGAAGCGACGGCGCTTCAGTCCGTCCAGGGCAGCAAGCCCTGATGGGGCGCGACCGGCGCCGTAAAACTTGCCGGGTGCAGGCTCTCTCCCGCCTCGATACGCTCATAGAACGACAGATAGTGCGCGGTCATGCGCTCCGCCGTGAAATGCTCCTGGAAATGCGCGTGGATCGCCGCGCGATCGAACCGCCCGATATCGCGAACTGCCTCCGCCAATACGTCGCCCTTGTCCGAAAGGCAGCCCACATGCTCCGGCACCAGTTCCGGCAGCGACCCGTAGGGCGTGGCAAAGACCGGAAGCCCGAAATACATCGCCTCAATCACCGCAAGCCCGAAGGGTTCGTGCCAGCGCACCGGAAACAACAGGCCGGCCGACCGCCCGAGCACTTCAGCCTTGCCGGCGTCGTCGACCATGCCGTGAAAGCGTGCATTGGGATCGAGCGTAAGCCGCAGCCCCATCTTCAGGTTCAGGCGATAGCCGCCAAGCACGTCGAGCCGACGTCCGGCCTTCCGCGCCACCCGGATCGCGCCGCGCACATTCTTCACCTTCCAGGCCGCCTTGGCGAGGAAGGCGAGAGATCTGCCCTCATGAGCAAGGTTAGGCTCTGGGTAGACGCGCGGATCGAGCCCGTTATGCACGAAGGCGGCACCGCCATGCCGTGCGGCGTGATTGGCGGAGACGAAGATCGAATTGCGATGCAGCCCGGCATCCGCCGCATTGCCATGGATCGTCTGGCAGGCCTTGCCGTCGAAATCGGGATCGAGCCCGACATGGCTGTGAAACACATCCGCCTCGCGCGGGATCTGCGCCTCGAGCGGCCGATCGGGATCGAAAACCGTAAGCGGTCCGTAGTGCCACGTCGAACCCGCCGGGCCCAGAAGTCCGACGACGTGACCCTTTTCGGCAAGCGCGCGGCCAAGCCAGGCGATGATGCGCTCCGTGCCGCCGTAACGCAGGGCCGGAATACGGGTATGAGTGGCGAGAACGATGTGCATGGCGGTCCTGGGTCAACTTTGCTGTGACCTAACATGCCGTGTCCTGCTCGGGCAATTCTCCGCAGGGGGGCAGGGCGGACGAGCATCGGCTGTTCACCGGACTTTCGTCTAGGTGAATTTTCGGAGTCCCTAACGAAAGGCCTCATTAATCATACCAACTGTATACTCCGTCAATTGGAGGAGGATGATCCATGACTGCTGCGATGAACGCGCAATACGATGACGACCACCAACTGGATGCGACGGAGACCCTGCGGCATCAGGAGATCGATGCAGCCACTTTGCGCGGCATCGTCCAGCGGTTGGCCGAAGAGGCCTCGACGCTCGGCGTCGATCTCGTCGATATCGCCGGAGCGATCCAGGACGTCGCCGGTATTTCCAAACGCCATGCGGTGACTTTCGACGGCATTACCCGAACAGCGCTGTCGATCGCCGAAACCAATCGCGATGTCGCGAGCACCCTGCGCGAGACGGATCAGACCGCCGGCGAAGCCCGTCGCATGCTGACCGACAGCGCGACCCGCCTGACCGGCGCCGTCGACAAGATCGATCACATGGTCGAGACCTCGGAGGAAATCGGCACGGAGATCGGCAGCTTTTCGCAGTCGCTCGCCGAGGTCGACAAGGTCGCCGAAGAGATCGGCACCATCGCCCGCCAGACCAACCTGCTCGCCCTCAATGCCGCGATCGAAGCTGCCCGTGCAGGCGAGGCCGGCAAGGGCTTTGCCGTGGTTGCAGCCGAAGTCCGCGCGCTTGCGCTGCAGACCTCCCAGGCGACCGGTGCCATCCAGGAAACCCTGAACCAGATCCGCCAGAAGATCGTCCGCCTGAACGATGCCGGCCGTGGTGCGACCGCCAGCGCCCGCGACGTACGTGAGACCTCCCAGGCGATGAACCAGTCCTTCTCCGCCATGGAGCAGGTCATCACCCGCATTCTCGACGGCTCCTCGGCCATGGCCCAGACGACCGACCAGGTCGATCGCCAGTGCTCGGAATTCGTCGCAACCCTCAGCGACATGTCGGCGGAAGTCCGCCAGTCCGACCATCACCTGCAGCAGACCGCAGGCCGCGTCGACAAGGTGGTGGCGCTTTCGGAAACCTTGATCCAGCTGACCGCCAGTGCAGGCATCCGCACCGCCGACAGCGACTGGATCGACACCGCCGTCGATGTCGCCGCCCGCATTTCGCAGGCCTTCCAGAATGCCGTCGACAGCGGCAGGATCCGTTCGAGCGACCTTTTCGACCGCAACTATCGTCCGATCCCGGGCACCGACCCGGTGCAGATGATGACCGGTTTCACCGAATTCACCGATCAGGTGCTTCCCGCGATCATCGAGCCAGTGGCGGGATCGTCGGAGCGCATCGGCTTCTGCGCTGCCGTCGACGAAAACGGCTATCTGCCGACCCACAACAAGAAGTTCTCTGCCCCGCAGCGCCCCGGCAATACGGTGTGGAACACCGCCAACTGTCGCAACCGCCGCCTCTTCAACGACCGCGTCGGCCTTGCCGCTGGCCGCTCGACGGCCCCCTTCCTCGTCCAGACCTACCGCCGCGACATGGGCGGCGGTAATTTCGTCCTGATGAAGGACATCTCCGCCCCGATCTTCGTCGCCGGCCGGCATTGGGGTGGGCTGAGGCTGGCGGTGAAGGTGTAAAGCGTCGCTTGACGATATGCACTGGTCAGCCTATCTTTTCGCATGAAGATCAGGTCGGTTCTGCACAAGGGCTTGCGTCGGTTGATCGAGGCAGACGACGGGTCTGGCCTTCAGCCAGCTGTGATCCCGAAGATCCGACGCATGATCTCATTCCTGCAGGACATGCAGAGCGAAGAAGAGCTGTATGCGGTTCCAAGCTGGAAAGCGCACCGTCTGACTGGTGATCGGAAGGGCACGTGGAGCCTGTTCGTCACGAAGAACTGGCGCCTGACCTTCCACATCGACGGCGACACTGTGGAGATCGTCGATCTGAACTACGAGGACTATCACTAGGAGGTCGAAGATGAACATGGACGCGGGCTATCGCATGAAGTCACCGGCTCATCCGGGTGACTTCATCCGTCATGAGATCATCGAGCCCCTGAACCTCAATGTGACGTCTGGTGCGGCGGCCTTGGGCGTCACGCGTGCCGCCTTGTCCGCCTTGCTCAATCAGCGCGCCAGCCTGTCACCGGAAATGGCCCTGCGCATCGAGAAGGCCTTCGGCGTATCCATGGACACCTTGATGCGCATGCAAAACAGCTTCGACATTGCAGCAGCAAGGCGTCGTGCTGATGAGATCGTGGTGGCGCCATACAAGGCTGCCGAAGTGGGTTAAATCCCAAGCCGACATCGCATGTCGGCCTGCTCGCCCTCACCATCGCCTTGCGCAGGCAATGCAGATGCATTACTTTTGCGCTTATTACCTGCGAGGCTGGCGATGACGATGCGACCCGACGAGATTTCGAAGCTGACCGATCGGTACCAGACCACGGTTCCGACGGGTGTGCGAAAACAGTTGCAACTGCGTAAGGGCGACCAGATCCGCTATCGTACGGACTCGAGCGGCCGAGTGTATATCGAAGCTGTGGCCGAAGAGCGCGATCCCGCTCTTGGCCCATTCCTGGATCTGCTGGAACGCGGTGTGATGGATCATCCCGAACGGCTGAAGCCGATGGAGGGAGCGCTGGTGCAGCGGATCGGAGCACTGGTCGGAGATGTCGCCGTCGATCTCGACGCGCCACTGTCGCCGGAAGATGAGTGAGCTCGGCGCGCCCTTCACGGCTAATGGCTGGGCCGTCTATGCCCACCCCCTTTTTCTCGATCAGTTGCTGACCCTTGCGGACGAAGTCGAAGCGCGAAAGCGCCGCGATCCGGAGACTTGGCGTCAGAAGAATGCTTCGAAGCGGCTGGCCGCGATCCTCAAGCTCGTGACGACCGATATTCCGGCCGATCCGGGAGCCCCGCAATTCCGTCAGGGTCATACGCTGGGCAGTCACCACAAACACTGGTTCCGGGCGAAGTTCTTCCAGCAATACAGGCTGTTCTTTCGCTTCGACAGCAGCCGCAAGATTATCGTCTTCGTTTGGCTGAACGATGACGACACGCTCCGTGCCTATGGCAGTCGATTCGATGCCTATTCGGTTTTCAAGAGTATGCTCGACAGCGGCCATCCGCCGGACGATTTCGATGTGGTCCTCAATGAGGCCAAAGGGGCAGGCGCTCGATTTGCGCAATTGATTAAGCCGACTGACGAACCCTGACCCTCGACCCTCGACGCCGCCCGCGCAATCCCCTAAACCCTAGCCCATGCGCATCCGCTCCGACATCTTCGTCTCCGCACTCACTCGCCGCGTCTTCTCCGACGGCGGCTATGCTGCTGTTGTCGCCAAGGGTTCGGAGGCTTCGGGCGCAGTCTTCGTGCGCCAGCGCTTCCGCGATGGTCTGGAGACGCTTTATGGCCCGGCACCCCAGGCCATGATCGATGACGAGACGCGCGACGACCGCATCTTCGAGCCACGCCTCGTGCGTGCCGAACCAGAGGCCGTGGAGGCTCTGATTGCCCGCGAGCAGAAGTTCGACAGCGATCTCTGGCTGGTCGAGATCGAGGTGGAGCATCTCGGCACCTATCTGACGCTGACGGATGGCGAAGATTGAGCGACAGCCCACTCTGCGCGGCATGGGATCAGCCCCTCGGAAGAGGCCGTCGAGCGAAGGAGCGTCGGCCATCGCCATCCACCCTCCACCCTCCCCTTGAGGGGGAGGGTCGGCGCAAAGCGCCGGGGTTGGAGTGATCACACGCGACGGCGGCTGCGAAAACCCACACACAAGCAGTCACGCCTACCGTTTACTGCCTATTGCCTCACTCAGCTTCTACCGCTTGCGCGCCCTGAGCACCTGTCGCCCATGCTCGTCGCCCACGGGTTGACGCTTTGATGCAGCCTGGTTGGCGGCGGTCAGCGGTTTGCTGCTCGGCACCGCGGTGCGTTCGGAGCCGTCACCCGCCTCGATCGTCTGCTCTTCGCCGGCGAAGGTATACCGGTCGGCACGGATCCAGCTGTCGATCCGGGCCTCGGCCTGGTCCGGGTCCATGCCGAAGAAGAGGTTTTCGGCCCGGCTCGCGCCGTTCTCGCGGCGGGAGAGATGCGGATAGATGTGTTCGAGGATGAAGATCGCCTCGCGATCCTCCATGGCAACGCCGGCAAGCGTGGTTGCGAGCTGCCGTCCGGAAATGTCGAGCAGGATGCGCTCGGCAAGCCAGCGGCTCGAGGTCAGCATGTCGGCGAGCGTCGTGGCAAAGAACCCGCCGTCATGGGTGCGGGCAAAGCGGACGAGCAACGCGGTCTGCACCGGTGTCGCCTGGCGTCGGCCAAGCCGGTCACTGCGAGGCGGACGCTGCTGATAGGCCATGCGTTTGATCGTCTGGCGCAGCGCTTCTTCGCGGCTCTCCGCTGCAGGCTCGGACACAGCGGTTGACGCAGCGCCCGGCAGGTCGCGCATTTCCAGATCGGCCATGACCGTGTCGAAGCTCGAGGGTGGAGCCTTGGCCGCCTGCGGAGTCTGAACCTCAGGCTTCGTCTCATCCGCCTTCACCTTGTCCGGTCGTGGCGGCAGCGCGTGGCGCAGCGAGACCAGGGCATCGATCACAGTCGGCGACAGGCGCTCACGCTTGACGATGGCCCGGGCATGATCGGCACCCTGCGTGCGGGCGATCATCACCAGCATATCGTCAGACAATGCAGGCGACGAGGCGAGAAAGGGGGCGGCGATCGAAATCGGCTGGGAGGCGATGAAGGCTGCGATCGAGAGCGGCAGGTTCGGACTTTGCGAGAGGGCCGCGACCGCTTCGCGACGCGCTTCGGCAGAAGACCCGGCAAACAGCGGCTGGAACAGCTCGGCAAATTGTCGGAGTTCCGACTTGCCGGGAAAGGAGAGCGCCTGGAAACTCGTGACCGTGGCCATCAGAACGACATCCTTGTTCCGCGCGCCGGCCGGCCTTTCAAGCTCCCTGAACTGTTCGCTCACGACTACCCACTCCAACGCAATACAGATGTGAGCCAGATTAGAACGAATTTGTTAGCAAGCTGTTAACTAACCTATGGCTTCTTGTGGACAGGCGGATGGTCAAGTCAGATGATTCGCCGCATGTTTCCGATATTAGGCATATGCGTACCCCGTTTCGTGGGGTGAACCGCGACAAGGGGGAACGCGTCGGAGAAAGGCGCAGATGACCCTGGTTTGTGTGAGACTTTCCGCAACATGAACCGGATTGTGCCGGCCCTCGTAAAAGGAGGGCAGGGCGAGATGACCCTCTCGACCCTCTCGATCTTTCTTCTCGAAAGGAGACGAGCATGGCGGATATCATCAGGATTTCGGACCGGCTGAACCCCTCCCGCCGTTCGGCAGGCAAACGTGAGCACAAGGCGGAGATCCTTTTCTTCACCGGCATCCGCTATGAGCGGCTGGATCCCAATGCCATCTGGCCACGGGTGGAACTGCCGACCTTGCCGGCCCTGCCAGCGCCACAGGGACCTGTCTTCGGCCCAGGCCGTCGGCCGTTCTGAGCAAGCTCTCTCGTCATTCGCCGTTGCCGGTCGTCGTGGTGCGATCCGGGCATCCGCGACGTGTTGCTGCTCAAGGCTCCGAAGCCATGTCGCACACCCGACTTCCAGCGATTCACCGGTTGTAAATCGTTTATGTAGGATAAGGTAAAATAGGAAGTCGTGGCATTACGCCCGATCAACCGCTGCCCCTGCCAAGGGCGCCTCTTGCGGAGCAGGTCGACCATCCATGCTGATGAAGATTGCCAAGGATCGCATTCGCAAGGGAATGTTCATCGAAAGCGTCGCGTGCCCCAGCCGGGAATTTGCCAGACGCCGCTTCCTGCTCAACAGCGACCGCGACATGGCGGCAATCCTGACCTCGTCTGCGACCGACGTCTCGATCAATCTGCGTCTCGGCGTCGATCCGGACGGCCGCAAGGTCGCAGCCGTCAAGCCAGCCTCGTCATCCCTGCTGCCAAAGGACATGCGCACGCGGGCCGCTCGCGGGGTCATCAAGCAATCCGCAAAGGTGCTCCGCACCAGTCTCGGCGACATCGTCTCGGGTCGCCCGCTCGACATGGCGCATCTCTCCGAGGCAGCCGACGAGAATGCCGAGCTGTGGTCCGACAGCACCGTCATCGCCCTGGAGGTGACCCGCCTCAAGAGCAAGGACGAGACCACCTATGTCCATTCGCTTGCCGTCAGCGGCTTGATGACACTTCTGGCGCGCTCGCTGCAAATGGACGACGAAACGGTGCGCATCCTCGGCGTCGCCGGCATGCTGCACGATATCGGCAAGCTGCTGATCCCCAACGAAATTCTCAACAAGCCCGGTCATCTGACCGATCGTGAACGCGTCGTCATCCGCAACCATCCGGAGGCAGGCTACCAGCTGCTCAAGACCCATCCCGAGATCCCGCAAGTAGTGCTCGACGTCTGCCGCCTGCATCATGAGGTTCTCGATGGCTCCGGCTACCCGCTCGGTCTGAAGCAGAAGGACCTGAGCGCCCCGGTGCAGTTGAGCGCGGTCTGCGATGTCTTCGAGGCGCTGACATCCGTGCGTCCCTACAAGCGTCCCTGGACGGTCTCACAGGCTCTCGACTGGATGTTTGCTCGTCCGCATCATTTCGATCGTAAGATGGTCATCCGGCTGGGCAGCGTTCTGAGCGACGAGCCGATCGGTTAAGACCTGTTCAACGCCCGATGAACGGCAGGCATTCCGCATCGGCCAGAAACGCCCTGGCATCGGCCTCATAGCTTGCCTGCGGCGCCAAAACCCGCAGCACCACATAACCTTCCATGCCCGGATGCTCGACCAGGATGGTTTCCGCGAGTGCTGCGATCGGTGTCTTTCGGAGCTGCGCCACCTGGACTGGGGTTGCAACCAGCACGTCGAGATCGCCGGCAACCGAAGTGCGGTCGTTCATCGAAAAGATCTCGTTGGCTTCCCGGTCATAGATCGCGACCGACCAGAAATCGACGCCGCCGCCGAGCGCGATCAACGACAGCGGCTGGCGGGTGATGTCGAAATGACAGACCGCGACCCTGAGATAGGGATCGAGGTTCGACAGGCCCACCGCATCGGGCTGAGCCGACAGCGGGTGGAAGACGAAGGGGGGACCCTCGGCGGTCACGCGCGTATAGGCGTCACGCCCGGTGAAATGCGGCACGCCGAGAATAATGATGATATGCAGGAGCACGGCACCGAAGAAACCGGTCAGGATGGCGTAGAGAAGCTTGCTCATTGGCCACATCCGATCTGCTCGATGACTGGCATGGCAAGACCGGAGAGGCCCGTCGAGGCGGCCGCCGGGGTGTCGAGCAGCGTCAGCACCAGCTGGAATGAGCCGGCATCGGGAATGGCGAGCCAGTTGCCGGATTTTGCCGTACGCGAGATCGTGATGTCGAATGTCCCGTCGCTACGCCTGAGAACCGTCTGGGAATTCTTCGCCGTCGGAAGTTCTGGACCCGCATCCAGGGGATTGCCGTCGGCATCGGCGGCATAAAGCGTCCACAGCCGCGCCGTCGGCGTGCGCCCGCTCATCCGGTAAGAGCAGGTCCCCGTCAGCGTCAACCCGTCCTTATCGCGATAGGCGGTGAACTGCAGCCCCTCGGCAGACCCGTAAAGCAGTCGCCCGCCCTTGGCGCGATGCGCCTTGGCGTAAGGATCGGCAGACGCCTTCTGCGCGGAGGGAAACGCCCGCCAGCCAGCCATTTCGATCGCCCCGAACCCGACGGAGGCGTTCAGCATCGAAAGCGCCGATAGGATCCCGCCTCCGAAGGCAATGATCAGCGCAGTGGCGACGATGAGGGGAACACGAAACACGGGCGGGTCGAGACCTTCGGCAATGCAGGCGCAATCGCGCCGGGCGGCAGTGCCCGAGGGGTATCACTGATTCGGGGGTGAGGGAAGTTTGCGGGGGAGGGAGGAGGAGCTTAGCGAACTCCACCCCGAGCTAGACGGCTTTGCGCGGCCGTCCGCCCTTGGCGCCGTTTGCCCGTGCTGCGGCGGCTTTGGCATCGGACGTGGCTCGACCCGCGCGGCGCGCCAGTTCTCGTGTCATCCACGCTTCTGTCCCGAAAATTCCGGCAATCAGCCCTGGCACGAAGAGGTCGACATCTAGCTCTGGCCAATGGAGATTGAAGCCGAGCCCGTCAATTTCTACACCGGCCAGTGCCTCTGGAGAGGCTGATTGCAGATCTTCGATCAAGGCCGTCGGGAAAGCGTAGACGCAACCATTGGCGAGATCGAGTACGACACGACCTGTCTGTGCGTCGTATCGCGCGGCAATCGCTCTCGGTTCTGTCTCCAGCATAGCGCGTCCGCGTGCTTCTGCAGCCTCAAGGTCTCTTTCGTCAAAGTCAGCCATGAATGCGCTCCCATTCTCTGAACAGCCGCGCCTGTTCCATCGCGACCTCGTTCAAGATGCGCCGAAGATCGGCACGGCTGATCCCCATGCTGTAGACCAGTTCCGGTTCTCCGTTTCGACCCAGCAGGTTTATCTTCGCCTGTCCGGACCCGGTGATATGAACATGCGCAGGCTCGTGATCCTGCGTGTAGATCACGAAACGGAAGCCGAAAGCGCGATGAACAACAACCATCCCACACTGTAACCCATCTGTTGGGTTATGCCAATGAGTGCTACCGCAACACCCCCGCCGCCAGCGCTCGCTGTATCCCGCGCACATCCGTGCCCTTCTTCAGAGTCTTCTTTACCGGATCATGGCTCCCCGAGACCCAGATCTTCAACTCGCTGTCGAGGTCGAAGGTGCCGGCGGTTTCGACGGAAAAGCGGGTGATAGCGCGGTAGGGGACGGACATGTAGTCGACCTTCGAGCCGGTAATGCCCTGCACGTCGATCAGGATCAGTCGCTTTTCGGTGAAGACAAAGACGTCGCGGATGACCCGGAAGGCGAGCGAGACGCGCTCGCCCTCAATCAAGACGCCGTCCAGCCGCTTGGCGAGATCGGCTGGATCGACGCTCGATCCATGGCCCAGCAATCCGTCGAACAAACCCATCGTGATCCTCCAACTGTGGTTAGAACGGAGATGGGAAGGGCATCTGACGTCGTCAAGCGCCCACTATCGAGCTGATCGCTCAACCCACCCGCTCGTAAAACGCCTCCAGCGTCGCTACTTCCACCCCGAGCTTGGTCAGCGAGGCATGCACGCTCATATGCCGCTCGTCATGCAAAATGAACCAGTCGTCGAAACCGAAACGGGTCTTCGAACCATCGGCATCGGGAACGTCGCGGGCATATTGCCAGCGAAAGGCGCAGCCGGATTGTTCGCCCTCTGCCGTGCCTTCGATCAGCGTCTCGCGGCCCTCATAGCGGTTTTCGCTGCGTTTCAGGATTGTCCAGGTCAGCGTGTCGGAGTGGCCGTCGTCGAAAAAATAGTCTTCCGTCAGCGACAGCACATTGGCGCTTGCGTCAAAGCGCCCGCGGGCATCGATCGTGAACCGGTTCTGGAAGCCGCCCAGCCTCCCGATGGTCATGCCATAGCCGCGCAGCGTGCCGGAGAAGAACTCCTCCAGAATGAACTTGGGCTCTTTGTCTGCAAAATCCTCGAGTTTCAAGGCGTCTCTCCTCGGTTGCCGAATGGTCCGGTGAAACACGGGGAAGGCGGCTCGGGTTCCCCTGGGAGATCAAGGCGCGCTTTAGCCCCTTACGCTTTTGCCTCCGCCGCGCTATCTGGTCGCCAGACAACCCATTTTCGAGGAGGATCACCATGGGCAAGCGGATCGTGTTCACCGGCGGCAGCGGCAAGGCGGGGCGCCATGTCGTGCCTTATCTCTTAGGTAAGGGCCACAAGGTGCTGAATGTCGACCGCGCCGTGCTCGACGTTCCAGGCGTGCACACCCTGCTGACCGACGTCACCGATGCCGGCGAGGTCTTCAACGCGCTCTCCTGCCATTTCGGCTATGACGGTTATGAACAGGAGGGCGGCCCGAAGCCGGTCGATGCGGTCGTGCATTTCGCCGCCGTCCCGCGCATCCTGATGCATCCCGACAACAAGACCTTCGCGGAAAACACCGTCTCGACCTACAACGTCATCGAGTCTGCCGCAAAGCTCGGCATCAAGAAGGTGATCATCGCCTCTTCCGAGACCACCTATGGCGTCTGCTTTGCCGAAGGCGACAAGGACTACAAGGAATTCCCGCTGACCGAAGACTATGACGTCGATCCGATGGACTCTTACGGCCTGTCCAAGGTCGTCAACGAAAAGACCGCCCGCGCCTTTGCCATGCGCTTCGGCATCGATGTTTACGCGCTCAGGATCGGCAATGTCATTTCGCCCGAGGATTATGCCAACTTCCCCGGCTATCTCGCCGATCCGCCATGCCGCAAGCGCAATGCCTGGTCCTATATCGATGCCCGCGATCTCGGCCAGATCGTCGATCTCTGCGTCGCAAAGGACGGCCTCGGCTTCCAGGTCTTCAATGCCGTCAACGACACGATCACCGCGACCGTGCCGACCCGCGAATTCCTGGCAAAATATGCCCCGAACACGCCGATCACGGGCGAGATCGACGGCTTCGATGCACCCCTGTCGAACCGCAAGATCCGCGAACTCCTCGGCTTCAAGGAAGAGCATGACTGGCGCAAATACGTGAAGGTCTGACGACCGCCACCGCCCTTCAAATCTCGCTCACTCGAATGTCAGCCATCCGGAGCCGATCCGGATGGAACATCGCAGTCAGTCTGCCATTATCCCCTTGTTATCGTAATAGACGAATGAATGAGGGAGACTGATATGGCCCAGGCGCGCCGGATGGAATTGCGACTTCTCGACGAGACCGAGAAGGAACTGGTGGAAGCCTCGCGGCATCCGCACCTTGCCGAGCGGACGGATGAGGATCTCTCCTCGCTCCGCAAGAACCTGCGTGACCGTCGCGATCGCGCTCGTGACATCGCCAGCCGCCAGCGTCGCGAAATGCGTGGCAAGGCTGCGCCCTCGGGCGCGAAGCCTGCAGCAGACAATGCCGGCAGCCGCGAGAAGTTCGCCGCCCTCTCTGCCGCTCTCCAGCGTGTCAACGGCGAGATCGCCCGTCGCAAGCGCTTCTCCTCCCGCGAGGAACTGAAGCGCAATGCCGAAAAGGCATTGGAGATGCGCCGCGCGGCGAGCCGCCCCAACCGCCCGACCTCGCGCCGTGCCAAGAAAGGCATGCGCTCGGTGCCCAATGAGCGCGGTCCGGACCTCGTCAACCCGATGGAAGTTGGACGCGTTTCGCAGTTCGTCAAGAACGGCCAGGCGCGGCGCGACAGCCGCTGACGACATCACGTGAACACTGTTGGCAGTGAACCAGGGCGGCTTCGGCCGCCCTGTCATTTTTTAGGGGTAAAAACCTAAAATGGAGGATGAAAAGGCCTCGTTTTTCACATATGAGGAATTTGGAAAAACCCTTCATTTCTAGGGTTTATTGACGGCCCCGGAAGATCAGCCTTGCCAGAAAAGCGCATGGAAATCGCCAACTACGCGCAGACCGAAGTGCGCGGCCAGAGCTTCGTCACCTTCGATGTGGCGATGCAGGGGCATGTGATCTCGACGATCGATGCCCCCATCCTTTCGGGGCGTATTCTCTGGTCTCATGCGGCAATCCATGGCTATCGCGATTTCGATCCGCGGGAACGCACGGAGCTGGAGGCCGAGCTCGGCCGCATTTTGCTTGGCGAACATGCTGCAGAGAACGGCGAGCGGGACGAACGCCCTGTCAGCCGGCAATGATCCTCAACCCGGTGCAGTCCAGCGGGGCAGTAGCAGCGCTACACCGACCGCCAAGGCAAGGGCGGCCGTGATCGCCACGAAAAAGGCGAGGAGAAAGAGCCCCGTCGCCCGGATGCCGCCGACCCCCAGATCGCGCTGAAACCAGCGGATCTCCGCCTGCCCATACCAGACGACCGCGCCCAGGAAGATGGCTGCGGCATAAGGCAGGCCCCGATCCGCTGGGATCAGCAGACAGTCGACGGAAAGACCGATCAGGAAAACAAAAGGCGCTGCCACATAGCATTGACTGAAGAAGGGCGGGCGAAGCGTGGAGCGGGTCAGGATCAGCCCCTTGTTGCGGATCAGCGTCACGGCCATGACCATCGGAAAGATCCCGAAGACGACGCCACGGAGAATGAGCAGATTGGACTGGGAACGGGTGAGAGCGTCGACTTCCGCTGAGGATGCAACGGAAGGAAATGCCGTTGACAGGGCCTGGGAGAGCAAGAGCGTGATCAAGAGAAATAGGGGCGGACTGATCGTATCGTCATATTGGTCTTCCAGCCTGTCCTCCAGCTCGTCATCGGCATAGCGCATCATGCTGAGTGGCCGGGTGAAGGCGCGCCAGAAGGTCAAGGGATAGAAGACCAGCCAGGAGACGAGCTCGTAGAGCAGTTCCTCCAGCGACTTCAACAGCCTCATGAAATCCATGCATATTCCCCAAGTGACCTATGGCGACCGATCGTCCTTGGCAGGCCGCATGCGACGATGCCAGCCGGGAGCAGGGGGCGCAAGACCGGCGCGACAAAGCCGCCGCATCCGGTCCATCTGCAGCTCGGACCCCAACCTTGCCTCACTCGCAGATTCTCAAGCCCTGCAGTGGGCTTGCCCTCATCCTGAGGTGGGAGCGAAGCGACCCTCGAAGGACGGGGCGGGTGAGGGCATCTGGGCCTCGATCCTTCGAGGCCTGCTGACGCAGGCACCTCAGGATGAGGGTGGAGATCGCCCGCAAAGCAGCGCGTGGCGATGATCACGAAGCAGGCATGCTCAAGCGATCATCCTCCCCCGACCTTGCTCCAGCGCCTCCCTGCGAGGAGAGGTGTCCGCCCTTGTGAATCGCCCCACCACCTGCCAGTGTCACCCGGCTTGAACCTGCCGGAGACCGAATGCTCGCCCTTTTCCGCAAGACGCCGATCCTCGGCGCGCTTCTCGCCCAGGTCGTCGCCCTGCCGGTGGTGGCCGCCGTGACGGCGCCGCTCTCGACCTCGGTCGAACGCCTGCCGCTGATCATGATCGCGCTTGTTCTGCAGGGAGCGCTTGCGGCACTGATTTGTGCGCTTCTGCGCCTTCCGCGCTGGTGGCTGCTGATTGCCTTTCTCTTTCCGCTGGCCATGGGCTCGACCATGCTGATCGGCAATCTGCCGGCCTGGCCCTTTGGCCTCGCCTTCCTCCTCCTGGCGCTCGTCTTTTCCAATACCACCCGTGGCCGCGTGCCGCTCTATCTCACCAACCCCGAAACGGCTTCGGTCCTGAAGGACATGATGCGCGATCGCGGTGCGACCCGCATGCTCGACCTCGGCTGCGGACTTGGCGGCGTGGTCCGCGCGCTGGACGGCGAGGGACGGCGGGCGCGGGGCGTGGAGAATGCGCCGGCCGTCTATCTCGCAGCCCGCCTCCTGTCGCGTATCGCGGGCAAGGGCGAGATCCGCCGCGGCGATATGTGGAAGACGGATGTCTCGCAGGAAGATCTAGTCTACGCCTTCCTCTCGCCCGCCCCCATGGCCGCCCTCTGGCAGAAATTGTCCAGCGAAATGAAGCCCGGCAGCCTCTTCGTCTCCAACAGTTTTGCCGTGCCGGATGTCGATCCGGATGAAATCTGGGAATTGTCGGACGCCCGCAAGACACGGCTCTTCCTCTATCCGATCGGCAAACCGGAGGAGGGATGAGCGCTGCTCTCCTCCCACAGGGCGGGGAAAAGGGGGCCAAGGCAGGATGAGGAACTGAGGACGCCAAGCTCGGCCGCGCGTCGCGCCGGTGACCTCTCACGTCACCGCGAACTCCCACATCTCAACGCGGATCAACTTGACCCAAAGCCGGCCGCGTCAAGCATTTTGCGAAGCTCTGTGTCCGTCGCCTGTTCCAGAGACAGCAGGCCGAGATAGCCATCGCCCTCTTGGGCCAGGGCCGACCAGAAGGCCGGCTCGGTCTTCAGCCCCTTCCGCCGCAGCGCCAGGATGGCCTCTTTGAACCCGTCACCGCCGAGCGCCAGCAAACGCCGCTCGATCTCGAAATGCCGCCACCCGAACTGTTCGGCAACGGGCAAGGGGCTGGCGAAGATTTCGAAATCCCACCCGCAGGCTTGAAACGTCGCGATCACCGGACGGTCGTCCGCGATCCACTGCCAGATACGAAACCCGCTCATCCCGCCATAGGACCGCACCACATCGGCAACGAACGCCTCGGCATCCGGCGCACAGCAGAGAATGTCGATATCGCTGGTCAGGGTATCGACCCTAAGAGGCGGCGTGCCCGCGATATGCGGATCATAAGCCGCAAGGGCCTCCAGGATGCCGATTTGATCCACGGCAGTCTGATGGTCGGTCCGTGACACTGGCTCGCCCCGAGAGAGGAATGGGTCGCTTTCCTAACGCCCGAGGGGGAGCGGATCAAGGCGGGTCCGTCTCAGGGGCGGGCTTGAAACCCGTAAGGTTCTGGCAGAGGCTTTGTCGCGATGACTTTCGCCTCCGCGCCAGCAGGAGCGGTCATTGGTTCGTCTAGTTCTGGAACAAACCCAACATCGGGACGCTATGTCTCCTGAGGGCATGAACAGGCGACGGGAGAGATGACTTGTCAGAGACCACGACGCGATCAGGAAGCACGCGGGCCTATGTTGCGGATACGCTGGCCTTGATCCTTTTCTTCACCACAACCGGCATCATCAATGAACGGTTCATTGCCGGAATGACTTGGGAGCAGGTGCTTCATGCACGTCTGATCGGGGGCGTTCTGATGGTTCCGGTGGGACGGCCTTATGGCATGTGGCGTGACTGGATGATGAGCCATGCGAAGGAAACACGCGTTTCCCAGCTTTTCTGGGACAGTTCGGCACTGATGAGCTTTCAGGTGCCGATTTATGCTGCGATCATTGCATTCAGCGGAGCCACCGGGGATGGGCTGATACGGGGTGTGCTGGGTGCAGCACTGATGATGATCGTGCTCGGCCGACCCTACGGAGCCTTCCTCAACTGGATACGGCACCTCTTCGGGCTGCCGCCTGGAGGCGAAAAGCCGATGTCACTGAACACCTGAACGCAAGGGAAATTTCGGGCCGGGCACAGCCGCAACTGCGTTAAGAGCCGATGCAGTCCTTTTGGCTTCACCGGCTCTTAACGGCATCAAAAGCTTTCTGCGCTATCGCAAAGTCTATGATTTCGAACGGTTTCTTTAAAGTCTTAACGATATCTCTGCTTCTGGTGGCGCTGGCAAGATTGGGTGCCGACGCCGCCCATGCGAGCGATTCCGCCAGCATTCGCCCCTCCTGCTGGGCTGAATCCACGCTGTCGGAAGATCCCGTTGCGGTGGCGCGGGATGATGAAAGATGGTCCTGCTCAGGCGCCGGCCAGAGTTTCTCGATCGCTGCCGAGCGCGTGCTCCTTCGCTTCGACATCCAAGCCGATCAGACGCCGCCCCGCTATCTGCTCTCGAGGCGGAGCGCACTCGAAACCGTGCATCTGCTGGCAATCGATCAGGATGGCAGAATGCGCCAGACGTCCCTTCCTGCCGCTTCCTTGCGCAGCTCGATGGCTGGCGGCTACTTCAGCGCCCCCCTGCCGGTCCTCACGCAGATGACCCGGCACGTCGTCGCGGTGATTGACCGGCCGTCTCACCGAATGACCCTGGAGAACGCCTATCTCTCGCCCGTTGATGCGGGCGCGGACACCGACGATCTGCGCTTTCTGCTGCTCCTTGCCGGGCTCACCGGCATGCTCGTCATGCCTCTCATATTCAATGCGGCATTCTACCGAGCCCTCCGGCAATCCTTCGTTCTCTGGCACTCGGCTCTCACTTTGTCGATGCTGATGACGATTGTCGTCACGTCCGGTCTGGCGGTCGTGTTCTTCGACCCGCCGCCCATGATGCTGAGCGCCATGACCACGTTGATCTTCGGGCTTACGATCAGCGCAGGCGTGATGTTCACCCATAGCTTTATCGAGCAAGGCAAGCTGCATCCGCTCCTGCGGCGCATTCTCCCCTATTGTGCCGCCTGGGCGATCTTCCTCAGCCTCTTTCACGCGAGCTTTCCCTTCGTCGCACGCCCGGTGCAATCTGCCGTCTATACGGCAGCATTTGCGCCGGTTCTGGCCGTCTTCCTGGTGTCGATGATCGACGCCTTGCGTCGTGGAAGCCGCGCCGCAAGATTCCAGGCCATCGGTTACGCGCCTTTGATCCTGGTCGGGCTGATCCGGATCGTCACGGGTGTCGTGCCCGGGCTGCCGAGCACCGACGCCATGCTGCTGTTCTATTTCGGCTGCATGTTCGAAGTGCTGCTCACGGCGCTTGGCGTGGCCGATCGTCTTGTGATCATCAGGCGAGAGCGTGATCGCGCGCGGAGTGAGGCGGATCTGCTGGAACGGCTGTCCGAAACCGATCCACTGACCGGGTTGCTCAACAGGCGGGCGATCGAACGGCAGTTCGAGCAGCTGCGGGCCGACCGTTTTACCGCCCTCGCTGTCGTGGACCTCGATCATTTCAAGGCGATCAATGATGGCTACGGGCATCACATCGGCGATGAGGTGCTAAAGGCCGTGGCCGTCGCGCTGGAGGCAGGTCCGGACGTGCGCGCCTATCGCCTGGGTGGCGAAGAGTTTCTACTGGTGCTGCGCGGGAACGACGTGGAGAAAGAGGCCGAGCGTCGACGTGAGGCGATCCCGACGACCGTCGCCGGTGCCGTTCCCGTTGTCCAGGGACTGGTGACGGCGACCATGGGCATCACCTTCATCTCAGGCGGTGAGAGCTTCCCGAGATTGTATGAACGGGCAGACAAGCTGCTTTACGAAGCCAAGAGCGCGGGACGGAACAGAACCCGCGGGGCGACGGGTGAGACCTAGGCGTCGAAGGCCATCCCACTCGCCCTCACGCCACGACCCGCGCCTCGTCCTCGTCGAGGCTGACGCGCCAGGTGTTGCGGCCGTCGGCCTTGGCGGCGTAGAGCGCCCGGTCGGCCATGTCGAGCAGGCGTTCGAAGTCTCCCTCGGACTGGATCCTGCCTGAGACCGCGCCGACGCTGATCGTCACATAGGTGTTCCGGTCGCCGGTAAAGCCGTGGGCAATGCCGAGCTGGCGCACGGCGCGGCGCAGGCTCTCGGCCAGCGTCGGTGCCATGTCGGAATCGGCGTCGGAGAGGATGGCGAGAAATTCCTCGCCGCCATGGCGGGCGAGATGCGCCTCCATCGGCAGGGCCCGGCGCATGGCGCGGGCCACCCGTTTCAGACATTCGTCGCCGGCGCCATGGCCATAGGCGTCGTTATAGGCCTTGAAGTGATCGACATCGGCAACCAGCAGCACCACGCGCCGCGCCTCGTCCGACACGTCCGTTGCAAGCCGCATCAGCTCCATCTCGGTGCCGCGGCGATTGGCAAGCCGGGTCAGCGGGTCGGTGACGGAGAGCCGGGCGAGATCCTTGTTCTGTCGGGAAAGCTCGCGCTTCAGCGCCTCGTTTTCCTGCATTTGCAGATGGCTGGTGAGCGCCTCGACTTCCAGCTGATAGGAGACAAGCAGCGTCATCAGCACCGTCGGCATGTAGACCGCCAGATGCTGGATGACATAGGAGGGGCTCGCCCCCTGAAGGAGCCAGATGGCGGAATAGTTGAGGCAGAAGGTGAAGATGCTGGCCCGCAGCGCCGGACGGAACGGCGAGGCGGCGGCAATCGTGATTGCCATCTGGAAGGTCGCGGCCGCATAGAAATAAGTGAGCACACCCGGGCTCGAACTGGACACCAGGATCGCGCACCAGCAGACATTGGCGAGAAGTGCCACCAGGATCGCAGCGATCTCCTTCTTCTCGATCGGATGATTGCCGGCAATGTAGAAGAGGAGGCCGATCGCGATCGGCAGCATCACCCCGAAGCGCAGCACCGCCGACAGCAGGGTGACGTCGCCCAGCAACCACAGATCGAAGAGGAAACAAGCGAGATAGAAGATCAGAACACAGACGACGGCCGCTTTCAGCATTCGGCTGCGTAAAGCTGCGCGATCTTCGAGGAATGCCGCATACTGCTCCACCGTCAATCGGGGCCTAGCGGGAAGTCCGAGCCATCTCATCATGGATGTCCAATCACCGATTGAAATATATGAACCGTCGAAACAGCGAAAAAGTATGTTTGGCCCCCTTAATTTGGGGTGAAGGCGATGTGCCAATACGAGAAATCATGGATGAACACAAGCGGTATGGTTAACCTGCGGTAAACGCCGAAGGGCCTGGAAAGCCTGGGAGGCTGCAACCTGTTTCAATTCAGGATGGTAGGTGAGGGCGGGCTTGCCTCTGCGCCTGGAGGGGGCGGACAGGCTGTCGAAAGCCGACGCACTGCTGTCGCGATTCGCAGCCGCCGTGCTTGAGACGAAGTAAACTTGTGATTGTCTTAACGGCCGGTCGAGCCGGTTGTTTCCGGCTCGATGGCGGCCTGGGCGGTGCCGGTCGGTGCCGAAAGCGCATCGGCGGATTTCAGCCGCGTGGCAAGCTCCCGGATGAGGCGGGTCGATTGCGAAGACAGCGAGCGCGGCCGCACCATCGGCGGGAGCGCATCCGGATTGGCCGCATCCGCCACCCGGGGCTTCGCTTCCTTCTCCGGCATCGGCTGGTCGACGCCGGGGATCGGCTTGATGTCGATGCCCTGATGGGCATAGTCCATCAGCTTCTTGAAGGTCATGGCCGGAAGCGAGCCGCCCGTCATGTTGTTGGTCGAGGTGTAGTCGTCGTTTCCGAACCAGACGGCGGCGGTGTAATTGCCGGTATAGCCAACGAACCAGGCATCGCGGTAAGCCTGGGTCGTGCCGGTCTTGCCGCCGGTCAGGATCCCATCGACGGCGGCGCGCCGCGCCGTGCCGATATAGGGGATCTTGGTCATCATCTGGTTCATCGAGCGGGCCGCCTGTTCCGACAGGATGCGCTCGGGCGCGGGCGCGTCGCGCTCGAAGTCGTAAAGCACGTCGCCGGCATAATTGACGATCTGCGCAATGCCGTGGCGGCGCGAGGCGTAACCGTCGGCCGGGAGCACGGCATAGGCCGTCGCCTGGTCCAGGACGGTAACTTCTGAGGTGCCGAGCGGGATCGTCACGTCCTTCTTGATCGGCGTCTCCACACCCATCGCCCTGGTGGTCTGGATGATCGCGTCGATGCCGAATTTTTCCTTGGCGAGCCGGACCGGGATCGTGTTGATCGATTTCGCCAGCGCCGTTTCCATGGTGACGCGCCCGGAAAAGCTGCGACCATAATTCTGCGGGCTCCAATTGCCCCAGGCGACCGGCGCGTCGACCACGACGGTTTGCGGCGTATAGCCGTTCTCCATGGCCAGCGCGAAAGTATACATCTTGAACGAGGAGCCTGGCTGGCGCAGCGCCCGCGTGGCGCGGTTGAACTGGCTCTCGCCGTAGTCGCGTCCGCCGACCATGGCGCGCACCGCCCCGCCGTTTTCGACCATCACAAGGGCGCCCTGCTTGACGTTGTAGCTTTCGCCATATTCGCGCAGCGACGAGGCGACAGCCTCCTCGGCTGCCTGCTGCAGGCCGAGATCAACAGTGGTGCGCACGACCAGCGTATGATCCTTGAAGCGGGCGGCGATCCGCTGGACTTCTTCGAACGCCCAGTCGAGGAA
Organism: Allorhizobium sp. NPDC080224; assembly: GCF_050281005.1. Taxonomy (NCBI): domain Bacteria; kingdom Pseudomonadati; phylum Pseudomonadota; class Alphaproteobacteria; order Hyphomicrobiales; family Rhizobiaceae; genus Allorhizobium; species Allorhizobium sp. NPDC080224. Next base: position 1,261,720 of record NZ_JBNNWJ010000001.1, read on the forward strand.
GAAGTCGGGCGCTTCCTTCTTGTCGCGATCGATGACGGAGGCCGGATTGCGCCGCGCCGCCACCACCTGGCCCTCGGTCATCAGCCCGCTCTGCACCATGTTGGTGAGCACGTCATTGGCGCGCGCCCGCGCCGCCGGCAGATTGACATGCGGGGCATATTTGGCCGGCGCCTTGAACAGGCCGGCCAGCATCGCGGCTTCCGCCAGCGTCACCTCGGTGATGTTCTTGCCGAAATAGAATTGCGAGGCGGCTGCTGCGCCAAACGTGCCGCCGCCCATATAGGCGCGGTCGAGATAGAGCGAGAGGATCTCCTGTTTGGAGAGATTGGCCTCCAGCCACAGTGCCAGATAAGCTTCCTTGATCTTGCGCTCGATGGAGCGCTCATTGGTGAGGAAGAGGTTCTTCGCCAGCTGCTGCGTCAGCGTCGAGCCGCCCTGAACGACCGACCCCGCCTTGGCATTCTCCGTCATGGCGCGGGCAAGGCCGATGAAATCGATGCCAAAGTGATCGAAGAAGCGCCGGTCTTCCGTCGCCAGAACCGCCTTGACCAGATGGTCCGGCAGCTCATCGACCGGAACGGAGTTTTCATGGATGATGCCGCGATGGCCGATCATGTTGCCGTAACGGTCGAGGAAGGTGACGGCGAAATTGTCGTGGTTGCGCCAGTCTTTCTTGGTTTCCTCAAGGGCCGGCTGGGCGAGCGCGAGCAGGAGAACCATGCCCGCCGTGCCCAGCGTCATGGCTTCGCCGGCGATCTCGAAGCCGAGCTTTTTGAGGCCGCGCACACGGAAACGGCGGAAGAAGATGGTGATCTCTTCCCAGGCCTCGGCGAGGTCGTAACCGGCATTCCACAGCGTCGAATCGAGCCAGCTGTCGATCTTGAGAAAGAAGTGGCGCTTCAGCTTCCGTGGCTTTTCGGGGCTTGCCGAGGAGGCGCCGGAGGCTGGCCGATCGATGCCGTCGGCGCCGCCGAGGCGTTCCGCAGGCTGAAGATCGTCAGGCTTGTCCTTGTCGACCACGGTGGCTTTTTCCCGAAAACTTGTTGTCGGCTCCCTTGACGCGCCCGCCGATTGGGATCAGGACCCGGAGAGATTACGGGCGGGTCGTCATTATGTGAGTGATGGTCGATTTGCTGTAAAAGAACAAGCGGTTTCGCGGCGCATGGTGAACCCGGCGCGGCCCCGGACGCGCTTTTGGCAGCAGGCGTTGCACCCCGGCCACCGACTGGCCGAGGATGGCGGCCAGCGCCGCAGTAGGATGCAGCAGCAAGACCGAAAGATCACAGTCAGTTGAACGAGACCATGACCGAACAGCCCTTCTGGAAAACCAAGACGCTCGCCGAGATGAGCAACACAGAATGGGAAAGCCTCTGCGATGGCTGTGGCCTCTGTTGTCTCAACAAGCTGGAGGATTGGGACACCGGCGAGGTGGTCTTCACCTCGGTTGCCTGCAAGCTGCTTGACGGTCACAGCTGTCGCTGTTCCGACTACGAGAACCGCCAGGAAACCGTGCCCGACTGCATCCAGCTGACGCTTAAGGGCCTCCGCGAAATCCAGTGGCTGCCACCGACCTGCGGCTACCGGCTGATCGATGAAGGCCTCGACCTCTACTGGTGGCACCCGCTGGTCTCGGGCAGCCCCGAAACGGTGCATCAGGCCGGCATTTCCGCCCGAGGGCGGACAATCTCGGAGGAGGGGCTCGATGTCGAGGATCTCGAGGATTACGTGGTCGACTGGCCGCTGAAGGTGGGCGCGGAGCGGGATTGAGGGGCTCGCGAGGTGCTTGAGGCCTAGTTGTTGATCTGGGCCTCAGCCGATGCCGAGGAAGACGGCGAGATTGCGGGTCAGCGCGAGCATCTTCTCTATTCTGCGCGTTTTGCAAGGTGCTCAGGTCTGGCCAGACAGCCTCTGAACCCTTTTGAGCTGGAAATCGACGCACCACCCCTTGACCCTCCCATGATGGGAAGGTCCATCTATGATGGCGGAGGTGACCGCCATGAATATGCAGTCCAGGCCAGATCTGGCCAAGAACAAGAACGAAGCCATCCTTTTGCCTGTCGAGGGCATGACCTGCGCATCCTGTGTGCGGCGGGTGGAAAAGGCCGTGGCCGCGGTGCCAGGGGTCGAGGCGAGCGCGGTGAATTTTGCGACCGAGACGCTGTCGGTGACGCCGGGAAACGGGTTTTCGGCAGACGCCTTGCTCGAAGCGATCGAAAAGGCCGGCTATGAAGCCAAGGCCGAGACGCTGGTGCTGGAGGTCGAGGACATGACCTGCGCATCCTGCGTGTCGCGGGTCGAGAAGGCCTTGAAATCGGTGCCGTCGGTCGAGACGGCGAGCGTCAATCTGGCGACCGGTGAGGCGGTGGTGAAGGTGCTGGGCGGGGTCGACGCCTTGCCGGCGCTGACCGCAGCCGGGGCCAAGGCGGGTTATGCGGTCAGGCTCGCCGGTGCTTCGACGGATGGAGCCGCGGCCGGAAAAGGGCAGGGGAGCGTGGGCGAGGCCACACCCGATGCGGTTCCGGGCTCGGCGCATCCGGGGGGCTCGGCAGGCCGGGCCGACGATAGTCGCGAGGCGCGGCGAGAGAAGGAGATCTCCGGGCTGAAGCGTGATTTCCTGATTGGGTTTGTGCTGACACTGCCGCTCTTCGTCATGGAAATGGGCGGGCATCTCTATCCGCCGCTGCATCATGTGCTGATGGATGTTTTCCCCGGCAACAGTCTGTATCTGCTGCAGTTTGCGCTGGCGACAGCGGTTCTGGCCGGTCCCGGGCGGCGTTTTTATCTGAAAGGCTTTCCGGCCCTCTGGCGTCTTGCCCCCGACATGAACGCGCTGGTCGCGATCGGCACCGGGGCGGCCTATCTCTATTCCCTGGTGACGACCTTTGCGCCTGAAATCCTGCCCGTCGATGCCCGGCATGTCTATTACGAGGCGGCGACCGTCATCGTCTCGCTGATCCTGCTCGGCCGACTTCTGGAAGCGCGCGCCAAGGGCCGGACGGGGGCTGCGATCCGCAAGCTGGCAGGCCTGCAGGCAAAGACAGCGCGGGTCGAGCGTGAGGGTGAGACGCGTGATGTGCCGCTCTCCGAAGTCAGGCTCGGCGATGTCGTCGTCGTGCGGCCCGGCGAGCGCATTCCGGTCGATGGCCGGGTGATCGACGGGGCAAGCGCCGTCGACGAGGCAATGATCTCGGGCGAGCCGATCCCAGTGGAGAAAGGTGCTGGTGCTACTGTCATCGGCGGTACCGTCAACGGCTCCGGTTCCTTCCGCTTCGAGGCGACGGGCATTGGCGCCGACATGATGCTGTCGCGCATCATCCGCATGGTCCAGGAAGCGCAAGGGGCAAAGCTTCCGATCCAGAAGCTGGTCGATGAGGTGACCGCCTGGTTCGTGCCGGCAGTGATTGGCATTGCCGTCGCCACCTTCTTCGTTTGGCTGATATTCGGGCCGGAGCCCGCCTATACGCATGGGCTCGTGGCGGCGGTGGCCGTGCTGATTATCGCCTGCCCTTGCGCCATGGGGCTGGCCACGCCGACCTCGATCATGGTCGGAACCGGCCGCGCCGCCGAACTCGGCGTGCTCTTCCGCAAGGGCGAGGCGCTACAGAGCCTCAGCCAGATCGACTGGGTTGTCATGGACAAGACCGGCACGATCACCGCCGGAAAGCCGGAGGTGACGGAGATCGTGACGGCAGAGGGCTTTGCCGAGGTGGAGGTGCTGCGCCTGACCGCAAGCCTTGAGGCGCGCTCGGAGCACCCCCTGGCAGATGCCATTGTGCGCGCGGCGGAGGCGCGGGGGATCGTGCTGTGTACCGTGGAGAATGTCGAGGCGGTGGCAGGGTTTGGCGTGACGGGTGTGGTTGACGGGCGGCGGGTAGCGGCCGGTGCCGACCGGTTCATGGTGAAGCTTGCGGTGATGGCGGAGGGCGAGACATCGGGTCTCACTGCTGCCGTGACCCGTCTCGCCGACGAAGGCGCAAGTCCTCTCTATGTGGCGATCGACGGCAAGCTTGCAGCGGCGATTGCGGTGGCCGATCCGATCAAGGAGACGAGTGCGGCCGCGATTGCAGCCCTGAAGGCCCGGGGTCTGAAGCTTGTCATGGTGACCGGCGACAACAGGCGCACGGCCGAAGCCGTGGCGAGAAGAGCCGGCATCGATGCGGTGGTCGCCGATGTGCTGCCGGAGGGAAAGGTAAGCGCGATCAAGGACCTGCAGGCGAAAGGTGAAAAGGTTGCCTTTGTCGGCGACGGCATCAACGATGCGCCGGCACTGGCAACGGCCGATGCCGGGATTGCGATTGGCACCGGCACCGACGTGGCGATCGAAAGCGCCGATGTCGTACTGGTCGGCGGCGACCTGACGGGCGCGCTGCATGCGATCGAGCTCTCGGACAAGGTCATGGCCAATATCCGCCAGAACCTGTTCTGGGCTTTTGGCTACAATGTCGCGCTGATCCCGGTCGCGGCCGGGCTGCTTTATCCGCTCTTCGGCATCACTTTTTCGCCGATGCTGGGGGCGGCGGCCATGGGGCTTTCGAGCGTGTTCGTGTTGTCGAATGCGTTGCGATTGCGGACGGCCAAGGTGACGGAAACCATCTCCCCCCTAGCGGGGGAGAAAGCAAAATCGAGGGCTTAGCCCGATCAGGGCTAAACCTCAGATTTTGCAAGAGAGGGGCTCGGTGAGGCTGGTGCCAGCGGAACCGAGCCCCTCACCAGGAAAATCTGAAGTTTAGGCGGCTTGCGCTCGCCTAAGCCTTCGATTTTCCGTCCTCCCCCGCATGGGGGGAGGTATCGCGGCCTCTCCTCCTGTGGGATTGGAACTGAAGGAGAACAAGACCATGACGATGAACATCGGTGAAGCCTCGCATGCCTCGGGCGTGTCAGCCAAGATGATCCGCTATTATGAGGAGATCGGGCTGATTGCGCCGGCGGGCCGGACGGCCGCGAATTACCGGGTCTATGATGCCGACAGCGTCAACCGGCTGCGTTTCGTGCGGCGCTCGCGCAATCTCGGCTTTTCGCTTGAAGAGACCGAGCGGCTGTTGAAGCTCTGGGACGACAAGGAACGGGCAAGTGCCGAGGTGAAGGCTCTGGCGCTTGCCCATGTCGAGGAGCTGGAAGGAAAGATCGCCGAGATGCAGGCAATGCGTGACACGCTCGCTCATCTCGCCGAGCGCTGCCTCGGCAATGAGCGGCCGAACTGCCCGATCCTCGCCGATCTCGAGGGCAAGCCGCTGCGGCAAAAGACCGCCGGAAAGGACAAGGCCGGGGACTGCTGCGGGGATTGACCTTGCCCCCATGGGAAGGTGCAGAAAGGGATTGGAAGCGACGGCTCGACGCTGTCGGCACAGGGAAGGACAAGACCATGATCGGACAGACGATTTTCAAGATCGAGGACATGACTTGCGGGCATTGCGAGAAGACCGTGGTCAAGGCCTTGGCGGCTGTGTTGCCGGGAAGTGCCGTGACCATCGATCTCGCCGCCCGCAAGGCCTTTGTCGAGGGCGATGCTGTCCTTGCCGAACAGGCGATCCGCGAGGCGGGTTACACGCCGGTGCGGGAGGTTTGAGGGGGGTGAGCGAATAGCGAATAGGGGTTAGGAGTTGTCCCGCAGCGGACAGCGATGATGACACAGGGTTGCCGCGCTGCTCGGAAATCAGTCCAATCTCCCAGCCTACTGCCTACTGCCTCTCTTGCAATATCCTCAAGGCTCAATATATATGTAGTATCGTATATATTTTGGAGACGCCGCCATGAGCAAGGACTACATCGCCATCACCCGGGATATCTCGAACGGGATCAAGACCCTGCGCAAGGACATTCCCGATGTGATGCAGGGCTTTTCGGCCATGGCCGGTGCGGCGACCAAGGACGGGGCGCTGTCGAAGAAGGTGAAGGAACTGGTGGCGCTCGGCATTGCGATCTCCACCCGCTGCGACGGCTGCATCGGCTTTCACACGGAAGCGCTGATCAAGCTTGGTTGCACCAAGGCGGAATTCGAGGAGGCGCTGGGGCTTGCGGTCTACATGGGCGGTGGCCCGTCGCTGATGTATGCGGGCGATGCCATGGCCGCCTGGGAGCAGTTCGGTGGACCGAAGGCCTGAGGCAACTCAGGTCGGGCCTAAGCCGGGGACTAGTCTGGTGCGACGCCGCAGGGTCGCGGCCCAAAAAATGCCGGGCCAGCTTCATTTTGCGTGCTCTAAATTAGCGAAAAATTTGCCGCCATCCGCCATGGTGAAACCCGATGCGGCGCCACTCGAGCGTCGCCAGGGAGCAATGGCCAGGGCATGCAGACGGAGACGGGCGCAAGAGGGCGGTTGAACTGGCTGTTGCGCATGGCGCCCGAGGTGGAACGGGCCGAGGAACGGGATTTCGGCGCCGAACGTATCCGGCATCTGCGCCATGCGATCATCGTCGGCCTGATCGTCTACAACATCTACAATCTCACCAGCCTGCACCTGATGGCAGACATCCAGCCCTTCACGGTCGCCATGCGCCTCTTCGTGCTGGTGCCGGGCTCGCTGGCGATCTTCTACCTCGTGCCGCGCGTGCCGCCGGCACTGCGCGAACTGCTCCTGCTCGGCGGGATGTTCGTCGCAAGCCTTCTGCCGCTCTATCTGCTCTACATCTCGCAATCGAGCTACGCGACCTACACGCTGGGCGAACTGCCGCTCGTCCTGCTCTTCGGTAACATGTTGCTGGTGCTGCGTTTTCGCCTTGCGCTGATCTTCACCGCCGTCACCTGCCTGACGGCGCTTTTCGTCATTCACGCCAAGCCGGGGCTGGACGAGAACCTGATATTTCCCCTGACCGTGCAGGTGGTGACCGGCCTGTTCTTCACGCTCTACGGCAACTGGCATGTCGAGAGACAGCGCTGTCTCACCTATCTCGCCCGCTACGATGCGCAAAACCGCGCAGACATTGCCGAGCGCCGCGGCGACCGGTTGCGCGATCTGACGCTGACCGACATGCTGACCGGGATTGCCAACCGCCGGCATCTCGACGAAACGCTCGGCACCTGGCTCGCAACACCGGGCGCGGTGCTGCTGCTGATGGTCGATGTCGACCACTTCAAGGCCTTCAACGACCGTTTCGGCCATGTGGCGGGCGACGATTGCCTGCGCCGCATCGCCTCCGCTCTTGCCACCTTTGCCGCCCGCCACGAGGGCTTTGTCGCCCGCTATGGCGGCGAGGAATTCACCCTGCTGTTTGCCGTCGACGCCGAGACCGGCGGCGCGTTTCTCGCCGACCGGCTGGTGCGAACCGTGCGCGAGCTTTCGATCCCGCATCCGGCCCGCGCCGACGGGCTTTCGCATGTCACAGTCTCGGTCGGCTATGCCGGGACCGGCGAGGGCGGCGTTCGGGGAGCGCGCGATCTGGTGACCCGGGCGGATCTGGCGCTTTACGAGGCGAAGAGTGCTGGGCGCAACAGGTCGAAGGCGGGATGAGGGGGCTCGGTGAGGCAGATGCAACGGAACTGCGCCCCTCTCCTGGAAAATCTGAAGTTTAGGCGGCTTGCGCTCGCCTAAGCCTTCGATTTTCCGTCCTCCCCCGCAAGGGGGGAGGTGGGGCTGTTACCAAAATAGGAAAATAATCCTTGACACCGTGACGGTCGTCGGATAGGGTTTTGACATGATCGGAAAGCTGTGGCCGCGGGGCCAAGGTGATCCGGAGAGGTTTGGAAAGGGTCCGCTGGCGGGCCCTTCTTTCATTTCGGAGGCGGCCATGCTGGGCGAGGACCGACGCGGGGATCTCGAGGCGCTGCCTGACGTGATCGAGGTGAAGGCGGCAGGCGCTGGCGATCTCGAGCGATTGCTCCAGGAATTCACCATCGAAATGCGTGCCCAGTTCGACCTGTTTCGACGCTTAAGGGCAGGCGCCGAGAGCCTGATCGACGGGGCCGACGAGGCACTGGCGAAACAGGCGCGCGCCGACATCAAGGCGGCGACCGATGCGATTGCGCTGATCGTGCGCACGCTGGAAAAGATCGATGCACTGTTGCGCCAGCTGGAGCGCGACCGGCTGGATGCGGAGGAACGTCTGCTCGAGGCGCGCGATCCGGAGGTCTTGCGCGGCGAGGTGGAGGCGCTGATTGCGGCCAGGGTCGAGGCAGCGGTGGCGGCACGGCTGGAGGCGGCGGTGGCGGCAAGGTTGGCGGAGGTTGCAGGATTGGCCGAGGGTAGGGGGCCGCCGTGAGGCTCCCCTGCAATGAACGTTGGGTCATTCAGTTGCGCGCGCTTTCCTACCGCTCTGTGATCTGGCCTATCTTGATGTCCTAACCAATATCGAGGTCCGGCATGCTGACACCCGAAGCTCTTACTGTTGTGCCCAAGACAAATCCCCCAGCGCCTTGGATCGGTGGTAAGCGGCTACTGTCAGGGCAAATCATTGGGTTGATTGAGGGCGTTCCACACAGATCTTACATAGAGCCGTTCTTTGGCATGGGAGGGGTGTTTTTTCGCCGGACGCGCGTTCCGAAAGCCGAGGTCATCAACGACCGATCTGGTGAAGTGTTTAATTTCTTTCGGATTCTGCAACGGCACTACCCTCAACTGATGGATATCCTCAGATTTCAACTGGCCAGTCGACAAGAGTTCGAGCGGCTGCGTGCGTCGGATCCTCAAGGCCTCACGGATCTCGAGCGTGCCGCGCGTTTCATTTATCTTCAGAAGCTCAGCTTTGCCGGGAGGGTTCGGGGGCAGAGCTTCGGGATCAGCAAAAACAGCCCCAGTCGCTTCAACATATCGAATTTGGGCACGGTCCTTTAGTCGGTTCACGAACGCTTGGCCGGTGTCATTGTCGAGAATCTTGATTGGTTGGAAGTTCTTGAGCGATACGACAGCTCTACGGCTCTGTTCTATCTCGATCCCCCATATCACGGGCATGAAGATGACTATGGGGCCGGGATGTTTGAGAATGACCAGTTTGAGAGGCTTGCGGCTCAACTGGCCCGGTTGAAAGGGCGCTTCGTTCTCTCGGTCAATGACGATCCATTTATTCGAACAACTTTCAACGGCTTCTCGATGCGAGAGTTGGACGTTGATTATACGGCGTCCAGGTCTCGCAGAGTACGCCGCAAGGAGCTCGTGTACCTATCTCCAGAATAGCATGGGCGGCCACGCTACCCCTTGTTCTCAACGCGCGGCACTGAAGTAATTCATGCATCCGATCGTATATCTCGCCCGCGCAGCTGCGGAGACGGTGCCGGAGATAGCAGATGACATTAAAATCTAAGAGCAGGCTTCGGCGGGAGCGGCAAGCTGCAATCTGTCCGCTGGCCATTGGTATTGTCAGCGAATTTACAGAGCGAATGAGTCACTTATCAACTAGGATGCAAGAGGCGAATACCCACTGCCGCTCGATAGCGAACAGGGTGATCTCAGAAGCGCCTGAGGATCCGAGACTGCTCATCGGTGTATCCGATCGATTGCCAGCAGGTCTTGTCAAGTCGCACCCGATCAAACCCGTTGATATCCCCGACCTCGCACGGCTCACCCCTTCAGATCTCGCCTTCCTCGCCCGCGACTGGAAGCTTCTGGCGCGGCCCGAGCAATTGCCGCCGGAGGGAGACTGGCGGAGCTGGCTGATCCTCGGCGGGCGCGGATCGGGCAAGACGCGGGCCGGGGCCGAATGGGTGCAGGCTGAGGTGCTGGCAGCGGGCAAGCGAACGGATTTGCGCATTGCGCTGGTGGCCGAGACGCTCGGCGATGCGCGTGAGGTGATGATCGACGGCGCTTCGGGGCTGGCAAGGATCGCAAGGCGGATGCGGCCGGAGGTGGAGATTTCGCGGCGACGGCTGGTCTGGCCGAACGGGGCGATTGCGCAGATCTTTTCATCCGAGGATCCCGAAAGCTTGCGCGGGCCGCAGTTTCACCTCGCCTGGTGCGACGAGCTCGCCAAATGGAAACATGCCGACGAGACCTTCGACATGCTGCAGTTTGCGCTGCGCCTGGGCGATGATCCGCGCCAGGTGGTGACGACGACGCCGCGGCCGGTGCCGCTGTTGAAGCGGCTGATGGCGGATGAGGCGACGCGGCTGACGAAAATGGCGACCTCGGCCAATGCCGCGCATCTGGCGCCGGGGTTTTTGGGCGCGCTTGCAGCCCGCTATGGCGGGACACGGCTCGGGCGGCAGGAGCTCGACGGCGAGCTGATCGAGGACCGGCCGGATGCGCTCTGGAAGCGTGCGCGGCTCGACGAAATCGTGGTGAAGCTGGCGGAACCCTTGCGTCGCATTGTGGTGGCGGTCGATCCGCCGGCCGGCGGGGTCTCTGCCTGCTGCGGCATCGTGGTGGCGGGTCTGAAGGAAAACGGCCAGGCGGTGGTGCTCTCGGATTGCTCGGTGGAGGGGCAGGGCCCGGCCGGCTGGGCGCGGGCGGTGGTGTTGGCTTATCGGCGCTTCGAGGCCGACCGGGTGGTGGCCGAGGTCAACCAAGGCGGCGACATGGTGCGCGCCGTGCTGGAGGGCATCGAGGCGCGGCTGCCGGTGACGACGGTCCGGGCCACGCGCGGCAAGTTCCTGCGCGCCGAGCCGGTGGCGGCGCTCTATGAGCAGGGGCGGGTTTTGCATGCGGGACGGTTTGTCGAACTCGAGGATCAGATGTGTGATTTCGGGCCGGAGGGATTGTCGAATGGGCGCTCGCCGGACCGGCTGGATGCGCTGGTCTGGGCGCTGACGGCGCTGATGCTCGAGGGTGGCGGCGAGCCTCGGATACGGGGGGTGTGAGGTCCCTCATGCTGAGGTGTTGTTACAATGCAGGGACCGCGAAAATTGCTTCGAGTTGTGCCGACTGAACTGATCCCCTCACTTGCGAAATCTGAAGTTTAGGCGGCTTACGCTCGCCTAAGCCTTCGGCTTCGGGTGTGGTAGGGTCGGCGCGCATCTGTCGTGCGCGGGCTCGGGCGAGGGGTTTCGGTTCGTAGCGCATGAACTGACCCTTTGGATGGGGGCAGTATGCGCTTTTGGGTTGTGGGGGGCAAGGGTGTGGTGCCGACTGAACGGGTCCCCTCACCAACAAAATCTGAGGTTTAGCCCTTACCGGGCTAAGCCCTCGATTTTGTAACCTCTCCCACAGAGGGGAGAGGGGACGGTGCCGCTGGCCTCGCGCTCCCTCTCCCCCCACTGTGGGGGAGAAAGCGAAATCGAAGGCTTAGCCCGATCGAGGGCTAAACTCCAGATTTCGCAAGTGAGGGGATTGGTTTCGTTGGCACCAGAAACGAAAAACCGGCACCCTTTCGAGCGCCGGTTTCACATTGCAATGCGGTGGATCGGTTTACTTCGCAGCCGTTGCGGGGGCGGCCGGCTGGCGGACCTGGCGCCATTCGTTTTCGAGGCGCTGCAGGACATGGGCCGGGATGGTTGCCGGCGCGGCGGTCTTGGTCGAAGTGTTCGTCTGCATCTCTTCCCTCCTCGGGTTTGGAAGTCTGGCCTCCAAACGTGTCTGTGGGGCGAAAGTTCCACAGCGTTAAACCTTTGTAAATATGAACGGAACGAGCTCTAAACGATTGAAATTTCTTCAATCGTTTTAATTCTGAACTTTTTTTCATCGGCGCTGCCCCCACAGAGGCGAGGCGTTGTGCCGCTTTCCCTGACATTGAGGATTTCATCATGCGGATCGACCGGCGAATCGTCTTCGCGGGGCTGCGCAATGCCGTGTTCGGCGGGCGGCTGTCTCAGGGGCAGGTGGACGGCGTGGAGGCCGTGCTGACGCGCTTTTCGGCGCGCGGCTGGGGCGATCCGCGCTGGCTCGCCTATATGCTGGCAACCGCGCATCACGAGACCGGCGGCACCATGCAGGCGGTGCGCGAGACCTTTGCGCCCGACGATGAGGAGGCCGTCAACCGGCTGGAACGGGCCTGGCGCGGCGGAAAGCTGCCGACGGTTAAGACGCCCTATTGGCGGCGGGATCCGGAGGGGCGGAGCTATTACGGCCGTGGGTTGGTGCAGATCACCCATCGCGAGAATTACGCGAAGATGAGCCGGGTGACGGGCCTCGACCTCGTCGCGGAGCCGGATCTGGCGCTGAGGCTCGACGTCTCCGCCACCATCCTGGTGGTCGGCATGACCGAGGGGCTGTTTTCGGGGGCAAGGCTCTCCGATTACTTTTCGGGCACGAAAGCCGACTGGACGGGCGCGCGAAAGATCGTCAACGGCACCGACCGGGCGAAGAAGATCGCGGTGACGGCGCGGACCTTCGATGCGGCGATCAGGGCGGGGCTTATGGTGTGAGTGGCACGGGCGAGATGGCGCATTGAGCGGGAGGTCCGGCGATGCTATCGGCTGGTGCGTTGCAACAGGTTGAGGGTGCCCCATGATCCGCCACATCGTCTTCTTCACCGTGAAGCCGGAGAATATCGAGGCTGTGCGGGCGGGGCTGTCGATCCTGACGGAAATCCCGAGTGCGGCACGGCTGGAGATCGGCACGAATGTGAAGACCGACGGCTTTCACCGCAGCATCGACCTGGTCGTCTATGGCGAATTCGAGGATGAGGCAGCACTCGCCGCCTACAAGGCGCATCCGCTTTATGAAGAGAGCATCCGGCGTGTGAAGCCGCTGCGCGAGGAGCGGTTTGCGGCGGATTATGTGGTAGGGGATGCGGTGCGGGGGCGGGTGTGAGCGGCCTCTTAGGCCGGGCTTAGCAGGGGCTCCAACCGGTCCGCGAGCAGAGAGGGGTCGTCGTTCCCGATGATCAGGTCCTCGATCCCGTATTTCAGGCGCTCCTGCTGTTCTGCATCGAGAGACAAACGGTAGCCGTTGACTGCAATGAAATAGCGGCCGGAAAGCCAGGCTGTCCGCTTGTTGCCCTGTTCGAAGGCATGTGCCTTGCCGATCGACTGGATGATGCAGCAGGCGAGCCAGGAGACAGATGATATCTGGCGATACTCTGCCTGGAACCGCGGACGGTGAAGGGCGCCTTCGAGGGCGAATCGGTCCCGCAGAAAGTGGTTTTCCGAAGAGCCGAGAAGCAACCGTCTGTTGATCGCAATCACATCCTCGATTGCAATCCAGAGGGGCTCGCTTATGCGCTCACTTGGCCAGATGATACAGGATGATCTTGTCGGTGACGAGCAGGTCTTGGACGAATTCGTCGAGATCCGGCGTGGATGCGATCGGCTTTGCGGTCTTCAGGGTAACGCCATCGGAAGGCGCGATAGCAGCTTTGCGGCCATCGCTGTTCCGCCTCTCGTCCACACCACCGATTTTCGCTTTTGAACTCATAGGAAGACTATAGCGCAGGATTGGTGTTTTGACGAGCACTGCCGCGCTACCCGTGTTTCGACCTCCATTCCAGAGGACATCACCATGAAACTCCCCTTCCGTCTGCCCTGGGCGCAAGCCCGGGATCGAACCTCCGTGCCTGAAGAAAAGGCGCTCATTCCGCGACCCGGGACGGCGCTGGCGCTGATTGCGGGCGAGGGCGAGGCGCGCTGGACAGGGCGAAATTACGCGGCGCTTGCGCGGGAAGGCTTCATGAAAAACCCGGTCGCGCATCGCTGTGTGCGGATGGTGTCTGAGGCCGCTGCCAGCATTGGGTTCCTTGCCTATCAGGCGGCGGTCGAGCGGGAGGGGCATCCGGCGCTTCAGCTGCTGGCGCGTCCGAACGGGGCGATGACAGGGGCGGATTTTCTCGAGACGCTCTATGGCCAGCTGCTGCTCTCGGGCAATGCCTATGTCGAGGCGGTGGCAGCGGGCGGGCGGGCCTCTGATCGGGCGGCGGAGTTGCATCTGCTTCGGCCGGACCGGGTGAGCGTGGTGACCGGAGCCGACGGCTGGCCGTCTGCCTATGACTATCGCGCCGGCACCAGGGCCAGGCGGATCGCGCTCGATGGTCTCCTGCATCTGAAGCTGTTTCATCCGCTCGACGACCACGAGGGATTTGCGCCGCTCGCGGCAGCGCAAGTGGCACTCGATCTGCACAATGCGGCGGGGCGCTGGAACAAGGCGCTGCTCGACAATTCGGCAAGGCCATCAGGTGCGCTGGTCTATCAGCCGAAGGAGGGCGGCAATCTCTCGGCCGACCAGTATCAGCGGCTGAAGACGGAGCTCGACGAGGGCTATTCCGGCCCGATGCGCGCCGGGCGGCCGCTTTTGCTGGAAGGCGGGCTCGACTGGAAGTCGATGGGGCTTTCGCCCAAGGACATGGATTTCGTCGAGGCGAAGAATGGGGCTGCCCGCGACATCGCGCTCGCCTTCGGTGTGCCGCCTATGCTGCTCGGCATTCCCGGCGACAACACCTATGCCAATTACCAGGAGGCGAACCGCGCCTTCTATCGGCTGACCGTGCTGCCGCTGGTGACGCGGACTGGGGCGTCGCTTTCGGTGTTTCTGGGCGAGTTTACGGGCGAGGGGCTGCGGCTGGTGCCGGATCTCGATACGGTTGCGGGGCTTTCGGCGGAACGCGATGCGCTTTGGGCGCGGGTGGGGGCGGCGGCATTTTTGACGGACGAGGAGAAGCGCGAGGCGGTGGGGTATTGAGGGGTTGGTTGTGCCACAAGCACGGATCCCCTCACCAACAAAATCTGAGGTTTAGCCCTGATCGGGCTAAGCCCTCGATTTTGTAACCTCTCCCACAAGGGGGAGAGGTGTCGATGCGGCTGGCGGCGCGCTCCCTCTCCTTCTCTGTGTGGGAGACAGCGAAATCGAAGGCTTAGGCGAACGCAAGCCGCCTAAACTTCAGATTTCGCAAGTGAGGCGATCGGTTCTCTTGGCAATACCCTAGCATCACTCGGATGCGGGGTATGTATTTCCCACTAAGATGCCCACTCGACCGACAAGGACACCCGCCCATGGAGACCCAGCCCTAGCTGCCACCCGGTGCCAGTCTCACCGCCGACTGGATCACCCCTCAGCAGGAAGCCGCGCTGATCGCCTTCCTCTACGCCGGTGCGTGGAGTGGAGAGCTGAAGCGGCGGGTTCGGCATTTCGGCTATCGCTATGACTACCGGGCGAGGCGCGCCACGGGGGAGAGCCGGATCGGGCCACTGCCGGACATGCTGCAGGGACTGGCGGAGCGGCTGGTGGCGGACGGGCGTTTCGCCGCCGTGCCGGACCAGGTGATCGCCAACGAATATCTCCCCGGGCAGGGGATCAGCGCGCATGTCGATTGTGAGCCGTGTTTCGGCGAGGTGATTGCCTCGCTCAGTCTGCTGTCGGCCTGCGAAATGCGGTTTGCATCCCTTTCAAGTGGCGAGACGCGGGCGGTCATTTGCCGCCGCGTTCGCTGCTGGTGCTCGCCGGGCCGGCGCGGCGTGAGTGGACGCATGCGATCCCCGCGCGGCTGTCGGATGTCATTGACGGTCTGCGAGTTGCCCGACAGCGGCGGGTGTCGCTGACGTTTCGGACGATGCGGTTTTGACGCAAGGCCCGGCCAGGCAGGACCGGCCGCAACTTCATGCATCAATTCAACCGGCGGAATCAGACTGTGAACTTTCGCCGCCAAGCGATTCCAGGGACTCGACAATCTGCACCCACTTCGCCTGACGGGTGAAGCGCTCGACGAGTGCGGACAAGGAAGAGGAAGCGCCGGCCGCAGCCTGTCGGCGGGATCGTTCCGGCCGGCGCTCATTCCAAAGCTAACCGCGAAAGATGAACAAATGACTGACTTCGGCCATGACGGCGGGGTGACCTCCGCGCGTCTGATCGGTGCTGTCGCGGGCTCCGCGATTTCGCTGGTCTATCTGCTTCCCAAACATCGCCGCGAGGCGGCCGTGCGTTTTCTGACGGGCGTCGCCTGCGGGCTGATCTTCGGCGGACCGACGGGTCTGTGGGGCGCGAGGCAGCTGGGTCTCGACGGGCAGCTATCGACGGCGGAGACCATGCTGGCCGGGGCGACGCTGGCGTCGTTCACCGCCTGGTGGGGGCTTGGTGTTTTGGTGCGGCTGACGGGCCGGGCGGGGGACAAGGTGGGTGGGTGAACGCCTTCATCCTTAAGGAGCTTCTGCGCAGGCAGGGGTCTCGAAGGATCGCGCTTCGTTGAAATCGGTCGCCTTGACCCTTCGAGGCCCGCGCGGTGCGCGGGCACCTCAGGGTGAGGGGGAAGGGCGGAGCGGCTATCCACCCTCCCCTTGAGGGGGAGGGTCGGAGCGAAGCTCCGGGGTGGGGTGATGGCTTCGACGCCTCCTTCTGGGTTCAGCATTCCACTCGCAGCCGCGATCACCCCCACCCGCCGCTTTGCGGCGACCTCCCCCCTCAAGGGGAAGTGGGCGGATGCGGCGGGTACGGCACCCCCTCTGTCCTCCGTCGATTGCATCGAAGCGCGGACATCTCGCCCACAAGAGGGGAGAGCGGATCACCGCCGAACGCCCACCGGGGGCCAGGTGGAATGCGCCGGCGAGACACAATCAACATCACGAGGAGACGAGCCATGCAGGCTTTGGAAACGGCGGGTGCGCCGCGGTTTTGCTATGCCGGGCTGACGCTGAAGGGCGTGGCCGGTGACGGGCGGTTTTCGGGTTATGCGAGCCTGTTCGGCGAGGTCGATCTTGGCCGCGACGCGATCGAGCCCGGGGCCTTTGCAGCCTCGCTTGCAAAGCGCGGGGCAGGCGGTGTGCGCATGCTCTACCAGCACGATCCGGCCGAGGTGATCGGTCGCTGGACCGAGATCCGCGAGGATGAGCGGGGGCTCTATGTCGAGGGCAGGCTGGCGACCGATGTCGCCCGCGCCCGCGAGGTGCATGCGCTGATGAAGGCGGGTGCGCTGGATGGGCTGTCGATCGGCTTTCGCGCGGTGAAGACCAGGAGCGACCGCAAGACGGGCGTGCGGCGGATTCTTGAGGCCGATCTCTGGGAGATTTCGGTTGTGACCTTTCCCATGCTGCCGACGGCCAGGGTCTCAAATGTCAAGCACAGGCGGTTCTACCGCGACAGGGAAACCGAGCTCGTCCGGCTGATGCGCCGGGCGGCCCGGTCGATGGCGAAGAATCACTTCACGAAAGGATAAGCGACATGGAAAACGCGATGACGGCAGGTGAGAACATGATGGTCGAAGCGGGGCAGGCAGTCGCCGCTGCAGGTGGACGCGGCGGCAAGCGGGGGAAGGGCGCTCCCGCCGGGCTGGCACCGGAGGTGAAGGCGGCACCCGATACGGTGACTTCGGCCTTTGCCGAATTCATGAGCGCTTTCGAGGCCTTCAAGGAGGCCAATGACGAGCGGCTGGGCGAAATCGAGGAGAAGCTGTCGAGCGATGTCGTCACCCGCGACAAGGTCGAGCGGATCAACAAGGCGATTGACGAGCAGAGCCGGCTGCTCGACGAACTGGTGCTGAAGAAGCGCCGCCCGGCGCTGGAGCGGCCCGGTCGTGACGATGCGGGGCTCGCCGAACACAAGGCGGCCTTCGAGGCCTATGTGCGACGGGGCGACGATCAGGCGCTGCGCGATCTCGACCAGAAGGCGCTTTCCGCAGGGGTCTCTGGCGATGGCGGCTACCTAGTGCCGTCGCAGGTGGACGAGGAGATCGGCCGCAGGCTGCGCGTGATCTCGCCGATCCGGTCGCTGGCAACGGTGCGGCAGGTCTCAGGGTCCGTGCTGAAGAAGCCCTTTGCGGCTGCAGGTTTTGCCAGCGGCTGGGTGGCTGAGACGGCGGCGCGAACCCAGACCGGCACGCCGGAACTCTCCGAACTCGCCTTCCCGACCATGGAGCTCTATGCGATGCCGGCGGCAACACAAGCGCTGCTCGATGATGCCGCCGTCGACATCGAAGCCTGGATTGCCGCCGAAGTCGACATCGCCTTTGCCGAACAGGAGGGCGAGGCCTTCGTGTCGGGTGACGGTGTGCTGAAGCCGAAGGGGTTTCTGGCTTACGACCAGGTGGATGACGGCGCCTGGGAATGGGGCAAGATCGGCACTGTCTCGACGGGGGCAGCGGGGGCTTTCGCGGCGAGCGGCGCCTCGGACGTGCTGATCAACGTGGTCTATGCGCTGAAGGCGGGCCACCGGCAGAACGGCACATTCGTCATGAGCCGCCGCAGCCAGGGCGCGGTGCGCAAGCTGAAGGATGCCGACGGCAACTATCTCTGGGCGCCACCGGCCCGCGCCGGCGATCCGGCCTCGCTGATGGGCTTCCCGGTTGCCGAATCCGAGGACATGCCCGAGATTGCGGCCAATGCCACGGCGATCGCCTTCGGCGATTTCCGCGCGGGGTATCTGGTCGTCGATCGGGTTGGAGTGCGGGTGCTGCGCGATCCCTATTCGGCCAAGCCGCATGTGCTGTTCTATACCACCAAGCGCGTCGGCGGTGGCGTGCAGGACTTCGAGGCGATCAAGCTGGTGAAGTTTGGGGTGTGAGTTTTTGACCCTCCCCTTGAGGGGGAGGGTCGGAAGCTCGGTTACCCGCACCCGCCGCTTCGCGGGACCTCCCCCACATGGGGGGAGGTGGGCCCGCCCCAGCACTTCGGCTCCCTCATGTTGAGGTGCGCGGGGAGCGCCCCTCGAACCATCCCATGTCCCAAATGATCAGGTGGCCTCGCCCTTCGAGGCCGGGCGTGGCCCGGCGCATCAGGGTGAGGGGTGCGCCTGCAATCCGCTTTCAAGGAAACTCCCATGACCATCATTGAACTCACTCCGCCCGCCGTGGAGCCGCTGACGCTTGTCGAGATCAGGGCGCATCTGAGGCTCGATACGGAGGACGAGGATGCGCTGCTCCTAGCGCTTGCCACCGTTGCCCGCGAGCATCTGGAGCGGGAGACGGGGCTGGTGCTGGCGGCAAGGGATTTCCGGCTTTGCCTCGACGACTGGCCGGCGGACGGGATTGTGACGATTGCGCGCGGGCCTGTCCGGGTGGTGACGGCAGTGACCGTCTATGACGGCGATGGTGAACCGCAGGCAGTCGATCTTGAAGGGCAGCTGCTCGATGGGCAGGCGCGGCCGGCGCGGCTCTGGTTGCGGGATGTGCCGCAGCCGGGGCGGGCGATGAACGGGATCGAGGTGGAATTTTCCGCCGGCTTCGGCGAGAGCGGCGCGGATGTACCGGAGACGCTGAAGCGGGCGATGCTTTTGCATGTCGCCGCTATGTTTGCCTGCCGGGGCGTGGTCGCGGCCGAGGCCCAGCCGGCGGTGGTGCCGCCGGGATACGACCGGCTGATTGCACCCTATTGCCGGCGAGGGCTCTGATCATGGCGATGATGGATATCGATGCCGGGCGGCTGACGGCGCGGCTGGTGCTGGAGCGGCCGGAGGCGGTGGAAGACGGGCAGGGCGGGGTAGCGATGGGCTTCGTCGAACTGGCCCGTGTCTGGGCGCTGGTCGAGCCGCGCAGCTTTGCCGAAGAGGAGAAGGGGCCGGGGCTTGTGGCGACCGTCACGCATCATGTGACGGTTCGGGCCCTTGGCCATCTCGTGGCCGGGCAGCGATTTCGCAAAGGCGCGCGGGTGTTCGAGATCCTGGCGGTGCGCGATCCCGACGAGACGGGCCGGTTTCAGCTGGCGCTGTGCCGCGAGGTGACGGGATGAGTAGCGGCGCCAGACAAGGGCGAGGGTCAGGACGAGGGCGCGGATCCGGGCCACGGGGCGTGGCGCTGGAGGAGACGGGCAGGCAACTCGCAGACATCTTGCGGCGGGCATTGGCGGTCCGTGTGGCGAAGCTGAGCAATCGGGCATCGGCGGACGGGGGCTCGATGGAGCCGGATGAGACAGCGACTGCGGGACTCGGCGCTGACGGACGCGACAACCGGGTGACCGATGAGGCGCAGACGGGCCGCTAGGCTAACGGGAGATGCGCGGACACCGGTTGCGCGCGAGGGTCACGAAAGAGCCGGTCGGTGTCGCACGGCACAGCCTCGGGAGAATGGAATATGACGAATGCGGTCAATGCCATGCTGGCGGGCCTTCAACAGGCGGTGAAGACCGATGTGGAACTGATGGCGGCGCTCGGACCCCAGGGACTGTCAGACCGGACGATCCGGCCGCAACGCTTTCCGGCACTGGTGGTGGGATCGGTCGAGGCGCGGGATTTCTCGACGGGCGAGGCGGACGGCGCGGAGATCCTGCTGACGCTTGAGGCCTGGAGTGCCGTGTCGCGGCGTGAGGCCGAGGGGCTGGTGGCGGAGTTCATGCGAGTGGCGGACGGGTTGCCCGAGATGCTCGATGGGTTTCGACTGGTCAACTTTCGCCATCGTCGGACGGTGAGCCGGCGCGAGGTGAAGACGGGGCTGTTTGTGGCCGAGGCGGGGTTTCGGGCGGTGGTGGAGTGAGATGAGGCCGGCTCTAGGTGTGACCTCATCCTGAGGTGCCCGCGTAACGCGCGGGCCTCGAAGGATCCGGTAGCAGTTTCTGTGTGGCCTCGATCCTTCGAGGCCGGGCCTTGCCCGGCACCTCAGGATGAGGGGCTGATGGTGTCCGAGACCGCGCCTTTGCTTCCCCGCTTCGCAATCACCGCCAGCGCCAGGATGGCCGCAAAGCCGGTGGCGGCGAAGAGGGTGGCGAGAACGAGGCCAGCGTCGATGCCGGCGCGGTCGATGACGGCTGTCATCAGGACGGGGGCCGTCGCATTGGCGAGGTTTTGCGGCAGAGCGAGGCGCGCCGACTGGCGGGCGAAGCGGCTGGCGGAGAAAAAGGCGAGCGGCAGGGTGGCGCGCGCAAGCGTTGTGACGCCGGAGCCGAAGCCGTAGAGCGCGGTGAACATCAGCAGGCTCGACGGCGTGCCGGACGAGAACATCAGAAGCAGGGTGGAACCCGTCAGCATGGCCATGCCGGCAAGCCCGGTGGTCACCGGCGAGGAGCGCTTGCCGAGCACCAGATCGAAGGCGCGGGCAGCAATGCCGAAGACGGCGCGCAGCGATCCGAGCTGGAGCGCCAGAGCCGGCGTGGCGCCGGAGAGTTCGAGAATATGCAGGAGCTGCGGCGAAAGGCCGAAGGTCATCAGGCTGGCGAGCGAGGTCGAGAGCGCAATCAGCAGGAAGGCAATCGTCGCCATGCGACGGCTCAACTCCAGCGGCTCCCGGGCATCCGCGGCGAGGTCCTCGGCCGAGCGGGCGATCGCGATGCGGCCGAGGGACAGATGGATCGGCAGCGCCAGAAATAGCTGTGCTGCGGCTGCTGCCAGCAGCGCGCCGCGCCAGCCGAAGGCCTCGCCGGCCAGCGTCAGCAGCGGCCAGCAGACCGCCGAGGACAGCCCGGTGAAAATCATCAGGATGCCGATGGCGCGGCGGGCGCCGTGACCCTCGCGCTCGACGACGGCGGCAAACGCCGGCACGGTGAGCGCGAACGAGCCGCCAGCTCCGAGGATCAGCCAGGCGGCGGCATAGGTGACGATGCCGGTGGACAGCGCCAGCATGGCAAGGCCTGATGCCATCAGGACCGAGCCCATGGCGAGCACCTTCGAGGCGCCGTGGCGGGCGATCAGTCGGCCGGTCCAGGGTCCGAGAAAGGCCATTGTCAGCATCATCACGGTGAGCCCGGCAAAGGCGGTCTCGTTGGCAAGTCCGAGATCGGACGCCATGGCCCGGCCGAAGACGGCCGGCATTTCATAGGTCGTGCCCCAGCCGAGGATCTGCGAGACCGCAAGCGCGGCGACGAGGAGGGTGCGGGGCATGTTCATGGGAGACTCAGGCGGATAGTTCGGGGCGGGGGTTTTCTTCTAGGCCGGTTGTAGGGTGGGCGATAGGGTAAAATCTTAGGGTGTGCGCGTGTTAGGGCGTGCCCAGTACGAGGTCCTCATGCTGAGCTGCCCGAGCCAGGCGAGGGCCTCGAAGCATCCGTCTTGTTGGTGGCCTCGGCCCTTCGAGGCCCGGCATTGCCGGGCACCTCAGGGTGAGGGGACGCATGGGTGTGCCGCTGCCACTCTCCCCTTGAGGGGGGTGACGCCGCTTCTGGCCGTGCCCATTCTGGCGAAGATCACCCCCACCCGCCGCTTTGCGGCGACCTCCCCCTCAAGGGGGAGATGCGGCGCCGTCGGCGCCTCGCCCGAAAACAATCACGGACATCATCAAAGGAGAGACGCCATGGGCGCGCAGAAGGGCAAGGATCTGTTGCTGAAGGTCGAGGAAGGGGCGGGGTTTGTGACGGTGGCGGGCTTGAGGGCGAGGCGGCTGGCCTTCAATGCGCAATCGGTCGATGTGACCGATAGTGAAAGTGCCGGGCGCTGGCGCGAGCTGCTGGAAGGGGCGGGTGTCAGGCGGGCTGGGCTCACCGGCTCCGGCCTGTTCAAGGATGCAGCGTCCGATGCGCTGATCAGGGCGGCTTTCTTTGCCGGCTCCATCCTCAACTATCAGGTGGTGATCCCGGATTTCGGCACGGTGACGGCGCCGTTTCAGGTGACGGCGCTGGATTATGCCGGCAATCATGACGGCGAGGTGACCTTCGAGATCGCGCTGGAATCGGCCGGTGCCGTTTCCTTCGCGGCACTGTGAGGTGGTCATGCGGGGCTATGATCGCGACATGCGCGAACCGGTGACCGTCAACCGCGCCAACCGCCATCGCGGCGAGGTCGAAGGCGTCATTGACGGCGAGCGGCGCATTCTGTGTCTGACGCTTGGCGCGCTTGCCGAGCTGGAGACCGCTTTCGGGGCTGACAGCCTGACGGATCTCGCGGCACGTTTTGCCGGCGGCCGGCTGAAGAGCGCCGATCTGACCCGCATACTCGCCTGCGGCTTGCGCGGCGGGGGCAACCGGGTTTCGGATGCCGATGTCGCCGATATGGTGGTCGAGGGCGGCGTGGCGGGTGCAGCGAAACTGGTGGGCGAGTTGCTGGCGTTGACCTTCGGTGTGTCGGCAGATGAGCGCCGGGTTCGCGATGAACAGGGCGAGGGCGGCACCTCCCCTTGAGGGCCGCAGGCGGGCGAGAGGCGCGGCCGTTTCCCTGGGGAACGGTGATGACGCTCGGTCTCTTCCGCCTGCGGCTTTCTCCTGAAGTTTTCTGGGGCCTGAGCCTAACGGAATTGGCGGCAATGGCGGGGGCCTTCGGTGAGCCCGCCGGCCTGTCGCGTGGCGAGGTGGAGGCTTTGATGCGGCAGTTTCCGGATTGAGCGGCGGCGACCGGTAAGCGGACTTCACGCCCTCACTCGTCGACAGTTCTTCAGAGTGAGGAGCTGTCACTTGCGAGCAGATCGTGCAGTGCTATCAGTCTCTGCGAGAAGGACGGGTACACGCGCTGCAGGCGCTCGACATTGTCGACGACTTTCTCGGGTTGGAGATCGAAACCATACTTGTGCCGAACGAGGTGGCGAAAGCCCTTGAGCTCTGTGAGCTGTATGTGAAGGTCAGGCGACAGCAGGGGAGGTCTGCGCCCCGCCAGTTCTGAGGCCATCTGGTCGAGGACATCCTGATGAAGGGTCGTCCCCTTTGGGGCTGATCCATCGAGATCGCGCGCGAGGCTCATGAGAATGTCTTCGATCCCGTTGTAGACGTTGTGGACGCCGAGAGACACAGCGGAGACGGCGCCCCAATCTCCTGCCAGAACATCCCTTCTGTGGCGATCGAAGAAATCGCTCAGCTGTCCAAGCTCCCGTTCGCAACGGTCGAGCCTTGGAGAAAGTCTGGAGAATTCAGCGAGCGTGAACGGCATCATGCAGGAGCTCTTCCACCCTGGCAGGATCAAGATCAGCTTCGAAAAGCAAATCATAGGCGATATCGGTTCCGCGCAAGTGCGAGGCGACGATTTGTTCGACCCGCAGGCGACGCGTGGGTGATAACGGACCGCGCACCAAAAGATCCACATCAGAGTGGATGCGAAAATCGCCTCGGGCCAGCGAGCCGACGGGCGTTACAACGATGCCGCCTGAACCGGCCTCCCGCACGATTGCTGCTACAACTCGCTCGGCCAAGGCGTGTCGAGGTTCAAGCCTTTCGGCGATCAGCGATTGCATACGGTTCATTTTCGTTCTCCCTGCCGCAGTCTAACGCAAGCGCGGTGCAGTCGGAAGTGGCCTCGCCCTTGAGCGTTTATGCTTCGCGGGTTCTTCAGCGGGAGGGGAAAGGGCGATGCGCGGGCGGGTCGCTGATGCTTGTGATGAAAGGATATTTCCATGACCGATGACGACACACTTTCGGTCGCCGTCGACCTCGATGCGGCGGCAGCGCTTTCCGTGCTCGACGATCTCGAAAGCCGCTCGACGAGTTTCGGCCGGGCGCTGACCTCGGCGCTCAAAGGCGCGACGACAGGCGGCAAGGGGCTGGAGGAGGTGTTGCGCGGGGTCGGATTGCGATTGACCGATATTGCGCTGTCTTCAGGCCTGAAGCCGCTCGAGACAATGCTCGGCAATGCGGCGGGCAGCCTGATCGGCAGCCTGTCTTCCGGGTTTGGATCGGCGCTGTCCGGAGGCGGGGTAAACGCCTTTGCCCAAGGCGGTGTGCCGGGACGGGTCACGCCCTTTGCCGAGGGCGGCGTGGTGGCGGCGCCCACCTACTTTCCGATGGCCGGTGGGACCGGGCTGATGGGCGAGGCCGGGGCGGAGGCGATCCTGCCGCTGAAACGCGGTGCGGACGGTGCGCTCGGGGTGGCGGCTGAGGGCGGCGGTGGCACGACGGTCATCCATTTCCAGGTGACGGCAAGCGACGCGGCGAGTTTCGCCAGAAGCGAGGGGCAGATCACGGCCATGCTGGCGCGCTCCGTGGGGCGCGGACGGCGTGGGATGTGAGTGGGGAGCGAGTAGGCAGTAGGCAGTAGGGAATGGCTTGCCCCTCATCCGACCCTGCGGGCCACCTTCTCCCCGCAGGCGGGGAGAAGGAAAGGGCGGCCGGCGTCGGAAGCTGCAATCAAGCAAACGCGGTCTGCAGACCGACCTGCACTCAGGCGACGACCTCCAGATCCGTGGCGCGAAACTCGTCGGCGGTGGCAAGCATCGGGACGCCGTGGAATTTTGCGCAGGCATAATGCAGGCAGTCGCCGAGGTTCAGGCCGTGGCGGCCATGGCGAAAGCGATGGGCGGCCTCCGAGGAGAGCCGCACCGTGTCTGCGGCTGGCGGCAGATCGCGGATGTCGATGCCGCGGGCTTCTAGAAATTCCGTCACCAGGGCCTCAACCGCAGGTACCGGAAGATCGAGCTTGTCCGGGCGGGCGAGACCGAGAACCGTTTCGAGGACCGCGACCGGGGATGTGAACGGCCGCGTGGCGGAGGCGAGCGCATCGGACACGCGCGGTGCTTCCGGCTCTTCGGACAAAAGGGCGATGATTGCACAGGCGTCGACGAACATCAGTTGTCGCCCCACATGTCATCGAAGACCGCGCTGGGAAGGGGGCTCCGGGCTTGTTCCGCCAGCACGACCTGGTGTTTTGTCCTGAGGCGCGCGGCCGTCTCAAGCGCTGTTTCGGCGCGATTGCGCCGTTCGATCGCCTCCTTCATGGCGATCACGATCGCATCGGTGATGCCGACGCCTGCCATCTCGGCAAACTGCCGCGTCAGCGCATCGGCTTCCGGATTGTTGACGTTGATGGCCATGGCGGCTCCATGTAGATGTTTTCCGCTTTCAATGTAGATGGTTGTGGCCGGTTTTCCAAGGGGCGCCACGCGCGCCTTGGGCTGCCGATCGGCGCCAAGCCTGCCATGCAATGACCGGTTGTACGACAACGGAAGTTGGGTCTACGATCAGTCGTTTCGCAGGGAGATACGCGTGGATTCGAAGTGGAGAGTTCGGCAGAGTCAGCAGGTCGTTAAGGATCGCTGGATCGATCTGCGAGCCGAGACATGTGAGACGCCTCAAGGACAAAAGATCGCTCCATATTACGTGCTCTCCTATCCCGACTGGGTGAACATTGTTGCCATCACCGAAGACCAGCATCTGGTCCTAACGCGGCAATATCGACATGCTGCCGGGCGGACTTTCCTTGAGTTGCCAGGTGGGGCGGTAGAGGACCTAGACAAGGATCTGGAGGTGGCCGCGCGGCGCGAACTGCTGGAGGAAACCGGCTACACCGCCCCGCATTTCAATCTGGTCGCCACCCGCTTTCCCAATCCTGCCTTACAGACAAACAGACTTCATACCTTCCTCGCCCTGGGTGCCGTGCGCATCACTTCACCAAACCTGGACACTGGCGAAGAGGGCATGACAGTGGAACTGAAGAGCCTGGTCGGCGATCTCGAGTGGATCGTGACCGGACTACTGGAGCAAGCCTTGCATGTCTCTTCGTTGCACACGGCGCTGATGACGGCCGGTTATCTGACAATTGTACCAAACAGCAGTTCTCGCTGATCGCTCCGATCCCTTCCCTACAAAAATCCGTCAGCACATCATGAGGCGTCCCAAGCGGGCGTGCCTCGATCTATGTCCTGGAGCCCGTCATGGCCTTTCACGAACAGCGTTTCCCGCTGCGTTTGTCGCTGTCCATGAGCGGTGGGCCGGGGCGGCAGACGGATATCGTTTCGCTCTCCAATGGCCGCGAGGCGCGCAATCGGCGCTGGCGGTTTTCGAGGCGCCGCTATGATGTCGGCACCGCGGTGCGCTCGGTCGCCGACCTGTACGCGGTGCTGGAATTCTTCGAGGCGCGCGGCGGGCAGCTGCATGGGTTTCGCTTTCGCGATCCGGTGGATTGCTCCTCGGCGCGGCCGGGTGAGGCTATAACGCCGCTCGACCAGTGGATCGGGGCGGGCGACGGCGAGACCGCGAGGTTCCAGCTCTTGAAGACCTACGGCGATGGCGCGGCGGTTGAGCGGCGGCCGGTGGTGAAGCCGGTGGCGGGATCGGTGCGGGTAGCGCTTGACGGGGTGGAGCAGACGGGTGGGTTTTCCGTCGATGCGGCCACCGGCATGGTTACCTTTGCGGCGGGTCATGTGCCGGGAGAGGGCGCGGAGATCCGGGCGGGTTTCGACTATGACGTGCCCGTGCGCTTCGATACCCACCGGATCGAGATCGATCTCGAGGCCTTCCGGGCCGGGCGCATTCCCTCCATTCCGCTGATCGAGGTGATCCCATGAGACGGCTTCCTGAAGCGCTCGCCGCTCATATCGCGACCGGCGAGACGACGCTCTGCCGGGCGTGGCGCGTGACCTGCCGCGATGGCTTCCAACTGGGGTTTACCGAGCACGACCAGCGGCTGGTCTTCGCCGGCACGGTGTTCGAGCCGGGCACCGGATTTGCGGCGACCGAGGCAAGCAGTGCGAGCGGGCTTGCGGCGCCTGGTGCCGAGGTGCGCGGTGGCTTTTCGAGCGAGGCGATCACCGAAGCCGATCTCGCCGCCGGGCGTTTCGACGGTGCGCGGGTCGAGTGTTTCCTGGTGAATTGGCACGAACCGATGGAGCAGCACGCGCTTTTTACGGTGCAGGAAATCGGCGAGGTGAGCCGCGCAGGACCGGGCTTTTCGGCGGAGCTTCGCAGCTTCGCCCATCGCCTGCAGCAGGCGGAGGGGCGGATCTATAACAGGCGCTGCGACGCCGATCTCGGCGATGACAGGTGCCGGGTGGATATGAGCCTGGCAAACCGCAGGGTCTCCGGCGTGATCGCAGATGTGCTCGCGGCCGACCGGCTGACGGTCTCAGGCCTGTCGGGTCTGGGCGAGGGGCATTTCCGGCTCGGGCATGTCAGGTTCGACGACGGCCCTCTCGCCGGCAAGCGGCTGGCGATCGAGGAGAGTAGCGCTGTGGTGGGGGGGCTGATGACGCTGAGGCTCTGGTTGCCGCTTGAGGCGCGACCGGCCGAAGGGGATGCCGTGACGCTGACAGTCGGCTGTGACAAGAGTTTTGCTACCTGTCGAGCCATCTTTGGCAACCCGCTGAATTTCCGCGGTTTTCCGCATATGCCGGGCAGCGACTTCGCCTATTCCTATGTCACCGGAGACAGCACCCATGACGGCGGGGTGTTGTATCGGTGAGGGCTGCTTTTACCCTGCCCTCATCCTGAGGTGCCCCTGCGTGCAGGGGCCTCGAAGGATACAGTTCTTTGCCTCGACCCTTCGAGGCCCGACGAGGTCGGGCACCTCAGGGTGAGGGGAAGAGTTAGGGGCCGCCAGACGATAAGGTTCTGCGCCTCAATCCTCAAAGTCGGCGTCTACTGGCAGATCCGGAGGTCGCATGCGTCCGTGACGGATCGTGACGATGACGATGCGGTCGGCTTCGATAACGTAGTCGAGCAGATAGTCGCCGATGACCAAGGTTCTGGCGCCTGGAACGGGCAGGCTTCTGGCAACCGGGCCGGCTTCAGGATGCGCGCCAAGCACGAGCCTCGCGTCCGAGATCCGTGCGATGAAGGTTTTCGCCGCCGCCGGGCTTCTCTGCTGGAGATACCGGATTTCCTTTCGAAGCCAGCTTGCTGCCGATTTCGAAAGGACGACGCGCATCAGGCGACCTTGTCGGATGCGATGCGTTCAAGGTCTTTGAGGACCTGGTCGATGTCCTCCACGTCGCCGGCGGCCACCTCTTCGAGGCCCTGTCGATAGGCGAGGATCTCCGCCCCCTCCTGCTGGAGGTAGGTTCTGAGCGCACGCACGATAACCCAGCTGCGCGAGCGCTCGGTCGCCTGCGCGATCGTGTCGATATCGGCGAGGACATCCTCGGGGATACGGAGCGCAATCGGATCAGATAGAGGTGGCTTGGTCATCGTGATCCTCCGGTACAAGCGTAATACACTGTAATACGGATTTGGTGATGGTTGAAGGGGCCTCTCGCGAGGAGGCGGGCTTCATCCTGAGGAGCCCGGCAGAGCGGGAGCCTCGCAGGATTCTGCAGCAGATCTGACCTCGACCCTTCGAGGCCCTCGCGGGGCGAGGGCACCTCAGGGTGAGGGGAAATGCTGTTGCTCGCTCTTCGCCTCCATGGCGTCGGATGCCTTTCGCACGATCCCACCGCTTCCCAATCCAACCGCCCAAACGGAGCCTCCCCATGTCCGTCAATACATCCGTCCTGGCGATTGCCGGGACCTGGGTCGGCACGCCCTATCGGCATCAGGGATCGGTAAAGGGGGTGGGCTGCGATTGTCTCGGGCTTGTTCGCGGGATCTGGCGGGAGCTTTATGGCAAAGAGCCCGAGGCTGTGCCGGCGTATCAGCCCGACTGGGCGGAGCGGGCGGGCGAGGAGCGGTTGATCCAGGCGGCCGGGCGGCATTTTCTGGCGGTTGCGTCCTTTGCGGAGAGCCGGGCGGGGGATCTCGTGCTGTTTCGTTTTCGGCCGCATCTGGCGGCGAAGCATGCGGGCATTCTGGCCTACTTGTCGCCGGAAGGCGGTGGCGGTGCGATGGACGCCAACGGGGCACGGTTGTCGGAGACGTGCGCGTGCGATCAACGGCCGCCCGATGCCTTCATCCATGCCTATGAACAATCGGCGGTGACGCTCTCGGCGCTCGTGCCGGCCTGGCGGCGCAGGATTGCCGGCATCTATCGCTTCCCCGAAAGGATCTGAAGATGGCGACCATTCTTCTGCAGGCGGCGGGTGCTGCCCTCGGTTCTGTCTTCGGGCCGGTCGGAGCGGCGATCGGCCAGGCGGCGGGTGCACTTGCCGGCAGCATGATCGACCGGAGCCTGTTGTCGGGCACGCGTGAGGTGAACGGCGCGCGGCTGTCTGCGGCGCGCATATCGGGTGCCAGCGAAGGCACTGTCATTCCGAGGCTCTACGGCACCGCGCGGCTCGGCGGCACGCTGATCTGGGCGACGCGCTTCGAGGAAGAGACGGTGACCGAGCGGACCGGGGGGAAATCTTCCGGCGGCACGCGTACCACGACCTATCGCTACTATGCCAATCTGGCTTTTGGGCTCTGCGAGGGGCCGATTGCGGGCGTGCGGCGGGTCTGGGCGGACGGGCGCGAACTCGACACGACCGAAATCGAGATGCGCGTCTATCGCGGCACCGAGAGCCAGCCGGCCGATCCGCTGATTGCAGCGAAGCAAGGGGCAGGCAATGCGCCGGCCTATCGCGGGCTTGCCTATGTCGTCTTGGAGCGACTGCCGCTCGATGATTTCGGCAATCGGATTCCACTCATCCAGTTCGAGGTCATCCGACCCGTCGGGGCGCTGGAGGAGAAAATCCGGGCGGTGACGATGATCCCCGGCGCGACGGAGCATGGCTACGCGACGGTCCGGGTCTCGGATGCGCCGAGCGAGGGCGCGAAACGCTGGCTGAACCGCAACACGCTTGTTGCAGCGACGGACTGGCAGGCCTCGCTGGACGAATTGCAGGCGCTTTGCCCCAATCTCGAAAGCGTGGCTCTGGTGGTGGCCTGGTTCGGCACGGATTTGCGCGCCGGCGATTGCCGGGTGCTGCCGGGGGTCGAGGTCGGCTACCGCAACGAGGAGAGCCGGCCCTGGAGTGTCGCGGGCATCGGTAGAGGCGATGCCTATGTCGTGTCGCGCCACAGCGGTGGTCCGGCCTATGGCGGCTCGCCGAGCGACGAAAGCGTGATCGAGGCGATCCGCGATTTGAAGGCGCGCGGGTTGAAGGTGACGCTCTACCCCTTCGTGCTGATGGATATTCCCTCAGGCAACGGCTTGCCCGACCCCTATGGCGGGGCCGAGCAGGCGGCTTATCCCTGGCGCGGGCGGATCACGGCCTATCCGCCCGGAAGCGACAAGACGGCCTCGGCGCGGGCGCAGGTCTCGAGCTTCGTCTATCGCGGTGACGGCTATCGCCGTCTCGTGCTGCATTATGCGGCGCTCGCCGCTGCTGTCGGCGGGGTCGATGCCTTTCTGCTGGGCTCGGAACTACGCGGACTGACTGCTCTGCGCGACGAGGCCAATGCCTTTCCTTTCGTTGAGGCGCTGGTGGCGCTCGCCGGTGAAGTGCGGGGTCTGCTCGGGAGTTCGACGGCGATTTCCTATGGTGCCGACTGGACCGAGTATTTCGGCCATCAGCCGGCGGATGGCTCGGGGGATGTCTTCTTCCATCTCGATCCGCTCTGGGCGAGCCCTCACGTCACCGCCGTCGGTATCGACAATTACATGCCGCTCGCCGATTGGCGCGACGAGGATCTCGAGGCGGAAAGCCCGGATGGTTTCACCGGCATCAACGATGCGGAGGGATTTGCGCGGCAGCTGACATCGGGCGAGGGCTTCGACTGGTTTTATGCCAGCGAGGCTGATCGCCGGGCGCGGGTGCGGACGCCGATCACCGATGGCGCCTATGGCAAGCCCTGGGTCTTCAGGTTCAAGGACCTGAAATCCTGGTGGGAAAACCAGCATTTCAACCGAATCGGTGGCGTCGAGCAGGCAAGCCCGACGGTATGGATACCCCGGATGAAGCCGTTCTGGATGACCGAGGTCGGTTGCGGCGCGGTCGACAAGGGGGCGAACCAGCCGAACATCTTCGTCGATGCCAAATCGGCCGAGAGCGGAAGGCCTTACTTCTCGGCGGGTGCGCGCAGCGACAGCCAGCAGCGCCGCTTTCTGGAGGCTCATCTTGCTCACTGGACCGGCAGTTTCCTCCCGTCAGGCATGGTGGATCCGTCGCATGTCTATGCCTGGACCTGGGACGCGCGGCCCTTTCCGGCCTTTCCGCAGAACATGGCGCTCTGGGCAGACGGATCGAACTGGCGCACGGGGCATTGGTTGAATGGCCGGCTGGGTACGGCGACACTGGCCGACACGATTGCGGCGATCCTCAGGGATCATGGCTTTTCCGATTTCGACGTATCGGAAGTGGCGGGCGATCTCGGCGGCTATGTGAAGGGGGATCTGACCTCGGCGCGCGACCTGATCGAGCCTTTGCTCGACCTGTTCCAGATCGACGTGATCGAGGATGCAGGCCGGTTGAAATTCCGCACCCGACCGACGGCGAGCCTGGCTGCCCGCGAGATCACGGTCCTCGCCGATATCGCCGATCGTCCGCTGTGGAGCGAGACGCGCGGCCATGACAGCGATTTTGCCTCCGAGGCGCTGGTGACCTTTTATGATCCGGCGGCGGATTATGTCGAGGCGAGCGTGCGCTCACGCAAGGTGGAGGCGGCGACCGACCGGCAACTGGCCCGCGACCTGCCGGCGGCGATGCCGGAAGAGACAGCACTTGCCGCCGCCGAAGGCTGGCTGCGTGACAACCGGCTGGCCCGGCGCACGGTTCAGTTGGCGCTCGGGCCGCAGGAGATCGCGATCGAGCCGGGTGACGTGCTGCGTTTTCCCGAAGGACCGGAGGGGCGATTTCTGGTGCAGGGCATCGACGAGGGCTTCGAGCGGCGTCTGACGCTGAGGGCCTTCGCGGGCAAGGTCTCCGCACCCGTGCCGGTGGTTGAACCCGGACGGGTGGTCGACGGTGGCGGTGCGGCCGGCTTTGCGCCGGTCGTGCAGTTTCTCGATCTGCCGAGGCTGGAGGGCGCAAGCCATGCCGGTGACGCAAGTGTGACGGCCTTTGGCCGTCCCTGGCGGCGGCTTGCGGTATCGAGCTCTCCGGAACAGGAGGGCTATCGGCTGCGGCTGACGCTGGATCGGCCGGCGACCCTTGGGCGGCTTGTGGAGCCGCTCCTCCCGGGCCCTGTCGGGCGCTTCGATGGGGCGAATGCCCTGGTGGTCGAGGTGCTCGGCGGAGCCTTTGCCTCGGCGAGCCGCATGGCGGTTCTCTCCGGCGCGAACCGGATCGCGGTCCGGACCGGCACCGGCGGCTGGGAGGTCATCGGCTTTGTCGAGGCCGAGGAGATCGCGGTCGGACGCTTCCGGCTGACGGGCCTCTTGCGCGGGCTGGGCGGCACTGAGGACGCCATGGCGGCCGGTGCCGCAGCCGGGGCCGAGATCGTGGCTCTCGACGAAGCGGTCCGGCCGCTGGGGCTCGTAAATGCCGAACGCGGGGCCGCACAGAACTGGATCCTCGAGCCGATGGGGCTCGTGACGGAGCTTTCGGGGCCACATGTCTTTGCCGGCGGATTGCGGGCGGAGACGCCGCTTTCGCCGGTGCATGCGAAGGTGCAGCGGCAGGCCGCCGGCGATCTCGCGATCAGCTGGATTAGGCGTGGCCGCATCGAGGCCGATGCATGGACAGACGGGGAGGTGCCGCTCGACGAGGCGGAGGAGCGCTACCGGCTGGAGATCCTTGATGGTGGCACCGTGCTTCGGGTGGTCGAGGTGGCCAAGCCCGCCTGGACCTATGCCGGTGCCGATGAACTGACAGATTTCGGCGTGCCGCAGACGGCGCTTGACCTTCGCATCCGCCAACTCGGCCGCCTGGCAGCGGGCATGCCGCTCGAGGCGCTGGTTCCCGTCGATTGAAAACCATTCAACAGGAGGATGACATGCTGGAGATGAAACCCTGGTACCAGTCGAAGACCGTCTGGGGCGCCCTGATCGCCATTGCCGCCCCGCTTCTCGGCCGGGCCGGACTGGAACTCGGCGGCGCCGAGCAGGCGGAAATCGCCGAGGCCTTGACGGCGCTTGCCGGCACGGTCGGAGGATTGCTCGCGCTCTACGGCCGGCTGACGGCGACGAAGGGTGTGGGTGGGTGAGGGCATCCTGTGCCGATCTTTACCAAGTAAGGAATTTGCATTACTTTGTGTCGCCAAATAGGGCCGGCACGATGAACAAGATTTTACGCAAGGTGAGCACGATCACCGACAAGGGACAGACCACGATCCCGAAGCCAATTCGAGAGGCGCTTGGGGTCGGTTACGGCGGGCGCATCGCGTTCAGCCTGGACGAAAAGAACAGGGTCTATGTCGAGCGGGACGATGACGAGCAGGACGATCCGGCCTTGGAGGGTTTTCTTGATCTCCTTGCTAAGGATATGACCGCTCGTCCGGGGGATGCTTTTGTCGAGCTTCCTGCCGGGCTTCGTGATCGCATCGCTGCACTCACGCACGGCGCCGATGTCGACCTCGACGCTCCCATCGACGGCGATGTCGAGCTTTGAGACATGGACACGGTCAAGGGCTGGATCATTCGGGCGCATCCCTTGTTTCTCGACCAGCTCGAACGACTGACCCTGGCTGTAGAGAATGAGGCGCTGAAGAAGCCTGACACGTTCAAAAGTGGTGCCAATTTCAAGCTTTTGGCCGCCTTGGAAAAACTCGTGTTCGAGAGCATTCCGGCTGATCCAACCTTGCCTGTCTTTCGGCAGGGCGGGACCCTGGGATCCGAGCGCAAACACTGGTTTCGGGCGAAATTCGGCAATGGGCGCTTTCGGTTGTTTTTTCGATACAATTCGGCTGCGCGCGTTCTAGTATTTGCCTGGGTCAACGATGCAAACACGTTGCGCAGCTATGGATCGCGCAGCGATGCCTACGCAGTGTTTCGAGCGATGCTCGACGTTGGCAATCCGCCTGACAACTGGCCGCAACTCCTCGAAGCTGCATCCAGCGCCAGGGCTGAGAAGCGTCTGGGCGAACTGACCGGTCGATCACAGACACTGATACATGGGGAGAAATGACGGTAGGACGGGCATGATCTCTACCCTCTCGCCACGCATTCATTTGCCATTCAGACGCCTTGCGGTACATAATTTGCCAAAGTGGACGTCATCCAAGAAGAAGCAGCAATGGCATCTTTCATGAAATACACGGGCCTGGCATTGGCCGTGACCGTGGCGGCTTTGCCGGCGACGGGAGGCGATGCCGTGGCGGCGGATTGCAGGCAAGCCGCGGAACGCGTGGTCGCTGAAGTCGGCGGGCAGTTGCTTTCCGTGCACGAATCGGGCGGTGAATGCGTGATCGTCGTGCTCGTGCCGGGCAACGGCAACGAACGGCCGCGTAAGGTCACCATGCGGGTCGCAGAGTGACCTTGTACCGGGCCTGAAACTCTCCGCACCGAGGGGTAAACGCATGCGCATTCTCGTCGTTGAAGACGATGTCAATCTGAACCGCCAACTGGTCGAGGCCCTGCAGGAAGCGGGCTATGTCGTCGACAAAGCTTTCGACGGCGAGGAGGGCCATTTCCTCGGCGAGACCGAACCTTATGATGCCGTCATCCTCGATATTGGCCTTCCCGAGATGGACGGCATTACGGTGCTGGAGAAATGGCGTGCGGCAAGCCGTGTCATGCCGGTGCTGATCCTGACGGCCCGCGACCGCTGGTCGGACAAGGTGGCCGGCATCGACGCAGGCGCCGACGACTATGTCACCAAGCCTTTTCATGTCGAGGAAGTGCTTGCCCGCATCCGCGCCCTGATCCGCCGGGCGGCAGGCCATGCATCCTCAGAGATCGTCTGCGGACCCGTGCGGCTTGACACAAAGAGCTCCAAGGCGACCGTTGAAGGCGTGACGCTGAAGCTCACCTCGCACGAATACCGGCTTCTGTCCTATCTGATGCATCACATGGGCGAAGTCGTATCGCGCACCGAACTGGTCGAGCATCTCTACGACCAAGATTTCGACCGCGATTCCAACACGATCGAGGTTTTTGTCGGTCGTCTGCGCAAGAAGCTCGGTGTCGACATGATCGAAACCGTGCGCGGCCTCGGCTATCGCATCCAAGCCCCGGCGAAATGAGGATCCGCTCGCTCACTGCGCGCGTCCTGATCCTTGCCACGCTCTGGTCGGCGCTGGCCTTGGTGACAATTGCGGTAGCGATTTCAGCCCTTTATCGTCAGGGCGTCGAACGCGGCTTCAACAATCTCCTGCGTGCCCAGCTCTATAACGTCGTCAACTCCGTTTCGATCGGCGACAGCGATAGCCTGACCGGTTCGCCGGCGCTGGGTGACCTCAGGTTCTCCCAGCCCGCGACGGGCTGGTACTGGCTGGTCGAGCCGCTCGGCAACTATGCCACGGCACCGCTCGCCTCCGCCTCGCTCGGGGTCGCGAACCTTGCCGTTCCCGACGTGGAAGCGACGCCTTTCGACCAGAACTACGAACGCTATTACGAAATGACCGATGATGTCGGCAACCACATCCGCGTTGCCGAAACCGAAGTGGTGCTCGACGACCAGGGACGGGCGGCACGCTTCCGGGTGTCGGGCAATTTGCAGGTGGTCGAGGACGAGATCGCCTTTTTCACCAGCCGTCTCTACGCCGCGCTCGCCGTGGTCGGCATTGGCGGGCTGATCGTCAACGGTCTTGCCATCCTCTATGGCCTGAAGCCGCTCGACCGCGCGCGCCGGGCGCTGGAGCGCATCCGGCGAGGCGAGGCCGAGCGGATAGAAGGCGATTTCCCGAGCGAGGTTCAGCCGCTCGCCAACGAGATCAACGCGCTGATCGACAGCAACCGCCGCATTGTCGAGCGGGCCCGCATGCAGGTCGGCAATCTCGCGCATTCCCTGAAAACGCCGATCGCCGTGCTTTTGAACGAGGCGCGGACCCTGGAGAAGAACCAAGCCGAAGTCATCGCGACCCAGGCCGAGGCCATGCAGGCGCAGGTAAGCTCCTATCTGAACAGGGCGCGGATTGCCGCCCAGCGCGACAGTGTGCTGGCCCGCACCGAGGCGCAGCCGGTCATGGAGCGGCTTGCGCGGGTGATGCGCAAGCTGAACGCCGATATACTCTTCGAACTCGATGTCGCGCCGGACCTCACCTTTGCGATGGAGCAGCAGGATGTCGAGGAGGTCATCGGCAACCTTCTGGAAAACGCCTCCCGCTTTGCCCGCACCAAGGTGGTCACCAAGGCCGTGATGACAACCCGTGACGACGACGTGACCGACGGCCGGCGCGGCTGGATCGAGATCGTGGTCGAGGATGACGGGCCGGGGCTTGCTCCCGACCAGATCGGCGAGGCGCTGAAGCGCGGCCGAAGGCTCGACGAGAGCAAGCCCGGTACGGGGCTCGGACTGTCGATCGTCAAGGAGATTTCGGGGGAATATCAGGGGTCTTTCGGCCTGTCGCGCGCCGGCATTGGGGGGCTTCGCGCACAGTTGATCCTTCCAGCTGTGACCAAGGACACTGCGTGATTGATTTTCCTGTGAAATTACATAGGTGTATAAGACGGCCTTGAGCCGGTCGAAGGCCGTCAACCGCTTCGCGCGAACAGGTCGGCCTCGACGACAGAAATCGACGGGACTTGGAACGGTCTGATGGGTGTGAAGCACTTCGGGATACTTGCAGCCACTGGCCTCGTGTCGCTCGCGCTTGCGGGCTGCACCACTTCGAGCGGCGGCCGCACGGCGACAGCCAATTCCGCCGTCTATATTGCGGCGCTTCAGGGCGGCATTGTCTCGCGCACGGGCGTCGAGTTGTCGCGCAGCCAGACGCAGCGGGCCCTCGAAGCGGAATACCGCGCGCTGGAGGCGGCCCCCGGTGGCCAGCCCGTGACCTGGGCAGGCGGTGAGGTGCGCGGCGAAGTCGTCGCAGCTGCCCCCTATCAGGTCGGCCAGCAGAATTGCCGCCAGTTCACCCACAAGGTATATCGCAGCGGCCGCGAGCTGCAGGCCCGCGGCGCGGCTTGCCGCAACTCGAACGGCACCTGGACGCCGCTGAGCTGAGGCGCAGGCGGGCAGGCGGACCCGCATCCCTTGCAGCTTGCCTTCTAGAACAGTCATCCGAATCGTCTTCCTAAAGTGTATGCTCTGGCGTACACTGCGAAAATGACGCGCTTTGAGATCGAGGTGTATCTGACCGAGGATGGCGAGGCGCCTTTCCAGGCGTGGCTCGATGCGATTGCCAGTTCCGAAATCAGAACCCAAATTTTTGGCACGCATCCGCCGCGCATCATTGGGTAATTTCGGCGATTGGAAACCGTTGGCAGGTGCGCACGGCATCTTTGAAATGCGGATCCATGCCGGAGCCGGTTACCGCGTGGTCTACACGGTCCTTGGAAATACGGTGGTTCTGTTGTTGGCAGGCGCGACGAAGAAAGATCAGAGGCGGACGCTCGAAAGGGCCAAGGTCTATCTGGAGGACTATCGTAAGAGGATGAAGCCGTGAACAAGCCGAGCAGACCGTTCGATTTCGACCGCTATGAAGAGCTGCTGCGGGACCCGGAGAATGCAGCCATTTATCTGGCGGAGTTCCTTGAAAGTGGTGACATGGAGCTCTTCCAGGAGGCCCTGCGTCACGTTGCCAAGGCGCAGGCTGGCGGGCTGGCGGGTGTGGCGGAACAGGCGCAGCTGAACAGGGGCAGCCTTTACAAATCCCTGTCGAAGAACGGCAAGCCACAGTTTGAAACATTGGCCAAGATACTGGCCACGATGGGGCTGCAGTTCACGATCACGCCCACACAGCGCCAGTCTTGAGGTCTTTCCACTTGACTTGGGTCAAGGCTGGGCGGGTTATGCAGGCTTAGAGAATTCTTGCGGCCAAACGCCTCAACTTTGCGTCAGGGGAGGTTTGGCTGTTGGAAAGCACCTGTCCTTGCCGTAATTGAGTTTCATGTTGTTCTGGATCATCTCCGCGCTGCTGACGGTCTTTGTTGCCGTCGTCCTGTTGTCCCCCTTGCTGCGGGCCTCGGCCCGGGCGACGCGTTATGACGAAGGCGAGGCGGCGGTCTATCGCGACCAGCTGCGCGAGCTGGAGCGGGACAAGGCGCAAGGACTGATTTCGGCGGAAGATGCCGACTATGCGCGCGCCGAAATCGGCCGTCGGCTGCTCGCGATCGCCGCCCGCGAAAAGGTGGGCGAAGCGGGAGAGGGGAGCGAGCCGTCCGATGGCGCGGCAAACTCGTCCGCCCGCCGTCGCTACACCTGGTCGCAGGCCTTCATCCTGCTCTGTCTTCCCGTGATCGGGCTTGCCGGCTATCTGGAAATCGGAAGCCCGGGCACACCCGATGCGCCGCTCGCCGCACGCATGGAAAATCCCGGCGACGATGTCGATCTGCTCGTCGCCAAGGTCGAGCAGCATCTGGCGAGCAATCCTTCCGACGGCAATGGCTGGAACGTTCTGGCGCCCGTTTATTTCCGCATCGGTCGCCTGCCGGATGCCGAACTCGCCTATCGCAACGCGATCCGCATTCTCGGCCCCGATGCCGACCGGATGAACGGGCTGGGCGAAACACTGGTGCTGCGCAATGACGGGATCGTCACCGATGATGCCCAGATGGCATTTCAGGCGGCGCTGAAGCTTGAACCCAACAATCCGCGTGCAGACTTCTATCTGGCGCTGGCGCTCGAGCAGTCCGGTCGCCGCGCGGAGGCGCTGACCGCGTTCCAGAACATCGCCAAGGCCTCGCCGCCCACGGCCCCCTGGATGCCACTGGTCAACCAGCACATTGCGGCAAATAGCGCCGGCGTGCCGCTTGCCGATCAGCCAGCGCGGACGGCGCCGGAAGGCGAGGCACAAGCGGAGAACCCCGCAGCCCTTGGCAACCCGACGGCCGAGGACGTTGCCAATGCCGGAACCATGTCGGAGGCCGATCGCGGCGAGATGATCCGCGGCATGGTGGCGAGCCTCGATGCGCGGCTGAAGGAAGATCCGAACAATTTCGAAGGTTGGATGCGGCTTGTCCGCTCCTATGCGATGCTGAAGGACAAGGAACGGGCGGAAGCCGCGCTGCAGGAAGGGCTGAAGACCTTCCCGGCCGCAGGCGCCGAGGGTCAGCAACTGCTCGCCATGGCGCGGGAACTCGGCCTTGATGTTGAGGAGGTGAGCCAATGACCCGCAAACAGAAACGCCTGGCCGTGATCGGCGGTGGCATGGGTTTCATTTTGACCGCCGTGCTCTTGGTGATGTTCGCCTTCGGCCAGTCGATCGCTTACTTCTACGTTCCGGCGGATCTCGCCCAATCCGACGTGCAGCCGGGAACCCGCATCCGCCTGGGCGGGCTGGTGGAAGCGGGCTCGGTGGTGCGTGGTGAAGGCTCGACGATCACCTTTACCGTGACAGACACGCTGAGCCAGCTGCCCGTGACCTATACCGGCATCCTGCCCGATCTTTTCCGGGAGGGGCAGGGCGTGGTCGCCGAGGGACGTTTCGAAGGCATGGACAAGGTCTTCGTCGCCGATACGGTTCTCGCCAAGCATGACGAGACCTACATGCCGAAGGACGTCGCGGATCGTCTGGAAGCGCAAGGGGTTGAACTGAGCGGCAAGGAAACGATCCAATGATCATCGAGCTTGGCCATTATGCTCTCGTCCTGGCGCTCGCCACCTGTCTCGTCGTCTCCATCCTGCCGGTGATCGGCGCCCGGCGCGGCGATGCGGCGATGATGGCGGTGGCGACCACCGGCACCTATGCTATGTTCCTGCTGATCGGCTTCTCCTTTGCCGTCCTCACCTATGGTTATGTCGTCTCCGACTTCTCGGTGCAGAACGTCTATGAGAACTCCCACTCCCTGAAGCCGATGATCTACAAGATCTCCGGGGTCTGGGGGAACCATGAAGGCTCGATGCTCCTCTGGGTGCTGATCCTCGCCTTCTTCAGCGCCATGGTCGCCTTCTTCGGCACCAACCTGCCGGATCGGCTGAAAGCAAATGTGCTGGCCGTCCAGGCCTGGATCACGACGGCCTTCACGCTCTTCATTCTCCTGACGTCGAACCCCTTCGTCCGACTGTCGCCGATTCCGGCGGAAGGTCAGGACCTCAACCCGGTCCTGCAGGACATCGGCCTCGCGATCCATCCGCCGCTGCTCTATCTCGGTTATGTCGGCTTCTCGGTCTGCTTCTCCTTCGCGATTGCCGCCTTGATGGACGGCCGCATCGATGCCGCCTGGGCGCGCTGGGTCAGGCCCTGGACGCTGGCGGCCTGGGTCTTCCTGACCGCCGGGATCTCGATGGGTTCTTACTGGGCCTATTACGAACTCGGCTGGGGCGGCTGGTGGTTCTGGGATCCCGTCGAAAACGCTTCCTTCATGCCCTGGCTCGCGGGCACTGCTCTTCTGCATTCGGCGCTCGTCATGGAGAAGCGTGATGCGCTGAAGATCTGGACGGTGCTGCTTGCCATCATCGCCTTCTCGCTGTCGCTGCTCGGCACCTTCCTGGTGCGTTCGGGCGTGCTCACCTCGGTGCATGCGTTCGCAACCGACCCGACACGC
This sequence comes from Allorhizobium sp. NPDC080224, assembly GCF_050281005.1. Lineage (NCBI taxonomy): Bacteria > Pseudomonadati > Pseudomonadota > Alphaproteobacteria > Hyphomicrobiales > Rhizobiaceae > Allorhizobium > Allorhizobium sp. NPDC080224. The sequence goes on from NZ_JBNNWJ010000001.1 coordinate 1,302,372, forward strand.
GGGGTCTTCATCCTCGGCATTCTCGTCATTTTCATTGGTGGCGCCTTCACGCTCTTTGCGCTGCGCGCACCGATGCTCAAGGCCGGTGGCCTGTTCCAGCCGATCTCGCGCGAAGGTGCGCTTGTCCTCAACAACCTGATCCTGACGGTATCGACCGCGTCGGTGCTGATCGGCACGCTCTATCCGCTGTTGCTTGAGACGCTGACAGGCGAGAAGATTTCGGTCGGTCCGCCCTTCTTCAACATCACCTTCGGGCTTCTTATGATCCCGCTTCTGCTGGCGGTGCCTTTTGGGCCGTTCCTCGCCTGGAAGCGTGGCGATCTTCTCGGCGCCTTGCAGCGGCTTTACGTGGCGGCGGCCCTTTCGCTCGTTCTCGGGCTTGGCCTCTGGTACGCCCAGAACGGCGGACCTGTCATGGCGGTGGGTGGCCTCGCGCTCGCCTTCTTCGTCATGGGCGGGGCGATTGCAGACCTCTGGTATCGTGCAGGCTTCGGCAAGCATCCGCTCTCGACCGCCTGGAGCCGCTTCAAGGGGTTGCCGCGCTCAGCCTTCGGCACGGCGCTGGCCCATTTCGGTATCGGCGTCACCGTGCTCGGCGTCGTGGCCGTCACTACCTTCGAGACGGAGACCGTGGTCGAGATGAAGCCGGGCATGACGGCGGAGGCCGGCGGTTATGTCGTGACCTTCGATGGCATTCGTGCCGCGACCGGACCGAACTACACCGAGGATCAGGGGCATTTCACCATCCGCGAGGGTGGTGTCGAAGTGGCCGATGTCTGGTCGTCGAAAAGGCTCTATACGGCGCGCCAGATGCCGACGACGGAAGCCGGCATCGTCACATTCGGCTTCAGCCAGCTCTATGTCTCGCTGGGTGACCCGATGGCCGATGGCGGCATCGTTGTGCGTGTCTGGTGGAAGCCCTGGATCCTCTGCATCTGGTACGGCACGATCGTGATGATGATCGGTGGTGTCGTGTCGCTGTCCGACCGCAGACTGCGGGTTGGTGCGCCGAAACGGGCCAAGGTGGCGGCCAAGCCGTCGCTGGAGGCTGCGGAGTGATGGCGTGGATCAAAGAAATTGCCCCTCATCCGGCTGCCGCTACCTTCTCCCCGCAAGCGGGGAGAAGGGCGAACCCGCCGATGTCAGCCATTCCCTTTACCCGCTTGCGGGGAGAGGGTCAGGTTGAGGGGCTACGGCGGCTTACCCTCCACCGTCTTTTCCTCCTGCTCGCCCTTCTACTCACCCCCATCCATGCCTTTGCCGTCAACCCGGATGAAGTGCTCGCCGATCCCGCCCTCGAACAGCGTGCCCGTGCGCTCTCGGCAGAGCTGCGCTGCATGGTCTGCCAGAACCAGTCGATCGACGATTCCAATGCCGAGCTCGCCCGCGATCTCCGCGTCGTGGTGCGTGAGCGGTTGGTGGGCGGGGATACGGACGAGCAGGTGCTCGACTATGTCGTCTCGCGTTACGGGGAGTTCGTGCTTCTGAAGCCGCGGCTGAGCATCCGCACGATCGGGCTCTGGGGGGCGCCGGCGGCACTCGCGATCATCGGTCTAATCGTGGCCGTCGTCTATACGCGCCGACGCGCCGTGCAGCCGGTGGCGAAGCTTTCGGCGGAAGAGGAAGCGCGGCTGGGGAAGTTGCTCGAGCGGGAGTGATGGCACGGTCTCATTGGAGTGGAGTGCAACGGCTACCAAACTACAGAGGCACGATGAAGATATCCAGGCTGCTGAAGAATTCGGTTTCAGTCACATCTCGCTGAATGACTTTTGTGATCTGCTCCGCGATAAACGTGTTCGCCTCCGCCGACGGCAGGGTGACGTCATATCCATTGATGTTCAGAAACATGATGCCGGATAGCCAGGCTGTTCGCTTGTTGCCCTGGATGAAGGCATGAGCACGACTGAGCGCCACGATGAGTCGGCAACCGAGTACCCCGATGTCATCCTCGTTTTCGTAGAGGAAGAGGTTTCGCGGACTCATGACCGCGCTTTCGAGCGTCACTGCATTGGTCAGAAGATGCCTCTCACCAGTGATGGCGACTGCAGCTCGATTGAGAGCAATGACCTCGGACAGTTCGATCCATCCGGGTTCAGCGCTCACTTGGCAAGTAAATCCATGAGGCGCTTGTGCCGCTCGTGCTCGACCCGAGCCACATCGTCGGCATCTGGCCTCACATTCTGCCCATGCGAAGGCTGGCGCGTCTGACGTTTTGTCGGCGCGGGCGTGACAGGTTCGGTAGGCTTTTTGTCGACGCTGGTCTTGTCCATGAGTTCACCTCGTCAGTAACATAACCTTGATCAGGGCACTTTTCCACATTCGTCCGTAAGTCATTCAAATAATGAAGGTTTGCCGGGGTCTTGGAGGCTAAGGAAGACCGCTTTGTCGCCTTGTTGCTGAAACCGGCCTGTACCGCACCAAAGATTACCAAGAATTCATCTGCCGTACAGTTCGCCGTAACGTGACGGCTCCTATATCTCTCTTCATCCACCGCTTCCCACCGCCGGGTTGTCCGGCGGCTCCAGTCAGAAGAACAGATGAAGGTAGATCCCATGTCCGAGAACAAAGGTCGCTCCCTCAAGACGATCCTCAAGACCTCCACCGCCGCGAGCCTTGCCGCCATGATGCTGGTGACGGCTGCCCCCTTCTCCGCGGTTCCGGCGCTCGCCGCCCCGGTCGAAGTGAATGCGCCGCAGGTCCCGAGCTTCGGTGACGTTGTCGAGGCCGTTCTGCCCGCCGTCGTATCCGTTCGCGTCCAGTCGAATGTTCAGCCGGCATCATCCGACGAGAGCAACTTCTCCTTCAATTTCGGTGGCCGCAGCTTCGACGACCTGCCTGACGATCACCCGCTGAAACGCTTCTTCCGCGAATTTGGTGGCCCCGGCATGGAAGGTCCTCGTGATCGCGGCCCGCGTGCCGAGCGTGGTCCGCAACGCCTGCGCCCGACCGCTCAGGGCTCCGGCTTCTTCATCTCCGAAGACGGCTATATCGTCACCAACAACCACGTCATCAACGACGGCTCCGCCTTCACCATCGTGATGACCGACGGCAAGGAGTACGACGCCAAGCTCGTCGGCAAGGACAGCCGTACTGATCTGGCCTTGCTCAAGGTCGACTCGCCGAACACCAAGTTCACCTATGTTAAGTTTGCGGACGACGAGAAGGTCCGCGTCGGTGACTGGGTCGTTGCTGTCGGCAATCCCTTCGGTCTCGGTGGCACGGTAACCGCCGGCATCATCTCGGCCCGTGGCCGCAACATCGGCTCCGGCCCCTATGACGATTACCTGCAGATCGACGCAGCGGTAAACCGCGGCAATTCCGGTGGTCCCGGCTTCAACCTGAACGGCGAAGTCGTCGGTATCAACACCGCGATCTTCTCGCCCTCGGGTGGCAATGTCGGCATCGCCTTCGCCATTCCGGCCTCGGTTGCGACCGATGTCATCGCCAAGCTGAAGGAGACCGGTACGGTGTCGCGCGGCTGGCTCGGTGTGCAGATCCAGCCGGTGACGCAGGATATTGCAGATAGCCTCGGTCTTGCCGAAGATTCTGGTGCGCTTGTCGTCGCGCCCCAGGCCGGCTCTCCGGGTGAAGCCGCCGGCATCAAGCAGGGCGACGTCGTGACGGCCGTCAATGGCGACCCGGTCAAGGATCCCCGTGATCTGGCCCGCCGCATCGCCGCCTTTGCACCGGATACCACGGTTGATGTGACACTGTGGCGTGACGGCAAGGCGACCGAAGTCAAGGTCAAGCTCGGCGAACTGCCGGCCGACCAGGCTGCGAGCGCCGGCACGGAAAATGATGCCGCACCTGCACCGGAAGCAGAGCAGGAACTGTCGGGCCTCGGCCTTTCCGTTCGTCCTGCCGATGGCGGCAAGGGGCTTGCCATCCTCGACGTCGATCCGTCGAGCGATGCCGCCGACAAGGGCCTGAAGGCCGGCGAGACGATCACCTCGGTCAACAACCAGGAGGTTTCGTCGGCAGCCGACGTCCAGAAGGTTTTGGAGCAGGCGAAGAAGGACGGCCGGACCCGGGCGCTCTTCCAGGTCGAATCGGATAGCGGCAGCCGCTTCGTGGCGCTCCCGATCAACCAGGGCTGATTGTGACGTGACGAAGGGCGCCGGCGGTCGAGGACCGGCGGCGCCCTTTGTCGCTTCCGGCGGTTGCGACCGCTGCGTGTCAGGAAAGGACAAAGCATGGGGATCGCGGAACACGGACAGCCGAAGTCCGGCGAAACCGTCTATACGGTGGCGGATGCCGCGGCTAATGTCGCGCACATGAAGATACTTGTCATCGAAGACGATCTGGAAGCTGCAGCCTACATGACCAAGGCCTTTCGCGAGGCCGGCATCGTCGCCGATCATGCGAGCGACGGCGAAAGCGGGCTCTTCATGGGCACCGAAAATGCTTATGACGTGATGGTCGTTGACCGCATGCTGCCGCGCCGGGATGGTCTCTCGGTCATCAGCGAGCTGCGCAAGCGCGGCATCGACACGCCTGTCCTGATCCTCTCGGCACTCGGCCAGGTCGATGACCGCGTCACCGGTTTGCGTGCCGGCGGCGACGACTATCTGCCGAAGCCCTATGCCTTTTCCGAACTGCTGGCGCGCGTCGAGGTGCTTGGCCGCCGCAAGGGCAAGCCGGAGCAGGACATGGTCTACCGGGTCGGCGATCTCGAACTCGACCGGCTGTCCCATGAGGTCAAGCGCGCGGGCAAGGAGATCCTGCTGCAGCCGCGTGAATTCCGCCTGCTGGAATACTTGATGAAGAATGCCGGGCAGGTGGTGACCCGCACCATGCTGCTCGAAAACGTCTGGGACTATCACTTCGACCCGCAGACCAATGTCATCGACGTGCATGTCTCGCGGTTGCGTTCGAAGATCGAGAAGGATTTCGACCGGCCGCTCTTAAAGACGGTGCGTGGCGCCGGTTACATGATCAAGGACGAAGGCTGACATGCGGCTGAAGTCCCGCATCGGGGTGCTGGCCAAGTCCACGGCCGTCCGGCTGTCTGCGCTCTACATCATTCTCTTTGCGCTCTGCGCCGCCTTCCTCGTCTTCTACGTGACGGGGCTGGCCGAGCGTATCCTCAACAATCAGACCCGTGATGCCCTTCGCCAGGAAGTGACCGAGATCCAGGGCGCCTTCGAGCGCGGCGGCATCAACCAGCTACTCAGAACCATGGAGAGGCGTGCCCGCCAGCCGGGCGCCAACCTCTATGTGATCGCGAGCCCCAACGGAGAGATCCTGGCCGGCAACGTCGCCTCGCTGCAGCCCGGCGTCTTCGATGAGGAAGGCTGGACCAATTTTCCGTTCCGCTATCAGCGTTATACCGACAGCGGCGCAGTGAAACGTCACCTGGCGACGGGCCATGTCTTTGTGCTCGAAAACGGGATCCGCGTGCTTGTTGGTCGCGATCTCGGCGAACCCGGAAAGCTCAGGCTGCTCGTCCGTCAGGCGCTGATGGTGGCGCTTCTGATCATGGGGGTCGGCGCGGTCGTCATCTGGTTTGCGATCGGCCGCAATGCCCTGAAACGCATCGACCGGGTTTCGGAAGCGAGCCAGAAGATCATGGCAGGCGATCTTTCGCAGCGACTGCCCGTATCGGGCTCTGGCGACGAGTTCGATCGCCTGTCGTCCTCGCTGAACGGCATGCTCGGGCGGATCGAACAGCTGAACGAGGGATTGCGCCAAGTCTCCGACAACATCGCCCACGACTTGAAGACGCCCTTGACGCGATTGCGCAACAAGGCGGCCGATGCGCTGAACGAGGATGACGCGAATGCCCGCAAGGCAGCGCTCGAGACAATCATCGGCGAATCCGATCAGCTCATCCGCACCTTCAATGCGCTTTTGATGATTTCGCGGGTGGAAGCAGGCTCGATAGCGGCAGAACTGTCCGACATCGACATCTCAGCAATTGCCGCCGACAGTGCCGAACTCTACGAGCCGGTGGCGGAGGAGGCGGGCCAGGCCATGATCTGCGAGATTTCGCCGAGCCTGTCCGTGCGCGGCAATCGCGAACTGGTGGGGCAGGCGATCTCCAACCTGATAGACAATGCCATCAAATATGGCAGCCAGGGTGCCGAGGGCTCGGAGATCCGCGTGCGTGTGTCGCGCGGGGCCGATGGCGTGGAGATTGCCGTCTCGGATCAGGGGCCGGGCGTGCCCGAAGACAAGCGCGCCGAAGTGGTGAAGCGCTTCGTGCGCCTCGACAAGAGCCGGTCGAAACCGGGCACAGGCCTGGGTCTGTCGCTCGTCGAGGCGATCATGGCGCTTCACGGCGGGCGACTTGTGCTGTCCGACACCCGCGGTGATCCTGATCATCCCGGCCTGACGGCGACCATGGTTTTTCCCGGACTGAAGCCGTAACCTGACCCGGTTTGAGATTCGCTAGAAATCTCGGCCGGGAGAGGAGACGCTGATGGGGAACGGCAGGACGAGCAGATTGTCCGATGTGGCAGAGGGCGTGATCCGCCCACTGAACCAGACGGAGCTCAAGGCGGCCAATGCGCTGCTGAAAGACCTGACGAAACAGGAGCCGGCGCTTGCCGAGCATCTTGCGGTCGATGGCCCGTTGCGCAGCTTCATCCTCGCGGCTTTCACACTGTCTCCCTATCTGCGCGACATCGCCAACCTGAAACCGTCTCTGCTGCTCGGTGCTGTCTCGGCGCCGATCGAGCCGCAAATCCTCGACGCGATCGAAGAGGCGCGCTCGGCCTGGAGGCCTGATGCATCCGGTGCCGTGCCCGGCGAGCCGGAGGTGATGGCCAGGCTGCGGCGCGCAAAGCGCAAGGTGGCATTTCTGACGGCACTTGCCGATCTCGCCCGGGTCTTCACCGCCCGCGACACCACGGCCTGGCTGAGTGCGGTGGCGGACGCGGCTGTTGCTGCTGCGATCAATCATCTGCTGCTGCTGGGTCATGATGGCGGCAAGCTGACGTTGAAGAACCGCGACGATCCCGCCGAAGGCAGCGGGCTGATCGTGCTCGGCATGGGCAAACACGGTGCTCGTGAGCTCAACTATTCCTCCGATATCGACCTCGTCATCTTCTACGATCCTGACTCCGGGATCCTTGGGGATCCCGACGACGCCATGGAAACCTACGCCCGGATGATGCGCCGTCTGGTGCGCATCCTGCAGGAACGCACGGCCGACGGTTATGTCTTCCGCACCGATCTTCGCCTCAGACCCGATCCGGGATCGACGCCGCTTGCCGTGCCGGTGGAGGCAGCGCTCATCTATTACGAGGGCAGGGGACAGAACTGGGAGCGGGCAGCCTTCATCAAGGCGCGACCGGTCGCCGGTGACCTGAAGGCCGGCGAGGGGTTCCTGCGGGAACTCGTGCCCTTCGTTTTCCGCAAATATCTCGACTATGCGGCAATCGCCGACATTCACTCGATCAAGCGCCAGATCCATGTGCACAAGGGGCACGGCGCAATCGCGGTCAAGGGGCACAATGTCAAGCTCGGTCGCGGCGGCATTCGCGAGATCGAATTCTTTGCTCAGACGCAGCAGCTGATCGCCGGCGGCCGCATGCCGGACCTCCGTTGCCGCCCGACGGAGGAGGCGCTGAAGGCGCTGGCCGCGGCGCGCTGGATCGATGAACAGACGGCCGAAGAACTGACCGACTGCTACTGGTTCATGCGCGATGTCGAGCACCGTATCCAGATGGTGCATGACGAGCAGACGCATGTCTTGCCCGAAACCGAGGCGGAGCTGAAGCGCATTGCCTTCATGCTAGGCTTCATCGACACGACCGCCTTCTCGCGGGCGCTGGAAACGACGCTGAAGACCGTCGAGAAGCGCTATGCCCGTCTTTTCGAAAAGGAGGAGGGCTTGTCGAGCGCGACGGGCAATCTCGTCTTCACCGGCCAGCAGGATGACCCGGACACTCTGAAGACGCTGAAGGGGCTCGGCTTCGAAAGGCCGGAAGCCATCTCCGGTGTGATCCGCACCTGGCACTATGGCCGTTACCGCGCGACGCAATCGGTGGAAGCGCGTGAGCGGTTGACCGAGATGACGCCGGATCTCTTGAAGGCCTTCGGCGAGAGCCGGCGGGCCGACGAGGCGCTGCTGCGCTTCGACAACTTCCTCTCAGGGCTTCCCGCCGGCATCCAGCTCTTCTCGCTGCTCGGCAACAATCCCGCCCTTCTCGACCTGATGGTCAACATCATGGCGGCCGCCCCGCGGCTTGCCGAGATCATCGCAGAGCGGCCGCATGTCTTCGACGGCATGCTGGATCCGGGTCTTCTGGTCGAGCTTCCCACCCGCGACTATCTCGCAAAACGGCTGAAGAGTTTCCTCTCCAGCGCCCGCCATTACGAGGAAATCCTCGACCGGCTGCGCATCTTTGCCGCCGAGCAGCGATTCCTGATCGGCATCCGCTTGCTGACCGGCTCGATCGGCGGCGTCCAGGCAGGCCACGCTTTCACCGACCTCGCCGACCTCGTCATCGACGAGGCGCTGAAGGCCGTCATCGCGGAGATGGAGGCGGCGCATGGCAAGATCCCCGGTGGCCGCGTGGCGCTGGCCGGCATGGGCAAGCTCGGCTCCTTCGAACTGACGGCAGGATCCGATGTCGATCTGATCCTGCTCTATGAGCATGACGACGATGCCTCTGAATCCGATGGTGCAAAGCCGCTTGATCCGGTGCGTTACTTTACCCGGCTAACCCAAAGGCTGATCGCGGCATTGTCTGCGCCCACGGCCGAAGGTGTGCTCTACGAGGTCGACATGCGGCTTCGCCCCTCAGGCAACAAGGGGCCGGTGGCAACGAGGCTTCGCGCCTTTGCCCGCTACCAGCGCGAAGAGGCCTGGACCTGGGAACACATGGCACTCTCGCGCGCTCGCATGATGTCCGGCGATGCGGGCCTCGTCGCCGAGGCCGAGCGGATCATCGAAGAGGTGCTGGCCGCTCCGCGCGATGGCGGAAAAACGGTCAAGGACGTGTTGGAAATGCGCGCCCTGATCGAACAGGAGAAGCCGGCCAAGGACATCTGGGACCTGAAGCTCATACCCGGCGGACTTGTCGATATCGAGTTCATTGCGCAATACCTGGCGCTGGTGGCTCCCGCGAAGGGTCACCGCGTGCGCACCAACGAATTGTCGACGGCGGACGCACTGAAGGCGCTCGGCGCGCTCATCGACCCCAACGATCTCGATATCTGCCTATCGGCGCTCAAGCTCTACACGGACCTGTCGCAGGTCATTCGCCTCTGCATCGACGGCCCCTTCGATCCCGCCAATGTGCCGGCCGGTCTCACCGACCGCGTCGCACGCGCGGCAGAAAGCCCCGACATGAAAACGGCCGAGGCAGAGGTGAAGCGGCTCTCGAAGGCGGTGAGGAAGGTGTTTTCGCGGGTGGTGTCGTAGCGGTCTTCTTGTGACCGCAAGGCCGCGCGGGGAACAGATCCGGCCCTCAAGAGGGCCGGGAACCAAGCCTCGTGTTCAGAGTGTGCCAGCGTTCACGCGCGCCGCTTCACGCCTTGGGCGAAGCTCACATCCGGGATGCGCATCGACACGACCGTACCCTGGCCCTCGCGGGAGCGGATCTTCAGCGAGCCGCCATGCAGCGCGACCAGTGAACGGGAGATGGCAAGGCCGAGGCCCGAGCCGCCCTTTGATTTTGCATACTGGCTCTGCACCTGTTCGAAAGGATTGCCGATCTTGCTGAGCGCGCTTTTCGGAATGCCGATGCCAGTATCGGCGATGGAGACGATCACGGCACCCTGAACTTTGCGGGCCCGAAGAGCGATCTTGCCGCCTTCATCGGTGAATTTCACGGCATTGGACAGGATGTTGAGCAGGATCTGCTTGATGGCGCGACGGTCGGCGACGAGTGAGAGGCTGGCTTCGACGCGTTGTTCGACGGTGATGTTCTTTTCTTCGGCCGGGATCGCGGTGAGGCGCATGCTCTCTTCGATCAGCGGGCAGAGATCTATGGTTTCGCAGCGGATCTTCATCTGTCCCGCCTCGATCTTCGACATGTCGAGAATGTCGTTGATGACGTTGAGCAGATGCTTGCCGCTTTCGTGGATGTCCTTGGCGTATTCCTCGTATTTCGGCGAACCGACCGGGCCGAACATGCGGGCGAGCAGGATTTCCGAGAAGCCGAGGATGGCGTTGAGTGGCGTCCTGAGTTCGTGGCTCATATTGGCCAGGAATTCCGACTTCGCCTTGTTGGCGGCCTCGGCGCGCTGCTTTTCGGCGAGATATTTCTCGTTGGCGTCGGAAAGCTCGGTCTTCTGGCGCTCCAGGATCTTCTGCGAGGCAGAGAGATCGCCGATGGTTGCCATCAGGCGTCGTTCCTGATCGCGCAGGCGCTCCTGATGACGCTTGAGCAGTGTGATGTCGGTGCCAACGGAGACAAGGCCGCCGTCGCGGGTGCGGCGTTCGTTGATCTGCAGCCAGCGTTCGTCGGCGAGCTGTACTTCCGAGGTGCGCGAATTGGTGCCGTCGTCGGCGTCGGCGATGCGGCGCTGGATGATCGGCTTGCCGGCGGCAGCCAGCACCAGCGAGCGTTCCTTGCCGGGCACCAGCACGTCGTCAGGCAAGCCGTAGACCTTCTGGAAATGGCCGTTCCAGGCGACCAGCTTGTCATTCTTGTCCCAGAGCACGAAGGCTTCCGAGGTGCATTCGATCGCGTCGGCGAGGCGCTGGTCGGCTTCGGCATAACGCTGGGCGAGGCGATGCTGCTCGGTCACGTCCATTGCAATGCCAATGACATGCAGGTCGCCGGTGTTGGACGAGATGATCTGAGCGCGGGCACGCATCCAGACATAGTGGCCCTGGGCGTGGCGCATGCGGAAGATCTGGTCGATGTGGCGCGAGCTGCCGCGACCGACCGAGCGGGCGAGGGCATAAAGATTTCCATCGTCGGGATGCATCAGGCGGGCGGCATCGGCGAAGGCCAATGGCTGGGTGGAAGGCGTGAGGCCGAGCATGTCGTACATCGAGCGCGACCAGACCAGCTTGCGGCTTTCCAGATCGAAGTCCCAGAGGCCGCAGCGACCGCGGGCGAGCGCCGTTTCCACCCGCAAGTTGGATTCGAGGAAGGTATCGTCCGCCTCGCGGGCCCGCTTCACCTGGTAGAAATAGGCATACAGGATGACGAAGAGGATGACGGTGATGCAGATGAAGAGCGTGACGTTGAGCGACAGCTCGCGGCGCCAGAACTCTTCGACCGACTGCAGCGAATGGGCAGCAACGATGACAGCGCCATCGGCGCCAACAGGCGTGAAGATGGCGTGATGCGGCACGCCATTGATATCCGTTTCGATCGCGCCGGTACGGCTGCCCGATTTGCGGATGGTCATCATTTCCGGCAGCAGGCTAACCATCGTCGAGCCGACCTGACCGGCAGCTTCTGGCGACGAGGCGAAGACGCGGCCGCTGGGATCAACGAGCAGCACGAAGGCGCCGTTGGCAAAATGCTCGCGGTCGAGATAGGTGGCGAGGCGCTTCTCGGCCTCGGTGCGATTGCGGGTTTCGAAGAGTGTCGCCTGCTCGGCGAGCGCGGCATTGACCGTTGCTGCGATCAGCGCGGTCGACTGCCGGGCGGCTGTGGCCATGCGCTGGTGCTCGTTGACGATGCCGATGGTGCGGGCGAGCGCGACCACGGCCAGAAAGGCAAGAATGAGGATCGGGATTGCCCGGCGCAGGATCGTCTCGATCCGCCTCGAGCGGACAGAGACTTCGGCCTGACCCGCAATCGGCGAGGACGAACCGAAAGACCGTCGTCCGAGCCGCGCGAGAAATCCAACCATGTCCGAAAATTTGATGCGCAGCCGCTCATCGGCTGCGGTGACCCGCCGCGCGTCCAACATCGTCCCTGCCTCTGTCCCTCGTGTGATTCGAGCGCCGCTTGCCCGAATCTGACGCCAAGGAATCATGGTCGATTCGGCTTGTCCAGAGCCGGTGCGTAAAGAAAATATTAACCCATTGCTCCGACTCCGCTTTTTTATCGGCGTCAGTGCAAGAGGCTGAATCTCATGGAAAATTAGCCGACGTTCGGCGGCCGGAAAACGATCGAGGACGAAAAAAGGCGCCGGTTTTCGGGGCGCCTTTTCCCTCGAATGGGATGTGTCGATCAGCCCTTCAAGATGCGGTCGACGATATCGCGCACGTCGGTGGACAGCGTCGCCGACGCTTCGATGGTCGCAAGCGCCGCGCGCGCCTTGTCGGCACGCCCGGCTTCCAGCAGCCGCCAGGAACGCAGGGCGGTCAGCAGGCGTGCCGCAAGCTGCGGGTTACGAGGGTCGATCGCAAGGATCTGCTCGGCAAAGAATGCATAGGCCGCGCCGTCGGCACGGTTGAAGCCGGTCGCATTGCCGAAGGCGAAGGTGCCGACGAGAGAGCGCACGCGGTTCGGATTGGTCGGCTGGAAATGCGGGCTTGTCATCAAGACCTTGACCCGGTCGAGGCTCGCCGCACCCGGGATCGTCGCCTGGATGGTGAACCACTTGTCGAGCACGAGCGCGTTCGACGCGAAGCGGGTCTCGAAAGCGGTGAGCGCCTGCTTCGTCTCTTCCGCATCGGGGAAGCGATGGGCGAGGATGGTGAGGGCCTGCGACAGGTCCGTCATGTTGTCGGCCTTGGCAAATGCCTCGGCGGCCAGCGCCGGGGTGTTTTCCGCCAGTGACAGGAAGGAAAGCGCAAGGTTCTTCAGCGCCCGCTTGCCTGCACCTGCGGCATCTGGCGAGAAGGGGCCGGAAGCCGAATGGGTGGCGTGCAGCTTGCGGAAGACATCGGCGCCTGCCGTGGCGATGGCGCTGAGCACGGCCTGGCGGCCGGCATGGATAGCGTCGGGATCGTTGTTGCCGCCCAGTTCACGGGCGATGTCGGCTTCGCTCGGAAGCGAGAGCGCCTGGGCGCGGAAGGCAGGCTCCAGCGCCTCGTCCGCTGCCACTGCAAGCAGGACGTCGACGAAAGCGGGGTCGGCCGCCACGGTACCACCGTCACGGGCGGTCTTCCCAGCATCGATCAGGGCCGGCAGAGCGAGGTCAGTGATCGCCTGCCAGCGGGCGAAGAGGTCGCTGTCGTGGCGGGCGATATGGCCGCGATCCTCAGCGCTCTGCGAGAAATGCAGGGTGACCGGAGCGGAGAAGCCGCGGTTGAGCGAGACAACAGGGCGGCTGCCGATGCCCGAGAAGGTGAAGCTCTGGGCGCGCTGGGTGAGGTGCAGCACATCGCCGGTGACGTCGCCGCCGGCGATGGACGAAGCTGTGGCTTCCGAGCCGTTTTCCGAGATCAGCGCGAAGCGAAGCGGGATGTGCATCGGCTCCTTGTTGCTCTGGCCGGGCGTTGCCGGGCTCATCTGCTCGAGCGACAGCGTCAGGGTCTTTGCAGACGCGTCATAGGCAGAGGAGACGGTGATCTGCGGCGTACCGGCCTGGTGATACCAGAGCGAGAACTGCGTGAGATCGCGACCGCTCGCATCCTCGAAGCACTTGACGAAATCCTCGACCGTCGCGGCATCGCCGTCATGACGTTCGAAGTAGAGGTCCATGCCCTTCTTGAAATCGTCGCGGCCGAGGATGGTCGCGATCATCCGGGTGACTTCGGAGCCCTTCTCGTAGACGGTCGTCGTGTAGAAGTTGTTGATTTCGCGATACTTGGTCGGGCGCACCGGATGGGCGAGCGGACCTGCATCCTCCGGGAACTGCTCCGAGCGCAGGTGGCGGACTTCGGCGATCCGCTTGACCGAACGCGAGCGCATGTCGGCGGAGAATTCATGGTCGCGATAGACGGTGAGGCCTTCCTTCAGGCAGAGCTGAAACCAGTCGCGGCAGGTGATGCGGTTGCCGGTCCAGTTGTGAAAGTATTCATGCGCGATGATGGCCTCGATATTCGCGTAGTCCTGGTCGGTCGCGGTCTCGGGATCGGCGAGCACGTACTTGTCGTTGAAGATGTTGAGGCCCTTGTTTTCCATGGCCCCCATGTTGAAGTCGGAGACGGCGACGATCATGAAGATGTCGAGATCGTATTCGCGTCCAAAGACCTCTTCGTCCCACTTCATCGAGCGCTTCAGCGCATCCATGGCATAGGCCGCACGCGGCTCCTTGCCGTGTTCGACATAAATCTTCAGGGCCACTTCGCGGCCGGACATCGTGGTGAACGTGTCTTCGACCACGCCGAGATCGCCGGCAACCAGCGCAAAGAGATAGGACGGCTTCGGATGCGGGTCGAACCAGGCGGCGAAATGCTTGTCCGGGCCGAAGCCGGCGCCGCCGAGGAAATTGCCGTTGGAGAGCAGCAGCGGGTTGGCTGCCTTGTCGGCGATGATGTTGATCGTATAGACGGCGAGCACATCCGGGCGATCGGGGAAATAGGTGATGCGGCGGAAGCCCTCGGCCTCGCACTGGGTGCAATAGATGCCGTTCGAGCGGTAGAGGCCCATAAGCTGAGTGTTTGCCTCCGGATTGATCATCGTGACTACGGTGATCTCAAAGGGCGTCGACTCCGGCAGGTCGCGGATCGTCAGGCTCTCGGGCGTCGCGGTATAGCGCGCAGGATCCAGCTCGATCTGGTCGAAGAGAAGGCTTGTCATGGTGAGGTCGTCACCGTCGAGCACCAGGGGGGCTGCCGCATCGACGCCTTCGCGCCGATGGAAGATCAACCGGGCTTCCACCTTGGTTTCCGTCGGGTCCAGTTCGAAGGTCAGATCAACCCGTTCCAGAACGAAGTCGGTGGGGCGGTAGTCTGCCAGATGAACGATCCGGCCCGTATCTGTGCGCATAATGTGTCCTGGTCGCTGCGGGGTTGGCCACCATGGCACGGCACGAGCGCTAAGGCACGTGACCGCCTGGGGTCAAGTTGTCGCGATGATTGCAGCAATTTCTGAACGATTGTTAAAACACGAGTTATTTTTACGATGCTCTTGATCCTGGAGCCGCTTTTCTTGGGTTTCACGGCCGAGATCGCGCTTCAAATCCAAGAATAGTCACCAGAATATCTTTGAGAATACCGGCCGAAATGTGGGCGGCATCATCGCAACCGGAGTTGCTGGCGCAGCGTTTCGTCGCTGTCCATCGTCTGGATGATCACCCCGGACCAGCCGAGGCCATCATAGTCCTCGTAGCCGAGTGTCTTTGCGAAGGCGACGATCGCGCCGCTCTGGTCATAATAGCTGCCCTTGGCGAGCTGAGCGGGATTGCTGAGTGCGAAATGGGTGTAGATCCGCTCCGGACGGGAGGAGGCGATCACCATATTGCTGCCGTCGAGCAACAGGACTTCCGTCTTCTCGGCGACCTGCGGCGGCAGGTTCGCCTCTTTCTCGACGATGGCCTGGCCCTGGGCCTTCCAGTCGAAATAGACGCCGAGCGTGCCGAGAAGCGCGCCGTCGCTGCGGCCGCCCTCCCGGATGCCGGTGGCGTAAACCAGCACATCCCTATTGTCGTGCACGAGGCTGCGCTTGACGGTGTCGACGATATAGTCGTCACCGCTCTGGCAGGTGCGGGCGGCCTGGAACCAGGCTTCGCTGGACAGATTCCGGTCCTTGAGGCTCCGATGATATCGGGGATTGGCCGATGCGATGACCTTGCCGGCGGCGTCGGTCAAGACGAGATCGAGATAGACCGTGTAGAAGCGGTTGATGACGCCAAGCCGTGCGGATGCATGCTGGGCCCGTTCGGGCGAGGGCTGTTCGAGCGCCTCCCAAAGCGCGCTGTCGGTTGCCCACCAGCGCACGTCTGCCGTCCGCTCGAAGAGATTGCGGACGATGAACTGCACGAGCGTCTGGGCAAGGTCGATCAGTCTCACGCCTTCCATCTGATCGACGAGATCATCCGCCATGGTCCGGCTCTGCCGGATGCGTCCGAGTACGTTCTCCTGAAACCGCTCTGCGGTTTCTCCCGCACCCTGAGCGAGACGCTGGACCTCGTTGGCAACGACGGCGAAACCCTTGCCGGCCTCACCGGCACGCGCCGCCTCGATCAGGGCATTGATCGCAAGAAGGCGGATCTGGCGCACGATATGGGCGTTGTCGGCGCTGAACTGCTCGAGATCGGTGCCGATACTCTCGGTGACAAGGCGCATGGACCGGGGTGTGGCGCGGATCTCTGAAATGGAATTGGTCTGGTATTCGGTCTGCGGCATGGCACCAAACCCCGGTTTGAAAAGAGCGAGCAACAAAGACGGCGCAAGGCCGCATTAATATGACTTATTGACAGGAAAGATAATTTCCTCGTTTGAACGGCTGGTTAACGGAAGATGGCCAGAAACCCGGTGTTTTCGGCCATTTCTGGGGAGAACCTCGCGGCATCGACACCGGTTCGGCACTTGCGCGGGACCGGCGGGCATGCATGCTAGGCCACAGCCCGAGTCCACGGCGGCATCGCTGCCGGCTCAAAATCCCTGTGCGATTGCGCATAGCCTGCCCGCAAGAATCTGATCACCATGGCCTTTGCCGATCCCAATCCTCTCCGCGGCATCGTGCTGAAAGTCTGCTCGGTGACTGTCTTCGTCGCCATGCAGACCTGCATCAAGCTTGCAGGCAGTGGCATTCCGCCGGGCCAGATCAGCTTTCACCGCTCGGCTTTCGCTATCGTGCCGATCCTCGTCTATCTCGCCTGGCGCGGCGAATTGCGGCAGGCGTTCCAGACAGACAACCCGGTCGGCCATGTGAAGCGCGGTTTGCTCGGCGTTTGCGCCATGGGGGCAGGCTTCTATGGGCTGGTCCATCTGCCGCTGCCGGATGCGATCGCCATTGGCTATGCAATGCCGCTGATTGCCGTCGTCTTTGCAGCCATCTTCCTGAAGGAGACCGTCCGGCTTTATCGCTGGACGGCGGTCGTGATCGGGCTTGTCGGAGTTCTGATCATTTCGCTTCCGAAGCTGACGCTGTTCGGCGAGGAGGGGCTGGGCTCAGACGTGGCGGTGGGCGCCCTGGCCGTGCTGGTTTCGGCAATCCTCGGGGCAGGGGCCATGCTGCAGGTCCGCCAGCTGGTGCGCGAGGAAAAGACCTCGACCATCGTCCTCTTCTTTTCCCTGACAGCAGCACTTCTTTCCGCGCTCACCTGGTTCTTCGGCTGGGCCGATCTCTCCTGGCAGGGGCTCGGGCTGCTCGCCCTTGCTGGCTTCTTTGGCGGGCTGGGTCAGATCTTCCTGACAGAAAGCTATCGTTTTGCCGATGTCTCGACGATCGCGCCCTTCGAATATTGTTCGATCATCCTCGGCTCGATCGCCGCCTATCTGCTGTTTTCAGAGGTGCCCACGATGACGACCCTGACCGGCGCGGCGATCGTGGTGGCCGCCGGCATCTTCATCATCTACCGCGAACACCAGCTTGGTCTTGAACGGCGGGCGGCCCGCAAGGCATCGACTCCACAGGGTTGAGCTTAGCGCCCGGGCTCGATCCCGAGCTCCAGCTGCTCCTCCAATTCAGGCTCAGGCAGCGGAGAGGCGTTGTCTGCGCCCTGCATCGGCAGGATCGTCGCCTGGAAATCGGTCTTCTCTTCCGGCGTCACGTCATCAGGGCGCCGGGTGATGCGGTAGGCCGCATAGCCGGCATAAAGCGCAAAGGCCATCCCGAGGAAAACGATGAGCGCGCTCGGCCCCGACCATTGCATAAGCGTGCCTGCCATGATCGGACCGGTGACCGTACCCATGCCGTAGAGGATCATGATGGCGCTCGACAGCGTCACATATTCATGCGGCTCGGCGAGGTCGTTGGCATGGGCGACGTTGAGCGAATAGACCGGATAGAGCACGGTGCCGACGAAGAAGCCGGCGATATAGAGCGCGGTTGGGTCATCCGCGCCGAAAGCGATCATCGTTCCGCAGGCGCCGACGCCGAAGAGGCCGGAGGCAATCATCACGAAGCGGCGATCCATGCGGTCCGATATGCGTCCGATCGGTACCTGAGAGATTGCGCCACCGGCGAGGAAGGCAGCCAGTAGTGTGGCGCCTTGCGCCGTGGTCATGCCGATCGTCTGGGAATAGACGCCGCCGAGACTGCCCCAGGTGCCTGATAGTGCGCCTGAGAGCAGCGAGCCGAAGAAGGCAATCGGCGACCGGCGGTAGAGCCTTTTCAGGTCGAAGCGCGCCTCGGCAATCGGGCTTGGAGACTTGGCCGTCGACAGGGCGACAGGAAAGAGTGCCAGCGAGAAGATCAGCGCGCAAATAATGAAAAGGTTCGGCCCATTCACATCGCCGAGCGGCACGATGTACTGGCCGCCGATCGAGCCGACGAGGCAGGTCACCATGTAGACGGAAAACAGGGCGCCGCGATTGTCATTCGTCACGCGCTCATTGAGCCAGCTTTCGATCAGGAGATAGGCGCCGGCAATGGCAAAGCCGGAAAGGCCGCGGAAGATTATCCAGGCCCACCATTCGACGACGAGCGCGCAAAGCAGGATGGAGACGGTCAGGAGCGTGATCAGAGCGCCGAAGACCCGCACATGCCCGACGCGACGCACGAAGATCGGCGTGACGATGCAGGAAACCGTGAAGCCGAAGGTATAGCCTGTGGCAATCACGGAAATGATGAAGGTCGACCATCCCTCATTGAGCGAGCGGATCGGCAGCATGTAGCCCATCAATCCGAAGCCCGCCATCATCAGCAGCGTCGACAGCATCAGGGTGGCGATGGAGGCGAGACTGGACAGCATTTGGCCTCCGTGGGGCGCAATTGGGAACGAGAATACTGCCAGTATCGCCGGGCAGGTGAAATGTCGAATACGACGCAAGGCGACGCAATCATGAACGCCATATCATTCTTCCCTCGCGCTTTGGCAATAAGGGATTGAAACGTCGTCAGGAATTCGTTTACCTTCACAACAACAGCGTCAGAGAGGCGTCGGACCCAGTGTCCACGTCAGCCAAAGGGATCGAATGGGGACGACCGCGGCGAGCAGAGGAATGGACCGGCACGCATTGCGATGCCTGACCGTGTCGATCTCCTGTGCCGCCTGGAACTCCGGATCCTGGAGGCCGTCATGACGCTCTCCTCCAACGATATTGCCGGTCATCCTCAATTCGCCGCCGCATTGGGGGCCTATGCTGGCAAGTTGCGCGGCCAGTTCGATCAGAGCCCAAGGCTTTCACGCATGCTGGCATCGCATCAGCGCTGGCTGCTCAGCCAGGCGGCCTTTGCGCTACAGCTTGAATATGATCCCACCCAGCCGGGAAGCGGACTGACGACGACCAATCTGCGGGAAATCATCACCTCGAACAATGCCGCTAGCCGCAACACGGTTCTCAATTTCCTCGATCAGCTTCTGAGCTACAAGTTCGTTCGCATCGTCGGCGATCCGAACCGTCGGCCGAAGCGCTACGAGGCGACGGAATTGCCGACCCGCGCCATGTATCAATGGCTGCTGACCAATCTGGAGCTCCTCGATCATCTGGATGGTGGCAACCGGGCCGAGACACTTGCGGCCGAGCCGGATCTCTTCCGTCTCATCCAGCCGCAGATCGCCCGCCATGCCTGTCTCAATCCGAGCTGGCTGGAGCCGCCGTCGCGCGTGGCGCTGTTCCTGTGGACCGAGGCGGGTGGTCTCGTCATGGATGAGCTGGTGCGCCGGGCGATGGAGGATGCCCCCGATGGCGACGGATACAATATCGGTCGCATCGATGCTCGGGTCATGGCCGAGCACTTCATGATCTCCCGCACCCACCTCCAACGGCTTTTCCGCCGCGCGGTGGAAACGGGCTGCCTTTATTGGCCCACTGGCGATCGCAACCACTGCATCCTCAAGCGCGATTTTCTCGAGGAGTATTGCGGCTGGCAGGCGATCAAGTTTGCGATCGTCGACTTTGCCTATGAGCGGATCTGCGGACCTGTTCGCCTGGGAAAGTCTGATCCCCGCCTCGGGGCTGTCGGTGGCTTCTAGATACTCTTTCAGCCTCTAAACGCAAAAAGGCCCGCGAAAAGCGGGCCCAAAGAACGGCTTGTCGTCAGGAAGGAATCAGAAGCCGAGCGGCTGCAAAGCGCGCTCGACGCCACGATCCTGCGCCTGCTGGCGCTTGCGGGCCGCAGTCGAGAATTCTTCCGAAGCGCTGACCGCGTGGCCGATACTGTGCATGGCCTGGCGCAGGCTGCGGACGGGGTGGAACGAGATGTTCATGGTCTTATCCTCTGCTCTACATGCATATCGATGTTTGCGGGTATATCTGTTCATGACTGAACCGATGTCGCAACGCACAATGCGGAAGTCCTGATATGCGTTCCCTGCAAGCTTCCGGTTTTTGACCGGCGCGATTGTCCAGGTTTCAGGTGCGGAACTCGGAAAAGACGCTGGCCGGGCGCGCAATGCGACCGGCATGGCCGGTAAAGCGCGCGCTCAGTTGTTCAGCAGAAACCGCGCTGCTGCTGCGGTTGTAGGGGCTTGCGCTACGGCCGTGTTCGCCGGCGAGGCGGAGCGTCTCGAACTTGCAGTGAATGGGGCGGGTGCGAAGGCTCACGATGGTCTTCCTTTAAAAGTGTCCCTCCCACTTTCAGACTCATGTATCGCAGTGCAGCATAGATTCGGCAACGGACATGGCCGCGATCCTGCCTTGCGTAAAACGCATGGCTGTCTTCATAATTTGTTCATGCTGATGATAATTTAGCCGTTCTGGCTAGGATTCACGCGCTCCGAGAAGGCGACCAGGTCCATCCAGGCAAGCGCCTTGCTGGCGGGCGCGGCAAGCAACTCCTGCGGATGCAGCGTGGCCATGGCCTGGACGGTATGGCCGCCAGCGCCAATTTCGCGCCACTTGCCGCGCAGGGCGTGGATCGTTCCGGTTTCGCCGAAGAAGAAGCGGGCGGCAAAATTGCCGAGCACAAGGACCAGGCGGGGTTCGGCAAGGGCGATCTGCCGTTCGATGAACGGACGGCAGATGGCGGTTTCCGGGCCGGAGGGCATGCGGTCGCCCGGCGGTCTCCAGGGAATGATCGTGGTGATGGTGGCGCTTTCGCGGCTCTGGCCGATGGCAGACAGCATGCGGTCGAGCAGCAGGCCCGCGCGTCCCGAAAAGGCCTGGCCCTCGCGATCGTCATCGGCATTCGGCATGGGGCCGATCACCATGATGCCAGCAGTGCCTGCGCCCTCGGCCGTGATGGTCGACCGTGCCGAGGTTTTCAGGTTGCAGCTGGTGAAGGCTTCGATGGCAGTTTTCAATTCGGCAAGTGACCGCGCACTTTCGGCGGCAAAGCGCGCCTCGGCAATGGCATTCTCGTCCGGGATCGCCGGCAGCGCCGACCCTTGAGCGGGTTGCGCCCGCGCCGGCTGGCGTTCCGAGGGCGGGGGTGCGCCGCGTCCCGGCAGGCTGCGCGGCTGTGCGTTGGTGGCTGGTGTATCCGCTGCCGGGCGTGCCACCTGCCGCGCCGCCTTTTCGGCTGCAAAAGCCGCGATGCGGTCGATCGGATCGTCTTCCACCAGCCACTCGACACCGGCCTCTGCATGAAATGCGAGAAGCGCGGCGAGCTCTGCGGAGGACATGTCGCGGGCCTGGATCATCAGGCTGTTCTAGTGCGTTTGGCCGACGGAAGGCAAATGGAAAGCGTAGGACAAACTTTGGTGACAAGCCCTCATCCTGAGGCGGGCGCGTATGCGACCCTCGAAGGACGAGGGCGGGTGATTTTTGGGGTGGCCTCGATCCTTCGAGGCCTGCTCTGCAGGCACCTCAGGATGAGGGGAGACCCTGCAGGCGCCCGCAAGGGAAGTTAGCTAGACCGGTTCAAGCCACCCACTGTTCGATATCGTCCCGCTCGCCGATTAAAGCCAAGCCATGCGCGATCGACACCAGTTCGCCGCCGGTTTCGATGCGGGAGGCGTCGAAGCGGCGGTGGAAGATGTCGCGCACGGCGGGCACGAAGGATGTGCCGCCGGTGAGGAATATCTTGTCGATCGTGCCGGCCTCGGTGTTGCTCTTGGCCAGCACTTCGTCGAGCGCCTCTTCCATGCGGGCGAGGTCGTCTGCGATCCAGCTTTCGAAATCGCGGCGGGTCACGCGTTTATCGCCGGCCTTACCGAGCGGCGCGAAGCGGAAGTCCGCTTCCTCCGCTGAAGACAGCGCCATCTTGGTGGCCGAGACGGCCTGATAGAGCGGGTAACCTTCGTCGTGATCGATGAGGTCGATGAAGAGTTCGAGCTTCTCCGGCTCTTCCGCCTGGCGCACCAGCGACTTGAGGTCGGTGAATTCCTTCAAGGTCTTGAAGACCGAAAGCTGGTTCCAGCGCGAAAAAGCCAGGTAGTAGTTGCTGGGAACGTCGAGCAGCTTGCCGAAGCTCTTGAACTGGCTGCCCTTGCCGATTTCGGGTGCCACCAGCTGGTCGATGATGCGGGCATCGAACTGGTCGCCGGCAATGCCGACGCCGGACTGGCCGATCGGCGTGGCGCTGAGCTTGCCGGCTTCGGTCGAGAAGCGGATCAGTGAGAAGTCGGTCGTGCCGCCGCCGAAGTCGGCGACGAGAACCGTCGCGTCACGCTTCAGCGTGCGGGCAAAATAGAAGGCGGCCGCGACTGGTTCATAGACATAGTGGATCTCGGGAAAGCCGAGCCGTGTCAGCGCTTCGTTGTAGCGGGTGACGGCAAGCGCCGGATCGGGGTTGGCACCGGCGAAATGGACGGGACGACCGGCGACGAGACGCTTGGCCCCGCCCGGCCAGCCATCGCCCGCATAGACCTGCAGGCGCTTGAGGAACACCTCCATCAGGTCTTCGAACTGGAACCGCCTTGCATGCACCAGCGTACCCTGGAAGAGGGCGGAGGCTGCAAAGGTCTTGATCGACTGCAGGAAGCGACAGTCGCCGGGATTGTCGATGAAGGCACGGATCGCGGCCTGACCGGCCTCGACCTTCAGCGCCCCTGCGCCGAGCTGTCGATCCTTGAGGAAGGAGAGCGCGGTGCGCATGCTGTCGGATGTGCCGGCCGGCGAAGTGTAGGCGACCGAATGCGTCGCGTCGCTGCTTTCCGCGACGGCGATAACGGTATTGGTCGTGCCGAAATCGAGCCCAAGCGCTTCAGCCATGGCCATCGCTCCCTTGTTTCGTGTGTCGGATGTCTGTGAGAGCCGGCGGGCCGACTGTTGTCGGCAATGCCGAGGCATGAAAGAGGGCGCCTGATGCCACAGGGGGGCGGCGAGGGCAAGCGACCTTTTTGTGACGTCCGCGATCGGAGCGGAGGTCGGCGCGTGAAGATGATCTACCGAATCGAGGGCCTGCCTTGAAACGGATGCCTCTGGCCGTCCTGGGCGGCTGGGTCTATGGTCGGCTCCACTCAGGAGATCGACAGATGCCACCCATGCGCATTGCCCTGCACTGCCTCGCGGCCCTCGCCATCCTGATGGGCTTCGTGTGGATCGGGCAGGGCTCGGGTCACTTTCCCTATCCAGCGTCGAGCTTCATGATCGATCAGAGCCCCTGGATCATTTATGGCGCCATCCTTGCACTTGCGGGCGTCGCAGGTCTGATACTGTTGCGTCGGCGCTGAGGACCGGCAGAAACAGTGAGGGCCCAACCGGCGGGTGGGCCCTCAAGATCTTCCTGTGGTCGCACTCAGGCCTGGCGATAGGCCCGGATCGCTGCGGCGACGTCGACAGGCTGGCGTTCCGCACCTGCGGCAAGAGCAGAGGTCGCCGGCGATTCCGAGGTCTCTGCACCCGAAAGCAGCCCGGCGATGATGCGGGCCTGCGAGACTTCCAATGCCCGCTCGCGCGCCCTGTTCAGGCTCTGGTCGATCAGGGTGGTCACCTGCTGAGCGAAGTCGCTTGCCGCGCCTTCAGGGCTGACCCGCTTCCCGCGATATTCGGCCAGTGCTGCGGCCTCGATCGCGTCTTCTGCCGACACACGCTCGCTCGCCGGTGCCGCCGTGACCGGGCGGTCGCTCGCAACGGGTGAAGGCGTGGTCGCCGTGGGGCTTGCTTCGGGTGCTGTGTCTGCTTCGGGGCCGGTCGCTGCGTCTTCTGCGAAGCCCTCATCGACGACGTTGTCGTTGGAAACGGAAGTGTCTTCAGGTGCAGCCTGAGGTTCGGTCTCAGAAGAGGCCGGCTCCTCGCCAACCGGTGTAGGTTCCGCGTCGGCTTCCGTCTGGGCTGGTGGCGTCTCGGCGGTCACCTCTTCAGGAGCGCCACTGCCCTCATCGACCGCAGGTGATGGTTCGCCCGTTTCTTCTGACGGAGCCGGTTGATAGGTGCCGTCGTCGATATCACCGGGCGCTGCCGCTTCCGGCTCCTGATAGGATGGCTGAGTGGTTTCGGAGGGTGGCGGTGAAGAGGTCGAGCCCGATGTCGTGCCAGACGACGGACTGGTCGTGGTTCCAGACGAGCCGGAACCGAAAAGTATGGGGGCGAGCATGATGGTCCATAAGGTTGGAGTGTATCGTCGGCACCCCTAATACAAGCAGTCTCTTGACCGACCGTCGCTTTCGTTCATGCAGTTTGTGTCAAATACCCCGGATATTCAGGGGGGGGATGTCAGACGTCCTGATAGAGGCGTGCTGCCATCGGCGCGGCCTCCAGATCGAGCTCATCGTTGAAGCCCTCAAGCTTTGTCAGGAAGTGGTCGATGATCCGGCCGTAACTGGCATTGCGAGAGCGCGGCACGCGCGCGCGCTCTTCGGCGATCGGTTCGGGTTCGGTCACGAAAGCTGCAGGATCAAGCGCCAGCAGCATCCGGTCTTCATGTCCGGCATCTGTCATCACGGGAACTCTCATCTCCCAGGTTTCTCACGTTTGAGTAAACCCAAGAGATTTCGAACCCGTTCAGTCGATCGCTCTCATTTTAGCGAATTCGAATTTGATGCCGGTCATCGGTGCGCTCAAATCGATTTCGCCGCCCCGCCATCGACGCGCAGCATGGTGCCGGTAATGTAGCTCGCAGGGCTAGAGCAGAGGAAGGCAGCTGCGGCGGCGAACTCCTCGACGCGGCCGAGCCTTTGGGCCGGGATCGATTTGACCGAGGCGGCGCGGACTTCGTCCAGCGACTTGCCCTGTTTTTTGGCATTGGCTCCATCAAGCTCGTCGATGCGGTCCGTGTGAATGCGGCCTGGCAGGATCATGTTGGCGGTGACGCCATAGGAGGCGAGTTCCGCCGACAGCGTCTTGTTCCAGCCGACGAGCGCACCGCGCAGCGTGTTGGAGAGGGCAAGGTTCGGGATCGGCTCGAAGACACCCGACGAGGCGACGGTGAGGATGCGGCCGAAGCCTTGCGTCTTCATCAAGGGTGCGAGCGCATTGGTGAGCGTGATGACGCGAACCACCATGGACTGGAAGAAGTTGTAGAGCTTTTCGGCATCCATGTCCTCGACGGTGCCGGGCGTCGGACCACCGGTATTGTTGACGAGAATGTCGATACCGCCGAGCGTATGATGGACTGCGTGCAGCATCTGGTCAACGAAATGCGCATCGGCGAGGTCGGCGACCACATAGTCCGCCTTGCCGCCAGCAGCCCTGATCGCCTCGACATTGGCTTTCAGCTTTTCTTCCGTGCGCCCGCAGATAAGGACATGGCATCCCTCCGCCGCAAGCGCCTTCGCGATGCCGAGGCCAAGACCGCGCGAAGCGGCGAGCACGAGGGCGCGTTTGCCGGAAATACCGAGATCCATGGGTGTATCCTTTCCAGGTGATACGATGTGTTTTGCGGCAGTCTATCGGCCCCGGGCCGCGATCGAAACCCCGACGATCTGCGGATCAACCGGTTTCAGAACGGCACCTTGCCCGGATTGAATAGATTGTGCGGGTCGAGCATGGACTTGATCTGACGCGCAAGCGTTCGTTTCACCGGATCGACATGGGCGAGATAGGCGGCGCGCTTTTCGAGCCCGACCCCGTGTTCTGCAGAGAAGCTGCCGCCCGAGGCGCGGATGCCATCATAGACCGCCGCCTCGACGGCCGTCTTCAGATCGAGGGGCAGGGGCCCGGCAGCGGCGATCGCGATATGCAGGTTGCCGTCGGCGATATGCCCGTAGACATAGGCCTCCAAGCCATCGCCGATCGCGTCAAGACGATCAGTCAGTCCGGCGACATAGTCGTCCAGGGCGGAGGGCGGCATCGAGACGTCGAAGGACGGCGCATTCGGAAACGCGGCGAAGTAGAAGCCGGAATCCTCACGCATTTCCCAGAAGCGGTGTGCCTGATCGGAGGATTGGGCGATGATCCCGCCCTGAAGCTCGGCCTCCTCCCAGATCTCGGCGAGTTCTGCTTCGAGAAGCGCTGTTGCGGCCTCTGCCGTCTCACCGGAGACTTCCAGCAGCAGCACCGGCGTATTGTTCTCCAGCCAGGACAGGTCGAAGCGCTTCAGCGCGGCGTGATCGCGCACATAACGCGGCCACATCATTTCGGCGGCTTCCAACTGCAGCGCCGGATGGCGCCGCAGACGCGCGGCGACCCTCAACCCGCGGCTCGCATTGGGCACGCCGAGGAGCGCCACGGCCCGATGCGGGCGGATTGGTTCGACCTTCAGCACAAGCCGCGTGACGAAACCGAAGGCTCCCTCGCTGCCGATCAGCAACTGCTTCAGATCCGGCCCCGCCGAGACCTTCACCACCCTGGTCATGTCGGAGAAGACCTCGCCCGAGGGAAGAACGGCTTCCAGGCCCAGGATTTGATGTCGCATCACGCCATTGCGGAAGGCGAGGATGCCGCCGGCATTGGTCGCAGCCATGCCGCCGATCGTTGCTGAACCACGCGAGCCGAGGTCGATGCCCGTGGTCAGCCCATGCGGTTCCAGTGCCGCTTGCAGGGCTTCAAGCGTGACGCCGGCCTCCACTTCGACCGTTTCCTCGTCCGGATGAATTGCGAGCACCCGGTTGAGCCGGGCGCTGGACAGGATGATTTCACCCGCATGGGAAACGCTGCCGCCGACAAGCCCGCTGACCCCGCCCTGCGGCACGATGGCAACGCGGTTTGCCCTGCACCAGGATACGAGTGCCGCTGCCGCCTCCGTCGAGCCGGGCTGTGCCATCACGCCGGCATCGAGGTTCGCCGGATCTTCTCCGGGATGCCGGCCGGCAAGCGTCTCGGGACCAAGGATCCGGAGGTCCGGATGCAGGCCGTCAAGTGCCGAGGTGAGGTCGAGGGGCGAGAAGGTCGAATGCGAAGACATGGGGCAACCTGAACTGTTCGCGGCTTCTTCGCCTGAAAATCCGGTCGCCGCAAGGCGTCAAGCTGCCAATCCAGACCTCTCCAACCGCTCAAAGCTCTGCCGGAAAGCCTGGTGCCCGCAGGTCCGTGCCGGTTGCGTCTTCGAGAAGTTTCACGACCTGCGACGACCATGCGTTGCCGCCATAGGTCGAGCGGGCTCGAATGAAGGTCTGCAGCGCATGGGAGGCAAGGTCGAGCGGCACGCCGAATTCGCGACCGAAGCCGAGCGCGAAGCCGAGGTCCTTCACGGCGAGATCCATGGTGAAGTTGATGTTGTAGCTGCCGTTCAGGATCACCTGGCCCTCGGTCTCGTGCACGAAACTGTTGCCCGAGGAGGCCTTGATGATGTTGAAGGCGTCGGTGAGGTCGATGCCGCCCTTCTTCGCCAGCATCAGGGCTTCGCCGGTCGCAATCAGGTGGATGAAGGCGAGCATGTTGGTGATCACCTTGATCACGGCAGCCTTGCCGAGCGGACCTGCGCGGAAAATCTGCTTTCCCATCGCCTGGAAGGCCGGCAGGTGCAGATCGTAGAGGTCGGCATCTCCGCCGATGATGACGGTGATTTCGCCTGAGGCGGCCAGATGCACGCCGCCGGTGACGGGGGATTCCAGCATGCGCACGCCGGCCTCAGCGGCGATTTTGCCAAGCCGCAGGACTTCCTGCTCGTCGAGCGTGCTCATCTCGATCCAGGTGGCGCCGGGCTTCAACCCCTTGAGGATGCCCCGCTCGCCGGTCAGAACGCGTTCGCTGACTTTCGGCGAAGGCAGGCAGGTGATGACGGCGTCCGCGACTTCAGCAACAGCTTGAGGGTCGGCGGCAAACTTGGCGCCGGCGGCCACCAGCTCCTTGGCATTGTCGGGATAAAGATCATTGACCACGACGGAAAAGCCCGCCCGGACCAGACTGCCGGCGAGATGGCGGCCGAGATGGCCGAGCCCGATGAAACCATATGTGAGTGCCATGTCGTCTTGTCCCCTGCTGGCGTTTTGTCGCCAGACTGCGACAAAGCGCGGAAGCGTTCAAAGGCAGATTTTGGCCTGCGACGAGATTTGACGCAGGCGGAACACGCTGCTGCACTTTTCGTTGGGAAAGCGAGGAGAAAGGTCCGGCGAGCGGTGACTACGGCCAACGCAGCGAAACCGTCGCATTGACCCTTACGTTCACGTAAGTTATTCTTCTGCTTCACACCGCCCTGCCGGAATTTGCGCCTCGGCGCGTCGCGCTTCGGCTCGACAATCCGGTTGGGTTTTGTCAAGGAGGAAGGCGGAAAGCACCGCCTGGCGAGGAATGACGAATGAGCACCGAGATGGAACTGCCTGAACGCGAAAGCATGGAATTCGACGTCGTGATCGTGGGCGCAGGCCCGGCCGGTCTTTCGGCAGCGATCCGGCTGAAACAGGTCAATCCGGACCTGACCGTTGTCGTGCTCGAAAAGGGTGCCGAAGTCGGCGCGCATATCCTGTCCGGTGCCGTGGTTGATCCTGTCGGTGTCGATAAGCTGATCCCTGGCTGGCGCGAAGAGGCCGATCACCCGTTCAAGACTGAAGTCACCGACGACCAGTTTCTGTTCCTCGGGCCTGCCGGCTCCGTCCGTTTGCCGAATTTTCTGATGCCGCCGCTGATGAACAATCACGGCAACTACATCGTCTCGCTCGGCAATGTCTGTCGTTGGCTGGGCGCCCATGCAGAAGCGCTCGGCGTCGAGATCTATCCGGGCTTTGCAGCCGCCGAAGTGCTCTACAATGACCAGGGCGCTGTGATCGGTGTTGCGACCGGCGACATGGGCATCGAGAAGAACGGCGAGCCGGGCCCGGCCTATACGCGCGGCATGGAACTGCTCGGCAAATATGTGCTGATCTCGGAAGGCGTGCGCGGCTCGCTCGCCAAGCAGCTGATCGCCAAGTTCGATCTGTCGCGCGAAAGCGATGTGCAGAAATACGGCATCGGGTTGAAGGAGCTCTGGCAGGTCAAGCCCGAGCACCACAAGCCTGGGCTGGTTCAGCATTCCTTCGGCTGGCCGCTCGGCATGAAGACCGGTGGCGGCTCCTTCCTCTACCATCTCGAAGACAACATGGTCGCCGTCGGCTTCGTCGTGCACCTGAACTACAAGAACCCCTATCTCTACCCCTTCGAGGAGTTCCAGCGTTTCAAGACCCATCCCGCCATCGCCAAGACCTTCGAAGGCGGCAAGCGCCTGTCCTACGGCGCCCGTGCGATCACCGAAGGCGGCTATCAGTCGGTGCCGAAGCTTTCCTTCCCCGGTGGCGCGCTGATCGGCTGTTCCGCCGGTCTCGTCAACGTTCCCCGCATCAAGGGCAGCCACAATGCCGTGCTCTCCGGCATGCTGGCGGCGGAAAAGATCGCGGACGCAATTGCCGCGGGTCGCGCCAATGACGAGCCGATCGAGATCGAGAACGAATGGCGCTCCACCGATATCGGCAAGGATCTGAAGCGCGTGCGCAACGTCAAGCCGCTCTGGTCCAAGCTCGGCACCGCGCTCGGCGTCGGCCTTGGCGGCATCGACATGTGGATGAACCAGCTCCTCGGCTTCTCTTTCTTCGGCACGCTCAAGCACGGCAAGACCGATGCGGAATCCCTGGAGCCGGCGGCAAACCACAAGCCGATCGCCTATCCGAAGCCGGATGGTGTGCTGACCTTCGATCGCCTCTCTTCGGTGTTCCTCTCCAACACCAATCACGAGGAAGACCAGCCGGTCCACCTCAAGGTCAAGGACATGGACCTGCAGAAGCGCTCCGAGCTCGGCGTCTATGCCGGTCCGTCGACCCGTTACTGTCCGGCAGGCGTCTATGAATGGGTGGAAAAGGACGGCGAGGAAACCTTCGTCATCAACGCCCAGAACTGCGTCCACTGCAAGACCTGCGACATCAAGGACCCGAACCAGAACATCAACTGGGTGCCGCCACAAGGCGGCGAAGGGCCGGTCTATCCGAACATGTGAGGATTGAAAGGGCGGTCGAGAGGCCGCCCTTTTTTGCGTTGCGGAGCTGTGTCGCCACCAACCTCCGCCCCATCTTCGCCATCGATCTTAACAGGCACCTTCAGATTTAACCCGTCATTAACCATAAATTCCTAGGCTCCTCGGCAACGAATCGTAATCCCGAGGACGCCTGAAACATGACCATTTCCCGCCGCGGTCTCCTGTTTGGCCTGCCGCTCTTCA
Source organism: Allorhizobium sp. NPDC080224 (assembly GCF_050281005.1). Classification (NCBI taxonomy): domain Bacteria; kingdom Pseudomonadati; phylum Pseudomonadota; class Alphaproteobacteria; order Hyphomicrobiales; family Rhizobiaceae; genus Allorhizobium; species Allorhizobium sp. NPDC080224. Next base: position 1,332,617 of record NZ_JBNNWJ010000001.1, read on the forward strand.
TCGCCGGCTGCCAGTCCGTTCCCAACCAGCAGGCCCTGTATGGCGACGTGCCGGACGAGCCGTATCCGCTGAAGAAGGTGCCGATCGAGAAGATCAAGCCCGAGCTCCGTCGTCAGGAAGTGGCTTACGAGACGCCGCACGCTCCAGGAACAATCGTGGTCAATACGCCCGAGCGCAGGCTCTATCACGTGATGGGCAATGGTCGGGCCATGCGCTACGGCATCGGCGTCGGTCGCGCGGGCCTTGCTCTTTCCGGCAACGCCTATGTCGGTCGCAAGGCTGAATGGCCGAGCTGGACGCCGACCCCCAACATGATCCGCCGTGATCCCGAGCGGAACCTGAAATATGCAGGCGGCGTGCCCGGCGGCCCAAACAATCCCCTCGGCGCCCGGGCCATGTATCTCTATCGTGGCGGCAACGACACCATGTTCCGCATTCATGGCACCAACCAGCCCTGGTCGATCGGCCAGGCCATGTCTTCTGGCTGCGTCCGCATGATGAACCACGACGTAATCGATCTCTATGCCCGCGTCGATGTCGGCAGCAAGGTCGTGGTGATTCAGGCCTGATCGGCGCTTAGAACTTCCCGTCTTTATTGTGGCGCTGGTTCTTCGATCAGCGCCACTTTGCTGTGATCAATTTGCCCTGTCTTGTCACACGCAGTCACGAGTCTGCCATCGCACTTGAGGCTCCAAGCCTTCGCCCCAATCTCCCCGCAGTGAAACTTTTCGGCGCGCGGATGCGTCGAATGTCCTGTTGACGCTGTGTCGACCAATTCCGGTCGGCCGGAGGCTTTTTTCGCCGACCGATCAGGACTAAGTGGGAACAGACGTGCCGGGTACCGCTGCGTCGAAGATTTGAGAAGGGATTTTGAATGGCTCGCGATACAAACGCCGGCTTGTCGGACCTGGGTGGTTGCCAGATCGAGGCGACCCTGCAGCTGCTCGACGGCAAATGGAAGGGCGTGATCCTCCACCATCTCCTCAAGGACGAAGTGCTGCGCTTCAACGAACTGGTGAAGCGCCTGCCATCGATTACTCATCGCATGTTGTCGAAGCAGTTGCGCGACATGGAGGTCGCCGGTCTCGTCGCCCGCACCGTCTATCCGGTCGTGCCGCCGCGCGTTGACTATTCGCTGACCCCGCTCGGCCGCAGCCTCGAGCCGGTGCTTCAGGCGATCGGCCGTTGGGGCCAGGAGAACCTGGTGGCGGTCGAGGATGCGGCACTGAAGCCGAGCGAGAGCCCGACGGGCAGTGCGGCGATCATGCGCTCTGCTGCGTAATGCCCGCTGTCAACCTGCGGGCGGACGTCGGGACAAAAGGCCGGTGGACAAGAGGACGCCGAGCCCGGTGACAAGCGCCGCACCAAGGACCGAGATGCCGAGCGGCTCCGCAAGCAGCACGGCACCGCCAATGGCCGCAGCCACGGGCGTGATCGCCGTATAGGCGGCAGCCTGGGTTCCGCCAAGCGCGCGAACGGCCGTCCCATAGAGCAAGGTGGCAACCAAGCCCGAAAGCAGGCCCTGTGTGACGGATTGCAGCGCAATTTCCTCCAAAGGAGCCGTCAGGAATTGCGTGCCGACAAAGGGCAGGGCCGCAAGGTTGAGAAGGGTCGACCAGACGCAGATCAGCGCGGCACCTTCGAAGGCATCGAGTCCGCTGCGGCGGAAGGAATGGGTATAGACAGCCCAGAGCGTCGCGCCGATGGGAAGGATGGTGAAGCTGATCCAGCCGAGCCCGTCGCTCCCCAGATTGCCCGCGAGCAGAATGCCGCCGCCTGCGAGGATCGCAACCATGCCTGCCTTGCGCCATCGGTCGGGTCGTTCGCCGAGGAATGCCATCCCGATGACTGCGACCGCAAGCGGCATCAGCCCCGGCAGCAAAACGCCGGCGGCCGAGGCAGGGGTGTGGCGCATGCCAAAGGCGACGATCTGAAAGAAGGGCGCGCCGGAGCCGAGAATCATCAGGCCGAGTGGTCCCATGGCGCCCTTGGGAAACAACCCGGTACGCCACCAGACCGGGGCCAGCACGAGCGCCGGAATACCATAACGCAGAAGACTGAGGTCGAGGGGGCCAAGCCCGGCGCCGACGCTATGGCGCGTGGAGACGAGCCATGAGGCCCAGATGAGCACGACGGACAGCGCCGACAATGCACCCAGCGCTGAGCGGCCGGAGCCGGGAAGGGGAGTGGTGCCGACGGCAGACATGGGTGCTCCAGAAGATGATGCTTGCGTCCAATCTTATGCCGTTCGCTCTGACGTGTCCTTGCGCAATGCACGCCCCACGGTTAGTAATTTGGCAGAATGTGCCAAAAAGATGCGCTGGAGTTTCACTTGCTGCCAAAGCTCGACAAGTTCGATCACGCGATCCTCAAGCTTCTGCAGGATGACGCACGCACCACCAATGTCGAGATTGCCGAGAAGGTCGGGCTCTCGCAATCACCTTGCCTCAGACGTATCAGGCTGATGGAAGAAAGCGGCATCATCCGTGGCTATCGTGCCGATCTCGACCGTCGGATGCTCGGGCTCGAACTCACGGTCTTCGTCGCCTTCAAGGTGGCGCGCCACACGCGCGAGAATGCCGATGCGCTGCACGAGGCCTTGCTTGACATTCCCGAAGTCGTTGCCTGTTACATGATTTCGGGCGAGTCCGATTTCCTGGCAGAAGTCGTCGTCGAAAATCTCTCAGCTTACGAGACCTTGCTGACGGAAAAGCTGCTCGTCTTGCCCAACGTGACCGACATCCGGTCGAATTTTGCGATCAGGAGCGTCAAGACCGGCGCGCCGCTGAAGCTCCCGGTTCGCACCTGATCGCGTAGGATGCGGCCGCCGCAGAGACGGCGGCCGCTAAGGACTGGCTCAAGCCGGAAAACCTTCCAGCACGATCTTGCCGCGCGTGCGGTTGCTCTCGATCAGTCGGTGCGCCTCGCGCAGGTTTACCGCCGTGATCGGCCCGAGCACCGTATCGAGCGTCGTTCGGACCTTACCCTCGTCGATGAGTTCGGCAACATGCATCAAGAGCTTGTGCTGCTCGATCATGTCAGGCGTCTGGAAGACCGGCCGGGAGAACATGAACTCCCAGTGCAGCGACACGACCTTCTGCTTGAAGGCCAGGATGTCGAAGCCTTCGGGGAAGTCGTCGATCAGGCAGATGCGGCCCATCGGTGCGATGATCTCGGCCATGGCCAGTCGGTGCTGGCCGCTATGGGTCACCGAGAAGATGAAACCCGGCGGGTCGATGGCGAGCGCCGCAAATTCCTGGGCGAGCGGCTTGCTGTGGTCGATGACGTGATCGGCACCGAGAGACTTTGCCCAGTCCGCCGTCTCAGGCCGAGAGGCGGTGGCGATCACGGTGAGGTCAGTCAGTTCCTTGGCAAGCTGGATGGCAATCGAGCCGACGCCGCCGGCACCGCCCGTGATCAGGATCGACCGTCCGGCGCCAAGGACCGGATCGCTCACCTTCAGTCTGTCGAACAGCGCCTCGTAAGCTGTGATGGCTGTCAGCGGCAGGGCGGCGGCTTGCGCGAAGGAGAGCGTCTTCGGCTTCAGGCCGACGATGCGTTCGTCGACGAGGTGATATTCGGCATTGGTGCCTGGTCGATTGATCGCGCCGGCATAGTAGACCTCATCTCCTGGCTTGAAGAGGCTGACATCCGGACCGACGGCCTTGACCACACCCGCCGCATCATAGCCCAGGATCCGGGCTTCGCCGGCCGGCGGCGTCTGGTTGCGGCGAACCTTGGTATCGACGGGATTGACCGAGACGGCCTTGATTTCGACCAGGAGGTCATGGCCGGATGCCTCAGGCATCGGCAGGTCGAGATCGACCAGGGCGCCCTTTGAGGTGATGGGCTGGGGAGTGTAGAAACCGATGGCTCGCATGGGGAAACTCCTGTCTTGCGTCTGCACGCTGCCCATTAAGAACATAGATTTGTTCTGCGCAAGAATGCACATTTTCTGCCTTCAGGCACAGAAAAGAACCCTGGTTCACTTGAGGATGCCGACCATGTCACGCCCTCGCGAAAGGATGGTTAGCAATTTCCCGACTGTCCCCTCAAGTAGACCCTGCAGACCGCTTCAGCCGCGTGACGGCCTTTTCTCCAAAGCAACGGAAATCAGGAAGATGATCAGGCCGAAGGCCGAGAGCACCGCGCCGACATAGCCGGTGGCGGCGTAGCCATAGCCGGCGGCAATCACCATGCCACCGAGCCAGGCGCCCAGCGCATTGGCAATGTTGAAGGCGGAATGATTGGTCGCGGCGGCAAGCGTCTGCGCTTCGGCCGCCACATCCATGAGACGGGTTTGCACGGCCGGGCAGGCGGCAAAGCCGCAGCCGGTGAGGAAGACGCAGATGCAGAGCATGATCGAATTGTGTGCGGTGAGCGAAAAGACCGCCATCAGCACGATATTGAAGGCGAGCATGCCGCCGATCGTCCCCTTCAGCGAATAGTCGGCCAATCGGCTGCCGACGACATTGCCGACATTCATGCCGATACCGAACAGGGCAAGCACCACGGCCACCATGCTGGCCGGAAGACCGGCAGTATCGGTCACGGTCTTCGCTATGTAGCTGAAGATCGCGAACATCCCGCCGAAGCCAACGGCTGCGACACCGAAGGACAGCCAGACCTGCAGGCGCCCGAAGGCCGACAACTCGCGGCGGATGCTGGCTCCTTCGGCGACTTCGTCCTTCGGCAGATAAAGAGCGATCAGGGCAACGGTCAGTGCTGCGATGGCCGCCACCAGGAAGAAGGCGGCCCGCCAGCTCATCATCTGGCCGAGGAAGGTCGCGATTGGAGTGCCGATCAGCGTAGCGATCGTCAGTCCCAGCATCACGCGCCCCACAGCCCGCACCCTCCGGTTCGGCGGCGCCATGGAAGCGGCAACCAGCGCCGCCACGCCGAAATAGGCGCCATGCGGCAAACCGGTGATGAAGCGAAGAAGCGTGAATGTCGAGAATTCGGTGGCGAGTGCACTGGCGAAGTTGCCGATGGCGAAAAGGCCCATGAGCAGCAAGAGCAGCGTCTTGCGCGGAAGCTTGGCGGCAAGTGCCGCGATGATCGGCGCGCCAAGGACGACACCAAGCGCATAGGCGCTGATCACATGGCCCGCCTGAGGCACGGCGACCCCGTAGGTCTCTGCGACTTCCGGTAAGAGCCCCATGATTACGAACTCGCCAGTACCGATGCCAAAACCGCCGGCGGCGAGCGCCAGTTCGATCAGCATGATCGTGGTTGGCGTCAGGGCCGGGGACTGCTGCAGTTCGGCGGTGGGAGAAGAAGCGAATTCGGTCATGAAAACACCATGGGCGCGCAAGAGAACCTTGCCACGCGAAACGCGCTTCCGAGGAAGCCGAAATGAAAGAAGGGAGCCAGAAGGCCATTAGAGCGGGATTGTTTTTTATCATATCTGTGTGCGCTGCGGCAAAGGCTTTTGCTCGCCACCTTGAAATTTGCTCGCGCGCTATCGATCTGCAGGCGGCCCTCGAAACTTTCGAGGCGTCGACACGTTGTGAGCTTTGGCCTCTCAAGGGCCGCGAAAGGGCGACATGAAAATCAAGGCGGTACTCAATCGCGACGGTGGCACCTTCAAGACCACCGACATGCAGACCTATTGCGAGACGGCAACCCGCGCCTTTGCAGCCAGGGGGCACGATCTCATCTGCGATGTCGTGGGCGGCGACGAAGTTGTGCAAGCTCTGGAAAATGCCAGCAAAGAGAGCGACCTTGATGCGCTTCTGGCCGGCGGTGGGGACGGCACGATATCCACGGCCGCAGGCATCGCCTGGGAAGCCGGCGTGCCGCTCGGCATCATCCCCGCCGGCACGATGAACCTCTTTGCCCGCTCGCTGAAGCTACCGCTCGATATCTGGAAGGTACTCGACCTCTTGGCCGACGCAACCGTTGTCAACGTCGATATTGCAACGGCGAACGGTCGTCCCTTCGTGCACCAGTTTTCCGCAGGTCTGCACGCCCGCATGGTCCGGATGCGCAACCAGATGAATTTTGCCTCCCGTATCGGCAAGATCCGGGCAAGCACGAGTGCAGCCTTCGGCGTGATGCTTGATCCGCCGCGCTTCGAGGTCGTCTTCGATATAGACGGCGACGGCCGCAGCGAGGAGCGCCCGGTCTCGGCGATCTCCGTCTCCAACAATCCGCTTGGCAATAATTCGCTGTTCTTCGCCGACCGGGTCGATACCGGCAGGCTCGGCGTCTATCTGGCGGAGCCGCTGGAGCCGACCGGCGTCGGCAAGCTGGCTTTCGATATCATCAGAGGCAAGTTCAAGGAGAACGAGGCAGTGACCGCCTCGACTGCGGAGAAGGTGCATCTCCATTTCCCCAAACATCGCAAGGGTGCCGCCTGTGTCCTCGACGGTGAACTCCTGCGCATGCCCGCTGACGTCGAGATCAAGATCCATGCCGGACAGCTGAAGGTGCTCGTGGCGCGGCCGCAGGCGCCGGCATGAACGAAAACGGCGCCCAATTGGGGCGCCGCTTTCTGGTTTATGGATGAACCGAGCTCAGTGGCTGAAGGCCGCCGCGATCAGGTCGCGGGTATAGTCTTCCTGCGGATGATCGAAGATCGCCTCGGTTCCACCCTGCTCGACGATCTTGCCGTTCTTCATCACGATGACATGGTCCGACATCGCGCGGATGACCGAGAGGTCATGGCTGATGAAGACGTAAGAAAGCCCATGCTTGTCCTGCAGGTCGCGCAGCAGTTCGATCACCTGACGCTGCACGGAGCGGTCGAGTGCTGAGGTCGGCTCATCCAGGATGACGACCTTGGGCTTCAGGATCATCGAGCGGGCTATCGCGATGCGCTGACGCTGGCCGCCTGAGAACTCATGCGGATAGCGGTTGCGGGCTGCCGGATCGAGGCCGACTTCCTTCAGGGCCGCAATCGCCCGCGCATCACGCTCGGCGCGGCTGAGCTGCGGCTCGTGCACGTAGAGACCTTCGGTGATGATCTCGCCCACCGTCTGGCGCGGCGAGAGTGAGCCATAGGGGTCCTGGAACACCAGCTGCAGCTGCTTGCGGAAAGGGCGCATGCCGGCCCGGTCGAGGTTCGAGATATCCGCCGTCTCGAAGCGGAAGGCGCCATCGGCTGCGAGCAGCTTCAAAAGCGCCCGTCCGAGCGTCGATTTGCCAGATCCCGATTCCCCGACGATGCCGATGGTCTGGCCCTGGCGGAGCCGGACGCTGACCTGGTCGACAGCCCGGAAGGTACGGTTCGGACGCAGGAAGCCACCGCTGCCGATGTCGAAATCGACGGTGACATTGCGACCTTCCAGCACGACCGGCGCATCGTCAGCCGGCGGCGGCTTTGTACCAGAGGGTTCTGCCGCCAGCAGCATCTTCGTATAGTCGTGCTGGGCGTTGCCGAAGATCGCATCGCGGCTTCCCGTTTCGACGATCTCGCCCTTGCGCATGACAGCGACACGGTCGGCCACGTGCTTGACCACGCCGAGGTCATGGGTGATCAGCACGATCGCCATGCCGAAGCGCTTCTGCAGGTCGGCCAGCAGATCGAGGATCTGCGCCTGGATGGTGACATCAAGCGCGGTCGTCGGTTCATCCGCGATCAGCACGTCGGGCTCGTTGGCCAAGGCCATCGCGATCATGACGCGCTGGCGCTGGCCGCCGGACATCTCGTGCGGATAGCTGTCGATGCGCCGCTCTGGATCGGGAATGCCGACGAGCTTCAGGAGTTCCAGCACGCGGGCGCGCGCTTCCGTCTTGCTCATGCCGCGATGATGGATCAGCGGTTCTGATATCTGCTTGCCAATCCTGTAAAGCGGGTCGAGTGAGGTCATCGGCTCCTGGAAGATCATGGTGATCTTCGCACCGCGCACCTTGTTCAGCTCGCCGATCGGAAGGCCGACGATGTTGCGTCCGCCATAGACGGCTTCGCCGGTGACATCGCCGTTCTTGGCGAGCAAGCCCATGATGCCCATCATGGTCTGGCTCTTGCCGGAGCCAGATTCGCCGACAATGGCGAGGGTCTCGCCTTTTTTCACCGAAAAGCTGATGCCTTTGACCGCTTCCACGGTGCCGTCGGGCGTCGCGAACGTCACCTTGAGGTTGGAAACGTCGAGCACGGTTTCGTTGTTGGTCTTGTCGTCCATGCTCATCGGTCCTTCGGATCCAGCGCATCCCGCAGGCCGTCGCCCACGAAATTCAACGAAAACAGCGTCACCACGAAGAAGATCGCCGGGAAGATCAAAAGCCACGGCGCATTCTGCATGCTGGCGGCCCCTTCCGAGATCAGCGTGCCCCAGCTGGCAAGCGGCGCCTGAACACCGAGCCCGAGGAAAGACAGGAAGCTCTCGAGCAGGATGACCTTCGGCACGATGACGGTGACGAACACGATGACCGGGCCGATCGTGTTCGGGATGATGTGACGGCGGATGATCTGCCAGTCGGTGAGGCCGAGCGCCTCCGCCGCGCCTACGAATTCGCGGCGTTTAAGCGACAGTGTCTGGCCGCGCACGATGCGGGCCATTTCCAGCCATTCCACCGCCCCGATGACCAGGAAGATCAGGATCACCGATCGCCCGAAAAACACGACGAGGACAACGACGAGGAAGACGAAGGGCAGCGAGTAGAGAATCTCGACGATACGCATCATCACATTGTCGACGCGGCCACCGAGATAGCCCGAGGTCGCACCATAGACGACGCCGATGCCGAGCGAGACGAGGCTGGCCGCCAGACCGACGGCGAGCGAGATCTGCCCGCCGAGCATGACGCGGACGAGCAGATCGCGGCCGTTGGAATCGGTGCCGAAGGGGAATGTGATCTGGTCCACGGTGCCGGAGACCGTCAGGCTGCTTCCGTCTTCCGATTGCGCAACGACTTCCGAATTCTTGAACTCGTTGTTTCGGTCGAAATAGCGGATCGTGCGGGGATCGATTTCCCCATCCGAGCTGATCACGGCAGTGAAGCGGCCATCCTCGACCGTAAAGCTGTCGAGTGTCACTCTAGCCCGCTGGGCCACGCTTTCGGCCACGTCCTGCAGCGTCTCGGGATCCGGCCGCGGGGTCAGGCTCGGCGGCACGTTGACGTAGGAGGAAAAGACCTGGTCGTAGCTATGCGGCACGAACAGGGGGCCAGCGAAGGAGAATAGGGTTACGAAAGCCAACAGCACGCAGCCCGAGATGGCGGCCTTGTTGCGTCGGAAGCGCATCATCGCGAGCTGAGCCAGGCTCCGCCCGCTGATCTCCGGCTGGGAGGAAACGGTGATATCAGTCATTGCGAACCCTCGGATCGAGCAGGCCATAGGCGATGTCGACCAACAGGTTGAAGACGATCACGAACACGGCGACGAGGATGACGGTGCCCATGACGAGGGGATAGTCGCGGTTGAGCGCGCCGAGCACGAAGTAGCGACCGACACCGGGAATGGTGAAGATCGTCTCCACCACGGCGGAGCCTGTCAGAAGTGCGGCGGCACAAGGCGCGAGATAGGAGACGATCGGCAGCATCGCGCCACGCATTGCATGGGTCACGACGACAACACGCGAGGGCAGGCCGTAAGCCTTGGCTGTGCGGATATGGTCGGTATGCAGCGCTTCGATCATCGCACCACGGGTGAGGCGGGCGAAAACGGCAAGCTGCGGCAAGGCAAGTGCGGTCACCGGCAGGATCAGGTAACGCAGCGAGCCATCGCCCCAGCTACCGGCCGGCAGCCAGTTGAGGATAACGGCAAACAACAGTGTCAGCACCGGACCCACCACGAAATTGGGGATGGTGACGCCGACTGTCGCGAAGGACATGACGGCAAAGTCAAGCGCGCTGTTCTGCCGGAGTGCAGCAACGGTTCCGAGCAATACACCGCCGATCAGCGCGACGAGGATCGCGATACCGCCGAGCTGGATCGAATAGGGCAGGGCCTTGCCGATCAGTTCGGAGACGGTGTTGTCCTTGTAGATGAAGCTCGGGCCGAGATCGCCGGTGACAGCATTGCCGATATAGCTCAGATACTGGGTGATCAGCGGCTGATCGAGTTTGTAGGTGGCCATGATGTTGGCCATCGTCTGAGGCGGAAGCGGGCGCTCGAGATTGAAGGGGCCGCCGGGCGCAAAGCGCATCAGAAAGAATGAGATGGTGACGACAATGAAGATCGTCGGGACGGCGCTCATCAGCCGCCGCAGCACGAAGGATGTCATGTCCTGCTCCTGAATGGACGACGCGCGGCTTGAACCGTGCGTCGTCCGGTCACGTGACGAGATTATTCAGCGACGCTCAGGAAGCGGCTGAGGTGCTCGTTGGCTGCATTGTCCTGCCAGCCGCTGACGCGGTCGGAAACCAACCACAGGTTCGCTGTGCTCATCAGCGGAGCGATCGGCTGATCGCGCATCAGGATGACTTCGGCGTCATGCAGGATCTTCTTGCGGGCGTCGGCATCGCCCTCGGTGTAGGAGCTTGCCATCAGCGCGTCGAACTCCGGATTGTTGTACTTGCCGTAGTTGAACGAGGTGTTGGTGGATACGTTGAGGCCGAGGAAGTTTTCAGCATCCGCGTAGTCTGCGACCCAGCCGGCGCGAGCGACGTTGAACGCGCCACCTTCCTGCAGATAGGCGTAGTGCGAGGCCACGTCGAGGTTGGTCATGGTGACCGTTGCGCCGAAGGTGTTCTTCCACATGTCGGCAACAGCCGTCGCCACGCGCTCGTGGTTCGGGTTGGTGTTGTAGCGGATCTCGATGTTAAGCGGCTTGCCGCCTTCACCGTAACCGGCTTCCTTCATCAGTTCGATCGCCTTGTCTTCGCGGTCGAGCTGCGACATCTCGGCGAAGTCCGCCTTGGCTGCCTCGTAACCGCCGAGACCGTCCGGAACCAGCGAATAGGTCGGCAGCTGGGCGCCGGAATAGATTTCGTTGGCAAGGAAGTCGCGGTCGACGGCCATCGAGAGCGCCTGACGGACGCGGACGTCGCTGTAAGGCTCCTGGCGGGTGTCGAACACATAGTAGTAGGTCGAGGCCGACGGCGAAACGCGGACCTGCTCGCCATAGCTGTCCTTCAGGCGATTAATCTGGTCGGCCGAGAAGTTGTAGACGAGGTCCATTTCCTTGGCTTCGAAACGGCGAACAGAAGCGGCCTGGTCGTCGATCGGGTAGAAGACGACCTTGTCGATCTGGGTGTTGGCGGCATCCCAATGGTTCTCGTTCTTCACGACGACGAGGTTGTCGTTCGGCACGTGGCTTTCGAGCTTGTAGGCACCGTTGGACACCATGACGCCCGGCTTGACGAAATCCTTGCCGTTCTTTTCGACGCTGGCCTTGGAGACGGGCAGGGCGGTCTGGTGGGCCAGAAGTTCGAGGAAGAACGGGGTTGCGCGCTCGAGGGTCACCTCGAGGGTCTTCTCGTCGACGGCCTTGACGCCGATTTCTTCCAGCTTCGCTTCACCCTTGTTGGCCTTTTCGGCATTCTTGATCGGGTAGAGGATGTTGGCGTATTTCGCGGCGGTTTCCGGGTTCTGGACGCGCTGGATCGAGTAGACGAAGTCTTCAGCCGTTACCGGCGAGCCATCCGACCACTTGGCGTTTTCGCGGATCTTGAAGGTGTAGACGGTGCCATCGTCGGAGATGGTCCAGCTTTCGGCAGCGCCGGGCACGATTTCGCCCTTGGCGTCGTAGATCGTCAGGCCCTCGTAGAGATCCTTGAGGATGAAGGCTTCGATGTCGATCGAAGTATTGGCCTGGTCGAGCGTTTGCGGTTCGCCGGAATTGCCGCGATGAAGCACGACTTCGGCCAGCGCCTGGCTTGCGCCAAACATCAAGGAGGTGAGGAGAAGTGAGGTGCCGAGCAACCGGCGCGTCTGGATAGACATCGTTTTTGAACTCCCAGTTCACGTTAACGGAAACGGACAGAAGAATATTCGTGCGGAGGTGGCAAGCCGCATTTTTTGTGGCCACCCTAATTTTAGGGAGGAAATTGGAGGGGTAGCCTGTCACTTGGCACGAAGATTTCGTGTGACCGTTTTATGACGAAATAAAATTATAGCGCCAAATCCCGCCCGAAATGCGACAACGCGGCCTTAAGGCCGCGTCTGCGAGGTTTCCGGTGGCTGGGGAAAGGGTCAGATCCGCGGTAGGTAGGTCTGATAATCGAAGCTCGAGACGGTACGCAGAAAGGCCATGGCTTCCTTGCGTTTGGTGTCGCCGTAGATGCGCTGATATTCGGCGCCGAAGATGTCGGCGATGAAGGCAGACGCGCGAAAGCGTTCGACGGCGGTCAGGAAATCATAGGTCAGCATGTCTGGGTTCTCGGGCGCGCTGTCCGGCGTCGTGACCGGACCGGGGTCGAGATCCTCGTCGAGGCCAAGCAGGATGCCGCCGAGGATGGCGGCGAGCAGCAGATGCGGATTGGCGTCCGCTCCCGCAACACGGTGCTCGATGCGGGCGGCCGGGCCGTCCTTGTCGGGAATGCGGATTGCTGTGCCGCGATTGCCGAAACCCCAGTCGATCTTGTCGGGCGCAAAGGAGCCCGGCTGAAAGCGGCGATAGGAATTGGCAAAGGGCGCGAAGATCAGCTGCGCGTCCTGCATCGACCTCAGCATGCCCGCCGTGATCGACTTCAGCTTCACCGGATCGCCGCCCTTGGCGTCGAGGATATTGCGGCCGTCCTTGTCGATGATCGAGGCATGCACATGCAGGCCAGAGCCGGCGTGATCGCCGTAAGGCTTGGCCATGCAGGTGGCCTTGAAGCCGTGGCGGCGGGCGGCGAAATCGACGACGCGCTTCAGATAAATGCAGTCGTCGGCAGCGGCCATGGCGTCCGGCTTGTGCAGGAGGTTGACCTCGAACTGGCCGGGGCCGAATTCGGCGGTCGTCGCGTCCGCCGGCAGGCCCATGTCATCGCAATAGCCGCGCACGGTGGCGAGGAAGTCTTCCATCGCAGCGGTCGCGCGCATGTCATAGAGCTGATAGCCCTCGACCTCGCCGTTCATGACGAGTGCTTTTGGCGGCATCGGCACGCCGGTTTCCCGGAAATCGGGCTCCATCACGTAGAATTCGAGCTCGGTGGCAACAACCGGCGTCAGGCCCTTCTCCTCGAAGCGCTTCAGCACGTTGGCGAGGATGGCGCGTGGGCAGACATAATGCGGCTCGCCTGAGAGCGTATGCATGGTAGCGAGCACCTGCTTGGAGCCTGCGGGCCCCCAGGGAAGGGTGGTCAGCGAGTTCCTGTCCGGCGTACAGATGCCATCGGGATCGCCGAGCGTCAGCGAGATCTTGGTAATGTCGTCATTGTCGTCGCCCCAGATGTCGAGCGACTGGGTGGAGGCCGGCAGACGGACCGTGTTCTTCCAGACCTTGTCCTCCGCTTTCAGCGGAATCATCTTGCCGCGCAGGTCGCCATTCATGCCGACGAGCAGCACCTCGATGCGCGCGGAAGGGTCGGCTGCGGTCTGATCGGCGGCCTCGGTCAATGCTGTCATGGGGAAACTCTCGCTGGCTTTTCTGGGCGGATTTGGCCGGAGGGACGCGGCAATCGGTGCCTTGCCAAACGCGTTTTGGACGGTCATGTTCGTAGCCGATAATGTTCCGCCTTTCAATGCGAGGCAAGGCAGCCGCACGGACCATGTTTGGCCGTGAAAGCAAGAGCTTCCGCCCCGGCCGAGGATCCGACCCATGAACAAGCCAGTAACCGCCGTCTCCAATCTCGGTGCCATTGATGCCGCGCATCATCTTCACCCCTTCTCGGACATGAAGAAGCTGAACGCATCCGGCACAAAGATCATCACCCGGGCAGAAGGCGTGCATATCTGGGACTCGACCGGTAAGCAGTATCTCGACGCGTTCGCAGGCCTCTGGTGCGTCAATGTCGGCTATGGCCGCAAGTCGATCGCCGATGTCGTGCATGCCCAGATGCTGGAACTCCCCTATTACAACACCTTCTTCGGCACGACGACGCCGCCGACCACGCTGCTCGCCCAGAAGATCGCCGAAAAGACCGGCCCGAAGATCAACCGCGTCTTCTTCTCCAATTCCGGCTCGGAAGCCTCCGACACCTGGTTCCGCATGGCGCGCGTCTACTGGAAGGCCCTCGGCCACGAGACGAAGACGCAGGTGATCGCCCGCAAGAATGCCTATCATGGCTCGACGGTCGCTGGCGCCTCGCTCGGCGGCATGAAGTGGATGCACGAGCAGGGCAATCTGCCGATCGAGGGTATCCACCACATCAACCAGCCCTATTGGTATGCCGAGGGCGGCGATCTCACGCCCGAGGACTTTGGCCTGAAGGTCGCCCGCGAGCTTGAAGAGAAGATCATCGAGCTCGGCGAGGAAAATGTAGCAGCCTTCGTCGCAGAGCCGATCCAGGGGGCCGGCGGCGTCATCGTGCCGCCCTCGACCTACTGGCCGGAAATCAAGCGCATTTGCGCCAAGTACCAGATCCTGCTTGTCGCCGATGAAGTCATCTCGGGCTTCGGCCGTCTGGGGTCGTGGTTCGGCCACCAGCATTATGATTTCGAGCCGGATCTCGCGCCGATCGCCAAGGGCCTATCCTCTGGCTACCTTCCGATCGGCGGCGTGCTGGTCTCCGACCGCGTGGCGGAAGTCATGGTCAACGAACTCGGCGATTTCTATCACGGCTACACCTATTCCGGTCACCCGGTGGCAGCCGCCGCAGCGCTTGAGAATATCCGCATCATTGAGGAAGAAGGCCTGGTCGAGCGCGTCCGCGACGATACCGGCCCTTATCTCGCCCAGGCGCTCGCCTCACTCACCGACCACGAGCTCGTCGGCGAAGCCGTGAGCGTCGGCCTGATGGGTGCCGTCCAGATCGCCGCCGACAAGGCGACCCGCCGCCGCTTCAAGAAGCCAGATGATACAGGCACTGCCGTCCGCAACCAGTGTGTCAATGCCGGCGTCGTGCTGCGCGCCACCGGCGACCGCATGCTGTTTTCGCCGCCGCTGATCATAGAGCGGTCGCAGATCGACCAGGCGGTGGACACGCTGCGCAATGGTCTGGACTGGCTGAAGGACAACAGGGGCGAGGGGTAAGACCGCGCTCCATCTCTGGTACCCTCCTTCGTAAGGTGATATATATGTGCGATATCACTCGGAGGATGCCATGCGTACGCTGGTGGATATTCCAGACGCCGACATAGAAGCCTTGGATAGGCTTGCTGCCGAAAAGCAGGTATCGCGTGCTTCATTGATCAGAGAAGCCGTCGGTGAACTGCTGGATCGACAGAAGGATGATATTGTTCGCAGTGGGTTCGGGCTCTGGGGCAACGCCGAAGACGGACTTGCCGTCCAGCGTCGACTGCGTTCCGAGTGGTGAAGGTACTCTTCGACACGAATATCGTGATCGACGTGCTCAACGGCGTGCCTGAGGCGCAGCAGGTCTTGGACAGCTACCCGGAACGGGCAATCAGTATCATCACTTGTATAGAGGTGATGGTCGGAGCCCCGCCTGATTTGGGCGACGCTACACGCGCCTTTCTGAGAGGCTTTGACGTTATTGGACTGACACAGGATGTCGCCAATCATGCGGTGATCGTCCGGCAGAGCCACAGGCTTAAACTACCGGATGCGATGATCTGGGCGGCTGCCAAGGCAAGCGGCCTTCAGTTGCTGACACGGGATACAAAGGGTTTCCCGCGCCACCATCCAGAGATCACGGTTCCCTACGAACTGTGATGTCGAGCCGCTCTCACGGCATGAACTGCCCACCATTGATGTCGATCGTCTGGCCGGTGATGTAGCCCGAGAGCGTGGGGGACGCCAGGAAGAGATAGGCGCCGACGCAATCCTCCGGTGTGCCGGTGCGCTTCAAGGGCACGCTGCCGGCCACCTGATCGAGCTGCCCCGGCAGGGCATATTTGTCCTGGAAAGCCGTGGTGATCACGCCCGGTGCGACCGCGTTGACGCGGATATTGTATTTGCCGAATTCCAGCGCCATGCCCTTGGTAACGGCGCCGACAAAGGCCTTCGACGAGCCGTAGACGCCGGAGCCTGCGGTGCCGCCCGTGCGGGCCGCGACCGAGGTCGTATTGATGACGAAGCCGCCCTCACGCTTGAGATGCGGCACGGCAGCCTGCGTCGTGGCGATCACCGAGCGGGCATTCACATCCATCACCTTGTCGTAATGGGCGTCCGTCATCTCTTCATAGAGAACACGGGCGATCATGCTGCCGGCATTGTTGATGACGCCATCGAGCCGGCCGAAGGTCTCGGCCACATGTGCGACCGCCGCCGCCATGGCCTCCGATGACGCCGCATCGGCTTTCACGAGCACAACGCTGCCTCCGGCGGCTTCTATGTCGCGGGCGATGGCATGCGCCGCTTCCGCATTGGAATTGTAATGCAGCCCGACCAGGGCGCCTTGTGCTGCAAAAGCCCGGGCGAGGGCCTCACCGATGCCGCTCGATGCGCCGGTGATCAGCACGGCCTCGCCGGCGAGATCGGGGATGGTGAGTGCGGTCATGAGCTTGTCCTCCTGTTGTCGGACAAGTTAGAGCGGCCTCGATGTGATTTGGCAAGGCCGCTCTCGTCGTCAGGCAGATCGCTTCATGCTGCCTTCCAGTCGAAGGGCAAAGGCGCCTCGCGGAAGGCGAAGCGGTCGAGGTGGCTGGCTACCACGCCCTGGTAGGTATCGAGCTTGGCGGGATCCTCTGTCTCGATCAAGACCGAGAGGCTCGACGCGTCAGACTGCATGGATGCTTTCGCTTCGGGAAACTTCACCACGGCCTTGTGGTTTTCCTCGTCGAGTTCGACCTCGAGCTTGTGCGCCCAATGCTTGCAGAGTTGTTGCAAATACTTCCAGCCGTTTTCAGTCGGAACGGTTGTCGTGGATTGTGCCATGGTCAGAGCCTTTCGATCTTGCCGACCGCTTCGTCAAGGATGCGGGCGACTTCGAGTTGCGTCTCGCGCGTGGTTGTCTCGCGCGACAGACAGTCATGCAGGGCCTGTTTCAGGTTGTGCATGGCGCGGCGCACCGGGGCTGCATCGGTTCTTTCGCTGACTTTTGCAAGCGCGGTCAGCCGCCCTATGGCAGTTGCAACCTCGTCGGCCCGCTCTGCGAGATGTGTCCGGCCGGCTTCGGTGATGGTCATCAGCTTGCGCGGTCCATCGCTTTCATGCTCTTCCGCGAGCCCCATGTCGAGAAGCAGCGTCATGGTCGGATAGACGACGCCGGGCGAAGGGGCATAGGCACCGCCCGACAGGGTCTCGATCTCGCGGATCAGGTCATAGCCGTGGCGAGGCTGGTCCTCGACAAGTTTCAAGAGGACGAGGCGCAGCTCGCCACCCTCGAACATGCGTCGTCGCTCTCCGCCGCGTCCGCGCGGGCCTCCGCCCATCGGGCCGCCGAAGGCACCTCCGTGACGCATGGCATGCATGGCTTCGCGAAAGGCGAAGAAGGGATTGCCGCGTTCTCCGCGGTCGGGATGGCACTTTCTCATGATGGCTTTCTCCATTAGAATTGCATCTAAGATATATCTTAGAGTGGTCTTTGCAAGATTTGTCACAAAAATTCCGGCGCTCTCCATGCTTGGATTTGACAGGCACCGGCGCCTATGATGCGTCAGGAATCGCTGGGGAGGACGAAGCATGGGCGAAAAGCGGCATGAATATCGGGTGACGATCACCTGGCAGGGCAATGCCGGAACCGGGACGTCAGGCTACAGGGACTATGGTCGCGACCACCTGATTTCGGCCGAAGGCAAGCCGGACATTCAGGCCTCCGCCGACCCGGCCTTTCGTGGCGATCCGGCCCGGTGGAACCCGGAGGATCTCTTCCTTGCCTCGCTCTCGGCCTGCCACAAGCTCTGGTACCTGCATTTCTGCGCCGTCTCCGGCGTCATCGTCACGGCCTATGAGGATCAGGCCGAGGGCGTGATGGAGATGGATGCCAATGGCACAGGACGGTTTGTCGACGTCTTGCTGAAGCCGCGCGTTACCATCAAGCGCGGTACCTTTCCGGAGCTCGCATTGGACCTTCATGGCGACGCGCATGAGAAATGCTTCATCGCCAATTCGGTCAATTTCCCTGTCCGCTGCGAGGCGAAGATCGTCGAGGCTTGAAGGCGCACCCGACAAGATAGACGCATTCAGAGGCGCAGCGCCTCGATCAGGGCACGAAGTGCCGGCGGTTGCTGGCGGCGGCTCGGGTGATAGAGATGCAGGCCGGGAAAGGGCACGCACCAGGCGTCGAGAACCTGGATCAGCCTTCCGTCGGCGATGTCCTCGACCACTTCCTCCTCCATCATGTAGCCGAGTGCTGCGCCGGCCCGGACCGCGGCGGCCATCAGCGGGCCGTCATTGGCGATGAACTGGCCTGACGGGCGGAAGCGAAACTCTCGGCCATCTTCCTCGAAATCCCAGGCCATCACCGCGCCGGACTTCAGTCGGAAACCGACGCAGACGTGATCCTTCAGATCCGCGGGCGTCTGCGGCGGTGGATGCCTTTCGAAATAAGCGGGCGTGCCCACGACGACCGTGCGCAGCATCGGTCCGACAGGGACTGCGATCATGTCCTTGTCGACCGACATATGAAACCGGATACCGGCGTCGAAGCCTTCTGACACAATATCTGTCAGCTGATCCTCGACATTGATCTCCACTTTGATGTCGGGGTGGTCGAGCAGGAAGCCCGGCAATTTCTGCATTAGAACCGTCTGCGCGGCATAGGTCGATGCCGTTACGCGAACGGTGCCGGACACGCGGTCGCGCCAATGCGCCAGCCCCGCCAACCCTTCCTCGATGCTGGCGAGCGCAGGCGATACCGTTTCGAGGAGCCGCTCGCCGGCTTCGGTCGGGGCGACGCTGCGGGTGGTCCGTGACAGGAGGCGCACATCGAGCCGCGCTTCGAGATTGCGCATGGCATGGCTGAGCGCCGAAGCCGAAATGCCGAGCTTCGCCGCAGCCCGGGTAAAGCTGCGCTCACGGGCGACAGTGGCGAAGGCTAGCAGATCGTTGAGCTCGTTGCGTTCCATTCATGCAAACTGCTCACAAGCGCATGCCGGGCGCAAGCGCTAATCGGGGCATTGAGGCCGGGCTATCTCCATGGAGTGACAGAGACCTTCCCAAGGAGATAATCAGATGAGCCTCGAAAACTATCGCACTCTTGGCCGCTCCGGCCTCGCCGTGAGCCCTTTGGCGCTCGGCACAATGACATTCGGTGCCGCGGGCTGGGGCGCGGCAGAAAGCATCTCCCGCACGCTCTTCGACACCTATGTCGAGGCGGGGGGCAATTTTGTCGACACCGCCGACATCTATTCGGGCGGCCAGAGTGAAGAGATGCTCGGCCGCTTCATGGCCGAGCGCAAGCTGCGCGATCGCCTCGTGGTCGCAACGAAATCCGGCTTCGCGCGGGGAACCGGCAGTCCGCATGGCGGCGGCAACGGCAAGAAGAACATCCGTCAGTCGCTGGATGCCTCGCTGAAGCGCCTGAAGACGGACTATATCGACATGTACTGGATACATGTCTGGGACCGGACGACACCGGTCGAGGAAGTCCTGGAGACGCTTGCGAGCGCGGTCCGTGACGGCAAAATCCTGCACTACGGCTTCTCCAACACCCCCGCCTGGTACGTCACGCGTCTGGCGACGCTGGCGGAGGCGCACGGCCTGCCGAGGCCGATCGGGCTGCAATATGCCTATTCCCTGATCGATCGCGCCGCGGAGCTGGAGCTTCTGCCGGCCGGACAGCAGCTGGGCCTCGGCATGGTCCCCTGGAGCCCGCTTGCCGCGGGGCTGCTCACCGGCAAATACGACCGCAGCATGTTGTCAGAAGCTGACCGTGTGCCGGCATTGCCGGCCGATGCGGACAACGGCGAGGGGGCAAGCGAAGGGGGGCGCCTCTCCGGCGACAATCCGTTCGGCGGCATGTTATTCACCGAGCGCAATTTTGCGATCGTCGATGCGCTGCGGGATGTCGCAGCAGACCTCGGACGACCGATGGCGGAGGTCGCTCTCGCCTGGGTCGCGACCCGACCGGGCGTGTCGTCGGTCCTGGTCGGTGCAAGCCGTCCAGAGCAATTGCTGCAGAACTTCGCCTCGCTCTTAATCACGTTGGACGGCCCGCATCGGGATCGACTGGAGGCGGCAAGTGCCTTGCCCGTCCTCAACCCCTATTTCATCTTCCAGCTTCCGCCCGAGATCCGGTTTGGGGTGAAGACGCTCGACGCCTGGCGGGCGTAAACGAAACCGGGCGGCCAGTGGGCCGCCCGGGATTGTCTTTATTATTGAAACGCCGTCTCGAAGAAGCTTCTGAGCTTGCGCGAATGCAGGGCTTCGGTCGGCATGGCGCCGAGCTTTTCCAGTGCCCGGATGCCGATCTGCAGGTGCTGGCTGACCTGCGTCTTATAGAAGGCGGTCGCCATGCCGGGTAGCTTCAGCTCGCCATGCAGCGGCTTGTCGGAGACGCAAAGCAGCGTCCCGTAGGGCACACGGAAGCGGAAGCCGTTAGCGGCGATGGTGGCCGATTCCATGTCGAGTGCGATGGCGCGCGCCTGGGAAAGCCGCTTGACCGGTCCGCGCTGGTCGCGCAGTTCCCAGTTGCGGTTGTCGATCGTGGCGACGGTGCCGGTGCGCATGATGCGCTTGAGCTCGAAGCCCTCATAGCCGGTAATTTCCTCGACCGCGTCTTCCAGCGCCAGCTGCACTTCCGACAGCGCTGGGATCGGCACCCAGACGGGCAGATCGTCGTCGAGCACGTGGTCTTCGCGCATATAGGCATGCGCCAGGACATAATCGCCGAGGCGCTGGCTGTTGCGAAGCCCGGCGCAATGGCCGAGCATCAGCCAGGCATGCGGTCTGAGCACGGCGATATGGTCGGTGATCGTCTTGGCATTGGAAGGGCCGACGCCGATATTGACCACGGTGATGCCGCCATGCCCCTTTTTCTTCAGATGATAGGCCGGCATCTGCGGCAAGCGTCCGAGGGCAACGCCCTCCGTGGGCTCAGCATGACCGGATGGCGTCACGATGTTGCCGGGCTCGACGAAGGCCGTGTAGTCGCTGTTTCCGTCCGCCATCAGCTTGCGGGCATAAGCGCAGAACTCGTCCACATAGAACTGGTAGTTCGTGAAAAGCACGAAGTTCTGGAAGTGATTGGCGCCGGTTGCCGTGTAATGCGACAGCCGCGCCAGCGAATAATCGATGCGCTGTGCCGTGAACGGCGCCAGCGGATGCGGTTCGCCGGGCAGAGGCTCGTATTCGCCATTGGCGATCTCATCATCGGTGACAGTGAGATCAGGCGTATCGAAGATGTCGCGCAGCTGCATGTCGACGAGGCCGCCGGCAGACGCCTCGACATGCGCGCCTTCCGCAAAGGCAAAATGCAGCGGAATGGGGGTTGCCGATTCAGACACCGTGATCGGCACTTGATGATTGCGCATCAGAAGCGCCAGCTGCTCTTTCAGATAATGCCGGAAGAGCTGCGGCCGGGTGATCGTCGTGGTGTAGATGCCGGGCGAGGTCACGTGGCCGTAGGAGAGACGGCTGTCGACATGGCCGAAGCTCGTCGTCTCTATGCTGACCTGCGGATAGAAGGCGCGGTATCGACCCTCGATCGGACCGCCCTTGGCCAGAGACGAAAAGGCCTCGATCAGGAAATTCGTATTGCGCTCGTAAAGCGCCGTCAGCGCGTCGACCGCGGCCGTCGCATCTGTGAAGGCCTGAGGCGCAAAGGGCTCGGGGCTGATGGAGTTCTGGGGTGCTGGGGACAGGATTCGTGTGTTCATGGCGCATTATAGGAGACGAAATCTGACAAGCAAACGACGTCATGGGGGATGCGTCAAGATTTCTTGGCGTCGGTCTGCGACCAAGCCTGCGCCCTGGTTTCAATCAGAGGCTCGGGCGGCAGCTGTTGAGGCCTGTCGGCGCGCAGCTCGCGACCAGTCCCGATGACGTGTGTCGCAGGCCCGGCTGGTTGTTGACCACGAGCTGCGCGAACATGAAGGCGAAAAGCGCCATGGTCACAGAGATGATGGTGAAGCGTCGTGCCAGCGTGCCCATGTCGTGAACTCCTTTGCAAACCGTTGGAGAGGTTCTAGCAAAGCCGGGCTGAATGCGGCCTGAGATCCCAATTCATCTGGCATTCAGAAGCGTTAACCGGCAGCCCGAGTTTGTTAACAAAGTCATTTTGCCAGAAGTGCAAAACGGCGTCGGTCTTGGACGGTGTTCTTGAAAACGAAAAAGGGCGCCGGTTGTAGCCGGCGCCCCTTCGCTGTTTACAAACGTCGATCGCCTCAGAGACGCGACCAGGTCTGCGTCTTGCAGAGCACGGCCATGACACAGCCCCGCATCTTCAGCGAATTGCCGGAGACGGAGCCGGAGCCCGCATAGGTCTTGTCGGTTTCCGGATCGGTGATCTCGCCCTTGTAGCTGTCGCCGCTGCCGGACATCTTGCCGATCTGCTTGCCGTTGTGCTTGCCGCTCTTCAGCGTCACGCAGTAAGCGCCGCCGCAGGGTGCGATCTGGGCCGTGGCGCCGGATGCCGTTTTCCAGTTGCCTTCGATTGGCTCGGCGGCCTGAGCGGTGAAGGCCGAAAGCGCAAGGGCTGCCGCAATGATGATGGAACGCATGGTCTGATCTCTCCTCCCGAGATGATGGTCCTCTCCCGTGGTCGGAGACGGTCCTCTCCGCAGCCGTCCAACGGTTAAGAATTATCTTACGCACACGTAAAGGTAAAATGCAATCCGCCGCGAAAATCGAGCGGTGGAAAGCCTCGGATCGCAGCAAATCCTGCATTTCTGCGAATTGCCTTCCGAAATCATGGTGAAAAATCGGTTGATTTCACAGCGTGAAGCTTTCGTAAATTTTGAGCGGAAATCCTTGGGTTGTAGGGGAAGCGATGCTTAACGGAATCCGAAGTTTACGAAGCTTTTGTACTTTGTTTTCAGCAAATTAAGGATGCATTTTAAGCGAGTTTTGAAGACCGTTTGGCATAGTGAACCCATCAAACGAGCAGGGAAAAACCCCGCCAAACCCGACCAAAGCGAGAATGACCGGACAAAGATCCGGCGCCGTTTCGGAAGGGCCCGCAAGGGAAAACAGGGACCACCGAGAAACCAGGCAAACAGGGACAAAACCAATGGCACGCTTTGAAATGCACAATTCCGAAAATGCCACGATGGGTGGCGAAACCCGGGCTGATGTCTTCCGCGACATGGGTCTGATGTATGCGACCGGCCGCGGTTGCCCTGTTGACCTGGTGTCGGCACACAAGTGGCTGAACATCGCCGCGATCAAGGGCTGCGACCGCGCTGCCGAGCTGCGCGCCGATCTCGCCCAGACCATGAGCAAGATCCAGCTCGCCGAGGCGCTTCGTGCAGCCCGCGAATGGATGACCATGCACTGACGAATTCCGGCCGCGACCGCGGCAGGAGAATGACAAGAATAACCCTGAGTGGGGAACGTGGCGGGGACCTTTGGACGGGGCCAGGGCCAACACTTTTCAAAGACCGCGACCGGCAGGAACAAGGCCGGCGCGGTCTTTTTCATTGTGTAAAGGTCAGACGAGAGCCTTCAAGACCTTCGGCAGCGCTTCTTCGAACAGGTCGAGATCTTCGGGCAGGCCGGCCGAGACCCGGATGCAGCGGTTGAGCGGGGCGACACCGGGCATGCGGATGAAAACGCCGTGCTCCATCAGCCCGTCGACGATCGCGCGGGCATAGACCCCATCGCGCCCGCAATCGATCGCCACGAAGTTGGTGGCAGAGGGCAGCGGGTTAAGCCCATTGGCCTTCGCGATGGTCGAGATCCGGTCGCGTGCCGCCTTGATCCGCCCCACGACGTCCGCGAGATAGGTCTGATCGGCGAGCGCCGCGAGTGCCGCCTCGGTCGAAAGCCTCGGCATCCCGAAATGATTGCGGATCTTGTCGAAGGCAGAGACGGTGCCAGGCGTGCCGATCCCATAGCCGACGCGGGCACCCGCCAGGCCGTAAGCTTTTGAAAATGTGCGGGTTCGGATCACGTTCGGAAGATCGATCAGCACATCGGCGGACGGGATCGAACCCTCGGGGGCGGTCTCGCTATAGGCTTCATCAAGGATGAGTAGGGTGGTCGAGGGCAGAGCGCGGGCGAAGCTGACGATGCTGTCTTTATCCCACCAACTGCCCATCGGATTGTCGGGGTTTGCGAAATAGACGAGCGGCGCATCCTCTTGCTTCACCAATGTGAGCAACGCATCGAGATCTTCCCGGTCGTCCCGGTAGGGAGCCGTGACCAGGCGCCCGCCAAACCCGTTCACATGAAAATTGAAGGTCGGATAGGCACCGAGCGAGGTGATGACACGCATGCCGGGCTCGATCACCAGCCGGACGATCAGCCCGAGCAGGTCATCGATGCCTTCGCCGATCACGAAGTTCTCCGGCTTCAGTCCGAGATGTGCGGCGAGCGCCGCCTTGAGGGCATGGTTTTCCGGATCATTGTATTTCCAGATCTCGCCTGACTTCTCGGCGATCCTGGCAAGTACGGAAGGTGCCGGGCCGAAGCCGCTTTCGTTTGCACCGATGCGGGCGCGAACCGAAAGGCCCCTTTGCCGTTCAATGGCTTCGGGACCGACAAAGGGTACGGTTGCGGGGAGCGAGGCGGAGAGGGGCGTGAAGCGTGAAAAGGCGTTCATTGCGAAGCGGCATCCGGAGGTCGAGGGCGATCCGCTCACCATAAGTGCCGCCGCAGCCGAAGCAAGCCGGATCCGCGGCGATCAGACCTCATCTGCCGAGAGAGATTTTCTCAGCGACCGAGGCGCGCACCGTTGCCGTTCTGGAAAGGCTTGAGCGGCGTATTGACGGCGTCGCCAAGCATGAAGTCAGCGCGGACAATCCGGTGCAACATGTGCTCGGAGATCGGCGCGATGAACTTCACGCCGACCCTGTTGCCGTTGCGATAGGCCTCAGCACATCCAATCCTGTCGGCAAGGCCGACGATCTGCAGATAATAATGAGAGGAGAGGCCAATTGCGGTCGTGAGTTCGATCGCTGCACCGCCTTGCGAAATGTCGACCACTTCGCAGCTGCGGATCGTGATGCCGGTGAGGCCGGGGCGAACCGACATTACCTTGGCCGGCCGGCGAACATAAAAGCGCTCCCATTTGCGCTCGTACATTTCCGAGCGTACCCCAGCCAGATGCGTCGCATTTTCCATCGCCATGACCGGCTCCCCAAACTCTTCTGTCTCACACTGTGCGCACTAATATTTGCAGTAGCATCAATAAGATCGCTCAAATTTTACCAATACGGAATATTCGGTTTCAACGGACGTCCCGGCAAGCGCAGGCCGCGCTTCCGCCCGCAGGATAGCGCAAACGGTGATCAGCTGGCGCGAGATCTCAGTGGCTTGTTTCGAAGGAAAGCCTGACGACACGGTGCAGGAATTCGGGGTCGATCAACATGTTGAAGCCGACCGTGAGCTTTTCGGCTTCGCGGCGGATCAGAGTGCAGCCGATGTCATCGTGAATGCCGAGGATCTCCAGAAAGAAGTTCGGCGGCACCTGGACATGCGGCGAGACGTCGAGATCGGCACCATAGAGCGAAATCGTCCGGATGAGGCAGCGCTGCGACCGCGCCATGCTGAGATGGTGGCCGACAAACACGATCTTGCCGGGGCGATCGATCTTGAATTTCTCGAAGATCTGATCCCGAGGGATGTCCGATTTTGCGTCCGGTATCCTCTGCAAGGGCATATTACCCTCCCACGGTGTCAAGTTAGAATGACATGCTAGCCGATGTCCGTTACCAGATTCTGCATGCAAACCGTAAAATCCAGACGAGCTTTCAAATTGGCAAGATTTGCCAGCCACTTCGTCGGTTGGCTGTTTGTGCCGTTTTTGGTCGGGAATGCCGTAGGTAGCAATCGGCGAGGACGTGCACGCCGGTGACAATGGACGGTTTCGACCGGCGAGCCCCAGGCCAACTTGACCGCAAACCGCCACAAAGCTAGGCCTTGCTGCATCGCATCGTGGCCGGTTCTCCGGCAGCGATTCTGATTTGGACGGCATAAGGCAGGGAGTGCATCACGTGGCGGAGCGACTGGTGATTATCGGGGCGGGGCAGGCGGGTTTCGCTCTGGCCGCAAAGCTGAGGGCGCTGAAGGACGAACGCCCGATCACCCTTGTCGGCAACGAGCCGGTGCTTCCCTATCAGCGGCCTCCACTTTCCAAAAAGTATCTGCTCGGCGACATGGACTTCGATCGGCTGCTGTTCCGGCCTGAAGCCTGGTATGGCGAGAACGGGGTCGAGATCCGCCTGTCGACGCCGGTCGAAGCGATCGATCGTGACAAGCGCGTGGTCAAGCTGTTTGACGGCAGCGAGATCTCTTATGAGACCCTCGCCATCGCCACCGGGGCGACGCCTCGCCGCCTGCCGGCCGCGATCGGCGGTGATCTCGAGGGCGTCTACACGATGCGCGACAAGGCCGACGCCGATCGTCTGGCCGACGAGATGAAACCGGGCCATCGGCTCCTGATCATCGGTGGCGGTTACATCGGTCTCGAGGCTGCTGCTGTCGCCCGCAAACTGGGGCTCGACGTCACACTGATCGAAATGGCAGACCGCATCCTTGCCCGCGTGGCCGCCCGCGAGACGGCGGATGCGATCCGCGCGATCCATGAAGCCGAGGGCGTGAAGATCCACGAAAGGACGGGCCTGACCCGTTTGATCGGCGATGAGGGCAGAGTGAAAGCCGCCGAGCTCTCGGACGGCCGCGTCATCGACGTCGACCTGGTCATCGTGGGGATCGGTGTGATCCCAAACGATCGTCTGGCGGGTGATGCTGGGCTCGAGGTTCAGAACGGCATCGTCGTCGACGATTTTGGCCGCACGAGTGATCCTGCCATCTTCGCCATGGGCGACTGCGCCGTTCAGGATTGGGACGGGGAGCAGGTCCGGCTCGAATCCGTGCAGAACGCGGTGGATCAGGCAGAAGCCATCGCCGCCGTGATCGCAGGCGGTTCCGGGCCATATCGCCCGAAGCCCTGGTTCTGGTCGGACCAGTATGATGTCAAACTGCAGATCGCGGGCTTCAATCTGGGCTATGATCAGACCGTACTGCGCCCCGGTAGCCGCGAGGGCAGCCTTTCGATCTGGTATTTCCGCAAGGGCGTCTTCATTGCCGTGGATGCGATCAACGATGCCAAGGCCTATGTGACCGGCAAGAAGCTCCTGGAACTCGGCCGGCCGCTCGATCCTGTCTCGATTGCCGATCCCGCGCTCGACCTGAAGAGCCTGATGGCGTGAGGCCGCCGTTCGAGGTCGGGCAGGGGACAAGAGAGTATAAAGAGCAAGGGCCGGACAAAGCCGGCCCTTTTGCAATTTAAATTACGAAATGACTCACGAAGCTGCTGCCCGTTCTAGGATGGGAACGCACATGTCGAGATCATGCGAAGCCAGGTGAGCATAGCGCATGGTCATGGTGAGCGTCTGGTGGCCGAGCCACATCTGCACACGACGGATATCGATCCCGCCCTGAACCAGACGGGACGCACAGGTATGGCGCAGCACGTGCGGCACCACGTCCTTGTCGTCGGCAAACCCCACCGCATCCTTGGCATTGTGCCAGGCGATGCGGAAGCGCTGCTGATCGATCTCGGCAAACGGGCCCGAATATCGACGATCCGACGCTTCAATGGCGGCCAACGCGCGCTGGGTGAGCGGAACCGAGCGCGAGCGCCCCGATTTCGTGACCCAAAAGGTAACGCGGTCTTTATGTATGTCACCCCAGCGCAGGTTCAGACCCTCGCTCAGGCGGGCGCCGGTATCGACCAGGAAGAGGCAGAACCGGTAATAGAGTTCGGAATGCGCCCGGATTTCGGAAAACAGCAGGTTTTCTTCATCTGTGTCGAGAAAGCGAATCCGGCCCGCTTTCTCCTTCTGGCGCTTGAATTCAGGCAGACTGTGAACGTCTCCCATTTTGTTCGCCTTTCGCAGCAGTTTGCTTAAGGCCGCCATCTTTCGATTGATGGTGGCATTGCTATTACCGCGTTTGCGCAACTTGCCGATCAATTGGTCGAGCATCTCGTCCGAAAAAGCCGAAAAACTCGGAAAATCAAGGAGATCGTGAAGCTCTCCGATAAAATTGGTTACGTTATATTTGTGGCTGCCATTCATCCATAACAGGTCGCCATATTTGCCGAACAGTTCGCGCAGATTGGTTTCGCGCACCTCGTGCAGGATCGTTCCCTGTCTGTATTGATAATTGACCGAATAATCGGGCACGCCCACGAAGACGTCAAAACCCTTGCCGGTTGGCATTTCCACCTGCATGTATCCCCCAAATTTCCCTTTGGCGAGCACGCGAACGGGCTCACCGCCCGTCCCCACGGGCTTAGATATCGTTATAACTTATAAAAAGTATAGTGCAAAACGGCACAAACTTTTCCGGAGCGGCTCGACTCGAGCCTGTCAATTGGTGTCGGAAGCATCTCCTTTTGTCATGGTGCGGATCACCGTCCGCCGGGTTAAGTCATTGTATTTACGTGGCAGGTAAAGGCGCGGGCCAGATGGCCGAAAGGGGTCCGGCTCTTGCGAAGCCGGACCCCAAACTTTTTCGCTAATCCGTTGTGGATTAGAACGAACGGGTCAGGCGAACGAAGCCGTCCCAGTTGCTGCCTTCGCCGTCGACGTCGACGTAACGAACGTCAGCCGAAGCCTTCAGGCCAGCAGCCAGAGCGTATTCGACGTAGAGGTCGGCAGCCCAGGCGTCGGCCGAGGTGAATACGCCACCGTCAGCAACGTCGCCGTAGTACATGACCTGCGGGGTGATCGAGAGCTTCTCGGTTGCCTTGATGGTGTAAGCAGCACCAACAGCCCATTCGGCTTCGAAGTCGTAGCCGGTGGAGTAGCCAGTAGCCCATGCACCAGCGATGCCGAGCGTGCCCGGGCCGAGGTCAGCGGTGATTACGCCAGCGATCGCACCTTCGTCGTCGCCGAAGTCGTACACGCCGTTAAGGGTTGCAGTTGCAGCGCCCAGCGAACCGGAGATGACGGCTTCGAGGCCAACTTCGTTACCGTCCGTGTAAACTTCGGACAGATCGTCGATGCCGAGGCCAGCGGTGAAAGCGTCAGACGTGAAGGTGTACGAGACGGTGTTGAAGCGAGCGTTGTTGAAGAACGCATCCGATTCACCAGCCAGACCCCAATCGTCAGCCCAGGTCAGAGCGCGACCGACCTTGAAGCCACCGACAGTGATGTAAGCCTGGTCGAGCTGTACAGCAGAACGACCCAGTTCGTCACCCTGAACCGACTGAAGGCGAACGTAGGAACCAATCGTTCCGATTTCCGAGTCGTTCTTGGCTTCGAAGGTGATGCGAGCACGGACTTCCGAGTTGAAGTCTTCGTCGAGGTCGTCATCGTTGACGCCGCTTTCGTTAGCGTAAACGGTCGCACGGATTTCGCCACCGATCTTGAGGCAGGTTTCGGTGCCGGGGATGTAGAAGTAGCCGGTGCCGAAAGCGTCGCAAACGCGAACGTATTCCATGGGCTCGGGCTCAGCAGCGATGATTGCGTCAGCAGCCTGAGCGCCGGAAACTGCAACGAGAGCTGCAGCGGAGCCGAGAAGAAGGCTCTTGATGTTCATTATTGACCTCCAGTCAAGTTTCGTATGGGTCTGGGTTATTTGGCTGAAGGACAGCATTCCCTGCCCCATCCCCTTCGGTTTCAGAAGACGGACGATCCACCGCCTCGCTTCCGAGATTGAAAATACAAAACCCGGTCAGTCATGCAATCACCAAAGAGTGGAATGGACAGAATGTGGTCACCCTTCCACCCGGTCTGTTGCTGAAAGGCCACAAACTCCCTGGCACGGCCCCATATCCATTTAGGTTTTGTTAAGAAAAGCCAAAAAAAACCGCCGCTTACACGGGCTCTTGGGTACGCCGGGCAGGTGTTCGCACGCGGGTGTTCTTCTCATTTTGGCACAGGATTCCGCAAAAAGTTGCATTTAGAACCATGTCGGCTCGCCTCGAAGCTGCATCTTCGACAATGGCAGTTTCAGAGCTTAAGCCTGAAAATCGGCAGCAGAAGGCCGCCCGAGTGACAGAATCATGTCATCGGCCAGCATCGATTCGGCTTTTCATATGAGTGGAGCCGATCAACGCCTTGCATTGGTTGCCGCTCGCTAAAATGTTGAGAGCGGAGAAAAGGCCTTGCAATCACTGATTCAAGCAAATAATCAGGCGTCACCGGAGAGGTGGCCGAGTGGTCGAAGGCGCTCCCCTGCTAAGGGAGTATACGTCAAAAGCGTATCGAGGGTTCGAATCCCTTCCTCTCCGCCATAGATACCTTCCCCAATAGATCATACCCATCGCTTTCAAATAGTCGTCGTGTCGCTGCGCCGTCGTCGCATTGTTCGCGCCTGGCACTGGCGCAGCTCGAGAGAGAATCGTGCCTGTTGAGGCCCG
Organism: Allorhizobium sp. NPDC080224; assembly: GCF_050281005.1. NCBI lineage: Bacteria > Pseudomonadati > Pseudomonadota > Alphaproteobacteria > Hyphomicrobiales > Rhizobiaceae > Allorhizobium > Allorhizobium sp. NPDC080224. The sequence goes on from NZ_JBNNWJ010000001.1 coordinate 1,362,968, forward strand.
AGAATGAATCGGCGCGCTGCCAAGCATCTGCCCCATGATCCACTAACCAACTGAAAAAACAAAACAAAGCCAGTATTCGTCTGCCTCGACCTCTATAATTGACTGGAGGTCAATAATGAACATCAAGAGCCTTCTTCTCGGCTCCGCTGCAGCTCTCGTTGCAGTTTCCGGCGCTCAGGCTGCTGACGCAATCGTCGCTGCCGAGCCCGAGCCCATGGAATACGTTCGCGTTTGCGACGCTTTCGGCACCGGCTTCTTCTACATCCCCGGCACCGAAACCTGCCTCAAGATCGGCGGCGAAGTTCGTTTCGCTTACGACTGGAACAGCAACGACACGACCCTCATCAACCGTGACGACTTCCAGACCCGCGCTCGCGTCGTCTTCCAGACCGCAAATGACTCGGAAGTTGGCACCATCGGTTCCTACATCCGCCTCGAAGGCAACAGCGACGGCTCGCAGGGCGTCATCCTTGATCAGGCCTACATCACTGTTGGCGGCTTCAAGGCTGGTTACTTCCTGACCTGGGCTGACGACATCGGCATCTCCGGCGAAAACGACACGTTCATCGACAACGCGAAGTTCGACTCGGTCAGCTACACCTACGCAGCTGACGCCTTCACCGTTGGTCTCGGCGTTGACGAACTCCGTCAGGCTGACGGCGCATTCGGCGTGCAGGGTTACGCTTCCACCACGCTCGGCGTTGCAACCATCAGCCTCTGGGGCGGTTACGACACCAAGGCTGACGAAGGCTACATCTCTGCCAAGGCAGCTGCAGCTGTTGGCCCGGGCACCTTCGAACTCTACGGCGCATGGGCTTCTGATCCGTCGCACTACGTAGCCACCGTTGAGTGGACCGTTGGCGCTGCTTACGGCTTCAAGGCAACCGAAAAGCTGACGATCACCCCGTCGGTCAACTTTGTTGAGCAGTTCAACGGCGTTGACTACACCACCGGTGGCGTTCTGGCTTCCTACGCTGTTGCTTCGGGCCTCAAGGTCGACGCAACCGTCGACTACAACAAGTCCGACTCGAAGGACTGGACTGGCTTCGTTCGCCTGATCCGTTCGTTCTAATTCGATCTCCAGATCGAATAAGGGAAGCCCGGCCTCGTGCCGGGCTTTTCGTTTGTATAGAGGTGTTCTGACGATCGCCGCTGCGATCAACAGCTGGGTTCAGCTGCCGAGAAACGCGCCGATCGCCTCCGCGAGGCCTCCGAGATGCAACAGCGGCGCATGCCCCTGGCCCTTCGCCTCCACAATCGTGCATCCGGAATGTCGCCGCGCCATCTCATCCGTCGTCGCGCGGGACAGAAGCCTTGAGTGTTCCCCCCGGATCACCATCACCTTCTTGTCCGCAAACAGCGCAAACTGTGCCCAGAGGTCGGGGAAGGGCTGGCTCAGGTCTGCGGCACGAAACTGTGCGGCGATATCAGGGGCGAAATCTGCCGTGAGCTTTCCATCGATCTCGCGGTAAAGCGCCTTAGCCATGTCGGCCCAGTCGTCCTGCTTCAGCGCCGGAAACTCTGCGCCATGGGTTGCCTCGAGGATATCAGCCGCTTCGGCGTAACTGGAAGGCGCAGGCCGATTGCCGAGATAGCCTTGGATCTGCCGCAGCCCCTCCGTTTCCAGCACAGGCCCGATATCGTTCAAAACCAGCCGTTCGATACGATTGAGATGCGTCATGGCCAGAATATGCAGGATCAAGCCGCCGCGCGAGGTGCCGATGAAGGCGGCGCTGTCGATCCCCAATTGGTCGAGCACGCTGATCACGTCACCCGCTTCGATAGGGATGGTGTAACGCTCCGGGCTCGGATCTCGATCCGACAACCCACGGCCGCGCGAGGAGATCGCGATGACCCGCCGATCATAAGGCGGCGCTGCCAGCATTCGCGCGAGATCTTCGAAGTCGAGCACATTGCGTGTGAGCCCCGGCAGGCAGACGACGGGCGTTCCGCCATTGTCTGCGCCATGAATGCGCACATGCAGGTTAAGTCCGTCGGGGACGGTGATGAAGCGGTCGATGCCATCGGCCATGCGGTTCTCCTTCGCTGTCTCGAAAGAGAGCCTAGCGGAGCCTTCACCGCCGGTCATCAGGCAATCATGTAAAGGGCCGGGCGCTTACCGACCGAAGCGCAAATCGTGCACGATGTCGGTCTTTTGTCCAAGTCGGCTCTTGTAGACCTGATAATTCTCCATCACCCGCATGACGTAGTTGCGCGTCTCGGGGAAGGGGATCCGCTCGATCCAGTCGACCACCTCGTCGATCGACTTGCCGCGCGGATCGCCGTAGCGCTCGATCCATTCAGGCACTTTGCGCGGGCCGGCATTGTAAGCGATGAAGGTCATTATATAGGAGCCGCCGAAAGCGTCGATCTGCTCGCCGAGATAATGGGCGCCGAGGGTGGCGTTGAAGCCCGGATCGCGCGTCAGCTTCTCCGGTTGATAGGCAATGCCGTGACGTGCGGCGACCCCTCGGGCCGTCGAGGGCAGGAGCTGCAACAACCCGCGCGCATCGGCCGGCGAGATGGCGGCCGGGTTGAAGGCGCTTTCCTGCCGGGCGATCGCGTAAGCCAGCGCCTTGCCGGAGCCGGCGATATTCGCACTAGCCGGAATGACGCCGACGGGGAAGGCGAGCGCCGGCACATCGATGCCGCGCGCGTATGCGGTCTTACCGATCTGCAGCGACAATTGATGTCCGCCGGAAGAGTTTTCCGCCCGGGCGCTGAGCAGCGCCAGTTCACCTGGACTGTCGAGCTGGTCGGCGAGCGCCCGGTAGAGGCTCTGCGCCCGCCAGCCATGGCCGGCCGCCTCGTAGCGGGCGATCGCCTGGACGGATTCGCGCTGACCGAACCGGCTGCGGTCGGCCTCGCTCGGGCGGGGATAGGGGATCTGGATGCCGGGACGATCGATGCGGGCGGCCGCGAGCTGGCCGTAGAAGGTGCTGGAATGCTGGGCTGCGCGGGCGAAATGCTCGCGCGCCTTGCCGTCCTTGGCTGCTTCCGCCGCACGGCCGAGCCAATACCAGGCACGGCTTGCCGAAAGCGGCCGGTTCGATACCTCGAGAATGCGGTTGAAGTGGCGGCTTGCGGTGCCGGGGTCGTTCAGCGCCCTCAGCGCATACCAGCCGGCATGGAACTCGGCGTCGGCAATATCGGTCGCTTCGGTTGCCACATGGCGGGAGACGATGCGATAGGCCTCGCGATACTGGCCGAGATCGGCAAGCCCGCGCGCGATGATCCGCTGTTCGTTCCACCATGCGCGGCCGCTCACCAGCTTGTCCCGCTCGCGCGGCATCTGTTCGAGAAGCTTTGCCGCTTCTTCGTAGCGCTGTTGCCGGCGCAGGTTTTCGATGCGGATATAGAGGAGCGCCGGATCCTTGGCCCAGGACTTGTCGACGGCGGCAATCAGCGCATCGACATTCTTGGCGCGCGCATTGAGCCCCGCCCAGGCGCGGTAGAGAGACTGCGCTTCACCGAGCGAAGAAAACCGCTTCGCCTGCGAGGCCCGGTTGCGATACATCAGATAATCCATGCGCGCCCGGTGATCGGCAGTGCGCAAAAGGGCAGGGAATTCCTTGAGGATCCGGTTTTCCGCTGCCTCATCCAGCGCCTCGCTGCGCCAGAGATTGCGGATCAGGCTTGCCGCTTTCGCCGTGTCGCCCGAGCCGAGATGCGCGCGCGCCAGGAGGATCGTGCCTTCCGTCGTCTCCGGCGCCGTGTTGCCGAAAGCGGCGAGAACGGCGGATGGCGCCGGGTTTTCGCGGAAAAGCGCCTTTTCCGAATTGGCGCGGAAGGATTTGAGCCCCGGCCAGCCCTGAAGCTGTCGCTGGGCGGCGGCAATTTCGGCCGCTGGCACATCGCTCAAGCCGGACATCGCGATCGACCAGGTCAGCATCTGCCGGTCGAGACCGGCGGGCATGCGATCGCGGATCGCAATCGCCTGGGCGCCTTTGCGATCGGACAGAGCGTCGAGACCGGATTTCAGCTGCGGATTGGCAGCCGCCAGACGATCGCCACGCGGAATGGCGCCGGTGGTTTCGAGCGACGGCGGCAAAGCCTTGCTCGGCGCAAAGCCGAGCGGCTTCATTGCCGGAACGGGCACATCGGAAAGCGCATGCGCACTTGTCGACGACAAGATCAGCGCAAGACCGAGACCAAGGACAGAACCGTAAGAGAGCGACATCTTCATCCACACACCAGAACCCATGGCATCACACGAGAGATTAGGCCGAGCACGCGGTTAACAAAAGCCTAAAGCCAGCGATCACATTCTCTCGAACGAAGCCTCGGAAAACTGTCACAAATCTCCTGCAGATGCGCTTGTCGCACCTGATGGTGCGAAGTAATGTGCCCCCGATTTAATCTGAGAATGCGGCCGAAGCGTGGATGTCGGCCCCCGAGGAGTTCATTGCATGTATCAGGGATCCATTCCCGCGCTCGTCACGCCGTTCACGAATGAGGGCGCCGTCGACGAGCAAGCCTTCGCCGCCCATGTCGAATGGCAGATTTCCGAAGGCTCCTCCGGTCTCGTGCCTGTTGGCACCACGGGCGAATCGCCGACCCTCTCCCACGCCGAGCACAAGCGTGTGGTCGAGCTCTGCGTCGAGGTGGCCGACAAGCGCGTGCCCGTGATTGCCGGCGCCGGCTCCAACAACACGCTTGAGGCGATCGAGCTTGCCCAGCATGCTGAGGCCGTCGGCGCAGACGCGCTGCTCGTCGTCACCCCCTATTACAACAAGCCGACGCAGAAGGGCCTGATCGCCCATTACGAGGCGATCGCCAAGGCCGTCTCGCTGCCGATCATCATCTACAACATCCCCGGCCGCTCGGTGATCGACATGTCGCCGGAGACGATGGGAGCGCTTGCGAAAGCCCATAAGAACATCATCGGCGTCAAGGATGCGACCGGCAAGATCGAGCGCGTTTCCGAACAGCGCATCACCTGTGGGCCGGATTTCGTCCAGCTCTCGGGCGAAGATGCAACAGCACTCGGCTTCAACGCCCATGGCGGCGTGGGCTGCATTTCGGTCACTGCCAATGTCGCCCCGCGCCTCTGTGCCGAATTCCAGGCCGCGACCTTGGCTGGCGACTATGCCAAGGCACTCGCCTACCAGGACCGCCTGATGCCGCTGCACAAGGCCATCTTCCTGGAGCCCGGCCTCTGCGGCGCGAAATACGCGCTGAACCGCACCCGCGGCATGAACCGCACCGTCCGCCTGCCACTGATGGCAACGCTGGAGGCCTCGACGGAAGCCGCGATCGACGCGGCGCTGAAGCATGCGGGGTTGCTGAATTGAGGGAATGACAAAAGGCCGGCGGAGACGCCGGCTCAGTTTGCTTACAAACCCCTCGTTTTTTCACGAGACGCGAAAACGAGGGGTTTTGATTCCGATGTGTTCACGCTCTGAATCTGTGACGTTCCGTGAATCTAAGGCGTTTCGGTGTGCCTGCGAGGTTTGTCAGCAGTCTGGGCCGGCGGAGACGCCGGCTTTTTTGGTTTGGGAAGTGCCGTTGCTTTGCTCGCCATGCTCGCTCGATGCCAGCAGGAGATGCTGTTGAGCAGCCATCCCCCTGTAACGCGACTAATACCTCTCAACTCGGAAGCTACCGCCAACTGAAGCATAGGCAGCCGCTTTGCGCGCAACGTCGTCAACATAAGCCTTGTCCCAATGCCAACCTACGATCTGGCCGTAGGAGTATTCAACGAAATCGTTCACAGGCCGGTGAGGAGGATGAAATCGGGCGGCTTCGACGATTTGCCCTGTTGGCAAGATGAAAAGCTCGAATGTCCATTCCGGCCAAATTTTCTCATCAGGCTCTGGCGCAGCGGATATGCCAACGGGTGACTTTATAAGGTACGTTTTCTCTTCCGGATTGAAGCGACTCAAATATAGATCTTGCTGAATGTATCGCGAGAAAAAAGAGTGGCCAGAGTATTCGTACGTGCCATCATGATCAAGTTTCCATGCGCGAAACATAAGCCGATCAATTTTTTTAAATCCTTCAGGTGTTGGATACGCAACTTCAAAGCCCGCGCCCATGAATTCTCCAGGCCTTTGCCAGTCACCTGGAAAGTCATCGCTCTGGCGGCAAAACGAAGCATAGTTGTTCGAGCAAGCATACCATTTGTTTGCTCGTTGGATGGCACGAGCTCAGGGCATTCCTGGAGGAAGCTAAAAAAATCGGCCGCCCCCGAACCCAACAGATAAACTCTCTTATGGTCAATGTCGAACCCCCTAGTACGGACGCAAAGGGGATGAATCGCCGATCCAGCTATTACTAGTGCAACGATCTCAGTCCCTTCTCCGCATGAGTCTAGGATTTCGAATAGTGCTTTAGAATGTTCCTCTAACTGCTGCGTCTTCGGTAGAATGATATCTAGCGCTTCGATGATTCTGATTGCCTCGCGTTGGTACCCAGCCCACGCGATGAGCAAGTAGGGCCTCACAATGATGAGCTTCTGAGCGAGGTTTGCTGCATAGTGCGAAGTCATTCCGGGAAATACGCCGGGAGCGCGCAATGTGGGTAAGTCTACCTCTTTAGGCATCCCCCACGATAAGAGAAGGTCACCCACAAAAGCAGGAAGCCCGCCAATGCTTAAACCTGCCACGAGGGTCATAGTGCTATTCCATCTTCTAAAAAAAACTCTGCCTGATTAGATGGGTGCATTGTCCTAATAGCAATGTTCCAGTAAGGTGTCATATTATGGAGTATATAGAAGTCCTTACAGCAATTCTGAATTTTTTGGCGGTCTTTGTCGGAATCGCCTCATTCAAAAAATATTCTTAATGTCCTCGAATCGAGGGACAATAAGAGGCTGATTACCTCCGATAGGGCAGGCGATTTCTAGCAGTTGAAATCGACAAATTCTCTGATAATTCAATATGATATGGAAGTCTTGCTAGCTTGGTGATGGGTAGACGAGGATCGTTTGACGTGCCATGTTCAGTGAAGCACATTACCTGCCAAGGTATTTTAGAAAGCTCCTGAATGTCGGCCGAATCTAGCGGGCGATTTCCCAGCACGACGATATCTTTCAGGAACGTTGCTGGACCAATGACAGCCAATCGGTTTTGCTTAAGGACTGCGAAAGCAGAGCAAGCGTCTTTGCCGACTGCAACAATCATCTCCTTCGAGCCCGGAAACCCTGAGATGTATTTTTGATCAAATAGTTCCCAGACTGCCCAGCGGGCAAAAATTCCTGCGGTTAGGTCTCCGTAGATGTAACGCTTATCAGCTAGATAGTGGACATCTAAGCCCGTGAAACCAGGCAGAACGGACCTGTTGAAGGACTTCTGGCGGTCGGACTTTCCGGAGTTGCCCCGAGACGCTTCGCCCTCCAAATAGCGGTAGGAAATCTCGTTCAGCAGCGCTACCCCAGTGGGCTGACTCTGAGCGAGCAATTCAAGGACACGGAGTTTTCTCTTTGTCTGGCGCATTTGCTGTATCTTGGCTCTAATGTTCTGCAATTCGTAAAGAAAAACACGGGCGTTTAAACTACAGATTTTCTAGTTGTCGCTCTCTGCTGCGATGAGCCGTAAAAGGCCCTCACTCAGACTCTTTAGGCGCCCGTTGCATCAGCTTTGAAGCAAGCAAGCTGCTGGGTCCCTCAACTCACCACCCCCACCTTTATTTCCCCCCCATCCTCCATTACATACCTGTCATACCCGCCACGCCCCGCCCGGGCGCAGGCGACCCACCACAAAATCCCGGGCGAAACGGAAGATTTGACCATGGCCCCCAGAGGCTCGCAGCGCACCGTCAACAAGATCGTCGCGGAAAACCGCAAGGCGCGCTTCAATTATGAGATCGTCGACACCTACGAGGCGGGTCTGGTTTTGACCGGCACGGAGGTCAAGTCGCTGCGCGAGGGCAAGGCCAATATCGCCGAATCCTATGCCTCCGACGAGGGCGAGGAAATCTGGCTGATCAATTCGCATCTGCCGGAATATCTGCAGGCGAACCGCTTCAATCACGAGCCGCGCCGCCGTCGCAAGCTTTTGCTCTCCAAGCGCGAGATCAACCGCCTGCGCGCCTCGATCAATCGCGAGGGCATGACGCTTGTGCCGCTCAAGATCTATTTCAACGAGAAGGGCAGGGCGAAGCTGGAGCTGGCGCTCGCCAAGGGCAAGAAGCTGCATGACAAGCGCGAGACCGAGAAGGAACGCGACTGGAACCGCCAGAAGCAGCGCCTGATGAAGACGGGTTGAGTGGCATGTCCCTGGAATTTCTAAAGGTTACCGTCGGCCCCTTCGTCTTCGAGGCCCGGCTCGAGCGCGAAAAGGCGCCTGAGACCTGCCGCATTTTCGAGACCTTCCTGCCATTCCGCAACCAGGCGATCCATTCGCGCTGGTCGGGCGAGGCGGTCTGGGTGCCCTTGGGCGATTTCCAGTTCGGGGCAGGCTTCGAGAACCACACGGCATATCCCTCGCGCGGCGACATCCTGCTTTATCCCGGCGGCTTCAGCGAAACGGAACTGCTCTTCGCCTATGGCTCCTCGCAGTTTGCGAGCAAGATGGGTGTACTATCAGGCAATCACTTTCTGACGGTGACGAAGGGTGGGGAGCAGCTGGAGGCCATGGGCAATATGGTGCTCTGGCAGGGCGCGCAGGATATCGCCTTCGAAGCGATGTAGGAAAGCTACCCTGCTTAGGTCCTTCCGCGATGGCGGAGCAAGAACACCCCCCTCTGTCACTGCGTGACATCTCCCCCACAGGTGGGGAGAGTGGGACGTCGCGTTTGCCGCGCTGTTCAAGACATCAGTGGAGGGCGACGGGGCAGCGGCTCAGCCGCTCTCCCCCCTTGTGGGGGAGATGCCCGGCAGGGCAGAGGGGGGTGCTTTCAACCGCAATCATTGTCGCGGGCGCCCCAAGTCCCTCAGTGGTCGTCTTCGCTCGATGTCGCCGGTTCCGGGGCGCGCGGCATGCCGCGTTCGCTCGGGTCGCGGCCGATTTCGGCTTTCAGCGTCATCAGGTCGATGAAATGGTCGGACTGGCGGCGGAGATCATCGGCGATCATCGGCGGCTGCGTCGCCATGGTCGAGACGACGGAGACCTTGCGGCCCCGGCGCTGCAGGGCTTCGACCAGCGTGGTGAAATCGCCGTCGCCGGAGAAGAGCACGAGATGGTCGACCGTCTCAGACTGTTCCATCGCATCGATCGCAAGCTCGATATCCATGTTGCCCTTGACCTTGCGGCGGCCCATGGAGTCGGTGAATTCCTTCGCCGGCTTGGTGATCACCTTGTAGCCGTTATAGTCCAGCCAGTCGATCAGCGGGCGGATCGAGGAATATTCCTGGTCCTCGATAAGGGCCGTGTAATAATAGGCGCGCAGCAGATAGCCGCGCTTCTGGAAGGCTTTCAAGAGCTTGCGGTAATCGATGTCGAAGCCGAGGCTCTTGGATGCGGCATAGAGATTGGCGCCATCGATGAAGAGTGCAATTTTTTCGCGGGGGTCGAACATTTCGATATCCTTACGTCAAATATGAACAGTCTCGGCAATCGGCAATCAAAACAATACCTTGCCCCTCCAGATATGATCATAGATTTACATTATGAAATGATCATATAAAAATCTATCTAGGGCATCGTCAGGGGCAATCCAAGCAGCCTGTGGTTGAAATGTGGTGTATTGAGGGCCTTTTCCGGCCTTCATTTTTGGGCTTGGCAGTGTGTGAGCACGAAAAACTTGAATTTGCCTGCCATTGCCTGTATCGCAGCCGTCAATCCCACGCATTCAAGATCGCAAAGGACAGGCAATGGCCCGTGTCACCGTTGAAGATTGCATCGACAAAGTCGAGAACCGCTTCGAGCTCGTTCTGCTCGCAAGCCACCGTGCCCGCCAGATCTCCCAGGGCGCGCCGATCACCATCGATCGCGACAAGGACAAGAACCCGGTCGTCGCTCTGCGCGAAATCGCCGACGAGACCCTCTCGCCCGACGACCTGAAGGAAGATCTGATCCATTCGCTGCAGAAGCACGTCGAAGTCGACGAGCCGGAGCAGGAGCCGAGCTCGATGCTGGCCAATACCGGCACCGCCGGCAAGGGCGAGGAAGAGGACGAACTGCCGGAAACGCTCACCTTCGACCAGATGTCGGAAGAAGAGCTGCTTGCCGGTATCGAAGGCCTCGTTCCGCCGGAAAAGAGCGACGATTACTAATCGTCAACAGATCAGACTTAAGTCTTGATCTGACTGTAGGATGAATGTGCGCCAGTCGTCTCGACTGGCGCGCTTTTTCGTTTGTGGAGACGATCGGAATGATGCGGCAATACGAGCTCGTTGAGCGGGTGCAGAAATACAAGCCCGACGCCAACGAAGCTCTGCTGAACAAGGCCTATGTCTATGCCATGCAGAAGCACGGCAAGCAGACACGCGCCAGCGGGGACCCCTATATCTCCCACCCGCTCGAAGTTGCCGCCATTCTGACGGATATGCATCTCGACGAATCGACGATCGCGGTGGCTCTGCTGCACGACACGATCGAGGACACGTCCGCGACCCGTGCCGAGATCGACGAACTCTTCGGCGAGGATATCGGCCGTCTGGTCGAGGGCCTCACCAAGATCAAGAAGCTCGACCTCGTCACCAAGAAGGCCAAGCAGGCGGAAAACCTGCGCAAGCTGCTGCTTGCCATTTCCGACGATGTCCGTGTTCTCCTGGTAAAGCTCGCCGACCGCCTGCACAACATGCGCACGCTCGAGCACATGCGTGACGACAAGCGCGCCCGAATTTCCGAAGAGACGATGGAAATCTATGCGCCGCTCGCCGGCCGCATGGGTATGCAGGACATGCGCGACGAGCTGGAGGACCTGTCCTTCCGCTACATGAACCCGGAAGCCTATGAGACGGTGACCAACCGCCTTGCGGAGCTTTCCACCCGCAACGAGGGCCTGATTACCAAGATCGAGGACGAGTTGCGGGAGCTTCTGGTCGCGAACGGGCTTTTGAACACCTCGGTCAAGGGCCGGCAGAAGAAGCCCTATTCCGTCTTCCGCAAGATGCAGTCGAAATCGCTGTCCTTCGAGCAGCTTTCGGATGTCTATGGTTTCCGCATCCTGGTCGACGACATCCCCGGCTGCTACCGGGCGCTCGGCATCGTGCACACCCGCTGGCGCGTCGTGCCCGGCCGCTTCAAGGACTATATCTCGACCCCGAAGCAGAACGACTACCGCTCGATCCACACCACCATCGTCGGCCCGTCGCGCCAGCGTATCGAGCTGCAGATCCGCACGCGGCGCATGCACGACATCGCCGAATACGGTATTGCCGCCCACAGCCTGTATAAGGACGGCGAAAACGGCGAGGCGAACGAGCCGCTGCAGCGCGAGAGCAATGCCTATTCCTGGCTGCGCCACACGATCGAGGCGCTGGCGGAAGGGGACAACCCGGAAGAGTTCCTCGAGCATACCAAGCTTGAGCTCTTCCAGGATCAGGTCTTCTGCTTCACGCCCAAGGGCAAGCTGATTGCGTTGCCGCGCGGGGCGACCCCGATCGATTTCGCCTATGCCGTGCACACCAATGTCGGCGATACCTGCGTCGGCGCCAAGATCAACGGCTCGATCATGCCGCTCGTCACCCGTCTGTCGAATGGCGATGAAGTCGAGATCATCCGCTCCGGCGTCCAGGTGCCGCCTGCCGCCTGGGAAGAAATCGTCGTCACCGGCAAGGCCCGCGCCGCCATCCGCCGCGCCACCCGCATGGCGATCCGCAAGCAATATGCAGGCCTTGGCCAGCGCATCCTGGAGCGCACCTTCGAGCGCGCCGGCAAGGTCTTCTCCAAGGATACGCTGAGACCCGCGCTGCATCGTCTCGGCCAGCGCGACGTGGAAGACGCGATCGCCTCCGTCGGTCGCGGCGAGACCTCCTCGCTCGACGTTCTCAGGGCCGTCTTCCCCGACTATCAGGACGAACGTGTGACCGTGAAGCCGTCTTCGGACGAGGGCTGGTTTGCGATGAACAGCGCCAATGGCATGGTCTTCAAGATCCCCGGTCCGGCCCATCCGAAGGGCGATGCACCGACAGCGGGCGACGGTCCGGATCCACTGCCGATCCGCGGCCTTTCCGGCAATGCAGAGGTGCATTTCGCCCCTGCCGGTGCCGTTCCCGGAGACCGAATCGTCGGCATCATGGAAGACGGCAAGGGCATCACCATCTATCCGATCCAGGCTTCCGCCCTGCAGCGCTTCGAAAACGAGCCGGAGCGCTGGATTGACGTGCGCTGGGATCTCGATGAGGCGAACAAGTCGCGCTTCGTCGCCCGCATCCTGATCAATGCGCTGAACGAGCCGGGTACGTTGGCGACTGTTGCGCAATCCGTCGCGCGTCTGGATATCAATATTCGGGTGCTCAACATGATTCGGATCGCCACCGACTTCACGGAAATGGGGATCGATCTCGAGGTCTGGGATCTGCGCCAGCTGAGCCAGCTGCTTGGCGAGTTGAAGGAGCTGGACTGCATCTCGACGGTGAAGCGCGTCTACGACTGATGCGCCGATCCGGGCGGCTGGGGAAGGGCAGGGCGCGGGCTTCGCGATCTGCAGGCCTCGATTGGGTCAAACTGCCTTCGTTTTGATCACGATCTTGCCCAAATCGTAAACCTCGGCCCCCTCGTCATGCGTTTGGCGCATGGCTGGCTTCAGTTCTTGTCTCTGGTGCCTTGTGCGCCGCAGCATTATCTTCAGTCCAACAGATGAAGAGAAAGAACCGAGGACAAAACGATGTTTACTCCGATCCGCAAATTCGCCCGCGCCCTTCGCGTCCCGACCGTTGCAGAGCGTGAAATGAACTACCTGAACGGCGCTCGCGACCTGGTCGACCTGGAATACCGTCAGCGCGAAATCGACCGTGGCATGTTCCGCCGCGCCTGAACTGCCCACCGACCAGATACGGTCTCTGCTGCGACGCCGGTTCCTGCCGGCGTCTTTGCTTTTTGACCACTTTGTCAGCCGCTTTTGCTTGCCGAAGCCGTCCAGGATCAACTACATATCCCGCATGCTGTTTCGACGCCGGCAACCGATATCCAGACTGACCAAGCTGCGTGAGCTTTTCTGGCCGCGTCGTGGCTTTATCAGATCGTTTCAATATCTGAGCAAACGTGTCCTGCGCCTGTCCGCCACTCCCCATGCGATTGCAGCCGGCGTGGTCGCGGGAGTCGTTTCTTCGTGGACCCCGTTCATCGGACTGCATTTTCTGCTCGCCTTCGCGATCGCCTATATCATCGCGGGCAACATGGTTGCGGCAGCTATCGGAACAGCCTTCGGAAACCCGCTGACCTTTCCGTTCATCTGGGCTTCGACCTGGGAGGTCGGCCATCGCCTGATCGGCAAGGGGGATCCGGTCACGGATAGCGTCGATCTCGAGAAGAAATTCTCCCTTTCGGCCTTCGAGAGCATGTGGCATCCGATCTTGAAGCCCATGCTGGTGGGAGCGATCCCGCTTGCCGCCGTCAGTGGCGTTGTCATCTACTGTGTCATCTATTTCACCGTGTCGAAATTTCAGGCCCGTCGCCGCGAACGGCTCGCCGCGCGCGCCCGTACCCGCCTCGCCGAAGCCCTCCAGGGATCGAGCATCTGAGATGATCATCGGCATCGGCAGCGACTTGGTCGACATCAGACGGATCGAGAAATCGATCACCCGTTTCGGCGAGAAGTTCACCGCCCGCTGCTTCACGGACGAGGAGCAGGCGCGCTCGAATGGCCGCAAGGACACCGCTGCCTCCTATGCCAAGCGTTTCGCCGCCAAGGAGGCCATGGCAAAAGCGCTTGGCACCGGAATTGCTGAAGGTGTCTTCTGGAAGGAAATGGGCGTCGTGAACCTGCCGAACGGCAAGCCGGGCCTGGAGCTGACCGGTGGCGCGGCCCGATGTCTGGAACGGCTCCTGCCGGCAGGCCATCGTCCTGTCATCCATCTCACCATCACCGACGAATTCCCCTATGCCCAGGCATTCGTCATCGTCGAGGCCCTGCCGGAAAGCCGCTGAGTCGACTGGTCGCGCTGGTCCGGACGCCTGCGCGGTTGCCGCGCGCACGCGAACCGACTAGAGAGAGCAGGATTTTCGCAAGAAGGAAAAGATCCGCGTGAGCGAAGAAAAGAAGCAAAGTGCCCTCTGGGAAAACGTCAAGGTCATCATCCAGGCCCTGCTGTTGGCAATGGTGATCCGCACCGTGTTCTTTCAGCCCTTCACAATTCCGTCGGGCTCGATGATGCCGACGCTGCTTGTTGGCGACTACATCTTCGTCAACAAGTTCTCCTATGGCTATTCGAAGTACTCACTGCCCTTCTCGCCGGATCTCTTCGAAGGCCGGATCTTCGAAAGCGAACCGGAGCGCGGCGACATCGCCGTCTTCCGCTTCCCGCCGAACCCGAGCATCGACTACATCAAGCGCATCGTCGGCTTGCCGGGTGACCGGATCCAGATGATTGGCGGCGTACTGCAGGTCAACGGTCAGCCCGTGCCGAAGGTGCAGGACGGTGTCTTCACCTCCGATTACCGGATGGATCCCGGCACCGATGTTCCGGTCTTCCGCGAAACGCTCGACAATGGCGTGAGCTACGACACGCTCGACCAGGCGCAGGGCACCCGCGGCGATGACACGCGCGAATTCATCGTGCCGGAAGGCCATTATTTCGCGATGGGTGACAACCGCGACAATTCGCTCGACAGCCGTTTCGACGTTGGCTTCGTGCCGGCCGAGAACCTGATCGGAAAGGCCTCGCTGATCTTCTTCTCGCTTGGGAATGATACCTCCTTCCGCGAAGTCTGGAAGTGGCCGGCCAACATGCGCTGGGATCGCCTGTTCAAGGTGGTCGAATGACGAACAAGAGCGTGGTCGGCGAAAAGGATTGGGAGCAGCTCGAAGCTGCGATCGGCCACAAATTCGCCGACCGCGATCGCTTGAAGCGGGCGCTGACGCATGCCAGCGCCCAGGTCTCGCGGGGCAAGAAAGGCGATTACGAGCGCCTGGAATTTCTGGGCGACCGCGTGCTGGGCCTCTGCGTCGCCGAAATGCTGTTCACGACCTTCCGCGACGCGACCGAGGGTGAGCTTTCGGTCCGCTTCAACCAGCTGGTCAGCGCCGAGGCCTGTGCTTCCGTTGCCGACGAGATCGAGCTCTATCGGTTCATCCGCACGGGCTCCGACATCAAGAAGATTACCGCAGCGAACATGCTGAACGTCCGCGCCGACGTGGTCGAAAGCCTGATTGCCGCCATTTATATCGAAGCAGGGTTGGAGGCCGCGCGCGGCTTCATCCTGAAATACTGGGAGGGTCGCGCTGCCCGCGCCGATGGCGCCCGTCGCGACGCCAAGACCGAATTGCAGGAATGGACGCATGCCAGATTTGGCAAGCCGCCCACATACAAGGTTGCCGATCGCTCCGGACCGGATCATGATCCCCGCTTCACGGTGATCGTCGAGATCCCGGGCCTGAAGCCGGAGATCGGCATCGAACGTTCCAAGCGAGCCGCCGAACAGGTGGCCGCGACCAAGATACTCGAACGCGAAGGCGTCTGGGCCAAGGCCTCCGGCGCGAATTGAATGGATGATATGACCGACACCGAAACGCATGACGGCGGCGAAGCCACCGTCAACACCCCGACCCGATCCGGCTTCGTCGCCTTGATCGGCCCGACCAATGCCGGCAAGTCGACGCTGGTCAACCGCTTCGTCGGCGCCAAGGTGTCGATCGTCAGCCACAAGGTGCAGACGACGCGCGCCGTCATGCGCGGCATCGCGATCCACAAGAACACCCAGATCGTCTTCATGGACACGCCCGGAATCTTCAAGCCGCGCCGCAAGCTCGACCGCGCCATGGTGACCTCGGCCTGGGGCGGCGCCAAGGATGCCGATATCATCCTTCTCCTGATCGACAGCGAACGCGGTTTGCGCGGCGATGCCGAGGCGATCCTGGAAGCCCTGAAGGATGTGCCGCAGCCGAAGATCCTGGTCCTGAACAAGATCGACCGGGTACGCCACGAAGATCTGTTCGCGCTGGCCGAGAAGGCCAACGAGTTCGTCAAATTCGATCGCACCTTCATGATTTCGGCCACGACAGGCTCCGGCTGTGACGACATCATGGACTACCTGGCAGAGACCTTCCCGGAAGGTCCCTGGTATTATCCGGAAGATCAGATCTCCGATTTGCCGATGCGCCAGCTCGCAGCCGAAATCACCCGCGAGAAGCTGTTTCTCCGCCTGCACCAGGAGCTTCCCTATTCCTCGCATGTGGAAACCGAGAGCTGGGAAGAGCGCAAGGACGGCTCGGTTCGTATCGAGCAGGTTATCTATGTCGAGCGCGACAGCCAGAAGAAGATCGTGCTGGGCAAGAACGGCGACGCGATCAAGGCGATTTCCACGGCTTCCCGCAAGGAGATGTCCGAGATCCTCGAACAGCCGGTCCACCTCTTCCTCTTCGTCAAGGTACGCGAGAACTGGGGCAACGATCCCGAACGCTTCCGCGAAATGGGCCTCGAGTTCCCCCGCGACTAAGCACATTCAAGCGAAGGGCGCTCAGTCCTTCGCCACGCGCCTTGCCACGAAGTCCGAAATCGTCGGTCCGATCAGGATGATGACGATCAGCCGCATGGTCTGCAGCGCCATGATGAAGGACATATCGACCGGCGTGGTCGCGGCAATGATCGCGATCGAATCGAGCCCGCCAGGGCTGGTCGCGAGATAGGCGGTCAGCGGGTCGATGCCATGCAGCGACCAGAGCAGGAAGGCAAGTCCGCCGCTGAAGGCCATCAGCACGAGGATCGAGCCGACGATCTGGGGCAGGGCGCTTGCCGCATGCCTGAGGATCCGCCGCGTGAAGGACAGGCCGATCCGCCAGCCGATCACACCATAGCCGAGCGCCAACAGCCATTCGGGCAGTTGCAGGGTGATATAGCCCATGACATGCAGAACCGTCGTCGCGACCAGCGGCAGGAGCATGGTGCCAGCCGGTATCCGGAACCGTGCGCCGATCATCGCCGCCGCAAGGGCCGCAGCCAGCGTTAAGGACAGATCGAGCCAGTCCGTCTCCGGAAACCAGACGACCGGATGTGCTGCGCCACCCTCGATGTTGAAGACGAAGGCTGCCATCAGCGACGCCCCGGTCGCGACGAAGGCGACGCGCAGATACTGCATGAAGGCGACCAGCCGCGCATCCCCGCCATGCGCTTCTGCCATCAGGACCATGGCTGAGGCGGCTCCGGCAGATGTGCCCCAGATTGCTGTGGTGCCCGGCAGTATCTCGGCTTTCGCCATGAAATAGCCAAGCAGGCTGCTCGCGGCGATGATCGCAAGCACGATGGACAGAAAGACCGGCCAGTCGTCTGCCACCGTCGACAGCGTTCCGAGATCAATCGAGCGGGCTATGATGCAGCCGATCAGCGAGTGGGCGAAGATGTAGGGATAGCGGTGAACGGAAAGCCGTGCGCCGTTGGTGGCCACGAGAATGGCCGCGACCATGGGCCCGAGCAGCAGCGCGCCCGGGATATGCGCGAGGAAAAGTCCGCCGGAGATCGCAACGGACAGAGCGAGGAGAACAAGCCAGCGAAGCACGACCGGAAGCGGTGTCAACAGGCCAGGTTGGGCTGGCGTTCCGTGCTCTTTGTCCAGGGACATGACTGTCTCCGTCCTTCGTCTGAGACACCTTTGCCGGAAAGGGCTGGACGAAAGCGCGTTTTCATCAAATAAATGAGGTAGACCTCACAAACGAGTTTTATGAGCATGGCCTCGCAAAAGTCAAGTTCGGCGGCGACATCGCAGGCGACGCCCGCGCCGACCGCCAAGGAGCCCAAACGCAAGCGCGGCATTGCCCGGGTCGCAAAGCTTCTTGATGCCGGTGCCGCCGTGTTTGCCGAGCAGGGCTACAGGGCTGCGACCATGACGGAGATTGCTGCCCGGGCCGAGGCACCGATCGGCTCACTCTACCAGTTCTTTCCCAACAAGGATGTGCTCGCCGACGCCCTCGTTGCCCGCTACGCCGAGCATGTCGAGGCGGCCCTCGACCGAATCAGGGCGCAGGTGGCGGACCTCGATGGCAGCCAGCTTGCCGACCGTTTGCTCGACGTGCTGGTCGCTCACGCAGTCGAGCGCAGTCTGGCGCTCAGCCTGCTCGATGCCCGCTGGGAGCAACCGGGTGTACGCCCGGGCGTGCTTCGCGAAAGCCTGCGCAAGCGGATCACCGAGATCCTCATGCTGTGGCGCCCGCAATTGCCGGAGGAACAGGCCGAGGCCATGTCGGTGGTGCTCTTCCAGGCGATGAAGTCGCTCGTGCAACTGCATGAAGAAAAACGCTATCCCGGAAAGGCCGAAGCGATTGCCCATTGGCGCGGCTGGGTGCAACGCTATCTCACGGACGTCTGACATCTCGCGAAATTCCTCGCGCTAGCCCGGCCTCTGCGGTAAAACTCGTGCATGCAATGGACAGATGAGGCAATCCTTCTCGGGGTGCGGCGGCATGGCGAAACAAGCGTCATCGCCGAGGTGATGACGCGCAGCCGTGGCCGCCATCTGGGCATGGTGCGCTCCGGCCGGTCGCGCACGATGCAGCCGGTCTTGCAGCCCGGCAATCGGCTGGAGGTCACCTGGCGCGCACGCCTCGACGAACATCTCGGCGAGTTTCGTATAGAGCCTCTGATGCTGCGGGCTGGGCGGCTGCTGGAGAGTGCGACCGCCGTCTACGGCGTGCAGGCGCTCGCCGCCCTGCTGCGGCTTTTGCCGGAGCGTGATCCCCATCCGCATCTCTTCCAGGCGCTGGATGTCATCCTCGATCATCTCGAGGAGCCGGCGACGGCAGGCGAACTCTTCGTCCGCTTCGAGCTCGCGCTGCTGAATGATCTCGGCTTCGGGCTGGATTTGAGCGAATGCGCCGCGACGGGCACGCATCACGATCTGGCTTATGTCTCACCGAAGTCGGGCAGGGCCGTCAGCCGCGAGGCAGGCGCCCCCTGGGCGGACAAGATGCTGGCGCTGCCGGATTTCTTGACCCCCGGAACCAACCGCGCGGCAGATCCGGAGACATTGGCGGCAGCCTTTCGGTTGACGGCCTATTTTCTGGATCGCCATGTCTACGTGCCGCGGGGGCTGGAGCCCGGCGCGGCACGCGAGGGATTCTGTCAGGCGGCGTTGAAGACCTTGCGCTCGCTCGAAACGCCTGGCGCATTGGCCGCGCCCAGAAACACGGCCTGATCTTCCGGCGCAGACTTCGCCATGTGGTCGTGGATGGCGGCCTGAAGTTCGCTGATATTGCGATAGCTACCGCCGTCGAGGTCGATGACCGGATATTTGACGGCGATGAACTTGACCCTGTCGCCGTCGGGTATGGTGATGCCAACCGGGATCCCGGCATATTCGATAACTTGCTTCTTCATAACGATATTCCCCGCCCATGCGCGCGGCACGGCGTTGTCTAAGATGTCGATGGATATGAAATCAGTGCTTGCGCAGCGTCACATTCGACAGGTGCATTCGGAATGGCGTTTCACCATCACGAGGCGCGGGGTCTGCTGCCAGGATCGGATGGCATCAAGAAACACAACTTGCATTTCGCTGACCTCCTTCTTTGGCTGCGGCCTCCCAGGCGGAGGCCGTAAATGGTTCGTCGTCAGTGTCCGAACCAGCTCGCACAAGTTAGGTGCTGGCTCGGAATCCGTCAACGGGCGGCAGAAGAAAAATAAAATAATTTTCTGTGACGGTCGCCCTCAGGCGAAAACACAGGAATTTTGATCCGGCATGGGCGCCATGCCGAAATATGATCTCACTTTGGGCAAAATTACGCCATTCCGACAGCCGGTCTCTCCACGGCTTGTTCGCGGATCGGCCAATGCACCACAGCCGCGAAGATGCCGAGCGCCACACCCAACCACCAGACTTGGTCGTAAGTTCTGAACAGGTCGTAGAGATAGCCGCCCATCCACACGCCGAGGAAGGAGCCGATCTGGTGGGAAAGGAAGACCAGGCCTCCGAGCAGGCCGAGGTGGCGCGTGCCGAACATGATCGCCACAAGACCGTTGGTCGGCGGGACGGTGGAGAGCCAGAGCAGGCCCATCACGGCGGCAAAGACAACGACGGAGGCCGGCGTCTGCGGCAGAAGCAGAAAGAGCGTCACCGTGATCGAGCGGCCGATATAAATGACGGCGAGGAAGTAGGGCTTGGAATAGCGCTGCCCGATCCAGCCGGCTGCGAGCGAGCCGATGATGTTGAAAAAGCCGATCAGCGCCATCGCGATCACCGCATAGCTCGCCTCGATGCCGATATCGCCGAGATAGGCCGGGAAATGCGCGGTGATGAAGGCGACCTGGAAGCCGCAGACGAAGAAGCCGGTCGTTAGCAGAAGGTAGCTCTTGTGCGCGAAGGCTTCTTTCAGCGCCTCGGCGATCGTCTGCTGATACTGGTTGCCGGACTGTGTGCCCGACTGCGCGTTGCCGCGCAACGGAAAGGCAAGCAGCGGCACGACCAGCATCATCACGGCGATGATCACGAGACTGTCCGACCAGCCGAAGGCCGAGATGAAACCCTGACTCAAGGGTGCAAACAAGAACATGCCGGCAGAGCCTGCCGCCGTGCCGATGCCAAACGCCATCGACCGCTGTTCGGGTGTCACATTGCGGGCAAAGGCCGAAAGGATAACGCTGAACGAACCCGCGCCGATCGCAAGCCCGATCAGCACGCCACCGCCCATATGCAGCCAGATGGGCGCCGAAGCATTGGCCATCATCACGAGGCCAGCGGCATAAAGCACGCCCGACATGACGAGAACGCGACCCGTACCATACTTGTCGGCGAGCGCTCCGAAGAACGGCTGGCTGATGCCCCAGAACAGGTTCTGGAATGCCATGGCAAGCCCGAAGGTGGAGCGGTCCCAGCCCCGGTCGGCGAGCATCGGCAGCTGGAAGAACCCCATGGCCGAGCGCGGCCCAAAGGTCATCACCGCAATCAGCGATCCGGCGAGAATGATGAGCCAGGGCATGGCAGGGCGGCTGGTGGTCGTCATCGGGGGATTCTCCTCTGTCCATCACACATTAGTGCAGTCGATGGACGAGCAGAAACGCCTTTTGATGAACTGGCCATCAGGGGATTTGATGAATGTCAGGGGGGCGAGGGCGGTGCGTACCACCTCTCCCCTTGTGGGAGAGGTTGCAAAATCGAAGGCTTAGGCCAGCGCAAGCGGCCTAAACTTCAGATTTTGCTGGTGAGGGGATTGGTACTGTGGGCACAGCCTGACGGGCCCCCTCGCTTGCGATTTCAGATGTTTAGCCGTGGCTTGCGCCCCGACTAATTCATCGAAATCGCTTTCTCCCCCACCAAGGGGGAGAAGGGCTCGCACTTTTGGCGGCCACCCTATACTCCGCCTCACCGCTGCTTGATCGCCCAACCCTCCCGGCTGCCAAGCACAGTCACCGCATCACCAACCCGCACTAGACCCTCACCGCGCGGCACAGCATTCCAGCCGAACAGCACGCCCGGCACGCGGCGATCGGCGGACATGCGGATGCGGCCCATGGCCGGCATCGGGTTGGCGCCCTCGCGCGATCCGGTCTGCTGGTCCTGCGTTGTCATGATGCAGCGTGGGCAGGGTTTGACGAAATCGAAGCGGATGCCGCCGATCTCGAGGCCGGTCCAGGTGTCTTCTGCCCAGGGTTCGTCGCAGTCGACGACGATGTTCGGGCGAAACCGATCCATGCCAACAGAACCTTCGCCATGCCGCTCCATGTCCTCATTCAACGCGCGCAAGGAGCCTGATGTCGTGACCAGGATCTGGTAGCCGTCGGCAAAGCCCATCGGCGTGCCGTCGCCGGCCCATTCCGCGCTCGCCTCGCGGCGGCTCTCGCCGTCGATGAAGGCGAGCTTCACCGGCCGGCCGAACCAGTCGGAAAGCTTGGCATTGACGCTGTCATGCGCCATCGCCGCGCTGACGGTCGAGCGCCAGATGTTGACATCCATGCGATTGTCCGGCTGCGGCGGCGCGACCATCATCTCACGCCCGTCATCCAGTCGGAGTGTGAGATAGGAGGCCGCCGGAAGCGCCGTGAGGCGAGCAAGGTCGGGCATTTCCCGCTGGGTGATGAACTGACCATCGGGATCGACCAGCATCATGCGCCGGTCGTCGGAGAGGCCCATGGCATCGATGCGTGCCTGGGGAAGCGCAATGCCGCGCCCGCTCTTGAAGGGATAGATGGAAAGCCCGGTCACTTGCATGGTTTAGCGTCCTTCAGATTTCGTCGCGGAAGAGGGTCAGGAACAAGGTGAGCCGCTCGTGCCGCTCCTGTGCCAGCTTGCGGCCGGTCTCGGTTTGGAAACCATCGGAGAGCTTCAGGAGCTTGGCCGGGAAGTGGTCGATGGCAAAGCTGCGATCGTCGAGCGGGCGGTTCTCGGCGCCGGGATCGCCGGGGTGATAGAGGCCTGAACCCATGCGCCCGGCAATGTAGAAACAGCGGGCCACCCCGACCATGCCGATCGCATCGAGCCGGTCGGCATCCTGCAGCATCTTCGCTTCCAGCGTCTCCGGCTGGATGTTGGCGGAAAAGCTGTGGGTGAGGATCGCATGTGCCACGGCCTCGACCCTCTCCTTCGGCCAGCCGAGCCCCGCCAGAATGCCGCTCGCCTTTTCTGCGGCAAGCCGCGAGGCCTGCGATCGGAGCGGCGAACTTTTCTCGACGGCGACACAGTCATGCAGCAGAACGGCAGCAGCGAGAATTTCGGCATCGCCGCCTTCGCCGGCCTTTATCTTCAAGGCGTTCCTGAAGACGCGATGGATATGGGCGAGGTCGTGCGAGCCATCATCGCCATCCGTTGCATGCGGCAGAAGGCGGGCGGCGAGCGTCTCATGGGGGGCGAAGTCGGCGGCGGTGAGAAGGGCGGTCAAGACAGTTTCCCTATTCTGGTCGGCCCGCATCTAGCCTTGCGAGCGCCCACTGTTCAACCGCCCTCAATCAGATCCCCGTCGGCGCCTCCTCGTCGTCCACATCGGGCGAGCGGCTCGACTTGCCGCTCAGGATCCTCTGGTAGAAGAGCCCGATGCCGATCAGCACGAAGCCGAGGCCGATGAAGGACAGCGCGCGCAGCACGCCTTCGAGGTTGGCCATGTCGATCAGGAAGACCTTGGCGACCGTCAGCATCACGATGACGGCAGACGCAATGCGCAGGCTCCTCGCATCGAATCGCGAACCGAGCGCAAGCAGACCAACGCCGATGGCGAGCCAGGCGACGGAATAGCTGTAGGTCTCCGCCTGTTGGAAGCCCTTCCAGTAGGCAATGAACTCGCCCTGCCAGAAGCGCCGGACCGTGAGCGTCACCCAGGCGAAACCGAGCAGGGCACCGGACAGCGCGAGCAGGATCACGTAAGGAAGCGGGCGCTTGTCGCGGGCGTAGAAGGCAAGGCCCGCATAGGCGAGGCCGGGCAGGAGATAACCGATCAGCAGCAGGTTGATCAGCAGCCAATTGCCGGTGCTCTCGCCCGAAAAATAGGGGTTGAGCACCCCGAGATGCAGGCTCAGCGTCTGCAAGATGGCGATGCCGCCCGCCACCATCGAGCCGTAGCGGAAGACCGGGCTCGGCGATTTGACGTCGAGCGTCATCAGGATGCCGGAGAGGCCGACCACCAGCAGCGTGTAGATCGACTGTTCGCCAAGCGTCGGAGCGGACGCATCGAGTACGCCACCATTCATCGCATGGCGGACGAGGATCGCGACTGCGAGCAGGCCGAGAAGGCTGGCGAGGCCCTGCAGCGCATTGCGAACCCGAAGGCCCGGCCAGTTCCGCATCTCATAGGCCGAGAGCAGAGCGAGCAGTGCCGGAATGCCATAGCCGGGCAGCAACTGGTTCAAGAGAGGCGTCCGCGACAGGGCATCCGGCCCGACCAGCGTCGGATCCCAGAAGATGCGGAAGAGCACGCCGACAAGCGCTGCCACCAACATCCAGGGCAGCCCGCTCCACGCCCGTTTGCGGGTCGCCATCAGATAGGCAAAGCCGAGGAGCGCGAGCAGGATCGTGGTCACAACGCCATCGGTGAGGCAATGCAGCATGAGCGTAAAGGCGGCGAAGCTGCCGAGAATCAGGACGTCGATCCCGCGTCGGAAGCCGGGCAGGGCGCCTTGGCGATACAGATACTCGCAGGCCGCGAGCAGCACGGCCCCGAGGCCGAGCGCGAAGAGACCATGCGCCCAGTCCCGGGCATAGGTCCCGTAAAACACGAAGCTGATGGTTGTGAGCATCACCGGCAGCACCGCAACGATCACGGCCCAGACCGTTGCGAACAACGGGTCTTCGGCAAAGCGACGGCGGTTCTGGGCAAGGCCGATAAAGGCAAAGACGGCGGCAAGCCCCAGGAAGATCAGCATGACCGGACCGCCGAGGCTGACCACGGCCGTTTCGTCCCAGCCGAAACCGAGCAGGAGCACCTGCGCCTGGGCGATCAAGCCGGACTTCACCACGGCCCCGATCAGGGCACCCGTGGCCGCGAGTGCCGTTGGCCAAAAGGCGCCGTGACGGGCGCTGCCGGCGGCGGCGAGCGCTGCGACCAAGGCCGCGAAGGCAAACAGCGGCAAGGAGACCGTAGGGCCTCGATCCAGCATCACGAGGGCCGGCAAAAGGACCGCGAGCGACAGCGTGATGTCGAGCGCAAGCGGACCCGATGCCATCCGCCGTCCGAGCGCATCGAGCGACAGCGGGGTTTCGGGCGTCGCGGGGTCTTCACCCTTCGCGCCTGGCCAGATCAGCATCCAGCTGGCGATCATGGCAATCAGTGAGAGGGCAACCGGCGTGATTTCGGCGGCGTCGATGAGTGCCACCAGCGCCCAGAGCCCGAGCAGCACCTGGGCAATCGCCGGGACGATCAGCCAGCCCTTGATCCGTGAGGCGAGCGCCGTCGCGAGCTGGGCGACGGTCAGATAGATGAACAGTGTCCAGAGGCTCGGCGCCGTGGTCGAGATCAGAAGCGGAGTCAGCATGGAGCCGACGAGCCCGAGCCCGGCCAGCGCCTGGCCATGCAGCAGCGAGAGGCCGAGCACACCGAAGGCAGTCAGCCCCAGAAGCAGGAAGGCGAGCGTCGGGCCGATGAATTCATAAATACCATGCGCCGCATAGATCGCGCCGAACAGCGAGACCGCGCCCGCTGCCGTGAGGATGCCGGGCACCATGGCATTGGCATAGAGGGCTTCGGCCTTCGGCAGCGCCTTGCGACGAATGAGTTCGCCGGCGGCAATCAGAAGAAGACCGAACAGCGCGGCAAGCGTCAGCCGCACACCCGGACCGAGCAGACCGCTTTCGATCGAGTAACGCACGAGAAAGACCCCGCCGAGCGCCAGAGCCAGGCCGCCGGCCCAGACGGCCCAGCGCGCGCCGAGGAGATTTTCCAGGCTTTCCGCAGGTGCGGCGGCCGTGGCTTCGCCGCGAGCCGCCGTGGCGAGGAGTTCAGTGTTTTCCTCAGTCAGGGAGGCAGGCGCGCTTTGATACGGCGCACCGTCGAGCGGGGGTTCCTCTGCGGTCACGGTCTCTGCGACCGTCTGCGGCAGTGCAACTTCGACCGGCTCTTCCGTCTCCATCGGAATGGCTGATGGCACTGCGGTGGCTCCGCCAACCCTGAGCAGCCGCTCGCGGACCTCTCCGAGTTCCCTCTCGAGGCGATCGATGCGCTTGGCAGCACCCCGGATGATGACAAAGAGAACGCCGATCAGGATCAGCGGCAACAGTTCGAACATTTGGCCTCGCAGAGCCTTGCCTCAAGGAGCAGCCAAACTAACGTTTTTCCCGATGAGGGAAAGCGCTTCTCGTCACGCGCCGGTCGTAGCCGAGCTCTAAGGGCCGCAGCCGGGGCTAAAACCTCCCTTGCAATCGAGGGCGAAACTTTCTACATCGGCACTACCGGCGATCGCCGGTTTTCTTTGGCGCTTGTTATGCTCAGTTTGAGCATAAATAATGGAGGAGATGGCCATGGAAGCGCAGCATCTGGTGGAAGCCAACAGCACGTCCCGCACAGCAGCCGAGCGTTTCGGCGTCTTGGAGCGTCCGGATCTGACCTATTCGCCCGCCGTCGCCAAGGAGACCGCGCATCTCTATGAGCGCGTCCGCGACTTCATTCCTGCGATCGAATGGCCGATTTTTGCGCCTTACATCCATGCGATCAACCGGCTGAAGAAGGAACGCGGCGCCGTCATCCTGGCGCACAACTACCAGACGCCGGAGATCTTCCACTGCGTCGCCGACATCAAGGGCGATTCGCTACAGCTCGCCCGTGATGCCGTCAGCGTCGATGCCGAGATCATCGTCCAGTGCGGCGTGCATTTCATGGCCGAGACCTCGAAGCTGCTCAATCCACAAAAGACCGTGCTGATCCCCGATGGCCGCGCCGGCTGCTCGCTGTCCGAATCGATCACCGGCGCCGATGTCCGCCTGCTGCGCGAGCGCTACCCCGGCGTGCCCGTCGTCACCTATGTCAACACCTCCGCCGACGTGAAGGCTGAAACCGACATCTGCTGCACCTCGGCCAATGCCGTCGACGTGGTCAACAGCTTCGACAGCGACACGGTGCTCTGCATTCCGGACGAATATCTGGCGATGAATGTCGCCAACCAGACGAGCAAAAAGATCCTCACCTGGAAAGGCCACTGCGAGGTGCATGAGCGCTTTACGGCCGACGAACTGCTGGAATACAAGAAGGCCGATCCGCGCATCGAGATCGTCGCCCATCCGGAATGCCATCCGAGCGTGCTGGCCGTCTCTGACTTTGCCGGCTCGACCAAGGGCATGATCGACTATGTCAAGACCAAGCGCCCGGCCCGTGTCCTGCTCGTCACCGAGTGCTCGATGGCCTCGAACATTCAGGTGGAAGTGCCCGAGGTCGATTTCGTCAAGCCCTGCAACCTCTGTCCGCATATGAAGCGCATCACTCTGCCGAAGATCCTCGACAGCCTGCTCTTCATGACAGAGGAAGTCACGGTTGATCCGGCAATTGCGGGCCGCGCACGGCTTGCCGTCGAACGGATGATCAATCTGAAGAATTGAAATACCGGCCGGCCGGGGAGGGCTGAATGGCGACCAATCTTGAATCCATGCGGCCGCAATCCTGGCAGGGCATCGACGATATAGTCATCGTCGGTGGCGGCCTGGCCGGCCTCTTCTGCGCCCTGAAGCTGGCGCCACGCCCCGTCACTGTGCTCGCCGCCGCCCCGATCGGGCAGGGCGCGTCCTCGGCTTGGGCGCAAGGCGGCATCGCCGCTGCCATGAGCCCCGGCGACAGCTTCGACAAACATCTGGCCGATACGGTGTCGGCCGGTGCCGGGCTCGTCGAGGAAAAGATGGCGCGGCTGATGATATCCGAAGGGCCGGACCGCGTGCATGACCTGCTGGCTTATGGCGTACCATTCGACCGCGATCTCGAAGGTCATCTTCTGCTGTCCCGTGAAGCGGCTCATTCCGAGCGGCGGATCGTGCGCGTGGCCGGTGACCGGGCGGGTGGCGCGATCATGGAGGCGCTGATCTCTGCCGTTCGTCGCACGCCGTCGATCCGGGTGATGGAAGGTTATGTGGTCGAGGAGTTGATCGCCGAGGGCCGTTTCGTCTCCGGTGTTATTGCGAGGCCCGATGCCGGCCAGTCGAAGACCCGCGTCGCCTTTCCCGCCCGCGCCGTCGTCCTCTGCTCCGGCGGTGTCGGCCATCTCTATTCTGTGACTACCAATCCTGCCGAAGCGCGCGGCACGGGTGTCGGCATGGCGGCAAAGGCTGGCGCCATGATCGCCGATCCGGAATTTGTCCAGTTCCACCCGACCGCGATCGATATAGGCCAGGACCCGGCGCCACTCGCGACCGAAGCTCTTCGCGGTGACGGTGCTGTGCTCGTGAATGCGGCCGGCCATCGTTTCATGACCGATCTGCACGTCGACGCGGAGCTTGCACCGCGCGATATCGTTGCGCGCGGCGTCTTCGCCGAAGTGGCAGCCGGCCGAGGCGCCTTTCTCGACTGCACCAAGGCGATCGGCAAGGAATTTTTGAAACGCTTTCCGACGGTCTTTGCCTCCTGCATCGCCGCCGGCATCGATCCTGTCAGTCAGCCCATTCCGGTGGTCCCGGCGGTGCATTACCACATGGGCGGCGTGCTCGTGGATGCCGATGGTCGCACATCGCTGGATGGCCTCTGGGCAGCGGGAGAGGTGACTTCGAGCGGCGTCCATGGCGCCAACCGTCTCGCCTCCAACTCGCTTCTCGAAGCCGTCGTCTTTGCCGGGCGAATCGCCGACTCGATCAAGGGCATGCTGCCGGAATCGGCCCTTTATGAATGGGGCACGAGCGCTGGCGAGAACGACGACCTTGTGACCGTCGAGGATAGTCCCGAGCTCAAGGACCTGCGCGGTCTGATGAGCCGCTATGCGGGCGTCATCAGAGACGAGGCGGGGCTGAAGGTGCTGATCCGTGAACTCGTGGCTCTGGAGCGCAAGCGCCCGCGCGTACGCTTCTCCAACATCACCGCCACCGCCAAGCTGATTGCCGTCGGCGCTTATCTCCGTACGGAAAGCCGTGGAGCCCATATGCGCGCCGACCATCCCAATCCGCAGGAAGCGCTGCGCCACCGCACCTATCTGACGCTGAAAGATGCCGATCGCATTGCCGCCGAACTGGCCGGCTGAGGAGACCACGCCGATGACCCCGAGCCTTCGCCCGCAGCTTTCGCCCCTGATGATCGAGGACCTTGTCCGCAACGCGCTTCTGGAAGATCTCGGCCGGGCCGGTGACATCACCACCTATGCGACGATCGGACCGGAGAAGACGGCGGTGGCCGATTTGAACAGCCGCGAACACGGCGTCGTCGCCGGACTGCCCTTGGCGGAAGCGGCATTTCGCCTGATCGATTCGGACTTGCGCTTCGAAGCCTTCGTGATCGATGGCGACACGGTGGCCCCGGGGCAGGCGATCGCCCGCGTGTCCGGCAACGCCCGGTCAGTTCTATCGGCCGAGCGCGTCGCACTGAACTTCCTCATGCATCTCTCCGGTGTGGCGAGTTACACCGCCCGCTTTGCCGCCGAGATCGCAGATACGAAGGCGCGGGTGACCTGCACCCGCAAGACCCTGCCGGGCCTGAGAGCAGTCGAGAAATACGCCGTGCGACTGGGCGGCGGATCCAATCATCGCTTCGGGCTCGACGACGCGATCCTGATCAAGGACAACCACATTGCCGTCGCCGGTGGTGTCGCCTCCGCAATAAATGCCGCGCGTGCCTATGCAGGCCATCTCGTGAAGATCGAGGTCGAGGTCGACGGTCTCGACCAGATGCGCGAAGCGCTTGGCGCACGGCCGGATGTGATCCTGCTCGACAATATGGGGCCGGATCTGTTGCGAGAGGCGGTTGAGATCAACCGCGATCATCATGGCCTCAGCCCTTCCGATTACGCCTCGGATGTCCGGCGCGTGGTCCTAGAAGCCTCGGGCAACGTCAACCTGCAGACGATTCGCGCGATCGCCGAGACGGGTGTCGACTATATCTCGACCTCCCAGATCACCATGGCAGCCCCGACGCTCGACATCGGCCTCGACATCTCGCTCCGCTGAACTCACGACAAAGTTTGCGGATTGTTTTGCGGTGCAGCATGCGCCGGGATGCCGCGTGATCCGGAAAACCCATGTCTGCCAAGGCTTTGCTGATATATCAGCATTTGCTTCGCTAGTTATTACCCGTGATTCCTGGTTTTTGACCGTGAAAACCGAATCCCCTAGCCCTTTGTCATGCATACAGTTTGTATCGCATTGGGGTAATGCAGACGGAACGACGACTGTGTAAGGGGCAAGTATGACGACGACACTTTTGAAGCCGGACAGCGCGCTCCAGGGCAGGGATGTCCGACATGATGCTTCGACACCTGCATCCATTACTAGAAATGATCTAGCAATCACTTGTGACCCACATCACTCCGACACGACATCTGCTTGCCAGGAAATTTCAGCAGTGCAGTCAACGCTTGCGACGCACAAGTCCGCGTCCTGTTCTGAACAGGTGGGGGAAGGCCCGCATGCCGAGACTACTGCGGGCATGACCGAGGACGACACTGTCAGCGTGCTGGAAGTGCTCGCCGAAATGCAGCGCATCATCGACCGGCATATCGAAACGACTGCAGGGCAGCAGAGCGAGAGCTGAGCCCCGCTGCCTCTAATTCCAAAACCTGGGTTGCACCTGTGGCGGCAGGTAACGCTCAGGCTTCCTTCGCCTGAGCGTCGACGAAGCGCTCGGGTAGGGCGACCATCTGCGGCGAGCCGTGATAGGTCACCTGCGGGAACGGGATGGAAATCCCGTTCTCGTCGAAGGACTTCTTCACCTTCTTGATCATCTCGCGCGACGTCGGCCAGTAGTTCGAAGCTGCGGTCCAGTACCACATGGTTATGACCACGGCGCTGTCGCCCAGCTGGTCGACATGGGTAGAGATCGCCGGATCCTTCAAGACCCTTTCATCCGCCTCCGCATGATCGCGCATGATCTTCTCGGCCAGATCGATGTCGTCATTGTAGTCGATGCCCACCTTCAGTTCGAAACGGCGGGTCGGAAGACGGCTGAAATTGGTGATCGGCACATTCCACAGCGTCGAATTGGGTGCGAGCCGGTACAGGCCATCAGGCGTCTTCAATTCCGTCGCAAAAAGACCGATCTCGACGATGGTTCCCGAAATCGAACCGGTATCGATATACTCACCGACGCGAAACGGACGGAGCACAAGGAGCATGATGCCGGCCGCAATGTTCTGCAGCGTGCCCTGCAAGGCAAGGCCGATCGCGAGGCCCGCCGCACCCAGCGCCGCGATGATCGAGGCGGTCTGGACGCCGAACTGGCCGAGCACGGTGACGAAGACGAGAATGAGTGCGCCGTAGCGCACGACATTGGCAAAGAAGCGCGCCAGCGTCTCGTCGAAGCCGCGAACCCGCATGAGACCGGCATGGGTCCAGCGGCTGAGCAGTGCGGCAAGCCACCAGCCGATGCAGAGGAGAAGAAGCGCTCCGACGATCGAGAAGGAATACTGGACCGCAAGCTGGCTCGCCTGTTCGAGCGCCGCCTGTGTCGCGAGTATCGCTTCGTTCGTATCCAAGTCCATGCCGTGATTGCTCCCTGCTGTTGATATCCACGCCCTAGATGGGGCCGAGGCAGGCGAGGTCAACCGCTGGTCCGGCCTCCGACCTTGAGGCCCGGCGCCGGACGCTCTTCGAGCACCTGGCGACGGAAGCGGAAGAGGGCCGCCGGCCGGCCACCGGTGGCGGCCTGAGTCGATCCCGTCGGTTCGACCAGTTCGGCGCCGTCGACCAGGCGCCGGAAATTCTGTTTGTGTACGTGGTGCCCGGCAATCGCCTCGACCGTGCCCTGCAGCTCGGTGAGAGTGAACTCCGGCGGCATCAGTTCGAATATGACGGGTCGATACTTGATCTTGCTGCGCAACCGGGCAAGCGCCGTCGCGGCGATCCGCCGGTGGTCATGGCGCATCGGACGCCCCAGGGTCACGGTTGTGCGGCAGCGCTCGACCCGGCCGTCCTGCACGGCTTCCTCGACCAGTCCTGCTTCGTAGAGCAGCTCGTAGCGCTCCAGCACGTGTTCTTCGTCGAAGGGGAAGTCATCGAGACCAAAAGCAAGTCGCAGCCGTGAGCGGCGGGAGGAGACCGATGTCTCTTCTGCCCATGAGGTCAGCGCCGGCAGGATGACACGGTCCAGGAGAGCCGGACGTCCCTGCCGCCAGTCCTCCCAGGGAAGATATCCGTACCAGTCACGCCATCGGGCTCCGGACAGTTCGAGCCGTGCATCGCCGTCGGTGTCGAGCCTCGTCAGCGCAAGATAGCCGACGGAGACGACATGGGGTCCCTGGTCGCCGGGCATCTTGTGGCGGCCGCGATCCCCGAAGGTGTAGAGTTGCTCGATGTAACCCAGTTCGAGCGCCGTTTGTGCTTCGACGGTATGCCGAAGCGACATCTCCATCGTCCGGTGCCGGTTCGGATCGAAGGGGCCGAAGGGCAGCGCATCGAGTGCGTTGCCGTCCTCTCCGACCACGAGCAGGCGTGGGGTACGGGCGTTGATGGCGACGATCGCGGCATTGAGCCCGATCTCGATCTCCGCCGGTGCTGTCATGACTGGATTGGATCTCTTGCGGGAAGCGGCAATACAAACGGCCTGTTGCCGTCGGCATCGGCGCCCCGCCCGAGTGCCTTCACCGCCTTTGCGAAGCGTCCGCCACGACCGAGCATGTCGTCGCCGATTTCCACCAGCCGCATATTGGGCGTGGCAAATGGCGAGGCTTCGCGCAAACGCTTCGCCAGCGCATCGTCGTCGTCGTCGGGAGCAATCGCAAGGCTCGCGATCATCGCAGCTGCCGGAGACCGCGACACGCCCATCCAGCAATGCACGACGAGCGGTGCGGCCTGATCCCACGCCTTTGCGAAACCGATGATCTCGGCGACATGTGCTTCCTGCGGCGCAATCAGATCGCCGGTGCCGGCAAAGCTGATGTCGTTCATCGCAAGCTTCAGATGCCGCTCGGCCTGGATGACCGCCGGCCGGTGAAAATCCTGATTGGCAGCCAGCAGGCTGATCATCTCGCGCGCCTTGTGACGCACGGCCATCTCGGCAATTCGGGCGAGCGGTAAAACGACGATGACGCTCATGGGCGGGCCCAGGTCGTCGACTGCCTGTCGGCCTCGATCTCTTCGAAGCGTTCGAGGAACTTTGCCTGGGCCTGATAGGCGGGCAGCGGTTCGATCAGGATCGTATCGCGGGTGAAGCCCTTGGGCTGGCCGAACAGCTTGCGGGCTTCGGCCTCGGCAAAGCCGGCGAGCACGGTTGCCTCGAAATAGGCAGAGATCATGTCGGCCTTCTTGATCAGGTCCTTCAGCACCGCTTTCGGATGGGCAGGCAGGCCGAAGCGCAGATGGATGGCCGCCTCCAGTCGCTTTTCCACGACCTTGTAGCCGCCACCGACGACGGCCTTGAACGGAGAGATCATGTCGCCGATGACATATTCCGGCCCGTCATGCAGCAGCGCCACCATCAGCTCGTCGGCCGTGGCCTTGGGGTTGGAGCGGCGGAAGATGTCCTCGACGATCAGGCTGTGCTGGGCAACGGAGAAGGCATGATCGCCGGAGGTTTGCCCGTTCCAGCGGGCGACGCGGGCAAGCCCATGGGCAATATCGGTGATCTCGACATCAAGCGGCGAGGGGTCGAGCAGGTCGAGACGCCGACCGGAGAGCATGCGTTGCCAGGCGCGGGCGGAGGGCAGAGCGGCAGCCGAACCCATGTCAGGCCTCCTCGGCCGAGCTGGGGAAAGTCAGTCCCGTCCAGCCGGGAAGGGCAACCGATACCGGCAAGTCACCGGCAAGGATGGGCTCGCCGACTGCCATGGCTTCACCGGCCTTGTCGATGCGGACAATCGCAAGCGCGCGCTCGCCAGCGACCGTGCCGAGCGCGCCGATCGTCTTGCCGCCGATGGTGATCTCTGAGCCGGACGCTGGAAGCGGCGCTTCGCCCGAGACGATCACCACGCGGCGCCGCGCGGTCGAGCGATGCTGCATGCGCGACACCACTTCCTGACCGACATAACATCCCTTGCGGAAGGAGACGCCACCCGACTTGTCGAAGAGGATATCGTGCGGAAAGGCGTCCTGTAGCGCGTAGTCCCGCCCCGATTCCGGCACGCCGTGGAGAATGCGAAGCGCATCGTAAGCGCCCCGGTCGCCAGCACCATCGATCCGGCCGGGTTGGCGGCGAACCCCGGTTCCGGCGAGCGCGAATCGATGGTCGGCGGCGCCATCGCTGGCCTCGCCCCAGATGACCGTCGCACCCGTTTCCGGCAGCGTCTCGATCGTCACGGCAGCGCGCAGCTTGTACATCGTCATACGCCTGACGAAGGCCTCCACCTGATCGGCGCGGATATCGACCAGGAAACCGTCATCGCTGCGGGAGATCAGGAAATCATAGAAGATCTTGCCCTGTGGCGTAAGAAGCGCGCCCGGACGCAACTCACGGGTCGCAAGTGCCCCGAGATCGGTGGTGATCAGATTCTGCAGAAAGTGCTCGGCATCCGCCCCCGTTATTCGGACAAAGGCGCGATCGGGCAGGAAGGCTGAGGGCATGGGGTCCACCGGGCTGTTTCGATGCCGACTGAGTTAGGCGCTGCCAGTCTAGACGACAAGCAGTTCCGATCACAGCCCACAGTTTGCCCCACAATCCGGATCGTGGTCAGTCGCCGACGGAGAGGAACTTCCAGCGGCCGTCGGGTGTGATGCCGACGCGGAAGAAGTTGTAATTCCCGTATTCCTGCATCTCCGCGACGTCACCAGCCGTCACGATTCGCAGCAGTTCGACCTTCTCCTGCGGCGTCAGCAGGCCGAGCGACTTTCCGACGAAATAGGGCCACACATAGGCCTCGTCCGCCGTGCCCTTGTCGACTTGCACGAAGCCGGTGGAGAAAATGTCGAGCAGAATGGCCAGGATCTCGATTCCGTCGCTGTCGCCGGAGATCGCCATGAGCGCCTGGATCGGATCCTGGTCAGGCGTCTGGAGCGGCACCACAGTCTGGTCCGGTCCGGGGTTCATCAGCGGCTTCAGCTTCGAGATGTCGCCGGTCTTTGCGGCCTCAATTATCAGCTCGCGCATGCGTCGAACGGGTTCCGGCGCCTTCTCGATGTCATAGATGACTTCGGCCGGCGGACCGGCGGGCTCCATATCTTCGACATCCCCGGCCTCTGCTGGCTCAGGAGAGCGGATCAACGGATCCGGGTCGGGGATCATCGGGATCGAATCCTCGATGACATCAAGTTCCTCGTTCGACGCTGGCTCCGATGCTTCGGCGGCCGGCGGAGTGATATCCTTGATGTCGGATAGGGCAATGGCTGGCAGGGCCACCCCTGCGGAGGCAACCGTGAGCGTCAGCGCGCTCGTCAAGCGGAGGAGCCTGACCCGCGACGAGATCATCATTGTGTCCCTCGATTGCTGTCTTATTGAAGCTGGCGTTCGGGCGAGAACTCGCCGGCGAGCAGCCGGGCCTTGAGCGCATCGAGAACAGCCTCGGCGCCATGTTCGCCATGAATGCGGATAGTCTCGCGCATCGCCAGCGCAAAGGACGCCTCGGCGATGATCTCGGGCTCGATCCCATCGGCCATGCCGTCGGCCCAGGCTTCGTTCTGGTATTCCAGCGCAGCCTGCATCTTCTCGTGAACGATCATCTCGTCGATTTCGTTGCGGCGCGGTTCCATGGGCATTCCTCGAAGCACTTACTCAGTCCTTAACGACCCTATCAGCCTTTTGCCAAAACGACACGGGGCCAGACTAAAAGAGGTGAATTTATCGTTAATTTCCGAAACGTGCGGTAATTTCTGTGGCAAGTGTTGCGCCTTCGATACGGTAATTCTGCTCTGCACGAACTGCGGCCGGCGTGCAAGAGGTGTAGACGGAGGCAAAAGACCGATAGCCCCTGTTGTAGGCGGCCGTCATCCGTGCCCGGCGCTTCGGCTCGGCGCGTGTTTCGGCGTCCAGCAGTCCCTGCAACGACCGCCGCCATTCCGGTTCGCCATCCGCCTTGCAGAGATTGCGCAGGTAGTGAACGGCTCCGATGATCTCCGAAAGTCGCGCGAGACGGTCATCATAGGGCGTCGGCTTCTCGGTGTCTGCCACGGGCGGAACGATCGCCTCAGTGCTGCCCTGTGCGGCCACCGGACCGGCGATTGCGAGAAGAGCCGCGGCGAGGCAAAGGGGCTTTGTGATCTTGCTCATGCTTCGCCCCCGATCGTGGTCGCTGACGATAGGCGTAGGATGCAGTCGCGCACGCTCTCGGGGATGGGAAGCCCAAGCACTTCTTCGGGAAGAAACCAGCCTGCCTCGAGCGCGTCGCTTCTAGCTTCAACTTCGTCCGTCCCCTCAGCCTCCACCTGGAAGACCGAAAGCAGGAAATGGCTGCCCGCGACGCCAACCTCGGGCAGAAGCTCGACCGTCTCGAACAGTCGCGGATTGCGCCCGATGATCCCGGTTTCTTCGAACAGCTCCCTGAGCGCCGTTTCCTCCGGCGTTTCCCCCGGCTCGGCGCGCCCCCCGGGAAAGGCAAAGAGGTCCGCCGCCGGCGGATTGCCGCGCCGGACGAGGAGATAGCGCCCGGCCCGCTCGACGATGGCGGAAGAGGCGAGGCGGGGCATGCTCATGAACAGGAAACTCCGGTCGGAAGATCGCATCGTGGCAACGAAGCAGTGTAGCCCGATTATCGCGGGCTTTGCCGCCCCCTGCAAGCATCGCGTCACGCCTTGACCCTGGCGGGTGGGACTGCCATCTACGTTCCATGTGCGGACGTTTTGCCCTGACTGCGAGCCCGGAAGAAGTGGCGGAGATCCTCGGCGTGATGGAGCTCGAGGGCTTTCCGCCGCGCTACAATATCGCGCCGACGCAGCCGATCCTCGTGGCAGTCGCGTCCCCGCCCGCCGAGCCCGGCTCGAACCGGCCGGATCGCATGGCGGTGCTGGTGCGCTGGGGCCTCATCCCGTCCTGGGTCAAGGACCCCAAGGAATTCACGCTGCTGATCAATGCCCGTTCCGAAACAGCAAACGAGAAGGCGTCGTTTCGCGCGGCGATGCGGCACCGGCGTATTCTGGTTCCAGCCTCCGGCTTCTACGAATGGCACCGGCCGCCAAAGGAGAGCGGCGAAAAGCTGCAGGCCTACTGGATCCGCCCGAAGAGTGGCGGGATCGTCTGCTTCGGCGGGCTGATGGAGACCTATATGTCGAAGGACGGCTCCGAGCTCGATACGGGCTGCATCCTGACGGTCGGGGCAAACAAGGCCATCGGCGAGATCCATGACCGTATGCCCGTGGTGATCCAGCCGCAGGATTTTAGCCGCTGGCTCGATTGCCGCCACGGCGAGCCGCGCGATGTGGCAGATCTTCTGCAGCCGGCAGCGGACGACTATTTCGAGGCAATCCCGGTGTCCGACCTCGTCAACAAGGTCGCGAATGTCGGACCGGAACTTCAGACACCGGTCGCGCTCCCGCCGAAAAAGCAAAAGCCCACCGCGGACAAGTCCGGCGACGGGCAGATGAGCCTGTTCTAGGCAATTTCCGGAACAGGAAGCGAGCTTCCCATGCACGGAATTGCGGTCTTCCTGAAAGCCTTCAGGCGACCTTCGGCACTACCTTGGGCTTCAGCATAAGAGCTGCAGCGAGAACGGCCTTGAGGCCGACTGGGCGGTACTTCGAGGCGAGATTCTCGTTTGCCGGCTTCTGCTGCTCGGCTTGATTCTCAGTCGTCATCGTCATGTTCCTTGGAGTGTTTCCTGACCGGTTTTTTTGTTTGCGGCTCTCTCTGCGGAGATCATGACAAAAGCGTGGCCGTTGCTGTGACTCAAATCAAATTTGAAGAAAAAGAGTAGATATAGAGAGCCCCGCGCAAGCTTTTCGGCTTGGCGGGGCTCAAACTACTTCAAGCTTGAACGAAATGCGCGGGTCAGACGCCCCGATCGATCTCCGAAAGCCCCTTTTCGGCTGCTTCCTCGCCAATCGTCAGTGTACCGTAGCGGCGGTGCCAGTTGCGGGCGCCGAATGGCAGCGAGCAGAGATAGAGAAGCACGCTGACGACAAGAACTTCCCAGGTAAAGCTCATCAGAAGCGCGACATAGAGCACGACGCCGAGAATCATCGGAAACACAAGATCGCGGCGAACATGGCTGGTCTCCGACTTGCCGGACCACACGGGCAGGCGGCTGACGAGGAGATAGCCGATCACGACGGTGTAGGTCGTGCTGGCATAGGCAAAGATGCCGACCGGTGCCACGCCGAGAAAGCCGAGATAGATCGGCAGCATGACGAGTGCCGCACCCGCGGGTGCCGGCACGCCGACGAAAAACTCCGACTGCCACGGTGCCTTGGTCTCGCGCTCATCCATCACGTTGAACCGCGCGAGCCGCAGGCCGGCCGCGATCGCATAAATCAGCGCGGCAATCCAGCCGAGCGAACGGGCCTGGTCGAGCACGAAGACATAGAGAACGAGGGCAGGCGCCACGCCGAAATTGATGATGTCAGCGAGCGAGTCCATTTGCGCGCCGAATTTCGACGTCGCCTTCATCATCCGCGCGACGCGACCGTCGATGCCGTCGAGAAAGGCGGCGGCAAGCACCATGGCGACCGCCAATTCATAGCGATTTTCGAATGCAAGCCGGATCCCGGTCAGACCGGCACAGATCGCAAGCACCGTGATCAGATTGGGAATGATCAGCCGGAGGGGAATTTCGCGGAGCCTCGGGCCGCGCGCACCGGTATCAGCCTGGGTGCTGCCGCGTAGTTCGGTCGAGGGGGTCTGATCGTCCATTAATATCTCCTCAGCTTCGGCGGCTGATGACCGGCCCCTTGGCCGAGCCGAACTCGGCGATCACGGTCTCGCCGGCAATCGCGGTCTGGCCGAGCGAAACACGGGGTTCGGCACCCGCCGGCAGAAAGACATCGAGGCGCGAGCCGAAGCGGATGAGGCCGAAGCGTTCACCGGCATCGAGCGGCTCGTTCATGTTCGTCCAGCAGATGATCCGGCGGGCAACGAGGCCGGCGATCTGAACGACGCCGATTGCGCCGTGCTTGCTCTCGATGACGAGGCCGTTGCGCTCGTTGTCCGTCGAAGCCTTGTCCAGCTCCGCATTCAGAAACTGGCCTTCCTTATAGGCGATCGTCGTCACCCGCCCGCGCATCGGTGCCCGGTTCACGTGGCAGTTGAAGACGTTCATGAAGACCGTGATGCGCAGCATCGGCTCGGTGCCGAGATTGAGTTCCTGCGGCGGAACGACCATCTGGACGGAGGACACGCGACCATCGGCGGGGCTGATGACCAGATCGTCGTCCTGCGGCGTCACACGCTCGGGATCGCGGAAGAAATAGGCGCACCAGAGGGTCAGGATCAGGCCCACCCAGAAAAGCGGATCCCAGATCCAGCCGAGCACCAGCGATGCAACGAAGAAGGCGGCGACGAAAGGATAGCCTTCCTTGTGCACGGGCACGATCGTCTTGCGGATGGTTTCGAACAGATCCATGGGGTCCTCGGTCTTTTATTGTGTCGCCCGTGACTACTCTGAAAGCCGCAGATGGGCAATGCCGCCGGTCAAATCAAGGCGCGCTAAAGCACATGTGACCATCCACACCTGGCCCAAAAAAAGATCAACTGCTCATGAGCCTGGCGAGACTTTGTAAATAACTGCACCCTAAAAAAGGGGTGTTGGATTTAAGCAGGATCCGGAATGCGGTGCCGTCGTCGGAGCCGTCCGGGCAAGGGATGACTGTTGCAGCTCGCCAGGCAAATTGAACCGGATACGGATACGGTAACGCTCGCCACGATATCCTGGCATTCCTCTCGTGGACTGCCGCCGCCGGCCTTCATCGCGTCCCTCTCTCCGTCTCGGATCACCGCTGCAGAGGCGCTGCAAAACTCGTCGCTTTGCTTCCTTGATTGCGCTGACAAGGCCGCAATCGCCCAGGTTGTCCGGCTGCTCGAGATCTGCGGAAATGGCATTTATCTTGTCGCGGTGACGGGGGCAGTCACCGCCGAATTTCAGGCTGAACTCTTCGACGCCGGGGTCGACGATCTCCTGATGGACGATGGCTCGGCCCAGCTGCTGCGCTGCCTCTTGCGCGCCAAGCGTCACCTTACCCTGCTGCAGGCACACCAGAAGACACTCGACGCATTGCAGGACAAGCTCGATGCCTGGCAGGACGGCTTGGACCATCTGCCGACGCCGATCTACCTGAAAGATGTCGGCGGACGCTATCTCGGCTGCAACACGGCGTTCAGCCATTTTGTCGGCACCGAACGTGACCGCGTCATAGGCCAGACCCTCGCTGATTTTCTGCCGCTGGATGTTGCCGAGGCGCATCGGGAATCGGACCTCGAAGTGATGCGCAGAGGCGGCGTCATCAGGGTCGAGACCGATGTCTGCGTGCCAGACACGGGCGTGCGCCATGTGATGCTGCACAAGGCCTGTGTCGCCTCGCCGGAAGGCGGCCTTCGCGGCATTGCCGGCGTGCTGATCGACATCACCGAACGCAAGGAACTGGAAGCGCGCCTGACCGCAGCTGCCGAACGCGATCCGCTGACCAATGCTTATAACCGTCGCAAGTTCTTCCAGGTGGCGGGTTCGGCAATCGAGACGGCGAAAGAAGGTGAGCAGAGCTTTGCCGTGGCCGTCATCGACATCGACCACTTCAAGTCGATCAATGACGAACTGGGGCATGGCGAGGGAGATCTCACCCTCTGTTCGATCGTCGATACCCTCAGAGCGCACGAGGCGGAGGGCGTCCTGGTCGCGCGTGCCGGAGGCGAAGAGTTCTTTGCCTTCTTCTCCGGCGAGAATGCAGCCCAGGCGGAGGACATTCTGGAGCGGATGCGGACCGACATCGCCCGCTACTGTGCGGTTGCGGCCGGCATGGGCACCGCCGGCACCATCAGCATCGGCCTAGCCAATTTCGATCCGCTGCAGGAGACGATCGACCACGCGCTTCGTCGGGCCGATCTCGCCCTCTACCGGGCAAAGCGCGACGGCCGCAATCGGCTATGCCGGGCGGATTGACCGCCCGGTGTCATTGAGCGCCACCGTCAGACGGCTGGCGGGCGCCGGACCACGACGCCGAGTTCGTCGCTTTCGCGCACCTGCCGCAGCATTTCTTCGGCCTGAGTCGCCTCCCGCTGACGGTTCCACATTGAGGCATAAAGGCCGTCCTGGGCCAGAAGCTCGCTGTGGCTGCCGCGTTCGGCGATCTCGCCGCCCTTCAGCACGATGATTTCGTCAGCGCCAACCACCGTGGACAGACGGTGGGCGATGACCAGCGTCGTGCGGTTCTTTGAGACGATGTCGAGGGCGGACTGGATCTCGTGCTCGGTGGTCGTGTCGAGCGCCGAGGTCGCCTCGTCGAGGATCAGGATCGGCGGCGCCTTGAGCACCGTACGGGCGATCGCCACGCGCTGCTTTTCACCGCCCGAGAGCTTCAGCCCGCGCTCCCCGACCTTGGTGTCGAAACCATCCGGCAGATCCTTGATGAAATGCGAGATCTGCGCGACCTCCGCAGCCTGTTCGATCTCGGCGTCAGACGCGCCGGGTCGACCGTAGCGGATGTTGTAGGCGATCGTGTCGTTGAACAGCACAGTGTCCTGCGGCACCATGCCGATCGCGGCTCTGAGCGACTTCTGGGTCACATCCCGCACGTCCTGGCCGTCAATGGTGATCGAGCCCTTCTGGACGTCGTAGAAGCGATAGAGCAGGCGGGATATGGTCGATTTGCCGGCGCCCGAGGGACCGACGACGGCCACAGTCTTGCCGGCGGGGACCTCGAACGACACGCCTTTCAGGATCGGCCGGTCCGGATCATAGTGGAAATGCACGTCCTTGAAGGCGATGGCCCCTTGAGCGATGAGGAGCGGCGTCGCCTCGGGACCGTCGACCACTTCGGCCTGGACTTCGAGAAGATCGAACATCTGCTCGATATCGGTGAGACCCTGACGGATTTCGCGGTAGACGAAGCCGATGAAGTTGA
The DNA here is from genome assembly GCF_050281005.1 of Allorhizobium sp. NPDC080224. Taxonomy (NCBI): domain Bacteria; kingdom Pseudomonadati; phylum Pseudomonadota; class Alphaproteobacteria; order Hyphomicrobiales; family Rhizobiaceae; genus Allorhizobium; species Allorhizobium sp. NPDC080224. Next base: position 1,404,448 of record NZ_JBNNWJ010000001.1, read on the forward strand.
GTGGGATCGACAGCTGCATCAGCATGGCGTTGACGAAGACGAAGTCGCCGATCGTCTGTTCGCCGCGCTGCACGGCAAGTGCGGACATCACCATGATGATCGCAGTGCCGACACCAAAGATCAGGCCCTGGCCGAAGTTCAGCCATCCGAGCGAGGTCCAGACCTGGGTCGCGGACTTCTCATACTTCGCCATCGAGGCATCGAAGCGCTTGGCCTCCATCTCCTCGTTGCCGAAATACTTGACCGTCTCGAAGTTGAGAAGCGAGTCGATCGCCTTGGTGTTCGCGTCTGTGTCGCTGTCGTTCATCGCGCGGCGGATGCCGATGCGCCAGTCCGACGCGCGGATCGTGAACCAGATATAGGCCCAGACGGTGAAGGCGGTGACGCCGAGATAGGAGAAGCCGTAGGTCCACCAGAAGATCGCGGCCGTCAGGATGAATTCAATGAGCGTCGGGATCGAGTTGAGGATCGTGAAGCGGACGATCGTCTCGATGCCCTTGGTGCCGCGTTCGATGATGCGCGACAGGCCCCCGGTCTTGCGTTCCAGATGGAAGCGCAGCGACAGCTGGTGCATGTGCACGAAGGTCCTGTAGGCGAGCTGGCGCACCGCATGCTGGCCGACGCTGGCGAACAGCGCGTCACGAAGCTGGTTGAGGCCGACCTGCAGGATGCGGGTGAGATTGTAGAAGATGACGAGCGCCACGGCGCCCAGAAGGAAGGTCGGCAGCAGACCCGCCATGTCGATCCGGCCGTCGAGCGCATCGGTTGCCCATTTGAAGAAATAGGGAACGAGGATCAGGACGAATTTCGAGATGATCAGGAAGACGGTCGCCCAGACGACGCGCATCTTGAGATCAAATCGGTCGGCCGGCCACATATAGGGCCAGAGGTTCACGAGCGTCTGCATCGGGTTGCCGTCGTCGGCCGATACCGTCTTCTTCTTCGCCTCTGCCATCCCCGACCCTCTCGCTGCATGCAGATTAAAAAGCGGCGATCCCTTTTGAGGATCGCCGCTCTCATTCACTTAGGTTTTCGCTCGTGCGAATACAATAACGGAACTGTGAAAGCTCAGTTCACCGCCTCGCCACGCAGGCGCTTTCGATGAATTTCTTCCGCATTGGGAAGCGCGTCGCGCGGCACCGTGAAGATCTGGCCGGGTTCGATCAGGTCCGGATTGTTGATCTGGTTCTCGTTGGCGAGATAGATCGTGGTGTAGCGGACACCCTGACCATAAACGCGCCGCGAAATCTGCCAGAGTGTATCGCCGCGGCGGATGATGACGCTGCTGTCGCTCTGTTCGAGCGGCGCCTGCTGGATTGTCTTCGGTTCACCGGATGCAGCAGCAGTCGTCGGGGATGCTGCGGCCACATTGGTTTCGGACTGAGCCGGTGCCTGCGCTGACGGAGCGGGTGCCGGATCGTTGAGGAGGTCACGGATCAGCGCGACGAGCTGCGGCAGGGTGGCGCCCAAAGCATCCACATTGCCGTTCGGTACAGACTGCAGGAGCGCAAGCGCCTCGCGAGCCTTGGCGCCATGGCTGTTGAAGGCGGCGGCAAGGTCTGGTTCGACATTGGGGCCCGGACGGAAGCCGATGATCGACTGCAATCCGATTTCCGTGGCCGAACGCGCCGCTGCCGCCTGCTCCAGGGCGGGCTTCTGACCGTTGGCGAACAGATTTTCCAGGATCGTCATCGCCTTGGTCAAGGAGATCCGCAGCCGCTCGAACTCAATCTGTTCGGGGGTGGTCGGCGATGACGCAGCACCCGCTCCCGTCTGGGCGACGACGGAGACCTGCTCGCCGGCGGGGCGCTCGAACGGAACCGAGGCGCGGACGATCACCTTGCCGGTGGAATCCAGGAGTTCCACCTCGATGATGTGGTTACCGACCTCGAGTTTCATTTCGCCTTCGATGACGAAGTTGCCGTTTCCGTCGCTCGCCGCTTCGCCGATGGTAGCTTTGTTAGCAAAGCCACGCACCCGCGCTCCGGCCGGCGCCTTGCCGGCGACGAAGATGCGGTCGCCTTCGATCTCGACCGCAGTGACCTGCACTTCAGTGGCGCCGGGAAGGGCAGCCGGTTCTTCGGCCACGGGTTCATTCGCGGGGGCCGCCGCCGTTTCGCTCATGCCCGGCATCGCAGGCGCTGAGCCGGCAAGTTCGCTGGCGGCAGCGGGAAGTTCCGGCAGGGCAACGCCGCCGGCCGGTGCAGCGGCCGGCTGGCTTGCCGATGCGGGAGCATTCTCGGAACCGGGAAGGGTGATCAGACGGCTCGCCTCGCCAGGCTTCGAGACCATGGCCAAGAGCTCACCCTTGCCACCTTCGGGCACGGAAATCGTCGCAACCTCTTCCGAGGTGACGACCTTGCCGTCGGGTGCCGTGGCGCGGATCTGCAGCGCGTGATCGCCGGGCGGCAGCGGCTGATCGAGCACGGCGGCAAAATCGCCCGTGCCGTCGACCGTCTGCGAGGAAATGACCTGGTCTCCATTCAGGATCTCGACGGTCGCGCCCGGCACGGCGTTGCCGGCGATGACCGTGGAGCCATTCGGCTCGACGCGAAGCACGTCGAAGCGGGGCGCAATCTCCGCCGTTGCCTCGGTGGCGGGCGCGGGCTGGGTGACCGGCTTGCCGAGCAGCGCATCCTTGATCGAGGCGATGAGGCCTGCGGCCTTTGCCGGATCGGCCGGCAGCTGCTGAACCATTTCCAGAGCCCGTGCTGCATCGGCCTGTACTGTCTTGATGCCGTTCATGACCGTCGCATCGAGGTCGTCGGGAATCTCGATCGATGAAAGTGCCTGAAGGGCGCCCTGGGCGAGTGTCTTGGCGGCGGTATAGGCTTCGATGCCCGGCGTGCGGCCATCGGCAAACAGCGCCGAGATGCTGTCGACGGCCTTCACGGCCTCTTCTTTCAGGCGATCCATCTTCTGGCTGGCTGCGCTTGCGACGTCTTGCACGGCGCCTTCGGCCGTCGCCTGGGCCTGATCGGCTGCAGACTTCGCCGCATCCGCGGCAGCATTCACGGTCGGCAGATCGCTCACCGGCGGATTGAGCCGTGGCATGATGACGAACACCATCAGCAGGCTGACGATGGCAAGGACGATCAGGACCACCCAGAGGGCACGGTTCTTCATTTCTCAAGTCTCCCGGCGGATGAGCCGCCATTCCCTTGGAATTGCTAGCGTCAACCCGATGAATCGACAAGCGGCGATGGATCAATCCACCCTGCCGGACAAGGGTTTTCAGCCAATTTTGTTGACCTGCAGCGGCGTAGCCTGTTTTTTGCCCCGCATGAGCGAACAGAAAACCCCGATTCGATCCGTCTGCGTCTATTGCGGCTCCCAGCCCGGACGCGATCCCGCCTTCATGGAAGCCGGCCGAAATTTCGGTCGCGCCCTGGCAGAAAACAACCTTCGCCTGGTCTATGGCGGCGGTACCAAGGGCATCATGGGGGCGGTCGCCTCGGGCGTGCTTTCGGCTGGCGGTCATGTCACCGGCATCATACCCGAGTTTCTCGTCGACATGGAAGCGACGCGCCATTCGCTCGGCCAGCTGAACGAATTGATCATCACCAAGGACATGCACGAGCGCAAGCACGCGATGTTTGAGCGCTCTGACGCTTTCGTGACACTTCCGGGCGGCATCGGCACGCTCGAGGAGATCGTCGAGATCATGACCTGGGGTCAGCTCGGCCGTCACACCAAGCCGATGGTCTTTGCGAATGTGAATGATTTCTGGAAGCCGATGCTCGAGCTGATCGACCATATGTCGGTTTCGGGCTTTATCCACACCGCCCATCTCGTGCGGCCGCTGGTCATTGACCGAATCGAGGACATTGTGCCCGCCATCGAGGCCCGCTGGGCCGAGGCCGGATCGCCCGAAGGCGACCCGGAGACGATTTCCAAGCTTTGAGTTCAGCGCTGCCGAAGCATCGGCAGCGTATAGATCACCAATGCCGACCAGATAAGCGGGAAGGCAACGGCTTTCGCCACGCTGAAGGGTTCGTTGAAGACGAAGACGGCGGTGATGAAGATCATCGACGGCGCGATGTATTGCATGATGCCGATCGTCGATAGGCGCAAGAGCTTGGCGCCGTTCGCATAAAGGATCAGCGGCACTGCCGTCACCAGTCCTGCCGAGGCAAGCAGGATCGTATCGGTCATGTTGCCCATCAGGAAATGCCCGCCGCCCTGCAGGTTCAAATAGACAAGATAGCCGAGCGCGATGGGCGAAAGCAGCAGCACTTCCAAGAGGAAGCCCTGGTTCGGCCCGATCGGCAATGTCTTGCGGAAAAAGGCGTAGAAGCCCCAGGAGAAGGTCAGCGCCAGCGCCACCACCGGCAGGCGGCCCGCCTCGACGGTCAGGATGACGACAGCGATCACGACCAGCGAGAGGGCCGCAATCTGCGTCTTCTTCAGCTTCTCCTTGAGAATGACAGCACCGAGCAGGATCGAAAACAAAGGATTGATGAAGTAGCCGAGCGCCGTGTCCAGCGCGTGTCCAGTCCCTATCGCCCAGACATAGATGCCCCAGTTGACGCTGATCAGCGTCGCGGTCACGGCGGCCATGCCGAGCATGCGCGGATTGCGCATCGCCTTCTTCAACTCATCGGTGCGCTTGAGGATGATCAAGAGCAGGCCGGCAACCGGGATCGACCAGAGGATGCGGTGAGCGATCACCTCCGCCGGCGAGATATGCGCGAGCGCCTTCATGTAGAGTGGCAGGAAGCCCCACAAAAGATAGGCGGAGAGCGCAAAGAGAAAGCCGTTCAGGCTGTCCCGGTTCTCGGCGGGAGCGGTGACGTCGGCCATGGTGTTTCCTGACTTTTGTTATGCTTGGAAACGGGATTACGCCTGCAAGGTTGCAGGCGCCAATTCATTTCTGTGAAGCATCGTTCAGGCAGACCGATCGTTTGGACGCCTCCGATCTCACTCCGCCGCGATCTTGCCTGCCAGTTCGCGGTTCTTCATCAGCTTGTAGACGATACTGTCCATCAGCGCCTGGAAGGAGGCGTCGATGATGTTCTCGGACACGCCGACCGTCCACCAGCGGGCGCCGGAGGCATCGGTGGACTCGATTAACACGCGGGTGATGGCCTCGGTGCCGCCGTTCAGGATACGGACCTTGTAGTCCGCCAGTTCGAGATCGAGGATTTCCGTCTGGTATTTGCCGAGATCCTTGCGGAGCGCAATGTCGAGGGCGTTGACCGGACCATCGCCTTCCGCAACCGACATCACCATTTCGCCGTCGACCAGCACCTTTACGACGGCTTCCGACACGGTCTTCAGCTTGCCATGGCTGTCGAAACGGCGCTCAACCATGACGCGGAAGCTCTCGACCGCAAAGAAATTGGGCACGGTCCCGAGCGTCTTGAGCGCCAGCAATTCGAAACTCGCATCCGCGCCTTCATAGGCGTAACCCGAGGCCTCGCGCTCTTTGACGATAGAAATCAGCGTGTCGAGCTTCGGATCGTCCTTGGCAACCGTGATGCCGCGACGCTTCAGTTCATTAAGGAAATTTGCCTTGCCGCCTTGATCCGACACCATGACTTTGCGGAAATTGCCGACACTTTCCGGCTCGACATGCTCATAGGTTTTCGGATCCTTGAGCAGCGCAGAGGCATGGATGCCGGCTTTGGTGGCAAAGGCAGAACCGCCGACATAAGGCGACTGGTGATTGGGCGAACGGTTGAGCAGCTCATCGAAGGCGCGCGACAGACGCGTAAGGCCGACAAGCTTCTCCCGGTCGATCGAGGTCTCGAAGCGCGAGGAATACGTCTCCTTCAGACAGAGCGTCGGGATGATCGTGACGAGATCGGCATTGCCGCAGCGTTCGCCGATGCCGTTGAGCGTCCCCTGGATCTGCCGCACGCCCGCTTCGACCGCCGCGAGCGAATTGGCGACGGCCTGTCCGGTGTCGTTATGCGCGTGGATGCCGAGCGAGGAACCGGGGATGCCGGTGGCAATCACAGCCTGGACGATCTCCCGGATTTCTGGCGGCTGCGTGCCGCCATTGGTGTCGCAAAGCACCACCCAGCGTGCGCCAGCGTCGTAAGCCTCTTTTGCGCAGGCAAGGGCATAGTCCGGATTGGCCTTGTAGCCATCGAAGAAGTGTTCGCAGTCGACCATGGAAAGCTTGCCCGCGTCGACCACGGCCTTGACGCTGTCACGGATACTTTCGAGGTTCTCCTCGTTGGTGCAACCGAGCGCGACCTTCACATGATAGTCCCAGCTCTTCGCCACCAGGCAGACGGCATCCGCCTTCGACTGGATGAGCTGGCTGAGGCCCGGATCGTTGGAGGCGGAGATGCCGGCGCGTTTGGTCATGCCGAAGGCGACGAAGCCGGCCTTCTGCGTGCGCTTGCGTGAAAAGAAGGCCGTATCCGTCGGGTTCGCGCCCGGATAGCCGCCTTCGATGAAGTCGATACCGAACTCGTCCAGCATGGCGGCGATCGCGATCTTGTCCTCGACCGAAAAATCGATCCCCGGCGTCTGCTGGCCGTCGCGCAGGGTCGTGTCGAACAGGGTGATCTTTTCGCGTGTCATGCTGGTGTCCTTGGGCAAATGCGTCATATCAGCCCCTCATCCTCGGCGCAAAGAGTTGCGCCTGAGCTGCCGCCACCTTCTCCCCGCAGGCGGGGAGAAGGGCGATGCTGCACCGCTTGCGCCCCTCTCCCCGCTTGCGGGGAGAGGGTAGGGTGAGGGGCAATCTTTACTTCAATTCTTCCCCGCAAACCGATCCGTCGCCCGGATCAGCTGGTCGAGTATACCAGGCTCGAGATAGGCGTGGCCCGCCCCCTCGATCAGGTGGAAATCCGCTTTCGGCCAGGCCTTGTGCAAAGCCCAAGCATACTTCGCCGGGCAGGGCATGTCGTAGCGGCCATGGATGATCACGCCCGGGATATCCTTGAGCTTATAGGCATCCCGCAAGAGCTGGCCTTCCTCCAGCCAGCCGGCATGGACGAAGAAGTGGTTTTCGATGCGGGCGAAGGCGAGCGCGAAGTCGGGTTCATAGAAGCGTCCCGTGTAATCCGGGTTCGGCAGGAGCGTGATCGTCTCGCCCTCCCAGGAGCTCCAGGCAACGGCGCAGCGCAGCTGTTCCTCGCGGTCGGTGCCGGTCAGCCGGCGGCGATAGGCGGCCATCATCTCGTGACGTTCATTTTCCGGAATGGGTGCGCAAAACCGTTCCCACTTGTCGGGAAACATCTCGGAGACGCCGAACTGGTAGTACCAGTCGAGCTCGGCCTTGGTCAGAGTATAGATGCCGCGCAGGACCAGTTCGGAGACGCGCTCCGGATGGGTTTCGGCATAGGCGAGCGCCAAGGTCGAGCCCCAGGAACCGCCGAAGACGAGCCAGGTCTCGACGCCCATGAGGGCGCGCAGCCGCTCGATATCGGCGACGAGGTGCCAGGTGGTGTTGGCGTCGATCGAGGCATGCGGTGTGGACTTGCCGCAGCCGCGCTGGTCGAACATCAGCACGTCGTAGAGGGCGGGATCGAAGAGCCGGCGGTTGCCGGGACCTGTGGCGCCACCGGGACCGCCATGCAGGAAGACGGCCGGCTTGGCCCCCCTGGTGCCGAAACGCTCCCAATAGATCTGGTGCCCGTCACCGACATCGAGCATGCCGGTCTCGAAGGGTTCGATTTCAGGGTAAACGCCACGCAATTCAGTCGTCATGTCATGTCCTCTTCGGTGGCCAGGCCACCGTATCGTGATCGGGATGCTGCCTAGATGTGGCGGCGATCCCGGCATTGCCCGCCGGAAGGTCCGAACGGTCGGTTTCGTTCTGCGGAAGATTGAAGAGCTTGTCGAAATAGGAAACGCGACTTTCGACGCCGTCTTGCGAAATGGGCTCGGCGAGCTCTGGCTTATCGAGGCTGCCGATCGTGATGCTGATATAGGGCGAGCCCTTGGTGCGGAAGAACAGCGGCGTGCCGCAGTCCTTGCAGAAGCCGCGCCCGCACGGGTCAGACGACTGGAACCAGCTTGGCTCGCCGCGCATCAGGAGGAAATCCTCCTGCCGCGAGCCGGCCAGCGCCATGAACAGATTGCCGCTGGCCTTCTGGCACATACGGCAGTGACAGATATGCGGGTAACCGAGCTCGCCTGATATCTTGTAGCGGATTGCGCCGCACTGGCAGCCACCGGAATGTACCTGTCGGGTCATTGATCATCCTCCGGCGGCCACTGGGCCGTGTCGTGGTCGGGGTGCTGGAAGCTCTCGATCGAGGCGAAGAATGCCTCGTATTCGGGGCTCGTATAGACAGGCGTCTCGAACAGCTGATCGATCCACGGCAGGCGCTGGTGATGGTTGACCTGGATCTGCGGCTCGAAACGCTCCGGATGGTCGAAGGCGCCGATCGCAAGTTCGACGCCCCCGGGATGCTGATAGGTGAGCGGTGTGCCGCACTTGCCGCAGAACCCGCGCTTCACCTTGGCGGACGAGCGGTAGAGCATCGGCTGCCCGCGCGTCCAGGTCAGATGCGCCTGATCGGCGGTGACGAAGGCGCCGAAGAACGAGCCGAACTGCTTCTGGCACATACGGCAATGGCAGATCGACGGCCGCCCAAGCTTCGACGCCTGGAACCGCACTGCGCCGCACTGGCAGCCTCCGCTATGGATCTCGCTCATCTGCTCTTCCTCATCGCATGGTCACATAAAGCACGACGCCGAGAGTGATCAGAGCAACGATCACGCCCTTGGCGATAAGGCCATAGAGCAGCCATTTCGGCATCTTGGTATTGGGGTTTGGCTGGGTCATGGGTTGGATCTGACCCAGTTTTCTACCTTGAGGCCTGATACTCGGCCGAATTCTCGGACGTTGGCCGTCACCAGGGTCACGTCCAGAGATCTTGCATGCGCGGCGATGAAGAGATCCGTCGAACCGATCGGCGTTCCATTCCGTTCAAGGTCGAGGCGAATCTCGGCAAAATGGGAAGCTTCCTTGTCTTCGTAGGGCAGGATCGAAACCCGATCGAGAAGGTTTTCGACCAGGAACGTCAGGCGCTCGGAGTTGCGTTTCAGAATGCCGAAACGCAGTTCGGACGCAACGATCGAACTGATCGCCACCTGCGCGTCTCCGACGCTCTCGATCATCGTGGCGGCGGATCCATGCGGGTTGCGGATCACGTCCGAAACAATATTCGTGTCGAGCATGTAGCGAGGCGTATTCACAGCTCGACGTCCCGCGTTGGCGGTTCACGAAGGTCGAAGTCGAAGTCCTCTTCGATTGGCTCCTGGCGGCGCAGCCATTCGATCATGCTTTCCTTCTTTGCCTGGACGGGTTCTAGGGTGATCTTGTCACCCTCCTTGCGCATGATCGCCTCGTCACCGGGGAAGTCGAACTCCACGGGAATGCGAACGGCGCGGTTGCGACCGTTCTTGAAAATCCGGACATGTCTTTCCAGTTCCATTCGCATCTCCTGAGTTGGCATATGCCAAGCATATGCCAACGGTTTCCCACAAGCAACTACCGCTTGACCTCCCAGGTCGTTACCCGCTCGCCTGTCTCCTTGTCCTTGCCGTCCTTGAGCTGGATCCCCTTGGCGGCAAGGTCGTCCCGGATCTTGTCAGCTTCGGCAAAATTCTTCGACTTCAGCATTTCGAGCCGCATGTCGACGAGTGCTTGGACTGCAGCGGAGAGGTCGTCGCTGACTTCGGAACGCTTCTCGACCGCAAAGCCAAGTAGTCCCGCAGATCCAACTAGCAAAGCTTGTAAATCTCGGATTTCAGCTTCGAGTGAGATGCCATCGTTGTTTCTTTGCTCATGGCGCAAAGCATTAACTCGGCTAGCCAGATTGGATATGAACTGCAGAGCTTTGGGAGACATCAGATCATTGGCGAGTGCCCCCAGCACTTCGCCATCGATCTTCTGTGCCGAGGGCTGTGCTCCCTCAGCAGCCGTCCTCCATTTTTCGATAATGTTGGACGCCTCGACGAGCTTGTTCACCGAAAAATCGATCGGCTCGCGGTAATGCGTCATCAGCATGGCGAGCCTCAGCACTTCGCCCGGCCACTTCCGCCCGCCGAATTTCTCCGTCGCCAGCAACTCGTTGATCGTGACGAAATTACCCTCCGACTTCGACATCTTCCGGCCTTCGACCTGCAGGAAGCCGTTGTGCATCCACACGGTCGCCATCAGGTCGTTGTCGAAGGCGCAGCAGGACTGGGCGATCTCGTTTTCGTGGTGCGGGAAGATCAGGTCGAGCCCGCCGCCATGGATGTCGAACTGGTGCGGCTTGGCCTTCGCCTTGGGGGACAGGCGATCCTTGATCTCTTCCCAGAGATAGCGGTCGGACATGGCAGAGCATTCGATATGCCAGCCGGGACGCCCATAGATCGGCGTGGTGATCTTCTCGAAGGTGAAGCTCGCCGGCCAGCCTGGCTCTGTGTCAGCGGACTGCTTCCACAGCACGAAATCGGCTGGGTTCATCTTGTGGCTTTCGACCGCGACGCGCGCGCCTGCCTGCTGGTCTTCCAGCTTGCGCTTCGACAGCATGCCGTAATCGGCCATCGAGGCGGTCGAAAACAGCACTTCATGGCCTTCCGAACCGCTGGCGACATAGGCATGGCCCATGTCGAGCAGCCGCTGGATGATGGTGATCATCTGCGGAATGTTGTCGGTGGCGCGTGGCTCGACGGTGGGCTTCAGGCAGCCGAGCGAGGCCACGTCCTCGTGGAACTGGCTTTCCGTCTTGCCGGTAACAGCCCGGATCGCCTCGTTGAGGCTCATCGAACCATCGGCGATCTGCTTGCCGAAATCGCGCAAGGCGCGTGCGTTGATCTTGTCGTCGACGTCGGTGATGTTGCGAATGTAAGTGACCTTGTCGGCGCCATAGGTGTGGCGCAGCAGCCGGTAGAGCACGTCGAAGACGATCACGGGGCGCGCATTGCCGATATGGGCGAAGTCGTAGACCGTCGGGCCGCAGACATACATGCGCACATTGTCGGGGTCGATCGGTTCGAAATCGACCTTCTCGCGTGTGAGCGTGTTGTAAAGCTTGAGGCCGCCGGCCATGTGAAACTCCCAGAATGATGTACCCGGCTGGACCGGGTCGTTTGTCATCTGGGGCTATGCAGGAGACGAAAACGGCCAGGCCAGCGAATGCGCTAGCGAATAATGATCCCGCAAATGGTGCAGAAGCTCGTTTTCATGCTGGGTGTTATGGCGCGGGTCGTGATTTTGGTCAAGGGCGCTTGCGGAGTCCCGAAAAGGGGCATGTTGCGGCCCGTCGCTGTGGATACCTGCTCCTCGGCTTAAGTCTTTTTCAAGATTACTCCCCAATTCTAGCGTGGTATTCCCCCGCCCTCGGAGATGATCTTCGGCATGGACCACAGCCTGCATCTGCCAACAGTGATGATCGTCCATGCGTTGATTACGCTAATATCGACGATCGTGACGATCTACATGTGGCTGCGAAACCGAGACAGCCAGATCCTGCCCCTGCTGGTCGCGGCGGGGCTCGCTGGCTGCACGGCCATGTTTCTGCATTCGGCGCGCAGTTCGCTGCCGCTGTTCTTGTCGTCGGGCGTCGGTCTCGGGCTCGGCGTCTTTGCCGTCGGACTCTACTGGCAGGCGGTCGTGGTGTTCGAAGGCGGCAAAGCTTCCCTAACCAAGGCCTCGATCGGGCTGATTGTCTGGACGGCGCTCTGGCTGATGCCGGTCGTCTATCAATCGGTAGAGCTGAGAACCACGATTCTTGGCCTCCTGATTGCTGGCTACTGCTTCCTTACGGCGGAAGATATCTTGCGCAAGGCAAAGCGAGAACCGTTGCCGTCCAGGTCGATTGCTGCCGTGGCAAACCTCATTCGAGGCGCGGTTTGGCTGGCGCCGGTGCCGCTGTCGCTCTTTGTCGGGCCGGCCTACGCGGCCGATGGCACGACGGCACCCTGGTTTGCCTATATCGTGCTGGCCAACTCCATGATGATCGTGCTGACGCTCGTCGCTCTGCTGATGCTGGCGAAGGAGCGCGACGAACTCCGTTATCGACTGGCCTCGGAACGGGATCCGCTGACCAATCTCGCCAACCGGCGCACCTTTGTCACGGAAGCCAAGGCCGCTCTCAGCCAGGAGGGTGGGACGAGCCTGCTGCTGCTCGACATCGATCATTTCAAGACCGTCAATGATAGCCATGGCCATGCTACAGGTGACCAGGTGCTGATCGCCTTTTCGCGCGCCATCGAACAGCGCATGCCCAAGGGCTGCCTCTTTGCCCGGCTGGGTGGAGAGGAATTTGCCTGTCTCTTGCCGCGCATTGGCGTGCAACAGGCGCTGGCGCTGGCCGAAGAATTACGCCTTACAGTCGCGGGCATGGCGATGTCGCCGCTCTCACCCCTGCAGGTGACTGTCAGCATCGGTGTTGCCGAAGCCAGTGCGAGCGGTGAAGATCTCGATATGCTGCTGGCCAGCGCCGATGCCGCCCTTTATCGGGCCAAGGCGGATGGACGAAACTGTGTTCGTCTCTGCGAACCCGCAGTCTTGTTGGACGACACGGCAGCAATGCTCGCTCTTGCCGTGGCTAAGCCGGGGCGCTCGGCTCCGCGCATCCGTCGGCGAGGCAAGTGATCAGGTAGCTGCGCGCACCGGGCGGACAAGGCCCAGAACCAGCGCGCATCCGACGATGATGACGCCGCCACCCAACAGCTGCATCACCGTCAGCGGTTCGTCGAGCACGAGAGCCCCGACCAGCACGGCAACGACTGTCACGACGAATTCGACGCTGATCGCGGCGGTCGCGCCGATGCTTTTGACCAGGCCGAAATAGAGCACATAGGTCAGCGCACTCATCAGGGCTGCCAGCGCCACGAGATAGAGGTAGTCGATCGCTAAAGGTGTTCCGGGAACCGGCACGAACCACAGAAGCGGCAGCGTCAGGATACCGCCGGCGATGAAGGAGCCGATGGTCACCTCCCAGGGGCCGGTACCGGATAGGTGGCGGCTCGCATAGTTGCTGCCAAAGGCGGCCGAGAAGGTCGAACCGACCATGGCCGCACAGCCGAGCAGGAAGGTTGCGGTGACGGGTACCGCGGGGAAGCCGACCAGCATGATGATGCCAATCGTTCCGAGTGCAAGGCCGAGCACCCGCGTCGGCGTGATCCGCTCCAGCCCCCAGAATTGCGCGATGACCATCGAGAACAGGGGGATGGACGCAACGAAGATCGCGGCCATGGCCGTGCCGATCAGCGGGGTCGCGTAGGAGAGGCCCACAAGCTGCCCGGCCACAGTGGTTGCGCCGACGACCGCGAAAGGCAGCCAGCCCGCACCGAAGTCAAGCCGGCGTCGCATGGCCCTTGCAATCACGTAGAGCAGGGCACCGGCAATGAAACAGCGGAAGGTTACCGCTCCGATCCAGCCAAAGGCGTCGACGACATGCAGGAGCAGCAGGAACGACAGTCCCCAGGCCAGAGACAGATAGGCATAAGCGGCGAAATCTCTGGGCGACATGGGTGATCCTGCTACTGGTCGGCCGCCGGTTGGGTGGAGTGCGGGTGCTTACTCCGGCATGCGGTAGTCGACCATCTTGCCTTCGCGAACGATGAAGAGCTTGCCGGTTTCCGTCTGGTCCGGGCCGACGAGTGGCAGGAGCTTGGCGGCAACTTCGGACGGATGCGGCAGCGTCGCGGGGTCTTCACCCGGCATCGCCTGCGCGCGCATTGCGGTGCGGGTAGCACCGGGATCAACGGAGAGCACGCGCAGAGGCAGCCGCTGCGTTTCGCCCGCCCATGTCCGCGCCAGCGCCTCGACGGCTGCCTTGGAGGCGGAGTAGGGGCCCCAGAAGGGTCGGCACTTGTGAGCAGCGCCCGAAGACAGGATCAGCGCTCGGCCCTGGTCGGACTTGACGAGAAGCGGCTCGAGCGAGCGGATCAGCCTCCATGTGGCGGTGACGTTGATCGTCATCACCTTGTCGAAGACCTTCGCCTCGACATGGCCGATTGGCGAGATGACACCGAGCACGCCGGCATTGAGGACGGCGATGTCGAGCTTGCCCCAGCGCTCGAAGATGTGGCCGCCGAGCTGGTCGATCGCGGCCATGTCCGAGAGGTCGAAGGGCACCAGCGTTGCCGTGCCGCCGACCGCCTTGATGGCGTCATCAAGCTCTTCCAGGCCGCCGACAGTGCGGGCACAGGCAATCACGTGGGCGCCGGCCTTGGCCAGTTCGATCGCGGTGAAATAGCCGATGCCGCGCGAGGCACCCGTGACGAGCGCAAGCCGTCCCTTGAGGTCGATGGTCATGGTCTGTCCTGTATCCCTAGAGCATGTCCGGCTTAAGCCGGATCGCATGCTCTATCTCCTTGTATTAACGCAGTCCGGACGCAAAACCGCTGGCGCACTTTTGCTGGACCTGCTCTGGAGCTCAGCCGTTGGCGGCGAGCATGCTTTCCTTGCGGCCCGGCTTCTCGCTTTCCTTGTCGAGGAGGCGGGTCGGATAGTCGCCGGTGAAATAGTGGTCGGTGAATTGCGGATTGGCCGGATCGCGCGGAGCGCCGCCGACCGCTGTATAGAGGCCGTCGATCGATAGGAATGCGAGGGAATCCGCGCCGATATACTTCGCCATCGCCTCGTCGCCGGCATACTGGTTGGCCAGCAGCTTGTCCCGATCCGGCGTATCGATGCCGTAAAAGTCAGGATGGAAGATCATCGGCGAGGCGACGCGGATATGCACTTCTTTGGCGCCGGCATCGCGGATCATCTGCACGATCTTCAGCGAGGTCGTGCCGCGCACGATGGAATCATCCACCAGCACGACGCGCTTGCCCTCGATCATCGCCCGGTTGGCCGAATGCTTGAGCTTGACGCCGAAAGCGCGGATCTGCTGCGTCGGTTCGATGAAGGTACGGCCGACATAATGGTTGCGGATGATGCCGTATTCGAAGGGAATGCCGCTCTGCTGCGCGTAGCCCAGGGCAGCCGGCGTTCCACCATCCGGTACTGGCACCACGACATCGGCTTCAACAGGTGCTTCCTTGGCAAGGTTCATGCCGGCATTTTTGCGGGTGGTGTAGACGTTGCGGCCGGCAACGACCGAGTCCGGGCGGGCAAAATAGACATATTCGAACAGGCAGACCCGTTCAGGCAGGGGACGGGCCGGCATGCGGGATTCGATTGTCACGGTGCCATCGGCCTGCGTCTCGCAGATCACGACTTCGCCGTTCTTCACGTCACGGACGAACTTGGCGCCGATGATGTCGAGCGCACAGGTCTCCGAACAGAAGATCGGCTTGCCGTCGAGTTCGCCCATGACCAGCGGGCGGATGCCGATCGGATCGCGGGCGGCAATCAGCTTGGTGCGGGTGAGCGCGATCATCGCATAGCCGCCTTCCATCTGGCGGATCGCATCAATGAAGCGGTCGGTGGTCGAGGCATGGCGCGAGCGGGCGATCAGATGCAGCACCACTTCGGTATCCGAGGTCGACTGGCAGATCGCGCCGGTGGCGATGATCTGGCGGCGCAGCGTCAGACCGTTGGTGAAGTTGCCGTTATGGGCGATCGCGATGCCGCCTTCTTCGAGCTCGGCAAAGAGTGGCTGGACGTTGCGGAGCGCAACTTCCCCTGTGGTCGAGTAGCGCGTGTGGCCGATCGCCTGCGGGCCGGGCAGTTTCGCGAGGGTCGCCGGATTGGTGTAGTGGTCGCCGACGAGGCCCATATGCTTTTCGGTGTAGAACTGGCGCCCGTCGAAGGAGACGATGCCGGCTGCCTCCTGGCCGCGATGCTGGAGCGCGTGCAGACCGAGCGCGGTCAGGGTTGCAGCATCTGGATGACCGAGAATGCCGAACACGCCGCATTCCTCGTGGAACTTGTCGTCCTGGCTGCCATAGACGACGTAAGAAGGGCTGATCTGCTTCATGGCGAGGGCCTTTGCTCCGGGGACAGACGCGGGGATGCTGCGCTTTGAACAGGGAAGCCGCCGGTCTGTCCCGATCCGGCGGCATCTGTGTCTTGTCTCATGTCGCGCGGCCGAAGCCGCGAGAGGATCAGTTGTTCTGGGCCGGAGCCTGTTCGGGCGCCTGCTCGGCGGGAGCCGTTTCGCCAGCAGCGCCGGCTTCCGGTTCGTCGCGGCCGAGGATGCGCTCGCGGATCTGCGGCTCGATGTCTTCCGGCAGGACTGCCTCGAGTTTCTGCACGAGCGAATCGAGGAAAGGCTTGGACTTGGAGTTGTTGACCCAGTCCGGTCGCTGCGGCTCGTTGATCAACCAGTTCCAGAAGGCCACCGCAACGACGAGCAACAGCAGGCCGCGGGCTGCGCCGAAGAGGAAGCCCAGCGTGCGGTCGAGTGCGCCGATGCGACTGTCGATGATGAAGTCGGCAATGCGCGAGGTAATGAACGAAATGATGATCAGCGCGATCAGGAAGATGATGCCGGCAGAGCCTGCCATCGCGATCCGCGGATCATCGGTATAGCTCATCACATAGGGAACGAGCAGGGGATAGAGGTAATAGGCAGCGGCGACCGAACCCGCCCAGCTCGCGATGGACAGCACTTCACGCGAGAAGCCGCGTACCATCGCCAGCACCGCTGAAAACAGAACGACGCCGATGACGATACCGTCGAAAATTGTGATGGGCATAAATACCAACTCCAAGGCTGCCGGAAAAGACCGGCATTGATGTCACCGCGATTCCGCCGGAACGCGTGAAACCACGCGTCGGACCGGATCAACCGTCCTCCTGATCCGTGGGGGCTTTCAGCCGGGAACCGGCGATCCGCGCCACGAGATCGGGAAGGCTGTCCACTTCCCTCCATTTGCCAGCCGAACCCTTTGGAAGGTCCGGGGAGGCAGCCGGCAAGACCGCAGCGGAGAAACCGAGCTTTTCCGCCTCTTTCAGCCTTTGGGCCGTGTGGGCCACCGGCCTCACCGCCCCCGACAGGCTGACTTCGCCGAAATAGACGCAATCGGCCGGAAGGGCAATACCGGCCAGCGACGAAACCAGTGCCGAAGCAATTGCCATGTCGGCTGCCGGTTCACTGATCCGGTAGCCGCCGGCAACGTTCAGATAGACGTCGTGCTGACCGAGCCTGATCCCGCAATGCGCCTCCAATACCGCCAAAATCATGGCGAGGCGGGACGAATCCCAACCGACGACCGCGCGACGCGGCGTGCCGAGCGATGTGGCGGCCACCAGTGCCTGCACCTCGACCAGCACGGGCCGCGTGCCTTCCATGCCGGCAAAGACGGCAGCACCTGGGGCTTTCTCGTTGCGTTCGCCGAGGAAGAGCTCGGAGGGATTGGCGACTTCGCGCAGACCCTTGTCCGACATTTCGAAGACCCCGATCTCGTCGGTCGGTCCGAAGCGGTTTTTGACCGTGCGTAGGATGCGATAGTGATGGCCGCGATCGCCTTCGAAATAGAGGACGGCATCGACCATGTGCTCCACGACGCGGGGACCGGCGATCTGGCCCTCCTTCGTGACATGCCCGACCAGCACCATGGTCGCACCGGTCTGCTTGGCAAAGCGGATCATCGCCTGGACGCCGGTGCGCACCTGGGTCACGGTCCCCGGCGCACTGTCGGCGGTGTCGCTCCACAGCGTCTGGATCGAATCGATGATCACGAGATCCGGCCGCTTGCCTTCCGAGATGGTGGCGAGGATGTCCTCGACATTGGTTTCGGCGGCGAGCAGCACATCTGTATCGGCAGCACCCAGTCGCTGGGCGCGCAGCCTAACCTGCGCGACAGCCTCTTCGCCCGAGACATAGATCACCCGATGACCACGCCGCGCCAGCGCCGCAGCCGCCTGCATCAGTAGCGTCGATTTGCCGATGCCGGGATCACCGCCGATCAGCACCGCCGAACCGCGTACAAAACCGCCACCGGTGGCGCGATCGAGTTCGCCCATGCCGGTTGGAATGCGTGGCGCTTCCTCGATCTCGCCGGACAGCGAGGTGAGAGTGACGGGACGGCCCTTCTTTGGCGCCTTGCCAGGGCCCGACCCGATCCCGCCCATCGGATCTTCCTCGACGATGGTGTTCCACTCGCCGCATCCATCGCATTTGCCCGCCCAGCGGGAATGCACCGTGCCGCAGTTCTGGCAGATGAATTGAGTCTTAGCTTTGGCCATGAATTACAGGTCGCTTTCGGGGAAATCGTCTGGGGAGATGTTCTGACGGCCGTGCTTCACACGAAGGACGGTTATCGTCTCGTCGGACACACGAATGAAGAACCGGCGCTCCTTGAACGTGAAGGCACGAATATCGTCACGCAAATGGTCCGTCTTTGTCCCGGTAAGACCGAGTTGCGCCAATGCTTCGATCTTCTGGTAGAGTCCAGTGACGAATGCATCCGCCAAGGCAGGATCGAATTGGGCTATGTAGGAATAAATCGAACGGAGATCGTCTCTGGCGGTGGTGGTCCACTTCACCTTACGGCTGGTGGGCATCGATCAGACCGCGTTTGATGTCCGCGAGCAGATCCTCCGCGTTCTCGTAGGTGTGAACTCGACCGGCCTCGACATCATCAAGCCCCTCCTGAATAAACTGACGAAGTTCGGCATCGTCCCGTTCACGCAGCAGTTCCAGACCGGCAGCAACCACCGCATCGACTGTCTCATAGACGCCGGAACTAAGTTGCTCCGCCACGAACTCCGCGTCTCTGGCGCTCAATTGAATGCGCTGCATCGTCTGAACTCCATTCTGAACAAGACCGACAGGGCTGGAACAATAGCAGAACAAATCCCTCCGCGCCAGACCTCAGTCTTCTCCCTCCAGATAGATCCGCTCATAGCGCAGCCCGAGCCCGGTAAGCATTTCGTAGCCGATCGTGCCGGCAGCGCGGGCGACGTCATCGAGAGGCATGGAGGGGCCGAGGAGTTCGATATAGTCGCCGCTGCGCACGGCATTTTCGGACAGATCGGTGACGTCGAAGATGGTGAGGTCCATCGTCACCCGCCCAACGACAGGAACGCGTTTGTCACCAATCACGCCCTCGGCGCCGGGGAAACCAGTGTCGCGCAGGGCAATCCCCGAGCCGGACAGATTGCGCAGATAACCATCCGCATAACCGACGCTGGCGACCGCAAGTCGGCTGTCGCGGGACAGCAGATGGGTCGCACCGTAGGAGACGCTTTCGCCGGCCTTGGCGTCGCGGATCTGCAGAATGCGCGCCTCGGCCTTGACGACCGGCTGCATCGGGTTTCTGGCGCCGTTCACTGCCTCGCCGCCGTAAAGCGCGATGCCGGGCCGGGTGAGGTCGAAGTGGTAATCCGAGCCGAGGAAGATGCCGGCCGAGGCCGATAGACTGGAATCAACACCTTCGAAAGCCTCACTAACCTCTTGGAATTTCTCGAGCTGCCTCCGGTTCATCGGCGAGGTTGGATCGTCGCCACAGGCGAGATGGCTCATCACGAGAACCGGGTCGAGGCTTGCCGGACGCGAGACGTCGTCGACAAGCGCCATCGCATCGGCCATCGGTAGTCCCAGCCGGTTGAAACCGGTATCGACATGAAGGGCGCAAGGGTAGGGGCCGCGCTCGGTGAGCACGGCCATCCAGAAGGCGAGCTGCTCCTCGGACGCGATGACCGGGACCAGGTCGTTCTCGAAGAAGATTTCTTCCTGACCGGGCCAGATACCCGAGAGCACGAAGATGCGGGCTTCAGGGGCATAGGGGCGCAATGTCGCCCCTTCGGCCGGCACGGCGACGAAGAAATCGCGGGCGCCCGCCCTGTAGAGCGTTTGCCCCACATCCTCGATCCCGAGGCCATAGGCATCCGCCTTGACGACGGCCGCCGCCCGCGCCCTGCCCGATCGCCGCGCCATCTCGCGCCAGTTGTCGGCAATGGCCGAGAGGTCAGTGGTCAGGCGCAGCGGTGCCGAAAGAAACTCCTCCGGCGCATCGAGGATGGTGAAACGGTCTGTCATGAAGGCTTCGGGTCGGTTGATCGGACGGCCGACCCTAGCACTTTTCTTCAAGACGAAAATGCGGAGGCCCGATATTATGCTGCTATGCACAGTGTTTCGCAGCAGGAGGCCGCCGAGGCCAATCCGGTCTCACGCAAGGAGCGAACCCGCTTCTGGCGGGACGGGCGCTTCCGCGACATGGAGTGCCTCACCGCCTCCTTCATCACCCATGAATTCTCGCCCCATTCGCACGACACCTTCTCGATCGGTGCGATCGAAGTCGGCTGCCAAGTGGCAAACATCCGTGGCACGCGCGAACATACGGGCCCTGGCGCTCTCTACCTCATCAATCCCGGTGAGATCCATGACGGTCAGCCGGGCGCGCCGGATGGTTATCGCTACCGTATGATCTATCCCGAGGTGGCACTGCTGACCGACATCATTGAGGACGTGACCGGCCGCGCCTTCCACGGCATGCCGAGCTTCGGGCGACAGCTCCTGACGGATCCGGAACTCGCCAAGGCCTTCAACCTCGCCCATCGCCGGATCGAAAGCGGTGAGGTTGCGGCCCTCGAAGGTGAAGAGAGCATGTATTGTGTTCTCGCAACGATGTTCGCCCACCATGGCCACGAGATCATCCGTGCGCCCGATCACAACGAGCCGCTCGCCATGCGCCGCGTCCGCGATCATATCGCTGCCCACTTCGATGAGGAGATCGGCCTCGAGACGTTGGCGAAAGTGGCAAACCTCAGCCGTGCCCACATGATCCGCGCCTTCCGCAAGCAGTATTTCATCACCCCACATGCCTTCCAGACCGATATGCGGATCCGCCACGCGCGTCATCTGCTCCGATCAGGCGCCACCCCATCGGACACCGCTGCTGCCTGCGGTTTTGCCGACCAGGCGCATATGACCCGGCAGTTCAAGGCGCGCACGGGCCTCACCCCTGCTGTCTTTCGTGCCGGCTGATCACTTTCCTTCAAGACCCTGGACGACTGAGGCCTTATCCCGGCGTGACACTCGCGTGAGGGACCATGCATGCCACCCAAAGTCACCGCCGAAATCCGTCAGGGTTTCCGATCGATTCTGCCGCTCACTGTCGCCGTTGTCCCGATCGGTCTCGTCTTCGGTGCTGTCGCCGCCACCAAAGGGCTCTCGGCGCTGGAGGCCCTTCTGATGAGCGCCCTGGTCTTTGCCGGCGGTTCGCAGTTTGTCGCGATGGATCTCTGGAGCCACCCCGCGAGCATCGCAGCACTCGGCATGGCGGCCCTGCTCGTCAATGTCAGGCATGTGCTGATGGGCGCGTCGATCTCACGCCACATGGCGGCGTTCTCGCTCCGGCAGAAGATCATTTCCATGCTCTTCCTCGCCGATGAGATCTGGGCCGTCGCCGAATTCCATGCTCGGGATCATCTGTTGACGCCGGCCTGGTTCGTCGGTGCCGCCTTGCCCTTCTATGCTGCCTGGGTGCTGTCAGGGCTGGTTGGCGCCTCGCTCGGAGGCCTCGTCGGCGATCCTGCCGTGATCGCCATGGACTTCGTCTTTCCCGCTGTCTTCGTGATCCTCATCGCCGGCTTCTGGCGCGGCCCACGCACCGGTCTGATCCTCGTCGGCAGCGGTATCAGCGCCTTGCTGGTTCACCAGTCCGTTCCGGGTGTCTGGTACATCCTCGCCGGCGCGCTCGGGGGTGTCGCCGTCGCGGTGGTTTCTTCGCTGCGCGGGGAGGCGAGGGCATGACGATCGACATGAACACGCTGCTTGCGATCCTCGCCATGGCGGCCGCAACGATTGCGACGCGTCAGGCGGGATTGCTGGTCGGTCGGCTCCTGCAACTGTCGCCGCAAGCCAAAGAGAGCCTGGCAGCGATCCCGCCCTCGGTGCTGACGGCTGTGGTGACGCCGACTGCCTTTGCCGCCGGCTGGGCGGAGACCGCGGGTTGTGCGGTGGTGGCCTTCTCCGCAACCCGCCTGCCGCTTCTGCCAGCCGCTGCCGCCGGCGTCGTGACCGTTGCCACCTTGAGGGCTGCAGGTCTCTAGCCATGGAAAGGAAAGGGCGCCTCTCGGGCGCCCTTCGAATTCACGGTTCTTCGTATTGGATGAAACTCGGTTCGGCCAGATCCGCAAAGCGAGTGAATTCCGACTGGAAGGCGAGCTTGACGGTGCCGGTCGGTCCGTGACGCTGCTTGGCGATGATGACGTCGGCAGTACCCTTGACCTTCTCCATATGCGCTTCCCATTCCGGATACTTCGGATCGGCGATGTCGCGGGGCTCGAGATTCTTCACATAGTATTCCTCGCGGAACACGAAGAGCACGACGTCGGCGTCCTGCTCGATCGAGCCCGATTCGCGAAGGTCGGAGAGCTGCGGGCGCTTGTCTTCGCGGTTTTCAACCTGACGGGAGAGCTGGGAAAGCGCCACGATCGGAACGTTCAGTTCCTTGCCCAGCGATTTCAGGCCCGTGGTGATCTGTGTGATTTCCTGCACGCGGTTTTCGCCCGATTTGCCCGAGCCAGTCATCAGCTGGATATAGTCGATGACCAGGAAGTCGAGGCCGCGCTGACGCTTCAGACGACGGGCACGGGCAGCGAGCTGGGCAATCGAGATACCACCGGTCTGGTCGATGAACAGCGGCACCTTCTGCATGGTCTGGGAAAAGCCCACAAGCTTTTCGAATTCGTGCTCGGTGATGTCACCGCGACGGATCTTCGAGGAGGAGACTTCCGTCTGTTCGGACATGATACGGGTGGCGAGCTGCTCGGCCGACATTTCGAGCGAGTAGAAGCCGACAACGCCGCCATTCTTGGCCTTGAAGGAGCCATCGGGCAGGACTTCCGGCTCGTAGGCGGCCGCGATGTTCCAGGCGATGTTGGTGGCAAGCGAGGTTTTACCCATACCCGGACGACCCGCGAGCACGATCAAGTCGGAGCGCTGCAGACCGCCCATCTTGGCATCGAGCGACATGATGCCGGTGGAGACGCCGGAGAGGTTGCCGTCACGCTCGAAGGCAGCCCCCGCCATGTCGACAGCCTGGGCAACGGCATCCGAGAAGGACTGGAAGCCGCCGTCGTAGCGACCGTTTTCGGCCAGCGCAAAGAGACGGCGTTCGGTGTCTTCGATCTGCGCCTGCGGCGGCATGTCGAGCGGCGCGTCATAGGCGATGTTGACGACATCTTCACCGATCTGGATCAGCGAGCGACGCAATGCGAGGTCGTAGATCGCTCGACCATAGTCTTCCGCATTGATGATGGTGACGGCTTCGGAAGCGAGGCGCGCGAGATATTGCGCGACGGTCAGGTCGCCGACCTTCTGGTCGGCCGGCAGGAAGGTCTTGATCGTGACCGGGTTTGCCGTCTTGCCCATACGGATGATCTCGGAGGCCACCTCGAAGATCTTCCGATGCAGGGGCTCGTAGAGATGCTCGGGCTTCAGGAAGTCCGAAACGCGATAGAAGGCATCGTTGTTGACGAGAATGGCGCCAAGCAGGGCCTGTTCGGCTTCGATATTGTTCGGAGCCTCCCGATAGAGCGGCTCAGCCGCTTGGACCGGGCTCAGTTTGCGCGCAGCATCATTCATTCGTTCGCATCCGTTCAGTGTGTCGGCGGTGGCTGCACCATAGCGAGAACTTCGGCCAGCGGAATGGCCCGCACAGCAACCCACATTGATTCACAGGCGGCCAATCGCGACTTTAGAAAAAGCTGAGCAATCCGATCTTTTCGGTTGACTGTGACATCAGCCGAATCGGCGAGCTGGAGTGTTCATTTTAACAGAGCGCCAACGAAAAACGCCCGGAAAAATCCGGGCGTTCCGTCTCCGCGATGGCGGAAAAATCAGTCGTCTTCGCCGTCCATGTCTGCGTCCGGATCGAAGAAGTCTTCCGGACGAAGAGCGTCTTCGTCAACGCCGTAGATGGCGTCGGCCGAGGTCAGGCTTTCGCCCTTGGCCTGGCGCTCGGCTTCTTCAGCCGAACGGGCAACGTTGAGCTCGACGGACAGTTCGACTTCAGCATGCAGGTGCAGGGTGACCTGGTGGATGCCGATGGCCTTGATCGGGGTGTTCAGTTCAACCTGGTTGCGGCCGATGTTGAAGCCTTCGGCGCCCAGGATTTCGACGACGTCACGAGCCGCGACCGAACCGTAGAGCTGGCCGGTTTCGCCAGCCGAACGGACGACGATGAAGGACTTGCCGGAGAGAGCGTCGGCAACGGTCTGGGCTTCCGACTTGCGCTCGAGGTTGCGGGCTTCGAGCGTTGCGCGCTCGGCTTCGAAACGCTTCTTGTTGGCTTCGTTGGCGCGCAGCGCCTTGCCCTGCGGCAGCAGGTAGTTACGAGCGAAGCCGTCGCGAACCTTTACGGTTTCGCCCATCTGGCCGAGCTTTGCGATGCGTTCGAGGAGAATGACCTGCATTGTCGTGTTCCTTTCAGTGTCAATCAGTTTCGGAATGGTCTTTGTCGGCCTTGGCGGCCGGCGTCAGGGCAACGGTCCGCCGGGTGTCCGAGAGGCCGATGATGAGGGGGATCATGAGCGGCAAGAGCATGATCGAAGAGAGATAGGCGAGGATGAGGGCCGGCAGACGCCAGTCCTTGCCCCGCGTCTTGAGATGCATGGAGGCAAAGCCAGCCATCAGGAAGCCCGCGCCGAAGGTGCCGCAGACAACAGCGCCGCTCATCGCAGGCACACCACCCAGGAAGCAGGCGATGATGCCAGCGAGGAAGATGAAGACAGTGTTACGGTTCATCCGGAGCGCCGACGGAAAGTCCTCGCGCGGACGCTTGTTGCGGCCGGAAGCCGTGACGATGCGCATGGCGATGTAATACATCATCGTCAGCAGCAGAACCCAGGTGCCGCCCTGGATGATCGGCAGCAGGATGACCATGGTGCGCTTCAACTGCTCGAGCGCCACGGCATCGGGCATCATCGCCGGATCCTGCGTGCTCATCGCCTGCGTCATCGCGTCAACAAGCTGGCCCGTGAATTCCGGACCAAAGCCAATGATCACACCCAGCACGACGACGGCGATCGACACGAAAGCACAGAGCTGGAGAAGAATGTCGGAAAGCGGATACCAAGCCATCAGGTGGTCGGGGCCACCGATTTCAGACGCGGGGCGCGCCAGGCTCGACAGATGCGCGAGCCAGCCGGCCGGCGCCAGCGTGAAGATCGCCATGCCGAAGGCGAACATCGGCGAGACGCTGACCATGCCGAGCAGGGCGGCCGTCACGATCGCGGTGATGGCGGCGGCATTGCCCCAGCCGAGGCCGACGATCAGAACGGGAAGCGCAGAAGCCGCATAGAGAATGGAGGCAAGCGTCGGCTGCGCCGCAGCGCCCAGCACGAGCAAAGCGGCGGTAATGCCGGCAACAAAGCCGGTCGTCAGCGATTTCGCATCCAGTTTGTTCAACGTCGCTGTCCTGCTGTTTTAGCAGTTAGGGGAAGGGCTACCGCGATCTCGCAAGAGCCATCCCCAACATGGGTTTTCACCTGACGTCGCGGCAATCGCGCCATCTGGCGGTCGGTTCCGATCCGCGCCCAACGCGGAAGGGATGAAGCCCGCCGGCAAAGGCCGGCAGGCTTCGGATCAGATTACGCTACGACGTAAGGCAGCAGACCGAGGAAACGGGCGCGCTTGATGGCCTGGGCCAGTTCGCGCTGCTTCTTCTGGGAAACTGCGGTGATACGCGAAGGAACGATCTTGCCGCGCTCAGAAATGTAGCGCTGCAGAAGACGGACGTCCTTGTAGTCAATCTTCGGAGCATTCGCGCCCGAGAAGGGGCAGGTCTTGCGACGACGATGGAAAGGACGGCGGGCCTGAGAAGAGGATGCATCAGCCATTGTGTGTTCTCCTATTGCTCAGATTACGCGCGGTCTTCGCGCGGACGACGCTCGAAGCCACCTTCACGGGGGCCACGGTCCGGACGCGGACCACGATCGCCGAAGTCACGGCGCGGGCCACGATCGTCGCCGTCACGACGCGGACGGTCGTCACGGTCGCGCTTCTGCATCATCGCAGACGGGCCTTCTTCGTGGGCTTCGACAGCGATGGTCATGTAACGAAGAACGTCTTCGTTGATGCGCATCTGGCGCTCCATTTCATGGACGGCAGCTGCCGGAGCATCGATGTCCATGAGGGCGTAGTGAGCCTTGCGGTTCTTCTTGATGCGGTAGGTCAGGGACTTGAGGCCCCAGTTTTCTACGCGCCCGACCTTGCCGCCATTAGCTTCGAGGACACCCTTGTACTGTTCGACGAGGGCATCAACCTGCTGAGCGGACATATCCTGCCGGGCAAGGAATACGTGTTCGTAAAGAGCCATGTAAGCTTTGCCTTTTCTTGCGGTTGTCGTCACCCGGATCCGGCGCTAAGCCTCACAGACTGCTCCTGTGCGGCGTGAGCCGCGGCAAGAAAAGTAGTGTGTTCGAGACGGTCGAGAGCGGAGACACGGGAGACCGGAAACCCTTATGGTTCCTGCTGCAAGCCTCATCGACCTGCCAGCCCTCCGTTCAGCCACCAGCCAGAGGACCGGGTGTTGTGAACGGCGCGCTTATACGCGTATCCCGGCGAAAAGCAAGAGCCGTGCAGGATTTTCTAACGGTGGCGTCAGCCGATCCTGAGGATCGTGCGCCCCTGGTCGAGCGCGAATTGGTAGGTCAGGCCCTTGCCGGATAAGGCTGCTTCATCGACCGTCAGTGTGATCTTGTCATCCGATCCGGCAAATGTCGCGGTGAGCGTGTTGCCCTTGACGGTCACGCTCACATCCTTTTCCTGATAGTCATCGAACCGCAGGGTGAGTGCACCATTGCTGGTGATCGTGTCCACGCCATCGCCGCGGGCAAAGCCATATTCAGCAATGGCATTGGCAGATTTCATGTCGGTCCGCTTGATGGTGACCGTGTCGTTTCCGGTGCCGCCGGAGGCGAAGATGCGGGTACCCTCCAGGATCATGGTGTCATCGCCAGCGCCGCCGTCTATACCGATCAGGGCTTGCCCGGCTATTGTCAGACGGTCGTTGCCCTCTCCACCCGTCACGTTCATGACCAGCCGACCGGAGAGTTTCATCTCATCGTCGCCTGCGCCCATGTCGATCTCATTGATGTAGCGGGCGCTCGCAGCAAGACTGTCATTGCCGGCCCCGGTCGACAGGCCGACAATCGCGGCTGCCCGGGCGCTTACCGTGTCGGCACCGCCACTTGTTTCGACATTGTAGACAGCCTTTGCATCGAAGGTGAGCTTGTCGTCTCCTTCCGTGCCTTTCACCGCAGTGATATGACCGAGGTTCTCATCGACAGATGCCTCATCTCCGCTGACTGCATCGCGCAACGCCAAAATCTCCGCAATCCGTGCAAGAGCCTTATGACCAGCTGTTTCGGTGAACACCGGATCGTCGGGCTTGCCCCAGCCGGGCGGGGTTTCGGACTGCGCACGAACAGGCGAAGACGGAGAAAACAACTGAGTGGCATATGCGAGCGCGTTCGGATTGCGATAGAAAGCGTTGATGACTGTCATGTGTCGCCTATCTCGTGGCCCGAGCAGCGGGGGCGCTGGCATGGCAAGCTAGCATTCGTACATTGAGAAAAGCTTACATGACCTGCGCCGTTGCGGAAGGCGCTCCAGGCAAACGCGGTGAGCAGACAGTTAACATCTGCTCACGCCTTTGCTTGTGGCCCCAGGTTTGCGACACCAAGAGCGTAAATGCCGGCGACCCTGATCGGCGTCGGATCGTGCCTCAGACCTGAACCAATGCCAGTGTGTATCCGACATAGGCGACGAGCATCGCGCCGGCCGTCAGTCTGCGGACGCCAAGATGGGCGAGAAGCAGGAACGCGAAGCCGAGCGTGATGCCGAGCATGACGGGGACGTCGAAACTGCCGAATCGCGGATCGACGGAGATCGGCTGGATGACGGAGGTGACGCCCAGAATGAACAGGATGTTGAAGATGTTCGATCCGACGATGTTGCCGATCATGATGTCGGAGTGCTTGCGCATGGCCGACATGATGCCGGTTGCGAGTTCCGGAAGCGAGGTGCCGACCGCAACCACGGTGAGGCCGATGACCGCTTCGGAAATCCCGAAATCGCGGGCAAGATTGGTCGCACCGCGGACCAGCAGTTCGGCACCGACGAACAGCGTGGCCAGACCGCCGACGATCAGAAGGGTCATGAAGCCGGTTCCGAGTATCTCGTGCTTCACATCTTCATTCGCCAGTTCCTCGATCGTGCCCTTGCCCTGAATATAGGCATAGAGAATGTAGGCGATGAGAACCGCGACCATGACCAGGCCGGCAAGCCGCCCTATGGCCTCGAACTGCACGAGACCCAGAAGCAGGACCGCCGCGCCGATCATCACATAGGTGTCGCGCTTCACGCCCTTGTCCCAATGGGTGATCGGGAAGATCAACGCGCAGGTGCCGACGATCAGCAGGATGTTTGCCGTATTCGAACCGACCACATTGCCAAGCGCGATGTCCGAGGAGCCGGTCAGCGCGGCGCGGACGGAGACCAGCAGTTCCGGCATCGACGTGCCGAAGCCGACGATGACCAGCGAGACGATCAGCGTCGGTATGGCGAGTTTCTGCGCCACTCCGATGGCGCCGCGAAGGAGCCACTCGGCACCGAAGTAAAGACCGACCAGGCCCCCGGCCACGAACAGATAATCCAAGACAATCCCCCATAAAACATGGCCCGCGGGCCGGCGTTAAACCGCAGTCGCAAATGGTGACGAGCCGCGACATTGTGTAGGCCCGGCTCACTGATTTTTTGCATGCCGGGCGGGGCTGCGAAGTCTGTGTCGTCAGATTGGCATCGGATAGAGACGATGGATCTTGGCGATCTCCTGCATCACCTCATCCGAGAGCGTCAGTTCTGCGGCACCGATATTGGTCTTCAACTGCTCCAGGGTCGTTGCACCAATGATCACGGAGGCCATGAACGGGCGCGTCAGGCAGAAGGCAAGCGCCATGGCGGAGGGGTCGAGGTCATGAGCTTTGGCGAGCTCCACATAGGCGCGCGTTGCCGCTTCCTGATGCGGCACGAGGCGGCCGCCGATGTCGCCGTTGATCGAGCCGCGCGAACCGGCCGGCTTGTTGCCGTCGAGATATTTGCCCGAGAGAATGCCGCCTGCGAGCGGCGAATAGGCAAGCAGACCAACATCTTCGTGATGGGACAGTTCAGCCAGATCGAGATCGTAGTGACGGTAGAGCAGGTTGTACTCGTTCTGGATCGTCGCGACCCGCGGGAGCCCCTTGGCTTCGGCAAGCGTCAGGTATTTCTGTGTGCCCCAGGTGGTCTCGTTGGACAGACCGACGGCCCGAAGCTTGCCGGCCTTCACGCAGTCACCGAGGGCATCCAGGATCTCCGCGATCTCGACAGAGGCCTTTGCCTTGTCCTGCTTGTAGGGATTGTAGTTCCAGGCGCCGCGGAAATGGAAATGCCCGCGGTTTGGCCAGTGGATCTGGTAGAGGTCGACATAGTCGGTCTTCAACCGCTTCAGGCTGGCGTCGAGCGCTTCCTTCACCACTGCGCCGGTGATCGGCTTGCCTTCGCGGATATAGGGGCGGCCTGGGCCGGCAACTTTCGTCGCCAGCACCACCTTGTCGCGATTGCCGGTCTTTTCGAACCAGTCCCCGATCAGCCGCTCGGTATCGGCATAGGTTTCCGCCGAGAGCGGCGTCGTCGGATAGAGCTCGGCCGTGTCGAAGAAGTTGACGCCGTGCTCCAGCGCGTAATCCATCTGCGCATAGGCTTCCTCGCGCGTGTTCTGCGAGCCCCAGGTCATCGTGCCCAGGCAGATTTCGGAAACAAGGATATCGGTTCGGCCGAGCCGGTTCATCTTCATGGGAGAAGCCTCTGATGTGGAGGGATTGCCTTGGGAGGCGGGATGAGTTCGGAAGCAATCTAGTCAGAAATTGATGCATCGCAAGATGGCGATAGCTGTGGAACAGCCTTGTCCTAAGGTCGTTTCGAGGGGCAGCCAAAGGGGTGCAAGACTTGACTCGCAAGGGCCAACTGTGAATTGACAGGAAAAAACCAAGGGAGAAACGCCCATGTCAGTCGCATTCACCTTTCCCGGTCAGGGCAGCCAGGCCGTCGGAATGGGCAAGGACCTTGCCGACAATTTTGCCGAAGCTCGTGCCGTCTTCGAAGAGGTCGACGAAGCGCTCGGCCAGAAGCTGTCCGACATCATGTGGAACGGCCCGGAAGAAACGCTGACGCTGACGGCCAATGCCCAGCCGGCATTGATGGCGGTTTCCATGGCCGTGATCCGCGTACTGGAAGCCAAGGGTCTCGACCTCAAGTCGAAGGTTGCCTACGTCGCCGGCCATTCGCTCGGCGAATATTCCGCGCTCTGCGCTGCCGGCACATTCTCGATTGGCGACACCGCGCGTCTCCTGCGCATTCGTGGCAATGCCATGCAGGCAGCCGTCCCGGTGGGTGAGGGCGCGATGGCTGCGATCATCGGCCTCGAGCATGGCGACGTGCAGGCGATCTGCGCGGATGCCTCTGCCGTCGGTCCGTGCCAGATCGCCAATGACAATGGCGGCGGTCAGCTGGTCATTTCGGGAGCGAAGGCCGCAGTCGAGAAGGCTGCAGCACTCGCCACCGAAAAGGGTGCCAAGCGCGCCATCATGCTGCCGGTTTCTGCGCCTTTCCATTCCGCCTTGATGGCCCCCGCGGCAGACGCCATGCGCGAAGCGCTTGCCAAGGTCGAGAAAAAAGACCCCATCGTGCCGCTGATCGCCAATGTGCGTGCAGCCCCTGTCACGTCGGCGTCCGAAATCGCCGATCTGCTCGTCGAGCAGGTGACCGGTCAGGTCCGCTGGCGCGAGACGGTCGAGTGGTTCGGCGCCAATGGCGTGACCACGCTTTATGAAGTGGGTGCCGGCAAGGTCCTGACTGGGCTTGCCCGTCGCATCGACAAGAACATCAACGGTGTGGCCGTCAACGGCCCGGCCGACATTGACGCTGCGATCGCCGCCCTGAACGGCTAAGTTGAACGGCTGATCGCCCCAACGAACAACAAGGAACCCGACCATGTTCGATCTGACCGGCCGCAAGGCCCTCGTGACTGGCGCCACCGGTGGCATCGGCGAAGAAATTGCCCGCCAGCTGCATGCCCAGGGCGCGATTGTCGGCCTGCACGGCACACGCGTCGAAAAACTGGAAGCACTGGCCGCCGATCTCGGCGATCGCGTCAAGATCTTCCCGGCCAACTTGTCCGACCGTGACGAAGTCAAGGCGCTCGGCGAAAAGGCCGAAGCCGAACTCGAAGGCGTCGATATCCTGGTCAACAACGCCGGCATCACCAAGGACGGCCTGTTCGTCCGAATGTCCGATGCCGACTGGGATGCGGTTCTGGAAGTCAACCTGACCGCCGTTTTCCGCCTGACGCGCGAGCTGACCCATCCGATGATGCGCCGCCGCTTTGGCCGCATCATCAACATCACCTCCGTCGTCGGTGTCACCGGCAATCCCGGCCAGGCCAACTACTGCGCCTCCAAGGCCGGCATGATCGGCTTTACCAAGTCGCTCGGTCAGGAGATCGCCACCCGCAACGTGACGGTCAACTGTGTTGCTCCTGGCTTCATCGAAAGCGCCATGACCGGCAAACTGAACGACAAGCAGAAGGAAGCGATCATGGGGGCCATCCCCATGAAGCGCATGGGCACCGGCGCCGAAGTCGCCTCCGCCGTCGTCTACCTCGCCTCCAACGAGGCAGCCTACATGACCGGGCAGACGCTGCACGTGAATGGCGGCATGGCGATGATCTGATCTCATTGCCGGAAACAGCCCCTGCGCAATAGGATGTTGAGCAAGGCAAGGGGGCGAATTTCTGGCTTTGCGGCGCGCTTAAACCGTGTTAAGCGGGCCATGACTGTGAGCAGTCGCTCCGTCTCATGAGCCGAAGTTTATGCTTTTGTTTGCATAAACCGCTCTGGGTCAGGGCCGAACAGGTTTGCTGGTGGGACGAAAGCGTCACTGGCTGAATGCAGGGTAGGGACGCCATTAAGGCTCCCTCTGAATTTTAGAAGGTCGAGGATACCGACATGAGCGATATCGCAGAACGCGTGAAGAAAATTGTAGTTGATCATCTCGGCGTTGACGCTGAAAAGGTCGTCGAAGGCGCGAGCTTCATCGACGATCTGGGCGCTGACTCGCTCGACACCGTCGAACTCGTCATGGCCTTCGAAGAAGAATTCGGCGTCGAGATCCCGGACGATGCAGCTGACTCGATCCTGACGGTCGGCGACGCTGTCAAGTTCATCGAGAAGGCCCAGGCCTGATCGACCAAACTGCTGCGGAAGGCGGGCGCGAGCCCGTCCTGTCCGCTTGGGCCCGCGATGAGCGGGCCTTGTTGTATCTGGACCTTTGTTTACAATGACTTCGGTCAAATAAATTGGGTGGGCTTCGCACGATGAGACGTGTCGTCATCACCGGTACCGGCATGGTATCGCCTCTTGGATGTGGAACGGAACTGACATGGCAGCGGCTACTGGCTGGCCAGAGCGGTGCCCGTCTGGTCACTGAATTCGAGGTCGAAGATCTGCCGGCCAAGATCGCTTGCCGCATCCCGACCGAAGGCGAGGGCGCCTGGAACCCCGACGACTGGATGGAGCCCAAGGAGCAGCGCAAGGTCGACCATTTTATCATCTACGCCGTTGCCGCAGCCGATATGGCGCTCAAGGATGCAGGCTGGGAGCCGAAGACCGATGACGAGCAATGCGCCACCGGCGTGCTGATCGGGTCCGGTATCGGTGGCATTGAAGGCATTGTTGAAGCCGGCCACATCCTGCGCGACAAGGGTCCGCGTCGCCTCTCGCCCTTCTTCATCCCGGGCCGCCTGATCAACCTCGCCTCTGGCCAGGTTTCGATCCGCCACAAGCTGCGCGGCCCGAACCATTCCGTCGTGACGGCCTGCTCGACCGGCGCACATGCGATCGGCGATGCTGCCCGTCTGGTCGCACTT
The DNA here is from genome assembly GCF_050281005.1 of Allorhizobium sp. NPDC080224. Lineage (NCBI taxonomy): Bacteria > Pseudomonadati > Pseudomonadota > Alphaproteobacteria > Hyphomicrobiales > Rhizobiaceae > Allorhizobium > Allorhizobium sp. NPDC080224. Next base: position 1,437,226 of record NZ_JBNNWJ010000001.1, read on the forward strand.
GGCGATGCCGATGTCATGGTGGCCGGCGGTACCGAATCGCCAATCAGCCGCATCTCGCTTGCCGGCTTTGCCGCCTGCAAGGCGCTTTCGACCGCCCGTAATGATGACCCGACCGCTGCCTCGCGTCCCTACGACAAGGACCGTGACGGCTTTGTCATGGGCGAGGGCGCCGGCATTGTCGTGCTTGAAGAACTGGAACATGCGAAGGCCCGCGGCGCCAAGATCTATGCCGAAGTTGTCGGCTATGGTCTCTCGGGCGACGCCTTCCACATCACCGCGCCTTCCGAAGATGGTGACGGTGCATTCCGCTGCATGACCATGGCGCTGAAGCGCGCCGGCCTGACGCCGTCCGACATCGACTACATCAACGCTCATGGCACATCGACCATGGCCGATACGATCGAGCTGGGTGCCGTCGAGCGTCTGCTCGGTGATCACGCCGAAAATGTCTCGATGTCGTCGACCAAGTCGGCCATCGGTCACCTGCTCGGTGCGGCCGGTGCGGTAGAAGCGATCTTCTCGACGCTGGCCATTCGCGACAACGTCGCACCGCCGACGCTCAACCTCGACAATCCCGATGTCGAGACCAAGATCGACCTGGTGCCGCACAAGGCGCGCAAGCGCGAGATCAACGTCGCTCTGTCGAATTCCTTCGGCTTTGGCGGGACGAATGCCTCGCTGGTGCTGAAGCGCTACGAGGCCTGATCCCACCCGGGCGGCCGGTCGTTGATCCGCCGCCCGCGATTGCACTGGAAGAAGGCCGGGCGCTCTTGCCCGCCACCACTTTTAGCGGGTAGAAATCATGCCAACGCCCGGCGCATCTGTGCCGGACGATGACCCGGATTTTTGCCGCATTGCTGGATAAAACAGCCGCGAGTGCGAAACTAAGAAGGATTGCCGGTGACCGACAACAGCCAGAACGGCGGTAGCCAGAACAACGGTGTCTCCTTCGGCCGCGATGCCGATACCCAGCCGGGCAAGGGACCCTTCATTCCGAAGTCGCCGAACGAGGCCCTGCGCCCCGAGCGCGTGCCACAGCCGCCGCGCCGCTCGCGAAAGGCGCGCAGCCAGCTGGTGATCTTTCTGAACTTCCTGATGACCATGGTGGTCTTCGTCAGCGTCGTCGCTGTCGCCGGCTTCTTCTATGTGATGGACAGCTACCAGAAGCCCGGCCCGCTCGTCGCCAACACCAATTTCGTCGTCCGCAGCGGTGCCGGTCTGGCCGAGATTGCCAACAATCTGGAACGCAACGGGATCGTTACGGATGCCCGCATCTATCGCTATGTGACGACCACCTATCTCACGGACGGTCAGACGCTGAAGGCCGGCGAATACGAGATTAAGGCCGGCTCCTCGATGAAGGAGATCACGGCGCTGCTCGAATCCGGACGATCGATACTCTATTCCGTGTCGCTGCCCGAAGGTCTGACCGTCAAGCAGATGTTCCAGCGGCTTGCCGCCGATCCCGTGCTTGAAGGCGACCTGCCTGCCGAGCTTCCGCCGGAAGGCAGCCTGCGTCCGGACACCTACAAGTTTACGCGTGGCACCAACCGTGCCGAGATCATTGCTCAGATGCGGGCCGCACAGGAACGTCTGATCGACCAGATCTGGGAGAAGCGTGACCCGGATCTGCCTGTCGAGACGAAGGAAGAGTTCGTCACGCTGGCCTCGATCGTCGAAAAGGAAACCGGCAAGGACGACGAGCGCGCCCATGTCGCTTCGGTCTTTATCAATCGCCTGAACAAGGGCATGCGCCTGCAGTCCGACCCGACGATCATCTATGGCCTCTTCGGCGGTGACGGCAAACCGGCCGATCGGCCGATCTATCAGTCGGACATCCGCAAGGAAACGCCTTACAACACGTACGTGATCAGGGGATTGCCGCCGGGCCCGATTGCCAATCCTGGCCGTGCCGCCCTCGAAGCGGTTGCGCATCCGTGGAAGACGGATGACCTCTATTTCGTCGCTGACGGAACCGGCGGTCACGCCTTTGCCAAGACGCTCGATGAGCACAATGCGAATGTGCGTCGCTGGCGCAAGATCGAGGCCGAGCGGGCTCAAACGCCGCCAGCCACACTGGATGTCGATCCGGAAGTCGATCCGTCGGCCAATAACTGAGACCGGCGGTAAGGGGCGGGGACATGACACTGCAATCCATGACGGGCTTCGCCCGGGTCGAGGGCTCGTCCGGTCGGTATCGCTGGGCCTGGGAATTGCGCTCGGTGAACGGCAAGGGTCTCGACCTGCGCACACGTTTGCCGCAGGGACACGAAGCACTGGAGACGGATATCCGTCGCCTGGCCAGCGAGCGTCTGACGCGCGGAAATTTGCAGATCGGCCTCAGCTTGACGGTCAGTGAAAATCGCGTCGAAGCGGTGCTCAATCATGATGCACTGGCGGCCGTTCTCGCCTTGCGCAACGAACTTGGTCCCGAGGTGTTGGACCCGGCACCGCTCAGGCTGGACACTCTGCTGTCTATCCGAGGGCTTGTCGATATGCGCGAGGCGACCGATGACGCCGAGGCGATCGCCGCGCGTGATGCCGACATTCTCGCTGGCCTCGAACGTTCTATCTCCGCACTGGTAGACATGCGCACGACCGAGGGGGCAGCGCTGCGCCGGATCCTCGAAGAGCATATCGCCAGGATCGAAGAACTCGCCATGCAGATCGAGGCCGATCCGTCCCGCTCGCCCGAAGAGATCGCACGCCGGCTTGAAGCGCAGCTTTCCAGCCTGATGGACTCAACCAGCGGGCTCGACCGCGACCGCCTCCATCAGGAAATCGCTCTGATTGCCACCAAGGCGGATCTGCGTGAGGAAATCGATCGCCTCAAGGCCCATGTGGCGGCGGCCCGGGAACTCTTGTCCGTGGGTGGTCCCGTCGGCCGCAAGCTCGATTTCCTGGCGCAGGAATTTAACCGCGAATCAAATACTATCTGTTCCAAGTCTAATGCCGTCGCAGTCACTGCCGCCGGCATCGAATTGAAGGTCGTCATCGACCAGTTCCGCGAACAGGTTCAGAATCTGGAGTAGTCCATGGCCGCTGCCGCCCCCACCTCCGTCAAGATCGCAAGGCGCGGCCTGATGCTCGTCATCTCCTCGCCCTCGGGCGCCGGCAAGTCGACGATTGCGCGAACGTTGATGGACCGAGATCAGCAGATCAGTCTCTCGGTGAGCATCACCACCCGCCAGCGTCGCCAGAGCGAGATTGAGGGCGTGCATTACCACTTCGTCTCGCAGCGCGAATTCGAACGGCTGCGCGATAGCGACTCGCTGCTGGAATGGGCGCAGGTTCACGGCAATTACTACGGCACGCCGCGCGAAGCCGTGGAAGCGGCCATGGGTGAGGGGCGCGACATGCTCTTCGATATCGATTGGCAAGGCGCCCAGCAGCTGCAGGAAAAGATGTCGGCCGACGTCGTGTCGATCTTCATACTGCCGCCGACCATGGCCGAATTGCAGTCGCGCCTGCATCGTCGCGCCGAGGACACGGAAGAGGTCATCCAGACCCGCCTCAACAATTCCCGCGCCGAGATCAAGCACTGGCGCGAATATGACTATGTCATCGTCAATGACGACCTGAACTCGGCATTCGATGCCGTGCAGTCCATCGTCAAGGCTGAGCGCCTGCGTCGTGATCGTCGCCACGGCCTGTTCGATTTTGTTGAAGGGCTGATCGCCTGAGAGTGTCTCTGACCCATTGAAAAGGGCGGCGCGATTATCTCCGCCGCCCTTCTTGTTTGGATCATTCGCCTCTTGGGAAGCGCTGACTTTCTTCGAGAATGTTGAGGTCCATATGGTTGCGCATATAGCGCTCCGAGGCCTTCTGCAGCGGCTGGTAGTCCCAGGGGAAATAGGCGCCGTTGCGCAGTGCCGTATAGACGATGTGGCGTCGAGCCTGGCTTTCCCGGACGGCGGCATCGAAGCGAGTTAAATCCCAGCGCCGCTCCGCTTCGGCGCTCAGTGTCGCAAAAATGTCCGCAGCTGCCGGATCGTCCATGAGGTTGGTGAGCTCGTAGGGGTCGGCCTCCAAATCGGTCAAGATCGGTGGATCAGCAGCACAGAGCGTCAGTTTGTAGCGCTCGTTCCGAAGCCCGACCATGGGGCTCACCGTCCCTTCGGCGGCATATTCCATCGGAACGATGCTGCGGCCGCCGGTGCCGGTCGCAAGCGGTATCAGGTCCTCGCCGTCGGTCCAGTCCTTGATTGTCGAAATGTCGATGCCCGCGAGACCGGCAAGCGTCGGCGTAACATCGAGCGTCGAAACCGGCGTCGTCACCAGCCGTCCATCGATCCCCGGGACCGCCATCATCATCGGTACCCGTGCCGAGCCCTCGAAGAAGTTCATCTTGAACCATAGGCCTCGCTCGCCAAGCATGTCGCCATGGTCGGAGACGAAGAGAATGATGGTGTTCTCCGCCATCCGGGTGCGCTCGAGTACGTCGAGGATTTCGCCGATCTTGTCGTCGACATAGGAGATATTGGCGAAGTAGCCCTGACGGGCTCGTGCCACGTGTTCGTTGGTAATGTCGAAGGCGAGGTGGTCGCAGGCGTCCATGAGGCGGCGCGAATGCGGATCCTGCTCCTCGTAGGGGATGGCCGGCACGCTCGGCTGCAGCGCCTCGCAACCTTCATAGAGATCCCAATACTTCCGCCGCGCAACATAGGGGTCATGCGGATGGGTGAAGCTCACCGTCAGGCACCAGGGCCGCTCGTCATGGCCGCGCGACAGGTCGTAGAGACGCCGAGTTGCGTTGTAGGCCACCTCGTCATCATACTCCATCTGGTTGGTGATTTCGGCGACCCCGGCACCGGTGACAGAGCCCAGATTATGATACCACCAGTCGATCCGCTCGCCCGGCTTGCGATAGTCGGGCGTCCAGCCGAAGTCGGCGGGATAGATGTCGGTCGTCAGCCGCTCCTCAAAACCATGCAACTGGTCCGGCCCGACGAAATGCATCTTGCCGGAAAGGCTGGTCTGGTAGCCGGCAGCCCTCAAGTGATGCGCATAGGTCGGTATGTCGGAAGCAAATTCGGCGGCGTTATCGTAGACGCGCGTGCGGCTCGGCAGTTGCCCGGACATGAAGGAGGCGCGTGCCGGGGCGCAGAGCGGGCTTGCCGTGTAGGTGTTGGCGAAGCGCACGGAGCGCTTCGCCAGAGACTTGAGATGCGGGGCATGCAGGAAGTCGGCGGGACCGTCGGGGAAGAAGGTCCCGTTGAACTGATCCACCATCAGGATCAGGATGTTGGGGCGCGAAGTCACGATTGACGACCTCAGAGACCAAGAGCCGATTTGACCGCCGCGTCACCCGGCTGGCCGTCGAGAGTGGTCACGCCTTGCAGCCAGGCATCCATGACGGCGGGATTAGCCTTCAGCCACTCGGTTGCCGCTTCCTTCGAATCCTTGCCGCCGAGGATCTCGCCCATCAAGACGTTTTCCATCGAGACGTCGAAGGTCATCTGCTTGAAGAGGGTTGCGGCATTCGGGCAGCTGCCGCTCCAGTCGGCGCGGGCCAGCGTATAGACTTCCGCGCCGCCGTAGTTGGCGCCGAAATAGGCGTCGCCACCCGAAAGGTAGGTGAGGTCGAAGCGTTCGTTCATCGGATGCGGCGCCCAGGCGAGGAAGACCACGCCCTTGCCTTCCTTCGTGGCCCGCTCGACCTGGGCGAGCATGGCCTGCTCGCCGGACTCGACCAGTTCCCAGCCCTTCAGACCGAACTCGCCGGCATCGATCATCTTCTGGATGTTTGCATTGGCCGGTGCGCCGGGCTCGATGCCGTAGATCTTGCTTTCGAATTCGTCCGGGTTTTTGCCGAGATCGGCGAAATCCTTGATGCCCTTGTCTGCCACTGCGGTCGGAACGGCAAGCGTGAACTTTGCCCCTTCCAGGTTCTTGGCCAGGACCTCGATCGCTTGCGCAGAGTTTAGGTCGTCGATGAAGGCCTGCTGAGCCGGCATCCAGTTGCCGAGAAACACATCGATCTCACCGTTCTTCATCGACTGATAGCCGATCGGCACGGAAAGCGTTTTCACGTCCGGCTCATAGCCGAGCGCCTCGAGGACGACTGCGGCGACACCGTTGGTCGCCGTGATGTCGGTCCAGCCCGGATCGGACAGCCGGACGACCTTGCAGCTTTCGGCATCCGCAGCGGCGGCCGCGGTGGTGATGAACAGCATTGCCAGAGCGGCGAGCCCGCCAAGGCGGGTGCCGGACGTGAGTGTCTTGCGCATGATGGTTCCCTCTTGTTGTGATATTGGTTACCCTTATTCAAGAGGTGCACCATTCACCTGTGAAGCGGGAGAATTTTGATGTTTCACATAGAGAAAATTTATGTCTGAAGCGCTGATCGATCTCGCCTGGATGCGCCTGCTGGTCGAGATCGAGCGAAAAGGCTCCCTGTCGGCCGCTGCCGAAGCCCTTGGCCTGACACAGCCGGCTGTGAGTTATCAGATCCGCCTTCTGGAGCAGCGATTTGGTCAGCCTGTGCTGCATCGCCTGCACAGGGGCGTAAGGTATACCGAGGAAGGGCGGCGGCTGCTCGCAATTGCAGAGCGCACGGTGTCGGAGGTCGATGCCCTACAGCGCAGCGTGCGGGCAGCGCGCAGAAGGCCTGCGGTGCGGCTCGCGACAGATTACGCCTTCTCGAGCCTTTGGCTTATTCCGCGCATGCACGCCTTTCGACAAAGCCATCCGGAAATCGATTTGCAGATCGTCGCCACCCAGCGCCTCAGCCATCATTGGCGGGAGGATGCGGATCTCGCCGTCGCCTTCGGCTCTGGCAGCGAGTTCGGCAGCGACGCCCGCTTGCTGATGCCGGAACGCGTGGTGCCAGTCTGCACGCCCAGCCTGGCGCGCAACCTGACGGATGGACCGGACCTGGTCCTCCAACAATGTCCTCTAATCCATCTCGAAGCCGAGCAACTGTCGCCCTGGCTCGACTGGCCCGCCTACATGTCACGGCAGCGACTGGGCGAGAGCCTGCGGGACAGTCCGGGTGACCTCCGCTTCAACACCTATGCGCTCGTCGTTCAGGCTGCCATGGCAGGGCAGGGCGTGGCTCTTGGCTGGCTGGGTATTGTTGATCACCTGCTCGACGCCAACCTACTGGTCATGGCCGGTGACATGGTCTCCGTTGAGGAACGTGGTTACTGGCTCGTACCTGGCAGCGACAGCGAGGCCGTGACTTTGCTCGCCGCATGGTTGGTCGAAGAGGCTGGTGGCACAGTTGCCGGACGGATCCCGACCTGAAAGACCAAAGAAATCGCGTCATCGCTCAATTTGCCCAATTCACCTATGACTAATGTTTAACCATTGCATTGCATCATTGTTCTGACGCTATGGTTGCGGAACCTTAGTGAATACTCATTTAGTGCTGGGGATCGAGATGCGACTGACAGATGTTTCAGTGACTTGGCGCCTCGCGGTGGCGCTTGCCATACCGCTCGTGGCTCTGGCCGGTCTGGCCTATGTCGAAATCAATACGACGTTTACTGCCTATCAGCATGCTCGCCATCTGAACATCGTCAGCGCCGATCTCGGCGTGATCGGTGATTTCGTGCATGCGCTCCAGGCGGAACGCGCCGAAGCGGTGGGCCTGCTCGCCTCCAAGGGGCGGGAGCATGGCGCCGAACTTGAGGCCGCCCGAACCGCCGGTGCGCCCGCCCTCGACAAGATGGATCAGGTTCTCGCCGACATGAAGGCCGAGGGCGATCCGACGCTGATGCGCCACGAACAGGAGCTCGAGGCCGTGCTGGCGAAGCTTCCACAGATCCGGGCCTCGACAGACAATCTGGCCTTGGAGCCCACGGAGGTCTTCGTCTACTACACCGATCTCGTTCACCGGCTGATGAATGTCTCGCGCGAGTTCTCGCTCGCGGCAGGCGCCAGAGGCGTGGTCGGCAAGATGATGGCCTACAGTCTTCTGATGAATGCCAAGGAAGTCGCAGGCCAGGAGCGCAATCTGGGTCACGCCTTCATCTCGGAAGGCAAGTTCGACGAGGCACATTATCTCGATTTCGTCGGCATGTTCGGCTCGCAGAAGTCGCTGATCGATCAGTATCTCGAACTGCTGCCGGACGAGGATCGGGAGCACTATCGCGAATCGCTGCATACGCCGGATGCAGACGCGGTCGAAGATATCCGCTCGAAGATGATGGTGGGTGGCCTGTCGGCTGACCTCAGTGCGATCGACAGCGGCGAGTGGCTGGAGCGCTCAGCGCGCCGCATCGAGCGCCTGAAGGAACTCGAAAACGAGACGCTGGCGACCATTGTCGTGGATGCACAAGGGATGGCAGATGAAGAATACCATCACCTTCTGCGCGTGGCCGGTATCACGAGCACGGTGCTCACCTTTGCCTGCTTCTTCGCCGTTTCGCTGTCCCTAACCGTCGTGCGTCCGCTGCGGCGCCTGACGAAGACGATGAATGATCTGGCAGCCGGCAATGTCGAAGTCGACCTGATCCGTTCCGAGAGCAAGGACGAGATCGGCCAGATGGGGCGCGCCGTCACCGAGTATATCGCGCTTGCCAAGGCCCGCATGGTCAAGGAGCGCGAAGAGCAGGAGGCAGCCGAACGGATCAAGCGTGCCGCCGAGCTTGAAGCCGAGCGCGAACGGGCCGAGCGTGCCGCGGAGATCGCATTTGCGGTGGAACAGCTCGCCAGTGGCCTGGATGCGCTGTCATCGGGTGAGATCGGCTACCGTCTGTCCAACCCCTTCGCGCCCTCTCTCGATCCGCTTCGCATGAGCTTCAACAGCTCGATGGAGCGGCTCTGCGGCGTGATGGCGACCATCCGCGAGAGCACCGGACAGTTGCATGGCGGCTCGCAGGAACTGCAACTGGCAGCCGATGATCTTGCTCGCCGCACCGAACGCCAGGCCGCGGCTCTGGAGGAGGCTGCCGCCTCGATCACGCAGATCACCACGACCATGACGAGCTCGGCGCAACGTGCGGAAGAGGCCGGTCATCTGGTGCGCGAAGCAAGCGTGACCGCCCAGAAATCCGGTGCTGTCGTATCGGATACGGTCAAGGCGATGCAGCATATCGAACAGTCCTCCGGGCAGATCAGCCAGATCATCTCGGTCATCGATGAAATCGCCTTCCAGACCAACCTTCTGGCGCTGAATGCGGGCGTCGAGGCAGCCCGGGCAGGGGAGGCCGGAAAGGGCTTTGCCGTCGTGGCCCAGGAGGTCCGCGAACTCGCCCAGCGGTCCGCCAACGCCGCACGCGAGATAAAGGCGCTGATCAATCGTTCGGCGCAGGAGGTGGAGGCCGGGGTTCGGCTGGTCAACGAAACCGGCGACACGCTGAAGGGCATCGAAGACCACGTGATGAAGATCAACGAGCGCGTCACGGCCATCGTTTCGGCTGCAAAGGAGCAGTCGGCTGCCCTCAACGAGATCAGCCAGGCCGTCAGCCAGATGGATCAGGTGACCCAGCAGAATGCGGCGATGGTCGAGGAAGCGAGTGCAGCGACGTCGAGCGTGGCGACCGAAGCTGACCGCCTTAACGGTCAGATCGCCATGTTCAAATTGCCTGGAAACGAGAATCGTGAGCGCGGCCGCGAGGCCGCCTGACGAAGAAACGGGTACTCAGAGCAGATTGCCGATCCGACAAAATTCCTCGACGCTGAGCGTTTCCGCCCGGCGTTGAGGATCGATCTCCGCGCGGGCGAGCAATGCTTCGCCGCCGATCGGCTTGAGGCTTTGCCGGAGCATCTTGCGACGTTGGCCGAAAGCAGCCTGCGTGACTTTTTCGAGCTTGTCCGGATCACAGGGCAGGGGCTTTTCGATCGGCACCAGATGGACCACGGTCGAGGTCACCTTTGGCGGCGGTGTGAAGGCCTGCGGGGGGATGTCGAAGGCCATGTGCGCCTCCGTTCGCCAGCCGCAGAGCACGCCGAGCCTGCCATAATGGTTGTCGTCCTCACGTGCCACGATCCGCTGCCCGACTTCCTTCTGGAACATCAACGTCAGGGACTGCCAGAAGGGCGGCCATTGGCCTGGCAACAGCCAGTTCACCAGCAACTGCGTGCCGACATTGTAAGGCAGGTTCGCGATGATCTTGACCGGCTCGCCCGGGGCGAGGCTCGCAAAATCGGTCTTCAGCGCATCACCTTCGATCACCTCAAGGCGACCGGGATAATGGTCGGCAATCTCCTTTAGAGCCGGCAGGCAACGCGGATCACGCTCGATCGCTATGACCTTCTTTGCGCCAAGCGCAAGGATCGCCCGGGTCAGGCCGCCCGGACCCGGCCCGACCTCGATCACCGTCACCCCTTCGAGCGAACCGGCATTGCGGGCCACCTTCTGGGTCAAGTTCAGGTCGAGGATAAAGTTCTGTCCGAGTGCCTTCTTGGCATCTAATCCATGGCGCGCGATCACATCGCGCAGCGGCGGCAGTCCATCGAGGGCGGCCATCAGAGAGATGCCTCGCGCTCATGCGCCATGCGATCGGCCATCCGCAAGGCTGCAATGAGGCTGGTTTCCTTGGCAAAACCGCTGCCCGCGAGGCCAAAGGCCGTCCCGTGATCGGGTGAGGTGCGGATGAAGGGAAGCCCGAGCGTCACGTTGACGCTGTCGTCGAAGCCGAGTGCCTTGGCCGGAATCAGTGCCTGGTCGTGATACATGCAGATCGCCACGTCGTAGCGGCTGCGTGCATCGTCGTGAAACATGGTGTCGGCGGGCAGAGGGCCGAAGGCATCGATGCCCTCATCGCGCAGCCGGCGGATTGCCGGATGGATGATGTCGTCGTCCTCATGGCCGATCGCGCCATTCTCGCCCGCATGCGGATTGAGGCCGGCGACCGCCAGCCGCGGGGACGCGATCCCGAAGCGGTCGGCAAGATCCTTCGCGACGATCCGGCAGGTGTCGACGATCAGGTCCTCCGTCAGCGCGTCCGGAACATCCTTCAGCGGAATATGGATGGTCACCGGGACGGCCTTGAGCTTCGGGCCGGCAAGCATCATGACCGGCATGACCGAGCCACCCCTTGCCCGCGCCGCGAGATCGGCGAGAAACTCGGTATGGCCAGGAAAACCGAAACCGGCCTCGTACAGCACGGATTTCGCGATCGGATTGGTGACGACAGCACGCACCGTACCTTGGAGGCAAAGCGCAACGGCAGTCTCGATAGCTGCGATCGTGCCGCGGGCATTCGCCACATGCGGCTTGCCAGCCAAGACGTCGACGCCGGTGGGAATGGGAAGAACCGGAAGCGCCCGGGCGAAGACGCCGCTTGCATGCGCCGCATCAGTCTCCTCGACAACAACCTCGAGTTCCAACTGGCGGGCCCTGACCTTCAGGACCTCGGGATCGCCGATATAGAGGAACGGCGGGAGCGCCAGTTCATCCCGTTTCAGCCACGCCTGAAGAGTGATATCCGGCCCGATACCGGCCGGATCGCCCTGGCTGAGCGCCAGCGGAAGGACGCCATTGGTCATGGATCGGCCTTTCGAGGCTTATTGCATTACGATCTGGGCCTTCGAGCGCAGTTCTTCCAGATATTTGTCGGAATTCGGGTTCTCGCCCTGCTGTTCCTTGCCGATATCCTCGGCGCGGAAGACGACCTCTGCCGCCACGTCGTCGGAGACCTGACGCTGGTTGCAAATGGCAAGATACTCGACACCACGGTCGGTCACGCGGGTTGCCGTCGTGCCACCCTTTGCCTTTTCGACCAGCGGCTTCCATTCCGGCGGCATCTCGGGCTCAAGAACGCGGCCGAGATTACGGATCGACACATCGAGATAGTTCTTGGCGAATTCCATGGCCTGATCGCAGCCCGGGAACGAGGCGCGCGACTTTTCGGCTTCCGCCTTGCGCTTGCCGACGATGCCCTTCTTCGAGGCTGGCACCACGAAGATCACCTGCTTGAGGAAATATTCCGTCGTCACCGGCTTCTCTTTGTTTTCGAGAAGACGGGTCACGAGATCCTGGTTCGACAAACGGCCACGTGCGCCTGCCCCGTAACGCGCGTTCACGAGGCGCGGCCAGCTCATCGAGACGGCGATGAAGGACTTGAAGTGGGCAGCACCCACGCCCGCCTGATCGAGCACGGAATTGAGCTGTGATACGGACATCTTGTTCGATGACGCAAAGCGTTCGAACGAGGCATCCACATCCGCCGTGCTGACGGACATGCCGACGCGCGCGATTTCCTCGCGCTTCAGCGTCTCGTTCACGAGTTCTTCCCGGGCGATCTGCTGGAGATTGCCGCTGCGACGCTGCAGCCTGAGGAAGGCCACGCGGCGCGCGACGTCAGCGCTGGTGATCGCGGTCTTGTTGACAACGGCTGCCACCGATGTTGCTGCCTGAGCCGGCGCAAAGATTGGCGTCGGGCTGACGCTTAAGGACAGCGCGATGACGCCGGCGAGCAGCAGACCGGTGCCTTTTTTTGCATGAGCCATCTGTCATCCTTTCTCCGAACTGCAGAAGCCTGCTCCGGACTTAGATCATGTAACGGATTTTAGAACCGCCGCACGGATTGCACAATCCATGCGGCGAAACAATGACCTGCATCGCAGCGGCTTTGCCTCACTCGAACGAGGTGTCGCTGAGATTGATCTCTCCGAGGGTGCGGAACACCAGCTTTCCACCGATCGTCCAGTCGTTCGCGGTCTCGGCATTCGGGTCATACTTGTCCGAATAGGCGATCGAGAAGACCGTGCATTCGTCGGCATAGGAGATGCCAACACTGCGGCGGTTGAACTTGTCGGCATCGATGTCGTAGTTGACCGAGCCAAACACCGACCAGTTCTCAGTGACCTTCACGGTCGTGGAGCTGGTGACCGTCTGGTTGTCGTTGCTGAACGAGTAGGCCGGGCGAGCGTCAACCTGGGTAAATGTCAGGCTTGTTTCAAACCGGTCCTGAGCATAGGTCGCGTTGACGTCGGTACGGCGGACATCGAGCGTTTCCTCGTCGAGCCGCACACCGGCACTCAGCGAAAGCCCGATCGGCAGTTCGAAGCCAGCCGATGCGACGTAGTCGGAGACGTCAGTCTCAAGGCCGGAATCGGAGCCCACGGCAAGCAGGTCTTGCGTTGCGTAGGAGTTCAGGCCCGCCAGATGGTAGGACTGGCCGATGACAGCACGAACACCGATCCCGTTGTCGAAGCTGCCGGTGTAGCGCATGCCGACATTGGCGCGTGTGCCGCCCTCGACACGATCAAACCCGGAAAACTTGTTGCGCGAGAAGAGGTTGCTCGCATCGAACACCAGGCTCTGCGCGTCTTCGTTCGGCAACTGGCCAGCATAGCCCTCGTTGTTGCGGGCATAGATCTGCGCGATCGGCTCGATGATATGCGAGCTGTTGGCAGTCGTGATAAGCCACGGGTAGCGGGCTTCGATACCGGCAGTCAGCAAATAGCGAGCAGGTGCGTCATTGCTCGTGTAGCCGCCGGTGTAGTTGCCGGGCGCGTCCATGGCGAGGCCATAAACATCGCCGCGCGCAGCCAGAAGCGGCGTGATCTGCAAACCGCCCGGACCGTCGAAAGTGCGCTCCCATTCGAGCTCGCCCGTCAGGCGGTTCATGTGGCCCTTCAGCCCGCGATAAACATCAAATGCGCCGTCCCTGTTTGTGTCGGCAAACTCGCTCGAGAAGCGCGACAGGGAGGTGAAGTTCAAGGTGCCAGCCAGCTGGCCACCGGCGACCAGTTCGGGCGCGTAGTAGCTGTAGTCGATGACCGGCAGGACAGTGGCCTGCTTCTTTTCGGCTGTATTGTTCAGGTCCGCATCCTGAACGTCGAAATAGTAACCGCGCATGTCGAAGAAATTGCGTTCGCCGATGCCGGTCAGATAGACGACATTGGTGTTCGTTGACGCATTCAGCCCATCGATGCCGTAGGTGCGTGCGAAATTGTTGTCGCTCTGCACCATGACATCCCAGCCGAATGACCAGCGCGGATTGATCTTGAACTCGCCCTTGGACGCGATGAGGCCGCGCGTGTCGCGCTCGGCGTCGCTCGTGCCGGCGGTGAACTCATCCGTATTCATCTGGCTGATGCCAGCGATCCGGATATTGGCTTGCCCCTTCTCGAAGCGCTGGCGGACCTCTGCTTCGAGCAGCACGCCTTGCGCGCTGAAGCCTGTCGTGGTGATCGTCGCGTCGCGGTCCGGTGCAATGGCGATGTAGTAGGGGACCGCAATGCCGAAACCGACATTTTCGCCCGAGCGGAACTGCGGGAACAGGAAGCCCGACTTCCGCTTGACGGTATTATCAGGCACCTCGATGAACGGCAGCGTCACAAGCGACTTGCCGAACAGTTCAAACCGGGCCCTTTCGAGCCGCACGGTCTTCTTCGTGCCGTCCTGTACGACGCGTTCTGCCTTCACCTGCCAGAGCGGCGGACGGGACGGGTTTTCCGCGCAGGGAAGACATGCCGTGTACACGCCCTTGTGCAGAATCATCTGCGTGCCGCCGACGCGCTGAGCGCTTTCGGCAACGAGGCGTGTGTTGTCGGTGCTCTCCACGCGCAAGGCACGCAGGAAGCCGTCGGAGAAATTGTCGGTGACATCGAGCGAATCCGCATAGATGCGGTTTCCGGTCGGCTCGACCAGCTCGATATTGCCCGCCGCTGTGACGCGGCCCGTTTTCTGGTCGTAAACGACCTGACGGGCCACCATCTGGTAGCCGGCATAATTGATCTGCACCGCGCCGTTCGCGACAACGCGCTCGGCATCACGGTCATAAACGAGTTCATTGGCTGCCAGAAGCAGCTTCGCGTCATCAGGGACGTTACCTGCCATCGACGCTGAGTCGGACAGGCTCTGCGCATGCACGAGAGGCGCAGCGGGCGCCATAGCGCACACAGCGACACTGGTCAGCAGGGCTACTGAGAGCCTCCTGATATTCCCGCGGTCTTTTACCGCCACTAACCATCCTCCTTGTGAAGCAGAATCGTTGCCCCCAGTGCCATGGCTACGACAACTGGGACCCAGGCCGCAACATATGGCGGCATGACGCCGCTGCTTCCGAATGCTCTGACGAGCACAGAGACAACATAAAGCACGAAGCCTGACAATATTCCACCGAGAATCACCGTTCTCGATTGGTTGATACGGCTGAATTTCAGCGACACGGTTGCTGCAATCAGCGTCATTGCAATCATCAGGAATGGCAGTGAAAGCAGCGAGTGAAACTGCGTTTCCAGCGCATGAGGTGCGATCCCGAAGGATCGGGCAACTTCAATTTTCTGAAAAAGATCATAAAAAGCAACGCTTTCCGGTCGGGCAAGGCGCTGCTGAACGAATTCCTCGTTGAGATTGGTCGCAACCCGCGCCTCAGCGAGTCGCGTCTGGATCTCTCCCGGACGCGTCTCGAGAACGTCGGTAAGCATCCAGTAACCATCTTTCAAAGAAGCCGTGCGTGCATCCTGACGCAGCACGATGCGTCCGTCCTGGTCGAAATGCAGCAGAACGGCATCGACGAGCAGCGTGCCATCCTCAAGAACGGCGCGCGCACCGAGCGCCACGTCATTGTCGCCGCTCGACTGGCGCAGCCACGGAATCGGCGCCGGTTTCGCGCTGCCGGCCGTTTCACGCCACTTCGTTTCGATTTCGGTGCCCTGGCGTTCACCCCAGGCGGCGAGGGGATTGATCACCAGAGTCGTCGTCAGGCCGATCAGGGTGGCGCCGATCAGGAAGGGCGCCATGAACTGCCAGACGGAAATGCCAGCCGCCCGCGCGACGACCAGTTCGGACTTGCGGTTGAGGGCAATCAGCGTCGCCATGCCGACGAAGAGGCCGATAAACGGCACCGTCTGTTGGAGAATCAGAGGCAGCCGCAAGGCAGTGAGGTAGAGCACGCCGGTCACGGAATAGCCCGGCAGGTCGTCATAGCGGCCGGAGGTTTCCGTGAAGTCGATAAGATAGGTTATCGAGACGACGCCAAGGAAAAACCACAGCGTCGTCATCATGTAGCGCCGGAAGAAATAGAGCCCGAGAGTCCAGATCATGCGGCGCTCCCGGTGCCTGTGCCAAGCCGCTTCTGCGTCATGGTGATCACCATACCCACAAGCGCCGAAACTGCGCGCGGCAATCGCGGACTGCGATTCGTTGCCAGCATGAAGGCAGCGACCGCGCCGCTGCCAAGCGGTACCAGATATTGCAGGGGCACGAAGGCTGGGGATGTCTCCACCAACGAGGTGACGTAGTTCGACGCCCAGAAGATGGTGAGCGACATCAAGAGCGCCGAGGCCATGGGATGCAATCGCGCCTCACGGTGGGACCGCGCATCACCGCAGATCATCAGACTGATCAGGGCAAAGACCATCGGGAAGAAGGCCGCGCTGATGCGGCGGTGGAGCTCGGCCGTGAAGTCGTTGGGATTGCTGACATAGCGCTCGTCGAGTGGATCGGGATCCATCAGGTAGAACAGGTCGCGATCCTTGGCGCCGAAGCGGGCCTGGCCGCGCTCCTCCGAAAGGTCCGAAAGATCGAAGGCGTAGCGGTCGAAGCGGATGACGGTCACATCGCCGTTCGGCGCTTTGCGCTGCACTTCGCCATCCTGCATCACGAGCGCCTTGCCGGTCTCTTCGACCGCGCCCTCACGGGCATAATAGATGAGCTCGGATGCGGGGTCGCGGGAATCGGCAACCAGCAGTCCCTTCATCTTGCGGCCAGCCTGCCGCTCCGAGATCTGCACGTAAAGGCCGGGCTCGATCTGACGGAAGGTCTTTTCCTCGATGACCGAAGAGAGAAGATCGGCATAGGCGGTCGCGATCATGGTCCGCACATTGACGCGCATCGCCGGCTCGACGAAGCCGAGCATCACCAGCGAAAAGATGCTGAGACCGCCGGCCAGCATCAGAAGCGGACGCTGGATCGTTCGTCTCGGTGCTCCGGCGGCATCGATGACCGCGAGCTCCGAATCATTGTTCATCGTGGTCAGCGTGTGGGTGATGCCGATGACCAGCGCGAAGGGCAGGACGGTCGCGATGATGGTCGGCAGGATCATCGTCGCCAGCAGCATGAAGGACCCGACCGACTGGCCACTATCGGTGACGAGGTTGATACGTCGCAATACCTGCGTCGTCCAGATGATCGCCAGCACCGGCAAAAGCGCTGTCGTGAACATCAGGACGACCCGCCGCAGGATGTATTGTTCGAGTATCTTCATAGGGTTCCCTTGCAGGCGCGACACGCAGACGTCGCGCCGAGGATTGGCGTTCTCTACAATGCTTGCGGCATTTTGGCGACCGAGGGATGGCAATTTCCCCGGCTTCCTGATCCTGTTTTTTCTTTCACCGCGATAAATCGGACACGCTGGCGCGACCATGGCCGCAATCGGGGGATTGGATGAGGAATGCCCGGTCAAACTCTTGCCATCGTTCGCGAAAAGACCATGATCCCAACAAGTCTTCTCATCACGTATCTAGGATGCCCTTCATGTCGCTGAAACTCGCCGTCTCCTTCGCCAAGTCCCAAGCAGCAACGGAAGGCCTTGCCATTCTGTTGACGACATCAGGCGCCGACAAGCCGGCTGGGGCTGCTGAAGCGGATCCGGCGGGCGTCTATGCTCGTGCCGCGAAGTCCGGCAAGTTCACTGGCAAGTCCTTATCGACCCTCGATATCGTCGCCCCGCACGGCTCGACGCTCGACCGTCTGGTCGTCCTCGGTCTCGGCAAGGGCGACAGCCTGTCCGCGCATGATTGGTTGAAGGCAGGGGGCGTTGCCACGGCGGCGGTGAAGGGGGCTGACACCGTAACCGTCTACGTCGATGTCCCCGGACTTCAGGTCTCGCCGAAGGCTGTCGCGGATTTCGCGCTTGGAATGCTGCTTCGCGCCTACAAGTTCGACACCTACAAGACCAAGAAGAAGTCGGAAGACGAGGAAGACAAGGCTGAAAAGACGGTGAAGGTGACGATCGTCACCGCTGAGGCCTCAGCCGCCAAGAAGGCCTTTGCCGAGGCGGAAGCGGTCGCCGACGGCGTAATCCTCGCCCGCAACCTCGTCAATGAGCCTGCCAATGTTCTCGGACCGCTTGAGTTCGCCGCCAAGGCGAAAGACCTCGAAAAGCTCGGCGTCGAGGTCGAGATCCTGACGGAAAAAGAGATGAAGAAGCTCGGCATGGGCGCGCTTCTCGGCGTCGCCCAGGGTTCCGTGCGTCCACCGCGCCTTGTCGTGATGCAGTGGAAGGGCGGCAAGTCGAAGGACAAGCCGATCGCCTTTGTCGGCAAGGGCGTGGTTTTCGATACTGGCGGCATCTCGATCAAGCCGGCAGGCGGCATGGAGGACATGAAAGGTGATATGGGCGGTGCTGCTGCCGTCGCGGGCTTGATGCATGTGCTCGCCGCCCGCAAGGCGAAGGTCAATGCCATCGGCATCCTCGGCCTCGTCGAAAACATGCCCGACGGCAATGCCCAGCGCCCGGGCGATATCGTGACATCAATGTCAGGCCAGACGATCGAGGTGATCAACACGGATGCGGAAGGCCGCCTCGTGCTTTGCGATGCGCTCTGGTATTGCAACGATCGTTTCCAGCCTGCCTTCATGATCAACTTGGCGACGCTGACCGGGGCGATCGGCGTAGCCCTCGGCAGTGTGCATGCGGGCCTGTTCTCCAACGACGACGAACTGTCTGAGAAGCTTCTCGCTGCGGGCCTGACGACCAACGAGCGCCTGTGGCGCATGCCGCTCGGCAAGGAGTATGACAAGCTGATCGACTCCAAGTTCGCCGACATGAAGAACACCGGTGGCCGTCAGGCAGGCTCGATCACGGCCGCTCAGTTCCTGAAGCGCTTCGTCAAGGATACGCCCTGGGCGCATCTGGACATCGCCAGCACGGCGATGGGTTCACCCAGCGACGAGATCAACCAGTCCTGGGGCTCGGGCTACGGTGTACGCCTGCTCGATGAACTCGTTCGCGCGCATTACGAATCCTGATGGGGGTGACTGCCTCCGTGGCCGATGTGCTCTTCTACCATCTGACGGAATCGAAGCTGGAAGACGCGCTCCCGCCGCTCCTGGAAAAGAGCGTGGAGCGCGGCTGGCGCGTGGCCGTCCAGACCCGTGACCCCGAACGGCGTGATGTGCTCGATGCGCATCTCTGGACCTATCGGGACGAGAGTTTTCTGCCGCATGGCACGGAAGACGGCGCCTCTCCGGATCGCCAACCGGTGCTGCTGACGACGGGTACCGAAAACATCAACCAGGCGAGTGTCCGCTTTCTGGTCGATGGCGCCGAGCCGCCGGATGAGCTGCACTATGACCGCGTCGTCTTCGTGTTCGACGGTTACGACACGGAACAGCTCGAGGGGGCCCGCTCGCAATGGAAACGGCTGAAGAGCCAGGGCCACACACTGACCTACTGGCAACAGAGCCCCGAGGGGCGCTGGGAGAAGAAGGCCTGATTGGGGCGCCGGTTATGCGGCGCGCTTTCTCGATATCAGGCTTTCATGATCGTCTGGCGCAAGAAGCTGTAGCCCATGGCGGTCCGTCGCGCCATTTCCGCCGAGTTGCCAGCCCCGCCATGGCCGCCGGAGCCGTATTCGTGGAAGAGGGGCAGGTGTCCGGCCTCTTCAAGCCGCGTGGCAAAGCGCCGCGCATGCGACGGATGCACCCGGTCGTCATTGCTGGAACTTTCGATATAGACGGGCGGATAGGCTTGGTCCGATGCCGGCTTAACCTGATGCAGGGGTGAGTAGCCGACGAGATAGGCGCGGTCGTCCTCGTCGTCGGGGTTGCCGTATTCGTCCATCCAGGCCCGCCCGGCGGGGAAGAGATGGAAGCGGGTCATGTCGAGCACCGGAACCCGGCACCAGACGGCGCCGAAATCATCAGGATAACGCGTCAGCATGACCCCGGTGAGCAGGCCACCATTACTGCCGCCTGTGCAGGCGATCCGCGATGGATTGGTATAGCCACGCTTCACCAGATCACGGGCGATCGCGACAAAGTCTTCGTAAGCTTTGTGGCGGCCTTTACGCTTCACTGGTGTGTGCCACTCCGGCCCGAGTTCTGAGCCGCCGCGGATATAGGCCTGCACATAGGCGCCACCCTGGTCCAGAAACCGGCCGGTGGTCCCGGAATAATGCGGCGCAAGCGGTACGGCGAAGCCGCCATAGCCATAGATCAGAACTGGAAGCTCGCCCTTCGTCCACGCCTTCGGCAGCACCAGATGGTAAGGCACCTTGGTGCCATCCTCTGATGTCGCTTCGAGAAGTTCGCTGCTCATGCCCTCAGCGTCGAAAAAGGCGGGCGAGGTTTCCTGCGGCACCAGGGCAAGCGGTTCCCTGGTCGGATTGCGGTCCCGATCGGAAAGGGCGAGCGTGTAGCGGGTCGGCGGCACCAGGAAGCCGGAGCCGATCACGTGAAGTGTATCGTCTCCCAGATGCAGGTCGGCATGCAGCGGCGTGAAATAGAGGGCCTCGATGCCGGCTGGCAGGTCGATGCGCTGAGGCACGGCGTCCTCTCGCGTCAGATCGAGTGCATAGAGTTCCGGCGAGAGGCGATCGTCGACCGTGTAGACCGCCCAGTGGCGGAGCAGGGTGAAGTGACGCACCGCGCGACCGGGTGAAGGCTCCACCAGAACGCGCCGATTTGGCGCGAGAGGTTCAGAATCGAACGGTGTCAGCGCCTGCAGGACGAGGCTGCCGGAAGCCACCTGCTCGTCGCTCTTCGCGAGCCAGAGGATGTGGCTGTGGTTGATGTCGAAGCCGATTTCCCGTGGCAGCGGCAGCCGGCGGACAACGCCATCGGCGTCTTCGACATGAAGGCTGAGCTTGCCGATCTCGTGGTTCGCCATGAACACCCGGATCTGTCGCGTGTCGGGCCCCGTGTGCCCGCCGAGTTCGGGGTCGATAATAAAGCCATAGCCGGTGACGTCGGTTGGTGCGGCTTCAAAGAGGATCTCCGCCTCTGCCGGGGCTTCGCCACGGCGCAATCGCCGTCCAACCCTTGGCCAGCCGGACTGCGTGGCGGAGAAGTCGTCGATCGATCCGAAATAGGCGATCTCGTTGGCACTGAGCCATGACACCTGCGCCCGAACCGCCGGCGTGTCGAAGCCGCCGTCCACCACCCGTTTGGTTTCGAGATCGAACTCGAGAAAACGCGTCAGGTCTGAGCCACCGTCAGACAGGCGCAGCAGAACGCGCGTCGGCTCGAAGGGGCAGGTGACACAGCCGCCGAAGATCCAGCGTTTTCCCTCTTGCGCACAGAAAGCATCGACATCGAACACCGTTTCCCACGCGGCATCGGCCCGCGGCGCATCCGTCGCCGGGAGTCGGCGCAACACGCCGAGCGGATTGTCCCGGGAACGGTTGAAGTCGAACAGCCAGTCGCCGCGCCGCGTTGGCACGATCAGCCTGTCCTGGCGCTCCATCATGGACCGCAGCGCCTCGGCGTCTGCCTCCATTTCAGGTGTCGCCAGCGCCTCGTGAGAACGTGCGTTCTGTGCGGCAACAAAGGCCAGCGTCTGCGGATCGTCATCCTTTTCAAGAAAGAGATCCATGGCGCTGCTCCTTTGCATTTTCGTCAGTTCATTCGATCAGGCGAGATCGGTGCGACGGAAGTCCTCGCCCACATAGAGAAGGGGTCCACCGGATGCCTTGGCACCTGCATAGGAAAAGCAGTCGCCGAAATTGAGGCGGGCCGGATGGCGCCCCTTGCCATAACGCGAAAAGGCGTCGATGGCGGCAAGCGCAGTGTCGCGGGTGGCCGGCAAGATTTCGGCATCAAGCTCGGCGAGGAAATCGAGGACGAGTGCCGCCGCCTCATTGACTGCGATCTGACGTTTGCCAGCAAGGACAGTCGTCGCCTCAAAGATTACCGTCGGCGACACGAAGTAACGGGCTTGCGGGTTAGCCAAGGCCATCGCGACCCGGTCGTATTCCGGCCCCTCCAGAAAATACTCGATGATCGCCGATGTATCGAGAAACATCAGTTATCGTCCCACATTTCGTCCAGGAATGCTTTCTCGTTAAAATTGGGATCGACTTTTCCCATGCCCTGGTAGCGCTGCTTGATCTTCTCCAGCCGCTCGGCGAGCGGCGGCCGCTGCTCTTCCGCTTCGACCACGCGCTCGAGCGCCTGGCGGATGGCATCCGTCTTGGTCGGGGCTTTGAGAATTTTCTGCGCCTGTTCTGCGAGCTGGTTCACTCGTTCATCACGCACGTAGAGTGGCATGGCTTCACCTCGTGAATATACGCCCTCAAGATAGTGTATATTCAAAGGTTCAACAAGGAAGGCAGGGCTTTAGCCTGCCATGCCCTCTTCGTATTCGGCCGATAGCTCCAGCCACTGCTCTTCTGCAGCCGAAAGTTTTGCAGCCGCTTCTCCGCGCTGCTTGGCCTTCTCGGCCGCCTTGGCTGGCGCCTTTTCATAGAGAGCCGGATCGGCAAGCTCCTTGTCGAGCGCCTGAATCAAAGTCTCCAGCTTCTTCGTCAAGGCCTCGACTTCGTTGATCTTTTTCTTGAGTGGTGCAAGGCTTGCGCGCCTGTCGGCAGCAGCCTTGCGCTGCTCTGCCTTGTTGACGGTATCAGCGCCGCCGTCGCCCTTGTCCTTCTCCACCGGCTTCTTGCCCGAGGCGATGATCAGCGAGCGATACTCTTCCATGTCGCCGTCGAAGCTGGTGACCGTACCGTTGTTCACAAGCCAGAGCCGGTCGACGGTCGCCTCGATCAAATGGCGATCATGGCTGATCAGGATAACGGCGCCCTCATAGTCGTTGAGCGCCTCGATCAGTGCCTTGCGGCTGTCGATGTCGAGGTGGTTGGTCGGTTCGTCGAGGATGAGCAGGTTCGGGGCATGAAAAGCCGCAAGCCCCATCAGGAGACGTGCCTTCTCGCCGCCCGAGAGATCCTTGGCAGCCGTCTCCATCTTTTCCGTCGCAAGTCCCATCTGCGCGACGCGGGCACGCACCTTGGCTTCCGGCTCCAGCGGCATCAGCCGGCGCACATGGGCAACCGGGCTCTCGTTCGGGATGAGGTCGTCGAGCTGATGCTGGGCGAAAAAGCCGATCTTCAGGCTCGATGCCGTCTTCAGCTGGCCACCCTGGGCTTCCAGTCGGCCGGAGATGAATTTGGCGAAGGTCGACTTGCCGTTACCGTTCGAACCGAGAAGCGCGATGCGGTCATCGTTGTCGATGCGCAGGTTGAGGTTCTTCAGGATCGCCTTGCCCGGCTCGTAGCCGACCACGCCACCAGAGATGGCCACGATCGGGGAGGCGGGCTGCTTTTCGGGCTTCGGGAAGGTGATCGGATGAACGTGGTCCTCGATCACGGCCGCAACCGTTCCCATGCGTTCCAGCGCCTTGATGCGGCTCTGGGCCTGCTTGGCTTTGGTGGCCTTGGCGCGGAAGCGGTCGATGAAGCTCTGCAGATGTTTGCGCGCGGCGTCGTTCTTCGCCTTCGCCTTCATCTGCAATTCGTCGTTCTCGGCCTTCTGCCGCTCGAAGCTGTCATAGCCGCCGCGATAGAGCGTGAGCTTCTGCTGGTCGAGATGAATGATCGAGTTGACGGCGGTGTTCAGGAGATCCCGGTCATGGCTGATGATGATGACCGTGTGCGGATAGCGCCGCACATAGTCCTCAAGCCAGAGTGTGCCTTCAAGGTCGAGATAGTTGGTCGGTTCGTCGAGCAACAGCAGATCCGGCTCGGCAAACAGCACCGAGGCAAGCGCCACGCGCATGCGCCAGCCGCCGGAGAAGGACGAGGCCGGACGCAACTGCGCCTCATGGTCGAAGCCGAGGCCCGACAGGATCGTCGCCGCACGCGCTTCTGCCGAATGCGCGCCGATATCGGCCAACCGTGTCTGGATTTCGGCAATGCGATGCGGATCCGTCGCCGTCTCTGCCTCTACGAGCAGAGCTGCGCGCTCCTTGTCTGCGGCTAGCACGATCGAGATCAGCGAGTCTTCCGTTCCCGGTGCTTCCTGCGCCACCTGACCGATGCGCGCGTTCTTCGGGATGGAGATATTGCCGCTTTCGGAGGCCAGATCGCCCGTGATGATGCGGAACAGCGTGGATTTGCCCGCGCCATTCTTGCCGACAAGGCCAGCCTTGGTGCCGGCCGGCAGCGCGACGCTGGCGTGGTCGATGAGCAGGCGGCCTGCGATGCGGGCGGAGATGTCGTTGATCGTGATCATGGTTCTGGCTTTTGGCCGATGTCACGGCCAAAGGCAAGCGGGCGAGGGCGCCGAGCGTTACGCGACCTGGCGCTGTCCGGGCTTGTAGCCGATGATCGGCTGGCGCGGGTTTTGTCGTGCCAGGATCGTGGCGGTCTTGGCAATGGCGAGCCAGCTTGTTGGATCGGCGGCTTCGTGTGCCATGGCGTGACCGATCGCCAGCGGCAGCCCGCCGGAACCCGGCGAAGTCTCGGAAGCGAAGACCAGATTGTTATCCGCCGTCGTGAACAGCCGTTCGGCGATGATGTGTGCCTCGTCGGCATTGATGCCCTGGAAGACGAAGGCAAAGGTGTCGGCCTCGACGCGGGCGATGAAGTCGTGCTTCTTGATCGCCTTTCGGAAGATCGTCGACAGACCACGGATGAGCTTGCTGACCGCTTCGTCGCCATACTGGTGCTGCAGTCCGGGAAGATCGAGAACTTCGATCAGCACCAGCGCGCTCGGCTTTGCCGCCGAGGCGGCCGAATGGGCGTCCTCGAGCGTCTGGATGAAGCTGATCCGGTTGGCGAGGCCTGTCAGATGATCCCGCTTCATTGCAGCCTGCGCTGCGCGAATGGCCCGGTCTGCGGCATTCAGACTGTCCAGCCCCTCGGCAACATCGGAGGCCAGCGCGGTTTCCGCCTTGATCATGTCCCCGGCAATCGAGGAGAGCAGATCCAGCTCGCCGAGCAACTGGTCGATACCGACGGTGACATCCTCGCGGATCGAGCGGATAACGCCTTCCACCGAGTTCGTGAACGCCCGCTTCTGCGTCAGCCCGAGCGACAGTTGGTCGCTGAGCCGCGTCAGCGTTTTCAGCGTTTCGTCCTGCAAACGTTCGGCCGAGACGCCGCAATGGGCGGAAAGCCTGTGCTTGAGGCCGAGTTGGTCGAGCGCCGATTGCGTCGGACGGGATCCAAGGGCTGCAAGCTCACGCGCAAGATCCGATTTGCCGCCGGCAAAGGCTTCATGGACAAGTTCGAAGTTGCGGGGAAGCCCGGCGATCTGATGCTTCAGCATGAAGACCGTGATCTTCTGGAGATCGTCTGGAAGTCCGCTCATCAAAACCGTCCTGAACATGCGATGAGTTGCGTTTTTGTCTGCGGGAAGCCGGAACTATTCCCGCTGAGTTCAGGTCTCGTAACACGGCATCACATACGAAACGGTTAAGGCAGACACGTGCTTCAAGGGCTCTCCTTTGCCTATTGTCAAATCGGAATTGCCCAAAAGAATGAGGGGGTTCTGCCTTTTAATTAATTATATTTTAGAAATTTATATGGTGTAACTGACCTTCTGAAAGCATGCCAGGCAGAGAGCGTTTCTTTGCCCTCGACCGGCGAACATCCGTAGGCACCATGAAGTCCCTCATTCCCGCTGTCTACTTCTCGCTGTCGGTCGCCGTTGTCGCTGTCATCGCGGCAAGGCCGTCCGGCCCGTTTGTCCTCGTCGTAACCTCACCGGCTGCACATGCGGCGGGTTCGATGGCCGTTATCGACCGGGCAGAGGGAGCATTCGTCTGGGCCGGAAGAGTGCCCTGGATGTCGGTCGCTTATTCGCAGGCTCCGGATTTTCCGGAGCGGCTACTCGATGCGGGCGCTTTGCTCGTCATCAACCATGATCTGGCGCTTGGTTGCCTGCAAGGAATGAACACATGAACGAACTGAATAAGCTCAGAGACAGGATCTCCTACGGCATCGTCGGACTGCTCTGGATCAACTTTGCCCTGATCGTCATCCGCAATCTCGTCCGCGAGCAGGGTGTCGACTGGACCATGATCCTGGCCACTCTCGCCCTGTTGGTGCCGGCCACACTCTTGTGGACAAGGGATCGTACCGGCGCGACCACCCGCATGGTTACCTCCATGGCGAATGCGGCGACGGTCGCTATTCTCGTTTTCGCCTTCCAGGGCTCGCCGCTCCAAATCGACATCCACATGTACTTCTTCGCGAGCCTGGCGATCTGTGCCGCCTGGATCGATTGGAAGGCCATTGTCGGCTACGCCGCGCTCGTCGCGGTCCACCATCTGCTGCTGTATGTCGCGATGCCCTTGGCGGTCTTCCCGGGTGATTCCGACTTCTCGCGTGTCGTCCTGCATGCAGTGGTGCTGATCGTCCAGAGCATCGTCCTGATCGCTCTGACCTCGGCCGTCGTCAAGGCGTTCGATGTCTCCGACAAGGCTGTTGCCGAAGCAGTCGCCGCCGAGCGCGAGGCCGTAGAGATGGCCGATCACGTCAAGCGAACCGATGCCGCTGCCGATGCTGACCGCCGCAAGCGGGAAGCGGAAAAGGCGCGGGAAGCCGAAGCGGTGGACTACGCCGTTTCCGAACTCGCCAAGTCGCTGCAGAAACTGGCGGAGGGGGACCTCTCCTGCCGCATCGACAGCGCCTTCTCAGGCCCGCTTGATGAACTGCGCACGTCCTTCAATACCTCCGTGCAGAAGCTCGAAGTCGTCGTTTCTCAGGTCGGTCAGGTGGCCTCCGTCCTCCGCAACGGTACGGGCCAGATCGGCCAGGCCAACAACGATCTCTCCGCCCGCAGCGAGCGCCAGGCCGCGTCGGTCGAGGAAACCGCGAGCGCTCTGTCCAGCGTGATGGCCACCGTGAAGGAAACCGCGTCTGTCGCGGATTCGGTCGGCAAGTTGGTCAACCAGGCAAGGATGGGTGCGGAACGATCCGGCACGATCGTAACCGACGCGGTCTCTGCCATGAGCCGTATCGAGCAGTCGTCGCAGTCGATTTCAAACATCATCGGCGTCATCGACGAGATTGCCTTCCAGACCAATCTTCTGGCGCTGAACGCCGGCGTCGAAGCCGCACGTGCCGGTGAGGCCGGGAAGGGTTTTGCCGTCGTCGCACAGGAGGTCCGCGAACTCGCTCAGCGCTCCGCCAACGCAGCGAAGGAGATAAAGACCCTCATCAACGCATCCGGGGAAGAAGTGCGCAACGGCGTATCGCTGGTCGATCAGGCCGGCGAGGCTTTGAGCACGATCGCGACCGAGGTGCAGTCGATCAGCCGCGAGATCTGCAAGATCATCGACGGTGCCAAGAGCCAGGCGCAGGGCCTTGCCGAGATCGATCAGGCGGTCGGGCACATCGACAAGAACACCCAGCGGAATGCTGCGATGGTGGAGGAGTCGAGCGCTGCGATCCAGCAACTCGTCCAGGAGGCCACCACGCTGGACCACCTGATGGCGCAGTTCAAGACCGGATCGAAGACGGGTTCCGGAACCCGTCGCGCCGCTTGACCGCAGGCAACCCATATTCGCACGAAAGACTTGGGGCCACGATCGTCGTGGCCCCATTTCCGTTTCAGGGCTCCGTCAGGCCTCTGTCGCGTCTCAAAGCCACTGCTGGCCCTCGCCGCGGACGAAATAGATCACGTCGAGGCTGAGGCTCGGCTTGCCCAGTCCTGTCAATCCGGCATGCACCTGTCCGCGATGATGAGTCTGGTGATTGAAGACATGGGTGAGTGCCGGCCAGAGCTTCAGCGCCAGGACCTCGGATGAACCGACCGGCGAATAGGTGAACGGCCGCTCGATTTTCTCCGCAGTCAGGCTCTGCGCATAGCGGATGATCCGTGTGTCTTCTTCCAGCCGAGCCGCTCGCAGATCCTCGAAGTCATCATAGGGGCGCTCATCCAGCGCGCGGGGCATCGGGCCTTCGCCGGTGAACCGGTTCAGCCAGATCCGGTCTGCGGTTAGGATGTGGCTCAGCGTGGCGAAGATCGATCCAAAGAAGGCGCCGGTATCGCGGTGGAGTTCTTCGGTCGAGAGGTCCGCGACGGCAGAATAAAGCAGCCTGTTGGCCCAGGCATTGTAGTCCGCGAGCATCTGATAGTTCTGCATGGTGCACTCCTGAATTTGGTCCTGCACCCAGTCTAGCCGGGTTCGACCGAAATGGGTGTGATGAGTTCCATGAAAAATGCTGATTTGCATCCAGCCCCGGGATCGGCTTGTCTGGCGCAAAATCAGGAGAACCCGATGACGATGACCCTCTATTCGCTGTGCGGCGCCGATGCCGCGCGTCCCTTCTCGCCCCATTGCTGGAAGGTCGTGATGGCCCTTCATCACAAGGGACTGGACTTCGAAGAGCGGCCGCTCGCCTTCACGGCGATCCCAACTGTCGAAGGCGGGTTCTCCAAAACGGTCCCGATCCTCCGGGACGGCCAGGAACTGATCTCCGACAGCTTTCGGATCGCGCTCTATCTGGAGGAGGCCTATCCCGAGCAGCCGAGCCTGTTTGGCGGACAGGGCGGTGTCGCCGCGGCACGTCTGGTCGAGGGCTATTCTCAGCATGTCGTCCACGGCGCAATCACGAAGATCGCCCTCGTCGACATCCACGACATGCTCGCGCCCACCGACCAAGCCTATTTTCGCAAGAGCCGGGAAGAGCGGCTCGGACGGACCTTCGAGGAGATGGCCGCCGGTCGCGACGCCGCAATTGCCGCCTTTCCCGCAGCGCTCCAGCCACTCCGCCACATGCTGGCTTTCCATCCCTTCGTCGGTGGCGCAACCCCGCTCTTTGGTGACTATATCCTGTTCGGTGCGCTGCAATGGCTGAGGATCACCACCGGTGCCATCCACCTGCCGGCGGATGATCCGGTGAGCCTCTGGTTCGACCGCTGCCTCGAACTCCATGACGGCGTCGCCCGTGCCGTCGCCTGACAGGGCAAAAACCGGCCGATTGTGACGTCGTCGTGAAATTGTCGAACCCCTCTTGTCTTCGTGATTCGGGGCGGGTAGATACCGCCCACTTTCCCTTACAGACAAAAGGATGAGACAGATGGCGATTGAACGCACCTTCTCGATGATCAAGCCCGACGCCACCAAGCGCAACCTGACCGGCGCCATTACCAAGGTCTTCGAAGACAACGGCCTGCGCGTCGTCGCTTCGAAGCGCGTTTGGATGAGCAAGCGCGAAGCCGAAGGCTTCTACGCCGTTCACAAGGAACGCCCCTTCTTCGGCGAACTGGTTGAAGGCATGACCTCGGGCCCGACCGTCGTTCAGGTTCTCGAAGGCGAAAACGCCATCCTGAAGAACCGCGAAATCATGGGCGCGACCAACCCGGCCAATGCTGACGAAGGCACGATCCGCAAGATGTTCGCCCTCTCGATCGGTGAAAACTCGGTTCACGGTTCGGACGCTCCGGAAACCGCTGCCCAGGAAATCAGCTACTGGTTCGCCGACACCGAGATCGTCGGCTGAATCAGGTCCTGAGGCGACGGTCTCAAGACACTGGAAGAATTGAAGAACCGGGGCCGAAAGGCTCCGGTTTTTTTATGCGGGCCGGCTATCGGCTCCAGCGATCCCGTGCCGTATCGTCGGCATCCTTGGCCGCGACCCAGTCACCGCTCGACCCATCCTGGCTATGCTCCTTCTTCCAGAACGGTGCCGAGGTCTTCAGGAAATCCATGACGAAATTGGCGCCGTCGAAGGCGGCCTGGCGATGGGGCGCGGCGGCAATGACGAGGACGATCTGTTCTCCGGCCTCGATCCGCCCGAAGCGGTGGATGGCGGTGAGCCCTAGAAGCGAGAAGCGCTCGATCGCCAATCTGCCGATCCGCATCATCTCGGCTTCAGCCATGCCCGGATAATGTTCCAGTTCGAGCGCGGAAAGCGTGCCCGCCTCGTCGCGGCAAAGGCCAACGAAGGAGACGATGGCGCCGATATCCTTGCGGCCGGCTGTCAAGCCGCGCGATTCTGCTGCGGCATCGAAATCGTCCCGCTGCACGCGGATGGTGGGGGCAGGCTTGGCCGTCACGGCTTGTCCTCCAGCGGGATGCTTCTCAGCCGCCGGTCATCGGCGGAAAGATCCCGATCTCACGGGCGCCCGCGATTGCTTCATGGTGTTCGACATGTTCCTGATTGACCGCAACGCGGATTGCCTTGGGGAAGCGCAAGGCCTCCTCATAGCCTTCGCCGAGCGTTGCAAGCCAGGATACAAGATCGCCGGCCGTTTTGACCTCGGCCGGGATGTCGAGTTCTTCCTCGCCCTTGCCGATCCGCTCGCGAACCCAGGCGAAGTAGACGATCTTCACCATCTCAGTCCACCATGTGCTTCGCGCCGGCGCGGAAATAGTCGTAGCCGGTATAGATGGTCAGGATGGCGGCGATCCAGAGCAGCGTGATGCCGGCCTCCGTTGTATAGGGCAGGACCTTGTCGCCCGCGGGACCGGCGAGCAGGAAGGCAAGTGCGAACATCTGTGCCGTCGTCTTCCACTTGGCGATCTGGGTGACAGGCACGGACACCTTCAGCGCCGCCAGATATTCACGCAGGCCCGACACCAGTATCTCGCGGCAGAGAATGGTGATGGCAGCCCAGAGCGACCAGCCCGCGATCGTGCCATCCGCCGCCATCAAGAGCAGAACGGAGGCGATCAGAAGCTTGTCGGCGATTGGATCCAGCATCTTGCCGATGTTCGATGTCTGGTTCCAGATGCGGGCCAGATAGCCGTCGAGATAGTCGGTGATCGAGGCAACGACAAAGATCGTCAGCGCCGACCAGCGGGCAAAGTCGGAGCTCTGCAGACGACCTTCCACGAAGAAGCAGACAACGATCAGCGGCACGGCCAGGATGCGGGCGTAGGTGAGGAGATTGGGGATGTTGTATGCGCGCGAAGCCATGATGCCCTGTCTTTGAAGTCTGGTGCTCTAAGTGATGTGATGGGTTTCCGTCGGGGCCGTCAACTCAAGAATTCTGAACCGTCTGTATCATCATCTCGACCCCGGATGCGTCGTTTCCGTGTCAGTCACCGCTGCTTTCGTGAAAATGGTTGTAGATCAGCCGCGCCACGGCTTCCGAGATGCCCTCAACGGCCATCAGATCGCTGACCGCCGCCCGGGACACGGCCTTGGCTGTGCCGAAATGCTGCAGCAGCGCCCGCTTGCGCGTCGGGCCGATGCCGGAGATTTCGTCGAGCGGGTTCTTGACCATTTCCTTCTTGCGCCGCGCCCTATGCGAGCCGATCGCAAACCGATGCGCCTCGTCGCGCATGCGTTGGATGAAGTAGAGCACCGGGTCGCGGGGCGGCAGGGTGAAGTCCGGCTTGCCCTCGACGAAGAAGCGCTCGCGGCCCGCATCGCGGTCGACGCCCTTGGCAACGCCGATGGCGATCACGCTCTCGGTGATGTCGAGATCGGCAAGGATCTTGCGGACTGCCGACATCTGGCCCTGACCACCGTCGATCAGGATCACATCCGGCCAGGCAGGGAAGGGGGTGTCCGCACTGTCCTCGGGCGCCACACTGCGATCCGGCTTGCCCTCTTCCTTCAGCAGGCGCGAGAAGCGCCGGGTCATCACTTCGCGCATCATGCCGAAGTCGTCGCCCGGCGTTATGTCGGTCGATTTGATGTTGAACTTGCGGTACTGCCCCTTCACGAAGCCTTCAGGCCCGGCGACCACCATGCCGCCGACGGCATTGGTGCCCATGATATGGGAGTTGTCATAGATCTCGATCCGGCGCGGCACGTAAGGCAGCTGGAAGGTTTCGGCGAGACCGGCCAGCAGCCGTGACTGCGAGGCGGTTTCGGCGAGCTTGCGGCCATGCGCCTCTCGCGCATTGGCATTCACATGATCGACGAGATCCTTCTTTTCCCCGCGTTGTGGCACACTGATCGCCACCTTGTGGCCGGCCTTTTCGGAAAGCGCAGTCGCCAGCAGGTCCTGTTCCTCGACCTCTTCGGACAGAAGGATCAGACGGGGCACGGGCTTGTCGTCATAGAATTGCGCAAGGAAGGAGTTGAGCACTTCGGCTGCGCTGAGCTGCGGATCGGCCTTGGGGAAATAGGCCTGATTGCCCCAGTTCTGGCTGGCGCGGAAGAAGAAGACCTGGATGCAGGACAGCCCGCCCTCGTGATGGATGGCGAAGACATCAGCCTCATCCACGCCGGCAGGGTTTATGCCCTGATGGCTCTGGACATGGCTGAGGCCCGCA
The DNA here is from genome assembly GCF_050281005.1 of Allorhizobium sp. NPDC080224. Classification (NCBI taxonomy): domain Bacteria; kingdom Pseudomonadati; phylum Pseudomonadota; class Alphaproteobacteria; order Hyphomicrobiales; family Rhizobiaceae; genus Allorhizobium; species Allorhizobium sp. NPDC080224. The sequence goes on from NZ_JBNNWJ010000001.1 coordinate 1,469,253, forward strand.
AGCCGGTCGCGAAACACGGCGGCGCGCTCGAAGTCGAGATCCTCGGCCGCCTCGTTCATGGCGCGCGCCATGGCTTCCTTGACGTTCTGGCTCTTGCCGGACAGGAAGTCCTTCGCCTCGCGCACCAGGCCCGCATAGTCCTGGTCGCTAATCTCATGCGTGCATGGGCCCGAACAGCGCTTGATTTGATAGAGCAGACAGGGCCGCGTGCGGCTTTCAAAGACGCTGTCGGTGCAGGTGCGTAGAAGGAAGGCGCGCTGCAGGGAGTTGATCGTGCGGCCGACAGCACTCGCCGAAGCAAAGGGGCCGAAATAGTCGCCCTTGCGGGCACGCGCCCCACGATGCTTGTAGATGGCGGGCGACCGGCTGTCCCCGGTGATCAGGATATAGGGAAAGCTCTTGTCGTCGCGCAAAAGCACGTTGAAGCGCGGGCGCAGGCGCTTGATCAGGTTGGCTTCGAGCAGCAGCGCCTCGACCTCGGTGCGGGTCGTGACGAATTCCATATGCACGGTTTCGCGCACCATGCGCGACAGGCGGTTCGAATGCACCCGGCCTTGCGCATAATTGCTGACGCGCTTTTTGAGACTGCGCGCCTTGCCGACATACATGACCTCGCCGTCCTTGTTCAGCATCCGGTAAACGCCCGGCGCATTCGGCAGCCTCTTGACGAATTCGCCGATCAGCTCGGCACCCGTCAGTCCCGTTTCGTCAAGGCCGTCGACATGCCAGTCGATCTCGACGCCGGGACGGGAGGCTTCCACCTCGACCGCAACATCGTCGTCATCGTCTTCCGTGCCATCATAGAGAATGCCGCCGTCTGGCAGCTTTCCTCCATTCATTCATTGATCTCCGTGCCGTGCCAAATCAGATGCTGGCCCCCATCCAAGGCGATCATTTGGCCGGTGATCGACGGCGTGTCAAAAAGAAAGCGGATGGTGCGGCCGAATTCGTCGAGCGAGGGGCCGCGTTTCAGCGGAAGACTATCCACCTGCGCCTGGAAATCCTCCGGCCTTTGCCGTTCGGAAATAAGGGTAGGGCCGGGGCCGATGGCGTTGACCCGCACCCGCGGCGAAAAGGCCTGGGCGAGCGTCTGGGTGGCTGTCCAGAGCGTGGCCTTGGATAGCGTATAGGAGAAGAAGGTCGGCTTCAGCGCCAGCACCCGCTGGTCGATGATGTTGACGATGAGGCCCGAGCGATCCTCAGGCAGCGCCTTGACGAGGGCGCCGCTCAATATGGCCGGAGCCCGGACATGCAGATTGAAGTGGCGGTCGAAGATTTCCGCATCGAATTCAACCGCAGAGTCGTCTTCGAAGATCGAGGCATTGTTGACGAGCAGTCCCACAGGCCCGAATTCGGCCTCGGTCTGCGAAATCAGTGATCCGGTCTCGAAAATGTTACCAAGGTCCGCCTTCAGCGCAATGGCCCGTTTTCCGTCGGATCGCAACGCGCGGGCCACAGCCTCTGCCGCATCCAGCGAACCGTTCGCATGCAATGCCACGGCAAAACCATGGGCAGCCAAGTCTTCGGCGATGGCCCGGCCAAGTCGTTTTGCGGATCCGGTGACCAAAGCCACCTTCGGGATGCCGTTTTGCATGTCTCTTACCTTGTTCTGTCAGTGGTGTTGCGCTGCATATATGGCGCCAGCGCGATATTTAAACGGGGCATATCTGAAACTTCGTGCGGTCTTTGCTTGGTGGTGTCTGCGTATAGCGTAAGTATAATTTTATGAAATCTTCAGTAAATCGCGTAAACCATTTGTTATGGTTAACGAATCGTTTGTGTCTTTTAAGCAACGTCCCGATTTGGTCATGGCTGCGCCACAAAGAATTCACATTTCCGCTCTTTCATTTCCTCAATTTCTATTCATCTAGACAGTCGGAACGGACAGATTACCCACTAACGTTCAGGCCGCCGTTGGTTCTTAGTGAAGAGCGGCCGGGAACCGAAAGGAGACTAACATGCGTACCCTCAAGATCATGCTTCTGGCATCCGCCACCTCGTTCGCAGCTTTCGCCGCCCAGGCAGCCGACGCCATCTACCAGGCACCGGAAGCCCCGATGGCGACCGAATCCTACTCTGCACCGGCCGGCAACTGGTCGGGTGCCTATGTCGGTGGTGGTCTGACCTACGACTTCGGCAAGTTCACCGGCTCGGACAACGGCCGTGACGCCAAGGACCTCGGCGGCACCCTCTACGGTGGTTACAACATGCAGAACGGCTCGATCGTTTACGGTGCTGAAGCCGACATCAGCTACAACGGTGAAGACGGTTCGGCCGGTACAGCACCGGGCGTCGCTGGCACTCTCAAGGGCACCCAGGGCGTCAACGGCTCGGTCCGTGGTCGCGTCGGTTACGACCTGAACCCCTTCATGGTCTACGGTACGGCTGGTCTGGCTGTTGCCAACCACGAGCTGGAAGGCGGCGGCACCAACGACGAGAAGCTGGCAGCCGGTTACACGGTTGGCGCCGGTGTCGAAACCTTCGTCACCGACAACATCACGGCTCGCGTCGAATATCGCTACAGCGACTACCAGAAGCGTGACTTCAACCTCGGTGGTTCGACCATTTCCCGCGGCTTCGACGACCACTCGGTCAAGGTCGGCATGGGCGTGAAGTTCTGATCCAAGCGATCGAGAATAAAAGAAAAGCCGGGGCATCGTCCCGGCTTTTCTGATTCTGCTGGAAAGCGGTAGCAGGTCAGGCTTTCGGCCTGAGGGCCGGGTAGGGCTCGAAATGCTTGGCGAATTTTGCCGGCCATTCGGTGAGTGCTGCACGTCCGTTTTCCCATTCGCCCGGGAAGCGCAGCATCAGGTAGCCGAGGGTGGATGCCAGCGCGAAATGACCGCCATGCAGCTTTTTGCCGATCTTCGGCAGGTGTTTGTCGAGGTGATCGAGGCTGCGATTGATCTTCGCCCATTGCCGGTCGATCACATCCTGGCTGACGAGTTCCGGCGGCCGGAAGCGCTTTTCGTAGACGATGGCGAGCAGGCAGTCGGCGATGCCGTCGGCCAGGGCCTCGAGCACATCGGCTTCAGTCCGCTTTTCGTCCTTCTTCGGATAGAGACGCTTGTCGGACAGGCGGTGCAGATATTGCATGATCGCCCGGCTGTCGAAGATGGCCGTGCCGTCGTCGATGATCAGCGTCGGTATCTTCCCGAGCGGATTGGCGTCGACGAGTTCCGGCGGGTTTTCCGCCGTGTTGACCCTGACCTCTTCCAGTTCGATGCCGAGATGGCGGGCGGCCATGCGGACCTTGGACGAATAGGGGGAGGCGGGCGCGAAGAGCAGCTTCATGATGGTTTCCTGTGGCTCTCGTGGCGAGTTAACGAGTAGGCGGGATCGTGATCTCGGACCGGCGGCAGGACCGGCTGTCGACCTCAGGGCAGGCGCGGAAGCCAAGCGACCGGTCGAGGCAGATCCTGACCTCGTCGACTCTCTCCCTATCACAGGTCACGGCGACTGCCGAGCGGGTAAGCCCCGGATTGCTGCGGACGAAGGCGGCTTCGACGGCCTGCGGCGATGTCCGACTTTCGATGTCCACCTCGGAAAACTCGGTCGGAATGCGAATAGCATCATGGGCTTGGCGCACGAGTTTGAAGTAATCGTTCATGCTCAAACCCGAACAGGAGCCGTGCTTGCGCCACTGGTGGCCGATCAGCCCCATGCTCGGCATGATGTCGATGACAGTTCGCCCGATCCGCTCGGGCACGCGGCTGCCTTCCGGTGTCGGGCAATTCTCCGGCCAGCCCTGTTCGTTCTGCGGCCAAAGCCCGTGTACCACCCAACCGAAGTCCTTGGACCCGCCGCATTGCTCGCGGTTGCGGCCGGCAGCTTCGCCGTCACAGAAGGTCGGCGACCAGGAGAGGGAGAGCACGTAGAAATCAAAGCCACTGCCTTGCGGGACGTTGCTCGCGGCAGATGTGCCCAATTCCTTCGCTTCGTCGCGCGAAGACGGTGGAGCCTCTGCCTGCGGAGGTGCTGGTGGCGAAGCCCGATCGACCGGCGCATCCGCTGGCAGGAAGCTGTAGACGGCTGCCGCCGCGATCATGAGGCCGAGGGCGATGAAGCCGGTATAGCGTCCCATGCGCTGCTCGGCTCCCGCTCAGTCTTCGCCGCGCAGCCAGAAGCAGCGATGCGAGGCGTAACGATCCTGCGCCATCAGCCGCTTCAGTTCCGGCAGCACCAGATGCATTTCGTCCTTCAGCGTGAAGGGTGGATTGACGATGACGAGACCGGTCCCGGACAGCCCCGTCTGCTCGCGGTCGCTTTTCACATGCAGCTCGGCGCAGAGCATCTTGGGGATCCCAAGCGCCTGCAGTGCCTCGTGGAATTCCTTGATCGGCGCGCCCTTCTTGATCGGATACCAGAGGCAGTAGACGCCATTAGCGAAGCGGCGATGCGCCTTGGCAAGCCCGTCTACCAGCCGCTCATATTCGCCCTCGATCTCGAAGGGCGGATCGACCAGCACGATGCCGCGCTTTTCCTTCGGCGGCAGATGCGCATTCAGCGTCAGCCAGCCGTCGAGCTCGGTCACGCGAACCTGGAAGTCACCCTCGAACTGGCGGGCGAGCCCCCGCGCGTCTTCGGGATGCAGCTCCATGGCGGAGAGCCTGTCCTGCGGGCGGAAGAGATGGCGGGCGAGCTTCGGCGAGCCGGGATATTTCTGCAAGGGGCCACCGGCCTCGCGATCCGGGTTCAGCGCCTTCACCGCATCCAGATAGGGTGCCATGATCTCGGCGACCTTTTCCGGCAGCTCCGCATCGATGACTTTGGCGATGCCCTCCAGCCATTCGCCAGTCTTCTGCGCTTCGCTAGAGGAGAGGTCGTAGAGCCCGATCCCGGCATGGGTGTCGAGCACGCGGAATGCCTTGTCCTTCTGCTGCAGGTAGACGATCAGCCGCGAGAGCACGAGATGCTTCAGGACATCGGCAAAATTGCCCGCGTGATAGATGTGGCGATAATTCATGAAGGCTTCCGATGGCAGTGATGATTTCTTTGAATGGGGCTTTTGAGCGTTCCGGCCATGGCCTATAACGGCCCCATGAACATCCAGAGCCCCATCCGAAACCGGTCGGTCGGTCATACGGCCTGTCCGCATGACTGTCCATCCACCTGCGCCCTTGACGTCGAACTGACCGAGGACGGCCGCATCGGCCGTATGCGCGGGGCAACCGAGAACAGCTATACGGCGGGTGTCATCTGCGCCAAGGTCGCGCGTTATGCCGAGCGGCTCTACCATCCCGACCGTCTGATGAAGCCGGTTCGCCGGGCCGGCGCCAAGGGTGCAGGGCAGTGGCAGGACGTCACCTGGGAAGCCGCCCTGGACGAGATCGCCGACGCCTTCGTCAAGGCCGAGCAGCGCCACGGCTCGGAAGCCGTGTGGCCCTATTTCTACGCCGGCACCATGGGCCTGGTGCAGCGCGATTCCATCGAGCGCCTGCGCCACGCGAAGAAATATTCCGGTTTCTTCGGCACGATCTGCACCAACATGGCCTGGACCGGTTATGTCATGGGCACCGGCACGCTGCGCGGTCCCGATCCGCGAGAAATGGCCGTCTCCGATTGCGTCGTCATCTGGGGCACCAATGCGGTGGCCACCCAGGTCAACGTGATGACCCATGCGATCAAGGCCCGCAAGGATCGTGGCGCGAAGATCGTCGTCGTCGATATCTACGACAATCCGACGATGAAGCAGGCCGATATGGCCCTCATCCTGAAGCCCGGCACGGATGCGGCGCTCGCCTGTGCCGCCATGCACATCGCCTTCCGCGATGGTTATGCCGACCGGGCGTATATGGCAAAATTCGCCGATGATCCGGCAGGGCTTGAAGCGCATCTGAAGGACAAGACGCCGGAATGGGCCTCCGCCATCACAGGCCTTTCGGTTGAGGAGATCGAGGCCTTCGCCCGCCTCGTTGGCCAGACGAAGAAGAGCTACTTCCGCCTCGGCTACGGCTTCACCCGCAGCCGCAATGGTGCCGTCTCCATGCATGCGGCCCTGTCGCTCGCAACCGTGCTCGGTTCCTGGCAATACCAGGGCGGCGGTGCCTTCCATTCGAACAGCGACATCTTCCAGCTCAACAAGGCAGAGCTGATGGGCACGGCCATGGTCGATCCAGAGATCCGCATGCTCGACCAGTCACAGATTGGACGAGTCCTGACCGGCGATGCCGAGGCACTGCGCCATCGCGGTCCCGTCGATGCGCTGATCATCCAGAACACCAATCCGGTGAATGTCGCCCCTGAACAGAGGCTGGTGAAACAGGGCTTTCTGCGCAATGACCTCTTCGTTGCCGTGCATGAGCAGTTCATGACCGAGACGGCGGAACTCGCTGACATCGTCCTGCCCGCCACCATGTTCGTTGAGCATGACGACATCTATCGCGGCGGTGGCCAGAGCCATATCCTGCTCGGACCGAAGCTCGTCGATGCGCCGCCGTTGGTTCGCACCAATCTCTTCGTCATCGAGGAACTGGCCAAGCGCCTCGGCGTCGCCGATCGCCCCGGCTTTGGCAAGACCGAGCGCGAGCATATCGAGCGCATGCTCTACATCAGCGGCAAGCCCGATTTCGACACGCTGATCGAGGACAAGTGGCTCGACTGCCAGCCGGCCTTCGAGGACGCCCATTACCTGAATGGCTTTGGCCACCCGGACGGCAAGTTCCGCTTCAAGCCGGATTGGGAAGGAACGCCAGCCCCGAACAAGCCGCCGGCCAAGCTCGGCTCGCTCGGGCCTGTGAAGCAGCTTCCGACTTATCCCGACCAGGTCGACCTGATCGAAGTGGCCGATGCCGAGCATCCCTACCGGCTCGCGACCTCTCCGGCGCGCAACTTCCTGAACTCAACTTTCGCCGAGACCAAGACTTCGCGCGACAAGGAAGGCCGCCCCGAGGTCATGGTCAATCCGGCGGATGCCATGAGCCTTGGATTGGCCGATGGGGATGTCGTCCAACTTGGCAATGTCAGGGGCGAACTGCGCATCCACGCGAAGATCACCGAGGCCGTAAAGCCGGGCGTTCTGGTGGCCGAAGGGCTGTGGCCCAACAAGTCCCATCTCGACGGCGAAGGCATCAATGTCCTGACCGGTGGTGATCCGGCGGCTCCGCATGGGGGCGCTGCCTTCCACGACAACAAAGTCTGGATGAGAAAAGCCTGACATGAGCATATTCGACAAGGCCCGGATCGCGATCCTGGAAGACAAGACCCTGTGGAAGGGCTGGAGCCATCTGCGCGGCATCACCTTCGATTTCTTCCGCGAGGGCAGGGCGCCGCACCGGCTCTCCTGGGAGGTCTTCGACCGCCGCAATGCTGCTGCGATCCTTCTGCACAACATCGAGCGTGACACCGTCACCCTGGTTCGCCAGCTGCGCATCGCGGCTCATCTGAGCGGTGAGTATCCCTATCTGCTCGAGGTCCCCGCGGGGTTCATCGACGATGGCGAAACGGCGATGCAGGCGGCCCTGCGGGAAGCGCTGGAAGAAACCGGCTACAAGATCGCCAAGGCAATCCCCGCCTTCGCCGCCTACATGTCGCCCGGTTCGGTCACCGAAAAGCTCCACGGCTTCTACGCCGCCGTGACCGATGCCGACCGTATTGCCGACGGTGGCGGGCTCGATGACGAGCAGGAAGATCTCGAAGTCGTCGAGCTTTCGTTCGCAGAAGCCATGGAGATGGTCGAAGCCGGCGAGATCATCGACGCCAAGACGATCATGCTCCTGCAATGGGCTGCGTTGAAGCGAAGCGGCGTGGGTGCCGGTCAGTCGTCCAGCGACGCGATGTAGCCGCCCGTCTGGCGCGCCCAGAGACGGCTGTAAAGGCCACCTGCACGCAGGAGATCGTCGGGCCGCCCATCCTCGATGATCCGCCCTTTGTCGAGCACAACGATGCGGTCCATGCGGGCGATCGTGGAAAGCCGATGGGCGATGGCGATCACTGTCTTGCCTTCCATCAGCAGGTCGAGCTTTTCCTGGATGGTCGCCTCCGCCTCGCTATCAAGCGCCGACGTTGCCTCGTCCAACACCAGGATCGGCGCATCTTTCAGAAGCACCCTAGCGATGGCGACGCGCTGGCGCTGACCGCCCGAAAGCTTGACGCCGCGATCCCCGACATAGGCCGTATAACCGGTGCGTCCCTCGCTGTCCTTCAGGTCGGCGATGAAGGCGTCGGCCTGAGCAAGGCGTGCTGCGGCTTCAAGCTCTGCCTGTGTCGCCTCTGGCCGGCCGTACCGGATGTTGTCGCCGACCGAGCGATGCAGCAACGATACATCCTGAGCAATGAAACCGATCTGCGCGCGCAGGCTGGCCTGGGTCACGTCGGCGATATCCTGTCCGTCTATGGTAATACGCCCGCCGTCCAAGTTGTAGAGACGCAGGAGCAGGCTCACCAGCGTGGTCTTGCCGGCACCGGACAGGCCCACCAGCCCAACCTTCTCGCCGGCTGAAACCGAAAGCGACAGGTCGTGAATGACCTGCTGGCTATCGTGATACTCGAAACTCACTCGGTCGAAGCGGATCTCGCCGCGCACGACGGTGAGCGCCTTCGCCCCTGTCACATCTACCACGGTCGGCGGCGTGGTCATGACCGGCATGGCGTCGCGAATTGTGCCGATCGCTTCGGAAATCTGTTGGCCGAGATTTAGAAAGCCCCGAGAGTTGGAGGACAGCCGTTGGGTGATGGTGATCGCGGCGACGAATTCGCCGAGGGTGACGAAGCCATCGGCAATCCCCCAGAGGCTGACGGCAAAGATGGCGATGAACAACAAGGTGTTGGAGGAAACGACCAAGAGATCCGCGGTAAGGCCGATGCGGCGCTCCCGAAACTGTGCGGTCATCGACCGCTCCATCACACGCCGCAGCGCACCGGCCTCGCTGTCCTCGGCGGCAAACAGCTTGACCGTCTGGATATTGCTGTAGAGGTCGGTCATCTCCCCGACCACGCGGCTGCGCGCTCGCGCCGCCGTCTTGGCCGTTGCGCTAAACTGCGGCACGGCCCGTTTGGCGATGACGCCATTTATGGCGATCCACACGAGGATCGGGAGCGTCAACGGCCAGGAAAGGGCGGTTAAAAGCACGACTGAACCGACCATCTGCACAAAGAAGATTGGCAACGTCCAGACCGCCGCCGCCATCTGTTGCTTGACGGCCCCGGCCACCTGCGCAATGCGGCTGGCCACCTGGCCCGAAAACTGGTCATGAAAGAAGCCAAGATCCTGGCTTTCGACCGCCTTGTGGCCATGCCACTGAATGAGTGTGGGCAGGCTGACGCTGAGTACATGGGCGCCCAACGCATTGCAGAGAAAGATCAGCAGCGGCAGAACCGGGAAAAACAGCGCGACGAAACCAGCGAGCGGCCAGCGATGGGCATCGAGATAGGGAAGCAGACCTTGGCTGGAGATGCCGTCGATCAGGTGCGAGACGCCCCAGAGGACAGTCAGGTTGACGATCTCGACGCTGGCAGACAGGGCAAGCACGACCAAAAACGACTTCGGTGCGTATGCGACGAAATGCAGGACCAGTCGCAGAGGGCCATCACTCGGAATCCTTCGATACGGGATTTCGAGCGGTCGCAGCAACCTTTCAAACGGGGTGAAAATCCGATCGGACAACGTCATGAAAGGCTCCGGGGCAACAGCTTTACGTGATCAAAATGAGAACACGAATAGAGCTGAGTCCAGCGGAGAGAGGAACCCTTAGATTTGGGTGGGCTGCTATCCTCGGAGCGGACCGCGTGCCGCCCTGACTGCGGTTGTCTTCAGAAAGACAAGAAAGAATCGAAGTCGTAGAGCTCTCTTTCTCAGACTCCCTCGGGATGATGGAAGCTGGCGAGATCATCGACGCCAAGACGATCATGCTCTTGCAATGGGCTGCGTTGAAGCGCAGCGGCCAGCCAGGCTAGAAGCTCCCCTTCACGCCTGCTGACAGAGTGATCGACTGAAAATCAGCCGCTGCACCATCCTCAAAACTACCGCTGGCACCGGATACGGTGTGGCGGACATGGGCGTCGCCTCGTGTCTCGAAGATCTGTTGGAAGTCGCCGCCGACATAAATCGATGCCGATTGCAGGATCTTGTAGTCGGCCGTGACCGTCGCTCCGACCATCGGCGCCGGGTCAAGCGTGTCGGTAAAGCGCAGATTTCTGAGCCAGTGGTCATCGACGCCTTTGTAGCTGATGGCTGCACCGCCGCGCAGAACGCCCGATAGCGTTAAGGCGCCGATCTTTTGCTCGGCATTGGCGCTGAGGAACACGGTTGGAATGCGCTGTTCGTAGGTAATGCCCTTCAACCCGTCCGCGAAACTGCCGACCGTGTCATGCAATGTCGTATCGCTATAGATGTAGCTGCCGCCGCGGGCCGTCCATTTGACATTGGTGTAACCGATGCCGCCACCGAGGCCGAGGCGGGTGGCACCTGTGTCAACGAGCGCCCTTTCAGCTTCGAGGAGCACGTTTATGTAGCGGTCAAGCTCGGTATCCGGATGCAGGGACTGATGCGTCCAGCCCGAATAGGAGGTACTCAGCCAGTCGCGATCTTCCATGTAACCGTTGCCGCCGAGACCGACATCGAGCCGTCCCTTCAGCTTCCAGGCGTAGCCGATATCGACGTCGCCTCCGAGCGTGCCGGTCACGACGCCCTTGCTCTCCCAGTCCAGCTGGCTGATCTTGCGGTTGCCGCTATAGACATATTCGCCGGCCTTGATGTTGGCCATCCCGACGCCCGCATAGTAGTGCACAGAGCCGGCGGTCGAGCCGCCAGAGGCATCCTGGCCGGAGGCCGGTGTGGCGAGCAAAAGGGCGCCGCCGACAAAAAGAACGGGATTGATCTGGGACTTGAACATGAGCTGACCGTATCGATTGAATAATCGTCACGGTTGCATGGTTATGGTTAAGGGATTGCTACCTTGCGCCGGCTTCTGAACCCTCAGCGGGTGTCAGGCGCTGATCAACCTTGCCGCTGGATCTGTCTTGGACGCGAGCCTTTCGACGCTGCCATCGGCGCGCATGGAGACGCTGCCGGAGGCAACCAGCTTCAGAGCCGCCGCATAGGTCTGGTGCTCGACGGTGAGCACCCTTGCCGCCAGCGTCTCTGCCGTATCATCGATCAGAACAGGCACGACTGCCTGCGCAATGACTGGGCCTTCGTCCATGCCTTCGGTGACGAAATGCACCGTGCAGCCCGCGATCTTCATGCCGGCATCGATTGCCCGCTGATGGGTATGCAGGCCAGGGAAGAGCGGCAGCAGGGATGGGTGGATGTTGAGGATCCGGCCCGTATGCGGACGGATGAAATCACCGGACAGCAGGCGCATATAGCCTGCGAGACAGATCAGGTCGGGGCCTATCTCGGCGAGTGCGGCGAGGATCGCCGCCTCATGCTCGGCCTTGGAGCCATAGGCCTTGCGCGGAAATACGCGTGTCGGAATACCGAGCGCTTCCGCCTTGGCAAGGCCGCCGGCCTCAGGCTTGTCGGAAAACACCGCGACGATTTCGGCCGGATAGTCGGCCGCTTCGCAGGCTTTCGCCAGTGCCAGCATGTTCGATCCGCCGCCGGAAACGAAGGCGACGACGCGTTGGCGCCGGGCGCTCATAGGGCGAGCGTACCCTTGTAGGTCACGCCATGCGCACCCTCTTCGCGGGCGATCATTCGACCCAGACGGGCAACGGTCTCACCTTCGGCTTCCAGTGCCTTGGTGACCTCGTCCACCTTGTCGGCGGAAACGACGACGATCATGCCTATGCCGCAGTTGAAAGTGCGCAGCATTTCGTTCTGGGCAACGCTGCCGGTCTTGGCGAGCCAGGAGAAGACGGCCGGAACCTTAAAGGACGAAAGGTCGATCTCGGCGGCCAGATGCTTCGGCAGCACGCGCGGAATGTTTTCCGGGAAGCCGCCGCCGGTGATATGGGCGAGCGCCTTCAGCGACTTGGTTTCCTTGATCGCCTTCAGAAGCGGCTTCACATAGATGCGGGTCGGGGTGAGCAGGGCGGCGCCCAGCGACTGGCCTTCGGCAAACGGCGCCGGTGCATCCCAGGCAAGGCCCGAGACTTCGACGATCTTGCGCACCAGCGAGAAGCCGTTGGAATGCACGCCCGAGGACGAGAGCCCAAGGATCACGTCGCCTTCAGCAATGTCGCCGGCCGGCAGCAGTTCGCCGCGCTCGGCAGCCCCCACGGCAAAGCCCGCGAGGTCGTAGTCGCCCTTGGAATACATGCCCGGCATTTCTGCGGTCTCGCCGCCGATCAGCGCGCAACCTGCCTCGCGGCAACCCGCCGCAATACCCTGGACGATCGCTGCACCCTGGTCAGGATCGAGCTTGCCGGTGGCGAAGTAGTCGAGAAAGAGCAGGGGCTCGGCACCCTGGACGACCAGATCGTTGACGCACATGGCGACGAGGTCGATGCCAACGGTGTCGTGAATATTGGCGTCGATCGCAATCTTCAGCTTGGTGCCGACGCCGTCGTTGGCGGCGACCAGGATCGGATCCTTGAAGCCCGCGGCCTTGAGGTCAAACAAGCCGCCGAAGCCGCCGATCTCGCCATCCGCACCCGGACGGCGCGTCGACTTCACGGCCGGCTTGATCTTCTCGACCATCAGGTTGCCCGCATCGATATCGACGCCTGCATCGCTATAGGTCAACCCGTTCTTGCCAGCCTGGCTCATGCCTGCCTCCGATCCTGCGAGAATTTCGGCTGGCCATGGCATGAAGAGCCCTCGGATGCAAGCTGCGAGCCGCAGAAGCCCACGATTTCCCGGGCATTCTGGCCAGCGATTGCATCTTGTCACTGCCGATCGGGTGGGAGTTCTTGACCAAGTCTTCTGCGGTAACCTATCTCCTACCGTGGCGCCGCAGCATGGTTTGCGGGCCTCCGCAGGGCTCGAACTTCGAACGGAGACGCACATGGGTCACAACATCAGTGCAATCGGCCTCCGCCGCCAGGTCTTCTTCTGGCTGGTGACGCTTGCGATCTTCGTCGCCTTCCTGATGTTGTTCTCATCGATCCTTCTGCCCTTCATCGCCGGCATGGCGCTCGCTTACTTCCTCGATCCGGTCGCCGACCGGCTCGAGCGGATCGGTCTGAGCCGCCTGATGGCGACGGTGGTCATTCTCGTCTCCTTCGTCGTTGTCTTTGTGCTGTCCCTGATGATCATCATCCCTGTGCTTGCCAGCCAGCTCAACGAATTCATCCAACGCGTACCCGCATATATCACGCAACTGCAGACCTTCATCGCGACCTCGAATGCCGCCTGGCTGCCGGATTGGGTGGATGGTCAGATGGGCACGATCCGGGAGAACTTCTCCCGTTATCTGAGCGAGGGGGTAGGCTTCCTCGGCACGCTCGTGGAGCAGATCTGGAATTCCGGCAAGGCGCTGCTCGACATAGCCTCGCTGCTGGTGGTCACACCGGTTGTTGCCTTTTACCTGCTGCTCGACTGGGACCGCATGATCGAGAAGGTCGATAGCTGGGTGCCGCGCCACCAGCTCGGCACGGTGCGCCAACTCGCCACCGAACTCGACAGCACGATTGCGGGCTTCGTGCGCGGTCAGGGTTCGCTGTGCCTGATCCTCGGCATATTTTACGCGATAGCGCTCTCGGCTGCTGGCCTCAATTTCGGTCTGCTGATCGGTTTCTTTACCGGCATGATCAGCTTCATTCCCTATGTTGGCTCGACGGTCGGTCTGCTCCTGTCGCTCGGCGTGGCACTCGTGCAATTCTGGCCGGATTTCATCTGGGTCGGTGTCATTGCCGGCATCTTCTTCTTCGGGCAGTTCATTGAGGGCAACATCCTGCAGCCAAAGCTGGTCGGCAAGAGTGTCGGTCTGCACCCGGTCTGGCTCATGTTTGCCCTCTTCGCCTTTGGTGCGCTTTTCGGCTTCGTCGGCGTTCTGGTGGCGGTGCCCGCAGCCGCAGCCGTCGGCGTGCTTGTTCGTTTCGCGATCTCGCGTTATCTTGACAGCGATCTCTATTACGGAACCTCGGTCGTCCTCGCGCCGCCTTCCCAGCCCGTTGGCGAGATCGCATCCCCAAGCTCCAAAGACGTGCCCGAGGCATGAATGACTGACGCCAAGATGGCTCCCGACAAGCGTGGAGCCGCCGAACAATTGCCGCTCGCCTTCGAGCATGGCTCGGCGACCGGCCGTGACGACCTGCTGGTCTCCGAACGTATGGCCGCCGCCGTGTCGATCGTTGATGCCTGGCCGAACTGGCCGTCGCCGGTGGTAATCCTGACCGGGCCGGAAGGCTCGGGAAAATCTCACCTCGCCCAGATTTTCCGCGACACCAGCGGTGCGACGGATATCGTGCTGCAAGCCGGGCAGGGCGCGTCGCAGGTGGCAGCCGCAGGTCCGGTGCTCTTCGAGGATGCCGACCGCGCCGGCTTCGACGAGGTCGAGCTCTTCCATGTCATCAATGCGGTCCGCCAGCACGGCACAACTCTGCTGATCACCTCGCGCAGCTTTCCCCCGTCCTGGAACGTCGCGCTCCCGGATCTGAATTCGCGCCTGAAGGCGGCCACGGTCGTGGAAATCGGAGCGCCGGATGAAGACCTGCTCGGCCAACTGATCACCAAGCTGTTCGCCGACCGCCAGCTTTACATCGATGACAAGATTGTCAGCTATATCGTCAGCCGCATGGAGCGTTCCTTTTCGGCCGCCCAAGTGGTCGTCGATCGAATGGACAGGCTGGCCCTTGCCCGCCGCGCCAAGATCAGCCGCAGCCTGGCCGCAGAGGTTCTCGAAACTCTGGAGGCGGCAGATATCCGCGAATAGTCGTCGTCACAGATCTGTCGTCAAACTGTTATAATCGGCACCAACGATAAAAGAAGGGGCGAATCATGGACAGCGCAGTACACGGCACGGATGGCGAAACCGGTCTGGAGGTCGCGCCCGCCGAGGACATGCTGACCAGCCCACTGCGCTTCATCAACCGCGAATTCTCCTGGCTCCAGTTCAATCGCCGTGTTCTCGAGGAGACGCTGAACACTGCCCACCCGCTTCTGGAGCGCGTGCGCTTCCTGTCGATCTCTGCAGCGAACCTCGACGAGTTCTTCATGGTCCGCGTGGCCGGCCTCGAAGGTCAGGTCCGCCAGGGCATCGTCATCAAAAGTCCCGATGGCAAGACGCCCGCCGAACAGCTCGATGATATCCTGAAGGAAATCGACAACCTGCAGATGGAGCAGCAGGCCTCGCTCGCCGTCCTGCAGCAATACTTGGCCCAGGAAGAGATCCTGATCGTTCGCCCGGCGGCCCTGTCCGAGGCGGACCGCGGCTGGCTCGAAACCACCTTCGAGGAATCGATCTTCCCGGTCCTGACCCCGCTCTCGATCGACCCGGCCCACCCGTTCCCCTTCATCCCCAACCTCGGCTTCTCCATGGGCCTGCAGCTTTGCTCCAGCCGCACCGGCGAGCCGATGACCGCGCTTCTGCGTCTGCCGCCCACCCTCGACCGTTTCATCCGCCTCCCGGATGAGGGCGCCACGATCCGCTACATCACGCTCGAGGATATGGTCGGCCTGTTCATCAACCGGCTTTACCCGGGATATGAGGTCAAGGGCTTCGGCACCTTCCGTATCATCCGCGACAGCGATATCGAAGTCGAGGAAGAGGCTGAAGATCTGGTGCGCTTCTTCGAGACGGCGCTGAAGCGTCGCCGCCGCGGCTCGGTCATCCGCATCGAGGTGGACTCCGAGATGCCGGTTGCTCTGCGCCAGTTCGTCGTTCACGAGCTCGGTGTTGCCGACAATCGCGTCGCCGTTCTCCCCGGCCTGCTCGCCCTGAATACGATCTCGGAAATCACCAAGGCACCGCGCGACGATCTGCGCTTCGAGCAGTACAATGCCCGGTTCCCCGAGCGTGTCCGCGAACATGCCGGCGACTGCCTAGCCGCGATCCGCGAAAAGGACATGATCGTCCATCATCCCTATGAGAGCTTCGATGTCGTCGTGCAGTTCCTGCTGCAGGCCGCGCGCGATCCTGACGTTCTCGCGATCAAGCAGACGCTTTACCGCACCTCGAACGACAGCCCGATCGTCCGCGCCCTGATCGATGCCGCCGACGCGGGCAAGTCCGTAACGGCGCTCGTCGAACTCAAGGCGCGCTTCGACGAGGAGGCCAATATTCGCTGGGCCCGCGACCTCGAACGCGCCGGCGTCCAGGTCGTCTTCGGTTTCATCGAACTCAAGACCCACGCCAAGATGTCGATGGTCGTGCGCCGCGAAGACGGCAAGCTCCGGACCTACTGCCATCTCGGCACGGGCAACTACCATCCGGTGACCGCGAAGATCTATACGGACCTCTCCTTCTTCACCTGCAATCCGAAGATTGCCCATGACATGGCGAATGTCTTCAACTTCATCACCGGCTATGGTGAGCCTGAAGAGGGCATGAAGCTTGCCGTCTCGCCCTACACGTTGCGTCCTCGCATCCTCAAGCACATCAACGAGGAGATCGCCCACGCAAAGGCCGGTCGCCCGGCACAGATCTGGATGAAGATGAACTCGCTCGTCGATCCCGAGATCATCGATGCGCTTTACGCCGCAAGCGGTGCCGGCGTGGAAATCGATCTGGTCATCCGCGGCATCTGCTGCCTGCGGCCGCGCGTGCCGGGTCTCTCGGACAACATCCGGGTCAAGTCGATCGTCGGTCGCTTCCTCGAGCACAGCCGCATCTTCTGTTTCGGCAATGGTCATCGACTGCCGTCGGAAAAGGCGCTGGTCTATATCGGCTCCGCCGACATGATGCCGCGCAATCTCGATCGCCGCGTCGAGACCCTGGTGCCGCTCATCAACCCGACTGTGCATGAGCAGGTTCTGTCACAAATCATGCTGGGTAACCTGATTGACAATCAACAGAGCTACGAGATATTGGCCGACGGCACCTCAAGGCGCATCGAAGTGCGGCAGGGTGAGGAACCTTTCAACGCCCAGCACTATTTCATGACCAATCCGAGCCTGTCTGGCCGCGGAGAAGCATTGAAATCAAGCGCACCGAAACTGATCGCCGGTCTGATATCCGGCAGGAAACGATAACTCTGGTACCTCATGACAAGATCTGAAGCGCAGGGGCGTCTTCCCGGTATCGCCCCTGTCTCCGTTGTCGACATCGGCTCCAACTCGATCCGCCTGGTGATCTATGAGGGGCTGTCGCGCGCGCCGACGGTGCTCTTCAACGAAAAGGTTCTCTGCGGCCTCGGCAAGGGTGTCGCCACGACCGGCCGGATGGATGAGGACGGCGTGGAGCGGGCGCTCGTAGCCCTACGCCGCTTCCGGGCGCTGTCCAATCAGGCTCAGGCGACGCGCATGTATGTGCTGGCGACGGCAGCCGCCCGCGAAGCCTCCAACGGACCGGACTTCATTCGTCGGGCCGAAGAGATCCTCGGCCACGAGATCCAGGTGCTGACCGGCGAGGAAGAGGCAAAATACTCCGCGCTCGGTGTTGTCAGCGGCTTTCACGATGCCGACGGCATAGCCGGCGACCTGGGCGGCGGATCTCTGGAACTCATCGATATCAAGGGTAAAGGCTTCGGCAAGGGTGTCACGCTGCCGCTCGGTGGTCTGCGCCTGTCGGAAAGTGTCGAAGGGTCGTTGCCCAAGGCCCGTGTGCTTGCCAAGAAACTGGTGGGTGACGTGTCCCTTCTCAAGAAAGGGCAGGGGCGCACATTTTATGCAGTCGGCGGCACCTGGCGCAACATCGCCAAACTGCACATGGAAATTCGGAAATACCCGCTGCACATGATGCAGGGCTATGAACTGCCCTATGACGAGATCGCCTTCTTCCTGGACGAGATCATCTCCGGCGCCAACAACCGTGACCCGGCCTGGTCGACCATTTCCAAGAGCCGCCGCAACCTGATCCCCTTCGGCGCTGTCGCCATGCGCGAAGTGATCGAGATCATGCAGCCGAAAAGCGTCTGCTTCTCGGCACAAGGTGTGCGTGAGGGTTACCTCTTTTCGCTGCTTCTCGATGAAGAACAGTCGCTCGATCCGCTGATCGAGGCCGCCGACGAACTGGCGATCCTGCGTGCTCGCTCGCCGGAACATGCCCGCGAACTGGCCGACTGGACGGGCCGAATGATGCCCTTCTTCGACATCGAAGAGACCGAAGAGGAAAGCCGCTATCGCCAGGCCGCCTGCCTGCTGGCCGATATCAGCTGGCGTGCTCATCCCGATTATCGCGGGCTGCAGGCGCTGAACGTGATTGCCCACTCCTCCTTCGTCGGCATCACCCATCCGGGCCGCGCCTTCATTGCACTCACCAACTACTACCGCTTCGAAGGCCTGCATGACGACGGCCAGACCGGCCCGCTCGCTGCCATCGCTACCGAGCGGCTGCTAGATAGGGCAAAGCTCGTCGGTGGCATGCTGCGCGTCGTCTACCTCTTCTCGGCCTCAATGCCCGGCGTCGTCAACAACCTGACCTTCCGGCGTTCGGACAATCCCGAACTCGACCTCGAATTCGTCGTACCCAAGTCCTACGAAGAATTTTCAGGCGAACGGCTGGACGGGCGCCTGATGCAGCTCTCCAAGCTGACCGGCAAACGTCTGGCGTTTGTCTACGAATAGGCCAGACCAGGCATCAGATATGAAAAGAGAGCGGACCGAAGCCCGCTCTCCTCATTTCAGGCACCGCGCTTATTTCGCAGCGAGGAAGTCGCCCACTTCGAGCAGGACGAATTCGTTGTCGTCGGCCTTGTCGAGCGCGCGGCCCGCCGAGAAGGGCAGGTTGTTGTCATTGCCGACGACGATGTGGGTCGCATCGATGATATCGACATTTTCGATGGTAACGAAGGGCATGTCGTAGAAGCCTTCGCCGCCGCCCTGGCGCTTCTTGTTGTCGGGATCTTCGATCTTCATCAGGTCGATATAGCCGATCTTGCGCACCGCCTTGCCGGCATTCTCTTCCGTCATCTCGATCTTGTAGATCCGCTTGTGTTTGGCCGGAACGGCAAAGCAATCGGCGGCCGGTGCCTTCGGATCGGCGCAGGCTTGTGTCTCCACGCCCGCACCGTTGTCACGTTCGATGACGAGTGCCGTCGTTTCGTCGATCATGTTGAAATCGCCGATCGCCTCGCCGCCTTCAGACAGGGGATAGAGCCAGGTCTTGCCCGTCCAGGTTTTGGAGGCGGCGTCGAGTCCGATGATGCGCAGTGCCGTCAGACCGTCGGCCTTCTCGACGGAGCCGTCTTCCATGTAGAGCGGACCTTCGAGCATGCCATAAAGCTTCGTGCCGTCCTTCGACATGGCCAAGCCCTCATAGCCGCCGGAGCGCTTCAGGTTGAACACCGGCATCTTGGCGGTCGGATTGGCCGGCACGACCAGCGTCGGATTGTCGGGCGACTTCACCTCGATCTCGCCGGCCTTGGTGGCGATGACGTCGGTCAGGACGCCTTCAGTCGAAAATTTCAGCATGTAAGGACCGAACTCTTCACCGACCCAGAAACCGTCCGCGACTGGCTGGATCGACTCAAGGTCGAAGTCAGCGCCCGTTAGGTAACGGTTGTCGGACGCTTCCATGGCGATTGGGAAGGGGGCTTTCTTGTCCGGGTCGGAGAGGAAGAGCGTCTTCTGGACGTTCACGGCGCCGGCATCCCAATCGAAGGTCAGGTGATGCAGCATCAGCATGGCATCGCTTGAATTGGCCTTCGAGCCGAAGCCATTGTCCGAAAGGCTCCAGAACGTGCCGTCTTCCATGCGCTTGATGCCGGAGAAACCCTGCAGCGGCTGGCCGTCGAAGGGCAGCGACAGGCCCGTCAGGCGCACACCGTCCTTGCCCGGCACGCTGCCGAGCGCGTCCGCCCGCTCGCGGTCTGCGGTAGTGAACTTGCCCGAGGTCTTGAGATGTTCAGGCGCATCGGCAGGGGCTGCGATGATCGTGTTCGCCGGCAGGATAGCGTGGTTCACCAGCTTGGCCGGAAAGACCTTCTCCTCGGCCGAGGCCTGGGAGACGAAGAGAACGAAGAGGGCGGCAGAAGTCAAAAGGGCTTTGGTCATAGCGTCACCTTGTTGGAAGGGAGGAAACGCCGCTGTCCTTAAGGAGCCTTCATGTCGCAGCTGTTGCTGTTGGGTGAAGTTTCCATGACGTCACCCGTTACCCACAGGCTAGCCGAGCCAAGCGGGCAGGTGGCCGCGATCCTCACCCGCCACGGCCGCCTCCACACAGGCGGCGAGACTGCCGAAGCGCATGGTCCGCCCGGTAAGGCCTGGGCCGTAATGGGCATACTTGCCGGAATTGGTCATGATGACCTCGGCATCGACCGGAATGATAGGCTCGGTCACCATGCACCAGCAGGTGTCGTTGACGAGGGTGACGCCGAATGCGGTGAGCACGGCGACATCGCCCGCCGCTTCCGCCTTTACCATTTCGGCGCGCCCGCAGGTGACGACGAGGGACACTTGCGGATGACGGGTCTTCCCGCGACAGAGCGCCGCGAGGGCGGCAAGCTCGGTGGCAGAGAAATGCGGATTGCCGAGCGAGACCAGTTGTACCGGACCCGCATCCGCGCCGTTTAGCTCGCGCCAGGCCCGCAGTAGGTCCTGGTGGGTGAGTGAAATCGTCGGCACGTTGAGGGCTGCAAAGGCCTTCGGGTCGAGTGCCTCTGGCGTGACGCTAGCGACATGGAACATCGGCGACGCCGAGGTGGTGGCAAATGCTGCACCGAAGGCCTTGAGGGCATCCGTGTCAGGACTGTGCGCGGATACCCCCTCGACCAGCGGAATCGCATCGGGTGAGATTGTCCCGATCAGATAACCGAGCAGTGGCCAGAAGCTGTCATCCACGCCATCGAGCGGGGGTACGGTGACCCGAACCTGCGGTGCCCGTTTTTCCAGCAGGTGACAGCCCGCCTTGGGGGCCCGTCCCGTCAGCGCAATCGCGATGTCGAGATAGTCAGGATACTTCATCGTTCGTGCGCCAAGCACGCTGTTGGCATAGACGACCGCATTCGATTCCGCCCAGACGATCTGCTCGTCGCGCGCGGGCCGGTCATCGAGCAGATAGGGGGCGCAGGTGAAGGTGGCCTCAGCCCCCATCGCCACATAGGCATCCGCCACTGCCGCCGCCGGACGCCCAAGCGCTTCCGGAACACCCTGCGCCTGCCAACGCCGGTGATCGACCGAAATCGCATTCAGCGTCGTCGGCACCACGACGCGACCGCCGAGATCGCGCAGCTTTTCGGCAAAGGCGAGGCCGCCAGGACCGGTGTATATGCAGCCGTCGATGTGGGCGCGGGTGATGTCGATGAGTTCCGTCGCGCCCTCGAGCGCCGCCATCCGCAGTACGATCCGCATGGCAACGGCAGCCGCTTCGCCCCGCTCGCCAGCAAGAATGGCCTGGTCCCGATCCGTGAGCGTGATGTCCGAACCGATGCCTGCAACGGCATCGCTGATCCGGACGCGTTTCGCGGTCCGCAGCCCTGCAAACGCTTGCTTGCCCACAGCGATCACCGGAATCGACCGCCCGAAGACTTCCTCGGCGACGATGACGCCGAGGGTGATGATCGCTTCTGGATGTTCGAGCACGATCGCGGCAGGCCCTTGTCCATTGAGGATCAGTTCGAGGATCACGCCGCTGCCGGTGCAGGAACCACGGCTGGTCGGCAATGCGAGCACGCGGCCCGTCAGCCGTTCGCCGCTCAACGGGTGATGCCGGTCGATGATCTCGCCGGTCACGGCATCCGCACCGCCCCAGAAGCTGAGCGCCGTATCGGTGAACAGCACCTCGCCTTCGACCGAGCCTGAAACCAGCACGCGGCCCGTGATGTCGACGGTGTCAGTGAGGTTGCTCAACATTCCGTCTCCGTCAGCGCCAGGACCGCAAAACTCGCCAGCCAGTGTTCCCCCATATAGTCGCCAGCCACATGCGCGATCCCGGCTTCGAGGTGTCCATGTGCGGCCTCGATCATCACAGGCCGGCGCGGGTCCGTCTCCGGCAGGGTGCCCGCCAGAGAGCCCCAGCACCAGGCTCGGCTGAGGCTCAAGCCATCGAGATGGGCAATCTTGCCGTCCGAGCGATCGGAAACAGCGGTAGGCGCAAACAGCGTGCGCGGTTGGCCGGCTGAAATGTCAGGCAGGAAACCATCGAACCACCGGGCGAAGTCGGTTGCTGGCATCAGCCGGCGCAAACATTCCGCCTCGATCAGCGCTGGCGACAAGAAGTCGTCGCCCGAGGGCTCGCCCCAGGCGGGGCAGGCGGTGTCAGAGCCATACCAGCGCAGAGCCGTGACGCGCAGCAGATCAAAGAGGCTGCCGTCTCCGACGGTTTCGGCATAGTCGGCTGTCAGCCTCAGCGCAAAGGCGGTGTTGAAATGCGTGCCCACCCGCACCGGATAGGTGGCAAGCGGCAGGAAGTCCTGGAAACGCTGGACAATCCGCTCGGTCAGCGGCGACAGCGCAGCCCCCCACGCGGGATCCTCGTGGCCGTGCAACTCGGCAGCCAGCTTCAGCAACCAGCCCCAGCCATAGGGTCGCTCATAGCCGCGCGCCATCGGTCGGTCGAAATAGGCGCATTCGCCGGCGATCCTATCGGGCACCAGCATCGTGCAGAAGAGATCGCGGATCGCCTGCGCTTCCGGTATTTCGGGATAAAGGCGCAGAAGACGCGCCAGCATCCAGTAGCCATGCACGCAGGAATGCCAGTCATAGCTACCGTAGAAGACCGGATGCAGCTCGGATGGCGTCTTCGCGTCATCAGGCCCTTCGAGCCCATGCAGAATATGATTGGGATATTCGCGGGTGACATGGCCGAGCGCGATCGCAGCACAGCGAGAGGCAAACTCGGATGTCAGCCGCGTGGTCATCCCTTATCTCCCAAGTCCAGCCGATCGCCCCAGTCGGCCCGGCGGATCTCCTTGAAGGCGTCGCCATCGCGCTTGCTGAGCGTCAGCTCGGCAGCCGTGCCATCTGTGCGACAGAGCTTGACCCGCCCGACACCACCATTGACGCGCGGCGGAGACAGCACCCGGTCGCCGCTGATCGTGACAGGCTCGCGAGAGGCGGCGATGAAAATGTATTTCTCGTCTTCCCACGGCACCTCGGCCCCCTTGGCCAGACGATGCACCCGCGAACGCGCCACACGGCGGGAGAAGTGGCACCAGTCGGGTGCCACGATCGGACAGTCGTCCGAATGCATGCAGGGCGCCACGAGATGGGCATCGAGGGATCGCAGCCTGTCACGAACGGCCAGAATGCGCTGCCAGCCGGCCGGCGTGCCCGGCTCGATGACGACGAGCATGCCCTTGGTCAGACCCCAGAGTTTTTCCGTGACGGTTCCAATGGTTGCCGGCGGCAACTCGTCCAGAACATAGGCGAGTGTCACGAGGTCTGCTGGCCCAAGCGTCGGAATCTTGGCCGTCACATCGCCGGCCTGCCAGTGGCTCTTGACGCTGCCGGAGGCGGCGAGTTTCTCGCCGACATTGCGGATCGCGCCGCTCGCTTCCACCATCTCTGCAGAATCGAGGCTGCTCCAGGTATCGGCGGCGGCCCAGAGTGCTGTGCCGGGGCCGCAGCCAAGATCGATCAGGGTTTCCGGCTGAAAGTCCGGTGCCGCATCCTCGACCATGGCAAGCGCTGCGCGAACGGCGGCAAAGGTGGCGGGGAGGCGGGTCGCGAGATAGGCCTTGGCGGCCAGCGCATCATCAATGTGAAACCGCCCGTCACGCACTTCGCGCCGATAGCGATCCGAGAGAATGGCGCTCGCCTTGGCGAGCCGTTCCAGCGGTTCGCCCTGGAGCATCTGGTCGACGGCGGAGCGGAGAGGGGCTGGAAGTTCCATGGGGTGCCCTCAGCCGCGCCGCGCCGCCCATTCGGGGCGGAGGATGGACATCAGGAGGAAATCTGAGCGGCTGCCATCCGGCAGAAGCGCTGCCTCGCGGAGCACGCCTTCCTGGATGAAGCCGACTTTGCGATAGACGGTCTGCGCTCTCAAGTTGCCGCTCACCACGTCGAGCCAGAGGCGATGGGCATTGGTTTCGAGAAAGGCGAAGTCGACGGCGCCGGCAAGCAGCGGCGTGCCGAAGCCCTTTTCCGGGCTCGACACCGCGATGCGCTTGACACAGGCATTGCCGTCGCGCCGGTTGAGATCCATCAGTATGACGAAGCCGAGCGCAGAACCCTCGGCATTCTCGCCGATCAGATAGGCAAATGCCGGGTCGGCCAGATGCGCCCTGTGTTCGTCCAGACTGTAGCGCCCGATGAACTGGTCATAGCCCGGCTTGCGCTCGGTCTCCATGATGAACGGGATATCGGCCTCGGTCGCACGGCGCAGCCTAAGCGCCGTCACGGATCAGAACTCCACCGCTTCGACGCGCTTGTCGACGAAGCGCAGGCCAACGCCGCCGGAGATGAGCTTGAGCGCGAGATCGCCGAACAGCTCCTTGCGCCAGCCCTGAAGGGCTGCCACTTCGGCCTTTTCGCCTTCGGCCGCGATCTTTTCCAGATCGTCGCTGTTGGCGATGACCTTGGAGGCAACCCCATGCTTTTCCGAGGTGAGGCGCAGCAGAACTTTCAAGAGCTCGACAGCCGACTGTGTGCCTTCGGGTGCATGGGCGTGGCGCTGCAGATGCGGCATTTCAGACTTGGGAAGTGCAAGGGCCGTATTCACCTGCTCGATGATGGCGGCACCTGAAGACGAGCGTTCCCAGCCTTTCGGAATGGTGCGCAGGCGTCCGAGCGCCTCCACGTCCTTCGGCTGCTGCTGGGCGATCTCGTAAATGGCGTCATCTTTCAGCACACGCGAACGGGGCACGTTGCGCGAGCGGGCTTCCCGTTCACGCCAGGCAGCAACATATTGCATGACGGCAAGTTCCGTTGGCTTGCGCAGCCGCATCTTCAGCCGCTGCCAGGCCTGTTCCGGCGGCAGGTCATAGGTCTCGCGGGATTCGAGGATCGCCATTTCCTCGGTCAGCCATTCAGCCCTGCCTTCCGCTTCCAGCTGACCTTTCAGCTTCAGATAGACGTCGCGCAGATGGGTGACATCGGCCAGCGCATAATCGAGCTGCTTTTCCGACAGCGGGCGGCGGCTCCAGTCGGTGAAGCGCGAGGTCTTGTCGATATGGACGTTCTTCACCTTCTGCACGAGCTGGTCGTAGGAGACAGAATCGCCGAAGCCGCAGACCATGGCCGCGACCTGCGTATCGAAGATCGGATGCGGCAGAAGATCGCCGAGATGGAAGATGATTTCGATGTCCTGGCGGGCCGCATGGAAGACCTTCACGACGGCAGAATTGGCCATAAGCTCGAAGAAGGGCTTGAGGTCGAGCCCTTTGGCCATGGGATCGACAATGTATTCATGCTCCGGGCTCGCCATCTGGATCAGGCAGAGTTCCGGCCAGAAGGTCGTTTCGCGGAGAAATTCCGTGTCGATCGTGATGAAATCGGATTGAGCGAGGAGGCGGCAAGCCTCTTCGAGCGCAGCAGTGGTATCGATCATTTCGGCTCGGTCATGGAAACTACAGGATCAACCTTAGTTTCCCTTCTGGCCTTCCTTGTCAATATGAACGACTTGGAAAGCAGCCGGCAGCGGGCGATCCCGGGCGGATGTCCCCCTTATTCGTCGGGTTTGGCGCCCCTGAGCGCCGCGATGTTTTGGGCGTGGACGGCCTCATAGGGCGCGAAGTAGGTGAGCGTACCGGCGGCGAGTTCCGGCGCGATGAAGTCCTTCAGGCCCCGGTTTTCGAGATCGGGTTCACCCTGCCGGGAGAGAAGCCGCCCGAGATAGTCGCGCGTCGCTGTCACCAGCGACGGCGGATAACCGCCTGACGCGATTATCTGCTCGTCGCCGTGATTGGGCAGAATGCGGGAGAACTCGAGACCGGCCAGCCGGTCGAGCTCGGCGATGTGGAAGGCAGTGTTATCGGGCTCCGAGATATAGGTAACGGTGTCTTCCAGCGTGTCACCGGCCAGCAGCACGCCGAGATGCGGCAAGAGAAGAACGGTGCCGTCGGCGCTGTGAATGTTGAACTGCATCAGCTTTACGGTGATGTCGCCGACCTGAAGCGCCGTCTCGCCCTCGAAGGTCTCCGTCGGCATGACCACGGGGTTGATCGGCGGATCCTTCTCCGCAAGCACCTTGCGCTTTTCGATCAGCGTGTTGCGCGTCAGCTTGTTGGAGATGATCGGGCAGTCGATGAAGCCCGCATTGCCGGCGACATGATCCGTATGCCAGTGGCTGAGCACGACCCGGATACTGGTGACGCCGAGGCTGGAAAGATGACTGCGGATCGCGCGCGCATGCTCGAAGGAGATATGCGTGTCATAGACGAGCGCCTCTTTCCCCGATACGATCGCGTAGCTTGCGACACCGAGGCTATAGGCGCCATCATCGAGCCAGTTCGGCTTCTCGGAATGTAAACGTTTGCCGAGGATGCGCCCGTCATAGTAGGCGAAGAGCCCCGGATAGGGCTCGTGGATACGCATCGTCTCGGCAAGGCTCATGTCATGTCACTCGGAAATAGCCGGTCATGCCGGTCTTCTGGTGTTCGATGATGTGGCAGTGGAAGACCCAATCACCCGGATTGTCGGCCACCAGTGCAAGCTGGACCTTTTCATCCGGCAGCACAAGGTAGGTATCTGATACGAGCGGCTGGACTTCTCGCTTGTTCGAAGAGATCGCTTTGAAGTTCATGCCATGCAGATGGATCGGATGCGCATGCGGCGTGACGTTCTCGACATTAAGCAGATAGGTGCGACCGAGTTTTAGCTCCGCGATTGGCGCGGTTGGATCTGGCGTATCGCCGGGATAGGGCACCTTGTTGATCGCCCAGAAGGAATAGCCGAGCGTCCCGCAGATCGAATCGCGCGCCGCAGTCTCAGCGGTGGCGCTGAGCAGTAGCGGGATTTCCGTCGCGTTGGAAAGATCGGCCTCGACGCCCGCATTTTCCGCAAGCGACCCTAGATCGCCGAGATTGCGCTTGAGCGATGCGCCGACGGCCCTGAACCGCGCGACCACCTTCGGCGTCGACGGCCTGATATCCTCGAGCACCATCTCCACGCCTTCGCTGTCAGCGACGCGGACGGCAAGGTCCAGCCGCTGCCCGGGCGAGACGACGGCCATGTCGAGCGGTATGCGTTCCAACAGCGGATGTCCGTCGATCGCGATGATCTGCGCCTCGGCGCCGGCGAGCTTGAGATTGTAGATGCGGGTGACGTCGGCGGCGAGGATGCGGACACGCACGAGGCCGCCGGTCGGAACGTCATAACGCGGCTCGGGTTGCCAGTTGGCGGTCCTGAGCGTGCCGAAGGTCCCGGTCTTCGCCGCATCGCGCGGTTTGAACTGCTCGATGAACTGGCTGTCGCCGCCCAGTCGGAAATCCCTGAGGTTGAGCACCACTTCGCCATCGAAGACAGGATCGCGCTCGTCTTCCACCACCAGCACGCCAGCAAGCCCGCGACCCATCTGCGTGAGCGTGTTGCAATGCGGGTGATACCAGAAGGTCCCGGCATCCGGCGGCGAGAAGGCATAGTCGAAGCGGTCGCCGGTATAGACGTAAGGCTGGGTGACGAAGGGCACGCCGTCCTGGTCGTTCGGCAGGCGGATGCCGTGCCAGTGGATGGTGGTCGGCTCGTCCAGCCGGTTGATGAGCCGCGCCTTGAAGGCTTCGCCGCGTCTGGCGCGCAGGATGGGTGGCGAGGGATCTGTCGATGTCTGTCCAGAGAGCGCATAACGCATCACCCCACGCGTCGCCTGCTTGCCGTCGAGCAGCACATCGCCCGTCAGCGCCTCGATCTCGACGGGGTCGGTGGCGGCCAACGCCTGGCTAAGACGCGGCATCACTGCAAGACCCGCGCCGTAGGCGCCAAGCACGGCGGCGGATTTAAGAAGGGTGCGGCGGGAAACAAAGGTCACGGTCGGAACTCTCGCTGGTCGCCCTGTTTTTAAAGTTGAGATGATCGATCAGCAATAGCCCGCGTCAGCCATGCTGTCGCAGGACTGACGACGATCAACTCAGCCGCCATCCTTCTCGTTCGGTGGCGTGGCGAGCTTGCTGAAAAAGGTCGAGGTGCGCAGCAGACTGCGGAAGCGCATCCGCCGCTTCTCCGTCGGCACGGCATCGCGCGTCCGGATGCGAGCGAGTGTATAGGCGGCGAAGAAGGTCAAGACGACGATCACATAGGCAAACAGCGCATGCGGCCCGAAGACCTCCATCAGGAAGGACGCAATCAGCGGGCCGACGACTGCGCCGATCGACCAGAAGAACAGCGTACCGGCCGAGACCAGCGCATGCTGGCCCGGTGCTGCATGGTCATTGGCATGCGCCGAGCAGAGCGAATAGAGCGGCAGGGCAAAGGCCCCGAAGGCGAAGATGCCGATGAAGTTGGCAAGCTCCCCATCGCCTGCCAGAAAGGCGAGGAAGATCGAGGCGAGCAGCGCCCCGATCGTCGAGACCAGGATGATGACGCGGCGGTCCAGTTTGTCGGAGTAATGGCCGAGCGGATATTGCAGCACGATGCCGGCAAAGATGCCGATGCTCATGAAGGTCGCGATCGCCGTCACCGATAGGCCGATGCCATCGGCATAGATCGGCCCGAGCGAGCGGAAGCTCGAATTGGTGAGCCCGATGACGATGCAGCCGACGGTGGCGAGCGGCGAGACGGACCACAGGACCTTGATGTCGAACTTGACGTCCTTCGGCGGCGCGGGGCTCGACTTGTCGGCAAAGGAGATCGGCACGAGCGAAAGCGAAAGCGCCATGGCGATGATCGCGAAGAGGTCGAAGCCGGAGACCCCGAAGAGCGGGATCATGTACTGCGCCGCCGTCACCGAGCCGAGATCGACGAAGCGATAGACGGAGAGGGTGCGCGCCCGGGTGGCATTGGTGACGCGGGCGTTGAGCCAGCTTTCGACGACGGCAAACAGGCCGGCAAAGCAGATGCCCTGCACGAGGCGCATCAGAAACCAGGAGATCGGGTCGATCACCAGCACCATCATGATCGAGGCGGCGGACGCGATGGCGGCCAGCGCCGAGAAGGCGCGGATATGGCCGATCGCCCGCATGACCTTGGTGATGTAGACGCAGCCGATCACGAAGCCGAGGAAATAGCCCGTACCGACCATGCCGATGACCGAAGTGCTGAAACCTTCCTCGATGCCACGCAGCGAGATGAAGGTGCCCTGTAGGCCGTTGCCGCCGATCAGGATGCCGGCGGTGATGAGGAGGGGAATGAGAGGGCGGATATCATGCATGAGAGGCCTGCGGGCCACGGCGAGGGTCGGTGAGTCGGTGCCGCGGCGGGTCCAAATTCCTAGACCTGTTTGACAGGTCGCGACAGGCCAAAAACATCGCCCGTCGCAACGCGCCCGGAATTTGCCGTCAGAGGAAGGGCTGCCCCTGAACGGCCTGGACGAAGGTGGCAACGACGACGCCGATCGAGACGAGTGCGCCGACCAGTATGCCGGGTCTGGCAAGGCCGGGCGCGAACCGGTCGAGACCAAGGCCGAGAAGCGGCAGTGCCTGCATGATGTGGGTGGCGAAGAAATGCGGCACGCGCAGATCGCCGCCGCTGCGCGACCAGCCGAACAGCGGCAGTCCGCCGAGATCCGTCCTGACCCCGCCGACCCAATGGCCCGGCCCGCCGATTTCACCGCTGCCGAGCGCAAAGGCGGTGAAGAGTGTCGCCGCGCTGCCAAGCACGAGGCCCCAGCCGCCGCCGAGCCTCAAGCCAGCAGTTGCGGCAGGGCTTGGGCGCAGCAGGATGTAAACGCCGATCACGAGGCTCGACAGCACCAGAAGGGCGGCACCGGCCCCCATGACGCTATAGGCCATCGCCTCGAAGGGCGTCGAGTCATTGAAGTGTGACGCCCGGCCACGCGCCGCCTGTAATGTGATGTAGAGGATCTCGCCGCTCGCCGTGATGACGGCAGTAAGGCTTGCCAGCCAGACGCCGCGACCGGCCCGTGTTCTCGGTTCGATGAGCGGCAGGAGCAAAAGCAGGGTCCCGAGCATCAGGGCGAGAGAGGCCTGGAATTTCAGCGGCTTGCTCCAGACGCTGATGTCGTTGAGCAGGCGTTCGTCGACACCGAGCGCGATCAGGCTCGGGATGGCGAGAGCCAGCTGCAACCCGATGCCGACGATCAGCAGGCGGCGGACGCCGTCCTCCCCGGTGGCGAGATCGCGCGAGGGTGCAAGCGCGACACTGTCGTTGAAAAGCATGGTCATGGTTCAGGCCTTTCGGGGCTCGAGCGCGGTTTCTGTCGCGCGGGTGAGATAAAAGAGCAGGAGCCCGAGCGGGCCGAACATGAAGGTCGCGACCAGCATCGGCGCCTGCAGCAGGCGATTGTACCCGCGCTTGTCGGCCTCGCCGGCAATCCAGGTGCCGATGAAGAGGTCGAAGGCGAGGTAATGCACCCAGCCGGCGACGAGGACCGGATCGTCCATGAAGAGCGCCCTGACTTCCGCAATCGAGCCGAAGCCACCGCCCTCGACGCGGAAGAAGTAGACGAAGACCAGCACGGCATAGGTGAGCGACAGCGCGCCGATCAGGCCGAAGCGGATGAAACCGATGAGGGCGCGCCATCGCGGCGCCAGAATGAGCACCAGCCAGCCGGTCATGGCCGCGCTGCTGGCAAGCGAAAACACGGTATCGGGATTCATCGAGGCGCTCCATCTTGACGGTGACAAGATGAGGATGGTCCAAAACTTGGCAATGTCAAGATTGATTTTGACGGCGTGGATTCGAGCGGTTATGAAGGGGCATGGCAAGACAGAAATCCTATCACCATGGCGACCTGCGCCAGGCCTTGATCGACAATGGGCTCATGATGCTGGAGGAGCAGGGTCTCGAAGGGCTGACGCTCCGCAAGCTCGCCGCCCGGGTCGGCGTTTCCCATGCGGCCCCCGAACATCATTTCCCGACCCTGCGGCATCTGATGACCGCCTTTGCCGTCGAGGGCTTCAGGCTGTTTGCTGCCTCGATGCGCGAGGCGATGGCGGCAGCCCCTGATGATCCGGCAGAGCAGCTACGGGCCGCCTCCCGCGGCTATCTGAACTTTGCGAGGTCCAGCCCACATCTCTTCCGCCTGATGTTCACCGCCAACCGCCTCGACTGGGACGACCCGGCCATCGGTCCGCCAGCCAATGCCGCCCATGCCGTTCTGGAGGAGATCTCACTGCCAGTGGCGAAGCGGATGAAACTGGACACGCCGGAGGGCAGGGCGGCCGTCGAGCAACTCGTCTGGTCGCAGATCCATGGCCACGCGCATCTGATGATCGACGGCAAGCTGCCACCGGAGGGCGACGGCGGCACCGGCTGCGAGCCGTTTGTGGCGCCGTTGGATCTGGCGAGTGTATTGTTGCCGGAGTGAGGAGCGGTTTGCGCTGGCCGTTCGATAAATTGGTGCTCGGGTGGTGTTTCCACAAAGGGGACGTGCCAAGGCGGAAGCAAGGAGCAAGGAAAGAAGTCGCACGAAAGGCGGACCGAACCTAGCGCAAGAAGGACGGGCCGAAGATGATCGGCCGACACTGCCTCCATTCCGTATGGAGTGGGCGCCCTTCCTTTTGGGTTGGAGATCAGCCTTCCCCACTGTTCAGTGGAGAACCGAGAAGCAATTCTTCATCGATCCTTTCCGGTTGCAGGAAGCGTGGATGTTCGAGAAGGCATCTCAGGATGTATCGCAGAATTTCGATAGCGGCGTTCCTCTCTGGGATAAAGCGCTCCTCGTCTGGGACGACCTGCTTCGCCTTTTTCATGAACGTGCTTCCATGCACGATTTTTGATCTGGTCTCGTACAACTTCTTTACCGCCGCCAAAACTTCTGTTGCTTTCCGGTCGCCTTGATGTGCCGCCAGAGCTCCCGCCCGCATTCTGATCTTGTATGCGATTGCTTCGCCCTTCGTATCCCCGAGTAGGATTTCCAAAGCGATCGTGGCGTCAAGGATCGCGTCCATGGCGTCATCCCGGCTCATGCAGGTATTCAGACGCTTAAGCGCAAGCCGAACCCTGTCTTCTGGCCTTTCGAGTATGAGGTTGTAGAGCCGTTTGACATCGTCCATCTGCTCTTTGGTTATTCTCGATTGCCCTCCATAAACCCAGCCATATTGATCGAATTCGGAAGGGTATCGGCGGTAGGTGGCGCCATAGATTGTCGGTAGATCGCAATAGATGTCGACCACTGCGTTCGTAGGCAGAAAGGCTATCTGAGCATACCCTGTTTTTGCCCCCGTGGCACCGCGCAGCGCCGCGAAGAAGAGGTCCGCTTCGTCGAGAACGTTCCTTGATGGATCGTTGAGCGAGTGGCGGAGCTGGTCGCGTGTTGTTACCTCCACGCTCCATGCCGTCGAGACGAAGGCGTGGGTTGCTGCTCCTACAACGTGCTTGACGGCCCCCGAACCGCGCAAGTCCATTCGGGCGCGTGAGAGCTGGATGCCCTTCGGAATACGGGTGATATAGGTCGTATCCGTGAGGCGGTAATGATCAACGTCAAAGTGCGTTAACGCGATTGGCACGATTAGCTTGAGAAAGACCTGATTTGTCAGGCAACCGAAGAGCATCTTAGCAATCGCACGCCAGCGCAGCTGGTTATCGAGCGGTCCGGTGCCGAAACGCTGAAAGTAACTTTCGACGGTGCTGGAAACCATAACGTGGACAGAGAATTCCGACACCTTGTCGCTGTGGTGGGAAATGAACTTTTTGCCAAGATCGTTCGACTGGAGGAATTCTGTCAGCCTGATGATTGACGGCAGCTGCTTCTCGTCTTTTCCGATCATTAGAACACTTAGAAGCCCATAGCCCCTAACAGTCTGGACGTAGTTTTTTCGGCCTGCCTTGTCGAAGGTTCCGGTCTCAGTGAAAGTAGGAAATCCAGCGTCGCCTATCATCATTTGCGGGTAATCGTAATGGTTCGAGAGGTATTGGTTGGGGTTCCTCAGCTTCTCCAAAACCGCCGCGTGTAGTTCGTCAAATGCCTCCTCGAAAAGATCGATGAACCTTTGAACAACTTCCAACTTTCCAGAATTTTCGTCGCCGTCTGCCAACTCGGTTTCCGCCATCAGAGCATATCCCTTCCGCCCCATATCAAAAGCAAGCCACATCCCATACGCCGTAGCACGCGTTACTACGGTGAGTGTCTACCTTCTTGCCTGCGCCGCCAAGAGGCTGAGATTCCGCTCTCGGTCTCACATCCGCCAAACGCCATCCTCCACCCTGCGCCAAATCCACAGTACCCAAGGCCCGTAACTCCTCCAGCCTTGACAAATCAGGCGCACCATGCGCTTTTCCGCCCGATTTTCTATCGGTCGCGCGCCTCGTCTGTTGGTGCCTTTTCGACCGTCACATTCGGGATACCTGATCATGCATCGTTACCGCAGCCACACCTGTGCCGCTCTTCGCAAATCCGACGTCGGTCAGACCGTCCGCCTCTCGGGCTGGGTCCATCGCGTTCGTGACCATGGCGGCGTGCTCTTCATCGACCTGCGCGATCACTATGGCATCACCCAGGTCGTGGCCGATCCGGATAGCCCGGCCTTCAAGGCGGCCGAAACCGTGCGTGGCGAGTGGGTCATCCGCATCGACGGCCTGGTCAAGGCCCGCACGGACGACACCGTCAACAAGAACATGCCGACCGGCGAGATCGAACTCTACGCTCAGGAGATCGAAGTTCTCTCGGCCGCCAAGGAATTGCCGCTGCCGGTCTTCGGCGAGCCCGACTATCCGGAAGACGTGCGCCTGAAGTACCGCTTCCTCGATCTGCGCCGCGACACGCTGCACAAGAACATCGTAAAGCGCACCCAGATCATTTCCGCCATGCGCAATGGTATGGCCGCTGCCGGCTTTGCCGAATATTCGACCCCGATCCTGACGGCGTCGTCGCCGGAAGGTGCGCGCGACTTCCTCGTGCCGAGCCGTATCCACGAAGGCAAGTTCTTCGCATTGCCCCAGGCCCCGCAGCAGTACAAGCAGCTGCTGATGGTCGCCGGTTTCGACCGCTATTTCCAGATCGCGCCCTGCTTCCGCGACGAAGACCCGCGCGCCGACCGTCTCCCGGGCGAATTCTACCAGCTCGACGTCGAGATGAGCTTCGTCACCCAGGAAGATGTCTGGGCAACGATGGAGCCGATGATGACGGAAGTCTTCGAGCAGTTCGCCGAAGGCAAGCCGGTCACCAAGGAATGGCCGCGCATCCCCTACGACGTCGCGATCCGCAAATATGGCTCCGACAAGCCCGACCTGCGCAACCCGATCGTCATGGAAGGCGTCACCGACCACTTCCGTGATTCCGGCTTCAAGGTCTTCGCCGGCATGATCGCCTCGAACCCGAAGGTCGAGATCTGGGCAATCCCGGCCAAGACCGGCGGTTCGCGCGCATTCTGCGACCGCATGAACGCCTGGGCGCAATCGACCGGCCAGCCGGGCCTCGGTTACATCTTCTGGAAGGAAGAGGACGGCAAGATCGCCGGCTCCGGCCCGCTCGCCAAGAACATCGGCGAAGAGCGCACCGAAGCAATCCGCCAGCAGCTCGGCCTCGAGCCGGGTGATGCGGCCTTCTTCGTCGCCGGCGACCCGGCCAAGTTCTACAAGTTTGCCGGTGAAGCCCGCACCCGCGCCGGCGAGGAACTGAACCTCGTTGATCGCGACCGTTTCGAAATGTGCTGGATCGTCGACTTCCCGTTCTACGAATACAACGAGGAAGAAAAGAAGATCGACTTTGCCCACAACCCCTTCTCGATGCCGCAGGGTGGTCTGGAAGCGCTGGAAAGCCAGGATCCGCTGTCGCTGAAGGCCTATCAGTATGACGCCGTCTGCAACGGCTTCGAAATCGCCTCGGGCTCGATCCGTAACCAGTCGCCGGAACTGATGGTCAAGGCTTTCGAGAAGGTCGGCCTGTCGAAGGACGACGTCGAGGAACGCTTTGGCGGCATGTACCGTGCCTTCCAGTATGGCGCTCCTCCGCATGGTGGCTGCGCCTTCGGTATCGACCGCGTGGTCATGCTGCTCGTCGGTGCGAAGAACTTGCGCGAAATCTCGCTCTTCCCGATGAACCAGCAGGCCCAGGACCTTCTGATGAACGCCCCGTCGCCGGCAACGCCAGCGCAGCTGCGCGATCTGGCCCTGCGCGTCGTGCCGCAGCCGAAGAAGGACTGATCCGCCTAAGGGATCTGGATATGACGAAGGCCGGGAACGATCCCGGCCTTTTTTGTTGATCTCACGGCCACGAAAAAGCCCGGCCGCTTTCGCGGGCCGGGCTTCTTTCTCGATCGATAACGATCAGTCGTTGGCGGTGACCTTGAGGCCGATCAGGCCCGGAATGGTTTCCGGTGCGCCCATGGCGGCGCCCATGATCATCGGGAAGGCGACCGGGTTGGCAGGCGCTGCAGCGATCGTCAGCGCCTTCGGATCGTCGATATAGGTGTTCACGGCGGCCGAGATTTCGTTCTGGATCGCGCCGAGCTTCGCCTGGGCGAGGAGGATCGGCAGCATGCCCTTGACCATCTGCGCCATCTGCGCGCCGTCGGCCCCCTGACTCTTGCCGGCATAGTCGAGGCCGCGCTTGGTGATGCCGGCATCCTCGAAGCGGATCTGCGCGTCAACCAGCGACAGTTGCTGCACGAGACCGAGCATGGCAAGGCCCGCTGCCTGCTGGGCCTGCTCGTTCTGCGGCTGTGCCTGCATCATGCGGGCCTGTTCCTGCATCTGCTTGACGAGGTCGAGCGTGTAGCCGGACATCGAGAAGGCGAGGGAGAGCTTGCCGACATTGGCGAAATCGATCGAGTAGTCTTCGATGTCGATCGTGCCGCTTTCAACCTCCCAGCTGCCGGACATGTTCATGCTGCCGTCGAGCGTGGTGAGGCCGAGCGCTTCGATCTGCGCCTTGGCCTGCGGGTCCTCGACGGTGCTGAGATCGGCCTTCACGCCGGTGACGTTGCCTTCGAAGGTGATCGTGCTCTCGTCGTCCGACAGACCCATCGTGCCGACCGCTTCCGCCATCGAGAAGACCGACTTGCCGTCAACCGTGACATCGACCGGGCCGCTATGGGCCTCTTCGTAGAACATCAGCGAATCAATGCCCTCGGCATTGGCGTCGCCCGGCACATAGACGCCGGCCAGATAGAGATCCTGAACCTTGAAGCTCGACTTTTCCTCGGTGACATTCACCTCGGGGAATTCGACGCGTTCGATGAAATAGGCGCCGCCTTCTTCCTCGGTCACGCCTTCCAGCGTCAGTTCTTCAAGCATCAGGGGCTTTTCAGCCGTGGCGCCTTCGACCCCGAGCTTCAGGCCCTTGAGGACCACGTTCGAGCCGTCGACCTCGACGTTTTCAGCCGTGATGTTGCTGCCGCCCGTCGCGAAGGCAGCATTGATCTTCTTCAACAAATCCTGCCCGTCCAGCGCAAAGGCGGGACCCGTGAAGGCAGTGAGCGCAGCGCTCGCAAGCAGAAGTCGGGTGGAGCGGTACAGGGTCATGAGAAGGTCCTTCGTTCTGGTTCCGCGGGAGGTGCGGACAAAATTGGTCGCCGATATTTATAAGTGGGATTGAAAAAACGTCCACCGGTTTTCGCCATAGCCTGATGCACGCAGATTGCGGCGTGATGGCGGTCACATCGCCTTAATCCACAGGCAGAATCCCCGGATTCCTTGCTGTTGCGGGTCTTCTCCGCTAGGGGAAACCCATGGGGACAAATCAGCTTCCGCCCGATGAGGGTGGCGATCACATTCTTCCGGTCGACCTGAAGGCGGCGCTCGAAGAGCGTTATCTCGCCTATGCCTTGTCGACGATCATGCATCGCGCGCTGCCGGACGTCCGCGACGGGCTCAAACCCGTGCATCGCCGCATCATCCACGCGATGAGCGAGATGGGCATCCGCCCGAACTCGGCGTTCAAGAAATGCGCCCGTATCGTCGGCGACGTCATCGGTAAGTTCCACCCGCATGGCGACCAGTCGGTCTATGATGCGCTGGTGCGCCTCGCGCAGGACTTCTCCCAGCGCTATCCGGTGGTGGACGGGCAGGGCAACTTCGGCAATATCGACGGCGACAGTGCAGCCGCCTATCGTTACACCGAAGCCCGCATGACCGACGTCGCGGCCCTTTTGCTCGAAGGCATCGACCAGGATGCTGTCGATTTTCGCCCGACCTATAACGAGGAAGACGACGAGCCGACGGTTCTGCCGGGCGCTTTCCCGAACTTGCTCGCCAATGGTGCCTCGGGGATCGCGGTCGGCATGGCGACGTCCATTCCGCCGCACAATGCCCATGAGCTCTGCGATGCGGCCCTCTATCTGATCAAGAACCCAGGTGCCCCCGTCGAGGAGCTGCTGGCAGATCCCGCCCATCCGGAACGCGGCGGCATCGAAGGACCCGACTTCCCGACCGGTGGCGTGATCGTCGAGAGCCGCGCCTCGATGCTCGAGACCTATCGCACCGGCCGCGGTGGTTTCCGCGTCCGTGCCAAATGGGAGACGGAAGACCTTGGCCGCGGCGGCTACCAGATCATCGTCACCCAGATCCCCTTCCAGGTGCAGAAGTCGCGCCTGATCGAAAAGATTGCCGAACTGCTCATCGCCCGCCGCCTGCCGCTCTTGGAAGACGTGCGCGACGAAAGTGCGGAAGATGTTCGTCTTGTGCTGGTGCCGAAGAGCCGCACGGTCGACGCCACGCTGCTGATGGAATCGCTCTTCAAGCTCACCGAGCTCGAAAGCCGTATTCCGCTCAACATGAACGTGCTGTCCCAGGGCAAGGTGCCCAAGGTCATGGCCCTCAACGAGGTGCTGACCGAGTGGCTCGCCCACCGCAAGGACGTGCTCATCCGTCGTTCGAAGTTCCGTCTGGCCGCCATCGACCGGCGCCTGGAAATCCTCGGCGGCCTCTTGATCGCCTATCTCAACCTCGACGAGGTGATCCGGATCATCCGCGAGGAGGACGAGCCTAAGCCTGTGCTGATCGCCAAATGGGATCTGACCGACAACCAGGCCGAAGCCATCCTCAACATGCGGTTGCGCAACCTTCGCAAGCTCGAGGAATTCGAGATCCGCAAGGAGCATGAGGCGCTCTCGGCCGAGAAGGCCGAGATCGAATCCCTGCTCGCCTCCGATGACAAGCAGTGGCAGACCGTCGCCTGGGAAATCGGCGAGGTGAAGAAGAAATACGCCAAGGCGACCGAGCTCGGACGCCGCCGCACCGTCTTCTCCGACGCTCCGAGTGCGGATGTCGAAGCGATCCAGCAGGCGATGATCGAAAAGGAACCGATCACCGTCGTCATCTCCGAGAAGGGCTGGATCCGCGCGCTGAAGGGCCACATCTCCGACACCTCGTCGCTGACTTTCAAGGAAGGCGACGCGCTAAAGGTTGCCTTCCCGGCCCAGACGACAGACAAGATCCTCCTCGTGACAACGGGTGGCAAGGTTTACACGCTTGGCGGCGACAAGCTGCCCGGTGGCCGTGGCCATGGCGAGCCGCTGCGCATCATGGTCGACATGGAAAACGACCAGGACGTGCTGACCGCTTTCGTGCACGATGCCAGCCGCAAGCTGATCTTCGTCTCGACGGCCGGCAACGGCTTCATCGTGCCGGAAGGCGAGGTCGTCGCCAACACCCGCAAGGGCAAGCAGATCATGAATGTCGGCATGCCGGACGAGGCAAAGCTCGTGGTGCCCGTCAGCGGCGATCATCTGGCTGTGGTCGGCGAAAACCGCAAGCTGCTGGTCTTCCCGCTGATACAGATCCCGGAAATGACCCGCGGCAAGGGCGTGCGCCTGCAGCGCTACAAGGATGGCGGCATCTCCGACGTCAAGTTCTTCGCGATGGCAGACGGTCTGACCTGGGCCGACAGTGCCGGACGCACTTTCACCAAGACGAAGGATGAACTCGTCGAATGGCAGGGCGATCGCGCGTCTGCCGGCCGCCTCGTCCCGAAGGGCTTCCCGCGCAGCGGCAAATTCTCGGGCTGATCACAAGGCCTCACACAATGACGGCCGGTCGTCTCGCGGCCGGCTTTTCTGTGTCAGCCACGCTCCCAGATCGACCAGATCCCCATCATCGTTGCTGCATTGCCCAGGATGAAATGCGAGACGATGGGGCCGGCGAGGTTGCGATACTTCAGGTGCAGCCAGCCCCAGACGATGCCGGAGACGAGGGCGACGACGGCGAGCGACTGGGAATAGTGCAGATGCAGCGTGGAGAAGATCAGCGAGGTGATCACGATCGCCGACATCGGGCGGGTTTTGCCCGGCATCAGATCGGCAATCGCCGTCAGCAGCACCCCGCGGCAGATCCATTCCTGGAGTGGCGCGACGATGATGTAGGTGTAGACGGTGATCGTCACCAGCTTCGGGTCGATGACCGGCGTTCCCTGAAGCTCGGGATAGAGAAGGGTACGGAAATAGGCCATGGCGGCCAGAGCGACGGCGCTGATGGCCAGTCCCATGCCAACCGATTTCCAGAGGTTCTCCATCCGGATGCCCATGTCGTGTCGCGTCAGACCGCAGCGCACGGTCAGTCCCCAGATGACGAAGGCGCCCCAGACTTCCATCACCCGCGAAGTCCAGAACATCACCTGCGACTGATGGGTTACCTTGAGATTGGTCAGGATGAGGCTGTTCACTAGAGCGTAGATGTTGATCATCAGAACCATGGTGACGAAGAGGAAGGCGAGCGCGTGATAGCGCCGATCAGCCTCTTCGAGCGCCACGAACTGCTGCCTGAGCTTGCCGTAACTCGCCGACAGCTGAGCATAGATCTTGCGGAAGAAGAGGGTGGCGAGCTCGGGCCGATCGCTGAGAAACTCGCGATACTGCGCGCGGTCGATTGTCCAGCCACGCAGCGGTGTCAGCGTTCTGGCCGAAGCACTGCGCGGATCTCCGCTGATCAGCCCCAGTTCCCCGATAAGGGACCCTTCGCCGGCGATCGCGAGAACATTGCCGCTCTCCTCGTCATAGACCTCGATCTCGCCCTCGGCGATCAGGATGGCAAAGTGGCTATCGTCTCCCTTGCGGAAGAGGATCGTACCGGCTTCATGGTGCACCGGATCGACATGGCTGCGGAAGGCGTCGAGATAGCTGTCGCTCACCCTGATGGAGGTGTCTTTCAGCAGCTTCTCGGCAAAATCAGGCTGTCCGGCCCGTTGCGTTGCGTCGACCGTGCTCATGCGTGTATCCGTCCAGATTGGAATCTGGCCGGATACTACTGATTTCGTTCAGGAAACGCAGAGGTGTCGATCGTCCATTTCTGGGGTCAATCAGCACTCGCCCTTAAAGACCGGACACGCTCGCCAGTCGCGGAAAGGACTTGATCTTGACTTCGTCGATCGGCACTGGGCGGCCGAGATAATAGCCCTGTCCGAGTTCGATCCCGAGTTCGTGCATCAGCTCGACATGGTCGGCCGTCTCCAGGCCCTCGATCAGGATCTTCAGGCCGCGATTGCGGATGAGGCGGATGATGTCCTCGAGCATGGCGCGCCCTGCCGGACGGCGGGCATCCTGCAGGAAGGAGCGGTCGATCTTGACGGTGTCGAAGGGGAAGAGGCGCAGCCAGGAGAGGCCGGCAAAGCCTGTGCCGAAGTCGTCGAGCCAGATGCGGATCCCGAGCGCCTGCAGATCGGTGATGCAGCGGATGACATCCGACTGCCCCTCCATGTCGATGCCTTCGGTGATTTCGAAGGCGAGCTGCGAACCGGAAACGCCGGTCTCTTCGAGGATCGTCGAAACGGCCAGAGCAAAGCCGCGCGACTTGAGCTGAATGGCCGAGACATTGACGCTCGCCATCGGCGCTATGCCGGTTGCCAGCACTTCGGTGCAGGCTCGGCGGATCGCCCAGAGGCCGAGATCGAGGATCGCACCCGTGCGTTCGGCGACGGGGATGAACTGGGCCGGCGACAGCGGCGTGCCGTCGACCATCTTCATACGCATCAGCGACTCGACCGCTTCGACGCGGCCGGTGCGCAGGTTCTGGATCGGCTGGTAGACCAGATGCACGAGGTCGTTCTTGACCGCCATCCGGAGCGTCGCTGCGATATTCTCGTTGTCGTCGCTGGTCAGCGGATCGTTCGGGTTGAACAGCCGGATGCAGTTTCGACCATTCGCCTTGGCCGAATAGAGCGCCCGATCCGCCTCGTTGATGATGCGCTCGAGCTTGGGGCCGCTCTGCGGACGCGTATAGGAGGCGCCGACACTGACGGTCACCACCGCCTGGCCATCGCGCCGCTGGTCATGGACGAGATGCAATCCCTCGACGGCGCTGCGGATGATCTCGCAGAGTGCCATGACCTGATCGCGGCCCGTGACGCGCGACAGCACGATAAACTCTTCGCCACCATAGCGGCCGACCGAAGCGTTGAGCGGCTTCAGTGTGTCGTTGAGCACGCTCGCGACCAGGATCAGGCAGCGGTCGCCGGCCTGATGGCCGTAGAAATCATTGTATTTCTTAAAGAAGTCGACATCGACCAGGATCGCCGCAAAGGCCTTTCCTTCGCTCTGCCAGTCGTTCCAGTAGTCGCGAAGGCGCTTGTCCACAGCGCGGCGGTTTTCCATGCCGGTGAGGTAGTCGGTGTTGGAGAGACGCTCCAGAGCTTCCCCACGTTTCTCAGCCTCAGTGTGCTGATGAGCCGCTTCCACCGCATTGAGAAAGACGTTGTAGCGTTCCTCGTTGAGCTTCCAGTTCACGTAGGAGGTGAAGAGGAAGCAGGATGCATAGAACAGGACGACGACTACGGTCTGTTCCAGCGACAATGCGGGCGCATGCAGCATGCTGTAGAGGAAGATGACGAGGATCGTTGCCGACGTCATGACCGACAGCCGGAAGACGAGATTGAAGAACAGGTTTGCACTCATCATGAAGATGGTGCCGAACAGCATGTAATACCGGAATGCATCCTCAGCCGTGGTGTAGGTCGCCGGAATGAGCCAGGCAACATATCCGACGACAACAGTTGCGGCGCAACTGAGATCGACCCAATGGAGGCCGACCCGCCGCGCCACGCAGACCTCCATGACCGAGATTGCGAGGATCGCCGCAATCAGTCGTGCCGTGACAGTCTGGACTGCCACATCTGGCAAAAGGAAGGCATCCGCGACGCCGAAGAGAAGGTAGACGAGCGCCGCAAGCCACAGACCCTGACGGGTCTGGCGCAACTGCGTGAAGCTACGATGCGTCTGGTACAGCGCGTTCAGGGCAGGGAGGGTGATGGTCTTGGCATCGACTGCAGGAGGGCTGTAATTCGAACCGTCGCTCCATGCGGAATCAGCTGTAGACCCGCTGTGCATGTGCGGGTTTGTGACGCGATTTCCGCGCACTGGGTTCTTGATGACCCGATCCATCACGACTCCATCGTCACCGCGCACGTCATGCGCTCGTCTACACTAGCTCGCCCACGTGTTAACTATGTTTTAAAGTCTGACTAAATTCGGAGTGCACTTATTGCCATCCGCGATTATGGTTTACAAAGAATTAATGTGAGTTTTGACTAAATAAGGAGCGAAGTGTGAGTGATGTAAAGATTGCATTCGACGGACAGAGCCTCATCACGCCGGACTCTATTGCGGCGACGGTCTTTTCGACTTCGGTCGATGCCACCGATAAGGATCTTGCTCTGGCACGTGCCGAAATGGCACTTCACCTTCGTGTTGCGGAGCAGCAGTTCGAGCAGAAAACTGCCGTCAGCCAGATCATGCTCCGCTTGCTGACCGGCCTCCACGAAATCCGCAACCGATTTTCTCCCAAGGTCTGGGAGCAACTCATCCCGGTGGCCCAGAACCATGCCATCGCCCGCCATTTCCATGAGGATCCATTCACCCGCTGGTCTTTCGAAAAGCCGCGCGGTTACTCGGGTGACGCGGGTCTCCTCGACTTCATCTATGGCCATCCTTCGGTCCAGCCGATGCTGGATGCGGCAAGCCCGATGGGCAAGGAAGTCCATGCCTTCACCAGCCAGTCGCCGGCATGCGTTGCAGTGCGTGAACGCCGAGATCTGCTCGCTCAATTCGTTGACGACGTGGCGTCTTCTCGCGGCGGAGAGGCGGAAATCCTGACGATTGCAGCTGGCCATCTGCGTGAAGGTAGCATGTCGCAGGCCCTGAAGGACAAGGCGATCAAGCGGTGGATTGCGCTGGATCAGGACCCGATGAGCGTTGGCGCCGTCGCCAGCGAATTCGCCGGGACTGCGGTTGAAGCGGTCAACGGCTCAGTCCGTACGGTGCTGACCCGCGCGCAGACGCTCGGAACCTTCGACTTCGTCTATGCGGCCGGTCTCTACGACTATCTCGCCGACGAAGTTGCCATCAAGCTCTCGCAGCGTTGCCTGCAGATGCTGAAGCCGAACGGTACCTTCCTGTTTGCGAACTTCTCCCAGGAAGTGCCGGATGACGGCTATATGGAAACCTTCATGAACTGGGCGTTGTTGCTGCGTTCGGAAGAAGAAATGTGGCGCATCATGCGGGCGACGACAGAAGGCCTCGACGTCGAGTGCTCGCTCCGCTTCGGCCAGAACAAGAACATCGTCTACGGCATCATCCGTAAACTGTCCTGAAATGAAACAGCCCTTCGCAGCGTTTGATCTGCGAAGGGCTGCCCTGTCCTAAAATGGGACTTTTCTTCCGCGACTATTTCTGGCTTCAGCCCTCGGAATCGAGGGGGAAACGTGTCCAGCCCTGATGCATCAGGTGTTCCTGCGGCTGGAAACGTGTCTTGTAGCCCATCTTCTTCGAGCCCTGCACCCAGTAGCCGAGATAGACATGCGGCAGGCCGAGCGCCTTGGCCCGACGAATGTGGTCGAGCACCATCATCGTGCCGAGTGACCGTTTTTCCATTTCCGGATTGTAAAACGAATAGACCATCGAGAGCCCGTCGCTCATCAGGTCGGACAGCGCAACTGCGATCAGTTCGCCGCGCGGCTGAGCGGAAATTCCGTCGCCGGGGACGCGCAGGCGGTATTCGATGACCCGCGTCTGCACATGGCTATCCTCGACCATGATCGCATAGTCGAGCGCCGACATGTCGGACATGCCGCCGTTCTGATGCCGATGATCGAGATAGTGGCGGAAGAGAGAAAACTGCTCGGTTGAAGGCTGGGCTGGAAAGACGGTGGAGACAAGATCTGCATTGGTGGCCTCGACGCGCCTGAAACCGCGGCTCAGTTCGAACTCATTGACCAGGACACGGACAGACACGCAGGCGCGGCAGGATTCACAGGCCGGTCGATAGGCGATGTTTTGAGACCGACGGAAGCCGCCTTGTGTCAAGAGATCGTTCATCTCGGTCGCCCGCTGCCCGACCAGGTGGGTGAACACCTTCCGCTCCATCTCTCCCGAAAGATACGGGCACGGTGCAGGCGCCGTCAGGTAGAATTGCGGAGAGGGGCTGGTCTGCGTGTTCATATGCGGATGAAGAGAATCCTTTGGCGTGACCTGTCACAGGTAGGATGGCGCAAGAATGAAAAAGGTCAACACTCCGGCGAGACGCCGGAGTGCATTGTCTCGGATGACGCGCCGAGCGTGATCAGTAGGTTCGTACCGCAGCCGTGCCGAGCAGCAGGTCGTGTACCAGGCGCGAACGCTCGATGAACAGGCCGGCGAGAAGCACGAGCGGCGTCAGCACGGAGTTGAGGATCCAGAACAGCGCGAGGTGGGCGATCGCCGTGACGAA
Organism: Allorhizobium sp. NPDC080224; assembly: GCF_050281005.1. Classification (NCBI taxonomy): domain Bacteria; kingdom Pseudomonadati; phylum Pseudomonadota; class Alphaproteobacteria; order Hyphomicrobiales; family Rhizobiaceae; genus Allorhizobium; species Allorhizobium sp. NPDC080224. The sequence goes on from NZ_JBNNWJ010000001.1 coordinate 1,513,801, forward strand.
GTCGATCTTGCGACCATCGAGGCGGACCATGGCAATGCCCATCATCCGCATGCCCGGCGTGGCCTGGGACGGGCCCGCAAGCGACATGCCGAAATAGAGACCGGCGACGACGAAGAACAGGATCGGATAGAGAAGCCAGCCGAGACCGAGCGTCAGGATACCAAGGAAGAACACCACCACGGCCGCCGGAATCCAGAGAAGGCCTATGAAGAGATAGTCGACGAGAAAGGCAAAGACGCGCCGCGAGAGCACGCCGCTATAGGCGCGCCAGTCTTCGGGGGCGGCATAGGACGAATTGCTGTCGAGGCTCATATCTGGCTCCTTTAAGGTTGTGTCTCAGATATGGGGAGCCCGATCACGAATACAATAATCCGTGAGGGTCATCCGCGCCGGGTGAACCTCAGCCCTGTTTCGCCAGCAGGCGTGCAACCTCGGGCGCGAAATAGGTGAGGATCCCGTCGCAGCCGGCGCGCTTGAAGCAGAGCAAGGTTTCGAGCATGGCGCGCTCGCCGTCGATCCAGCCATTTGCCGCCGCAGCCTTGATCTGGCTGTATTCGCCGGAGACCTGATAGGCGAAGACCGGAAGGCCGAAGCTCTCCTTCAGGCGCCAGCAGATGTCGAGATAGGGAAGGCCAGGCTTGACCATCAGCATGTCGGCGCCTTCCTCGACGTCGAGCGCTGCATCGCGCACGGCCTCGGTGCCGTTGGCCGGATCAATGTAATAGGTCTTCTTGTCACCCTTCAGGAGGCCGCTGGTCGAGATCGCCTCGCGGTAAGGGCCGTAGTAGCAGGAGGCGAACTTGGTGGCGTAGGACATGATGCCGACGCTCTGATGACCGGCAGCATCCAGCCCCCGGCGGATCGCGCCGATACGTCCGTCCATCATGTCGGAGGGCGCGATGATGTCGGACCCGGCATCGGCCTGGGCGATAGCGGCGCGCACCAGCTGGTCGACCGTCTCATCATTGACGATCTCGCCATCCCGCAGAATGCCGTCATGGCCGTGGCTGGTGAAGGGATCGAGTGCCACATCGGTAATCACGCCGATATTGGGAACCGCCTTCTTGATTGCAGCGGTCACCTGATTGAGGAGATTGTTGCTCTTCAACACCTCCGAGCCTGTCTGGTCGCGCAGCTCCATTTCCACATTCGGGAAAGTCGCGAGTGCCGGAATGCCGAGGTCGGCCGCTTCCCTGGCTGCCTCGACCGCCTTGTCGGCGCTCATCCTGAAAACGCCGGGCATCGCCGCGATCGGCTCCATGATGCCGGAGCCCGGCACGACGAAGATCGGCCAGATCAGATCATCGACGGTCAACCGGTTTTCCAGAACCATGCGGCGCTGCCAGTCGGACTTGCGCAGACGGCGCATGCGCCGGTGGCCGGTGACGTCGTCTACCTGATGTGTCTTGTCCGTCATGTTCGCGATCCTTGGTCTGTCTTCGGCTGCTGATTAGCACGCCGATGGATGCTTGCAAAACGGAAGCCTGACGGCGGGTGATCTACGTCTTATCGACAATGGCTCGGCGGGGGCGATGACATCAGCAGGGGAGGGCGCCGCAGCCGCGCTGGCGGAGGGGGTGTCCCCAGCTTATCTTCCTTCCCATGGAAGCTGATTCGTCGCAGACACCCATTCGCAGTCTCACTGAGACCATTTTCGTGCTCTTCCTGCGCGTGGTGGCGCTGTCCTGCCTGTGGTTCGGCCTGCAGTACTGGGCTCTCCTCGTCGGCTACAGCCAGAGCGGGCTTGGCCGCTTCGACCTCTTGTCCACACCCTGGCGTGTGGCGGCCACGGGGCTTGCGGTCGTGTTTCCGGTCGCCGCCCTCGGGCTTTGGGTCGCGGGCTCCTGGGGCCCGGTCATGTGGCTGCTCGCGGCAGGCGGCCAGATGCTGATGTTCACCGTCTGGCCGGAGATCTTCGGCCGTAACACGCTGGCCGTCACCATGCATTCCGCGGTCTTCGTCGTCTTCGTTCTTTTCCGCCTGGCGTTGTGGCTCGAAGGGAGACACAAGCAGGAGCGTATAACGGTTGATTTACCCTGATCACAGGCTGGGCTTTAGTAAGCCTCTGTTAAGCCTGCGTTTTAAATAGAATTTTATGCGCATTGGATACGGTCCTCACCAAGGCGGGAGAAAAAACCAACACCGCCAAACAAAACAGTGAGGCAGACCGATATGAACACCAAGCTCAAGCCGCAGCCGGCCACTCTCGACCCGCAGGAAGAAGCGATCCGTTCGCTCTACCTCGAATCCCTCCACCTCGTCGAGCGTCTTCACCGCCGCCTTCTCGACGTCATCAAGGACGAGTTCGACCGCAAGGGTCGCTCCGACATCAACGCCGTCCAGGCACTCCTGCTCTTCAACATCGGCAATTCGGAACTGACCGCCGGTGAACTGCGCTCGCGCGGTTATTACCTGGGCTCGAACGTCTCCTACAACGTCAAGAAGCTTGTCGATCTCGGCTTCATCAACCACCAGCGCTCACGCGTCGACCGTCGCTCGGTCCGCATCAGCCTGACCGATGCCGGCCAGGAAATCGCCGAGACCGTCGCCAAGCTTTACGAGCGCCACATCGGCTCGATCCAGAAAGTCGGCGGCATCGGCACCGACGAGTTCACCCAGATGAACAAGCTTCTGCAGCGCCTCGACCGCTTCTGGAACGACTCGATCATGTACCGCCTCTAATCCACGAGAGGCTGAGACACCCACGCATTTCCTCCAGTCATGCGGTGGCATTGAGAAGGCGCTAGGTCGCGGGTTCAGCCTGCACCGTAGCGCCTTGTCTCGTTTTGGGTTCGTCCGACGTTTCTTGACCGCAGTTCCGTGATGAGAAACGCTGTCGGTGCTACCGTGTAGCCGCGCTCGGCAAGAAACCGTTTCACCCGTTTTGTGTACTTCGGTTTGAGAACCGTGTTGTATCGACCAGCGACCTCTGTGACCTCACGGCCCACAAGCAAAATGTTGGCTCTCGGCTCGTTGAGCGAGTTGCGGAGGGAATAGATGGTATGAGGCCCGTCATAAAACATTCCGACGCAATTGCCCATCAAACCGCCTTCGCGCTGATAGTCGAATTTGGTCAGTAGCTCGACGATGCGCCACCCATCCTCAAAGCTGAACACCACCACACTGTCATCGACCTCTTCCATCAAAGCCCCCGCAAATCACCGCTCACATCTAAGTGAATCAGCGAACCCGGGCGCGAGCAAGCAGTCTGAACCATGTCTCGACGACGATCTTTGGGCGGGACTACTTGAGCCCGATAGCCCCGGATACGGTCTACACACTCCCGTGACACAACCCCTTGGTGACACGAATTGGCCATATTGATATGGGACCGCCGAGACTAGGAACGGAGGTGCGTCGATAGCCTCCGATCGACCCCGAAATGGATGTCCCTGCCTCTCTGGCTGCGCTTTGTTAACCATGGCGCGGTATGCGTTTGGGACAGGTTCAGGATGAAACGGTAGGAAATATGTCCAAGACGTCTGGAATTGTTGCTCTCTCGCGCCGCTCCCTGCTGCGTGGTGCCGCCGCTGCCGGTGCTGCGGCATTCACCGGACAGGCCCTGGCTCAGGACACGGTCAATGACTTGATCAATGCACCGCGTCGCGGCAACTGGGATGACCAGTTTGACGCCCAGGCATCGCGTTCTGTTGCCGCCGTCACGTCGAACACGCCGATGCTGAGCGCGAGCAACCTCGTCAACATGCAGCAGGCGATCGGCCAGCACCAGATGATCGTCTCGAATGGCGGTTGGCCTACGATTAACGCACCGTCGGCCTTGCGCATCGGCGCCACGGACCCCTCTGTGCAGAGCCTGCGCCAGCGCCTGATGATCTCGGGCGACCTGCCGCGCGAAGCCGGCATGTCCAACTCCTACGATTCCTACGTAGAGGGCGCGGTCAAGCGCTTTCAGGCTCGTCACGGTCTGCCGGAGGACGGTGTCCTCGGCGAGTTCACCGTCAAGGCGCTGAATGTCGGTGCTGATGTCCGCCTGAACCAGCTCAATACCAATCTCGTTCGCCTGCAGTCGATGTCCGGCGATCTCGGCCGCCGTTACGTGACGGTCAACGTTCCCGGTGCCTCCGTCGAAGCCGTCGAGAACGATCGCGTCGCGTTGCGCAACACCGCCGTCGTCGGCCGTATCGACCGCCCGACCCACATGATCAACTCGAAGATCTATCAGGTCATTCTGAACCCTTACTGGACGGCGCCTCGCTCGATCATCGAGAAGGACATCGTGCCGTTGATGCGCAAGGATCCGACCTATCTGACGCGCAACGCCATCCGCCTGTTCGATAACAGCGGCCGGGAAGTTGCGCCGGAAACGGTCGATTGGAATGCGGCCAAGGCGCCGAACCTGATGTTCCGTCAGGATCCCGGCAAGATCAACGCTATGGCATCGACCAAGATCGACTTCCACAATCCGCACAACGAATACATGCATGACACGCCCCAGCAGGGCCTGTTCAACAAGCTCATGCGGTTTGAATCCTCGGGCTGCATCCGCGTGCAGAACGTGCGTGACCTCGTCACATGGCTGCTGCGCGACACGCCCGGCTGGTCACGCCAGGAGATCGAGCGCGTCATCACGACCCGCCAGAACAACCCGATCAAACTGGCCGAAGAAGTGCCTGTTTACATCGTCTACATCAGCGCCTGGTCGACCCGTGACAACATCGTCCAGTTCCGCGACGACATCTATCAGAAGGACGGCGACGCGCAGCTCGCGCTGCAGGCCAATATCGGCGTCGAGCAGTTTGCAGGTTCCGTGGAAGAAGATTTCGTTCCGCTGCAATAAGGGGCTCTGCCGCACTTGACCGATCCCAAGCCGCGCCTCGTGCGCGGCTTTTCTTTTTTCGGGGCTGCGGCCATTCGCCCCCGCGCGTCAATTGATCTGCAAATGTCGCTCTCCGTATTGCTCTCGTGACTGCGGAAGTTTAAGACCCCACAGCATCAAACGCTTTTGAGGAGCCAGCGATCATGTCGAACAACGATGCCTTCTTTTCTCGTTCTCTCGCCGATACCGACCCGGAGATTTTCGGTGCGATCGAGAAGGAACTCGGTCGTCAACGTCACGAGATCGAGCTGATCGCCTCTGAGAACATCGTCTCCCGCGCCGTGCTCGAAGCCCAGGGCTCGATCATGACCAACAAATACGCCGAGGGCTATCCGGGCAAGCGCTACTACGGCGGCTGCCAGTTCGTTGACATTGCCGAAGAACTGGCGATCGAACGCGCCAAGAAGCTCTTCGGCGTCAACTTCGCCAACGTTCAGCCGAACTCCGGTAGCCAGATGAACCAGGCCGTCTTCCTGGCGCTGCTGCAGCCCGGCGACACCTTCATGGGCCTCGACCTGAACTCGGGCGGTCACCTGACCCATGGTTCGCCGGTCAACATGTCCGGCAAGTGGTTCAACGTCGTCTCCTACGGTGTGCGTGAAGACGACCACCAGCTCGACATGGAAGATGTGGCCAAGAAGGCCGAGCAGCACAAGCCGAAGCTGATCATCGCCGGTGGCACCGCATACTCCCGCACCTGGGACTGGAAGCGCTTCCGCGAAATCGCTGACTCGGTCGGCGCCTATCTCATGGTCGACATGGCGCACATCGCCGGTCTCGTCGCCGGTGGCCAGCATCCGTCGCCATTCCCGCATTGCCATGTTGCCACCTCCACGACCCACAAGTCGCTCCGTGGTCCGCGCGGCGGCATGATCCTGACGAACGACGAGGATCTGGCAAAGAAGTTCAACTCGGCCGTCTTCCCGGGGCTCCAGGGCGGTCCGCTGATGCATGTCATCGCCGCCAAGGCCGTTGCCTTCGGTGAAGCTTTGCAGCCCGAGTTCAAGGACTATGCAGCTCAGGTCGTGAAGAACGCCAAGGTTCTCGCCGACACGCTGATCAAGCACAACCTCGACATCGTCTCGGGCGGCACAGATAACCACCTGATGCTGGTCGATCTTCGCAAGAAGAACGCCACCGGCAAGCGTGCGGAAGCGGGCCTTGGCCGCGCCTACATCACCTGCAACAAGAACGGCATCCCCTTCGACCCGGAAAAGCCCTTCGTCACCTCGGGTATCCGCCTCGGCACGCCGGCTGGCACCACACGCGGTTTCAAGGAAGCCGAGTTCACCGAAATCGGCAACCTGATCGTCGAAGTGCTCGACGGCCTGAAGGTCGCCAATTCGGATGAAGGCAATGCCGCCGTCGAAGGTGCGGTTCGCGAGAAGGTCGTGGCTCTCACCGACCGTTTCCCGATGTACCCCTACATGTAAGGCATTAGGCTGATGCGCTGCCCCTTCTGCGGATCGGATGAAACCCAGGTCAAGGACTCGCGACCGGCGGAGGATAACACCTCCATCCGCCGGCGGCGCATCTGTCCGGATTGCGGGGGGCGCTTCACCACCTTCGAACGGGTCCAACTGCGCGAGCTGATGGTCTTGAAGAAGACCGGCCGCAAGGCACCCTTCGCCCGCGACAAGCTGGTGCGGTCTTTCCAGATCGCACTGCGCAAGCGCCCTGTTGATGCGGACCGCATTGAGCGCGCCGTTTCCGGCATCGTGCGCCGCCTTGAAAGCTCCGGCGAGACCGAGATCTCCTCGGAAGAAATCGGTCTGCAGGTGCTCGAAGCCCTGAAGACCCTCGATGACGTGGCCTTCGTGCGCTACGCCTCGGTCTATCGCGACTTCAGCCATGCCGAGGATTTCGAAAACGTCATCTCCGAGATCAACGCCAAGATCTCCCGAGACAGCACGGCGGACTGACAACGTGTCCATCACCGCCCGCGACGAACGGCATATGCGGGAGGCAATTGAGCTCTCCCTGACGCATGTCGGTCGCACCGGCCCCAACCCCTCCGTCGGATGCGTGATCGTCAAGGATGGCGAGGTCGTCGGTCGCGGCGTGACCGCACTCGGTGGACGCCCTCATGCAGAACCACAGGCACTTGCGGAAGCCGGCGAGAAGGCGAGGGGGGCGACAGCCTATGTCACGCTCGAACCCTGCTCGCATCATGGCAAGACGCCGCCTTGTGCCAATGCCATCGTCGCCGCCGGTATTGCCCGAGTCGTGGTGGCGGTGGCGGATCCCGATCCGCGTGTGTCGGGGCGGGGGCTGAAGATCCTGGCCGATGCCGATATCGAGGTGACCATCGGCATCCTGCAGAAAGAGGCGCGTCGGGCCATGGCGGGTTATCTCACCCGGCAGACGAAGGGACGTCCGCAAGTGATTCTGAAACTTGCCATTTCGTCCGATGGGATGCTGGGGCGCGCTGGCGTAGGCCAGGTGGCAATCACGGGTGCCGAAGCGCGCGAAGCCGTGCATCGCCTGCGGGCCCAGAGTGATGCGATCCTGGTCGGCATCGGCACCGCGCTCGCCGATGATCCTGAACTGACGGTCCGCTTGCCGGGTCTCGAAAGCGCTTCACCGCTGAGGATCGTTCTCGATCGCAAGGCGGAGCTGCCGGTGACATCCAAGCTGGCGAGAACGGCGCAGGATGTGCCTGTTCTCGTGGCCGTCGAGCCTTCAGCCACAGGCAATCGTGTTGCTCTTGCGGAGATGGCCGTCGAAATTATGGAGGTTCCGGGCGTCGAGGAATTGCTCGGCGCGCTCGCGCAGCGGGGTGTGTCGTCACTGATGGTGGAAGGTGGCGCGCGTGTCGCGACCGACATGCTGGCGCGAGGAATAGTCGACCGGATCGAACTCTACGATTCTCCGGTGACGATCGGGGAAGGTGGTATTCCCTCACCGATTTCAGCCGGCCGCCTGCCTGCCGGTTTCGTCAAGATCGACGAGAGACAGATCGGAAGCGACCGGCTGCAGATTTTTGAGAGACTGCCTGCGTCTGCCTGGGTTTAACGGAAGAACAGCAGGAAAAGAATGATAAGGGGGATCGGTACGCCGATCAGCCAGAGAAGAATGCCGCGACCCATGGGGTGCCTCCATCTTTCGTGTTGTGAGGCAACCTCCTCAGGGCGCCTTTCATGACTGGAAACACGTGGGCACCATCAAAGGTTCCATCATACCCGAAAAGCCCCGTGTCCGAAGACACGGGGGGAGACAGATTGGGTATGGAGGGAGACGAACGCTGATCAGCGGACGTAGAAGGTGACGCCTCCGTCTGCCGCCTGCTCGGCGCCAACGATATTGGTCAGCTCGACCTTCTGACCTTCAAGCTTCTGGGCAAGAGAGCGGTTGGCGATGACGGCGGCTTGAACGTGCCGGGCTTCCTGTGAGGTCGGAGACACGCTTGCGAAGCGTTCACGTGCCGTATCATGGGTCTTCAGCGAGTCGAGGCGGATGACGTTGAAGTCCTTGGGCGACATGGTCTGGATGGTGGTTTCGATGCTGCTGTCGGGCATGCCGGCTGCAGAAGGCATGGCGGCAAAGCTCTCGGCGCCGAAAGCAATGGCCGACAATGCTGAGGCACTCAGAACGGTTGCAAAGCGATTCATGGCCCTGTTCCTTTCGAGGATGTTCGCGATGGCGGGGGATTCCGTCGCTCGCTTGCAGGACTGAAGGTGGTGTCGGTTTGTGGCGAAATCCTGGCTCTAAGCCCCTGAATTCCATTAAACATTTGTCACGCGGGCTGCCCGATTTCCGCCTGCATTAGCGAGAGTGGAACAATCGATCCCGGGCGAAGATTGGCCTGACGCAATAAGCCTTGCCAGGAGCGCAGGTCCGGCCCTCAGCAAAAACACTTGCCTTCCGGGAAACGGCGTGGTTTGACCGCGTTTCTGTTCGGCCAGGGGCCGCTATCACATTCAAGATCGGATCAGACCCATGGGAAACAAGACGGCATCGCCGCATTTGCTGATCGTCGAGGCACGCTTCTATGACGATATGTCGGACGCTCTCCTGGATGGCGCCAAGCACGCGCTGAACGAGGCCGGCGCGACCTTCGATGTCATCACCGTGCCGGGTGCGCTCGAAATCCCGCCGGCGATCGCCATGGCGCTGGATGCCATGGACGACGAGGGGACGCAGTATGATGGCTTTGTCGCGCTTGGCATGGTCATCCGTGGCGAGACCTATCATTTCGACATCGTTGCCAACGAATCCTCGCGGGCGCTGATGGATCTCGCTGTTTCGGAATCGCTGCCGATCGGCAACGGCATCATGACCGTCGAGAACGACGAGCAGGCCTGGGCGCGCGTCAAGCGCAGCGAGAAGGACAAGGGCGGCTTTGCGGCGCGCGCAGCGCTGTCCATGATCGAACTGAAAAAGAAGCTGGGTGGCTGAGTGATGACGGGCGAAGGCAAGCATCCGGTAAAGCCGGCAAACCAGCGCGGCGCCGCCCGCCTCGCGGCCGTTCAGGCGCTCTACCAGATGGACATCGCCGGTTCCGGCGTGCTTGAGGTCGTGGCGGAATACGAGGCGCACCGTCTCGGCCAGGAGGTCGACGGCGAGACGTATCTGAAAGCGGACGCTTCTTGGTTTCGCTCGATCGTTGCGGGCGTCGTTCGCGACCAGACGAAGATCGACCCGTTGATCCGTGGCGCCTTGCAGGACGACTGGTCTTTGTCGCGCATGGATAGCACCGTGCGCGCCATTCTGCGTTCCGGCACTTTCGAATTGATCGAGCGCAAGGATGTACCCATTGCGGTCATCGTAACGGAATATGTCGAGATCGCGCAGGCCTTCTTCACCGAAGACGAGCCGAAGCTGGTCAACGCCGTTCTCGACCGGATTGCAAAGCAGGTTCGCGCTCCAGCGCAAAAGTAGGAACAGACGGATGAGCATCGCGACTGAGGCAGGGCTGGACGGACAACTTTCGACAGCCAAGCGTAACGTCGGGCTGCTCGCCGTAGCGCAGGCAATCCTCGGTTCCGCACCGCCGCTCGCCTTTGCCGTCGGTGGTCTCGCCGGTTTCCAGATGCTCGGCGCCGATAAGTCGCTGTCGACCGCGCCGCTGACGGGTTTTAACATCGGCGTGGCCGTCGGTGCGATCGTGGTGGCCGCGGCCTCCCGCGTTCTTGGCCGCCGCGAAAGCTTCATGGTAGGCGCCTTGATGGGGGCGCTCGGTAGTGCGCTGGCCGCCTTTGCGCTCATCCAGTCGAACTTCTGGCTCTTCGCCTTCTCTCTGCTGCTCATGGGCATATCCGGGGGCTTCACCCAGAAGATCCGCTTCGCCGCCGCCGACGCATCGCCGAGCTTCTACAAGGGCAAGGCGATTTCGTGGATCCTTGCTGCGGGGATCATCTCTGCCATTGCCGGACCGCAGATCGCCATCTGGTTCAAGGATGCGCTCGCGCCTGTGACCTTCGCCGGCGCCTTCCTCGGCATGGTGCCTCTGCTGCTCTGCGCGATAGGTGTCCTCTTCTTCCTGAAGCTGCCGAGCCTTGCCGACAAGAAGGCGGAAGCTTCAGGCCCCGTGCGCCCGCTGCGCGAAATCGTCATGACCCAACGCTTCATGACTGGCATGATCTGCGGCATCAGTTCCTATGCCCTGATGACCTTCATGATGACCGGTGCGCCGCTCGCGATGGTCATCGGCTGCGGATTTTCGTCGGACCTGGCGACGCTCGGCATACAATGGCACGTCATCGCCATGTTCGCGCCAAGCTTCTTCACCGGCATGTTGATCACCCGCTTTGGCGCCGAGAAGGTCGTTGCCGGCGGTCTGCTGATCCTCATGGCCTGCGCCGTTATCGCCCATATGGGCATTGCGCTCTGGAACTTCTGGGGCGCGCTCGTTCTGCTGGGCATCGGCTGGAACTTCGGCTTTATCGGTGCCACCGCGATCGTCGCCTCGAGCTATCGTCCGGCCGAGGCCGACAAGGTGCAGGGTTTCCACGACATCATTCTGTTCTCGACCGTAGCACTTTCGTCCTTCTCCTCGGGCAAGGTCTTCACCGCCTTCGGTTGGTCGGTGATGAATCTGGTGATCTGGCCGATCACGATCACCTGCCTCCTGCTGGTCGTTCTCCAGCTTCGCGCGGCGGCCCGCAAAGCCGCCTGAGTTCCCACCCCACTGTAAAATATGCGTACTTGACGTCGCTAAAAGCGCGACGCAATCTCGCCACGCGTTGACGAGGTCTCAGAGGAGGGGGCCTGAGTCTGCGAGTCACGGCCCGCGATGAGTGAGGCGCGGGCAATACGGGAGGGTATTGCGAATGACGGTTCTTCTAGGCGTAATTTTATGCGGGTTGCTGTCTGTGGTCTATGCGGTCTGGGCGACGCGCTCGGTTCTGGCCGCTGATCAGGGCAATGCCCGGATGCAGGAAATTGCAGGCTATATTCGCGAGGGTGCTCAGGCTTACCTCACTCGGCAATACCTGACCATCGCGATCGTCGGCGCCGTCGTATTCGTCGCTACCTGGCTTCTTCTGTCCGGCACGGCTGCCATCGGCTTTCTGATCGGCGCCGTCTTGTCCGGCGCTGCCGGCTTCATCGGCATGCATGTCTCGGTCCGCGCCAATGTGCGCACCGCTCAGGCCGCCTCGCATAGTCTGGCGGCCGGTCTCGACATCGCGTTCAAGTCTGGCGCCATCACCGGCATGCTGGTCGCGGGCCTCGCTTTGCTGGGCGTTTCCATCTACTTCTATATCCTGACCGCAATCCTCGGTCATGAAAGCGGCTCACGTGCCGTTATCGATGCGCTCGTCGCGCTCGGCTTCGGCGCCTCGCTGATTTCGATCTTCGCCCGTCTGGGCGGCGGTATCTTCACCAAGGGCGCCGACGTCGGTGGGGACCTCGTCGGCAAGGTGGAAGCCGGCATTCCCGAAGACGATCCACGCAACCCGGCCACCATCGCTGACAATGTCGGTGATAATGTCGGCGACTGCGCCGGCATGGCCGCCGACCTGTTCGAGACCTATGCGGTCTCGGTGGTTGCCACCATGGTTCTGGCTGCGATCTTCTTTGCCGGTTCGGCCGTGCTCGATATTGCGATGATCTATCCGCTCGCCATCTGCGGCGCCTGCATCATCACCTCGATCATCGGCACCTTCTTCGTCAAGCTCGGCACCAGCGGCTCGATCATGGGTGCGCTCTACAAGGGCTTGATCGTCACCGGCCTCCTGTCGGTGGCTGGCCTCGCGATCGCAACCTCTCTGACCATCGGCTGGGGTTCAATCGGCACCGTCGCCGGGACCGACATCACCGGGATGAACCTGTTCATTTGCGGCATTCTCGGCCTCGTGGTGACCGCGCTGATTGTCGTGATCACCGAATACTACACGGGCACCAACAAGCGTCCGGTGAACTCGATCGCTCAGGCCTCGGTCACCGGTCACGGCACCAACGTCATCCAGGGTCTGGCGGTCTCGCTGGAATCCACTGCGCTTCCTGCCATCGTCATCGTTGGCGGTATCATTGCGACCTTCCAGCTCGCCGGCCTCTTCGGGACCGCGATCGCCGTGACCACCATGCTTGGCCTTGCCGGCATGATTGTTGCCCTCGACGCCTTCGGCCCGGTGACCGACAATGCCGGCGGCATCGCCGAAATGTCGCACCTGCCGCCTGAGGTGCGCAAGTCGACCGACGCGCTCGATGCCGTCGGCAACACCACCAAGGCCGTCACGAAGGGCTATGCCATCGGCTCTGCTGGCCTCGGCGCTCTCGTCCTTTTCGCTGCCTATTCCAACGACCTGGCTTACTTTGCCGCGAACAGCGCCCAGTATCCTTATTTCGCGGACATGGGGTCGATCTCTTTTGATCTCTCCAACCCCTATGTCGTTGCCGGCCTCATCTTCGGCGGTCTGATCCCCTACCTCTTCGGTGGCATCGCCATGACCGCGGTCGGTCGTGCGGCCGGCTCGATCGTCGAGGAAGTCCGCCAGCAGTTCCGCGACAAGCCGGGGATCATGCAGGGGACCGAAAAGCCGGACTATGGCCGGGCGGTCGACATCCTGACCCGCGCCGCGATCAAGGAAATGATCATCCCGTCGCTGTTGCCGGTTCTGGCGCCGCTCGTCGTCTATTTCGGCGTGCTCCTGATCTCCGGCTCCAAGGCTTCCGCCTTTGCCGCCCTCGGCGCCTCGCTGCTCGGCGTCATCGTCAACGGCCTCTTCGTCGCGATCTCCATGACCTCGGGCGGTGGCGCCTGGGACAATGCGAAGAAGAGCTTCGAAGACGGCTTCATCGACAAGGATGGCGTCAAGCACCTGAAGGGTTCTGACGCGCACAAGGCTTCCGTCACCGGTGATACGGTCGGTGATCCCTACAAGGATACTGCAGGCCCTGCCGTCAATCCGGCAATCAAGATCACCAACATCGTCGCACTTCTGCTGCTCGCTGTTCTCGCGGGCTGAGGCGACGAGGCCAAACAAAAAGACCGCGGAAGGAAACTTCCGCGGTCTTTTTTCATGTCTCGACGGTTGAGGGGGAGAGCCCCTTGGCGGATGGCCTTAGTTGCCACCCAGAATGTTGCGGACGCTGTTGGCTGCGCCACCACCACCGGCCAGCAGCTGCTGCAGGAAGGTGAGATCGCGACCGCCGGTCGGCGTCGTGCGGGAGATCGTATCGAACACCTTGCCGTCCTGCAGGGTGTAGTTCGCGCGCTGCGCGACGACGCCGTCCTTGTCGAAGTAGATCGCGAGGATCTGCTGGTCGACAAGTTGCTGCTTCATGAAGGCGACCGGGCGGGTACGCTTCTGGGAGATGTAGTAGAAGACCTCGCCGTCGAAGGTTGCCGTGGTCGACGGCGTGCCGAGCGAAAGAAGGACCTGTTCGCGGCTGGAGCCGACCGGCACCAGATCAAGTGCTGCCTGGTCAACGACATAACCGTTGTGGAAGACCTCTGAGGTCTGGCAGGCGGAGAGGCCGATGGTGACGGCAAGAGCAAGTGCGGTCGTGCTCAGGAGCTTCCTGTCCGACTTGAAAATCCTGATATCCACTCAAACGTCTCCCATGACTGTCGATGGCGCCTTTCGGTGCCGGATCGCTTCTGCGCATAGCATTGTGGCCTTTCCGGGGAAAGCCGCCGCAAAGCCTGCGCTGCCAATTTGCCGGTCAATCTGCCGCGAGATGCGGCATCCGTGCCGGATATCGGCATTGCAATTCACGCCTGCTTCGGTAAACCAGCTTTCGCAATCATGCAACACGACCACGTCCGGGCTCACCACTTCGGTCGGCTCTTTTTGGTGGAATTGGATGGTATTCGGCTTCTTTCGGCAGAAAAGAAACAATCAAGTGATCGTCGAGCGCCAGTATGGGGCGCTGACGGCGGCTGCGCGCACGCCGGCATTTTATCTCGACATGAATGTTCCGGACACCGTGATCGGCCGGTTCGAGATGTTGACAATCATGTTGATTCTCTATTTCCGCCGCACGGCGAAATCTCCGCGCAGCGGCCAGGAGATCGCTCAGAACATCATCGATGCCTTCTTCGAGGATGTCGATCACTCCATCCGCGAATTGGGTGTCGGCGATCCCGGCGTGCCGAAGCGCATGAAGAAGCTCGCCGGCATGTATTATGGTCGACTGGAGTCCTACGCGGCGGCACTGGATAAAAACGACCGCGAAGCGCTTGCGACCGCGCTGAAGCGCAACATTCATCCCGAAGAAGGCGAGGCGGCTCCCTCCATGCAGGCGCTGGCCGACTGGATGTTTGCAGCCGAGCAGGCGTTGGCGGCGCTGGATGAAAACGAAATCGAGACGGGCATGGCCCGCCTGGCCGTCCCGGGAACCTGAGCAGCGGCAAGCGCTTGGAGCGCGGAGGTTGGACCGGACGGTAGAACAAGGATTGACGACATGACAGGCAGCAATGCAAGGGACCCTCGCGAGTTCACCTATCTGGTGAAAGTCGCCCATATCTCCGCCAACCCGGTACAGGTCCATGTGGAAGCCGACGAGCGTGAGCGCGCGGGCCTTGCGGACCTCTGGAACGTGGAGGCGGTCAATCGCCTGTCCGCCGACCTGCAGATCGCCCGCTGGAAAAAGGACGGTGTACGCATCAAGGGGAATGTCACGGGCGAACTCGTGCAGGCCTGCGTCGTCACCCTGGAACCGGTGGTCTCCACGATCGATCAGGAGATCGACCAGATCTTCGTGCCCGAAGGCTCGAAACTCGCGCGCATCGTGCTCGATGGAGCCGGCGAAATGGTGCTCGATCCCGAAGGTCCCGACCTTCCCGAGCAATTTACCGGTGACACGATCGACGCCGGCGCGCTGGTCGCCGAATTTGCCGCTCTCGACATCGATCCCTATCCAAAGAAAGAAGGCGTTGCCTTCTCCGGACACATCGAAAGCGAGGTTGAAGAGGACAAGAAGCCGTCGCCCTTTGCGGTCCTGAAAGACTGGAAAAAGGATTGATCATCCCCCATCTGCACCTGCGGGTGGGTTGTGTGCCGAATGAAAAGCGCTATTTTGGCCGAAAATATCGCTGACCAGCGATGAAGAAGGGTCAGGTCTAAGTGATCAGAATTTCTGTCGACGTCATGGGTGGAGACTTCGGTCCCGAGGTCGTCATCCCCGGAGCCGCCAAGGCACTTGAGCGTCATCCCGATGTAACCTTCCTTCTCTTCGGCCAGCAGGAACGCTGCCTGCCGATACTCGCGCAGTTTCCAAAGCTGAAGGAAAGGTCGACCTTCCACCACTGCGACATCTCCGTAACCATGGATGAGAAGCCGAGCCAGGCGCTTCGCCGCGGCCGCTACGTCTCCAGCATGTGGCGCTCGATCGAGGCGGTGAAGTCCGGCCAGGCCGATGTGGTCGTCTCGGCCGGCAATACCGGCGCGCTTATGGCCATGGCGAAATTCTGCCTGCGCACCATGGCGACCATCGAGCGCCCGGCGATCGCCGCCATCTGGCCGACGTTGTCGGGCGAAAGCATCGTGCTCGATGTCGGTGCCGGCATCGGTGCCGATGCGCAGCAATTGCTCGACTTCGCCGTCATGGGTGGTGCCATGGCGCGCGCGCTCTTCGAAATTGAGAAGCCCATGGTCGGTCTTCTCAATGTCGGCGTGGAAGAGATCAAGGGGCAGGAAGAGGTCAAGGAAGCCGGGCGTCTCATTCGTGAGGCCGGCCTCGACACGATCGACTATTACGGTTTCGTCGAGGGCGATGATCTCGGCAAGGGCACGGTCGACGTCGTCGTCACCGAAGGCTTCACCGGCAATATCGCGTTGAAGACCGCCGAAGGCACGGCGAGGCAGATCGCTGAATATCTGCGCTCGGCCATGTCGCGCACCTGGATGGCCAAGCTCGGCTACATCCTGGCGAAGGGGGCTTTCGATCGTCTTCGCGAAAAGATGGACCCGCGCAAGGTCAATGGCGGTGTCTTCCTCGGCTTGAACGGCATCGTCATCAAAAGCCATGGCGGCACGGATGCCGAAGGCTTTGCCGCGGCTCTCGATGTGGGCTATGACATGGCCCGGAACGGTCTCACCCAGAAGATCGAAAACGACTTGAAAAAATATCACGCGCGGCACCCGTCTCCGGCCGGCCCCGAAGCGGCGTGAAAGGTAGGAAACTCCAATGATCCGTTCTGTAGTTCGCGGTTTCGGAGCAGCGCTCCCGAAACGGGTTATGACCAATGCTGATCTCGAAAGCCAGGTCGAAACTTCCGACGAGTGGATTGTTCAGCGTACCGGCATCAAGCAGCGCTATATCGCAGGTGAAGGCGAGACGACGGCATCGCTGGGTGCCGCCGCCGCCCAGGAAGCGCTTGATCGCGCAGGTATGACGGCTGCCGATATCGACCTGATCATCTGTGCGACCTCGACGCCCGACAACACCTTCCCGGCGACGGCCGTCAACATCCAGAACCGTCTCGGCATGCATCACGGCTTCGCCTTCGATGTCCAGGCCGTCTGTTCGGGCTTCGTCTATGCCATGGCAACCGCTGATCTCTATATCCGCGGCGGCATGGCCAAGTGCGTGCTGGTCATCGGCGCCGAGACCTTCTCGCGCATCCTCGACTGGACCGACCGCACGACCTGCGTTCTCTTCGGCGATGGTGCCGGCGCACTGGTGCTCGAGGCGGCCGAAGGCGAGGGAGCGGTTACGGATCGCGGCATTCTGACGTCGAATCTCCGTTCCGACGGCGTCCACCGCGAAAAGCTCTATGTGGACGGCGGCCCATCGACCACAGGCACTGTCGGCCACCTGCGCATGGAAGGCCGCGAAGTCTTCAAGCATGCCGTCGGCATGATCACCGACGTCATCGAGGGGGCCTTCACGGCGACCGGTACGACCGCTGACGACATCGACTGGCTGGTCCCGCATCAGGCTAACAAGCGCATCATCGACGGGTCGGCGAAGAAGCTCGGCATTCCTGATGAGAAGGTCGTGATCACCGTCGACAAGCATGGAAATACGTCTGCTGCATCCATTCCGCTGGCCCTTGCGACTGCGGCCGGCGACGGTCGGATCAAAGAGGGCGATCTGGTCATGCTGGAAGCCATGGGCGGCGGCTTCACCTGGGGTGCCGTGCTCCTGCGCTGGTAACCGCTGAAACCCCAAAAATTGCGCATCGACAAGCACTTGACCGTTGCGGCCAAGGGCAATAGTCTCTGCACAATTCAACAAGATCATTGATTTGGGCGGGCGAGAACAATGGCCGGAAAGACAGTGACGCGTGCGGATCTGGCAGAATCAGTCTTTCGCAAGGTCGGTCTTTCCAGAACCGAATCTGCCGAATTGGTGGAGACGGTCATCGACGAGATTTGCAATGCCATCGTGCGCGGTGAATCTGTGAAGCTCTCCTCTTTTGCAACCTTCCAGGTGCGCAGCAAGAACGAACGCATCGGCCGCAATCCGAAGACCGGCGAGGAAGTGCCGATCTCGCCGCGTCGTGTCATGACCTTCAAGGCGTCGAATGTGCTGAAGCAGCGCATCCTGCGGGCCCATATCGCCCGCAAGGCCAAGCAGAAGCCGGCCAATCCTGCGGCTTGAGAAAGACCAAAATCGGTGGAGCATCTCGCCGCCGATCATCGAGCGCTTGAAAACCAGCCCTCACCCCGTTGAAATGTGATCCGAGTCGCGCGTCCGCGCGATCTTCGAGGAGCGCTGTGATGCAGTTGGACAAGAGCCCGGATGCTTTCCGCACGATCAGTGAAGTGGCTGACGATCTCGACCTGCCGCAGCACGTCCTGCGCTTCTGGGAAACCCGCTTTCCTCAGATCAAGCCCCTGAAGCGTGGCGGCGGACGGCGTTACTACCGTCCTGATGATGTCGAACTGCTGAAGGGTATCCGCCATCTGCTCTACGATCAGGGGTATACGATCAAGGGCGTGCAGAAGCTTCTGAAGACCAATGGCAACAAGTTCGTCATGGCGGTCGCGACCGGCGATGTCGCCACCATGGAAGCGCTTGTTGCTGCCAATGCCTCTAAGAGCGACGAGCCGAAGGTCAATCTCGACGAGGACCAGGTCGTCGGCCGACCCAAGGTGCGCACCAGTGGTCGCTTCTTCGGCTTCGGTGGCGGTGCCAATGATGACGCACTGGAAATTTCGGTCGGCAAGGGCTCCATCGGCAAGGAAGACCGTGCGCTTCTGCAAGAGGCACTCTTCGACCTGCTCGAATGCAAGCGGCTGCTCGATCAGGTGCGCTGAATGACGCTTCGTTCCATTGGACGGAACACCGTCAGGCCTTGAGACGTTGAAGGACCGACACGCAACCCGCGCGAGGCTCCATGAAACGGCTCTTCATCACACTCCCAGTTCTCTCCATGCTCGCTGTCCCGGTACTGGCACAGCAGGCGGCTCCGTCGTCTGACGCCGCCGAACCCAGACCGACCACCGTGCAGGATGCCTGCATCTTCGTGGCGAAAAACATGCTCATGGTCAAAGATCTGAAGGTCGGCGTGGTCCAGGCCTTTCCGGAGCTCGATCCGCCGGGCGCAAGGCTTACCTATTCCACCCGCATGGACAGCGAACCCCAGGACATTTCCGACGAGATCGAATGCCAGTTCGAACCGGGGGCCGAGCCGTTGCAGGTGACCCGCTTCTGCATGGACCGCACTTGCTACGCCGCCAACAGCGAAGAGCCCGAGGAGCGCCGCCGCTTCGAAGAGGTGAGGGCGCTGATGCAGCGGCTGGATTGATCATCCTCGCATTTTTTCATCCGCCCTGGAGTTTCCCCTTGCGCAGAAATGGCTGACTGTCTAAAGGGAACTTGCTGTCGAGCGGGTCACGCGTGACCCAAAATGCACGGCTTGCAGATGACGGAATGTAGCGCAGCCCGGTAGCGCACTTGACTGGGGGTCAAGGGGTCGTGGGTTCGAATCCCGCCATTCCGACCATTAATAACAAGAACTTAGCCACTCCCTTGCGGGGTGGCTATTTTCTTTTTAGCCACATTGTAGCCAGTCCTGCCGTCCTGCCGGCGGGTATTCCATGGGTTACGCATGGCGATTGGCCGGCAGGACGATTCGGCTTGCGCCGAATTTCTGCCGCGCTCAAAGCCAAAGCCGAGCGCGGCGCGACGGGCGGATCCGGTTGGTGGCCGGCAAGGTGGTGGCCGTGGCCGTCGCTGTTTTGGAGCCCAAGGCGGGAATCGAACCCGCATATGATCCTGTTACGGCTTCCGATTTAGAAGATCGGGCCGGTACTTGGGCGAAACTCTTATCCCCTGAATGCCGCCCGCAACTCGCGCGCTTGGCTGCCGGCGACATCGATCATGTCGGCGAGCGCTTCGAAAAGCTCATCCTCGGTATCGACCAGTTCGGCCATGAACTGCTCCATTGAAATCACTAGGCCGGTAAGGCGCCTTACATGCTCCTCGGATGCCAGGAAGCGCTTTGAGTTGAGCACCGTTCTCAGCGCGATTTCTTCCTCTTCCTGCGTCAATTCTATCAGTGATGCCTGCATGTCCGTTGCCCCTCTCGGCCCGTGTTGATGAAGAGGAACATGGCGCCGAAAATCGGAGCCGTCAACATAAAAAACACGCCTAAGTCATTGTTTTTTAACAAATTTGTAGAACGGAAGTGGCCTGTTCTACGCATTTGTCAAAACTCTAAAATGAAGTCAAAGACTTGGCAAAGGCGGGGGTCAGATCCCCGCCATCTCCAAGCTATCCCGCTCGGCGTCGCCAAGGACGCGCCGAAGCCCTGCGTCGTCTGGTTCATGGCTTTCGCGATCGCCTGACAGCCAACTTGACTTAACGACACGCGGCTTCTTCTCATCAGTCGTGTGCACATTCGGTGGAAGCTGAAACTCAAGCGCTGTCCCGGTCATCGCTTGGTACATGAGGCATGCACGCGTTCCGATCAGCTGCATCAGTTCTTCCGTCATGCCGATGCTTCTCCGCGATTCGCGCGCCAGCATCGGGAACATGAGCCAACCTACATTCGGACGCTCTACGGGTCGGAGAAGCGCGAGCCCGCGGGCGGTCATTCCGCAATCAAAGTGGACGTCGAAGTACGCGACATAGCCCGTCTCTGCCGAGTTGGTTTGATACTTCTTCAACTGGATGGTCACTTTCATCTCCTTAGTTTCGGTGAGCCGTGGCCCACTCTGATTTGACGACGCGCGGCCGTGCCGGCGGCTGATGTTCGACGCGGAGCTCACTTTCGCGCCGGTCGTGGTTAATGGTCAGGGATTTGTGGGCCGCGATGGCATACACGGCGCAGTCCAAGGTCTCGTGCCGCTTGCCGGTGACAGGAACGAACTCGTAGACCTTGGCGCCGCGGCGATAGCGAACGAGCATGCGCTCGCCCGTAAGCTGCTCAAAATAGTCGGCCTCCAGGCTGTCAGAAAAACGGATCTCGCCTTTCGCCAGGCGGCCAAACAATGCGGCCTTGATACCGTCGACACCGACGATCCATAGACTGCCGCGCCGCTTCTCCGAACGGCTGGCAGCGATCCAGGGGATGTTGCCTTGCCGGCCTTTGATGGCCATGACCTTGCGGCGAATGCGCGGGCCGGTGAAGCCAAGGACTTTGTCCATGGTCACGCCATCGCCTGCATCGATGCAGACAGCGTCAAGGCCGATCGTGCCGCCTAGCGGGTGCTGCCAGCGGGACTTCAATAGCTCGTCCAGTTCCGCCCATGTCTCGTCATCATTCCATTGGCCATCGATGATGACGTGCGCAAGGACATGCGGCAGCCCGGCGCGATCCCAGCCCATCAGGGTTGTTTCCAGGCGGTCGTGCTGCACGTCCACGCCTGCCGTCATAGACAGCACTTCGGCCGGCATAGCTTCTAGTCCGAACTGCTCGCGCCGGTTCAGCAGATCCTGCTCGTCGAGCTCGGTGCCGCCGCCATTAGTGCCCTCGGCCAAGATGGTATTGACAAAGGTCTTGATGTCTTCCGGATCTTTGGATGCGGCGACGAATTCAACGGCCAGCTTGCCCCACGATGCGTTTTCCAAGAGCGACACAAGGGCATTAAGCCTGAAGCCGGCATGGCCTTTGACTTCCGGCTTGGTGGCGCGCCAGCGGCCGTTTTCGACCATGGCAAGCTTGTGCTTCTCGTCGGTCTCGGTGCCGCATGCAGGGCAGAACCATGCCGCTTCTTCCGGCTTTTCGTCCCACTTGATATCCTTCCACCTCAGTTCGTGGAACGAACCGCAATGCGGGCATGGGCATTCGAATATGCGCTGGTCGCTTTCCGCATACCGAGCGAGAACGTTCGAGGTGTCGGCATCGGTAGGGGTCGAGCCCACCACAATCTTGCGATCCGGAAAGGAAAGCGTCCGCTTCTCGGCGAGCAACAGCGGGTTGCCTTCCACCGTCACCGGCATCCCGTCGACTTCGTCCATGAGCAGGACGCGGACGTTATGACGACGAAGGTTGCGCGGCGACTTGGCAGCCACGACCTTTAGCGAGCCGCCTGGAAAGCGCCTCGACAGCATAGTGTCTCGGTCGCCTTCCTTGGTGTCGCCGGAAAGCAGCTTCCGGATGGCCGGCGATGCATCGAAAATCGGCTCGATATCGCTCACGACATAGTCGCGACAGTCGGCCTCGGTCGGCAGGACGGCAAGAATGGGAGAAGGGTCGTTTGCGACGAAGCCAGCAATCGCGCCGGTCAAGAGCGTAGTGAAGCCGACGCGGACTGGTTTGACGATCGTTACCCGCTCAATGGACGGGTCGCCGATGGCGTCGGCAATGTCTACCTGAGGGCGGTAGAGCCTGATGCGGCCTGAGACGGCCGCAACGCTTTCAGGAAGGCGGATCTCGGATTCAATCCACTGAGATAGTTTCGTCTTCGGTGGCGGCTTCGCCTTCATGAGGGCGCGCCGCCTGATCTGCATCAGCGTTTGCAAGGGCGGTCAAGGCCTCTCGAATTTCGTGATCTACAAGGGAGATGGCGGCTGCATCGAGCGCACTGCCGGCACGCCTTCGGAGGCGGCCAGGGACGGCCAGCATGGCGCTGCGCACGTCGGCGATGATGCTTTCCCACTCTTGGGCAACGGCCTCGGCCTCGACAAGCTCGCCGCGGAGCTGAGCATTTTTCATCGACTGGCCGTCGGCCTGCTCTTTGGCGAGCCGTGCCTTTTCGGCGTTCAGGTCGAGGTTGGCGTCTCGGCTGCCAGCCTTGCCGGCGATGTGCCGGATATAATTCTGGATTGTGACAGCCGCATCGAAGGTGCCAGGACCGACGCGAACCGCGATCCCTTCCTCGGAAAGTTGGGAAATTCTTCTACTAGAAAGGCCCAAAAGCCCCGCAAGTGCGGCTTGTTTCATCTCCATGAGGAATTACTTTCTAAGGAAGGAAATCGCATAGGAAAATATTCGCAGACTGATTTCCGGGGGTCGTGGTGGTCCGCCCTCGGATTGGTGGAGGGGGAACCATCGACAGACCGCCTTCGCCTGCTACTTCAGCAGCTTCGCGATGACCTTCTGAACGCGCTGCTCAAGCAACGGCACTGCGATCTTGTTGAACGCTGCAAGCGTCTGGCCGCGCATCATCTCGACAGGGATGAAGACGCCAGAGCGGGCGAATGTGTAGTGCCGCCCGCTTGATCTATTCCTGAACATGACGTGTCCCTTGAACTTGGGCACGACCTTACGAGCACCGATAGCGCCGCCCATCATGAAAGCGCCGGGGTAGTAGGTCGTTTTGCCAAACGGCTTGGCCACGACACCGCCGCCGCTCTCTTTTGGTTTGAGATACTTGAGCCTGATGTTCCCGCCGCGTGTCTGCATTTCGTAGGACAGTTTGCCAGGCCGTGCTTGTGTAGGATCGCCGACGGCCTTGACGATGACGGCCCTTGCTAGGCCCGTCTGCTTCACGAGGTTGCGAATGACGACGGTCTTCGCCCTGTTGCCTACCTTGTTGATTTCTTGGGGTATGACCTTGGGGAACTCCTTGTTCAGCCGGTCGATCTGCCGGCCGAACTTGAGGATGGTCTTATCAGACCACTTGGCTGTCATTGTCATTAGGCTGCATCCATGTAAGCGGCTTCCACGGCCGATTTTGTTGTGCGAGCTTGGCGATCCACCACGGCTTGGGCCACGGCTTCAGCGTTGCCCGCCCCAATGATTTGGAAGTGGTTCGTCACCTGGATCGGCGGCACGTTGCTGTTCGCCGCCGACGATGCCCGAAGTGCATGGTTAGGCGTGATGACGCCGGCATTGCTCGGCGAGAACAATTCAGGCCCGCGCTCTCCGACCAAGTACGTCTTGCCGGCGCTAACCGGACCGCCTGCAGCACGCGCGCCGTCGACCTGCGGAGAATCGCCACCACCACCGAGGAAAGACGGTAGGCGGATCATGCCGCTCAGATCGATGTTGCCAATTGCCGAGCGGATGCGCGACGGGATCGTCTTCACCCAAGCAATGAACGCGTCGAACTTTGCGACCATGCCATCCCATAGGGCCTGTACCATCTGCGAACCGGCCGCGAAGATCTGCGCATGCCCGTCGATGAAGACGCGGATAATCCGCTGCGTCATCGCCTTGGCGCCGGCTTCGATCGCCTGCCCGTGCTGGAAGGTGACAATTTCCTTGTCGAACAAGCCGGTCAGTCCGGACAGCTTGTCCATGACCCACGAGCCAGCGTCGCCGATCGCGCGGAAGCCCGCTTCGATGGACGCCAGGACAGGCCGTAAGGTTTCGAAGGCCGGGGCAAGCTCTTCGCTGATGCCGGCCGCCACGCCACGCAGCGTCGCTGTGATGCGGTCCCAGTATTTGTAGAGCAACGCGCCTGCACCTGCGACGACTGCAACGGCTGCCCCGATGGCGAGCCATACAGGCGCGCTGATGGCTGCCAGGGCAGCGCCAACTGCTGTGGCCGCACCGGCGAACGTGGTAAAGCCGATGGCCGTCGAGATCATGCCACCGAGGGCATAGAGGCCGGCGAAGCGTAGTGCAGTAAGTGCGATGCGGAAGGCGATGACAGCAGCTGTTGCGCCGACGATGCCGGCCGTAAGCGCGGGGAAGCGTTGGGCAAGGTCGCTGATGCTCGTGACCGTCGGGCCGAGGACGTCCATGACCTTGTTGAGCGCCGGCAGCAAGGCGTCCCCCACGCTGATGGCGAGATCGGTAACGCGATTGCGGAACAGCTGCATGTTGTTCGCGCTGGTCTTGCTGCGAACGTCAAATTCCTTGGCTGCGCTGCCTGCGTATTGGCTCTTGTCGCCGATCAGGTCGAGTGTATCGCCGAGCAGCTTGCCGTTCGAAATGAGCGGGCCAAGGGCGCGTGCTTCATCGCCGAATAGGTCAGAGACTAGGCTGGCGCGCATGTCTGCCGGAAGCCTGCCAATGCGCTCGAGAACGCCCTGCAGCGTGCCCATGGCATCGTTCTGCATCGACTTGGCAACGGCCTTGGACGAAAGACCGAGCGTCTTGAATGCTTTCGACTGGCGAGCAGTCGCACCGGATCCGCGGGTCAGCGCACGGCCGATATTGAGAATGGAAGTAGACGCGACTTCGGATTCAAAACCCGCGCCGGTCATGGCCGCACCGAGCGCTGCGACCTCTTCGGCTGTCATGCCGAACTGCGATGCCATCGGGGCAACGCGCCGGACAACGTCCAAGATCTTGGGAGCGGACGCGGCGGAATTGTTGCCGAGGTGGTTGATAGCGTCGGCCAGGCTCGCCGTGTCTTCGATGCTGCGGCCAAGGGCCGTCTTGAGCTTCGCCAGGGCTTCGCCGGTCTGGTCCGCCGACATGTCCCAAGCAACGCCAACCTTGGCGGCGAGCTCCGTGAATTTCAGCAGTTCGTTATTCGCAATGCCAGACTGGCCGGCCGCCGCTACGATTTGGCCAAGACCGTCGGCTGCCATGGGGATGCGCAAGCTGAGCTCGCGGATATCCTTCCCCATTTGAGCGAATGCCTTGGGGCTTTCGAAGTCCACGACCTTGGACACGTCGGCCATGGTCGATTCAAAAGCGATTGCCGCATTGATAGGCGCCGATAGCGAGCGGGCCAAGGCATAGCCGGCACCCATCGCGTCGAGCATCCGCCCGCGCATCTGATCGAGAGCGGCGGTGTTGCGGGCCTGCATAGCGTAAAGGCGGGAAAGCGTGCCGCTGATGGCCTTAGCCGGACCGGATAGACGGTCCAGCAGGGATACAATTAGTTTGGCGTCTTGGGTCTTAGCCATCCTTAGGAGCCCCGTTCTTTTGGTTCAGCCAGCGGACAGCCGCCTGCGCATACGCGATAGTTTTCTCAGGGGGGAAGTCCTCGACATCCGCGATGGATGTCGAGAGCTCGGCAGCGACGATGGTTATGAGGTCGATCCAGCGTCCGTCGATGGCTGGTCGTTTCCCAGCAACGGCGCCACGGCTTCCGAGATGGCCGTGAAGTCCTTAAGGCTGGCATCCTTGATGACCTGGATAGGCACATCAGCGATGGTGGCGATGAGCGCGACCATCTTCGACATTTCGCCTGTGAACTTGTCGAGCACCATCATGTCGCCGGTCTTCGGCTCGCGGAATGTGAGTTCCGAGTAAGTCTTGCCGCCGTGTTCGATCGGGGTTTTCAGGAAATAGTTGACGTGCATGGGGTCTCCTCCTTGAGGGCTTCCCGCAGGCTTGCCGCGGTGATTGGTGTGTCTTGGGATTTGGGAGGCAGGGCCGAGTAGACACGGCCGAGCGTGGCGGCGTAGTGCGCCGCAATCTTCGCGATGATTTGCATGGGCTAGGCCTGGTTGAGCGCGAGGATGATGACGCTCGAATAGCGGTCGTTGACCGTCTTCACTTCCCACCACGGCTGTCCGGTGAGTTCGCTGCCGCGGATCCTGTCCTTGGCCTTGAAGACAATCCCCGGATAGTCGGCGCGATTGACCACGAGCGCGGCCTCGGCGGCCGAAACCGTCGTCGTCAGGCCATTGCCGATGTTGATGGTGCCGGCCGGAGTCGGGGTGTGGAGCACGCCCTGGATGTCCTGCGCTGGCCGGGTGCTGTCGATCGTGCCCGATGATGTCATGGGAGCGTGTCGCACGAGCTCACTGAAGGCGCCGAGGACGGCCAGGTCAGTGGCCGCCTCCAGTTTCTTCCAGTCCATCAGATCACAATGCGACCGATTGCCGTCGGATTGGCAGCCGGAAGAGCAGCCGCACCGACGAGCGTGTTGCCTGATGCGGTGGTGGTGAGCACCTTGGCAGTGTTGTCCCAATACAAGGCGGCGCCCTGCGTCCAGGCCTGTGCACTGGTCTTGGCGTGCTCGAAAACGCCTTTCCGCTTGATGTTGACCTTATCGCCGGACACGGCCGAGGTGACGGCAAAGCCGAAGATGCTGCCGACAAGAACGCCGCCACCTGACGCAACGTCATAGGGTGCGGTTACTTCAAGGATTTCGCCGGTTTGGATGAAGTTTTTCATGTATCGAATCCATCTGAAAAAGTGGGGAGGAAGCGCCGCGGACGCGTGCCGCTGGCCGCATTGATTTCGCGGTCGATGGCAGCGATTGCCGCCGCCATCTCGCTGTCGCTCTTGTACTCAACCTCACGCCTGGTGCTGCCGGAGGTGAAGACTGTCTTGAGCGTGCCCGACGAGCGAGCGACCACTAGGGCCGCCCGCATTGCCTGCAATTCAGGGATGGTCGACATTATGCGCCGGCATTTTTGACGACGCCGCGGAAGTCGATGGCACCGACAGCAAAGTCGAGGTTGGCCGCAACCTTCAGGGCGAGCGTGTCGAAATCGCGTTCGGTGCGGATCTGCGGGCCTTCGGCGCCACCAACGTAACCGTAGACTACGGTCGGGGCGGCTGTTGGCGAGGTGAAGAGGTAATGCTCAGTCGCACCGAGTTCGGCATCCACCACCAGTTCAGCGAAGTTTGCCCACGGGTTCACATCGCTGGTCTTGGTCGCCTGGATGGCCGTAAGCAGCGTGCGGGCCGAGACCTCAAGATCGGTGCCGACGACGAGCATGCCGGGCTGCAGGTTGAGCTTCATGCCGTCGAGGCTGGTCTGGCCGCGCAATGCCTTCACCATTGCTGCGATCGTCGTCGCACCGAATGCGGCACCTGCTGGCAGGTTATTGTGCTCAGCACTGAAAAGCGCATGACCGTCTTGCATGACCGGGTTGGCCTTCAGGATGCCATATGCAAGCGCGTTCTCGTCGTTGGCTGCGCGAACGGCGATGCCGTTGGCGAAGTCGGACAGGGCGCTGAGGTCGTCATTGATCAGAAGACGACGGCCAATTGCCAGGCCGGTTCCGTACTCCTTGGCCGTGACCTTTTCAGCGCTAGACGACATGGTGCCGTAAGGTGTCTCGCCGCCTTCTTTAATTTCCTTGAAGGCAGGGATATCACCAACGCGGAGGAAGTTATGTTCCTTGAAATCGGTGAAGGGCTTGCGAGCAGCCCACTGACGGTAGGTCGGTGCGGCGATCTGATACTGAGCGAGCAGGGCCTTGTTGGCGGCGGCCGAAACGAGCTCCGGGAAATCGCTGGTCGAGTGCGCGCCGACAGCACGCTTCAGCAGTTCCTCGGTGTCTCGGATGTTGACACGTTCGCCGCGGGCAATCGCCATATCGCCGGCCATGTCGAGAAGCTTGTGCGAGCGGTATTCGACCGCGCGGCCTTCAAGCTTCACTGCGCCGGGCGCGATGCGGTGCGCAAGAGCGTCAGCCATTGCCGAGCGGACAGCAGCCGGGTCGGTGTGGTCTGCGACGATCTGGACGTTCGACGGCGTCGTGGTCTGCGAGCGAGTGGAAAGCTGCGCAAGAGCATCGGCGCGAACCGCGTTCAGGTCGATCTCGTCGGCGTCGATGTGCGTCTGTGCCCATGTGTCAGGAAGGCCGGCAGCCTTCTGGATAGAGCGTACTTCTGCATTCAGTTCTTTGCGGGTCATAGTCTGCCTTTCAATTGCGGGGGTGGTGGTGTCAGCGTCCGGCTCGTGCGAGCGGGTGCTTGCGCCAGGGTCGGCCGGAACGGACACGACACTGATTTCCATCGGCTGCCAGCGGGTCGCGCGGATCGTTGCCGTGCCGCCTGCAGGTGCCTCTGTCTTGGTTTGGGATGTGATCTTGTAGCCAACGCTCACGCCCATGACGTGCCCGTCTTCCAGATCGCGGAAGAGCGCTTCGCCCTTGGGGTTGCGGCTGATCTTGGCCGTCACGATAGCGGTCTTGCCTTCGAACCTAAGAGAACCAGGCACGACAGAGCCAAGCCGGGAATCCAGTCCCGAATAAGCGTCATGGCTATCGAGCAAGGCCATGCTGTCCAGACGCGCGCCGTCGATCGCCTGTGGTGTGACGAGAAGGATCTCGTCATAGGTGCCAACGTCCCAAGAACGTCGGCGAACCGGAGTTTCTGTAGCGAGTACCAGATCGACCGTCCGGGCTTCTGCATTGAAGCTCGAGAGTTTGGCATCGGCGCGGGTTAGCATTTCGGGCACGGCTGTTCGTTCGGCGGGGGTGTCGCCGTTCTTCTTTGTCATCGATGACCTCGGAAGTTATGCCGCGGCTTGCGCTGCAGGCTGATTGTCATTCGCCGCGGGCGGCATGGTGGTGAAGGTCAGGCCGAGGGCATCAGCCCGAGCTTTGTCGGCGGCGATCTCGGCATCAAGCTGTTCGATATCGATACCGCGGGCCGCGACGGCTTCACGGCGCGACATAAGGCCAGCCGCGACCGCCTCGACTTCGGCGCGCACGTCCTTGGCCGGATCCACCCAATGCACTTTCGGGGTGATCCACGAGACTGGCAGAGCTTCGGCAACTTGTGCATCGACACGACCAGACAAGACTTCCAGCGTGGCCCAGCGACGCCATGCGGGCCGAAGGAACTGGAACGCCAGGAGCGAGTGCTGCAGCGCTTCGACGCGACGTCGAAACTCGACCATGCCGGCACGAATGCTGGAATAGTTGACGTCGCTCAGGTCGCCGGACAGGAGGTAGTCCGGCAGACCGAGGCCGACCGCGATTTCGCGCTCGGTGATGTCGGCGAAATCTATGACTTCCTGGCCGATCTTTGCCGGTTCGCTGAACCTGATGTCCTGGCCGGGCTCGAGGTATTGCAGCGTGCCCGGTTCGAAGCCGCCGACAATGGTGCTGCCAGACTGCTGTCCCTCAAGAGGTGCGCCGCTGCCGTCCGCTGATACGACAAACCCGGCGAGCATGGCCGCCATGCGCTGCCGCATCATCTGAGCATCGCGCCATCCGTCGAGATCCGACAGGCGGACGATAACTGGTGCGAACCAGGTGATACCACGAACCTGGCCGGGGACATCACGCCGGAAGACGTGCATGACCTCGCTGGCTGCGTAGCGGGTTCGCTGCCGTGTGGATGCGTAATCCATCGCTGCCGGACGGTCGAAGACGTGATAGGCCACGCGCTTTCCGTTTGCGTCATGCTCCACGCCCTGAACGATGACGTTGCCGTTCGCGAGGTTGGCCGTGTAGCTCGCGTCAAGCTGTTCCGCCTCGATAACCCGGATGGCGAGACGGTCGCCGTCCTGCACGAAAATGGCCAGGGCCTCGCCGTCGATGACGACGCGCCGGACGATCAAAGCCTGCATACCGTAAAAGTCGGTGATCCCGTCGGCGTCCGCGTCGTCGGTCCAGTTCTCAAACCCGATGTTCAGCGTATTTCGGAGCGGGCCGGGTGTTTTTGCCTGTCCTTTGATGCCGGTTCCGACGAGCGCACTAACCCATGCTTCAACGCCGCTGGCAGCCAAGGGATTGTTTGCCGCAAGATAGCGAGCGCGGGCCGCAAGGGTGCCGCGTGCTGCGGCGATCGACTGCAACGGATGGTGCATCGTCTTCAGCGCCGAACCGCGCCGGCCGCCTTGGGCCGCTTGGTAGGAGCGGGTGCTGCTGGTGAGCCAGTTTTTAATCCTCGATAGCATCGGCGGCCCTCTGCAACATGTGCGCAAGCACGTCCCACAATCCAGGCAGGTTGACTGCGATGATTGCGAATGTGCTTTTCGTCTTCAGGAAGAGGCTGCCGTCAGGCCTTGCCGTGTCCTTGGTTGCCTCAAGGATCTGCCGGATAGTCTCAATGCCGACGGGATGGCCTGCCGTTGAAAGGCTTGCCGCAATCTGGAACTGGTAGAGCTCGTGCGGACTGAAATTCCAGCAACCTCTTATCTTCTCGCCGAAGGCGAAGCCCATGGCTCGGATCAGCCGATGCCAGGTGACAATCGTGTCGACGGGGGTTTCTGTGGTTTTCGCGACGTCCGCGAACGTGATGTAACGGCCGAGCTCGGAAGACGGCAAAGCGCTGTCGGTCGCCATGGGCGCCTCCTTTGGTGTGGTTGATTTTTGACGGGTCAAGGGTTTGACGTGGGCAGAAAAAAAGCAGCGCCCGAAGGCGCTGCAGTTGCTCACTGAGGGAATGGGTGCCCGACAACCTACTGGGAAGGTCAGTCGTCGGGCTGATTGCCATGATGCGGCATGGCAATTCGAAACTTCGCCGGGATCGCGAAGAGGAGACAACGCGCTCAACCGGCTCGACCAGCGGGACAAGGACGAACCGCCGATTCCGAATTGGGAGGTGAGCAACCGCGCGCGGCCGCCCACCGGTCAGGAAGGGGAAGCTTCCTGAAACAATAAAGGCCCGCATCGCTGCGAGCCTCTCTCTCCCTACCCATTTGGCGCGGGGAAATGGGGTACCCCTAAGCGGCCTTCCTGTCCTGCGTGCGCCAATGCCGATCGACTAGCTCAAAGCCGTCGAAAACACGCGCGCGGGCTTCGCCCTTTGCACCCTTGCTGCCAGCACCTAGCCGCTTGCCGATCTCCTCCAATGTGAGGCTATCCACGACGGACCATTCGAACGCATCCAGTATCTTCGGCACGTAGGCCAGCTTGGCGCGGATAATGGCCAACTCGCGCTTTGCATCGATGGCAGCGAGAATAGGCCAGTCGCCTTGCCACTTCTTAGGGACGGGCGCGGCGCGGTTTCGCGTAGGCTGGGATTCGACCGTGGCCTTCTTTCCTGTGACGACCTTCAGGCCTTTCGGCTTCCCGTCCTTGTCGAAGCTTTGGACGAGATGGAATGTATCATCCGCCTCCTTGCCGACGAGTTCGGTCGGGCGAGTGGCTGTGTCGTGCAGATCCCGGTAGCGCTCCGCCAGGGCAAGGCAATAATCGTTGCGCTCGGTACGCAAGAGCTTGGCCAGCGGCCAGTCCTTGTTGTCGTTGGCTGCTTGTGGGTCATGGAAGTTTGAGGAGTAGACGGCAGCACCACGTTGGCGGAATGCGTCAATATCTGGACCAGTGACTTTTGCGCCTTGAAGTGTTGCGGGCCGATGCGGTCCCATGTTGCTCGCCGGCCATTGCCAAATCTGGCCGTCGGTATTCTTGCGTGCAAACTTGATTTTCAACGTCTTCCCCCGTTGAAAGAGAAAGCCCGCCCTCCCAGGCAGGCAATTGCCGGGGTTCCCGGCGCTATATTCGTGAAGCGTCACGCCTCAAAGGGTATGTAAGAAAAAGCCATGCGCCGGGCAAGCGGCGGTTGACTTTTATTTTGTCTTGGTGTAAAGCGCGCCGCCTTTAGGCTGGCCGGCAATTCGCGTTCAGCGTCGCGAATTTTACGGGCTTCGTGGATTTCTTTGTAGGTGATGCCGATGTCGGATGCAGAAACCGCTTCCACACAGGAATTGGTTTTCTCGTTGTTCGGGCGACGAACCTCCCCCATTTCCTGCGCCTTGTCGTACTCGTCAGCAAGACGCCTGTCGGCCGCCTCAAAAGGCCTGCCAGACCTGCGCACCTGCGCCAACGATCGTCGCCAGGATCATCAGTGCCATCAGGATGAGCAGAAGACGATCAGCCATAGTGCAAGCCGCATCTCAAACCGTTCGGCGTTGGCGCGCTTATAAGCTCGCATCCCTCTGCCTTGGCGATCCGTCGCAGAAGATCAGGTAGCACCGCGTCAGGGCCGATTTTCGCAATCATCTGGTTCCCGTCGTATCGGCGCGATAAGCCGCACCGTTCGCACGCAACGACGATCTTTTGGTTCTGGTATGTATGAAGGCGACGGGCGCCGGGTCCAAGCGACATGGTTCTCTCCGTGCCGCCGCCTTGGTGATGGCCACCGCTGGCCGTTCATGGATTTAGAGCGGTGGCCGGGATTTGGTCAAGCCGTGGGCATAGCATCAACAGAGTTGACGACTTCCGCGCGAATGCCGCGCTCGTCTGAGCGGATGATGATCAGCGCAGGGGCTATGCCGGACGTGTCGACGCCGACGACAGTGACGGGCTTGCCGGTGTCGGGGTGCAGGCCTTTGTAAGTTTCGTTCAGGGGTATCACGTTTGTCATTCTTTCTCTCCTCTGGTTTTTATTGTGGTTTAATTTTCCGAGGCTCTCAGCGTGTACACATGTACAAACCTAGGGTTTTGTACATGTTGTACATGCGTCGATGATGCCTTTTGGTGGTGATGTACGCGTGTACGCTGCATGTACATGTACACGCGTACATGGTCAGTTCTCCGGCATAACGGGACGCACCCCGCCGTCAACGATATCGACGGCGCCAGCTGCTACCAGTTCGTCCTTGGCTCGCTTGAACATCTGGTCGAGTGAACCCTTCGTCTTCGCGCCAGTGTCAAACTCTGCCCGGCACTTCTCTCGCCAGACAGCCATTGGCACGGGCTCGCCGTCGCTCGCCAGAGAATGCAGGATCTCCAGCGCACTCGACGCGCGTCCCTTAATGGCGTTCAGAAGCGATGCAGCCGGCCCGGCAGATTCGCCGTCGGTCAGTGGCGTCGCCATGACCGTCGGTACTGGCCGCCCTCTGCTATCCACAAGTTGCGGCGCGTTGACCGTGTCCAGCCGGAACGAAATCGGCTTGAAGTCGGGGCCACGATGCTTCCCTTGCCAATGCAAGCGGACGGCCTCGCCAGCCCGCGATAGGGTCAGGTTGCCGTCCATCTCAGCGATGAATGCACCACCGCCACGAGGAAGCAATGCGTCTGCCTGTGCGTTCTTGGTGGGGTGGCATGGAACGATCACACACGGCCGTCCTGGCAGCGTGGTCAGCGCACGAAGGTCTCGAGCGTGTCCGCCAAGTGCAGTATTGCCGTTCTCGTCATCGCCTTGGAAGTAGGCAGCAGATGTGTCGACGACGATAAGGCCGGCTCCACCAATAGCCTTCACCTGAGCCCGAATTGCTTCGATAGCGTTCGGGATTGAAAACCTCTCGGTGATGAAGTGGACGTCGAGGCTGGCAGGATCAATCCCCCGGTCGTGGCAGATCCCAATCCATCGCATAGCGACATCATCCGGATTTTCGCCGGCAAAATAGACGACGCGGCCCTGCATGACTTCTCTGCCATTTAGCTCTTTGCCTTGTGCGGTGAGAAGCGACAGCAAGAGCGCGATTGCCGTCTTTCCGGTGCCCGTGCTTGCTGTGAGAGAGTAGACAAAACCGCGCTGAGCAATCCCCTCGATGGCGTAGTCGGGAGGCTGGAAACCGCGAACGAAGTCGCCCGAAGGCACAAGACGCGGGCCTGATGACTGCGGAAGGTCGATCGTCTTAGAAAAGCCTCTGCCTGAGAAAATGGCCTTGCCGTCGACAAAAGAGATGTTGCCCGTGATGCTTTCGATAACGGCGTTGTAGATCTTGCCGTTGGCCATGATGGTCTTCGGGCCGCTGAATGCTGCCAGATATCGCGCAAGCGGATCATTGTCGTTTGCCGCGGCGGGGACAGGCTCGTGCGCGGCCTGCATGTCGTCCATCAGCTTGGCAGTTGCCTGCTGCAAGGGAGACGGGTCGGCTGCCGGAGGTGTCGCACCAATGTCGCGCCCGATGATGCGCATGGCGATGTCAGCGTCATGATCCGGTCCCGCGACTTGCTGCATGGACGGCTGGCCATCTTCCCTAAGGAAAATCAGCATTGATGTCGCCTTGTCGCATCCGTCGATTTCGTCTACCAGCACCGCGGCACGTTTGGCTGTTTGAGGATCTTCCGGCCACTCGTCGGCCTCAAGGGCCTCAAGTCGGTCTGGGCTTGCATTCTCCCAATCCGGCACGCCATCAGCATCGACCGGCGCCAAGACAACGTTGGTGTAGCAGTGCCCATGGTCATAGAGGCGGTCACAGATGCCAAAAATCAGAGCTTCGCGGCCGTCTGCACCCGGTGTTTCTTTAGGAAGTGCGCTGTTCATGTCGGTCGATCTCTCCGGTGGCGAGCGCAATCAGCGCGGCTGCAGTTTCATGGCTGAAGGTGGCGGCGGCGCATCCGAATGCGGACGGCGCAAACACGCGCAGCCCTGCGCCTGTTCGCTTGAGGGAGAGGTTGTAAAGGCGCATTCCGTCGAGCTGGACGTCAAAGCGCGCAATCGTTTTATCTCCGCCAGGCGGGGCCGGGCGGAACGAGATGATTTGCATCTTGTCTCCATGGGTTATGCCCGCCGGCTGATACCGGCAGGCGGTTGTGGTGGTGTGGGGTGTGTGGTTAGGCGGCTTGCCGCGCCTCGCGCGCCATGCGCCTGCGTTCCAGTTCTTCGCGAAGAACTGGAATGTCCGGATGGTCAGGATTTCCGTCGATCAATCCGGCGATCTGCCGGTCACTCATCTGGTCAAGGGTCTCGTGAAAGACCTTGCCGCAGGATGTGTGGATTTCGAATTTTTGCATGACTTCTCCTATCGCCGGACGCGCCGGACGCTTCGTGTTGATGATTAGGTAAATTGCTAAATGACTAGTGCTTGCTGTTTGAAGTGCCGGTGAAGCATGATAAGCCCAAGAGACAGATGGTCTGCCTGGCGCGCACTCAGCGTAAGGGAAACCTCTTCTCCGACACCGTTCATTTCCCTGTCAGTGGCTATTGCATCGTCCAGCGCTGTGATGGCTGAACCGAGCCAAGTCGTCGCCCTATCTGCAAAGCCAGCCCCAAGGGCAAGTTCAATGAATGGCGAGTTGCTTTCGAATTGGAAGTCGCTCATGCCGCCACCTGCGACCTGTTGTCGTTGTCGGAGATCCGCTTTGTGGCCAGCCAGCTATCGAGATCTGCGGTGGTGTAGATAACCGTCCTGCCGATCTTGGCGAAGGTAGGACCGCCGCCGTAGCAGCGGAATTTGTCGAGCAGGGACTTTGAAATGCCGAGATATTCCGCCGCTTGGGGTACTCGTAGGTTCTTCATTATTGCCTCCTTTGCTTGAGATTGCACGGAGGTTTATGGGGGCATTCTACAAATGGGATTAGTTGCTTTAAATCGGCCTACCGATTTTCCTCGTCGATGCGCCGCCGCGCCGCGTAAGCGCGTTCGTATTGCGCGATAGCTGTTTTGACCTTCGATTCATCGCTGAGATGAAACTCCCGCGCCAATGTTTCAAGCCTCTCCGCGTATGACGCACCAGCGGCCAGCAGCTCGTCATTGCGTGTGCCGATGTCCCACCATCGGTGCTTCGCGCCGAACGGTTGACGGCCTCGCTTCTTGACCTGATCACGCAGTTCTTGCGCTAGCGGGCCATCGCCAGCCGCCTCAAGCAATTCTAGCGCCTTGTCGCGGCTGCCCTTGCCCTTGTGCAGTTCCTCTCGCGCAAGGATAGCGTTCACTTCGATTGGCGGTAGCTTGGCCATCACTTGCCTCCAATCGCCGTTGCAATCTTGCCGGCAATCAGGTTGGCTGCAGCCCTTTGCGGGTTGACGTCGACATGCGCGTAGCGCTGCGTTGTCGCGGCATCAGCATGATGTAGCAGCTTGCCAATGGTTAGCAGGGACATGCCATCGCCAGCGCCGACAGACGCGAATGTATGCCTTAGATCGTGGATGTGGACATCGGGGATACCAGCGCGGGCCGATATCGCCGCCCATGGTTTTTTGAGATCGGCGCGCGGCTTCTCGTCGGGGAGGGCGGCCGACTGCCCAGCTATAACGTAAACACCGACGCGCGGGATGCTTTCGATTTCCGCTTGGGCGGCTTCGGATAGGACAACGGTTTTCCGTCCAGTCTTCGAATCTGGCAGGTGCAAAAGGCCGCGAACGGCATCGTATTCGGACCATCGCAAATGAAGGATCTCGCGAAGCCTACAGCCCGTGAGCATTAGAAGACGAATCGCGCCCGTGACATGCGGGCCGTATACGGTGCGGTTCTTGTCCTTCGGCGCGTGTTTGCTTTCCGACGCCTTGTGCGGGATCCCGACTGTCTCAGCCTCGCGCAGCGCATCGCCAAGCCGAGCCATCTCCTCTTCGGTCAGATAGCGCTCGCGTCTGATTTCCTTGTTCTTGTCGATAGCAGCTGCAGGGTTCATGCCTTCCGGCACAAGGCCGCGCTTAGCACTCCAAACATAGGCAGCAGAGAGCAGCGCCATGGCGCGGTTCGCGGAATACTTCGCCTTCCTGCTCATTTTGTCATGCGCGCGCTGCACGTCGATACGCATCAGGGCCACGGCCTTAGTGGATCCGATGTGCGGCATTATCTGAGTTTTCAGTGTGGTGCGATAGAAGTCACGAGACGACGCCTTCATTTCCTTGCCGCTGATATATTCCTCGACGAGTTCGGCAACCGTCATGCTGGCGCGGCCATCGGCGCGATCCTTGGCCAGATCCTTGCCGAGCCCCGCCATCGCGATTGCCTTGCGAGCGGCCTCGCGCGCCTCATTTGGCTTAAGGATACCGACGCGACCGAGCTTGATTCGCTTTTTTGCTCCACCTGCTACCGGGCGAAATTCCGCGAAGAACGTTCCGGTGCCGCCTGGCGTCCGATAGAGGCCGAAGCCGGGGAGCTCCCGATCGAAGTAAAATTTCGTCTTGTTGGGCAGGGCGGACTTCATCAATTCTGTCACTGTCTCCGCCGTAATTTTGAGCTCGCTCAAACCCCACCTCCAGAATTTTATAGCCACATTGTAGCCAGCATTTAGGAAGGTCGACGAACTTAGTCAAGCGGCCTTATGTTTCATCTAGTTGCATTTAAACAGAAATTTGCGTATTGAGAATGCCCATGAATGGCTATAAAACAGCCTTTTCAAAACTGGGGGTCAAGGGGTCGTGGGTTCGAATCCCGCCATTCCGACCATTTTATGCTGACGGATCAAGCAATTGATTTCATGGCATGGTTAGAAAGACCGGGTACCGCAAGGTGCCCGGTTTTTTCGTTCTTGGGCGACAGGCTGTCCCAAAACTCCCGAGCGTGAAACCCGCTCGGCTTCTTTTGGTTTCTGTCCTATGTTTGCTGCAATGCAGCATTATATGGGGAAGAGGTTCGAAGGGAGCCGAAATCCGATGCGCTTCAAGTTCTCCATGTCTCCGCTCTCTGCGCTGCTCCGCAGCCAGAAACGTCTGCAGCGCAGGCTGGAGAAGGCGATGCCCAAGCTCAGGGTGTCGGAGCCGCCGAAGGTCTCAAAACCCCGTGCGCCGCGTTCCGGCCTCGTGCAGGTGCATGCCTTCGGCAGCAATCCCGGACGACTGCGGATGTTTGAATATGTGCCGTCCACCCGCCGGGACCCAGCCACGCTCGTAGTGGTGCTGCATGGCTGTCTGCAGACTGCAAAACAGTATGATCGTGGCAGCGGCTGGAGCCGCATGGCGAGAGACAAGGGCTTCGTGCTGCTCTATCCCGAGCAAACCAAGGAAAACAATCACAATCTCTGCTTCAATTGGTTTCGCCCGAGCATGGTGGCGCGGGATCGCGGTGAACTGATGTCGATCCGCCAGATGATCGAACATGCGATGGAACGCCACGGGATCGCCGAGGACAGAGTGTTCATCCAGGGCCTGTCGGCGGGCGGTGCCATGGCCAATGCGCTTCTGGTCACTTATCCGCATCTCTTCGCCGCAGGCCAGGTGGTGGGTGGGCTTCCCTTTGGCGCCGCGCGTGATGCAATGTCGGCTCTTTCAGTGATGAAGTCTGGTCCTCGCCGCCAAAGGCGGGAATGGGGTGACCTGGCACGGAGTGCGGCAGGAGACGCGTCCAGCCGGAAACCGGCCGTCGCGATCTGGCAGGGCGGGGCGGATCGGGTGGTGTCGCCGGGCAATGGCGAGGCGCTGCTCGCCCAATGGCTCGATTTCCATGGGCTTGATGAATTCGCCGGACAGAGTGAAGCCCGGCCGGAAGGATCGATGATCGTCTGGAAGGATGAGAATGGCAGACGGTTGGTGGAGTACCGCGTGCTTGATGCCCTGGACCATGGTCTCCCGGTACTCGCGCGACGCGCAGGCTCCGAGCGCCAGGCCTACATGCTTGAGGGCGCCATCGGCGCCCCCCAGCAGTTCTATGAAACATTCATCCGGCCACGCCGAATGTGAGCTGTCTGAAGCGATGGCTCAGTTTTCCTCGATCGAGACGCCGCTCTCGCCGATCCGGAGTTCCACGCCATCCGGCTTCTGCTCTTCCTGGTAGACATAGATGCCAAGGCCGATGACGGCGACGACGAGAGCGCCGATGATGAGGTAGAGGCCATTGTTCCGGCTCATGAAATTCTCCTGTCTGATGATGTCGGACAGGGAAAGTCTGGGCGCCGGTTATTGTTCCATCGCCATATAGGAAAAACTCAATCGTCGTTGGCGGCGGTTAGTTCTTCGGGGCGCATGCCGTCGTCACCGCCGCGCGCGGCAAGACGAAGTCCTTCTGCACCCTGGCCGCCTTCGCCCGCCTCCAGAAAGACGACGCCCATATCCGTCAGCGCGGTCTTCAGCGCCGCGTAATGCTGTGGTGTGGCATCATAGCCATTCCCGGCTTCGATCTGCAGGATCAGGAGCGCGGGCACGCCGCTTTCCTGGGACAATCGGTCGATGGTGACGTCGAGCATGGCGCGCGCGGCGCGTATCTGAGCAGGTGTGATCATAAGTAAAGTATGGGGTGCGCCGGCAAGAATTCAATGCAGCGGCCTCAATCGGCACTATCTGCGTCAGTTCCGCAAGGCCCGCTGATGACGCCATTCGGCAGCTCCGCAGCCCCAGACGATGCCGAGCACCAGATAGAAATGCCGCCAGTGGTCTGTATCGATCACGTTGCCGATCAGGATATGGCCGACAAGGACAATCCAGGCGACCATAAGATAGGGTTGCCATGGTCGCTCGCGCAGCAAGTAGCGGAAGCCCATCGACACGGTCCAGATCATCAGGGTCACGTAAGACACGAAGCCGATCCAGCCATAGGCCATCAGGGATTTCAGCCAGATATTGTGTTCGTCCTCCGGGAAGATCCGACCGAACATCATCGGCCCGATCCCGAGTGGCCTCTCCATCGCCAGTTCAAAACCCAGACGGTGGCGGGCGAAGCGCCCCAGGTGGCCGCCGTCATATTCCTGCACCAGCTGGGTCCGGGTCTCGAACAGCGCTTGCACCTTCTCGAACTGCAGTGCGACCGAGAGCGCCAAGACCATGGCAATAACCGCCGCAAGCGACAGCACCAGGATCTTCAGGCGAAAGGCGTTGGTCCGCTCCTTGAGGAGCATGACGAAGACCAGGGCTAAGGTGCAGAAGAGAAACAGTCCCCAGGCGGCGCGCGAGAAGGACAGAAACACGGCAAAGGCGAGGATCAGGATACCGACGATCCGCAACGGTGATTCCAAGAGCCGGCCTTTCAGCATGCCATGCATGAGGTAGAGGGTCGGGGCGACGAGGAAGGGGCCGAAGACGTTGGGATCCTGGAAGGCCCCCATGGCGCGGTCATAGCGGGTGAACATCTCCGCCCCGGGAAAGGCGTGGAAATAGCCGAGGATCCCGAGCATGCCCGTGATGATGGCCGCAGCCACCCAGGCCTGGAAGATCAGTTTCAGCCGCTGCGGCCTGTCCTCGATGACCGCAGCGTAGAACACGGCCGTGAGCGCCAGGAAGATCGACACCGCAACATAGAGCACCTGTTCCGTCAGGATGGTCCTTAGCATGGTCAGTGCCAAAAGTCCTCCGACGTTGAAGATCAACAACAGCGCGAGCAGGGGGGCCACGACCCGCGAGATCTTCAGGCCAAAGAGGAACCAGAGAGCGACCTGGCCGACCATCAGAAGTTCGTAAGGGGCAGGCTCGGATATGACGAAGCCCGACAGGAAGACGCCGAATGCCATGATCCAGGAGATCATCAGCTGAACGGCAGCTGCCTGCGGGTTGAAGGGCCTTGCTTGATTGACGACGGCACTCAATAGGCGTTCTCGGTATTGAGTAGCCTGAGTGGCGTGAGGAACAGGATCTTCAGATCGAACCAGAGAGACCAGTTCTCGATGTAACAGAGGTCGTAGGCCGTACGGAACTTGATCTTGTCATCGGTGTCGATTTCTCCGCGCCAGCCGTTGATCTGCGCCCAACCGGTGACGCCGGGCTTGACCCGGTGCCGGGCGAAGTAACCCTCGACGATCTCGCCAAAGGTCTTGTCGCGGGTCTGGCCAAGGACAGCATGGGGACGCGGGCCGACCAACGAGAGATCGCCGCGCAGCACGTTGAAGATCTGCGGCAACTCGTCGATCGACGTTTTACGGATGAAGCGGCCGACCGGGGTCACGCGCGGGTCGTTCTTGGTGACGGCATTCTTCGCCGTCGGGTCGCTCATTTCCGTATACATCGACCGGAATTTCAGGACGTTGATCACCTCGTTGTTGAAGCCATGACGCTTCTGCACGAAGAACACCGGTCCCTTGGATGTCATCTTGACCGCAATCGCCGTGGCGATGAACACCGGCCACAGCAATATGAGAGCGAGAACGCTGAAGAAGATGTCGAAGGCGCGCTTGGCAACCGAATCCCAGTCACGGATCGGCTTGTCGAGAATGTCGAGAAGCGGGACTGCGCCGACATGCGAATAGGCGCGCGGCCGGAAACGCAGATTGTTGGAATGGGCAGCCAGGCGGATATCGACCGGTAGCACCCAGAGCATCTTTAAGAGCTGCATGATGCGGGCTTCAGCGCTGAGCGGCAGCGAGATGATCAACATGTCGATATGGGCAAGGCGCGCAAATTCCACGAGTTCAGCAACAGTCCCGAGCTTCGGGTAACCGGCGACCACGTCCGGGGAGCGTGCAGAGTTGCGATCGTCGAAGATGCCGCAGATCCGGATGTCGTTTTCCGGCTGCTGTTCCAGAGCGCGGATCAGGTCCTTGGCAGGTTTGCCGCCGCCGACGATCACGGCGCGACGCTCCATCACGCCGTTGCGTCCCCAGCGGCGAAAGCCAAACCCGATAAGATTGCGCTCGATCAGGAGATAAATCGCACCGAGTACGAACCATGCGGCCAGTATGCTGCGGTAATTGGGGTCATAGTCGATGAACAGGAAATTCGTCAGAGCGACAAAACCGAGGGAAGCCATCCAGCTTCCGAGCACCCGCGCCATGGATCCCATCGGCGAGCGCAGAATCGATACGTGGTAGCAATCGCTGGCCTGCATGAAGAGCAATGCCAGCAGCGAGCCGACAAAGGCACTGATGCTCGTGTCGAGGAAGTGAGCGCCCGGATCGACGGCGACGAAGAAGTTCACGCCGAGCGCAATCCCGAACAGACTTAAGAACTCCAGAAACCGGAGCTGGCCAATCACGATTGACGGCGAATAGTTGGCCACCGCATATTGCGACGCGATCTGGCGTGCCAACGCGCTGATTTCGGCCTTGCGCTCCCCTTCCACCTTGTGCAGGGGGTCGTCGCCGGCCGTCTGACCGCGACGCAATGCGTCAAGATCGAATGCCTCGGGTTTGTCGACCTTGTTCATCTCTGGATCTCGCACGTGTGTGCGGGAAGACTACGGCGAAGGTCCTAAGAAACGCTTTAGGATCCCCTCAGAAATGGT
Source organism: Allorhizobium sp. NPDC080224 (assembly GCF_050281005.1). Classification (NCBI taxonomy): domain Bacteria; kingdom Pseudomonadati; phylum Pseudomonadota; class Alphaproteobacteria; order Hyphomicrobiales; family Rhizobiaceae; genus Allorhizobium; species Allorhizobium sp. NPDC080224. The sequence continues at coordinate 1,555,722 of NZ_JBNNWJ010000001.1, forward strand.
GTGATCTGTGCTGTTTCGGCGCAAGCCGCGGTCAAATGCGTGCGAGTTGCGCCCGATAAAGCGCTTCGATGTCTCTGGCCATCACGCTTGCCGAAAAGCGAGAGCGGAAGCTCTCAGGGCTCGGCATGGTTCGCCTCGACCAGCCCGGTTCGGTGAGCGCCCTGGCCATCACGGCACCGAAGAGATCTGCGCGGCCGGCCTCGACAAGGGCCTCGCTGTCATTGCCGAGGATTTCGGGAATGCCCCCGACCCGTGAGGCGATAACCGTCCTTTCCGCCGCCAGCGCCTCCAGGACGATATAGGGCATGGCCTCGGCGCGCGAGGGGACGACGATGATGTCGGAGAGTGCAAAGGCCTCGGCGATGGGCATGGCGGGTTTGAAGCCAATCCGGTGGCTGAGGCCCTTCTGTTCGACCATCCCGCGATAGCGGTTGAGGTCGGGGCCGTCTCCCACGATTACGCCGCTCAACGGTCGACCGACCAGTCGTTCAGCTTCTGCGAAGGCATTGATGAACACATCCGGCCCCTTGAGATCCCGCAGCATCCCGATATAGGCGAAATCCACGCCCTCGGCTTCGACCGGGATACGCCCGAAGTCTCTCTCGCTGATGCCGTTGTAGACCCGGGTCGCCTGGCAATGGGGTTTGCCGATCTTCGTCTCGTAGGTCTGGCGCTCGTAGTCGCAGACGAAGGAGATCGATTCCGTCATCCGCTCCAGAACGCGCTCGGCCATGAAGACGGCCTGTCCTGATGGCTTTGACCGCGAGAAATGCAGGCTGCCGCCATGCGGTGAATAGAGGCGGGCGACGCGATACCTTCGAACCCGCAGCAGTGAGCCGATCAACCGCGCGATCACGCCGCCCTTGGCGCCATGACCATGCAGGATATCCGGCTGCAATTCCTTGATGAGTTTGTAAGCTTCGGCAAGTGCTGCCATGTCCTTCAAGCCGACCGAACGCCGGATCGGGAAGCGTGTAACGCCGAGCGAAAGATGCGGCATGATCTGCTCGAAGAGACGGTCTTCATGGGCGCCGCCCGTCGAGCTGTCGCAAAGAATGCCGACTTTGTGTCCGGCCGCGCTGTGCAGTTCTGCCAGATCGCGGACATGGCGGAAGATACCGCCGATCGGCGACCGAAAGCAATGCACGATGCGCAGGGACTGGGCTTCGACCATTGATCAGAACAGCCGTTCGCGCACGTAGACGGTGTCTCCGGCGAGGATCGGGTCGGTGATCGGCACACGGCCGGTGATGATCTGTCCGTTGATCTTGCGGGTCACGTCGACATCCCGCTGATTGGCGCGGCTGTTGAAACCGCCGGAGACGGCGATGGCGTTCAGGATCGTCATGCCCGGCACATAGGCGTATTGCCCCGGCTGCCCGACCTGGCCCATGACGAAGATGGACCTATAACGATCGACTTCGATGGAAACGTCGGGGTCACGCAGGTATCCCTGCTTGAGCTTCTGGGCGATCGCGCCTTCGAGTTGGGTGAGGGTCGCACCGCGAGCCGCAACCTGACCGACCAGCGGGAAGGCGATGTAGCCGGCCTGGTCAACGGTGTAGGTGTTGGTGAGGCTCGGTTGTTCGAAGACGGTGACGCGCAGACGGTCGCCGCTGTCGAGCCGATACGGCTGGATGGTGGCCTCGTGAAAGACCTTCGGGGCGGGGCGATAGCTCGCGCAGCCCGATACGCCGATCGACAGGACCACGCTTGCGATCAAAACCATCGCCTGTTTGCCGACCATCGCCATGCGCTGCTGCGCTCCCACTGAACCCATATTCGTTGGCCTGTTATCGAATGATTAGGGTTAATGCCGGGTAAACGACCGGAGGCAGCTTGGCTCATCCAGTCGCCAAAACTGGGAGCATCACGGTTAACCCTTGAGTTACCATGATCCTTTACTTTCGCGGGCAAGATGTTCCGGGAGTCTGTAATGCCGAGTGTGGACCGCGATCAACATGATGTCGATATCGACCTGGCCCAGCTCTTTCGCGCCGTGTGGGAGCGAAAGGGGAGGATCCTGGCCGCGACCGCTCTTGTCGGGGTGTTGGCCTTCATCGGTGCCAATGCGATCTCGCCCACCTACAAGGGCGATGCAAAACTTCTGATCGAGCCGCGGGAGCCGAACTTCTCCGCATCGGGAACCGCGTCCTCGACCGCCGAACCCTTGCCCGATGAACTGAATATCGCAAGCCAGGTGCAACTGCTTCAATCCGTCGATCTGATCAAACAGGTGGCCCGGGACCTCAAGCTGCATGAGCGCACCGAATTCGATCCGGACTCCAGCCCTTCCGTCGTCACCGACTTCCTCGTGCTCTTTGGACTGAAGAGTAACCCGCTGGAACTTCCGCCCGAAGAGCGCGTCATCAACGCCTTCAAGGAAAAGCTCGCCGTCTATCAGGTCGACAAGTCGCGGGTGATCGGGATCGAGTTCACATCGCAGGATCCGAAGCTCGCGGCAGCCGTCCCGAACACCATGATGGACGTCTACCGCTCCTTGCAGAGCGGTGCCAAGCTCGACAGCAATTCCGACGCCGTCCGCTGGCTAGAGACAGAGATCGCCAACCTGCGCGAGAAAGTTCGCGAAGCCGAGCAGAAGGTTGCTGAATATCGCTCCTCGGCGGGCCTGATGTCGCTCGGCTCCGATCAGAGCTCGTTCAGCAGCAAGCAGCTCTCCGATATCTCGACAGAACTTGCCCGAGTGCGTGGCGAACGGGCAAATGCGGAAGCGACCGCCGAGAACCTGCGCGCCAGCATTAAAGCTGGAAGGTCGACCGAAACGCTGGATGCGGTTGCCCGCTCGGAATCGATCCAGCGCTTGAGGGCCGCCGAATCGCAACTCCGCGCCCAGATTTCCGATCTCTCCACGCGCCTCCTCGAGGGGCATCCCCAGATGAAGGCATTGCGCGCTCAACTTTCGGGTATCCGCGAGCAGGTACGGGCCGAATCCCTGAAGGTAGCGGCTGGCCTGGAAAATGAAGCGGCCGTTGCCCGTGAACGCGAAACACAGCTGCTAGCCCAGCTGAATACACTGAAGGCGGACACGGCCCGTGCAGGCGAGGACGAAGTGGGCTTGAAGTCGCTGGAGCGCGAGGCGACGGCCCAGCGTCAGCTGCTCGAAACCTATCTGGCCCGCTACCGCGAGGCGTCGTCACGCCTCGACAAGGATTCGAGCCCTGCCGACGCGCGCGTGATCTCCACCGCGATCGAGCCGCAGCAGCCGAACTTCCCGAAGGTCCTGCCGATCACGATCGTTGCCACGCTCTCGACCATGATCCTCGCGGCCGTTGCCGTGATGCTGGCCGAACTTTTCAGCGGTCGCGCATTGCGTCCGACGGGATCAGTGGCCCCCGTCGCCGTCCGTCGTGAGGAAGAGGCACTTCCTCGGCAGGAAGCCGCTCCCCATCCGGGCAAGCCCGATCGTTCGACCGATACGCCCGCGAGCCTGTTGAACGTTGCCCCGGACGCCGATCTGGTGGAGGAGCTGGAGCAGGTCGTCACTGCCAAGATCCCGGCGGCTGAGACAGCCGAGGAGCACGACGAATTCTCGATCGCGTCTGTCGCCAACTTTCTCGTGGAGCAGGAGACGCGGATCGCCTTTGCAATCTCGCCGTCCGGCGACGATGGTTCGCTCGGCACAGTCGCTCTCGCCCGCGAACTGGCTGATCGCGGCAAGCGCATGGTACTCGTCGATATGACGGGATCGGCCTGCCCGACGCGATTGATGGCGTCCTGGCGCGATCTTCCTGGGGTCACGGATCTGTTGACGGGCGAAGCGGCCTTTGCCGATTGCATCCATCCGGATCGTTCCTCGACGGCCGATATCGTGCCCCAGGGCAATGCGGATATCCGCCAGGCCATGCGGGGTGCGGATCGTCTATCCATGATCGTCGATGCGCTCGCAGACGTCTACGATCTGGTGCTGGTAGAATGCGGCCCTGCCAATGCACAAGGCGTTGCACGTCTCAGCCGCAATGGCCGCCACGAGATCATTCTCTCGGCTCCCGATCCCAAGGCTGATGAACTTGCCGAGATCATGGTTACCTTCGAGGATGTCGGCTACTCTGATCTCGTCCTGCTTTCGGTGAAGACGCCGCCAAGCCGCCACGCGAGAGAGGCAGCATGATATCGGCCGTTCCCAGGCCTGGAACGATCAATCCTCTGGTTTGGCAGTCGGCGCAGCCGTGCCCTGGGCTCGGATCCTTTGGATGAGCGTATAGAGATGCGGATTGCCCTTGATGAAGGTTTTCATCCGGGTGAGGCCGCGATGCGTCATCGCCGCGAGGTGACCGGCAGGGCGCAGAGGCAGCAAGACATCATGGTGCACGGTTTGCACGGAGCACCAGCGCCGCTTGTAGTCCTGATCGCCGATGCCAAAGTCGAACAGGGCAGCACCGTTCAGGGCGCTGCGCTCGATGACCAACCAGAACAGGAGTTCGCCGGGGCTGGCCTCCGCCATCAGACTGTCGTCGATCGAGCCAAACTGGCAGATGACGTGGTCGCCCTTACGCGACAGACCGGTGATCGCGGCGATCTTGCCGTCATGCTCACCCTTCAGGCGAATAGCATGCAGTTCGAGCGGCACGTCGCTTCCGCCCCGATCGAATTCGAGAAGCATGCGAAAGAAGGCCTTTGTCTCCGCGGGCTGGAAGACATTCGGCAAGCCGCCTACGGCAAACCGGGCGGCCTTCTGCTGAAAGAAGCGTTCGAGCAGGGCTTGCTGCTCGGCAAGCTTGGTCGGGCGGATATGGTCGAATCCGCCTGCGGCTTCCAGCTTGCGCACCTGCGCCCGATACTTCTTGCGGCGGCTCTTGGCATTCAGCGGCGCTATCGTCTCTTCCATGGTCGCACACAGCGGCAGCTGGAAGGATGCGTTCTGGTTGCGGATATGCGGCAGAGCCGATAGCGGATGCCGCTCGCCACGCCAGTCGAAGGGGATGTTCGTCAAGCTGAGTAGATCGGCGTGGTCACGCAAGGCTTCGACAAGCAGTGTTTCCAGAGTGGGACCAGAAAGCGTCGGAGCGACCGACCGGAAGGCGGCGCTGAACAGGCCACTGTTGAAGTTCGTGAAGGCGGATCCGATGAAGCGGGCATTGCGCACGAGATAGTGCCGTTCGATTTCGAGCGGCAAGAGAAAGGCGATCTCGTCGTTCAGGCGTCCTTCGACGATGGCAAGCGGATGGCCATGGGTCTCGACCCAGGCGCGGCACCAGTCATAGCCTTGATGCAGAGAGTTCCACGGATCGGACTCGAGCTGCCGCCATGCCCGTTCGACGGGCGCCATGCGCGGGTGGACCCTCAGCGAGAGCTGTCCGGCCGGGCTGTCGAGGCTCGCATGATTGGGTTCGACGGTGGCGCCGTCATCTGGCAGATCTTCGGCAAATGCCATTGCATCATGGCGTATCTGGGCCCGCATGCACCCTATCCCGTCCCGTTTCACTGACGCGCCGGAGCTTAGGCTTACACTGCGAACAAACGGTTATCGGCTTTGGATATGGATCGTCCGACACCGTGCGAGGGTAAAGGCGGAGTTAATCCGCGTCCTTCTTCTTGAAGGGGCCGGCCATCCACTTGATCACCAGCATGGCGGGGATGACCCAGAGCAGTCCGGTCAACAGGAAGTAAAGCAGATGGGCCCACCACGGAGCCGTGGCGAGCGTCGCTGTTGCGATGGTCGTGGCGAGCAGCGCATAGATCGACACGATCAGGATGATCAGGATCGTGCCGACAAAGGATCTCAGTTTCGGGCGCCGTGTCATGCCTTCTTCCTACTCGAAGTCGCCGCCTTCAGTGACGCGACCGCTTGCCGCAAACCGGCGGGCTTGTTTTGCACGCCTGACTGATGCAAATCAACGGGCGAAAAGAGGATTGACGAATGACAGCTGTATTGACCGGAACCGAGTTGCAGGTGCGCAAAGATATAGCCCGTGTGGATGCCGACCGAAAGGCGATCCGGATCTGGCTGGGCGTCGTGATTTTCGCACTTTTCTGTCTCGTCCTGGTGGGCGGCGCAACGCGCCTGACCGACTCTGGGCTTTCGATCACGCAGTGGAAACCGATCCATGGCGTCATTCCGCCGCTCACCGCCGCAGAGTGGGAGGAAGAGCTCGAACTCTACCGGCAGATCCCGCAGTACCAGCAGATCAACAAGGGCATGAGCCTTGATGAGTTCAAGTTCATCTTCTGGTGGGAATGGGCGCATCGTCTGCTCGCCCGGTTGATTGGGGTCATCTTTGCACTGCCGCTCGCCTATTTCTGGATCCGCGGCAAGATCGAGCCGAGCCTGCGCGCGCCTCTCGTCGGTCTCCTGGCGCTCGGCGGTCTCCAAGGCTTCATCGGCTGGTGGATGGTCTCCTCGGGCCTGAGCGAGCGGACTGACGTCAGCCAGTATCGTCTGGCCGTGCATCTGATGATGGCCTGCTTCATCTTCGCCAGCTGCGTCTGGATCTATCGCAGCCTTTACCCGCATACGGACGATGCGGCGCCGACTGAGAGGAGCCGTCTTTTCGCGGGCGTTCTGCTGATCATGACCTTTGTTCAGATCTATCTCGGCGCGCTCGTTGCGGGGCTCGATGCCGGTTTCACCTACAACACCTGGCCACTGATGGACGGTGCCTGGGTGCCCGAGGGGCTCTTCCTTCAGACGCCGGCCTGGATCAACATCTTCGAGAATCCGAAGACGGTGCAATATATTCACCGCATCGGCGCCTATGTTCTTTGGGGTGCTGCGCTGTGGCACATGATCCAATGCCTTCGCGGGGCGGCAGAGACCACCCACGCACGCCGCAGCGTGGTCCTCTTCGTCCTCATCAGCATCCAGGCGGTGATTGGCATCGTCACGCTCGTCACGCAGGTGCCGCTGCATGCAGGCGTCACCCACCAGGGCATGGCGCTGGTTGTACTTGCCTTTGCGGTTGCCCATCTGCGCGCATTCTACGGCGAGCGCCCGAAGCCGGTCCTGGTGGAAATCCGCGACTGAGCCGAACTAGCCGAAGCGATAGGCGGAGTAGGGTTTTCCGAGGAATTCTCCCCGGAAGACCTGCCGGCCAGCATCGGAGCCTGCCGCACCCGATGCCACGAAGAGCGGCACAAGGTGGTCGTGGTCTGGCACATGGCAGGCCAGCGCATCCGGGTTCTGGTCCCAGGTCGAAAGCACCTTCGCCCGCGTCTCGCTGTCCGGATCGGCGACCGCCTCGCTCAGCCAATCGTCGAAGCGGATCGCCTGCTGCACATGGTTCGGTTCGGCCTGCCGGAACATCCGCATGTTGTGATAGCTCATGCCGGATGCGATGATCAGCACATCCTCGTCGCGCAGAGGGGCCAGCGCCTCGCCCATCGCCACATGGCTTTCGACATCCAGCGTGTTCTTGAGCGAGATCATGGTGATCGGCACGGCTGCATCCGGATAGACCAGCATCAAGGGAATGAAGACGCCGTGGTCAAAGCCGCGTGTGTCATCCTCTGCGCTCTCGATACCCGCATTCGCAAGCAATGCTCTGGCGCGGGCCGCAAGCTCAGGCGAACCGGGAGCAGGGTAGGAGAGTTCATAGGTGTGCGGCGGGAAATTGTAGTAGTCGAAGAGCATGCCGGGTTTTATGGCCGTGCTCACCGTCGGCACCGGTTCCTTCTCCCAATGGCCGGAGACGACGAGCACGGCTTTCGGCCGGCGTCCGATCTCCGCATCAAGGCCCTGCAGAAAGGCGCGCAGATCGTCCCACGGTGCCTTGCCCTCCGCATCCCGCGGGAATTCCATGAACGGCCAGGGACCGCCGCCATGAGGGATGAAGTAGACGGGAAAACGGTTGCTCATGGTGCCTCACTTTCACGAGGACACTAGCACCCCTGGTCGTCACCTGAAATCAGGCAGATGATCGACATTTCGTTCGCTAATCATGAACGCAGGCGATGCGAGGTCGGAGCGTCGACCTCGCCGGCAAACAGGCCATTTAAGCCGACAGCATCAGGTCCATGTTCTGCACAGCCGCTCCTGACGCGCCCTTGCCGAGATTGTCGAGCAGCGCCACGAGATTGACATGCGCGCCACCGGGCGTCCCGAAGACGAACAGCTTCATCGTGTCCTGTCCGACCAGTTCTTCGGCATCGATGCGCGGCAGCTTGGCGCTGTCCGCCAGCGGAACGACACTGACGATATCCTGGCCCGAATAATGGGCGACGAGGGCCGCATGGATGCTCTCGACTGTCGTGCCGGCGGCGAGATCCTCCAAGAAGAGCGGCACCTGGACGATCATGCCTTGGGCGAAGCGGCCGACGGAGGGGGCAAAGAGCGGCGCCCGGTCGAGCAGGCCATGGGTCTGCATCTCCGGCACATGCTTGTGCTTAAGGGTGAGGCCGTAGAGGAAGTTATTGGCGCTAAGGTGCTCAGGATGGGTCTTGTCTTCCATCTGCGCGATCATCTGCTTGCCACCGCCGGTATAGCCCGAGACGGCATTGACCGAGACAGGATAGCCGTCCGGCAGGATTCCTGCAGCGCGCAGCGGCCGGATGAGACCGATCGCACCGGTCGGATAGCAGCCAGGATTGGACACATAGCGCGCAGCCTGGATTTTTGCCTTCTGTGCCTTATCCATTTCGGCAAAGCCATAGGCCCAGTCCGGGTGCACGCGAAATGCCGTGGAGGCGTCGAGCAGGCGGACATTGTTGTTGGCCGCCGTCATTTCATAGGCCTGCTTCGACGCATCGTCGGGCAGGCAGAGGATGGCGATGTCGGCGCTGTTCAGCATGTCCTCGCGCATCTTCTCGTTCCGCCGCTCGGCTTCCGGGATCGACAGCAGTTCGAGATCGCGGCGGTCGGCCAGGCGCGTGCGGATCTGCAGACCCGTTGTGCCATGTTCGCCGTCGATGAAGATCTTCGCTGCCATTTGTCTAATCCTGTCAGAGGTTTGGATGAGAATGCGGAATCTGATTGTGAGTGTGTTGAATCAATGTGTCAGGCGCGTGTCGCAAGCTTCTCCGCGCACAGGCCCAGCATATACATTGCAACCGTCGCACCGGCAATTGCGGTGATATCGGCATGGTCATAGGCGGGCGCCACCTCGACGATGTCAGAGCCCCGGATGTCGAGGGCCCCGAGCTTGCGCAGGACAGACAGCATCTTCGCCGAGGAGGGGCCGCCCGCGACCGGTGTGCCCGTACCCGGCGCATAGGCCGGGTCGAGGCAGTCGATGTCGAAGGTCAGATAGGTGGGGGCCGTGCCAACATGCGAGAGGATCGCGTCGGCGATCGCCTGCGCGCCCATATCCTCGACCTCGTAGCCGGGGATGATCTTGATGCCGAAATCTTCGGGCGCTTCTGTGCGGATACCGATCTGGATCGACTTCGTCGGATCGATCACGCCTTCGCGCACGGCCCGGCAGACGAAGGAACCATGGTCGATCCGCTGACCGTCATCGTCCCAGGTGTCCTGATGCGCATCGAAATGCACCAGCGCCAGCGGCCCGTGCTTCGCTGCATGGGCTTTCAGAAGCGGCCAGGTGACGAAGTGGTCGCCGCCAAGGCCGAGCAGATAGGCGCCGGAGGCAATGATCTTCGCGGCCTCCTGCTCGATCAGGGCAGGGGTGTTCTGGTGATTGCCATAGTCGAGCAGCACGTCGCCATAGTCGATGACAGCCATCTGCTCGAAGAGATCGCGGGCGAAGGGATATTGCGGGTCGTTGTCGAAGATGGCGGATGCGCGCCGGATTGCTTGTGGTCCGAAACGGGCGCCGGGCCGGTTGGAGACGGCGGCATCGAAGGGAATGCCGAGCACGACCGCATCGACGTCGCTGACGTCCTTGGAATACTTACGACGCATGAAGGAGAGCACGCCCGCATAGGTCGGGTCGGTCGCGGCGCCACGCAGGGCCTTGGCGGTAAAGGCGTTGTCGATTGTCTTGCTGGCCATCTTTGTCTCCCGGCAAATCTTCGGCGGCAACCTAGCTAGCCGGCAGGGGAAGCGCAATCGCACCGGCTCGCGAAAGCCTTGCCCTTCGGCCATGAAAAAAGGCGGAGCCGAAGCCCCGCCTTGATTTCCGTTTCCGGTTGTCCAGCGATTAACGCTTGGAGAACTGGAACGAACGACGGGCCTTCGCCTTGCCGTACTTCTTACGCTCGACGACGCGGCTGTCGCGGGTCAGGAAGCCACCCTTCTTCAGGACCGAGCGCAGGCCCGGCTCGAAGTAGGTGAGGGCCTTCGAGAGACCGTGACGAACGGCACCGGCCTGGCCGGAGAGACCGCCGCCGTGAACGGTTGCGATGATGTCGAACTGGCCGTCACGGGCAACTGCGACGATCGGCTGCTGCAGAACCATCTGCAGGACCGGACGTGCGAAGTAGGTGCGGAACTCGCGGCCGTTGATGGTGATCTTGCCGGTGCCCGGCTTGACCCATACGCGGGCAACAGCGTTCTTGCGCTTGCCGGTGGCGTAGGAGCGACCCAGGGAGTCGACCTTGCGGACGTGAGCCGGAGCTGCGTCCTGTGCCGGGGCAAGGTCCTTCAGGGAAGAAAGATCGGCCATACTTAGGCGCTCCTTGTGTTCTTGCTATTCAGCGAAGCAACGTCGAGAGCGACGGGCTGCTGAGCTTCATGCGGGTGGTTCGTGCCAGGATAGACGCGCAGGTTCTTCATCTGGCGACGACCGAGCGGGCCACGCGGGATCATGCGCTCGACGGCCTTCTCGAGAACGCGCTCAGGGAAGCGGCCTTCGATGATCTGGCGAGCCGTACGCTCCTTGATGCCGCCCGGATAACCGGTGTGCCAGTAGTACTTCTTGTCGGCATACTTCTTGCCGGTGAAGACGACCTTTTCGGCATTGATGACGATGACGTTGTCGCCGTCGTCAACGTGCGGGGTGTAGGTGGCCTTGTGCTTGCCACGCAGGTGCATGGCGATAATGGTGGCGAGGCGGCCGACAACGAGCCCTTCGGCGTCGATGAGGATCCACTTCTTCTCCACCTCTGCAGGCTTCTGAACGAAGGTAGACATTGAGGTCTCTTTCAGTGTGATCCTGTGTTTCCCAACTGGGGGAGCGACAGGCGTTTCTTGTTGCTTGTTTCGCGCCGTTTTCGACGCAAAAAAGAAAGCGGTCCCGAAGGGCCGCGTTCCGAGGAGGGGTATAGAGTGACTGCTGTTGGAGGTCAAGATCACGGCAGTTGGACGGGCGCGGAGAAACAGAAATTAAAACAATGACTTGAGTGTGTGGTGTTATTTTACCGCATGTCGATCGCTGTCGGCATCAGACTCCATGACCGCGTCAATCAACCGGAAAGGACGGAATTTCGCATTCCAACGAAGCAAGCAAATGGAACAGACGTGTCATAATTGTCAGCGCAACCCATGATTTTGCTAATATTCGCATGAACATAATGAAAACATAAACCGAACGTAACGGCGGAGGTCGTCAACGGAGAACGCCATGTCGCTCGAACGCCGAATTTCGCTCATCACGCTCGGCGTTGCCGACGTCGCTCGCAGCACCGAGTTTTATGCGAGGCTGGGTTGGACAAAATCCTCCGCATCCAATGACCAGGTGACGTTCATCCAGCTGAAGGGCACGGCCCTCGGGCTGTTTTCGCGCGCCAGCCTGGCGGAAGATGCGCATGTCGAAGACACACCCTCGGGCTTTTCCGGCGTCACGCTCGCCTACAATGTCTCGAGCGAGATCGGCGTCGATGCTGTCGTGAAGTTTGCCGTGTCCTGCGGGGCAAGGCTGGTCAAGTCGCCGGAGAAAGTCTTCTGGGGTGGTTACGCCGGCTACGTCGCGGATCCCGATGGTCATTTGTGGGAGATCGCCTTCAACCCCTTCTTCCCGCAGGACGAACACGGACACGTCGTCCTTCCGGAATGATCGCTCGCATTTGACCGATATGGATACGCCCTCGTTAAGCGGTCCGCGCTAGAGTGTGATTGGGACAAGATGGACGGGTAAACCAAAGGCCTTTGCGGGCCGGGAGGAACGTCCATGAACCATGACACCTACCTCAACAGCTATCTCGCCGATATCCTTGCGACGGCCAAGAACGTGGCCGTCGTCGGCGCCTCGCCTGATGACAAGCGCCCCAGTCACTGGATCTCCGGCTTCCTGCTCGGAAAGGGCTATCACGTCTTCCCCGTCAATCCGCTGCATCGCGGAGAAACCATCCTCGGGCAGCAGGTCTACGGATCGTTGGCGGAGATCCCGGAGCCGGTTCATCTCGTCGATGTCTTCCGCCGCACGGAATGCCTAGCGGGCATCGTTGACGAGGTCCTGGCAATGTCGCCCCGGCCCTTGGCGATCTGGTGTCAGCTCGGCATTCGGGATGATGCAGCGGCCGAAAAGGCAGAGGAAGCAGGCATCAGCATGGTCATGAACCGCGCGCTGGTCTCCGAATACCCGCTTGTCTATGAGCGGCTGCATCCGGGCTCGGCGCAAGGTCATGCAGCCTGATATGCTCAGGCGATTCAGAAGCGGATGATCGGTTTTCCAAAGCCGAAACGACGCGTTTCCGGATCGTATTCCTGGCAGTTCAGAACCGGGCAGCGCGCCGTGTCGCGCGTCGGTACATAGGCACGCTCTGCGTATTCATGCGGATCGCACATGGCGTTCCGGGTGACATAGCGGTCGTAAAGCGTCATGCCCTGCACCCGCGTCGACGGGTAGCGCAAAATGACCGCGCCCTCGTTCAGGACCCGCTGGCGCACCTGGTCGCAGGTCAGCGTGGTGGAATTGTAGCGCGAGATTGCAAGCGCCGGCTGGGCAAGCAGCAGGGCTGCGATGGTGGTGATGGCAAGCTGTGTCGGGCGCATGGCGGTCCTCCTTCAGACGGCAGATCAACGTGTGGCCGGGCAGGGCGGTTCCGCCTTGTTCTCGACGGCCGCCACACCATTTAATCCTGATCTGGCGAGATGAGGAGACTGAGATGGCCGATCACGATCACTACAGCGCGGATGACCTGCGGGACATCCTAGGAAGCGTCCGAACGATCGCGTTGCTCGGCGCGTCGCCAAAGCCGGATCGTCCGAGTTTCGGCGTCATGCGTTTCCTTCTGTCGAAGGGCTATACGGTCTATCCGGTCAATCCGGGCCAAGCCGGCAAGGAGATCCTCGGCCAGACCGTCTACGCGACCATGGCGGACATCCCAGAACCGATCGACATGGTCGATGTCTTCAGGGCACCAGAATACCTTGGCGAGGTCGTCGCAGAGTCGCTCGCTTTGCCGAACCGTCCCAAAGTCATCTGGGGTCAGCTGACGGTGCGCGACGATGAAGCGGTGAAGCCGGCCGAAGCGGCCGGCATCCGGGTGGTGATGGATCGTTGCCCGGCGATCGAGATCCCGCGGCTCGGGCTTTGAAGGCTTAGGCCTCGATCAGCAGGTCGGGATTGGCTCGCAACGCATTCAGCGTATCGGCATTGCCGCAGTATTCAACGAATGTTCGCTCGGCCTTGCCCTGCTGCAGATGGTTGCGGCAGGTGTCCTTCGACGAACATTGGGCACAGGTGATCTGCATGTCGCGGAAGACGCGGCGCATGCGGTACTCGACCTCGGCCGGATCAATGTTCAGTGCCCGCATCATGGCCGGCATCTCGTCGGCGGCATGCGGGCCGGCCTTCACGAGCGCCAGCAGCTGATGGGCGCTGATGCCACAATCATCGGCAAGCGCCTCGACTTCGGCATCGGAAAGACCGGCGAGCATGTCGCTCTCGGTGGCATGTTCGAACCCCTGGGCAAACCAGGAGAGGATGTGCTGCACGGTATGGCGGACCGGATCGGCGATCGTCAGTGTCATGGGGGCTCTCCTTCGACTGTGAAGAGAATGCCAGCTAGTCGCGGGGTCGCATTGACCTCGATCAAGTATGAATTTCCCGAACACCCCCGAACTTTGGAATAATCCGGGCTGACATCGGGCGGCGACTGATTATGATCCGGCCCACGTCATCAAGGGAGGACCAGACAATGTCGGAGAAGAATCCGGGTTTCGCAACGCTCGCCATCCATGCCGGTGCCCAGCCAGACCCGACCACCGGCGCGCGCATCACGCCGATCTACCAGACTACGGCCTATGTCTTCAACGATAGCGACCATGCCGCAAATCTCTTTGCCCTCAAGGAGTTCGGCAATATCTACACCCGCATCATGAACCCCACCCAGGGCGTTCTGGAAGAGCGGATCGCAGCCCTTGAAGGCGGCACGGCAGCGCTCGCGGTCGCCTCGGGCCATGCAGCGCAGCTCCTGATCTTCCACTCGCTGATGCAGCCCGGCGACAACTTCGTTGCGGCGAAGAAGCTCTATGGCGGCTCAATCAACCAGTTCGGCCATGCCTTCAAGAATTTCGGCTGGCAGGTCCGCTGGGCCGATCCTGCCGATCCGGAGAGCTTCGCAGCGCAGATCGATGACAAGACCAAGGCCGTCTACATCGAGAGCCTCGCAAATCCCGGCGGCACCTTCGTCGACATCGCAGCCATTGCCGAAGTCGCCCATCGCCACGGCCTGCCGCTGATCGTCGACAACACCATGGCGAGCCCCTACCTGATCCGTCCACTCGAACACGGCGCCGACATCATCGTCCATTCCGTCACCAAGTTCTTGGGCGGTCACGGCAATTCCATGGGCGGCGTCATCGTCGATGGCGGCACCTTCGACTGGTCGGCCAAGCCGGGTAAGTATCCGATGCTGTCGGAGCCGCGCCCCGAATACAACGGCGTTGTCCTGCACCAGGCCTTCGGCAACTTCGCCTTCGCCATCGCTTGCCGCGTCCTCGGCCTGCGTGACCTCGGGCCAGCGATTGCGCCTATGAACGCGTTCCTGCTGCTGACCGGCATCGAAACCCTGCCGCTGCGCATGCAGCGCCACTGCGACAACGCCATGAAGGTTGCCACCTGGCTGAAGAGCCACCCAAAGGTCGCCTGGGTCAACTATGCCGGCCTGCCTGACGATCCGAACAATGCGCTCCAGAAACGTTACTCGCCGAAGGGCGCCGGGTCGGTCTTTACCTTCGGCATCAAGGGCGGGCTTGAAGCCGGCAAGGCGCTGGTCGGTGGTTTGAAGCTCTTCTCGCACCTGGCGAACATTGGCGACACCCGCTCGCTGATCATCCATCCGGCGTCGACGACCCATGCGCAGCTCTCGGAAGCGCAGCAGATTGCCGCCGGCGCTGGCCCTGATGTCGTGCGCCTGTCCATTGGCATCGAGGACGCCGACGACATCATCGCCGATCTCGAACAGGCGCTGGCCTCGGCCTGATCTGTCGTTGAGCGGCGGTGTGAAACACCGCTGCTTTTTTACCTGGAGAGCTTCATGAGCCTGTCCCTGCGATTCGATCCTTCGCCCTTTACGCCCGAAGAGGGCGCTCCCGCCGCCGATCGGCTTATTTCCGGTGACCCGCGCTTCACCACCTGGAATATCGAGGAAGCAGACGGCGGCATCTATGCCGGCATCTGGCAATCGACGCCGGGCAAGTGGCGGATCTCCTACGATGAGTGGGAGTATTTCCACATTCTCGAAGGCCACTCTGTCGTCACCGAGGATGGCGGCGAACCGATCCAGCTGAAGGCTGGCGACCGCCTGATCCTCAGACCCGGCTTCAAGGGAACCTGGGAAGTCCTTGAAACGACTCGCAAGGATTACGTGATCAGGCTCTAGGGGGATGGCAGTTCCTGGCATCTGAGGTGCGGCAGGTCACTGACGGTCGATCGATGGTCGCGCTAGGAGGCTGCCATCATTTCGCAGCGCTAGGTCACCTGAATGAAAATATTTCGCGTCGCCCTCATCGTCATTGTCGGGCTTTTTGTTATCGTCGGTGGCCGCTGGTATGCCTATGTCAGCAACACCAGCAGCCCCTATGACGAAGTCGGAATCGAGATCAACAGCCGTCTTCCGCACGTTCTGCGCAAATGGGGATGCGATCGGCTGCAGCAGTCTTTTCCGAACAGTGTCCCGCCCTATGGCTGCGGCGCTCCGGATAGCCGGAGTTGGATCTGAACGACTGCAGGCGGACTAGTAGGTGATCAGCCCGCTTTCAGATGGGCCGCGGCGGCCTCGTGTTCTGCGGCCATGGCAACATCCTCGGCGGATACCTTCTGGATGCTCGCTCGGCTGTTGAGCCGTTCCATGTAGGCCTTAAAGGCAGAGCGGGCTTCGACGAGGCCGAACATCGTCGTCCAGTTCAGTGCGATACCCCACAAAAGATCGGCCGCGGTAAAGCGCTCACCGAGCAGGTAAGGTCCTGTTTTCAGCGTGTCCTCCAGCATGTCGATCAGAGACTCATAGCTCGCATAGGGCGTCTCGTTCATCGAGCCCGGCTCGCGCTTCATGAAGCGATCGACGACCGCCGGTTCGAAGCAACTGCCATAGATGAAGAGCCAGCGAAGATAGGCGCCGCGATCCGGATCCGTGAGAGCAGGGGCGAGACCCGTTTCGGGGAAGAGATCGGCAAGATAGAGATAAATCGCGCCCTGTTCGGTCACGAGCGTGTCACCGACGCGCACCGCTGGCACCTTGCCGAGCGGATTGATGGCGAGGTAGGCCGGCTGGCGCTGCTCGCCCGCTTTCATGTTGAGCACATGCAATTCGTAGGGCACCTTCAGTTCTTCCAGCAGCACACGCGCACCGGTGGCGCGGGTCTGCGGCGAGTAGAAGAGGGTGATTGGCAGGTCTCTGGTCATCGAAAGTCTCCCTTTTGAAATGAACTGCGCCGAGAGGCGATGGCAGGAGACTGCGCCACCATACCTGTCAGATTGTGTCAGGTTGGTTTAGGATAATCGCCGGAGCGAGGATTTTCCCCATGCGAGCAAGCCGGCTGATCAACATCCTGACCACCCTTCAGGCGAAGGGATTGGTGACCGCCGAGGCATTGGCCGCGGAAAATGCCGTATCCGTCCGCACCATTTACCGGGATATCGACGCGCTCTCGCTCTCTGGCATCCCCGTCTACAGCGAGCGGGGCTCTGTTGGCGGCTATCGGCTGCTGGATGGCTATCGTGTGCGGCTGAATGGCCTGACGCCAGCGGAGGCAGAGGCCATGTTCCTGTCCGGCATTCCCGGTGCCGCTGCCGATCTCGGTCTCGGTTCGCTGATGGCTGGCGCCCAAAAGAAGCTGACAGCCGCGCTACCGGAAGATCTGCGCGAAAGCGCTCGGCGCATGCAGCAGAAGTTCCACCTTGATGCGCCGGCCTGGCTCGCGGAGGGTGAACAGCCCGTCTATTTGCAGGCGATCGCCGATGCTGTCTGGAATTCCAAGCGCATTCGCATGCGCTACCGCTCCTGGAAGGCGGAAAAGAACCGGGTTGCCGAACCGCTCGGTATCGTCATGAAGGGCGGAGCCTGGTATCTCGCCGCTCGCGTCGACGGCACCGTCCGCACCTATCGCATTTCCCGTGTCCTCGACCTTGTTGTCACCGAAGAGCGCTTCGACTGGCCCAGGGATTTCGACCTCGCAGCCTATTGGACCGAAAACACGCAACGCCTCGAACTGGAGCTCTACCCCAACTGGGCGACCATCCGGCTCTCGCCCTGGGGACTGAAGGAAATCAAGCACATGGCGCCGCCCTGTGTGCGCGCCAATCTCGAATTCATCGGAGAGCCGGACGAGGAGGGCTGGCAGACGGTCCGCCTGCCGGTTGCCCATGAGCGCATGGCCGTCTCCGAAATGCTGAAGCTCACAACGGAGGTCGAGGTCATCGACCCGCCGGAGCTGAAGCATGCCATGCGTCGGGCCGTGGAGACCCTGGTGGCCCGCTATGCGGAGCCGGCTGCCCTCACCAGGTGAGATCCAGCCGTTCCAGTCCGTGGAAGTGATAGACATCCTTGACCGTGGGCGTCGCTGCGATCTTCAGCCCCGGCAGCCGCTTGAAGAGCAGCGGCAGCACGATGTTGAGTTCGAGACGCGCGAGCGGCGCGCCGATGCAGAAATGAATGCCGGCGCCGAAGGAGAGGTTGGCCCCTTCATCCCGCGAGGGCTTGAAGGCGAGCGGCTCCGGAAACTTCTGCGGATCGAGATTGGCCGCAGCCAGGATCAGGCTCACCTTGTCGCCGCGCTTGAAAGACACGCCATCGATTTCGCAGGGCTCCAGGCACCAGCGCTGGAAGATATGCACGGGCGCGCAGATCCGGAGCGTCTCCTCGACGGTCCGTTCGGTCGTCTTCTCGTCGGAAAACAGCGTTGAGGGATCGATGCCGCTGTCGAGGATCACGCGAACCGAATTGCCGATCTGGTGCACTGTCGCCTCGTGGCCTGCATTGAGCAGCACGATGGTCGTTGAGATCAGTTCATCCTCGGTGAGGAACTGGCCCTTGTGTTCGGTATGGATCATGTGGCTCAGGAGATCGTCGCGCGGATTGGCGCGGCGTTCGGCAATGACCGTCCGCACATAGTCGGCGAATTCCTTTGCTGAGCGATCCGCGGCCTCTTCGTCGGCCCGGGTCCGCTTGAACATATACATGCCGACATAGTCGTGGCTCCATTTGAGCAGCTGCGGGCCCATCTCTTCCGGGATGCCGATCATCCGCGCGATCATGGTGACCGGGATAATGTCAGCAAAGGTCGACAGAAGCTCTGTCTTTCCATCCGTCTCGAAGCCGTCGATCAACCGGTTCGCGAGCTCTTCGATCTCGGGCGTCATCTTCTCGACGTGGCGCGAAACGAAGGCGCGATTGACCAGCGTGCGAAGCCGCGTGTGTTCCGGCGGTTCGATCTCGAGCAGCGAGTGCTCTTCGGCCTTGTCGAAGTGGCGCGTGTGCTCGGCCGGTTCCGGCATGCCGAGTTCCTCACGCGTCGCGATATGCAGGATCTGCCGGCCGAAGCGCCGATCGCGCAGAAGCGCGTTCACATGATCATAGCCGGTGAAGAACCACTGTTTCTGTTCCTCCCAGTAGAAGGTCGGACAGCTGGCGTGCAGGGCCGCATAGGTCTTGTTCGGATCGCTGTAGAAGGCGGGGTCGCGAGCGTCGAGGGAGACCCGGCGCGTGGCGGGGTCGATGGAAAGGAAGGATGTCTGTGTCATGCGTTCTGTTTATCCTTTGCATCCCCGCGCGCAAGGGGATGCGATTGCGCTCAGTCGTCCAGCTTGTGGGCAACGGCAGAGATGCGTTTGAGAATGGCCACCTGTCGGCTCGCCTGCCGATCGACCTCTACCTGTATGTTATCGTCGCGCGCTGGCGGCACGGTCACCGTCCGGTCGCCCGAACGCAGCGAGGTCCGGTTTCGCCCTTGCGCCTTTGCCGTGTAGAGCGCGATATCGGCTTCCGACAGGAGTTGCTCGAGATCGGCCTTGTGTCGCGGGCTGACCGAGATGCCGACACTCGTCGTCACCGAGATCATTTCCTCGCCTGTTGAAATGGTGCGGTCCGCGAGCGCAAGGCGCACTGTCTCGGCGAACAGCGCTGCATCCCTCGGCTCCGATATTGCCAGCACGGCTGCGAACTCCTCCCCGCCGGTGCGGGCAAAGACCGCCCGTTGCGGAAGGAGCGAGCGGCAGACATCGGCGAATTCCTGCAGGACCCGGTCGCCGATCGAATGCCCGTGCCGGTCGTTGATCTGCTTGAAATGGTCGAGGTCGAAGATCAGCACCCCGAGTGCGTCGAGCGGCGAACTCTCGACCAGTCCCTGATAGGCCTCGGCAAACCCGCGCCGGTTGAGCACTCCCGTCAGCGGATCGGTCCTGACAAGCGTCTGCAGCTGTTCCTGCGAACGGTCCATGGTGATCTTGGCGAGAATGATCACCGAGGTAATGAAGCCGATGACGGCGATGGTGCCCATCCACACGCCGAAGAGATTGTCGGCAAAGCTCGCCGGACGCTGGAAGAGGACGAAGATGCCATAGGCCAATCCGGCGCAGGCCTGGCTCCCCCAGGTCACGGTCAGGAAGGCGCGATACCGGCCGGTGCTGAAGCGCGCACGCGCGGCGATCATCGCGAGCATGGCAAAGCCGATCGACGCGCCGACATGATAGAGCGAGACCCGCAGCGCGAATTCATCGCGGATGACCGGAACGAGGATGCCGACGATCCACACCAGCGGGGGCAACCAGATCAGGCGAGGGGCAGGGCGGTGGTCAAGCGCCGCAAGTCCCTTTGCCCACAGGCTGAAGCCCAGAAGCGAAATGGCGTTTGCCGCCTGGATCGAAAGGGCGTCGGGGATCTGATCGCGTAGCCCGACAAGGCCGAGCCCGCTTGCATGCAGCAGAAACCCGAGGCCGAACCAGAGGAAATGTTTTTGCTCGCGGCCATGCAGCCAGATGGCCAGAAGCAGAATCGCAAGCGTGTTGGCCTGGATGACCCACAGCAAAAACGCGGTCTTCACGTCGATCACGATACAATTCCTGAAATGAATTCGGCAAACAATCGCCCAACAATGGCGCAAGCCGGTTAAACAGTCACTATGAAAACCCGCAGGATCTGAGGGTCGCTCCCGGCGCGACTGGTTGCGAGACTTACCGAAATTTCACCATGTTAGCTATTTCTTGTGCATCGATGCGACATGGCCGGTCTTCAGCGGGACGTCGTCTTCCGGAAACGCAGGTTCTCCAGCGCGGAGCGCGTCTCGACCATTAAGGATATCCCGTCCTCGTGTCTTGAATGTCGGGGTGCGGACACTCTATGTAGGGATTGACAAAGATTACGTGATTCCCGCCACGGCATGTGCCGGGGAGAGGCTGAAAAGGACCGACATGAGAAATCCCGTTGATACCGCTCTCGCTCTGGTGCCGATGGTCGTCGAACAGACCAATCGTGGCGAGCGCTCCTACGACATCTTCTCCCGCCTGCTGAAGGAACGGATCATCTTCCTGACGGGGCCGGTCGAAGACACCATGGCGTCGCTCGTCTGCGCCCAGCTTCTCTTCCTCGAAGCCGAGAACCCGAAGAAGGAAATCGCCATCTACATCAATTCGCCGGGCGGTGTCGTCACCTCCGGCATGGCGATCTACGACACGATGCAGTTCATCCGTCCGGCCGTCTCGACGCTTTGCATCGGCCAGGCTGCGTCGATGGGCTCGCTGCTTCTCGCCGCTGGCGAAAAGGGCATGCGCTTTGCCACCCCGAACTCGCGGATTATGGTTCACCAGCCTTCCGGTGGCTTCCAGGGCCAGGCCTCTGACATTGAGCGCCATGCTCGTGACATCATTAAGATGAAGCGTCGCTTGAACGAGGTCTATGTCAAGCATACGGGCAAGACATATGACGAAGTCGAGAACACGCTTGATCGTGACCACTTCATGGAATCGAGCGAAGCGAAGGAGTGGGGTCTGATTGACCGCATCCTGACGTCGCGCGCCGAAATGGAAGGCGCGGCACCGTCGGCCTGACCCTCGTTGCGGATGCCGGTATCGGACCGATGCCGGCAGACGTGATGGCGACTGGGGTTTAAAGTCGGCGCAAAAGCGCTAATAGTAGGATTAAGGCTATGTTGAATCTTTGTGACATAGTCTGCCGAGAACGGGAGTTTTCGTTGCCGCCGCTCCGACAAGGTCGGATCGGCTAGTAGCTCCGGATCGGAAGAGGTTTCCACCAAAGGCGGCGGTGGAAGCCGGACAGTGTGAGTGACCGCCCTGCCGTGACTGCGGTGGCGCGGCGTGCTGGAAGGATAAAGACATGAGCAAAGTCAGCGGAAGCAACGGCGGTGACTCCAAGAATACCCTTTATTGTTCCTTCTGCGGCAAGAGCCAGCACGAGGTCCGCAAGCTGATTGCCGGACCGACGGTGTTCATCTGTGATGAATGCGTCGAACTCTGCATGGACATCATCCGCGAAGAGAACAAGTCTTCGATGGTCAAGTCCCGCGACGGTGTTCCCACGCCGCAGGACATCATCAAGATCCTCGACGAATACGTGATCGGTCAGAAGCAGGCGAAGAAGATCCTGTCGGTGGCCGTGCACAACCACTACAAGCGCCTGTCGCATGCCTCCAAGGGCGGCGAAGTCGAGCTGGCGAAGTCGAACATCATGCTCGTCGGCCCGACCGGTTGCGGCAAGACCTATCTTGCCCAGACGCTCGCCCGCATCATCGACGTTCCATTCACCATGGCGGACGCCACGACCCTGACCGAAGCCGGTTATGTCGGTGAAGACGTCGAAAACATCATCCTGAAGCTGCTCCAGGCTGCCGACTACAACGTCGAGCGCGCTCAGCGCGGCATCGTCTACATCGACGAAGTCGACAAGATCTCCCGCAAGTCGGACAATCCCTCGATCACCCGCGACGTGTCGGGCGAGGGCGTTCAGCAGGCGCTTCTGAAGATCATGGAAGGTACGGTTGCCTCCGTTCCTCCGCAGGGTGGCCGCAAGCATCCGCAGCAGGAATTCCTGCAGGTGGATACGACCAACATCCTGTTCATCTGCGGCGGCGCCTTTGCCGGCCTCGACAAGATCATCTCGGCCCGTGGCGAAAAGACCTCGATCGGTTTTGGCGCAACGGTGAAGGCCGAAGACGATCGTCGCGTTGGCGAAGTTCTGCGCGAACTGGAGCCGGAAGACCTGGTCAAGTTCGGCCTCATCCCGGAATTTATCGGTCGTCTGCCGGTCCTGGCAACGCTCGAGGATCTCGACGAGGACGCCCTGATCCAGATCCTGTCTGAGCCGAAGAACGCGCTCGTCAAGCAGTACCAGCGCCTGTTCGAGATGGAAGACGTGGAGCTGACGTTCCACGAGGACGCACTTCGCGAGATCGCCCGCAAGGCGATCACCCGCAAGACCGGCGCCCGTGGTCTTCGCTCGATCATGGAAAAGATCCTGCTCGACACGATGTTCGAACTGCCGGAACTGGAAGGCGTTCGCGAAGTCGTCATCTCCGACGACGTCGTCAACGGCAATTCCCGCCCGCTCTACATTTATGCCGATCGCCAGGAAGAGAAGGCCAACGCCTCCGCCTGATCGGTTCGGATCGATTGCAGCGAAAAGCCCGCCCTTGTGGCGGGCTTTTCCGTTTCCGGCGATCTTTTTTGGTGCTGCCTGTGGTTATCTCCGGAGCCCTTGCCCATTTACCGTACTCCGCTGTTGTCAGGCCCGTTGATTGGGCTAGAACAGAGGCTAGTGAACGCTCGAGTGCTGCGTCGCCGTTACCGCATATCCGCGTCCCCCGATCATCCATGCGACGACCGGCTGCCCCTCGGGCGACGAAGTGACGCGCATGGTTCGCATCAGGTCCGCGATCTACTGTCAAAGCGGGCAGGGTGTGTCATGCTGATGTCACAGATTCGGCGCGGGCACAGGCGGCAGGCTTGAATTGGCGGGAGCGCCACTCCACTTGTTGGAGGATCGAAAAATATGCCTGATGCCTCTTTTGGGTCGGCATGGAGTCCCGGTTTCCCCGGGACGTTTGAAAGGAAGTGAAATGACGAATACGTCAGCTGCAAACGAGGTGAACACCTATCCGGTGCTTCCTCTGCGCGACATCGTGGTGTTTCCTCACATGATCGTTCCGCTGTTCGTCGGTCGTGAGAAGTCCATTCGCGCTCTGGAAGAGGTGATGGGTTCCGACAAGCAGATCATGCTGGCCACGCAGATCAATGCGAGTGATGACGATCCGGCCCCGGATGCCATCTACGAAGTCGGCACCGTCGCCAATGTCCTCCAGCTCCTGAAGCTGCCCGACGGCACCGTGAAGGTGCTGATCGAAGGCCGTGCGCGCGCCAAGGTCGAAAGCTATACCGGCCGCGAAGATTACTACGAAGCCAAGGCCAGCATCCTCGCCGAGCCGGCGGAAGATACCGTCGAGATCGAGGCTCTGTCGCGCTCCGTGGTTTCCGAGTTTGAAAACTACGTCAAGCTGAACAAGAAGATCTCGCCTGAGGTCGTCGGCGCTGCAAGCCAGATCGAGGATTACTCGAAGCTGGCCGATACGGTCGCGTCGCACCTCTCCATCAAGATCACCGAAAAGCAGGAGATGCTGGAAACGGTGAGCGTGAAGACGCGTCTTGAAAAGGCGCTCGGCTTCATGGAAGGCGAGATCTCGGTTCTTCAGGTCGAGAAGCGTATCCGCTCGCGCGTCAAGCGCCAGATGGAGAAGACCCAGCGTGAATACTACCTCAACGAACAGATGAAGGCGATCCAGAAGGAACTCGGCGACGGCGAAGACGGCCGTGACGAGATGGCCGAACTGGAAGAGCGCATCGCCAAGACCAAGCTTTCCAAGGAAGCCAAGGAAAAGGCTGATGCGGAGCTGAAGAAGCTGCGCCACATGAGCCCGATGTCGGCAGAAGCCACCGTCGTGCGCAACTATCTCGACTGGCTGCTCGGTCTGCCCTGGGGCAAGAAGTCCAAGGTCAAGATCGACCTGAACGCGGCGGAGAAGGTTCTCGACGAGGATCATTTCGGCCTCGACAAGGTCAAGGAACGCATCGTCGAATATCTCGCCGTCCAGGCACGCGCGACGAAGCTGAAGGGCCCGATCCTTTGCCTCGTCGGTCCTCCGGGCGTCGGCAAGACCTCGCTTGCCAAGTCGATCGCGAAAGCGACCGGCCGCGAATACGTGCGCATGGCGCTTGGTGGTGTGCGTGACGAAGCCGAAATCCGCGGTCACCGCCGCACCTATATCGGCTCCATGCCTGGCAAGATCGTCCAGTCGATGAAGAAGGCCAAGAAGTCCAACCCGCTCTTCCTGCTCGACGAGATCGACAAGATGGGCATGGATTTCCGCGGCGATCCGTCTTCGGCTCTGCTCGAGGTGCTCGATCCCGAACAGAACTCGACCTTCATGGACCACTATCTCGAAGTGGAATATGACCTGTCGAACGTCATGTTCGTGACGACCGCCAATACGCTCAACATCCCGGGTCCACTGATGGACCGCATGGAGATCATCCGGATCGCCGGCTATACCGAGGATGAGAAGCTCGAGATCGCCAAGCGGCACCTGCTGCCGAAGGCGATCAAGGAACATGCCCTGCGTCCGGAAGAATTCTCCGTGGCCGACTCGGCGATCCTGGCGATCATTCAGCAGTATACCCGCGAAGCCGGTGTGCGCTCCTTTGAACGCGAACTGATGAAGCTCGCCCGCAAGGCCGTTACTGAAATCATCAAGGGCAAGGTGACCTCGGTCGCCGTGACCGGTGAGAATATCAACGAATATCTGGGCGTCCCGCGCTTCCGCCATGGCGAAGCCGAGGGCGAGGACCAGGTCGGCGTTGTCACGGGTCTGGCCTGGACGGAAGTCGGTGGCGAACTGCTGACCATCGAAGGCGTGATGATGCCGGGCAAGGGTCGCATGACCGTCACGGGCAACCTGAAGGAAGTGATGAAGGAATCGATTTCCGCCGCTGCGTCCTACGTTCGCAGCAGAGCCGTCGATTTCGGCGTCGAGCCGCCGCGCTTCGACAAGTCCGATATCCACGTCCACGTTCCCGAGGGCGCTACCCCGAAGGACGGTCCGTCCGCCGGTATCGCCATGGCAACCGCCATCGTCTCCATCATGACCGGCATTCCGGTCTCGAAGGATATCGCGATGACAGGCGAAGTGACCCTGCGTGGTCGCGTCCTGCCGATCGGTGGCCTGAAGGAAAAGCTGCTCGCAGCACTTCGCGGCGGCATCAAGAAGGTGCTCATTCCGGAAGAGAACGCCAAGGATCTGGCCGACATTCCGGACAACGTGAAGAACAACATGGAGATCGTTCCGGTGTCCCGCATGGGCGAGGTCATCAGACACGCTCTGGTGCGCGTGCCGGAGCCGATCGAGTGGGATGGAACCGTTGAAACGCCGGCCATCGGCGTCGTCGATGGGGCCGATGAAACCGGTGCAACAATCGCTCACTGAGGCAATTCTGCCATAAGTGAGCCACAAAGCTCCACAACCCACAAAAAGGCTGGCATTTTTGCCAGCCTTTTTTGTGAAAAGCCGCTTAAAAGGCTTGTTTTCCGGGGCTTTCGGGTGCTTTTGAGTTGCGAAGGGCAGAAGCTTTCGTATTCTCCGCCCGACTTAATCTTTTGAGTCGTTTCATACCAATCAGAAAGGGTGGAAACATGAACAAGAACGAACTCGTATCCGCGGTCGCCGAGAAGGCTGGCCTCACCAAGGCTGACGCTGCCTCTGCCGTTGATGCCGTTTTTGAAACGGTCCAGGCTGAACTGAAGAACGGCGGCGACATCCGTCTCGCTGGCTTCGGCGCCTTCACCGTCGCCCGTCGCGAAGCCTCCAAGGGCCGCAACCCGTCCACCGGCGCTGAAGTCGATATCCCGGCTCGCAACGTGCCGAAGTTCACGGCCGGCAAGGGCCTGAAGGACGCTGTCAACAGCTGATCCGTCGTGACCGTCGCCACCCTTCGGTGCCGATGGTCAGCTGACACCCTGGTTAGCCCGGCCTCTGCGCCGGGCTTTCTTTTTGCGCTCTTGCGTTGCAGCATGGGCTGTCATATTTCTGTTGCGCCGGATTGTCCGGCATTCGTTCTCAGGGCGGGGTGAAATTCCCCACCGGCGGTAAGGAGGAGAAACTCCAAGCCCGCGAGCGCCTGATCTTCCGAAGGGGAGGGCAGGGTCAGCAGATCCGGTGTAACTCCGGAGCCGACGGTTAAAGTCCGGATGAAAGAGAATGAGGTCAGGCTGCGCTTCTGTCCGTTTCAGGCGGGTCGGAGTCGCGGCTTCGCAGTGCCGTCTCCGTCCTGGAGCGGCTTTTCGTCGTCCTCATCTGTCCTGATTTGTGTTGGTCCTTTGGACAAGGAAACATGACATGAATCAGAGCTCCGTTTCTGTTCTGCGCTCCCGGGCCGTTGTTGGTGCCGGCTTCATGGTGTTGGCCGGTATCGCCTTCGCCGTACTCAATGTCGTCACCCAATGGCTCGCCATGACGCTCGGCTTCCCGCCGGCATCGACCGCCTTCTGGCAATATGGCTTTGCCCTCATCCTCTCGCTGCCGCTGCTCTTCCGTCTCGGCCTCCGCGCCATGAAGACGGCCTATCCGGTCCGCCACATCCTGCGCGTCCTGCTCGCCGCCTTCGGCGTCCAGGCCTGGGTCACCGGATTGGCCACTGTTCCGATCTGGCAGGCGATCGCGCTCGTCATGACCTCGCCCTTCTTCATCATCATCGGCGCGCGCCTCTTCCTCGGTGAGACCGTCGGCCGTGATCGCTGGTTCGCAACGCTCACCGGCTTCGTCGGCGCGATGATCATCCTGCAGCCCTGGTCGGACAGCTTCACGCTCGCCGCCCTGTTGCCGGTTCTCTCTGCGCTTCTATGGGGCGGTTCCTCGCTCATCATGAAAAACCTCACCCACTACGAGGCGCCGGAGACCGTGACCGTCTGGCTCCTGGTGCTGCTGACGCCGATCAATGCCGGTCTCGCGGTTGCCGGCGGCTTCGTTGTGCCGGAGGGGTTGGCCCTCTGGCTGCTGCTCGCTGCAGGGCTTCTGACTGCCATCGGCCAGTATCTGCTGACGCTCGCCTACAATGCGGCGGACGCGGCCTATGTTCAGCCCTTCGACGACCTAAAATTGCCGCTCAACGTGTTTGCCGGCTGGCTCGTCTTTGGCTATGCGCCGAGCGGCTATCTCTGGTTCGGCGCTCTCCTCATCCTCGGCGCATCGCTCTTCCTGATGCTGCGCGAGGCTGGCAAGGAAAATTCACCTCAAACCTGAACCGGTGAAAATTGGGTTCATTCCCGCCTTGTCATTCGACTGTCATCGGACTGGCTCAGAAACCCCAATGTTCCATTTCTGGATACTGGAGGTTTCCCTATGACCCATGGTCTCTCCCGCGTCGCCCTCACGGCGGCGCTCTTTGCATCCGTGGCCCTGCCGGCCACGGCCGAACAGGTTTTCAATCGAATCGCCACTTTCCCGGTCGCCACCAACCTTCCGGCCGACAAGGATAAGCTTTCCACTACCTCTGCCGAGATCATCACGGCCTCGGAAGACGGCAACACGCTGATCTATTCCGACAGCCCGCTCGGTGGCATCGGTTTCATTGACATCACCGACGCCAAGGCGCCGAAAGCTGCAGGCGCCCTGATGATGGACGGCGAGCCCACCTCGGTTGCGGTTGCCGGCGCCAAGGTTCTCGTCGGCGTCAACACGTCCGAGAGCTTCACCAACCCGTCGGGCAATCTGGCCGTCGTCGATCTGGCTTCCAAGGCTGTCGAGGCGACCTGCGATATCGGCGGTCAGCCCGATTCTATCGCCGTGTCGCCGGACAATAGCTTTGTCGCAATCGCCATCGAAAACGAGCGTGACGAAGACGCCAACGATGGCGCCCTGCCGCAGATGCCGGCCGGCGATCTCGTCATCATCTCGCTGAACGACGGCGTTGCAGATTGCGGCACTATGAAGCGCGTCGCGCTCACCGGTCTTGCCGAGATCGCGCCTGAAGATCCGGAGCCGGAATTCGTTGCGATCAACAGCCTCGGCGAAATTGCCGTGACGCTGCAGGAAAACAACCACATCGCCATCGTCGACGGCAAGACAGGCGAAGTGAAGAACCACTTCTCGGCTGGTACGGTCGATCTTCAAGGAGTCGATACCAAGTCCGATGGCGCGCTGAAGTTCACCGGCACCAAGGAAGGTGTTCCGCGCGAACCCGACGCCGTGAAGTGGCTCGACAACGATAGGCTGGTCATCGCCAACGAGGGCGACTGGAACGGCGGCTCCCGCGGTTTCACCATCTTCGACAAGACCGGCAAGATGGCCTATGAATCGGGCGCTTCTTTTGAAATGGCGATCGCTCAGATCGGCCACTTCCCGGACAAGCGCGCCCGTTCCAAGGGTGTTGAGCCCGAAGGCCTGGAAGCTGCCACCTTCGGCGATCAAAACTACTTCTTCGTTCTCGCTGAGCGTTCTTCGATTGTTGGCGTCTACAAGGACACCGGCGCCGAGCCTGAACTCACCCAGCTTCTGCCATCTGGCGTCTCACCGGAAGGCGCCGTTGCCATTCCCTCGCGCAACCTTCTGGTAACCGCCAACGAGGTCGACCTCGGCGAAGACGGCGGCCCCCGCTCGCATGTCATGCTCTACGAACTGGCTGAGGGCACGCCGGCCTATCCGATGATCCAGTCGGCCATGGTCGATGGCGCACCGATCGGTTGGGGCGCGCTTTCCGGTCTCGTCGGTGATGCCGAAAAGGCTGGCACCCTTTATGCCGTCAATGACAGCTTCTACGCCATGCAGCCGACGATCTTCACGATCGACGCAACGCAGAAGCCTGCCGTCATCACCACGGCCCTGCCGATCACCCGTGGTGGTGCTGCAGCTCAGAAGCTCGACCTCGAAGGCATTACGCTCGACGGCAAGGGCGGCTTTTGGGTCGCCTCCGAAGGCGATCCGGCCAAGCTCGTCGGGCACGGCCTCTACAATGTCGATGCCAAGGGAGAGATCAAGGCTGAGGTCGGCTTCCCGGTCGAACTCCTCGCCGGCCAGACCCGCTTCGGTCTCGAAGGCATCACCAGCGTGGGCACCGGCGACGACATGACGCTCTGGATGGCGGTTCAGCGCGAATGGGGCGATGACGAGAAGGGCTCGGTCAAGCTCCTCTCCTACAACCCGAAGTCCAAGGAATGGGGCGCCGTTCGTTATCCGCTCGAAAAGGCGGATGCCGGCTGGGTCGGTCTTTCCGAGATCACCGCCCATGGCGACCATGTCTACATCGTCGAGCGTGACAACCAGATCGGTGACAATGCCAAGCTCAAGAAGCTTTACCGCGTTGCCATTGCCGACCTTAAGCCCGCCAAGATCGGAGAAGAGCTGCCGACGGTTACGAAGGAAGAAGTCCACGACTTCATCCCGGACCTGAAGGCCGCCACCAATGGTTATGTCGTCGACAAGCTCGAAGGCTTTGCCTTCGACGCATCGGGCAAGGCCTTTGCCGTGACCGACAATGACGGCGTGGATGACTCGTCTGGCGAGACCCTGTTCTGGGAAGTGAACCTTCAGGGCACCAACTGATCGAAAGATCGGGCCAGCTGAAACAGAAGAGGCCGGGTGATCGCTCACCCGGCCTCTTTTTATGTCGATACCGCTCAGTCCTACCAGCGTTGATGCACATGCGGTGCGATCAGCCGCTCATAAACCTCGCGCGATGCTGCCATTACGTCGACCGACAGCGCCGCTAGATCGGAGGCCGCGGCATTCGCCTTCGCCTGCTCACCATTGCGTGCGCCGGGGATGACGACCGTGACGGCCTCGTGCATCAGGATCCAGCGCAGCGCGAACTGCGCCATGGAAGCGCCTTCCGGCACCAGCTTGCGCACTTCCTCGACGGCGGCGAGACCGGTCTCGAAGGGAACGCCGGCAAAGGTCTCGCCGACATCGAAGGCTTCGCCATTGCGGTTGAAGTTGCGGTGATCTTCGGCAGCAAACTGGGTGCTCGCGGTGATCTTGCCCGAAAGCAGGCCGCTTGCCAGCGGCACGCGCGCGATGACCGCGACGTTACGGCGCTTGGCTTCCTGGAAGAAGAGGGCAGCCGGGCGCTGGCGGAACATATTGAAGATGATCTGGACCGAGACGACGCCCGGATACTCGATCGCCTTCAGCGCTTCCTCAACCTTCTCGACGGACACGCCGTAATGCTTGATCTTGCCGGCCTTGCGGATCTCTTCCAGCCCCTCGAACATCTCCTGACGATAGTAGACATCGGTCGGCGGGCAATGCAGCTGCACGAGATCGAGGCTGTCGATCTCGAGGTTCTTTAAGGAACGGTCGATGAAGGCCTCGATATTCGCCTTGGTGTAACCATCGGCCACATGCGGGTTGAGCCTCCGACCGGCCTTGGATGCCACCATCGGCCGCTTGCCGCCACGCGCCTTGAGCACCTCGGCAATGATCTTTTCCGAGCGACCGTCGCCATAGACGTCTGCCGTGTCGATGAAGGTCATGCCGGCATCGAGCGCCGCATTCAGCGCTGCACGGCCGTCGGCCTCCGATACTTCTCCCCAAGATCCGCCGATCTGCCAGGCGCCGAAGCCGATATCGCTGACGGTGAATTCCGTCCGGCCGAATTTATGTTCTCGCATCGTGATGTCTCTCCCGTGATTGCGGTTTCGAGCTAGCAAGTGGGGCAGGGGGTGGCAAGCTTCAACCGCTCGGATGTCTTGAAGTGATCCGCTCCGGCCCCGGATGCGAATTGCATCGCAGGAAGCGAGAGACACAAATGCCGAAGATGATCCGCAAGGGCGATCTGCCCCAGAAGACCTGTCCCGTCTGCCGCAAGCCCTTTGCCTGGCGCAAGAAGTGGGAGCGGGACTGGGACAATGTCATCTACTGTTCGGAGCGCTGCCGCCGCACGGGCAAAACCGTTAACGCCGACAAGCCGTAGACCTTTCCAGAGAGTTCAGTGATCGGATCCCCATGACAGACCAGGCCCCGTCGTCGAAGCGCCTTGCTTTCTACGCGCTTCCCGCAATACCCATGGCCGCCATTGCGCTGCCCTTCTACATCGTGGTGCCGACCTTCTACGCCGATCACTTCGCCCTGTCGCTCGCAACCATCGGCACGCTGCTGCTTGCCATCCGGCTGGTCGACGCGATCACCGATCCCCTGTTCGGCTGGCTGTCCGACCGTGTCCGCTCCCGCTATGGCCGCCGCCGTTTCTTCTTCGTCATCTCCACGCCGCTGACGGCACTGGCCGCCTTCATGCTCTTCTGGCCGCCGGCAGATGCCGGTGTCGGCTATCTCGCCTTCTGGGGCGTGGCGCTCTCGATCGGCGCCACCTGGTCGCTTTTGCCCTACACCGCCTGGGGTGCGGAACTCGCGACCGGTTATCAGGCGCGGGTCAAGCTGTCGGCCTGGCGCGAGGGCGCCACCCTGATCGGCTCGCTGATCGCGATCACCCTGCCATTCGTCGGCGGCTTGGACACGGCGACCGGCTTTCATGGCCTGGCCTGGGTTGCCGTCTTTATTGCCGTCGCGCTACCCTTGGCGGGACTGCTGGCGGTGGCCGTGGTGCCAGAACCGGTCGATCTCTCGCAACGCAAGCTCTCTCTGCGGGAAGGCTTCCGCCATCTGCGCGCCAACGGTCCCTTCCTCCGACTGGTCAGCGCCTTCCTCTTGAACAGCTTTGCGAATGCGATCCCTGCCTCGCTCTTCATCTATTTCGTCGGCCAGCGTCTCGATGCGCCCGCCATGCAGGGGCCGTTGCTCTTCACCTATTTTCTCTGCGCCATCGCCGGCGTGCCGCTGGCTGTTGCCACCGCCAGGCGCCTCGGCAAACACCGCGCCTGGTGCTACGCCATGATGCTGGCTTGTGCCGTCTTCTCGGTGGCCGGTTTCCTTCGCGAGGGCGATGTGCTCGCCTTCACCGTCGTCTGTGTCGTCACCGGCCTGCTGCTCGGTTTCGATCTGACACTGCCACCGGCGATCCAGGCCGACGTGATCGACAACGACACGGTTTCATCCGGCGAGCAGCGCTCCGGCCTTTACTTCGCCGCCTGGAGCTTCACCACCAAGCTTGCAGTGGCACTCTCCGCAGGCGTCGTCTTCCCGCTTCTCGATCTTGCCGGCTTCATCGGCAGCCAGACGGCCACCCAGACACCGCAGGCACTGACGACGCTTTCCGCCCTTTACGCCTTCCTGCCGATCCTCCCCAAGCTCGCGGCCATCGCCCTGATGTGGAATTTCTCCCTCGACGAGGCGGCCCATCAGAAATTGCGCGCAAGCCTCGGCGCCTGAAACAAGACGATCCGCTATCTGACCACCCGTCGCTGCGACCTGGCGAGAGGCTGTCATCCGGACGTCGTGAGTTTCGGCAAATGTGACACCGTTGAGATCAAAGACGATTCTCTCGGGAAGGGTCACGGATGCGCATTGTGATGATCGGTTCGGGATATGTGGGGCTTGTCTCCGGGGCTTGCCTCGCGGCGCTGGGTCATGACGTGGTCTGTGTCGACAAGAGCCGGGACAAGATCGAGGCGCTGCAGGCGGGCAAAGTGCCGATTTATGAGCCCGGTCTGGAAATTGTAATCGCCGACAATTGTGCGGCCGGTCGCCTGAGCTTCTCCGGCGATCTCGTTGGGCCCGTGGCGGCAGCCGATGCGGTCTTCATCGCGGTCGGCACACCGTCGCGTCTCGTCGATGGTCACGCTGATCTCAGCCATGTCTATGCCGCTGCCCGTGAGATTGCTGCCGCTGCCACCGGTTTCACCGTCGTGGTCACCAAGTCCACCGTGCCCGTCGGCACAGGTGACGAGATCGAACGCATCTTCCGGGAAGAATTCCCGCAAAAGGACATCGCCGTCGTCTCCAATCCCGAATTCCTGCGGGAAGGTGCGGCCATTTCCGATTTCCGCCGCCCTGATCGAATCGTGGTGGGCTCGGATGACGAACGGTCTACCGAGGTCATGCGCGACATCTATGAGGCGCTCGATCTCAAGGAGATGCCGCTCTATTTCTGCGAGCGCCGCACGGCGGAGCTGATCAAATATGCCTCGAACGCCTTCCTCGCGATGAAGATCACCTTCATCAACGAAATGGCGGATCTCTGCGAGGAACTTGGTGCCGACGTGCAGAAGGTTGCCAAGGGCATGGGCATGGATCGCCGTATCGGCGACAAGTTCCTCCAGGCGGGTCCCGGCTTCGGCGGGTCCTGCTTCCCGAAGGACACGCTGGCGCTGGTGAAGACGGCACAGGATTACGACCGGCCCTTGAAACTGATCGAGACGACGGTCGCAATCAACGATAACCGCAAACGGGCCATGGGCCGCCGGGTGATTGCTGCCTGTGACGGCAGCGTACGCGGCAAGCGTATCGGTGTCCTCGGCCTGACCTTCAAACCCAATACCGACGACATGCGCGAGGCGCCCTCGATCGCCATCATCAGAACACTGCTCGATGGCGGCGCGGATGTGCATGTCTACGACCCCGCAGGCATGGAGGCGGCGAGGGCAGTTCTTGGCGCGGTCAAATACCGGCGCAACGCCTACGAGGTCGCAGAGGGTGCGGACGCCATCGTTCTCGTCACCGAATGGGATCAGTTCAAGTCGCTGGATCTGCCGCGTCTGAAAGATCTGATGAAATCGCCTGTCGTGGTCGATCTGCGCAATGTCTTCGACGAAGACGAGATGATCGGCCATGGCTTCCAGCACGTGCCGCTCGGCAAGCGTCCCCGCTCTGCCTATCCGGCGCGCACCCTTTTTCACGCCGTCCCGCCCGAACTGGCCTGGAACCCGCTGCTTTGGGGCGACGAGACACCAACAGGCCAGCTCGTCTGACCACTGACCAACCTTCGAGGTTTTCCTCCCGGACTTGACTTTGCCCGCCGTTCGTCGCTGTGCTGGCCTCCAACCGAGGCAGCATACGGGTCGATGGATGGGCATGAACGAGAC
This sequence comes from Allorhizobium sp. NPDC080224, assembly GCF_050281005.1. Lineage (NCBI taxonomy): Bacteria > Pseudomonadati > Pseudomonadota > Alphaproteobacteria > Hyphomicrobiales > Rhizobiaceae > Allorhizobium > Allorhizobium sp. NPDC080224. The sequence continues at coordinate 1,589,925 of NZ_JBNNWJ010000001.1, forward strand.
GTGCGGAGCGGATGCCGACACTGGCAAAGGTGAGGGGGCACGCACCCGCGGCTCCGGTTCGGAATCGGTCTACAAGGCGCTGCGCCACGAAATCCTGACGATGGAGCGCGCGCCCGGCAGTCCGCTCGATGAAACGCGGCTCTCCGAACATTTCGGCATGTCGCGCACTCCGATTCGCGAGGCGCTGCTGCGGCTGACCTCGGACGGCCTGGTGACCAGTCTGCCGAATCGCAACACGATCGTCGCAGTCATCGATTTCTCCAGCCTGCCCACCTATTTCGAAGCGCTTTGCCTGATGTACCGCGTCACCACGCGGGGTGCTGCCCAGCGCTCCGGCGAGGCTTGGATGGCCGAAATCGTCCGCCACCAGGAAGCCTTTTCCCGCGCCGTCGAGGCCCAGGACGCTTTCGCCATGATCGAGGCTAACAGGGAATTCCACGTCGCCATCGCCGAGCGCGCCGGCAACCCCTATTACACGACCTTCTTCGCCCGCCTGCTCGACGAGGGGCGCCGGATCCTGCGCCTCTACTATCAGACCTTCGATGATCGCCTGCCGCGTCGCTATGTCGAGGAGCACGAGAAGATCATCGAGGCGATCCGCGCAGGCGATGTCGAGGAGGCCGATCGGCTGTCCGTCGCCCATGCCGACCAGATCGTCCGCCAGATCCAGGATTACGTCGCCCGCAACATCGCCGCTGCCGCCGAACTTCCCGACATCTGACCCCTGCGACCCCGTTTCAGCGGTCGCTGAAATGCACCTCTTGTTTTTGTCGACAAACTGTATACTGTGATTTCGCCACTTCAACAGGAGCATCCCATGACCACCGGCTGGCACGGCGTTTTCCCCGCCGCAACGACTCAATTCCATGAAGATCTCTCGGTCGATATCGACGCCACCCAGCGCGTGCTCGACGCCCTCGTCAACGACGGCGTCAACGGCCTGATCGTCATGGGCACCTGCGGCGAGAACAACTCGCTCGATCCGGAAGAAAAGCGCACCATCCTGAAGGCCGCCGTCGAGGTGGTGAACGGCCGCGTGCCGATCGTCACCGGCGTGTCGGAATTCGACACCCGCCGCGCCTCGGCCTATGCGCGCGATGCGGAAAAGATCGGCGCTGACGGCCTGATGCTCCTGCCGGCCATGGTCTATGTGCCGAAGCCGCATGAGCTGGTCGCCCATTTCAAGACCGTTGCGGAAGCAACCGGCCTGCCGATCATGCTCTACAACAACCCGCCGGCCTACCGCGTCAACATCGGTGCGGAAGTGCTGGAAGCGCTCGATGGCGTGAAGAACATCAAGGCCGTCAAGGAAAGCGCGCCGGATCCGCGCCGCTTCACCGACCTGATCAACGCCTTCGGTGACCGCTACGACATCTTTGCCGGCCTCGACGACGTGGCACTCGAGGGCCTGATGCTCGGCGCCAAGGGCTGGGTCTCCGGCCTCACCAGCGCCTTCCCGGCCGAATCGGTGGCCCTGGTCGCTGCCGCCGACCGTGGCGACTGGATGGAAGCCCGCCGCATCTACCGCTGGTTCATGCCGCTTCTGCATCTCGACGCCGAACACGACCTCGTGCAGTCGATCAAGCTCGCCGAGCAGATCATGGGCCGCGGCTCCGAGCGCGTCCGCATGCCCCGCATGCCGCTTCAGGGCGCCCGCCGTGCGGAAGTGACGGCGATGGTGGAGAAGGCAGCGGCGACCCGGCCTGTTGGCGGGAAGTAAGCTGCAGCGGCATTGAGATGAGCCAGGCCCGTCGGAGCGATCCGGCGGGTCTCTTGCTATTTGACGTTGTCGCACTTGCCAATGCGAAGCAAGTCTTCGAGGCTGCAGTCAAAGAGCAGTTTCCGCTCTGGTTGCAACGGGGAGACTTGAAATGGCACCGAACGATCGTTTGAAGCGTCTCGCCGTTTTGATTGATGCGGACAATACATCAAGCAAGATCGCCGATGGGCTGTTCGAGGAAATTGCGCGCCTTGGAGAGGCGAGTGTCAGACGCATCTATGGCGATTTCGCCAGTCCCAGATCAAAAGGGTGGATCGAAACCCTTACGCGCCACGCAATCATACCTCAGCAGCAGTTTGCCTACACGACCGGCGAGAATGCCTCTGACATTGCGCTCGTCATTGATGCGATGGATCTCCTGCTGAGCGGGCGATTTGATGGTTTCTGCCTCGTGTCGTCGGATAGTGATTTCACCCGACTCGCCTCCCGCATTCGTGAGCAGGGTGTCGATGTTTTCGGCTTTGGGGAGCAGAAAACGCCCGAGAGTTTCCGTCAGGCTTGCCGGCGCTTCATCTACACGGAAAACATTGGGGTCCAGGCATCGCCGGATGGTGACGCGAAGGCAGTGCCGCCGCTCAAAACGCCGAGCGCTGCCGTCCCGATCATCAAACGTGTCTTGTCCGACATCGACAGCGAGGATGGCTGGGTCGCACTTTCTGCGTTGGGGACTCAGCTATCCAACCTCAAGTCAGATTTCGATTCGCGAACTTATGGATGTTCAAAATTGAGCGATCTGATCCGGAAGACGGGTGCCTTCGACGTCGACCAGACAGACGGAAAGGCGATGCGCATCAAGCTGCGCAAGAAAAGCTAAACAAAGGAGGAAAAATGGTGGGCGATGAGAGACTCGAACTCCCGACATCTTCGGTGTAAACGAAGCGCTCTACCAACTGAGCTAATCGCCCGTACGCTTGGCGGATCATGTCTGCCGCGTCGGTGGCCGTGATCTATGCGGATCGCGGAAAATCCGCAAGAGTGTTTGTGCAGATTTTTTGTTTTTTTGTCATGCGGTCGATCGGGCCTTGTGGAAAACTGAGCAGAATCCTTGTTTTGCGCCTGCGGCGCGTTGTCGCGAGCAGGGAGCTTCCGGCAAGCTCAGGGGAGGGGCAGGGGAAAAAATCGGGCGGTCACGGTTTTGTCTTGAAACCTGCTTGACACCTCCAGATGAACCCCGTAGAGAGCCGCTCATCGAACGGCAAGCCGCTCGACGGGGATCGCCTTGAACCCCGATTTGGAAATGCGCGGGTGTAGCTCAGTTGGTTAGAGTGCCGGCCTGTCACGCCGGAGGTCGCGGGTTCGAGCCCCGTCACTCGCGCCATTCCAAAGCCTTCAGGGCACGCTGCTTAAGGCAGCGAAGACATGGGGAAATCCTCATGAAATGCGCGGGTGTAGCTCAGTCGGTTAGAGTGCCGGCCTGTCACGCCGGAGGTCGCGGGTTCGAGCCCCGTCACTCGCGCCACTTCTTCTTCTACTCCTTGACTTCTCAGATATGGCGCGCCCAGTCGGCGTCGTGATTGCCGTGGGTTTTTGCACCGCACGCGCGATTGCGCGAGACATGCATTTTACCCGCTGGTAAGGTGCGGTCCGGTATCGGGTGAAAAGGCTTTGGTTGGACTTGCGCTGGGTGGCTGCCTGCGCTAACCACGGCGCGTTGCAACTCTCTTTACGGCTTGTCGCCTCCGCCCTAAATGCCGTCAGGCATGCGAGACAAGCAGGGTGATATGATGACTGATCTGCTCAGTTCTTACCTTCCGATCGCCATCTTTGTCGGCATATCCTTGATCATCGGTATTGCGCTCCTGGTGGCGCCGTTTGCCGTTGCCTACAAGGCGCCCGATTCGGAGAAGCTGTCGGCCTATGAGTGCGGCTTCAACGCGTTCGATGATGCCCGCATGAAGTTCGACATTCGATTCTATCTGGTGTCGATCCTCTTCATCATCTTCGACCTCGAAGTCGCCTTCCTGTTCCCCTGGGCAGTATCTTTCGGTGAGATCGGCTGGTTCGGCTTCTGGTCGATGATGGTTTTCCTCGGTGTTCTCACCGTCGGCTTTATCTATGAATGGAAGAAGGGGGCGCTCGAATGGGAGTGATCCAGTCCGATACGACGATGATCGCGCCGCAGGCGAAGGGTATCATCGATCCCAATACCGGCAAGCCTGTTGGCGCCGATGACCGCTTCTTCGGCGAGATCAACAATGAGCTCGCCGACAAGGGCTTCCTGGTCACCTCGACAGACGAGCTGATCAACTGGGCCCGTACCGGCTCGCTGATGTGGATGACCTTCGGTCTCGCCTGCTGCGCTGTCGAAATGATGCAGCTGTCGATGCCGCGTTACGACGCCGAGCGCTTCGGCTTTGCGCCGCGCGCAAGCCCGCGTCAGTCCGACGTCATGATCGTCGCCGGCACGCTGACCAACAAGATGGCGCCCGCACTCCGCAAGGTCTACGACCAGATGCCGGAGCCGCGTTACGTGATCTCGATGGGCTCCTGCGCCAACGGCGGCGGCTATTACCATTATTCTTATTCCGTCGTGCGCGGCTGCGATCGCGTCGTGCCGGTCGATATCTATGTGCCGGGCTGTCCCCCCACGGCAGAAGCTCTGCTCTACGGTGTGATGCTCCTGCAGAAGAAGATCCGGCGCACGGGCACGATCGAGCGGTAAGGCGAAGGGACTGAAAACATGAGTGAAGCCCTGAACGAGCTCGCTTCCTATCTCGCAGAGGTCCGTGGTGCGCTGATTTCGTCGAGCGAGATCCGCTTCGGCGAACTGACGCTGACCGCGAAGTCGGAAAACCTGATCCCGCTGCTGACTTTTCTGCGTGACGATGTCCAGTGCGGCTTCGTCAACCTGATCGACATCTGCGGCGTCGACTACCCGAAGCGCGAAGACCGCTTCGACGTGGTCTACCATCTGCTGTCGCCGCGCCAGAACCTGCGCATCCGCATCAAGGTCGCGACCGGCGAGTTCCAGCCGGTCCCTTCGGCCTGCCAGGTTTTCCCTGGTGCCGACTGGTTCGAGCGCGAAGCCTGGGACATGTACGGCATCCTGTTCACCGATCACCCGGACCTGCGCCGTATTCTTACAGACTATGGCTTCGAGGGTCATCCGCTGCGCAAGGACTTCCCCACGACCGGTTTCGTCGAGGTTCGCTACGACGATAGCGCCAAGCGCGTCGTCTACGAGCCCGTTGAGCTCAAGCAGGAATTCCGCAATTTCGACTTCCTCTCGCCCTGGGAAGGCACGGACTACGTGCTGCCTGGCGATGAAAAAGCGGCCAAGTGAGCGGAAGGGCAGAGACCATGACTGAACACAACGTCCGCAACTTCAACATCAACTTCGGCCCGCAGCACCCGGCGGCGCACGGCGTTCTTCGCCTCGTTCTGGAATTGGATGGGGAAATCGTCGAGCGTGTCGATCCGCACATCGGCCTGCTTCATCGCGGCACCGAAAAGCTGATCGAGACCAAGACCTATCTGCAGGCGCTGCCCTATTTCGATCGCCTCGACTATGTCGCGCCGATGAACCAGGAGCATGCCTATTCGCTGGCCGTCGAAAAGCTCCTCGACATCCAGATTCCGATCCGTGGTCAGCTGATCCGCGTTCTCTATTCTGAAATCGGTCGTATCCTCTCGCACCTCCTCAACGTCACCACGCAGGCCATGGACGTCGGCGCGCTGACGCCGCCGCTCTGGGGCTTCGAAGAGCGCGAAAAGCTGATGGTGTTCTATGAGCGCGCCTCTGGCGCCCGCATGCACGCAGCTTATGTCCGTCCGGGTGGCGTGCACCAGGATCTGCCGCATCAGCTGGTTGAGGATATCGGCAAGTGGTGCGACCAGTTCCCGGAAAAGCTCGATGACATCGACGACCTTTTGACCGGCAACCGCATCTTCAAGCAGCGCAACGTCGACATCGGCGTCGTCAGCCTCGATGATTGCTGGGCCTGGGGCTTCTCGGGCGTCATGGTCCGCGGTTCGGGCGCTGCCTGGGACCTGCGCAAGTCGCAGCCCTACGAGTGCTACTCCGATCTCGACTTCGACATTATGGTCGGCAAGAACGGTGACTGCTACGATCGTTACCTGATCCGCATGTTCGAAATGCGCGAGTCGGTGAAGATCATGAAGCAGTGCGTCAACCGCCTGCTGGGTGACGCGAAGATCGGCCCGGTCTCGTCGCTGGACGGCAAGGTCGTTCCGCCGAAGCGCGGCGAGATGAAGCGCTCAATGGAAGGCCTGATCCACCACTTCAAGCTCTACACCGAAGGCTATCACGTGCCGGCCGGTGAGGTTTATGCCGCTGTTGAAGCCCCGAAGGGCGAGTTCGGCGTCTTCCTCGTTTCCGACGGCACCAACAAGCCCTATCGCTGCAAGATCCGCGCCCCGGGTTATGCACATCTGCAGGCCATGGATTTCCTGTGCCGCGGCCACCAGCTGGCCGACGTCTCGGCGATCCTCGGCTCGCTCGACATCGTGTTCGGAGAAGTAGACCGCTGATGCTGAGAGCCCTCGCAACCGTGCTGATCTGTCTCGGCGCCACCCAGGCGGTGGCCCAGGAGAACAGAGCTGTATCGTCGAGGGATTCAGTACCGATGGCCAAGCTGATCCAGGATGGATACGAGATCAAGAGCTCCAGTTGGACCGGCTCGAAGCTCTTCGTATTCCTTCAGAAAGACAATTCGGCCTATGCCTGCGAATTCGCCAATGTGACGAATACGCGGTGTGGTTCCATAAACTGAGACAAGGCGTGAGGAAGTATGTCCGTTCGTCGACTAGCCGAAGAGCAATTCCAGCCCGCAGCATTCGCATTCAATGCGGAAAATGCGACCTGGGCTGAAGCCACCATTCGCAAGTATCCGGCGGGTCGCCAGCAATCGGCGGTCATCCCACTTCTGATGCGCGCACAGGAACAGGAAGGCTGGGTGACCAAGGCTGCGATCGAGTATGTCGCTGAAAAGCTCGACATGCCCTATATCCGCGTCCTCGAAGTCGCGACCTTCTACACGCAGTTCCAGCTGAAGCCGGTCGGCACACGCGCCCATATCCAGGTCTGCGGCACGACGCCCTGCATGCTGCGCGGTGCGGAAGACCTCATTCACGTCTGCAAGTCGAAGATCCATCCGGAGCCTTTCGAGCGCAACGCAGACGGCACCTTGTCCTGGGAAGAAGTCGAGTGTCAGGGCGCCTGCGTCAATGCGCCGATGGTGATGATCTTCAAGGATGCCTATGAAGACCTGACGGTCACCCAGCTCGAGCACATCATCGATCGCTTTGCGGCGGGCAAGGGTGCGGACATCAAGCCGGGCCCGCAGGTCGATCGCATCTTCTCGGCGCCGGTCGGTGGTCCGACCACGCTGACCGACGACATCCAGCCGATCCGCTTCACCGACACGCCGGCGCCGGCAAAGACCGAAGAGGCTGCCGTGCCTCCGGCCAATGCTGCAAAGCCGGTGACCGATGCGCCTGAAACGGACACGAAGCTGAAGACCCCGGCGACCGCCAAGAAGGCTGCTGCCGAAAACGTCAAGCTGAAGGGCGACAGCGCCGATACGGCCCGTCCGGTCGAGAAGGAAGCCGTAGCGTCTCCTGTTGCCCCGGTCATGGATGAGAAAAACCGTCCTCAAGGCATCGAGCGTCCCGAAACGCCTGATGATCTGAAGATGATCTCCGGCGTCGGTCCGAAGATTGAAGCAACATTGAACGGCCTTGGCGTCTACAAGTTCGAACAGATCGCCAAGTGGAAGAAGGCGGAGCGCGAGTGGGTGGATACCTATCTCAAGTTCTCCGGCCGCATCGAGCGGGACGACTGGGTCAAGCAGGCCAAGGCGCTCGCCAAGGGCGGCGAAGCGGAATACATCAAGGTCTTCGGCAAGAAGCCGCGCTGAGAGGTTAGGTTATGTTGAGAGATCAGGATCGCATCTTTACCAATATCTACGGCCTCAAGGACAAGTCCCTGAAGGGCGCGATGTCGCGCGGCCACTGGGATGGCACCAAGCAAATCCTCGAAAAGGGCCGGGACTGGATCATCAACGAGATGAAGGCCTCAGGTCTTCGTGGTCGCGGCGGCGCAGGCTTCCCGACCGGTCTCAAGTGGTCCTTCATGCCGAAGGAATCGGATGGCCGTCCGCACTATCTCGTTGTCAATGCCGACGAGTCGGAGCCCGGCACCTGCAAGGACCGCGAGATCATGCGCCATGATCCGCACACCCTGATCGAAGGCTGCGTCATCGCGTCCTTCGCCATGGGCGCGCATCATGCCTTCATCTATGTCCGCGGTGAGTTCATGCGCGAGCGTGAAGCCCTGCAGGCAGCGATCGACGAGTGCTACGACTACGGTCTGCTCGGCAAGAACAACAAGCTCGGCTATGACATCGACATCGTCGTGCACCATGGCGCCGGCGCCTATATCTGCGGCGAAGAAACCGCACTTCTCGAAAGCCTCGAGGGCAAGAAGGGCCAGCCGCGTCTGAAGCCGCCGTTCCCGGCCAACATGGGTCTCTACGGCTGCCCAACCACGGTCAACAACGTCGAGTCGATTGCCGTTGCCCCGACCATCCTGCGTCGCGGTGCGTCCTGGTATTCGAGCTTCGGCCGTCCGAACAATGCCGGCACCAAGCTCTTCTCGGTCTCCGGCCACGTCAACAAGCCGTGCACGGTCGAAGAAGCCATGTCGATCACCTTCCAGGAGTTGATCGAAAAGCACTGTGGCGGCATCCGTGGCGGCTGGGACAACCTGCTCGCCGTCATCCCGGGCGGTTCCTCGGTACCTTGCGTGCCGGGCGCCCAGATGAAGGACGCGATCATGGACTATGACGGTCTGCGCGAACTGGGCTCCGGCCTCGGCACCGCCGCTGTCATCGTCATGGACAAGTCGACCGACATCGTGAAGGCCATCTGGCGCCTCTCGGCTTTCTACAAGCACGAGAGCTGCGGTCAGTGCACGCCGTGCCGCGAAGGCACGGGCTGGATGATGCGCGTCATGGAACGCATGGTGAAGGGCAATGCCCAGAAGCGGGAAATCGACATGCTCTTCCAGGTGACGAAGCAGGTCGAAGGCCACACCATCTGTGCGCTCGGTGATGCGGCTGCCTGGCCGATCCAGGGCCTGATCAAGCATTTCCGTCCGGAGATGGAAAAGCGCATCGATCAATACACCCGCAACGCGATCGCCCACGGGGTGGTCATGGAAGCGGCAGAGTAAGGGACAAAAGGGATGACGAGCTCTTCGGACAAGGGCGGGAAGAAGGGGCCGGACGAGAAGGCTTCGGATGCTCGTGCTCCCGAAGGTCTCGACGACCTGATGACCAACCCGGCGGCCGCCATGGCCGCCGCCACCGCTTTCGGCTTCGGCGTGGCGGCGCAGATGAGCAAGCTCTTCCTCGGCTCGATCCAGGGCGCCATGGAAGTGACCGGCCAGATTGCGCGGCAACTTGAGGACGAACGCAAGGCGGCGGAAGCCAAGCAGACGACCGAGCCCGAAGACAAGGTCGAGGCGCGCGCCGAGACCGCAGAGCCTCAACCGGTCCCGGCAGAGGTCAAGGCGAAGAAGCCGGTCGCGCCGAAGGTCAAGGCCAAGGCCGAAGCCCCGGTGAAGCCGGCACCAGCCAAGGCTGAAAAGCCGAAGGCCAAGGCTGCTGCCAAGCCGACCGCTGCAACGAAGGCGAAGGCCGCGCCGAAAGCGAAGGCTCCGCCGAGTGCAAAGGTCGAGCTGGCCGCGGGAGCAGCGAAGCCGAAAAAGGCCTCCGGCAAGGCCGGCGATCTGAAGAGGATCGACGGCATCGGCCCGAAGGTCGAGCAGGTCCTGAAGGGCAGGGGAGTGACCCGCCTCAAGGACCTCGCTGAGATGGATGAGAAGGCGCTTGTCGCGCTGGACAAGGAATTGGGTCTCGACGGCCGTGTGCTGCGAGACGACTGGGCAGGCCAGGCGCGCCGGTTGGCGGGCGGCAAGGCTCGGTCAGGCAGTTAAGATTAAGGTTCGGCCGCGCGGGGGCGATGCGTCGGACTTGAGGGATAAAACCGGCAGTTTTCATCCGCTGCGGACGAAGACTGTCAGTCGCGGCAGGAATGCCCCGGCAGGATGCGCGGAAGCGTGAGGCAGGAAGGCGAATATGACTAAGCTGAAGATCGACGGAAAAGAGATCGAGGTTCCGGATCATTTCACGCTGTTGCAGGCGTGCGAGGAAGCCGGCGCCGAGGTTCCGCGCTTTTGTTTCCATGAGCGGCTGTCGGTCGCCGGCAATTGCCGTATGTGCCTTGTCGAGGTGAAGGGTGGCCCGCCGAAGCCGGCCGCCTCCTGCGCCATGGGCGTGCGCGACATCCGTGGCGGACCGAACGGCGAACTGCCGGAAGTCTTCACCAACACGCCGATGGTCAAAAAGGCCCGCGAAGGCGTGATGGAATTCCTGCTGATCAACCACCCGTTGGATTGCCCGATCTGCGACCAGGGTGGCGAATGCGACCTACAGGACCAGGCCATGGCCTTCGGTATCGATAGCTCGCGCTACACCGAGAACAAGCGCGCCGTCGAAGACAAATATATCGGACCGCTGGTCAAGACCGTGATGAACCGCTGCATTCACTGCACGCGCTGCGTCCGCTTCACCACCGAAGTCGCCGGTATCGCCGAACTCGGCCTGATCGGCCGTGGCGAAGACGCCGAGATCACCACTTATCTCGAGCAGGCGATGACCTCCGAGTTGCAGGGCAATGTCGTCGACCTTTGCCCGGTCGGCGCACTGACCTCCAAGCCCTTCGCCTTCACCGCTCGTCCGTGGGAACTGAACAAGACCGAATCGGTCGACGTCATGGACGCGCTCGGCTCTGCGATCCGCGTCGATACCCGCGGCCGCGAAGTCATGCGCATCATGCCGCGCGTCAACGAGCAGATCAACGAAGAGTGGATCTCCGACAAGAGCCGCTTCGTTTGGGATGGTCTGAAAACCCAGCGTCTCGACCGCCCCTACGTCAAGAAGGGTGGCCGCCTGCAGCCAGCCACCTGGGGCGAAGCCTTCGCAACGATCAAGGCGGCAGTGGCTTCGACCTCCGCCGACAAGATCGGTGCTGTCGCCGGTGACCTCGCTTCGGTCGAAGAGATCTTCGCGCTGAAGTCGCTGGTCAACGCACTGGGATCGTCGAATACCGACTGTCGGCAGGATGGGACGGCACTTGATCCGTCGCTCGGTCGCTCTACCTATCTCTTCAACGCCGGCATCGAAGGCATTGAAGCCGCTGACGCAATCCTGATCATTGGCGCCAACCCGCGCTACGAAGCAGCTGTGCTCAACGCCCGCATTCGCAAGCGCTGGCGTCGTGGCGGCCTGCCGATCGGCGTGATCGGTGAAGGCGGCGAGCTGCGCTACCCTTACGAGTATCTCGGTGCAGGCACCGAAACGCTCGGCGAACTGGTCTCGGGCAAGAACAATTTTGCCGAGATCCTGAAGGCCGCGAAGAACCCGCTTATTATCATCGGCCAGGGCGCGATCTCCGGTCCGGACGGCAAGGCGGTTCTGGCAAACGCTGCAAAGCTCGCAGCCGATGTTGGTGCTATCACCGATGAGTGGAATGGTTTTGCCGTGCTGCACACCGCAGCCGCCCGCGTTGGTGCGCTCGACCTCGGCTTCGTGCCGGGAGAAGGTGCGGTTGCCGCCGGTGAAATGCTCTCGTCTCTCGACGTCGTCTTCCTGCTCGGCGCCGACGAACTGGATTTCTCCACCAAAACCGCAAAGTGCGTCGTCTATATCGGCAGCCATGGCGACAACGGCGCACACTATGCCGACGTCATCCTGCCGGGTGCGACCTATACCGAGAAGTCGGGCACCTGGGTCAACACCGAAGGCCGCGTCCAGATGGGCAACCGCGCCGGCTTCGCGCCGGGCGAGGCCCGCGAAGATTGGGCGATCCTGCGTGCACTCTCCGACGTGCTCGGCAAGAAGCTGCCGTTTGATTCGCTGTCGCAGCTGCGTGGCCAGCTCTATGAAGCCTACCCGCATTTCGCCGAGATCGACGAGATCGCGCCGGGCTCTTCGGCCGATATTGCTGCACTGGCGAAAAAACCCGGGAAGATGGGCAAGTCTCTGTTTGCGTCGCCGGTCAAAGACTTCTATTTGACGAACCCGATCGCACGCGCTTCGGCCGTCATGGCAGAGTGCTCGGCATTGGCCCGCAACAATTTCAAGGCCGCGGCAGAGTAAGGGCAGGGGACCATGGATAATTTCGTTTCCACCTATGTGTGGCCGGCGGCCATCATGATCGGGCAGTCCCTTCTGCTGCTCGTCTGCCTGCTCGTCTTCATCGCCTACATCCTGCTCGCAGACCGCAAGATCTGGGCAGCCGTCCAGCTGCGTCGTGGCCCGAACGTTGTCGGCCCCTGGGGGCTCTTCCAGTCCTTCGCCGACTTGCTCAAGTTCGTCTTCAAGGAACCGGTCATTCCGGCCGGCGCCAACAAGGGCGTCTTCCTGCTCGCCCCGCTCGTCGCCGTGACGCTGGCGCTTGCGACCTGGGCCGTCATCCCGGTCAACGCCGGATGGGTGATCGCCAACATCAATGTCGGCATCCTTTTCGTCTTTGCGGTCTCGTCGCTCGAAGTCTATGGCATCATCATGGGTGGCTGGGCGTCGAACTCGAAGTATCCCTTCCTCGGCGCGCTTCGCTCGGCAGCGCAGATGGTGTCCTACGAAGTCTCGATGGGCTTCGTTATCGTCACCGTCCTGCTCTGCGTCGGCTCGCTGAACCTGACCGATATCGTGCTTGCCCAGAACAACGGTCTCGGCACTATGATGGGTCTGCCCGCCTCCTTCCTCGACTGGCACTGGCTGGCGCTCTTCCCGATGTTTGTGATCTTCTTCATCTCGGCATTGGCAGAAACCAACCGTCCGCCTTTCGACCTTCCGGAAGCAGAATCCGAACTCGTCGCCGGCTTCATGGTCGAGTACGGCTCCACCCCCTACATGATGTTCATGCTCGGCGAATATGCAGCTATCGTGCTGATGTGCTCGCTGACCACGATCCTCTTCCTCGGGGGCTGGCTGCCACCGGTCGACGTCTGGTTCCTGAATTGGGTTCCTGGCATCATCTGGTTCGTGCTGAAGGCGTCGATGGTCTTCTTCATGTTCGCCATGGTGAAGGCATTCGTTCCGCGCTACCGCTATGACCAGCTGATGCGTCTTGGGTGGAAGGTCTTCCTTCCGATCTCGCTCGCCATGGTCATCATCACGGCATTCGTGCTGAAGCTGATGGGTTGGGCGTGATGACGCCCGGCCGTAACCTCAGCTGCATTGGAGAATAAGATGGCAATTGCACAAGCTATCAATTCGCTCTTCCTGAAGGAGTTCGTCGGCGCTTTCTTCCTGTCGATGCGCTACTTCTTCAAGCAGAAGGCGACGATCAACTACCCGTTCGAAAAGGGGCCTGTCTCGCCGCGCTTCCGAGGCGAGCATGCGCTTCGCCGCTATCCGAACGGGGAAGAGCGCTGCATCGCCTGCAAGCTCTGCGAGGCGATCTGTCCTGCCCAGGCCATCACCATCGAGGCTGGTCCGCGCCGCAACGATGGCACCCGCCGTACGGTGCGCTACGACATCGACATGGTGAAGTGCATCTATTGCGGTTTCTGTCAGGAAGCCTGCCCGGTGGATGCGATCGTCGAGGGACCGAACTTCGAGTTCGCCACCGAGACCCGCGAAGAACTCTATTTCGACAAGGCGCGCCTGCTCGACAACGGCGACCGCTGGGAACGGGAAATCGCGCGCAACATCGCGATGGACTCTCCTTACCGCTGATCCCTCGGGATCGATCGCCTAAGGCGGAGCGCGGGGCTTCGCCGGGGCACATGATGAAATTTGTAACGGGCGTGCCGATGGGGATATCGGTCACGCCTAATCGGGCGGCGGGGCAGGGCCCTCGTCCGGGGGAAGATGAAAAGGCACCAACATGGGTCTTCAGGCTCTCTTTTTCTATCTCTTCGCCTTTGTCGCGGTGGCTTCGGCCTTCATGGTGATATCGGCTCGGAACCCGGTCCATTCGGTCCTGTTCCTCATTCTGACCTTCATCAACGCAGCGGGTCTTCTGCTCCTCACCGGAGCTGAATTCCTGGCGATGATCCTGCTGGTCGTCTATGTCGGCGCAGTCGCGGTTCTCTTCCTCTTCGTCGTGATGATGCTCGACATCGACTTCACGGAACTGAGGGCGGGGGCGGCGAAATACGCCCCGATCGGCGCGCTCATCGGCCTGATCGTTGCGGTCGAACTTGTCGTGGTCATCGGCGGAACTGCGATCAGCCCGGAAGCACTGAACGCGATCACCCAGCCGATCCCGGCCGTGGCTGAACGCCAGAACACGCAGGCGCTCGGCGACGTGCTCTATACGGACTACGTCTTCTTCTTCCAGATCGCCGGTCTCGTCCTGTTCGTCGCCATGATCGGCGCGATCGTGCTGACGCTGCGCCACCGCACCAACATCAAGCGCCAGGACATCTCCGCCCAGGTCGCCCGCACGCCGGAAACCGCCGTCAAGGTGGTCAAGGTCAAGCCGGGCCAGGGCGTCTGAGCCGAGCAAGAGGTCAAGGAACAGAATTATGGAAATCGGGCTTTCCCACTACCTCACGGTCAGTGCCATCCTCTTTACCCTCGGGGTCTTCGGCATCTTTCTCAACCGCAAGAACGTCATCGTCATTCTGATGTCGGTCGAACTGATCCTGCTCGCGGTCAACATCAACATGGTGGCCTTCTCGAGTTTCCTCGGCGATCTCGTCGGCCAGGTGTTCGCGCTGTTCATCCTGACGGTTGCGGCCGCCGAAGCGGCCATTGGTCTCGCGATCCTGGTGGTATTCTACCGTAATCGCGGCTCCATCGCCGTCGAAGACGTCAACATGATGAAGGGCTGATCGGGTCATGATCTACAAGGCTATCGTCTTTCTCCCCCTGATCGGCTTCCTGATCGCCGGCTTGCTTGGCCGCCAGATCGGCGCCAAGGCTTCGGAATACATCACCACCGGTCTGATGATCATCGTCGCGGTCCTCTCTTGGATCGTGTTCTTCAACGTCGCCATGAGCCACGAGGCCCACGAGGTCATCAAGGTTCCGGTGCTACGCTGGATCCAGTCCGGCGGTATCGATGTCGAATGGGCCTTCCGCGTCGATACGCTGACCGCCGTCATGTTCGTGGTCGTCAATTCGGTATCGTGCCTCGTGCACCTCTACTCGATCGGCTACATGCATCACGATCCGCATCGGCCGCGCTTCTTTGCCTATCTGTCGCTCTTCACCTTCGCGATGCTGATGCTGATCACGTCGGACAACCTGCTGCAGATGTTCTTCGGCTGGGAAGGCGTGGGCCTCGCGTCCTATCTGCTGATCGGTTTCTGGTACAAGAAGCCTTCGGCATCTGCCGCCGCCATGAAGGCCTTCATCGTCAACCGCGTCGGCGACTTCGGCTTCATCCTCGGCATTTCGGCGCTTTTCGTGATGTTCGGATCGATCAATTTCGAAACGATCTTCGCTTCCGCCCAGTCCTACCTGCCGGCAGATCCCGCTGCGTCGCCTGAAGTGGTCCTCAACCTCTTCGGCCTTGAGCTCGACCGCAGCCATGCGCTGACCGGTGCCTGCCTGCTGCTCTTCATGGGTGCCATGGGTAAGTCGGCGCAGTTCCTGCTGCACACCTGGCTGCCGGACGCCATGGAAGGCCCGACCCCGGTTTCGGCCCTCATTCACGCGGCAACCATGGTCACCGCTGGCGTCTTCCTCGTCGCCCGCATGTCGCCGGTCTTTGAACTGTCGCCCGATGCCTTGACCGTTGTCACCATCATCGGTGCGATCACCGCCTTCTTCGCCGCGACCGTCGGCCTTGTGCAGAACGACATCAAGCGCGTCATCGCCTATTCGACCTGCTCGCAGCTCGGTTATATGTTCGTGGCGCTCGGCGTCGGCGCCTATGGCGCAGCGGTTTTCCACCTCTTCACGCACGCCTTCTTCAAGGCGCTGCTGTTCTTGGGCGCGGGCTCCGTCATCCATGCCGTCGATGGCGAGCAGGACATGCGCTACATGGGTGGTCTGCGAAAGCACATCCCCGTGACCTTCTGGGCCATGACGATCGGCACGATCGCTCTGACTGGCGTCGGCATCCCAGGAACTCTGATCGGTACTGCCGGCTTCTTCTCGAAGGATTACATCATCGAGTCTGCCTTCGCTTCCAGCTCGGCCGTCGGTGGTTTTGCCTTCACAATGCTGGTGATCGCGGCTCTGTTCACGAGCTTCTATTCGTGGCGCCTTGCTTTCCTCACCTTCTTCGGCAAGCCGCGTGCGTCTGCCGACGTCATGCACCATGTGCATGAAAGCCCGCAGGTCATGCTGATCCCGTTCTATCTGCTCGGTTTCGGCGCACTGTTTGCCGGCTTCATCTTCCACGACTACTTCTTCGGCCATCACTATGCCGAGTTCTGGAAGGGCGCGCTCTTCACGCTTCCGACCAACACGGTACTGGAAGAGTTCCATGACGTTCCGAAGTGGGTGAAGTGGAGCCCGTTCATTGCCATGACGCTTGGCTTCGTCACCGCCTGGTACATGTATATCAAGAACCCATCGGCACCGAAGAAGCTCGCTGAACAGCAGTGGATGCTCTACCAGTTCCTGCTCAACAAGTGGTACTTCGACGAGCTCTACGACTTCCTCTTCGTTCGGTCCTCCAAGGCGCTCGGCCGCTTCCTCTGGAAGAAGGGTGACGTCGCAACCATCGACGCCTATGGCCCGAACGGAGTTGCTTCGGCCGTCGGCGGCCTGACCCAAAAGGTCGTTCGCCTGCAGTCGGGTTACCTCTATCACTATGCCTTCGCGATGCTCATCGGCATTGCGGCACTTGTTACCTGGATGATGCTCGGGAGCTCCCTCTGATGACCGATTGGCCCATTCTCTCGACGGTCACCTTCCTTCCCCTGGTCGGCGTGGCCCTGCTTCTGCTGACCCGTGGTGATACTTCTCTCGGCCGCCGCAACATCCTGAACGTCTCGCTGCTGACGACGGTCTTCACCTTCGTTGTGTCGCTGTTCATCTGGATCAACTTCGACAATTCGAACACCGGTTTCCAGATGGTGGAGAAGCATGCCTGGCTCGGTACCGGCATCTCCTACCATGTCGGCGTCGACGGCATCTCGATGCTGTTCGTCATCCTGACAACGCTGCTCATGCCCTTCTGCATTCTTGCGAGCTGGACCTCGGTCGAGAAGCGCCTGAAGGAATACATGATCGCCTTCCTGGTCCTCGAGACCCTGATGATCGGCGTCTTCGTGTCGCTCGACATCGTGCTCTTCTACGTCTTCTTCGAGGCCGGCCTCATCCCGATGTTCATCATCATCGGCGTCTGGGGTGGCAAGGATCGCGTCTACGCGTCCTACAAGTTCTTCCTCTACACGCTGCTCGGCTCGGTGCTGATGCTGCTCGCCATCATGGCAATGTATTGGGATGCCGGCACGACTGACATCGCAGCCCTTCTGCAGCACGACTTCCCGCCGCAGATGCAGACATGGCTATGGCTTGCTTTCTTCGCCTCGTTTGCGGTGAAGATGCCGATGTGGCCTGTTCATACCTGGCTGCCGGACGCCCACGTTCAGGCACCGACGGCAGGCTCCGTCATCCTGGCGGGCATCCTCTTGAAGCTTGGCGGCTATGGCTTCCTGCGCTTCTCCCTGCCGATGTTCCCGCTGGCGTCGGATTTCTTTGCGCCCTTCGTCTTCACGCTGTCCGTCATCGCCATCGTCTACACGTCGCTGGTCGCTCTGATGCAGGACGACATGAAGAAGCTGATCGCCTATTCCTCGGTCGCGCACATGGGTTACGTCACCATGGGTATCTTTGCTGCCAACCAGCAGGGCGTTCAGGGTGCGATCTTCCAGATGATCAGCCACGGCTTCGTATCGGGCGCGCTCTTCCTCTGCGTCGGCGTGATCTACGACCGTCTCCATACCCGCGAGATCGCGGCCTATGGCGGCCTGGTCAACAACATGCCGAAATATGCGCTCGCCTTCATGGTCTTCACCATGGCCAATGTCGGCCTGCCGGGCACCTCGGGCTTTGTCGGCGAGTTTCTGACCTTGATCGGCGTCTTCCGCGTCAACACCTGGGTCGCGCTCTTTGCAGCCACGGGCGTCATCCTCTCGGCAGCTTATGCGCTCTGGCTTTATCGCCGCGTCGTCTTCGGCGCGCTCGAAAAGGAGAGCCTGAAGAGCATGCTCGACCTTTCCACACGCGAAAAGCTGACCCTTTATCCGCTGATCGCTCTCACCATCTTCTTCGGCGTTTATCCGGCTCCCATCCTTGATGCGACCGCCGCTTCCGTCGACAATCTGGTGAACAACTACTCCGCAGCATTGCAAGCAGCCCAGTCGCTGGCGCTGGTTGCGAACTGACGACAGGATCCTTTGGACATGACCGTTGAAACTCTCATTGCTAGCCTGCATCTGGTCACGCCGGAATTGATCCTGGCGGTCGGCGCCATGGTGCTGCTCATGATCGGCGTGTTTTCGGGCGAGAAGTCGAACAGTGTCGTCACGGGCCTGGCGATTGCTTTGCTAATCTTCTCTGGTGCCTGGCTCGTCTTCTCCGGCGCGGAAGGAGAGGCCTTCAATGGCGCCTACCTCGCCGACGGCTACGCCACCTTCATGAAGGTCCTCGCCCTGATTGGTTCGGTCACGGCTATGATCATGGCGGTCGGGCACGCCCGCTATGACCATCTCGACAAGTTCGAGTTTCCGGTCCTGCTGGTGCTCGCGACCCTCGGCGTCATGCTGCTGATCTCGGCCAATGACCTGATTTCCCTTTATCTCGGCCTCGAGCTGATGTCGCTCGCGCTCTATGTCGTTGCGGCCATCAACCGTGACAGCCTGCGTTCGACGGAAGCCGGCCTCAAGTACTTCGTCCTTGGCGCGCTTTCGTCTGGCATGCTGCTCTACGGTATGTCGCTGGTCTACGGCTTCACTGGCAACACCGGCTTTGATGAAATCGCGGCTGTTCTGTCGCAGGGCGAACCGTCGCTTGGCCTGATCTTCGGCCTCGTCTTCGTACTGGCTGGTCTGGCTTTCAAGATCTCCGCCGTTCCGTTCCACATGTGGACGCCCGACGTCTACGAAGGCGCGCCGACCCCGGTCACCGCCTTCCTGGCGGCTGCCCCGAAGATCGGCGCCATGGCGATCTTCGTCCGCATCGTCATCGAAGCCTTCCAGCCGATCTTCGCCGAGTGGCAGCAGATCGTCGTCTTCATTGCGATTGCCTCGATGGTGCTGGGTTCGGTTGCCGCAATCGGCCAGAAGAACATCAAGCGACTGATGGCCTATTCGTCCATCGGTCACATGGGCTATGCGCTGGTCGGCCTCGCAGCTGGCAACGACACCGGCGTCGCCGGCGTCCTGCTCTATATGATGATCTATCTGGTGATGACGCTCGGCACCTTCGCCTGCATCATGGCCATGCGCCAGAAGGAAGGCGGCAATGTCGAGAACATCGACGATCTCGCCGGCTTGTCGACGACGCGCCCCTTCATGGCTTTCGTGCTGACCGCGCTGATGTTCTCGCTCGCCGGCATTCCGCCGCTCGCCGGCTTCTTTGCCAAGTACTTCGTCTTCGTGGCGGCCATCGAAGCCAAGCTCTATGCGCTTGCCATCATAGGTGTTCTGGCCTCGGTCATCGGCGCCTATTACTACCTGCGCATCATCAAGGTCATGTGGTTCGACGAAGCTAAGGGCGAATTCGCCCGCACGGCGGTCGAGCTGCGCCTCGTCTTCGGTCTCTCCGGTCTCTTCGTGGTCGGTTATGTCCTCGTCGGCGGCCCTCTCGGTACCGCTGCTGAAGCTGCGGCAAAGACGTTGTTTAATTGACCAGCCTCGGTAGACCGCGCCGGATTTCGCTCGACGATTTCCGGCACGAAGCCCTCGACGAAGTTTCGTCCACCAATACGGAAGCATTCGCCCGCGCTCGCGCGGGCGATTCCGGTTTTTTATGGCTAACGGCTGAGCGCCAGACCGGTGGTCGTGGCCGCCGCGGTCGTCCCTGGGTGTCCGAGCGTGGCAATCTCTATTCGACCCTTCTGCTGATGGATCCAGCACCGGCCGAAGAGCTGGGCTCACTGCCGCTTGCCGTGGCGCTGGCCGTTCATGCATCCGTGCAATCGGTGATGCCGCCGGGCGCCGAGCCAGTCGAAATCAAATGGCCGAACGATGTACTGATCGGCCGGAAGAAGACCTCAGGAATATTGCTCGAAGCGGAACGGATTGCCGATGGCCGTCTGGCACTTGCCATCGGGATCGGGATCAATATCGCCCACCGCCCGGATTTGACGCTTTATCCGGTAACCTCGCTTGCCGACCAGGGCGTGTCGATCTCGCCGCCGGAGTTTTTCGCCCATCTGTTCGCCGAGATGGCAGAGGTTCTTTCCGTCTGGGACGAGGGCAGGGGGATCGCCGAGATCGTGCGGCGCTGGCGTTGCGTTGCCTGTGGCATCGGCGAGAAAATAACTGTGAACCTCCCGGACCGCTCGATTTCCGGTATCTTTTCCGGAATCGATGATAAGGGAATTTTGTTGCTCGACCGGGGCTCCGACGGAATGATGTCGGTTGCCGCCGGAGACGTGTTTTTCGGGTAGACTGGATCGGAACTGAGAATGGCCAATAACGACGAACTGGTTTTCCTGCCGCTGGGCGGCGTGGGAGAAATCGGCATGAACCTCGCATTGTACGGCTATGGTCCGCCGTCCAATCGCCAGTGGATCATGGTCGACTGCGGCGTGACTTTCGCCGGTCCGGACCTGCCGGGTGTGGATCTCGTGCTACCCGATATCAGCTTCATCAAGAAGCAGAAGAAGAACCTCAAGGGCATCATCATCACCCATGCCCATGAAGATCATTACGGTGCGCTGAACGACCTCTGGCCGGGTCTCAACGTACCTGTCTACGCCTCGCGCTTCACCGCCGGCATGCTGGAAGCCAAGCGCGACTATGAAGGCTCGCGCGCCGAGATTCCGATCACGCCGTTCAAGCAGGGCGACCGCATCAATGTCGGCCCCTTTGAGATCGAGGCGATTGGCGTCAACCACTCGATCCCTGAGCCGATGTCGCTCGTCATCCGCACGCCGCTCGGCAATCTCATCCATACGGGTGACTGGAAGATTGACCACAATCCGTCACTCGGCCCGCTGACCGATGAAGAGCGCTTCCGTGCCGTTGGCGACGAGGGCGTGCTGGCGATGTTTTGCGATTCGACCAACGCCATGCGCGACGGCGTCTCGCCTTCCGAAGAGGAAGTCTCCGCAGGCTTGCAGAAGATCATCGAAGCGGCGGAAGGCCGTGTGGCGATCACCACCTTCTCCTCGAATGTCGGGCGTATCCGCTCGATTGCCCAGGCAGCGGAGGCGGCCGGCCGTGAAGTGCTGCTGCTTGGAAGTTCGCTGAAGCGCGTCACGAACGTTGCTCAGGACATCGGCATCATGGAGGGCATCAAGCCCTTCCTTGCCGAGGACGAATTCGGCTTCATACCGCGTGACAAGGTCGTCATCATCCTGACTGGCAGTCAGGGCGAAGCGCGTGCAGCGCTCGCCAAGCTCTCGCGCGACGAGATGCGCAATGTGGCGCTGACGAAGGGCGACACGGTCGTCTTCTCCTCGCGTGCCATCCCGGGCAACGAGAAGGCGATTCTTGAGATCAAGAACGGCCTGATCGAGCAGGGCGTCCACATCATCACCGACAATGACGCGCTGGTCCACGTTTCGGGCCATCCGCGCCGCAACGAACTGCTCAAGATGTACGAGTGGGTCCGTCCGCAGATCCTCGTGCCAGTGCATGGTGAGGCCGCCCATCTGGTTGCCCAGACGGAACTGGCGCTTCAGTCAGGTATCCCGACCGTACCGCGTGTCCGCAATGGCGACGTGCTGCGCGTCGCGCCGGGCCCCGCCGAAGTCATCGATCAGGCACCCTTCGGCCGCGTCTACAAGGACGGCAAGCTCGTCGGCGACATCGAAGAGATGGGCATCGCCGACCGCAAAAAGCTCTCCTATGTCGGCCATGTCGCCGTCAGCGTGCTGCTCGACAGCCGTTTCGATTTCCTCGGCGACCCCGATGTCGTTGCCTTCGGTCTGCCCGAAGTCGACCACGAGGGCGAGCTGATGGAGGACACGCTTTACGACGCCGTTCTCGGCGCCGTCGAAAGCATTCCGCGCAGCCGTCGCAAGGATCTCGACACCGTTCGCGAGTCCATCCGCCGCGCGGTGCGCTCGACTGCCAACGAAGTCTGGGGCAAGAAGCCGATCGTCACGGTGTTCCTGACCAAAGTCTGAGGGACGAGGCGGGCAGGGATGACTTAATCTTTGCCCGCAACGACTGGAGGAAGACATGCTCGGCCGCGTCAATCACATCGCCATCGCCGTTCCGGATCTCACCGCCGCGACCGCGAGCTATCGTGATACGCTCGGCGCCAACGTGTCCCAGGCCCAGGCGCTTCCTGAGCACGGTGTTACTGTCGTCTTTGTCGAACTAGAGAACACCAAGGTCGAACTCCTCGAACCGCTTGGCGAGAATTCGCCGATTGCCGCCTTCCTTGAGAAGGCTCCCTCGGGCGGCATGCACCACATCTGCTACGAGGTCGCCGATATCCTTGCCGCCCGCGACCAGCTCTCAGCGTCTGGAGCTCGTGTACTCGGCAGTGGCGAGCCGAAGATCGGCGCCCATGGCAAGCCGGTCCTGTTTCTGCATCCGAAGGACTTCTTCGGCACCCTGATCGAACTCGAACAGGTCTGAGGCCCATTCACCAACCGATGAAGTCTTGTTGATCGCGGGTCGTTCGGGCCTGCGACGCTTTTGTCTTTGTGCCTGGGAGCTTCCGCGATTATAGGGGGAGAAAGAGCGGCGCAGGCGCAACGTTTGGCGCCATCTCATGTCTGGAGCGAAACATCATGGCGATCCTGTCGGGACTGGCGGTCTATTTTGTGATCTGGTGGCTGGTGCTGTTTGCCGTCTTGCCGATCGGCCTTCGCACCCAGGACGAGGATCAGAACGTGGTCCCGGGTACGGTCGCCAGTGCTCCCACCCGCTTCCGTGCGGCGCGCATCTTCCTGACAACTTCCATCGTCTCTGCACTGATTTATGGAGCCTGGTATGTCGCCGGCACTTATTTCGGCATCAGCTTCAACGATCTGCCGGTCATCATGCCGGGCGTAGAGCCGCAAGGCTGATCGGCGCCTCTCAGCACACCCATTCCGTCGACTAGGCAAAAAAAAACAAGGTCAAAAGACCTTGTTCGAAGCTTCGCGTGATCCTTCACCAATTAAGGGGCTGCGACAAGCGCGCCTAGATCTGATCCTCCCAAGACTTGACCGCGAGTGTGGCAAAGATTTGAACTCCCTGCCTCTTTTATGGGCTGAACCTAGCCCAATCATTGGTCCTTGTCACCCCTGAATCTTGCAGATTTGTTACACTCATCCAAAAAAATTTCAATCATGCCGCTTTGTCGCATAAGGGTCATGCAATGACCTGATTTGCAGGTTTTGACGGGACATTGTCTTGCCGGCTGCGCATCCGAATTGGGCGCTTGGCATGCCGGCTGTGGGCGAGGCGAGCGAACGGCGCTTGCGGGTTTTCTTCTCCAGTCCAACCGGCTATGAACGCTTCCTGACATCCCGTTTCAATCGCTGATTCCGCCAATACGGCGGCATCGACAACCATCTGGAATTCGTTATGCGTCTGTCGCGCTACTTCATGCCGATCCTGAAGGAAAACCCCAAGGAAGCCGAGATCGTCTCCCACCGCCTGATGCTGCGGACGGGCATGATCCGCCAGCAGAGCCAGGGCATCTATTCCTGGCTGCCGCTCGGCAAGCGCGTGCTCGACAAAGTGAACGCCATCATCCGCGAAGAGCAGAACCGCGCGGGCGCCATCGAGCTGTCCATGCCGACCTTGCAGTCGGCCGAGCTCTGGCAGGAAAGCGGTCGCTACGAGGATTACGGCAAGGAAATGCTGCGCATCCGCGACCGGCAGGACCGTCCGATGCTCTATGGTCCGACCAATGAGGAGATGATCACCGACATCTTCCGCTCGTCGGTCAAGTCCTACAAGAGCCTGCCGCTCAACCTCTACCACATCCAGCTGAAGTTCCGTGACGAGATCCGTCCGCGCTTCGGCACCATGCGCTCGCGCGAATTCCTGATGAAGGATGCCTATTCCTTCGACCTGACCCAGGCCGACGCGATCCATTCCTACAACAAGATGTTCGTCGCTTACCTGCGCACCTTCGATCGCCTTGGCCTGCGCGCCATTCCGATGCGTGCCGACACCGGCCCGATCGGCGGCAATCACAGCCACGAATTCATCATTCTCGCCGACACCGGCGAATCTGAAGTCTATTGCCATAAGAGCTTCGTCGATTTCGACATTCCGGCTGCTGATACCGATTTCGACAGCGTTGATGGCCTGCAGTCCGTTTTCGACAAATGGACCTCGGTTTACGCCGCGACGTCTGAAATGCATGACGAAGCGGCTTTCGGCACGATCCCGGAAGGCGACCGCCTCTCCGCGCGCGGTATCGAGGTCGGCCACATCTTCTATTTCGGCACCAAATATTCCGAGCCGATGGGCGCCAAGGTGCAAGGGCCGGACGGCAAGGAGCATCTTGTCCACATGGGTTCCTACGGTATCGGCCCGACGCGCCTTGTTCCGGCCATCATCGAAGCCTCGCATGACGAGAACGGAATCATCTGGCCGGCTTCGGTCGCGCCTTTCGACGCCGTTGTCATCAACATGAAGCCGGGTGACGAGGCTTGCGACACCACCTGCGATCGCCTCTATGTCGCGCTGCAGAATGCCGGCAAGGACGTGCTCTATGACGACACCGACGATCGTGCCGGCACGAAGTTCGCCACCGCCGATCTGATCGGCGTGCCGGTCCAGGTCATCGCGGGCCCGCGTGCCGTCGCTGCAGGTGAAGTCGAGCTCAAGGACCGCAAGACCGGTGCGCGTGAGACGCTGACGATCGAAGCGGCGATCAACAAGCTGACGGCCTAAGGCAAAAGCCTTACGCCGAACCAAGGTCGGGTCTTGAGACTTGATCCCGAGGCAAGGAGAAACCATGGCGACGACGGCCGTTGGCAACGAGACGGTGGACACGGACAAGGCCGCATCTGCGCGCGCCTTTTCCGGCTTTGAACGCATGGTGGCCTGGCGCTATCTGCGTGCCCGGCGCAAGGAAGCCTTCATTTCCGTCATTGCCGGCTTCTCCTTCATCGGCATCATGCTCGGCGTAGCGACGCTGATCATCGTCATGGCCGTGATGAACGGCTTCCGCACGGAACTCGTCTCGCGCATTCTCGGCATTAACGGCCACATGGTCGTCCAGGCTGTCGACCAGCCGCTGAGCGACTATGCCGGCTTGGCCGAGCGTTTCGCCGCCGTTCCGGGCGTGACCATGGCACTGCCGCTGGTTGAGGGGCAGACGCTCGCTTCGGGTCGTGAGGGTGCTGGTACCGGAGCGCTGGTGCGCGGCATTCGCCCCGATGATCTGACGAAGCTGTCGGTCGTTTCCTCCAACATCCGCTCCGGCGACCTGGTCGGTTTTGCAACCGGGGAGGGCGTTCTCATTGGCTCGCGCATGGCGGCCCAGCTGGGGCTTTCGGCGGGAGACACGATCACTCTGGTCTCTCCCGAAGGCGATGTGACGCCGCTTGGCGTCAATCCGCGGGTGAAGTCCTATCCGGTCTCGGCCATCTTCGAAATCGGCATGTCGGAATATGATGCCTCGATCATCTATATGCCGCTCGAGGAATCGCAGATCTATTTCAACGTCGAAGGCATCGTTCAGTCGATCGAGCTCTTCATCTCCAATCCGGATGCCGTGGACGAGCTGCGTCCGTTGATCGAGGAGGCTGCCGGCCGCCAGATCTTCCTCACCGATTGGCGCCAGCGCAACCAGACCTTCTTCTCGGCCCTTCAGGTCGAGCGCAACGTCATGTTCATGATCCTGACGCTGATCGTGCTTGTCGCGGCGCTGAACATCATTTCCGGCCTGATCATGCTGGTGAAGGACAAGGCGAGCGACATTGCCATCCTGCGCACCATGGGCGCTACATCGGGCGCCATCATGCGCATCTTCTTCATGACGGGTGCCGCGATCGGCACGGCAGGAACTCTGGCAGGTGTCGTGCTCGGCGTGATCGTCTGTCTGAACATCGAAAGCATCCGCCAGTTCTTCTCCTGGGTCTCCGGAACGATGATCTTCGATCCCGAACTTTATTTCCTGAGCCAGCTTCCCGCGGACATGAACGCCAGTGAGACCGTATCGGTTATCATCATGGCGCTCAGCCTGTCCTTTATGGCCACCATCTTCCCGGCCTGGCGGGCCTCGCGCCTGGATCCCGTCCAGGCTCTGCGTTACGAATGAGGATGCCGAAATCAATGGCAAAAGACGTGGTTCTCTCGCTTGCCGGCATCGATCGCCACTATGGCCAGGGCGAAACCGTACTCTCGATCCTGAAAGGTGCGGACTTCACCTTGCGCACCGGCGAGACCGTGGCGCTGGTCGCCCCTTCGGGTACGGGCAAGTCGACGCTTCTGCATGTTGCCGGGCTTCTGGAGCATCCCGACGGCGGCGAAGTGACCGTTGGCGGCGTTGCCTGCCAGGAACTGGGCGACGAGCAGCGAACGGCCATTCGCCGCAAGTCGATCGGCTTCGTCTACCAGTTCCATCATCTGCTGCCGGAATTCTCCGCGCTGGAAAACGTGATGATGCCGCAGCTGATCGCCGGACTCACCAAGCCAGAGGCGGCCGAACGCGCCAAGCAACTTCTGGATTACATGCGTGTCGGTCATCGCGCCGATCACCGCCCGGCCGAACTCTCCGGCGGCGAACAGCAGCGCGTGGCGATTGCCCGCGCAGTCGCCAACGCCCCTCTGGTGCTGCTTGCCGACGAACCGACCGGCAACCTCGATCCCGAAACGGCAAGCTATGTCTTCTCGGCGCTCGAAGCGCTGGTCCGTCAGTCCGGTCTCTCGGCCATGATCGCGACCCACAATCACGACATTGCCCGCCGGATGGACCGCTGCGTTACCTTGGTCGACGGCAAGGTCGTCGAACTCGTCGTCTGATCTCAGCCCGCTTTCTTCTCCTTTTTCCTGATGTCCCTGCGCCTCTGTGGAATTTGTTCCACCGAGGCTGCGGTTTTTTTGGGTTGACATTGGAACAAGAGAAGAACAAAATAAAAACATAAAGGGACAAGGAGACAGAAATGACCGAAATTCTTCGTGACGTTGCTGCATTTGCCTCGATGGCGGTTTTCGTATCCAGCATGGCTTTGCTGATGATGGCGCTCTGACATTTTGGGGCGGCAAAGCTGGTGACCAAGGCCTTGCCGCCCGACTTACTTCTGGACTTCGTGAGCCTGAAAGCCGAAAATCCCGACCGATTCAGAAATCAAGGAATGAAGCGGTATGGGCGAGGACAGCGTCGACAGAAAGGCGTCCGGTGGAGTGGGTGACGGTCCGGGTTTCGTGCATCTGCGCGTGCATTCCGCTTATTCGCTGCTCGAGGGCGCGCTGCCGCTGAAGAAGATCCTCGGCAAGGCTGTCGCCGACGACCAGCCGGCGATCGCGATCACCGACACCAACAATCTCTTCGTCGCGCTCGAGTTTTCGCAAAAGGCGCTCGGTGATGGCATCCAACCGATCATCGGCTGCCAGTTGTCGATCGACATGGAGGATTCGACCGGCGAGAAGCGTGGCGGCAACGGTCATATGCCCGATCTGCCGGCCGTCGTCGTTCTGGCATCGGATGCCGAAGGCTATGAGCGCCTCGTCGATCTCGTCAGCCGCGCCTATCTCGGCGGCGACGCGGGTCAGCCGACCCATGTAAAGCTCTCCTGGCTCGAAGAGAGCGGCACCGAAGGCCTGATCCTGTTGACGGGCGCCGGTGGCGGGCCAATCGATCGTATGCTCAAAGATGGTCACAAGGCCCAGGCCGAGAGCCGTCTGCTTGCCTTGAAGCGTCTGTTCGGCGACCGCCTCTATGTCGAATTGCAGCGGCATGGTGAGTATGATCGTACGCATGAGCGGCGCATGGTCCAGCTCGCCTATGAGCATGACCTGCCGCTGGTCGCGACCAACGAGGCCTTTTTCCCGGCCCGCGACGACTACGATGCCCATGATGCGCTGATGGCTGTGGCCCACAATGCCATCGTATCGAACGACGACCGCTTCCGCCTGACCCCGGACCACTATCTGAAGAGCCGGGCGGACATGATGAAGCTCTTCGCCGACCTGCCGGAGGCGCTTCAGAATTCCGTCGAGATCGCCCGCCGCTGCTCTTTCGTGCTCGATACCCGAAAGCCCATCCTGCCGCGCTTCACCGGTGGCAGCGATGATCCGGAGGAAGCCGAACGGGAAGAAGCACTCGAACTGCGCCGCCAGGCGGTCGAGGGTCTTGACCAGCGTCTGGCAGCCCTCGGCATGGCGCCGGGCTATGAGGAAAAGGAATACCGCGACCGGCTGGAGTTCGAGCTTTCGGTCATCGAACGCATGAAGTTCCCCGGCTACTTCCTGATCGTTTCGGACTTCATCAAATGGGCAAAGCAGCATGACATCCCGGTCGGCCCGGGCCGTGGTTCGGGTGCGGGCTCGCTCGTTGCCTATGCGCTGACCATCACCGACGTCGATCCCTTGCGCTTCTCGCTGCTCTTCGAACGCTTCCTCAATCCGGAACGCGTCTCGATGCCCGACTTCGACATCGACTTTTGCCAGGAGCGCCGCGAAGAAGTCATTCGCTACGTGCAGCGCAAATATGGTCGCGAGCAGGTGGGCCAGATCATCACCTTCGGATCGCTGCAGGCGCGCGCGGCGCTCCGCGACGTCGGCCGCGTGCTCGAAATGCCCTATGGCCAGGTCGACAAGATCTGCAAGCTGGTCCCGAACAATCCGGCCAATCCGACGCCGCTCTCCAAGGCGATCGAGGAGGAGCCCAAGCTCCAGGAGGCCGCTGAAGAAGAGCCTGTCGTTGCGCGCCTGCTGGAGATCGCCCAGAAAATCGAAGGCCTTTACCGCCACGCCTCGACGCATGCCGCCGGTATCGTCATCGGTGACCGCCCGCTGTCGAAGCTGGTGCCGATGTATCGCGATCCACGCTCCGACATGCCGGTCACCCAATTCAACATGAAATGGGTCGAACAGGCCGGCCTCGTGAAGTTCGACTTCCTCGGCCTGAAGACGCTGACGGTGCTGAAGACGGCCGTCGACTTCGTCGAGGAGCAGCGCGGTATCAAGGTCGACCTCGCCGCCATCCCGCTGGATGACACCTTGACCTACGAGATGCTCTCGCGCGGTGAAACGGTCGGCGTGTTCCAGGTGGAAAGTGCCGGCATGCGCAAGGCCCTGATCGGCATGCGCCCCGACTGCATCGAGGACATCATCGCGCTCGTGGCCCTCTATCGCCCGGGCCCGATGGAAAACATCCCCGTCTACAATGCCCGCAAGCATGGCGAGGAAGAGATCGCCTCGATCCATCCGAAGATCGATTACCTGCTCAAGGAAACCCAGGGCGTTATCGTCTACCAGGAACAGGTCATGCAGATCGCGCAGGTCCTGTCGGGCTACTCGCTCGGCGAAGCAGACCTTCTGCGCCGCGCCATGGGTAAGAAGATCAAGGCGGAAATGGACCAGCAGTCGGTCCGTTTCGTCGATGGCGCAATGAAGAACGGTGTCTCGAAGCCGCAGGCCAACAACATCTTCGAGCTGCTGGCCAAATTCGCCAACTACGGCTTCAATAAGTCGCACGCTGCAGCCTACGCCATCGTCTCCTATCAGACGGCCTATATGAAGGCGCATTATCCGGTCGAGTTCCTCGCCGCATCGATGACGCTCGATATGTCGAACACCGAAAAGCTGGTCGACTTTCGTCAGGATGCCGGCCGCCTCGGCATCGAAGTCGTGCCGCCTTCTGTCCAGACCTCCTACCGTCACTTCCAGACCGGGCCGAACCGCATCTACTATGCGCTCGCCGCCCTCAAGGGTGTCGGCGAAGGCGCCGTCGATCACATCGTCGAGGTGCGCGGCGACAAGCCCTTCGACAGCATCGAGGATTTCTGCCTCAGGATCGACCCGAAGCAGATCAATCGCCGTGTTTTCGAAAGCCTGATTGCCGCCGGCGCCTTCGACTGCTTCGGTCGCGACCGTGCGGAACTCGTCGGCAGCATCGATCGCATCATGGGTTATGCCCAGCGCGCCCAGGAAAATGCCGTCAGCGGCCAGTCCGACATGTTCGGCTCCGGCGGTGCAAGCGGCCCTGAGCGGATCGCTTTTGCCCCATATACGCCCTGGCTTTCCTCCGAAAAGCTGATGCGTGAATTCCAGGTGCTCGGCTTCTACCTGTCTGCCCACCCGCTCGACGCTTACCGAGACTTGCTCGACAAGCTGCGCGTCCAGAATTTCGCGGATTTCTCGGTGGCCGTAAAGCAGGGCGCCTCCGCCGGCCGCCTCGCCGGCACCGTCATCTCGCGCCAGGAGCGCAAGACCCGCACCGGCAACAAGATGGGCATCATTACCTTCTCGGATGCCTCTGGCCAGTATGAAGCGGTTCTCTTCTCTGAAGGCCTCAACCAGTATCGCGACCTTCTGGAAGCGGGGAAATCGCTGGTGCTGACAGTTCAGGCGGAAGAGCGGCCCGAGGGCATCGGATTGCGCATCCAGACGGCGCAGTCGCTGGAAGAACAGTCGATCCGCATGCAGAAGGCGATGCGCGTCTTCGTCCGGGATTCCGGTCCCTTGCGCGCTGTCGCCGCACATCTGAACGCAAGGGGCGACGGGCTCGTCTCCTTCATCGTGATCAAGGACGAAGGCCAGCGCGAAATCGAGGTGGAACTGACCGAACGCTTCCGAATCTCCCCCGAGATCGCCGCCGCCATGCGCTCGACCCCCGGCGTGCTCGACGTCGAACTGGTTTGATGTAAGGGTAGGATCACTCCATCGAATTTTATCATTCAGATTAAGCTAAACGAAAGTGGCATGCAGCTATAGATTGAACCTCGAATCGGAGGTTGCTGTATGTCATTTTCGTCTCGGACGCTCGAAAGTTTCAAAAATCAGGCAGTTCGAGCCATTCTGTGGGCAGCCGTTTTCGCCTGGGCGGTGACGTCAATCATCGATGTCAGCGTTGAACTGATGCCTTCGTGGCGTCCCATGCTGTTTACCGCGATTTTCTTGTTCCTGTATGTCTTCTCGAAGGTATATCCCGAGCAGCAACGTGTAACACTGCGTTGGACCTATGCTGCGACGCTGCTTCTCGCTGTCTGGTACATCTTGTACTCGCTTTTCGGCGCCGTCGACGTGCAGGCCATTCTGTTTCACCTGAACTACGACGTCGGGTCGGAAGCCGTTCAAGATCAGGCTTTCAAGCAGTCTCTGGTCGCAATCATTCCCTTTGTCCTGGTCATGATCAGTTGGTGGCAACTGGCCGGCATGTCTCGCGGCATGGCCTTCCTCAACCGATGCCTTCCAGTCGCCCTCCTGGCACTCAATCCGCTCACTTGGCTCGGTGCCTCCAGCGCCTTGGCCTCTGCCGCGCCGCCGCCAATGGACTTGAGCTTGGCCTTCAAGGACCCTGAGACGGACGTCGTGCCCTCCGGTCCGACGAAAAATCTACTGCACATATTCGTTGAAAGTGCGGAACTCACCTTTTGGGACGAAGAGCGTTTCGGAGATGTCGCTCGCCCGTTGAAGAACCTTTCCGCCAAGGCTTGGTCCGCTGAGAACGTCGAGCAAGTGGACCTGACCGGTTGGACGCTTGCCGGACATGTGGCATCGACCTGCGGCGTGCCGCTGTTGTCCTTGGGTGTCATCCATCGAAATTCCTTCGATCTCGTGGACGAAATTGTGCCGGGAGCGGAATGCCTGGGCGATATTCTCGAACGGAATGGCTACACAAATGTCTTCTTGAAAGGGGCGAGCCTCGATTTTGCCGGCACGCGGGGTTTCGCTGCCAATCACGGCTATCAACGCCTGCTCGGTTTCGATGAACTTCATGACCGTTTCCCCGGGCGCGTCAATCATTGGGGGCTGCATGACGAAGACATGCTTCAGGTTGCATATGAGCAGATTTCCGAACTTGAAATGCAAGGCGCGCCATACAGTCTGATGCTGACAACGCTGGGTGGCCATGCGCCGACAGGCCTCATATCCCCATCCTGCGAAGCCCTTCCACTCGTCACTCGTCAACCCAACGATACCCTCAAGGCCTTTGCCTGCACCAATTGGCTCGTTGAACGCTTTGTTGATCGCCTGGAGCGTGATGGCCTGCTCGAAAACACGGTGGTGGTCATCCAGAGTGACCATCTCGCCATGCGAAACGAGGTCTACGGAGACCTCCAAGCTTCCGATCGCCGCAACATGTTCATGGTTCTGGGCACCGAACACCGCGACACAGTGAGCAAGCCTGCGAGCACAATCGATCTGTTTCCGACAATCCTTGCGGCCGTGGGCTTCTCTATACCGGATCGCCGGGCGGGACTTGGAGTGGACCTGCGCTCGAACATGCCAACGCTTGTCGAAAAGCTGGGCACGGACGATATAAACCGCGCGATCGCACAAGCAGATGAATTGCGCGACCGGGTTTGGGGACTTGATCGCCAGCTTCACTAGCTGATGCTCAGCCCCGCGGTTTGGCCCTGGTGACGGTGATGAAGTCTGTACCGTCGCCGGTCTCCGGGCCGATGCCGGTATCCGAGATGGTGATCGAGGATCCCTCGCTCAGCATGGTTTCGATGCGGGCGCGCACCTCATCCGGGATGTCGATGCGGGAAAGCGCGGCTTCGGCGGAGAAAATCGACTTGTCGTCCGCCGGGGTGACGATGCCGAGACGCTTCTGTGTCGATGCAGGCAGGTGGTCATCGAGCGTCACGCCGCGCCATTCCGCCTTGCGCTTGTAGCGATCGACAGCGGTCGCCTCGATGAAATGGGTGCCAAGTGCCTTTTCTGGCTCCCGGATGTCGACAGGGGCCGAAAAGAGTGGCGCGAATTTCTGCCGGATCATCAACTGGCCCGTCGGCGGGTGGTCCTCGCCGGCCTGCGCATAGAGCGCCCCGAGAAAAGTCTCGGACAGGATCTGGGCGTCCTTTTCGATGCCGT
This sequence comes from Allorhizobium sp. NPDC080224, assembly GCF_050281005.1. Lineage (NCBI taxonomy): Bacteria > Pseudomonadati > Pseudomonadota > Alphaproteobacteria > Hyphomicrobiales > Rhizobiaceae > Allorhizobium > Allorhizobium sp. NPDC080224. Next base: position 1,622,819 of record NZ_JBNNWJ010000001.1, read on the forward strand.
TCTTCTCCTTGAACGCCTTGATCGCCGCAATGGTCCGGCTGCCGAGCAACCCGTCGGAAATGCCGGCATCGAAGCCGAGCGTGCCAAGAAGCCGCTGGACGTCGGATACGACATCGCGCTGGGTGCGTCGTGTAATCAGAATACGCAGCGGAGGCGGTTCCGCGATCGTCACCTTTGTCTCGGCGCCGCTGCGCGGCGGAACCGCGTTCATCGCCACTTCGACGGGCGCCAGCCCCGCCTCGACGCGAGCGGGCCTGAGCTCCACGTCCGAGAGCAGCCCACCGTCGTCAACCGGCAGGCGCGGCGTGAACAGATTGGCATGGGTGATTGGCGTCGGGGCAACGGGATCGTCGGTGATGATCACATGCGCGCCACGCTTGGTCATGGAAAACAGCGTCTTGGCAAAGCCGTTCGGCAGGCGCACGCAGCCATGCGAGGCGGGATAGCCGGGCAGCTTGCCCTCGTGCAGGGCAATGCCGGACCAGGTCAGACGCTGCATGAAGGGCATGGGCGCATTCGAATAGAGGTTGGATTCGTGATATTTGCGCTTTTCCAGGATCGAGAAGATCCCCGATGGCGTTGTGTGTCCGGGCTTGCCGGTCGAGACCTTCGTCGTCGCAACAACTTCGTCCCCGTCATAAACGGTCAGCGTCTGTTCCGCCTTCGAGATATAGATCTGCAGGGGCCCATCGGCAGCAAGCGCCGTGCTGGAGAGCAATGACAGGCTGATGGCGAGGGCGAAACGCTGAAACATGATCGACCATTCGAAACGCGATACACAAGCGTCCGCAGTCTAAGCGACGATGTTTAAGAAAAGTTTCGCGAAAAGACCTCGATGTGCCACTCACGCGGCTGTGATCGTCTGTCCACAGATGCCGCGAGCAGTGCCTTCGTCATGGGGCATGCGACGGGCGTGGTCGCAGTTGCGGCGAGGCGACCACGAGCAGCAGGGCCGCAAGCGGCAGGGAAAAGGCATGGCCGATATGCTTGAAGCCGAGCGCACCGACGAGCCCGCCGACGAAGAACATGCCGACGATGGGCAGCAGGATGCCGAGCTTGCGGCTGTCCGTTGCAAGCGGTGGATGATCGAGGAGCCGGGCGATCCGGCCATAGGCGAGCTTGCCGAATTCGATGCCGACATCGGTAATCATGCCGGTCAGGTGGGTGGTGCGGATGCGGGCGCCGGAAATCTTGGTGATCGTCGCGTTCTGGAGACCCATCACGAAGCAGAGGAGAAGGGCGGTCACCGGCGCGGCCGAAGCCGCTGGCACGACGGCGCCGATCCCGGCAAAGGCGATCAGCAGGCCGGATTCAAGCGCCAGCGGATATGCATATTGCTGTCGCCGCGCATGGCGCCGGGCCCAGTTGATGAGAACGGCCGAGCAGGCAGCGCCCAGAGTAAAGCTTGCGAGAAGGGCGATGCCGGCTCCGACCAGACCGAAAAGACCGAGTGCCAGATTGTCGGCGATCGCGGAGACGATGCCGGTCATATGCGAGGTATAGTGGCCGATGGCAAGAAAGCCGCCGGCATTCATCGCGCCAGCGACGAAGGCGAGGATGGCGCCGAGCATGAGGTCGTTTCGCCGCGTGCGGCGATGGGCGGCAGCAATGCGCAGGAGCCGCATCTGGGCACCCTGGCCGCCCGTGCGCCGGCTCTGATCCTTGTTGATGGAGGGTGCCTGCGTCACGGAATCGCCTATCGCTTTGACGGGAATGTATAACCCGTCTGAACCGTACCCTTGCCGAACTTGTCACGCAATTTGTCCATCGCCGCCTCTGCCGCCGCCCGCCGTGCGGCCTGGACATCGACAAGGTCAGGCGGATCGGCAAGCGCCGGATCCTGCAGATCGCTGACACCGATCCCGATCAGGCGGAAGCGCGTTCCATCCGCTTCCTTCTCCAGGAGCGACATGCCGGTGCGAAAGATCCGGTCGGCCAACTGGGTGGGGTCGTCGAGCCGTCGGTTGCGCGTCCTGAGTTTGAAGTCGGCCGTCTTCAGTTTCAGGACGACAGTCTGCCCGGCAACCTCGTGTCGCTTCAGCCGCCAGGCGACCTTTTCCGACAAGGCCCGCAGATGCACCACGAGATCGTCGAGCCGGTAAATGTCGTCGAAGAAGGTCGTCTCGGCCGAGACGCTCTTGGCCGGGTCGTTCGGATGCACCGTCCGCTCGTCGATGCCGCGGGATAGGCGCGCCAGACGCTGCCCCATTGAGCCATAGCGGCGCATGAGATCGCTCTCGTCCATCACCTGCAGCTGGCCGATGGTCCGGATGCCGTCGGCCTGTAGCGTCGCGGCAAGGGCCTTTCCGACACCCCAGATCATCGTCACCGGCTTGTCGGCAAGGAAGGTCAGCGCCTCGGCCTCGCCGATCACGGAGAAACCGCGTGGCTTCTGCAGGTCGGAGGCGACCTTGGCGAGGAACTTGCAGTAGGAGAGCCCGACGGAGACGGTGATGCCGATTTCCTGCTCGATGCGTCGGGCTAGCCTCGCCAGCACCCGCGCTGGCGGATCGTGATGCAGCAGTTCGGTGCCGCGCAGATCGAGAAAGGCCTCGTCGATCGAAATCGGCTGCACGAGCGGTGTCAGCTCCTCCATCATCGCCCGGATTTCGCGGCCGACACGGGAATACTTCTCCATGTCGGGCTTGATGACCACCGCCTGGGGACAGGCCTCGAGCGCCTTGAACATCGGCATGGCCGAGCGCACGCCGTGAATGCGCGCCACGTAGCAGGCGGTCGAGACGACCCCGCGCTTGCCGCCGCCAATGATCACCGGCTTGTCGATCAGTTCCGGATTTTCGCGCTTCTCCACCGAGGCGTAGAAAGCATCACAATCGATGTGAGCGATCGACAGGTCGTAAAGCTCGGAATGATAGACGAGCCTCGGGCTGCCGCAGGAACGACAACGTCGCGCACCCTCGGCCTGCCCGGTCAGGCAGTCACGACAAAAGCCGGAATGATCAGGAGCAGCGCGCGTCATGGCCAGAACAAAGGTTGAACAAGGCGACCATAGGCCGCCCTTTGAACGCAGGCAAGTGCGGCGATGCCGGGAAGGGGGCTCGCCGCCAGATTAGCCAGCGAAATGCGATCGGATCAGCTCGGACGCCTCCGGCCAGGTGCCGACACGCCGGACGGTTTGGGGTGGCTCGGGCGCGAAGCGGAAGATTTCGAGCGGTGGCGGAAGATAGATCAAAAGGCAGTCCGGCACGTGCTGGCCGACCGAGTGCAGATTGTGCACCATGTCGTCGACGAAGACGACGGGCAGGGGCCGTTCCCCTTGCAACGCCGCCACCATCGGCCCCTTGGCCTCTTCCGTTGCAATCATGGGGAAGATCAGTGTCAGCTGGTCGAGCAGGCGTCGCCGCACTTCGGCGTGGCGAGGCGGCATGGCAGTGAGGAAGACGAGATCCGCATCCTGGCCGAGCGCATGAAGGCTGTCGACCGCATCGGCAAACGGCGTCTGCCAGCGCTCCTGCTCGACGAAGAAATCATCGATCAGCGCCTTGACGGCTGGCGCTTCGATCACGCTTTCGTCGGCGCCGGTGACGATGTTTCCGGTCAGCTTGAAGGAGCGCGGCAAAAGCCTGTGGCCGCGGGTCTGCAGGAAGCTTTCGAACGGAGCAGCGAACTGCAGGACGACATCATCGACATCGCAGACGATTAACGGCCTATCCGTCAGGCGGATGTGGTCGAGATCCGTCAGCATCAGAAATCGACCGAATCGAAGCTCGGACCGGCGTAGCGGTGATAGGCCTCGACCACCGTCTCAGGCTTAGTGTCCGTCGCGGTGCAGAATTCCATCAGCGTTGGCTCGTGCTGCATCAGAAACTCCAGCATGCCGGCGAGAAAGGCCGGGTCGCCGACGGCCTGGCGCAACTGTGTCGGCTGCACGCCAGACAGCGCGAGGAAACGCGACAGCATCTCCGGTTCGTTTGCCAGCCAGCCGAGCACGGCAACTGCAGTGGCTTCGGCATCGGCAGGTATATCTCTGTTTTTCATAAAGTCTTTTCCTCTTGCCCTGGCAAATTACCGATTTCGAAACCAAATAGCACTAGCATGCTCGAAGACGGAAGACGCAACTCGCGCTGGGTCCGGTGTTCCGGACTGGGTGAATGCGCGAGACAAAGGACCGGGTGAATGCCGAAAAAAGTGATGATTGTCGAAGACAACGAGCTCAACATGAAGCTCTTCCGCGATCTGATCGAGGCATCCGGCTATGAGACAGTGCAGACCCGCAACGGCATGGAAGCCATGGATCTCGCCCGGCGCCACCGCCCGGATCTGATCCTCATGGATATCCAGTTGCCCGAGGTCTCAGGGCTCGAAGTGACCAAATGGCTGAAGGACGATCCCGATCTCCACGTCATCCCGGTAATCGCCGTAACGGCTTTCGCCATGAAGGGCGATGAGGAACGGATCCGACAGGGTGGCTGTGAAGCCTATGTCTCCAAACCCATCTCGGTCCCCAAGTTTATCGAGACGATCAAGACCTATCTCGGAGATGCGTGAGGACTGACAGCCATGACTGCCCGTATTCTGGTCGTCGATGATATACCTGCCAACGTCAAGCTGCTCGAAGCGCGGCTGATGGCGGAGTATTTCGACGTGCTGACGGCAAGCAATGGCCGCGACGCGCTCGATATCTGCGATCGCACCCAGGTCGACGTCATCCTCCTCGACATCATGATGCCGGAAATGGACGGCTTCGAGGTTTGTGAGCGGCTGAAGTCCAACCCGCGTACGGCGCACATCCCCGTCGTCATGGTCACCGCTCTCGATCAGCCCTCCGATCGCGTCCGCGGTCTGCAGGCCGGTGCCGACGACTTTTTGACGAAGCCGGTCAACGACCTGCAGCTCATCTCGCGGGTGAAGAGCCTCGTGCGCTTGAAGACGCTGACGGACGAGTTACGCATCCGTCATGACACGACCCGCGAGGCCGGCATCGGTGATGTCTTCAGGCTTCAGGAGGGGCGCCTCGAAGAGCAGGCGCAGGTTCTGCTCGTCGACAGCCGCGGTGCCTCCCAGGAACGCATCATCAAGGCGCTGAAGCCGATTGCCGAAGTCAGCGCCATGTCTGACCCGCAGGCGGCGGTGTTCGAGGCGGCTGAGAACGCTTTCGATCTGGTCATCGTCAACAGCAATCTCGAAGACTACGACCCCTTGCGTCTCTGCTCGCAGATCCGTTCGCTGGAACGCACCCGCTTCATCCCGATCCTGCTGATCACCGAGCAGGGGGATGAGCAGATGATCATCCGGGCGCTCGATCTCGGCGTGAACGACTACATCGTGCGCCCGCTCGATCCGAACGAGATGATTGCCCGCACGCTGACCCAGGTCCGTCGCAAGCGCTTCAACGACCGGCTGCGCAACAGTGTGCGCCAGACGATCGAGCTTGCCGTCACCGATGGGCTCACGGGCCTCCACAATCGCCGCTATCTCGACACGCATCTGCGCACCTTGTTTGCCCGCGCCAAGGTGCGTGGCCGGCCGCTGACGCTGTGCATCACAGACATCGACCGCTTCAAGCAGGTCAATGATGTCTATGGCCATGATGCCGGCGACGAAGTGCTGAAGGAGTTTGCCGGCCGTATACGCTCGACCGTGCGCGGGGCCGATCTTGCCTGCCGTTTTGGCGGCGAGGAATTCGTCGTCGTGATGCCAGACACACCGGCGGAAGTCGCCGCAACCGTTGCCGAGAGGCTGCGTGGCATGATCGAGGCACGACCCTTCCAGCTTCGTTCCGGGGAGAGCCCGCTGATGCTGACAGCATCCATGGGCATCGCCACGATCGGTCCTGGGGTTGAAACGCCCGAGCAGCTTCTGAAGCAGGCCGACCGCGCCCTCTATGAAGCGAAGAACTCCGGTCGCAACCGCGTCGTCGCCGCCGCCGCGTGACCGAAAAGGCCAGCGTGTGGCCCTAAAAGCTTAAGTTCTGCAGGCTGTCAGAAAGATCTTCACAGGTTTTTCAATTGCCGCCATCTGTGGCATGCCGGGTAAATCTTGCTGACTTTTTGAGCAGTTACAAAACGACTTATTTTCCGCGAGGCGAATAGTGTTGATGCTGATCCGGTCGAGCAGACCTGCGCTGGGCGCGAATGTGCTTACTCGGGTTTGTATTTAATTGAATATTAGAGTGTTCTGGTGCCGTATGATCTCGTGGAGCCAAGTCAGTCCTCGTTGTGTAGTCAAACTAAGCTTTAGAAGATCTGGAATGCATCTTCGGTAGTCTCAAGTTTCAATGTGTGTAGAACTGACTATCGCGTGAGAATCGTAAGTTCATCCGAACCTAATTTAACCATAAAGCAGCGAAGCACGGGTAAGCAGTTAATAAACTGTTGATTTTTGTCTCTACTTGAGAGAACTTGCAGCCATCGGACAAGACCCCTTCGGAGGTCATCAATACCCCATGATGCTCAGGTCCGCCGCATCTCCTGGGTCGTGGGGTCGGTCGGTTGGTATGCAACGTCAAAAACGGTTCCTCGTGCCGTGTTGTGTGCCGGCCGACCCCCTAATCAGACACCGGTTTCCGCAAGGAAGCCGGTGTTTTTCGTTTGGCGACTATGTCTGGAACCAGCGGCGTCACTGCAAAAGAAAAAGGCGCGTCGCAGGAAGCGACACGCCTTTTTGAGAAGCCCTCAATCAAGTCTTACTTGATCTTGGTTTCCTTGAACTCGACATGCTTCTTAGCAACCGGGTCGTACTTGGTCTTCGTCATCTTTTCCGTCATCGTGCGGCTGTTCTTCGTGGTCACGTAGAAGAAACCCGTGTCAGCCGTCGACAGAAGCTTGATCTTGATGGTTGTAGCCTTGGCCATGGTCGTCCTGCCTCTAATAAACGAAGCCGTGGACGACCGAACGAGGCCCACGGCAAATCTGGCGCGAAACTACAAATCGCGCCCGAAAAGTCAAGTGCGTTTCGGCTTAAAAAGCAGGCGTCCTAGGGAAAGCACCACGTAGAGCGCGAAGAAGCCCGCAATTGCCCAGGCAAATCCGTCATTGCCGGTGATATCGATGGCCGCTCCGATGGCCTGAGGACCGGCGACGGTACCGACAGCATAGCAGAAAATGAAGGCGGCATTGGCCGCTGCCAGGTCGGCGCCGGTGAGTCGCGAGCCGAGATGGCTGAGGCCGACAGTGTAAAGGCCGGCGACACATCCGCCCCAGAACAGCAGAACGATGGCCATCAGGTGCCAGTGGCCGGACAGCCAAGGCAATGTCAGGGATCCGGCAAGCCCGACAATGGCGAGAATCGATAGAAGCAGCCGCCGGTCACGCATTCGGTCGGAGATCAGTCCTAGCGGGATCTGGAAGATCATGTTGCCCACCCCCATGACGGTCAGGAGAAGCGCTGCCTGTGTCTCGGTAAAGCCGCTGCGGGTGGCGTAGATCGGGAAGAGGGAAAGGCCGCCGGCCTCAACCGCCCCGAAGACGAAAACGGCAACCGTCGCTGTCGGCACCAGGAAAATGTAGCGGAAGAAATGCATCTCCGGCTTTTCGCTGAGCACCGGGCTTTCGTTGCGGGCGATGTAGATCGGGATGGCGGCCGCGAGGATCGCGATTGCGCCGACCGCAAAGGGCAGGAGCCCGTCGCTTCCAAGGACGGAGAAGAGCAGGGGACCACAGGCAAACCCGACAGCGAGCATCGTCGCATAGATGCCCATCACGAGGCCGCGTTTGCGCGAAGGGGCTGCCGCATTGATCCAAAACTCGGAGAGGATGAAGAGAGTCGTGGTTGCGCCGTGAAACACGATGCGCAAGGGAAACCACATCCAGAACTGTTCGGCATAGTAGAAGCCGATCGCGCTGATCGCTGACAGCACCACGGCCCAGAGCATGGTCGGCACGACGCCGAGCTTGTGGGCGAGTTTGGTGGTCACGGGAGCAGCCGCCATGGCAGCAATGCCCGCCATAGCCGAATTGAGCCCGATCAGCGTCGAGGAGATGCCGCGCTTTTCGAGAATGATGCTGAGCAGCGGCAGGCCTAGGCCGATCGCAATGCCCACGGCCGAGATCGCCGAAATCGCCGCGAAGAGCGAGGGCCAGTGGATGTCCTCGCGGTCGCCGTTCAGGCCGCCATTGGTCTCAGACATCGGACACCCGGTCGTTCATGTCGCGTTCCTGCCTGAGGCATGACCGCAGGCGCGCAGGTGTCGAACTCTGTGATGGCATCGGCGCGTACCAGCTCCCGGGCATAGTCGATCGGCGCGGCATGTTCAGACTGGAAACCCCGCGCCTGTCAAGCGATTCTGATATCCCCGGTCCGAATCAAGACTGCGCCTCTGGGCGACGTTTAACGACAAACCGCCACAGTCACGTGACGGGTCTGTGACTTAATCGCGGCTGTCGCCGAAGGCGTCCGGCTGCTCGTCATGCCCGCCGAATCCGTGCATGCGCAGCGCCCATTGCAGGCCCACCACGCCGCCCTTGATCGGCTGCAGGCACAGGAGGGACATGACGACGCCGATCGGTGCCCAGATGGCAAAATGCACCCAGGCCGGCAACACGAAGACCAGATCGGTCGCCATGAAGCCGCCGACGAGAATGTGGCCGAGGATGAGAATGACAAGATAGGCCGGTAGGTCGTCTGCCCGATGGTGGTGATAATCTTCGCCACAGGCAGCGCAATTGTCCACCACCTTCAGGTAACTGCGGAAGAGCTTGCCTGATCCGCACGAGGGGCATTGATTGAGCATGCCGCGCTTGATCGAGCGACCGAGCGGACGATCGGCCTTCTCGCCGCCGCCGTACTGGATCGTTGCCTGGGTCTGGTTGCCGCTCATGTCATGCCTCCGAGGCGAAAGTGTCAACGTCGCGAGCGCGGTGGACGTGTGCCGGGCTGCTTGCGCCCGTTGCGTCGTCCGGCCTTGTGGAAGGAACGCGTCGCCACCGGCATCTTGCGCCCCTCGCTCAGCATCTCGAAGCGCAGCGCGCCGGCCAGCGGCACCGCTTCCACAAGCTTGACCTCGACGACGTCGCCGAGCTGATAGCCGAGCCCGGATTTCTCACCCGTCAGGGCCTGATGCGCTTCGTCGTAGATATAGTAGTCCCGGCCCAGTGTTGAAACCGGGATAAAGCCATCTGCGCCAAATTGCGGCAGGGCAACGAACAGACCGGACTTGGTCACGCCGCGGATCTGCCCCTCGAACTCATCGCCGATGCGCCCGGCCAGATGATGCGCGATCAGGCGGTTGACCGTGTCGCGCTCGGCCGCCATCGCCCGGCGCTCGAAGGTCGAGATCTCAGCCGCGATATCCTCGAGGCTTGCTTCCTCGTCCGGCGTGATCCCACCTTCGCCCAGACCCAGCGAACCCACCAGCGCCCGATGCACGATAAGGTCGGCGTATCGGCGGATCGGCGAGGTGAAATGGGCGTATTTCATCAGGTTAAGGCCAAAATGGCCGATATTGTCGGGGCTGTAGATCGCCTGGCTCTGGCTGCGCAGCACCATCTCGTTGACGATGACCTGATGCGGCGTGTCCTCGGCTTTCGCCAGAATGCCGTTGAACGAATTGGAGCGCATGTTGCCGCCCTTGACCAGGGACATGCCGAGCGTGGCGAGGAACTCTCGAAGCACCTCCTGCTTGGCGAGCGTCGGTGCGTCATGGATGCGGTATATCAGCGGCTGGCGCTTTTTCTCCAGCGTCTCGGCAGCCGCGACGTTCGCCTGGATCATCATTTCTTCGATCAGCTTGTGGGCGTCGAGCCTCTCGGGCACATGCACGCGATCAACCGTGCCGTCTTCCTTGAGGATGATCTTGCGCTCGGGCATGTCGAGCTCGAGCGGCTGGCGCCGGTCACGGCCGCGCTTCATCACCGCATAGGCATGCCACAGGGGTTTCAGGATCGGCTCCAGCAGCGGGCCGGTCTTGTCGTCGGGCTTGCCGTCGATCGCCGCCTGCGCCTGCTGATAGGAGAGCTTTGCCACGCTCTTCATCATGATGCGATGGAAGGTGTGGCTCGCCTTGCGGCCCTCATGCGAGAAGACCATGCGCACGGCGAGCGCCGGGCGGTCGACGCCTTCGCGCAGCGAGCAGAGATCGTTCGAGATTCGCTCGGGCAGCATTGGGACGACACGATCGGGGAAGTATACGGAATTGCCGCGCTTCAGCGCCTCGCGGTCGAGCGCCGACTTTGGCCGGATGTAGTAGGAGACGTCGGCAATGGCCACCGTCACGATCACGCCATCCGGATTGTCCGGTGAAGTGTCGAGTTCGGCATAGACGGCGTCGTCATGGTCTTTGGCATCATGCGGATCGATGGTGATCAAGGGCAGGTCGCGCCAGTCTTCCCGATGCGACATGGAAGCAGGCTTGGCGGCCTCCGCCTCCGAGCTCACCGACTGCGGGAAGATATGCGGGATGCCATGCGCATGGATCGCGATCATCGAGATCGCCTTTTCCGAGGCAACCGATCCGACGACGTTGAGCACCTTTGCCCGCGCCAGGCCGAAGCGGGCGCTGCGGCCGACTTCCACCTCGACGAGGTCGCCATCCTTGGCCTCGCCGATGTCGGTAGAGTCGATCTGCATTTCCTCGCCGCGCCGGTCGATCGGCATCAGGCGTGCCCCACCGTCAGACATCATCCGCACGACACCCATGACGGCGCCGACATGGCGATCGAGGATCTTGATCACGCGGGCGGTATACGCCGGGCCGGAACGGTCCTTGTTGGCGAAGATCTTGGCGAGCACACGGTCGCCGAGCCCGCCCACGGGCGCCTTTCCCTTGGAACGGTCGGAGCTCGACTGGCGGATCAGAACGGCCGGTGCCGCGCCCGCCTCTTCCGGCCACTCGGCCGGGCGGCCGATCAATTCGCCGTCCTTGTCGCGCGTGGTGATGTCGAGCACCGTGACCGGGGGGAGAGCGCCGGGTCGTGTCAGCGACTTGCGACTCTTTTGTACGAGGCCGTCTTCTTCGAGATCCTTCAGCGCCTGCTTCAACTCGACGCGCTGCTCGCCCTTGAGCCCGAAAGCCTTAGCGATCTCGCGCTTCGACGCTCGATCCGGATTTTCGGTGATGAATTGCATCAGCACGTCCCGCGACGGTACCTCGCCGTGGATCAGTGCGGCCGGATTGCCGGCCTTCGCCTTGGCCGCGCCTTCCGCCCGCCGGCTCTTGCGGTTGCCGGAGCCGGGTGTCTCGGAGGGGTCGCGGTGTCTCTTGCTCAAGTCGCACTCTTCTTCGTTGTCTTTGCTTTCGTCGCGGTCTTTGCCGGCGCCTTCTTGGCGGCTGCGGCCTTCGGCTTTGCGGCCGCCTTCTTCGGCTTTGCCGCCGCACCGTCTTCCGACTTTGCCTTGGCAGACCTGGCCGGAGCCTTCTTGGCCTTGTCCTTGCCGCCGCCATCCTTGGCCACCCGCTCGGCGATCAGCACCAGGGCTTCCTCGACAGTGACGCTTTGCGGATCCTTGCCCTTCGGCAGGGTGGCATTCACCTTGCCCCAGTTGACATAGGGACCGAAACGACCTTCGCGGACCGTCATCGCGCCACCGTCAGGATGCTCTCCGAGCTCCTTCAGCGCAACTGCCGCCGTGCGTCCTCGGCCGCCTGGATTGGCCTTCTTTTCCGCAAGCACTGTCACGGCACGGTTGAGGCCGATGGACAGCACGTCCTCAATGCCTTCGAGGTTGGCATAGGTGCCGTCATGCAGCACGAAAGGCCCGTAGCGTCCGAGACCGGCCGTAATCATCTTGCCCGTTTCCGGATGTGCGCCCACGTCGCGCGGCAGCGACAGAAGCGACAGCGCCTTTTCAAAATCGATATCCGCAGGTGCCCAGCCCTTCGGCAGCGAGGAGCGCTTGGCTTCCTTGCCTTCGCCGCGCTGCACGTAAGGCCCGAAACGGCCCGAACGCAGGGTGATCTCTTCCTCTGTCACCGGATCCTTGCCGAGTGCCCGCGGCTCATTGCCGCCGGCTTCTGCTTCGGCTCCGCCGTCGCTGGTCAGCTGGCGGGTGAAGTTGCATTCCGGATAGTTCGAGCAGCCGACGAAGGCGCCGTATTTGCCGAGCTTCAGCGAGAGATTACCGGTACCACACACCTGACAGATGCGCGGATCGGATCCGTCCTCGCGCTTCGGGAAGACGAGCGGCGCCAGCGCCTCGTTCAGCGCGTCGAGCACGTTGGTGACGCGCAGTTCCTTCGTGTCTTCGATCTGGGCGAAGAAGTCCTGCCAGAAGGCGCGCAGCACGTCCTTCCAGTTGAGTTCCCCAGCCGAGATCTTGTCGAGCTTCTCTTCGAGATCGGCCGTGAAGTCGTATTCGACATATTTGGTGAAGAAATTCTCGAGAAACGCTGTAACCAGCCTCCCCTTGGAGTGGGGGATCAGCTTCCGCTTGTCCATCACCACATATTCGCGGTCGCTGAGCGTCTTGAGCGTCGCGGCATAGGTCGAAGGACGGCCGATGCCGAGCTCTTCCATCTTCTTGATCAGCGAGGCTTCCGAGTAGCGCGGTGGCGGCTCGGTGAAATGCTGGCTGGAATTCACTCTCTGCTTGGCCAATGCCTCACGCGCATTGATCTCGGGCAGGCGACCATCCTCGTCGTCACCGTCCTCGGCAGGTTCGCCGTCCTCGCGTTGGTCGGTATAGGCGGCAATGAAACCGTCGAAGCGAATGACGGAACCGACGGCGCGCAGGCCCGCTTTCTCGCCTTTGTTGTCGGCGAGGATCTCCACCGTCGTGCGTTCGATCTCGGCCGACGCCATCTGGCTCGCAATGCCGCGCTTCCAGATCAGGTCATAGAGCCGCATCTGGTCGCTGTCGAGAAAGCGGCGCAGCTTGTCCGGCGAGCGGTTGAAGTCGGTCGGGCGAATGGCTTCGTGGGCTTCCTGGGCGTTCTTCGCCTTGGTCGAATAGAGGCGCGCCTTCTCGGGCACGTAGCGCGGGCCGAACTGGTCGAGCACAGCTGCACGCGCCGCCTCTATCGCCTCGGGCGCCATCTGTACGCCATCGGTACGCATATAGGTGATGAGACCGACAGTCTCGCCGCCGATGTCGATGCCTTCATAGAGCTTCTGGGCGATCTGCATGGTGCGCGATGCTGTGAAGCCTAGCTTCGAGGAGGCGGCCTGCTGCAGGGTGGAGGTGGTGAAGGGCGGGCCCGGATTGCGCTTGACCGGCTTTGCCTCAACGCTGTCGACAGCAAATGCTGCCCCCTCGAGCAGGGCCTTGATGCCGGCAGCCTGATCGCCATTGGTTACCGAGTTGCGCTGCATGCGCTTGCCCTGGTGCGAGACCAGTTTCGCCTCGAACTCGTCGCCACGTGGCGTCTTCAGAAGCGCAGAGATGTTCCAGTATTCTTCGGCGACGAAGCGTTCGATCTCGGTCTCACGGTCGCAGACGAGGCGCAGTGCCACAGACTGAACGCGACCGGCTGAGCGGGCACCCGGCAGCTTGCGCCAGAGGACCGGCGACAGATTGAAGCCGACGAGATAGTCGAGCGCGCGGCGGGCGAGATAGGCGTCGACCAACGGTGTGTCGATATCACGCGGATTGGCCATGGCATCGAGCACGGCCTTTTTAGTGATGGCGTTGAAGACCACCCGCTTTACTGGCTTGTCGCCGATCACCTTCTTCTTTTTCAGAAGGTCGAGCACGTGCCACGAAATCGCTTCCCCCTCGCGATCAGGGTCGGTTGCGAGAAACAGGCCGTCGGAGGACTTCACCGCATCGGCGATATCCTTCATGCGCTTCTGCGAGGCCGTGTCGACCTCCCAGAACATCTCGAAATCCTGGTCTGGCAGAACGGAGCCATCCTTGGCCGGCAGATCGCGCACATGGCCGAACGAGGCGAGCACCTTGTATCCGGAACCCAGATACTTGTTGATCGTCTTGGCTTTGGCGGGGGATTCTACGACTACGACGTTCATTGGATAGCTGTACCTTCAACGCATCCGATCAGTGGCACCGCACCACAGTCTTCGGAACACGGTTTTCCGACATGGAGGGCGAAACGGCTGCGGTCAAGAGGTGAGGCCTATTTTCCAGCTTGTGAATATATGCAACCGGAGGGAGATCGCAGGTAGATTGCAATCCTAGATAAATAAACTATTGTATCACCCAAGGGATGGCGAGGCTGGGTTGTGATGGCCTCCGGTGAGACGGACAAAAGCGATGGCACGAGACACAGCCGACATGAACGGTCGCGGAACCCGCACGATGGAAAACATCGCCTACATCCGCCAGATGCTCGCCGAGTTGCGGCTGGTCGCCGAAAATGAAGGCGCCGAGATGCTGTGTTACCTGATCGAGATGGCCTATGTCGAAGCTGGCGATGTCCAGTCCGGGCGCCGTGCGCTCTCAATCCATCATGCTCAGCGAGACAAACCCTCCGGCATGTCGCTCTAGCCGTCCGGCAATGTCGAGCTCCAGCAGGACCAAATAGACCGAGGACGCCGGCAAGGCCGTGTGGCGGATGATATCGTCGATCTCGACGGGTGTCGGCCCCAGCGCCTGCACGATGACGAGCCGTTCATCATCATTCGGCGGAGGCGCGAGCGGTCGATCCCCCGCCTCGTCGGCAGGCTCGTCTGCCTCGTTCGGACTGAACAGATCGAGTTCGGAGACCGGCGCCAGCGCCTGCAGCACATCCTGTGGTCTGGTGGTGACGGTCGCACCGTCTTTGAGCAAGCCGTTTGTACCCTCGCAGCGCGGATCGAGAGGTGAGCCGGGAACCGCAAACACCTGTCGGCCAAACTCCCCCGCGAGCCTTGCAGTGATCAGCGAACCCGAGCGCGCTGCCGCCTCAATGACCACCACGCCGAGAGCCACACCCGCGATCAACCGGTTGCGCCTTGGAAAATCGCGCGCCCGCGGTTCCCAGCCGAAGGGCATTTCGGAAATTGCGAGGCCGCGACCGCTGCAGATTTGGTCCAGAAGATCGATATTCTCGGGAGGGTAGGGCTGGTCGAGCCCGCCCGCCATGGCCGCGATCGTGCCGGTGTCGAGGCTGGCTCGATGAGCTGAGGCATCAATGCCGCGGGCAAGGCCTGACACGATCGTGTAGCCGGCACGCCCGATCTCCCCCGCCATCATGGCTGCAAACTTGGCGCCGCTGATCGAGGCATTGCGCGATCCGACAATGCCGACGGCCGGAAGGCTCGCGACCTCGAGGTCGCCCTTGGCGGCAATCAGGGGAGGGGCGGCATCGATCTGTCTAAGTGCGGCCGGATAGTCGGGCTCGCCGATGCCAATGAAGCGGGCGCCGAAGCGAGTGGCCGTGTCGATTTCGCGCTCGGCCTCACCGACGGTTGCGATGCGAATGCTGCGGGTCGATCCACCCCGCCTCGAAAGCTCGGGAAGAGCCTCTATTGCCGTCTCGGCCGAGCCGAAGTGGTTGATCAGGTCCCGGAAAGTGGCGGGGCCGACATTGTCGCTGCGGATCAGCCTTAGCCAGGCGATCCGCTGGCGGTCCGTCAGCGCAATCCCTTTTCGTCTTGCGCCGCCTGACCCCATGGCTCTCCTCTAGCCCTTTTTGCCGATCTTGCTTTCCGTTCCCGCGATCAGCCGCCCGATATTCTCTTTGTGACGCCAGTAGGTGATGACGGTCATGACCGCCGTCACGATTGCGGCTTCTTCAACCCCAAGTATCCACAATGCAACCGGAATGACAAGTGTGGCGACGAGTGCGGACAACGAAGAGTAGCGGGTGATGAAGGCGACGGAGAGCCAGACGATGGCGAAGACAAGCACCATCAGTGGGGCAACGCCGAGCAGCGTGCCGATATAGGTCGCGACACCCTTCCCGCCCTTGAAACCCAGCCAGACCGGGAAGAGGTGACCTATGAAGGCCGCGAACCCGCCGAACAGCGCTGCATTGTGGCCGAATATCGCGTGAGCGATCAGTGCAGCAGCCGTGGCCTTCAGCGCATCTAGAAGCAGCGTCGCGGCCGCGAGCTTCTTGTTGCCGGTACGAAGGACGTTTGTTGCGCCAATATTGCCCGAGCCGATAGAACGGAGATCGCCGAGGCCCGCCATCTTGGTCAGCACCAGGCCGAAGGGGAGGGAGCCGAGCAGGTAGCCGAACAGGAGGACAATGGCGAGGTTGCCCCAGCCGAGGGCGGAAATGTCGATCATGGGTATCCCTGTCCCCTTTGGTCTAGAGCGAGTGGACGCACTGGCCTGCAACATAGGTTGCAACGGCCCGGCCCGAGAAGCGCGCATCTTCGAAAGGCGTGTTCTTCGAGCGTGCAAGAAGACTGTCGCGCGACACAAGCCACGGCTCGTCGAGATCGACAAGCGCGATGTCGCCGTGAGCTCCCGGCTTCAGCGTGCCACCGGGAAGGCCGAAGATTTCAGCTGGCCTCGTCGACATGGCATCGATGAGCCGCATCAGCGGCACCTGGCCTGCATGGTGTAGACGAAGGGCTGCCGAGAGCATGGTCTCCAGGCCGATTGCGCCATCGGCGGCCTCGCCGAAAGGCAGGCGCTTGGTATCGACGTCCTGAGGATCATGCGAGGAAACGATGATGTCTATCTGGCCCTTGGCCAGCGCATCGACCATCGCCATGCGATCGTCTTCCGAGCGCAGCGGCGGATAGAGCTTGAAGAAGGTCCTGTATTCGCCGATGTCGTTTTCGTTCAGGCTCAGGTGATTGATCGAGATGCCGCAGGTGACCTTGGCGCCGCGCTTGCGCCCGAGTTCGATAGCCTCGACCGATTCCGGGATCGAGATCTGCGAGGCATGATACTTGGCCCGCGTCAGCGCCGCGATCCTGAGATCGCGCTCCAGCGGAATGAGTTCGGTCTCGCGCGGAATACCGCCGAGCCCGAGCCAGCTTGCGAGCAGTCCCTCGTTCATGACGCCATTGGCAGCCAGATACTTCTCCCGCGTTTCGAGCGCGATCACGGCGCCGAATTCGCGGGCGTAGGTCATCGCACGGCGCAGCACCTGCGTATCGTTCAGCCCGTAGCGGCCATTGGTGAAAGCAATCGCGCCGGCCTGCTGCAACAGACCCATTTCGGTCATCTCGGCGCTGGTCATGCCCTTGGTCAGAGCGGCTGCCGGATAGACGTTGACGCTTGCCGTATCACGCGCCGTCTTCTTGACGAACTCGACGAGCGCGATGTCGTCGATGACGGGATCCGTCTCCGGCATCATGATGAAGGAGGTGATGCCACCGGCCGCTGCCGCCCGGCTTGCCGACGCAATCGTCTCGCGATGTTCGGCACCCGGTTCGCCAACGAAGACGCGGGCATCGACGAGCCCCGGAGCGGCGGTCAGCCCGCGGCAGTCTCGGATCTCCGCACCTTCGGGTGACCCCTGGTTCTGGGCATCGGCGCCAGAAGCGAGGATCAGCCCGTCATGACCGACGATAATGGTGCCGACTTCGTCGAGCGTGCGTGAGGGGTCGACGATCCGGACATTCTTGAGAACGAGAGGCTTTCTCATGCGCCCATTCCCTCCGAACGCGGTCCCTGGTTCTGCGAGACCAGCAGCGTCTCCATCACGGCCATCCGCACGGCGACGCCCATTTCCACCTGGCTTTCAATCACGCTCTGCGGACCGTCGGCGACTTCAGACGCTATCTCGACGCCACGGTTCATCGGACCCGGATGCATTACAAGCGCATCCTCCTTGGCTGCCTTCAGCTTTTCGGAGTCGAGCCCGTAGAAATGGAAATACTCACGCACCGAAGGAACGAAGGAGCCGGACATGCGCTCGCGCTGCAGACGCAGCATCATCACGACATCAGCATCTTTGAGACCTTCCTTCATGTCGTGGAAGACCTCGCAGCCCATGTCGGCGATGCCGGCGGGCAGAAGCGTCGCCGGTGCCACGACCCGGACGCGGGCGCCCATGGCATTGAGCAGCAGGATGTTGGAGCGCGCGACGCGCGAATGCAGGACGTCACCGCAGATCGCGACGATGATGCGCGACAGCTTGCCCTTGGCACGGCGGATGGTGAGCGCATCGAGCAGCGCCTGGGTCGGATGCTCGTGCTGCCCGTCACCGGCATTGACCACCGAGCAGGCGACCTTTTGCGACAGAAGCGCGGCAGCGCCCGCCGAAGAATGGCGCACCACGAGCACATCAGGCCGCATGGCGTTCAGCGTCATGGCCGTGTCGATCAGCGTCTCACCCTTTTTGACGGATGAATTTCCGACCGACATGTTCATTACGTCGGCGCCAAGGCGTTTGCCAGCCAGCTCGAACGAGGCTTGCGTCCGCGTCGAGGCTTCGAAAAAGAGGTTGATCTGGGTGAGGCCCCTCAGCGTGGAAGTCTTCTTCTCCCGCTGGCGGCTGATTTTGACGGCTTCGTCTGCCTTGTCCAACAGGAACGTGATGTCCTGCTCGGTAAGGCCCTTGATGCCGATGAGATGGCGATGGGGAAAGAAGACCATGGACGTCCTCCTGAGATGTCACGCGGTCTATAAAGTGTGGGATCGGACCCGGCAAGCACATGCTAGGTGGATTGACGCACGGTCCCCATGTAATAGGAGCGAATGGACGGTAGGGAACATCGGCGGTTTCGCCCTGGATGCTCCAACCGTAATGGATGACGAAGACGAA
The DNA here is from genome assembly GCF_050281005.1 of Allorhizobium sp. NPDC080224. Classification (NCBI taxonomy): domain Bacteria; kingdom Pseudomonadati; phylum Pseudomonadota; class Alphaproteobacteria; order Hyphomicrobiales; family Rhizobiaceae; genus Allorhizobium; species Allorhizobium sp. NPDC080224. Next base: position 1,641,324 of record NZ_JBNNWJ010000001.1, read on the forward strand.
GCGTTGGCGAGCCAGCGCATGTCTCCTCTCAAGATCGGCAGGATTGATGAACCGGACTGAAGAAAAACTCGCAGCGCTGAACCAGCCCAAGCCCTGGTCCGGCATCAATGCCTACCGCGCCGATCCGCTCCTTGTCGATCTGACCTCGTCGCTGTCACGCCCCCTGCGCGAGGAATACGACGTCATTGGCAAATACGTGACTTCGCCGGAAGCACAGGAGCTGGCGCGCATGGCGAATGCCAGCCCGCCGCAGCTGAGAACCCATGGCGTACGCGGCGAACGTCTCGACGTCGTCGAGTTTCATCCAGCCTGGCATGCCCTGATGCGCCGTTCGATGGCGTCGGGCCTGCATTCTTCCGTCTGGGAAAATGCGCCGGAAGCCCGTGGCCATGAACACAAGGCCCGTGCCGTCCGCTTCTTCCTGACGGCCCAGCTCGAATCGGGCCATCTTTGCCCACTCACCATGACCAGCGCTTCGGTCGCAGCCCTTGTCGCATCGCCGGCTGTCCAGAAGGAATGGACACCACGTATCCTGTCGCGAAAATACGACAGCAGCAACAAGCCGCCGATGCAGAAGAGTGCCGTTACCATCGGCATGGGCATGACCGAAAAGCAGGGCGGCACGGATGTCCGCGCCAACACCACGACCGGCGAACGGGTGGGCGAGGGGATCTACCGTCTGGCTGGCCACAAGTGGTTCATGTCGGCCCCGATGAGCGACGCCTTCGTCATGCTCGCCCAGACCAAGGATGGCATGGGCTGCTTCCTGGTGCCGCGCCTGCTCGAAGACGGTTCTGCCAACGGGCTGGAATTCCAGCGCCTGAAGGACAAGCTCGGCAATCGCTCCAACGCCTCTTCCGAGGTCGAATTCTCCGAGACCTTCGGTTTCCTGCTCGGCACGCCCGGCGATGGCGTACGCACTATCCTCGACATGGTGACGCTGACGCGCCTTGACTGCGCGCTTTCCTCTGCCGGCATTATGCGTGCCTCGATGGCCGAAGCCGTGCATCACGTGCGCGGCCGCGCGGTCTTCGGCAAAAACCTCATCGACCAGCCGATGATGACCCGTGTCCTGGCCGATATGGCGCTTGATGTTGCAGCAGCCACCGCACTTGCCTTCCGCTTGGCTGACAGCTTCGACAAGGCGCGGGAAAGCCCCATTGATGCGGCCTATGCCCGCGTCATGACGCCGGTCGCCAAATACTGGATCTGCAAGATCGCCCCCGGGCTGATCTACGAGGCCATGGAATGCATCGGCGGCAACGGTTATGTCGAGGAGCGCCCGATCGCCCGGCATTATCGCGAAGCACCGGTCAATGCGATCTGGGAAGGTTCCGGCAATGTCATGGCGCTCGATGTTCTGCGCGTGCTGAGCCGCGGCAAGGATCTCTTCGAAACGCTGTTTGCCGGGCTTGAGCGCGATCTCGGCCCCTCCGGCAAGAAGACCGTCGAAGTCTTGCGTGCTGCAACGGCGCTTGCGGAACGCGACGAAGCCGCCGGCCGTCTGCTCATCGAGCAGCTGGCGCTCGCGGCCGGTGCCGCCGAGCTCTACCGGCTGGGTGCCGGCAAGATCGCCGATGCCTTCCTCGAATCACGTCTCGCCGGTGGCTGGCGCCATACCTATGGCGTGCTCGATGCGCGTTTCGATTCGCGTTACGTGCTCGATCTTCTCTATCCGCCGGCTGCCTGACCGGCGAGATAGAGCACGACGGGGATGGTGAAGAAGGCAGCGACGGTCTGCACGGTGGCCGCTGCCGCATAGAGATCGGCATCGCCACCCATCTGCTTGGCGAGCACATAGCCATTCATGGCGGTCGGAACCGCGGCACCCAGCGCGATCATCACGAGGATTTCGCCTGAGAGACCGAAGGCAAGCGCGAGCAGCACTGCGACGGCCGGGAACACCAGGAGCTTCAGCACGACCGTCATCAACACGCTCGGCCTCGGTTTGAGGGCATCCGCGACACGCAGACCTGCGCCGACGGTCACTAGACCCAGCCCGAGCGAAGCGCTGGCAATCAGGTCGACCGCGGTCATGACAGGTGCGTAGATCGAAATCCCTGCAAAATTCACGAGCACACCCAGCAAGGCACCGATGATGATCGGATTGGTGATGATCCTGACGACGAAGGTCTTCAGACCCCGACTCTTGCCGGAGAACCAGACCATCACCCCGACATTGATGAGGTTGAGCGGTATGATGATCGACGCCATGATGATGGCGATGACGGACAGGCCCATCTGTCCCGTCAACTTCTCCGCAATGGCGAGCGCCATGAAGCCGTTCCAGCGCGTCGATGTCTGGAATACCGAGGTGTAGGAAGGTTCGCTCATGCCGCGCGACTTGAGAAGCGGCCAGATCGCAAGAACGAGTGCGGTCATGACACCGACCGCGAGCAGGGAAACCAGTCCGACGCTACCGCTGTCGAGTGCCGAGAAGTCCGTGGTCGACAGTGTCTGGAAGAGCAGCGCCGGAAACAAAACGAAATAGCCGAACTGCTCCAGCCCGCTCCAGAAGCTCTCGTTGATGAGCGTGGTGCGCTTCAACACGACGCCGAGAATCACGAGCAGGAAGATCGGCAGAATGCTTTCGAATATGATGAGCATGGCGGGTCCTGGATGGCGGGCAGGGGAGGGGTAGTCCTGGCACCCCCTGCTTTCAATCGAAAATCGTGTCCCGACGACATTTTCGGCCAAGTGGCTGTAACTGCTCATCCACAGGCGGCGTTAACCTTAACAAAGGGTTTACGTTGCGTGTTCGTGCCGAACAGGCCACCTTTTGCACGGGACAGACGTTAAAGGGTGAAGTGGTGACGGACGCGCTTGTTGCACGACCGGTGGCAACCATCATGATGATGGTATTTTTCTCGGGGCTGGCGCTCGATATCGCCTTCCCGGCCGCCGTGCTGACCGTCATGGCTTCCCTGAAATGGCTGGTGGAAAACTGGCCGGCGACAAATGATTTGTCGTTCGATCAAAAGGCGGAAACGGCATGAAGACACTTCTGCTCTTGTGGGCTTTGCCCATCACGATCCTGGGCGCCTGGTACGGTCTGTCCTACTACAACATGAGCTTCGGCATCTTCATGCTGACGCGGGACGCCCATGATCTGGTCTTCCAGATCTATGGCAACGTCCTCGGCATTGCGCCCGAAACAATCCCGCCGCTGGTGCTGCGCGCGATCATCGTCGATAGCCTGATTCTGTTTGCGATCATCGGCTTTCGCCGCCGCAAGCAGATCAAGGCCTGGTGGGCCGCCCGTCAGGCGAAGTCGGCGGAATTATCCGAGGTGCGGGCAAGCCCGGAGAGCCTGTCGAGCGCTCCCTGAAGAATGAAGCTCGCAGCGGCGGAATCGATCCGCTCGCTGCGCTTGGCCCTGGAGACATCCATTTCCAGAAGCGCTCTTTCGGCCGCGACCGTCGACAGCCGCTCGTCCCAGTAGACGAAGGGGATATCGGTCTTTTCCGACATCGAGCGCACGAAGGCCCGTGTCGCCTGGACGCGAGGGCCCGACGAACCATCCATGTTGACCGGCAGGCCGATGACGAAGGCGGCAATCTTCTCCTTCGCCGCAAAGGCGAGCAGAACCTCCGCGTCCTGCGTGAATTTCACCCGCTTGATCACGGGGCGAGGGGTGGCAAAGCGCCGGCCGAGATCGGATGCCGAAAGCCCGATTGTCTTCGTTCCCAGGTCGAGCCCCGCGATCGCCTCGCCGGGTTTCAACCGTTCTGCCAGTTCCTCGATCGTCAGCGTGGCCATCTTGTCTCGCCGATCAACGCTTGCGTACGAATTCGGTTCTGAGCACCAGACCCTTGATCCCGTCAAAGCGGCAGTCGATTTCCTCGGCATCATCCGTCAGCCTGATCGAGCGGATAACCGTGCCCTGCTTCAGCGTCTGGCCGGCACCCTTCACCTTGAGATCCTTGATCAGCACCACCGAATCGCCATCGGCAAGTTCGGTCCCGGACGCGTCACGGGCGACGGGCTTGGCGGCCGCGGCTGCCGCTGCCACTTCGGACGCTGGACGCCATTCGCCGGTCGCCTCGTCATACACGTAGTCGTCATCGGCCATGGTGGTTCCTTTCTTGCACTCAGCGCTACGGCTGTCATGCTGGTCGCTTAGACCAGCATAGGCATAGAAGCAACTCGGCGCGACCGTTGCCGACGGAGCGCCTCGCCATATATTGCGAACGATATCAAGGACCGGAGACTCAACGCATGAAAATCACCTGGCTCGGCCACGCCGCCTTCCGTCTCGACTCGGCCAAGGCCTCGATCCTTATCGATCCCTTCCTCACCCATAATCCTGGCTTCGCAGGTCTCGACCGCAAGGACATGACCAAGGGTGTGACGCACATCCTGCTCACCCACGGTCACGGCGACCATGTCGGCGATACGGTGCAGCTAGCGCAGGAAACCGGCGCCACGGTGCTTGCCAATGCCGATCTCGCCGCCTGGCTTGGATCCAAGGGTGTCGACAAGCTGGAAATGGGCAACACCGGCGGCACCATCCATTTCGAGGGCTTTACGGTGACCTTCACCAATGCGCTGCATTCCTCCGCTCAGATCACCGAAGACGGCGTGTCGCACGCGCTTGGCAACGCCAACGGCCTGATGCTGCATTTCGACGACGAAGCTTCAGTGCTCCACATGGGCGACACCGATATCTTTTCCGACATGAAGCTGATCCACGAATTGCACCAGCCCGATGTCGGAATCGTCCCGATCGGCGACCGCTTCACCATGGGCGGTGCAGTGGCAGCACTGGCCTGCCAGCGCTTCTTCGACTTCAAGACGGCGATCCCCTGCCACTACGGGTCCTTCCCGATCATCGACCAGACGCCGGAGAAATTTGTCGCCGGCATGGATGGAACGCGCACCCGTGTGGCGACTCCGCAGGCCGGCACGGCCATCGAGGTCTGACAAACCCCGTTGCCTCAGCGCTTGACGGCCATTATAGCGAAGAAAACAGCTTATCCGGAGAATGCCATGTCTGTTGACCTCGCCACCGTCAAGCGCGTCGCGCGCCTTGCCCGCATCGCTGTCAGCGAAGAGGATGCCGCACGCATGACCGGAGAATTGAATGGCATTCTCGGTTTCGTCGAGCAGTTGAACGAAGTGGACGTGACCGGTGTCGAGCCGATGACCTCGGTGACCCCCATGGCCATGAAGAAGCGTGAAGATGTCGTCACCGACGGCAACAAGGCCGACGACATCGTCGCCAATGCGCCGGCCACCGATCGCAATTTCTTCCAGGTGCCGAAGGTCGTCGAATAAGACGCCTGACCGAACCCTGAGCGCCTCCCGATTATCAGGGCCTGCCGGCCCACCGACAGTTTGAAGTGAACCTGCCATGAGCGAATTGATCAGCCTCACCATCGCCGAAGCCCGCGCGAAACTCGCCGCCAAGGAGATCAAGGCCGTCGAACTGACGGACGCCTATCTCGCCGCGATTGAGGGTGCGAATACCGATCTGAACGCCTATGTCGCCGTGACCCCGGATGTCGCTCGTGAGATGGCGAAGGCATCCGACGCCCGCATCGCAGACGGCAAGGCCGGCGTGCTCGAAGGCATTCCGCTCGGCGTCAAGGATCTTTACGCCACCCGCGACGTGCATACCCAGGCCTGCAGCCACATCCTCGACGGCTTCAAGCCGAAGTATGAATCGACCGTGACCCAGAACCTCTGGGATGCCGGCGCCGTTATGCTCGGCAAGCTCAACATGGACGAATTCGCCATGGGCTCGTCGAACGAGAGCTCCTATTACGGTCCTGCCGTTAACCCGTGGAAGGCCAAGGGGTCGGATGAGAAGCTGGTTCCAGGCGGCTCCTCCGGTGGCTCTGCTGCAGCCGTTGCCGCGCATCTCTGCGCCGGTGCCACGGCAACCGACACCGGCGGCTCGATCCGCCAGCCGGCTGCTCTCACCGGCACCGTCGGCATCAAGCCGACTTACGGCCGCTGCTCGCGTTTCGGCATCGTCGCATTTGCCTCGTCGCTCGATCAGGCCGGTCCCATCGCCCGCGACGTCCGCGATGCTGCGATCCTTCTGAAATCCATGGCCAGCGTTGACCCGAAGGACACGACTTCTGTCGACCTGCCAGTTCCGGACTACGAAAAGGCCATCGGCGGCTCGGTGAAGGGCATGAAGATCGGCATTCCCAAGGAATACCATATCGAAGGCATGTCAGAAGAGGTCCTGGCCCTCTGGCAGCAGGGCATTGCCTGGCTCAAGGAGGCCGGCGCCGAGATCGTCGACATTTCCCTGCCGCACACGAAATACGCGCTGCCGGCCTATTACATCGTGGCACCCGCCGAAGCCTCGTCGAACCTCGCCCGCTATGACGGCGTTCGTTACGGTCTGCGCGTCGACGGCAAGGACATCGTCGACATGTACGAGAAGACCCGGGCCGCAGGCTTCGGCAAGGAAGTCCAGCGCCGCATCATGATCGGGACCTATGTGCTGTCTGCCGGCTATTACGACGCCTACTATCTGAAGGCCCAGAAGGTCCGCACGCTGATCAAGCGCGACTTCGAACTCGCCTTCGAAGCCGGCGTCGACGCAATCCTGACGCCGATCACGCCGTCGTCTGCCTTTGCGATCGGCGACAAGGAACTCGCGGCCGATCCGGTCAAGATGTACCAGCAGGACGTCTTCAGCATCACGCTGAACATGGCCGGTCTGCCGGGCATCTCGGTTCCCGCCGGCCTCGATGCCAAGGGCCTACCACTCGGTCTTCAGGTCATCGGCAAGCCCTTCGAGGAGGAAACCCTCTTCAAAACGGCTCATGTCATCGAACAGGCTGCCGGCAAGTTCACGCCGGCCAAGTGGTGGTAAAGGACTTCGTCATCCGTGACATGACAGCGGCCGATGCGGACAGCGTCGGCCGCGTCGGTTTCGACGCCTGGGCTGCGAACCCCGTGCTGAATGCCTTCGGCGTCGACATGATGGTTCGCATTCGCCTGAGCTTCCGCCGTTTTGCCCAGGAGCATTACAGCCTGATCACCGTCGGCGAGCTCGGCGACGAGATTGCTGGCTGGATCGCCCGTGACGGTGCGCGCGACTACATCTCCGATCTCTGGGTGAGCCCCGCCCATCAGGGTCTCGGCATCGGCTCGGCGCTCGTCTCGAGGCTCCTGCGCGAGATGCGCGCCGAAGGTTTGAAGCGAGCGCGGATTGACACGCATGCCGCCAACGAAGGCGCAATCCGGCTTTACAAGGATCTGGGCTTCACTATCTTCTGGCGCGGCATGCAGAATTCGCCGTCCATGGGAATGGCGGTCGACAAGGTGAAGATGCAGCTGGTGTTTTGACCCTCAGTCTTCCGATGGCGGATAAAGCAAGCGCTGATGGAGAACTGTCACTATGTCGAGTTGTGCGGTTGAGACCATTCGATAAATGATCGTGTAGGGGAGCCCGTGCACCGGAAACTCGCGAGTGCCGGCGACAGAACCCGGTCGGCAGAGCATCGGATAATGCCCAAGTGTTTCGGTGGCCTGTCGAAGACGCGACAGAATCCTGTCGGCAGCAAGTTTGTCTCGGTCGGAGATATACGCATGAATGGCGATCAGATCTGCATTCGCTTGTGGTGAGAACTTAACGTTCAAAGCCAAAGCGCTCCCAAACCTCGGCGGCCGGGATCATCGTTTCTCGATCCTCGCACTGCTTGAGGGCGTTGGTTATCTTCTTCACCTTCCAGGCTTCATGTTCTGCCGGAGACGCGTTCGCAGACTGCGGAGCGAAGTCGATGTCTTCTGGATCTTTTGATTTCGGTTTAGCCATAGAAGGACAATAGCGCAACTTGGAATCGGGGCCAACTGGATCGATGCGGGCCGGCATCGCGTTCGGCGGTGCCGGCCGCAAGCTCACCTATTATTCAGCTCGGCCCTGACGAGCCTCAAGCCTCGTTCGGTAATCCGATAGGGCTTGCCCTCTTTCGAGCTGATCGCCTTCAGGCGTTTCAGCCTGCGGAAAAGCTCGAGGTCGAAGCCGGGATAAATCCAGCCGTCGCGGGAGAAGCACAAGGCCTTATAGATCTTGCGTCTCTCGTCGCGGTGGAGTTCGATCCAGCCGCCTTGGGCCATGAGATGAAGGATACGCTGGTCTGAGCGTGAAATGTCCATGATGAGATGTCCGGAGAAACGCGCTGCGTAGCGCGCATGAAAACGGGTCCGGCGCCTGAAGGCGTCGGGGCTTCGTTTTCTGGCCCTGGCCGATCGCTCCCTCGAAGGGGCGCGGGCAGGGCCTTTACCGGGTCTCGGACAAACCGAACATCAAAACTCCTGTAGACGGTGTCCTCATATCACGACGCACCGCGGGGCGTCGATGACCGCAATGTCACACGCTCTGGCCAAGAATCATCACCGATGTTTTACTGTCGCCAACAAAGAGGTGAGGATGGTCACGATCCGCAAGGCACGACAGGACGATGCAAGGCTGCTGACGGAGATCGGCATGCGCGCCTGGCGCAAGGCCATGGCGTCCGTCGGCGAGGCGGAGGAAATGGCGGCCAATGCACGGGACGCTTTTGCGCGCTTCGCGGAAGACGGCTGGATCACCATAACTGTCGTCGAAGTCTCCGGCGTGCCCGCCGGTTGGGCGGCGCGCGAAGACATGGATGAAAACATCACCGATTTCTGGATCGAGCCGGATCTGGAAGGCCAGGGGCTCGGCACTGCCTTGCTTGAGGCGGTCGAGGATGAACTCAGGGCACAAGGCATCCCGCTCGCCCGCCTTCAGACCCATGCGATGAACAGCGATGCACTGAAGTTTTTCGAAAGAAAGGGTTACCAGGTGAACTGGCTGACCGTCAGCTATAATCCCAAGCTCGATCGCGACGTGCAGTCCGTTGGCCTTTCCAAATCGCTGTCTGAAGCCGGCGGCAGCGGCTATGGCCAGGAATTCTAAATCCGCCGGTTAAGAAGTAGAGCAGCCTCGTCCACCGCCTGAAGGACTGCATCTGGAACGAGCGCGATCAGCAGGACGATGGTGAGGTGCAGCCCCGCCATCAGCGGCAGCAGTACAGGGAAAGCCCCTTTCCGCGTCTTGTGACGCAGGAGCCGCTGACAGGCGAAGGCACCCAGGCCGCCGCCGAAAACCGCAAGCAGGATGAGGGTATCTTCCCGCACGCGCCAAGCCCCTTGCGTCGCCGCCATCTTGTCGAAGGCATAGACGAGGAACACGATCCCGTTCCAAAGGGCAAAGATCGCAAGCAGGGTGAGGATGGCATCGATTGTCATGTCGACCGAAGTCTACTCGGTCTTTCTGCCTTTTCCGTCAACGGAGGGTCGCGTTGCCAACATCCCACAAGTCTTGCACCTTCTGCGCAATTGCTCTACCTCACGAGGCAACACGTCCACGCATGACACGAGCATCAGATGACCCTGGTAGACACCCGCACACCCGATCCGAAACGCTTCATTCCCGGTGCCACCGGTGATTGGGAAGTCATTATCGGCATGGAGGTCCATGCCCAGGTGCGGTCGAATTCCAAGCTGTTCTCCGGCGCTTCGACGGTCTTCGGCAATGCGCCGAATTCCAACGTTTCGCTCGTCGATGCCGCCATGCCTGGCATGCTGCCCGTGATCAACGAGGAATGCGTGGCCCAGGCCGTGCGCACCGGTCTTGGCCTCAAGGCCCAGATCAACAAGCGCTCGATCTTCGACCGCAAGAACTACTTCTATCCGGACCTGCCGCAGGGCTACCAGATCTCGCAGTTCAAGGATCCGATCGTCGGCGAAGGCAAGATCATCATCTCGCTCGGACCCGACCGCCAGGGCAATTTCGAGGATATCGAGATCGGCATCGAACGCCTGCATCTGGAACAGGATGCCGGCAAGTCGATGCACGACCAGCATCCGACCATGTCCTATGTCGACCTGAACCGCTCGGGCGTCGCCTTGATGGAAATCGTGTCGAAGCCTGACATGCGCTCCTCGGACGAAGCCAAGGCCTACATGACCAAGCTGCGCTCGATCGTGCGTTACCTCGGTACCTGCGACGGCAACATGGACGAGGGCTCGATGCGCGCCGACGTCAACGTCTCCGTACGCAAGCCGGGTGGCGAATTCGGCACGCGCTGCGAGATCAAGAACGTCAACTCGATCCGCTTCATCGGCCAGGCCATCGAATACGAAGCCCGTCGCCAGATCGCGATCATCGAGGATGGCGGCACGATAGACCAGGAAACCCGTCTTTTCGATCCGGGCAGGGGCGAGACCCGCTCGATGCGCTCCAAGGAAGATGCGCATGACTATCGTTACTTCCCCGATCCGGACCTGCTGCCGCTCGAATTCGATGATGCCTATATCGAGAACCTGAAGAAGGATCTGCCAGAACTGCCCGACGACAAGAAGGCCCGTTTCGTGTCGGAGCTTGGTCTCTCCGTCTACGACGCGTCCGTGCTCGTCTCGGAAAAGGCAATCGCCGACTATTTCGAAGCCGTGGCAGAAGGCCGTGACGGCAAGACGGCCGCCAACTGGGTCATCAACGACCTACTGGGCGCCTTGAACAAAGCCGGCAAAGCCATTGAAGAGACTCCGGTTTCGCCCGCCCAGCTCGGCGGCATCATCGACCTCATCAAGGCCGAGACCATCTCCGGCAAGATTGCCAAGGACCTCTTCGAGATCGTCTGGAACGAGGGCGGCGATCCGGCCGAGATCGTCGAAGCGCGCGGCATGAAGCAAGTGACCGACACCGGCGCCATCGAAAAGGCTGTCGACGAGATCATCGCGGCCAACCCGGACCAAGTCGCCAAGGTGCTGGCCAAGCCGACGCTCGCCGGCTGGTTTGTCGGCCAGGTCATGAAGGCGACCGGCGGCAAGGCCAACCCCCAGGCGGTTCAGGCACTGGTCAAGGCCAAGCTTGGCCTGCCAGAGGAGTAAGCACCGGTGTTCTTCGTCCGTACGGCCAACGATCGGGATGTCGAACCGCTCCGCGCCCTGCTGACGCAGAGTTTCCACGCGACCTATGACCGGTTCTACGGACCGGCCAAGGTTGCCGAGTTGATCGCCGCCTGGCACTCGCCGGCCGAGATCAAGCGGCGCATCCACGTCAAAGGCGGCGAATATCTCGTCGCCGACGACGGCAAGCGGATCGGCGGCATGGCTTTTGCTGCGATCTCCGAAAAGCTGACCAAGACCGCAATCCTGCACCAGCTCTATGTGCATCCCGACCATCAGCGCCAAGGCATAGGTCGGGATCTCTTTGCCGAGATCGAGACCTGCTTCCCGGATGCTGAGATTTTGCGGCTTGAAGTCGAGCCGCAGAATGCCGGCGCCATCGCCTTCTACGAGGCGCATGATTTCGTCGAGGTCGACAGGACGAAGAATTGCGGCGGTCCCGACAGCGGGATCGAAGCGGTGATCATGGAAAAGCCGCTCAAGTGAGCGGCTTTCTTGTTGCTGGCGCAGGCGTCAGTTGAACGGCGGTTCGGTCACCGTGCCGTCCTCGTCGATCAACTGCACGGCGGTGCATTCGATCAATCCGCTCTCCTGTGCATTGCTGCAGGCAAGCTCGGCCGCCTTCAGTGCCAATTCCTTCGACTGCCAGCCGCAGGAAAACTGGTGCCAGTGCGGCCCGCCGTCCGCCATCATGAAGACATCGACGCTCCAATTGCCCGGATAGCAGACGGCATTCACCACGCAGGCCTCCACCGTCCCGCCGCCCTCGAGGCACTGTTTGACGGCGCAGTCGATGGCGCTGGCCGCATCCTTTTCCGCGCAGAGCCCCGAGCTCATCTCCGGTGCCTGCACATAGGCGATCGCCTTGCGCCCGCCCTCCTGAGCTTGAACCGCCACAGTCGAAAGCGTTACGCACAGAATAGTCAGAAATCGTCGCATGGCTGTCATCAAGAGGTCCCCCGGGATCGCTATGGAGAGCAAGACTAGCGCAATAGCGGGGGCAGCATGCAAGCGCATTCGACATGGATCCGGGAAGCCACCGAGAATGATCTGGAGGCGATCGTCTCCCTCTTCGTCGATGATCCCTTGGGCGGCCATGGCGACACGACCGATCCTGAGGCCTTGCCCTGTTATCGCGCCGCTTTTCGGAAGATTGCCGCGTCTCCAAACGAGACGCTCTATGTCGCGGAACTTGACGGTCAGGTGGTCGGTACCTTCCAGACGATGGTCACCACGACAATGACGGCGCGCGGCTCTTCCTCGCTGATCATTGAAGCGGTTCAGACCCGCGCTGACATGCGGGGCAGGGGCATTGGTGCCGCCATGATCGGTTTCGCCATCGAGAAAGCCCGCAGGGACGGCATGCGCCTCGTTCAGCTGACGTCAAATGCCGTGCGCAAGGATGCCCATCGTTTCTATGAGCGGCTCGGCTTCACACCTTCCCATATCGGCTTCAAGTTGAAGCTGAAATGACGGGGGTGCGACGGGGAATCACTGGACAAGCCGAGAGTGAGGCGGCATAAGCGACGAAGGATCGACAAGGCCGTCCTGCGGCCTGCGGTAATTGCCCAAGGATAAGACATGAAGCAGCTTCTCTTGCAGATCTTCACCTGGTGGAACGGTCAGACCATGGGGACCCGCTTCTTTACCTGGCGTCACGGCAAGCGCGTCGGCGAAGACGAGTTCGGCAATGTCTATTACGAAGGCCCGATGACGAGCTGGGGCCAGCCGAAGCGTTGGGTAATCTACAACGGTTATGCCGAAGCCTCGAAGATTTCTGCCGGCTGGCATGGCTGGATGCATTACCGCACCGACACGCCGCCGTCGCAGGAAGACTACAAGCCGCGTGAATGGGAAAAGGCGCATCGCCCGAACCAGACCGGCACGGCTGCCGCCTATCGCCCGCAGGGCTCGATTTCCGCCACCGGCGAGCGTCCGCGCGTCACCGGCGACTACGATGCCTGGACGCCGGGCAGCTGATACCCGATTTGGCCATAATCCGGCATTAGGGCCTCTATCGTGAGGCCCTTCTTGTGTCTGGGCTCAAGTGGATCGACGAAAGCGAGCGGAACGATGAAGTTGAGTGCATGGGCATGGGCCATTCCGGTTCTCGGGCTTGCCGCCACGGCATCGCTCGGCTTGGCTGGCAAGGCTGATGCCGCTCGCCTCGAAAATCCCGTCGCCGAATTCGCCGGCATCGACAAGATCACCGGCCGCATAACCACCTTCGACGTCTATGTCAACGAAACGGTCCAGTTCGGCGCCCTGCAGGTGACGCCGAAAGTCTGCTATTCGCGCGACGAAACGGAAGCCCAGAAGATCGACGCCTTTATCGAGGTCGACGAGATCACGCTGGACCGCAAGATCCGCCGCATCTTCTCCGGCTGGATGTTTGCCGATAGCCCGGCGCTGAATGCCGTCGAGCATCCGATTTATGACGTCTGGCTGACCGGCTGCAAGGTGGAGTCGGAAGTTCCCCCGCCGCCTGGTGTCGAGGCCGTCGCCAAGGTTGCTCCGGAACCGGCCAAGCCCGCAGACGCCGCAACGCCGGCGCCGACCGTAACCTCGGCAGATCCGGGTGTCGCAGTCACGGATCCGTCCCAGGCCACGGTACCGGGTGCCGATCCAAACCAGACCGTCGTTCCGCCGCTCGACGCACCGGTGGAAGTCCCCGACGAGGTCTTCGGAGGCGCGCTGCCGGAGCAGGACGGTCTGCAGCAGGACGATCTCATTCCGGACGGCCAGCCGCTGCCGCCACCGACCCAGGTGACACCGCCTCCGGGCGTCGGTCTCTTCTGAGGCGATTAAGGTCGGTCATACCAGACACGATCGCTGCGTTTCCGGACTACCGGGCGCCGCACCTGTTTTCGCGCGGTGCGTTCTCCCTCTGCTTAGGCGGTGCCCGACTTCGACAAGAGTTTTACCTAAGAGCAGCGGTTCCCGGGAAACCACAGCGCCTTTCAGCAGGCGCCTCAACGGCGAGACGCTTCGCGGTTGACATCCTCCCCGATAGGGAGAACAAGAGGCGAACGAACAGGGGTTCACCCATGTCTCTCTCTGAAAAATTCATCGTCCTTCCCTTCAAGAAGAACCGCGGCAATATCGTGCCCGGCGAGATGCGGCAGGCCTCCAGCGCCGCTTCGGCCGAAAAGATCGCTACCGCCATGTCCGCGCGGCACCTCGGCGTCGCCGCCTATTCCATCCAGGTCGACGAGGAGAGCGGCGATATGACCAGCCCCAAGCTGATCATCGCCTACGGCGAGACAGCGGACTTGGCGGTGAACTGACAGAGCCTTCACGTCCCTGGCATGACGTTTCTGGGTTGCCACCTGTCGTTTTTGATAGCAAGGATTCAGCCGGATATTTTCTTTTTGAATTGGACCGATATTCGAGATGGATGACCCTGTGATGCGGTCCACAACGACGGCTGGTGCCGTTGACAGCATGGTTGGCGAACTGACAGCGGCTGATCCGTTGTTGGTCGGTAACGATGCGTTTCTTGCGGCGGTCCTGAGCGGCTGCGGCGACTGCATCAAGGTGCTCGATCTCCAGGGTCGCTTGCAATTCATGAGCGAAGGCGGCAAGCAGGTCATGGAAGTTGACGACTTTGCCCCGCTCAAGGGCTGCCCCTGGCCGGATTTCTGGAGTGGAGACGGCAACACCGCCGCTAGACAGGCCGTGGAAGCGGCGATTGCCGGAAAGCCATCGCGCTTCGTGGGTGAAGCGAACACCGTGAAGGGCAATAGCCGCTTCTGGGATGTTCAGGTGGCACCGATTTTCAACGCCGATGGCAGCCCCTCCCATATCCTGTCGATATCCAAGGACATCTCCGACGTTACCGACGCCCGGCAACGGTTGGAGCTTTTGAACGGTGAACTGCAACACCGCATCAAGAACACGCTCGCCATCGTTACCGCTATCGCGCGCCAAACACTGAAGGGCGACGACATCCGTGATCGCCGCGATGCCTTTACGGGTCGCTTGCAGGCGCTGGCGGAGGCCAATGACATGATTTCGAGGAAAGCCCTACAGGATGCACCGATCCGTGCCGTGGTCGAAAACGCGCTGCGCCCGCATGTGCAGAGCGAGCAGCGGTTCTCGATTTCCGGTCACGATCTCGACCTGACCGCCAAACACGCTTTGACGGTGGCGCTCACCATCCACGAGCTTGCCACCAACGCGACGAAGTATGGCGCGCTCTCCGATGGCAATGGCAAGATTGACATTCGCTGGCAGGTCGACCGCAGGGCTGACAATCCCAACGAAGCTTTCCATTTCATCTGGCAGGAAAGCGGTGGGCCGCATGTGCATGAGCCAAAGACGCAAGGATTTGGCTCGAAGCTTATTTCGCGGATCTTCGCTGCCGATTTCGCCGGACAGGTCAGCGTCGAATATCACCCGACCGGCCTCGTCTGCACGATGAGGGCGCCGATCCCGCAATAAGCGAGATCACGGCGACCCTAAAGTAGCCCAGCCGCCGCTCTATGACAGGCGCGAGAGAGCTATGGCCGCCGGCGACGGCGAAGCGGGCGTTTGAAGCGATGAGGGAAGAGAGCAAGATCTGCATCGCGAAGATCGTCGCGGCTGGCCGTGGCTGAGGCGAGCCACTAGCACAAGGTCAGCCACATTACCCCGCCATAGGTGATCAGCGTCGCAACCAGGGCGGCCGCCTGCAGCATCCCGGCGATCTTGTGCAGCAGCCGTACCTCATCGGTTTGCGGATCTGTGAGTGCCCTGGTCGCAAACCAGTGTAGCCCACCGATCAGCGCCAGAACAATGACGAGCATCATCGCGAGCAACAGCCGCAGCGCCGAGATGGGGCCGACATCGATCTGGTGCCAGCCGAGATGGCATCCGGTTGCCTGCACCCCATAAAGAAGCAGGAAGGCACCTGACCAGATTACGAAGCCTGTCAGTAGCAGGAGGAACGGGGACACCTTCATCTCATCGCCCTCCGATCCCGGTCAGGCTCTGCAACACGAAGGGGAAGGCGAGTCCGATCAGGCCGGCCACGGCCGTGTAGTCGTGCCAGAGCCGACCAATGCGCAGATCGAGCACACGCGACGGCCCGATGTATCCGCTGTTCCAACGCCACAAGCCGTAGATCGCCAGCACCGCGCCGATCGCTGCATGCAGCGCAACGTAAAAGGCGACAGCAAACGCTGAAGCGGAGGCTGCATGCGCAGTCGGTGCAGGGATCCACATCAGCAGAACGGAGACCGCACCGACGCTGATCACATGCGCACCAAGCGTTACCGCCAGGCTCGTGACCGTCCGGCCGGGCTGACCATCGGCGAAGCGTCCCGCGATCGCTGCCATGACGAGGGCGCCAGCACCGACCAGCGACGGCAGGACAAAGGTGAAGTCGAGATCCGGCGGCGGCCAGTTGGGGGCGGATAGCCAGAGGAAGAGGGCACCGAACACCAGTGACGTGTAGAGCGTCGCATTGGCGGCAAGGGCAAAGACCACGGCCCACCACGAGGGCGGCTGCGCCACTTCCTGGTGATGCAGGGCCCGTTCGCCCCGCCCGACCTCAAGCGGGCCTATATCTTGCTTCAGCCCCGTCGCCGGCGTCCACAGGAAGAAGAAGATGATGACCACGACGAAGGCGACCGGCGTCAGCCAGTAGAGCTTGGCGAGCAGACTGGCGAAGAAGGCCGCCGTGGCCATCGCCGTCCACAGTGGCAGATAGGTGGGGCGGGGAAGCACGACCACATGGTCGAGGCGGCCGCTCACCATGTCGACCGTCAGCGTCTCCATCCAGCCATTGCGCATGAAGCCGAGATAACCGCGTCCGGCGGCAAGCTCCGGGCCAAGGCTGTGCGGTTTGAGCGCATCGGCGCGGGTGTCGATATGCGGCAGCGAGCCGAAATTGTAGGATGGCGGCGGCGTGGGCGTCGCCCATTCCAGCGTTCCGGCTTCCCAGGGGTCGCGCCGGAATGGCCGGCCATGGCGAATGAGCATGATCAGGTCGAGGGCCACCAGCGCAAAGCCGATCGTCATCACGAAGCTGCCGACCGAGGAGATGAAGTTCAAGACCTCCCAGCCGGCTGCCTGCGGGTATTCGAAGACACGGCGCGGCATGCCGCGCAGGCCCGTCAGGTGCATGATGAAGAATGTGACATTGAAGCCGATGAAGACCAGCCAGAAGGCGGGCTTCGACAGGTGCTGCACGGGCTGGCGCCCGGTGATGTGCGGCAGCCAGTAATAGGCCGCTGCCATCATCGGAAAGACGAAGCCGCCGACCAGCACGTAATGCAGATGCGCCACGACGAAATGCGTGTCATGCGCCTGCCAGTCAAAGGGCACCATGGCCAGCATCACACCAGTCAGGCCACCCGCCACGAAGACGAAGAAAAAGCCGAAGACATGCAGCATGGGGATCGAATAGCGCGGCCTGCCATGCGCCATGGTCGCAAGCCAGGCGAAGATCTGGATGCCGGTGGGAATGGCGACGAGCGCACTGGCCGCCGAGAAGAAGGAGAGCGCCACATGCGGAATGCCCACCGTATACATGTGGTGCACCCAAAGGCCGAAGGAGAGAAACGCCATGGCGACGATGGCGGCGACGATCAGGCCGTAGCCCTCCAGCCGCGTGCGACACAGGACCGGAATGATGGTCGACAGCGCGCCGGCGGCGGGCAGGAAGATGATGTAGACCTCGGGATGGCCGAACAGCCAGAACAGGTGCTGCCAGAGCAGCGGATCGCCACCCCGTGTCGGATCGAAGAAGGGCAGGTCGAAGGCCCGCTCCACCTCCAGCAAGATGGAACCAAGGATCAGCGGCGGAAAGCCGATAATCATCATTCCTGCGACGACCAGCATGTACCAGGCGAAGATCGGCATCCGGGTGAGCGACATGCCCGGTGACCGGAGCTTCAGGATCGTCACCATGATCTCGATCGCTGCCGCCAGCGCCGAAATCTCGACGAAGGTGATGCCGAGCAGCCAGACATCGGCGTTGATGCCCGGCGAGTAAGGGCGGGAGGAGAGCGGCGTATACATGAACCAGCCGCCATCGGGCGCAATACCGAAAATGAGCGCTGCGACCAGGAAGGAGCCGCCGAACAGGTAGCACCAGTAGCCGTAGGCCGACATGCGCGGGAAGGCGAGGTCGCGAGCGCCCAGCATCTTCGGCAGGAGATACAGTGCCAGCCCCTCGAAGAAGGGGATGGCGAACAGGAACATCATGATGACGCCATGCATCGTGAAGACCTGGGCATATTGGGCGGCATCGAGGAAGGCGCTGTTGGTCGAGGCGAGCTGTGCCCGGATCAGCATAGCGAGTACGCCGCCGATCGCGAAGAACACGAGTGCCGTCACCATGAAGCGCTTGCCGACAACGGTGTGGTTCACCGCCGACAGCCTCTCCAGACCATGGCCCGAGCCCCAGACGGCGTCGAGCTCATGGTGCAGCCGGATCGCCGTTTCCGGTGTCTGATAGCCCGTCTCGGGTCTGGCGTCGTTCATGGTGCGGACACTCCTGCGGCAAGTGCGGTCAGACGTTGGCGATAGGTTTCGGGCGGATGGGCTTCGACGGTAAAGCGCATGCCGGCATGGCCGGTGCCGCAATATTCGGCACAGATGCCGCCATAGCGGCCCGGCACATCGGCCTTGATGCGTACGACCGTCTCGTGTCCAGGAACGGCATCGATCTTACCGGCGAGCCTCGGGATCCAGAAGCTGTGCACGACATCGGCACTGGTGACCCGCACCTCCACCACGCCGCCGGCCGGAATATGCAAGGTGCCGTCCGTCGCCACGTCGTCCCCGAGATCCGGATAGCGGAAGCCCCAATGCCACATGGCACCATGTGCCTCGACACGGGCGACCACCGGTTCGTTCTGCCAGGCTCCGATCAGATATTCCCCTTGCGCCATCCCATAGGCCATCAGGGCGACCAGCACGGGAATGGGCAGAAACAACCCGCCGGCAATCATCCAGCCCTTGGGCGAGAGGCTGCGTCCGAAGCCGGGTTTGAAGAAGACGAGGCCGAGGAGCGCGAGCACGAGCCCCAGAATGAGACCGGATCCGATGAGCATGATCCACCAGAGATTGGCGATTGCTCCGGCATAGGGGCCGGCTGGGTCCAGCGTTGACAGATCGCCCGAACAGGCCGTCAGGGTAAGGCCGATCACGCCGAGGAAAGCGATGCGGTGGAACATTCGAGCCCGCATCGGCCTTTCCCCCGCAAAAGGAGGGCTCCTATGGCCAATATGTCTGAGACCGATGAAGCGAACCCCGTCATTGAACAGCTTGAGGAGAAGGACAAGACGTCCGCCGTGGCTGTTGCCGGCCACCCGCTGCATGCCATGAGCGTGCATTTCCCGATCGCGCTGGTCTTCGGCACGCTTGCCGTCGACGTCTTCTACTGGTTCAGCGCCGATCCCTTCTGGCTGCGCGTCGGCCTGTGGACCTCCGGTACGGCCTTCCTCGCTGGCGTGGCGGCCGGGCTTGTCGGAACCGCCGAGCTTCTGTTGGTCCCCGGTATTCGCGCCCGTGCCGCAAGCTGGGCCCATGCGATCGCGGCGATTACCCTGATCTCTGTTGCCGGCGCCAACTGGGGCTTGCGGCTCATCGATCCCAATGTGGTTCTGCCGCATGGCATGCTGCTTTCGGTTCTGGCGGCCGTCCTGACCGGTGTTGCTGGCTGGCACGGTGGTAAGCTGATCTTCGATCACGGAATCGGCCTCATGGTGTCGCCCAAGGATTGAATGGCTCAAGGAGGCGCTGCAGCCCGCCCGGCTCATACATCACCGCCGGCAGGGTGAACTGGGGCGCCTCCTTGGCGAGTACGAGAATGAGGATCGCCAGAACCACGGCGCAGCAGCTCGCCGTCGCGACGACAAAGCGCCAGGCCGGATAGACCTCACCCTTCTTGAACAGCCGGATGACCACCAGGCCGGAAAAGACGTGGAAGATGGCGAGCAGCCCGACAAAGGCGAGCTTCCACGAAAACCAGGGCGCAAAGACTTCCCGCATGAAACTCAGCGCAATCCCGCTTGCGACCGCAATGAAGGCCGCCGGCGAGATCAGCACGACAAAGGCAAAGCGTGTCATCCGCTGCATGCGGTAGAGCGCATCGTCGTTCTCAACATGTGCCCGCTGCACGTAAAGGCTCGGCAGGCTGATCAGCCCCGCAGTCCAGATGGCAATGGCCGCGATATGGACGAATTTCAGTATGGCAATCATCAGCGTGGCGCCTCGCTGTCGAAGCTGCGACCGGCAAACAGGCTGCGCAGTTTGAGAAGGGCGGCGAAGAGATAGGGCAGGGCCGCCGGCACCCACATCAGAAGGCCAGAGAGCTGCTGGTCGGCGAGCGGTGAGAGGCCGAAGGGATGCGTCGTGTCCATATGGGCAGCGAACAGCGGCTCGCGTGAAAAGGTCAGCAAGGCCCCCAGCATGCCCATCTGGATCGTCGTGCCGAGCAGGAGCGCCACCGAAGGCCCGACCGTGCGCCGTGGCGAGAGAATGTCGTACCAGAGCCAGACCGCCGATCCGATCAGCGTCAGTTCCATCAGCCAATAGGCGGCAGGCGAAGACAGAGCAAAGAGATAGGGCTCCGGGGCATGCCAGGTCCACATCAGGAGCGTGTGCACCAGGAAGGAGAGCTGCGCCGGCAGGGGCTGACGCTCGCGCGCCTTCGGCGGGATCGCAAGGACGATGAGCGGGGCGAGGAACGTGACAAGCAGGATGTGATGCAGCACACGGGCCGAAAACAGCGCGGAAGCGAGCGCACAGAGCGGTGAGACAAAGGCGAGCAGCATGACGAGAAGTGCGGCGCCAGCTGCCATGCGTTGCCGCGGATTGCTGGCCGTGGTCATCAGCAGCACGAAGACAGCGCCGATTGCCGCAAGCAGCGGCGGGTCGAAGTTCCAGTCACGCCAGAGCATCTCCGGTGTCGGCGCCGGGCCGCAATAGATATCGAGGTTCATGATGTCAGTCCCGAATCGCCGTCAAAGTCGGTCATTGCCCCACGCATGCGCACCTTCCGCTTGGCCGCCGCCCTGCGAGGGCAACACGCGTCGTGCAACATTGTTCCATGCCAATTGTTCCATCGGCGCAGAAGTCTGGGGAAAAGCCTGACGGAACGACCTCAGCTGCCCCGCTCGATCCGCACCGGAACGGACTTGTAGGCAGGTGTTTTCGAGGCGCGGTCGTGATGCGCAAGCGGCACGAGCGGATTGAGCTCGGGATAATAGCCGCCGACACAGCCATCCGGCAGGTCGAAGGGCATGACCTCGAGCCCGCCGACGCGACGGTCGACCCCATCCTCGGCATCGCTGACCAGCGTCACTCGTTCCCCGACGGTGAGCCCATGCCGCTCGATCTCGGCGGGGCTGATCAGCAGAACGTCGCGCTTGCCCTCTATGCCGCGCAGGCGGTCGCTATAGCCATAAACCGTCGTGTTGAACTGGTCGTTGCTGCGCAGGGTCACCAGGCTCATTCGGCCCGGCGCGGGCTGAAAGCCGGTGGCCGAGAGCATCTCGGGCGTGATGAACTCGGCTTTGCCGCTCTCCGTCTTCCACTGCCGCTCGCGGGCGGAGTTGCCGCGATAGAAACCGCCGGGCGTAAAGATGCGGGTGTTGAAGTCGCGGAATTCCTCGGGATAGGTCTTCTCGATCAGATCGCGGACGGAGGCCGTGTCGCGCGCCCAGTGGCCCCACAGCATCTTCGGGTTCTGCGGCAGGGTCGCCTCGGCAAGCCGGCTGACGATCTCGATCTCCGATTTCAGGTGTTCGCTCGCTGGCGTGCGCTTGCCGACGGAGCCGTGAACGCAGCTCAGGCTGTCTTCCATCGACACCACCTGCGGATGGCCGGTCAGTGGATCCATCTCGCTGCGCCCGAGACAGGGCAGGAGATAGGCGATTTCGCCGTTGAACAGGTGGCCGCGATTGAGCTTGGTGGCGATCTGTACCGTCAGCCGCTGCCGCGGCCAGGCCTCCTCCATCGCTTTCTGTTCGGGGATCGCGCGCAGAAAATTGCCGCCGAGCGCGATGAAGGCCGTGACCTCGCCCTTGAGAATGGCCTCGCAGGCCTCGACCGTGTTCATACCCTTATCGCGCGGCGGCGAGAAGTCGAACACCTCGGCCAGCCGGTCGAGCGGCACCAGTTCCGGCTTCTCGGCAATGCCGACGGTGCGCTGGCCCTGGACATTGGAATGACCACGCACCGGCGAGATGCCGGCACCCTCGCGGCCGATGTTGCCCTTCATCAGCAGCAGGTTGACGTAGGTCGAGATGTTCTCAAAGCCATGCACATGCTGGGTGAGGCCCATGCCATAGATGCCGATGGTGTTTTCGGCTTCGACATAGACAGTCCCCGCCGCCTCGATCGCTGCACGCGTGAGCCCGGACACCTCCTCGATCTCGGCCCAGTCGAGCGCCCTCAGCCGTGCCTCGAACTCTTCGAAGCCGACGGTATGCTCGGCGATGAAGGCGCGGTCTATGACCTGACGATTGTCGACTTGCGCAGCATCGTCGGCGGCCAACACATGTTTGCAGAGCCCCAGCAGCACGGCGATATCGCCGCCCGGTTTCACCTGGTGATACTGGCAGGAAAGCGACGTCTCGCTGCCCGTCACCATTGCCGTCGGCTCCTGTGGGTTGATCATTTTCTCCAGCCCCCGCTCGCGGACGGGATTGAAGGTCACGATCCGACAGCCGCGCCTGACTGCCGCCTGCAGCACATGCAGGAAACGTGGGCTGTTCGAGCCGGTGTTCTGGCCGAAGAAGAAGATCGCATCGCAATGCTTGAAATCGTCGAGAACGACAGTGCCAACCGGCGAACCGATCACCTTTTTCAACGTCACTGACGTCGTCTCGTGGCACATGTTGGAACTGTCGGGCAGATTGTTGTGGCCATAGGCGCGGGCAAACAGCGCCCAGCAATAGGACGTCTCAAGGCTGGCGCGGCCGGAGGTGTAGAAGACGGTCTTCTTCGGGTTCATGGCCTTCAACTCGCGCCCGATCTCGGCGAATGCCTCGTCCCAGGAGCAGGGCACGTAATGGTCACTCGCCCGGTCATAACGCATCGGATGGGTCAGCCGTCCCAATTGCTCCAGATCGTAATCGCTGAAAGTCTTGAGCTCGGTCACGCTGTGCCGGGCAAAGACGTTCGGAGTGGCCGTTCGGCTGGTCAGCTCCCAGAGCGTTGCCTTGGCACCGTTTTCGCAGAATTCGACAAAATGGTGATCGGCGGGCTTCGTCCAGGCGCAGGAGACGCAGGCGAAGCCACCCGGCTTGTTCTGCTCCAGAAGTGTCGCGATCGCCCCGGCGCTGATGCCTTCGTCACCGGCGATCCGGGCAATGCCCCGAAGCGAACCCCAACCGCCTGCTGGCCCGTCATACGTCACCGTCGCATCATCCTTCGCCATTATCCGCTCCCTTCCAAAGTGTTTCGAAGGGAGAACGACTGGAAGCTCGATTGGTTGCGCCGGACAAGGAACAACAGCCTGCGCGTGGCACACAAACGGGTGAGGCCCCATATTGCGTGCGAAATGCACCGGGCATTCTTCAACTCCGCCGCTTGCAAGCCGGACAGCGACCGCTACCCTTAAGGCTGGACCTGACGCGCCGGTTAAGCTAGCCGAGTGTTGCGACCCCGTGTCTGGAGTAAATGATGGCGCCTCCCTCCCTTTTTTCGCCTTCCCGGAACAGCTGGCGTATCGAGAAAGCTGACGACTTCTCGATCCTGATCGATGCCAATGACTATTTCGCCTCGATCCGTGCCTCGATGATGGCGGCGAAGCGGGTGATCTACTTCGTTGGCTGGGATTTCGATGCCTCGATCACCCTTGGCCATCCCAAAGTCGATGATGGAGCCCCGCGCGCGGTCGGCGACTTCCTTCTTTGGCTTGCCCGCCGCACCCCGGGGCTGCAAATCAAGATCCTGCTGTGGAGCCCGGCGCCGCTTGCCAGCTGGGCGAGGCCATCGAACCTGCCTTATCTTCTGCGCTGGAAGTGGAACAAGCAGATTTCCGTCCGTCTGGACGGCAAACATCCGCTCGGCAGTTCGCATCACCAGAAAATGCTGGTGATCGACGATGCCGTTGCCTATTGCGGCGGTATCGACGTGACGCTCGACCGCTGGGATACGCGCGAGCATCTCGACGAAAACCCCGACAGACGCCGCCCGAACGGCAAGCCTTACGGCCCCTGGCACGACATCTCCAGTCGCTTCACCGGTCCGGCAGCCCTGGCCCTCGGCGAACTCTGCCGCCAACGCTGGATCCGTGCCGGCGGCAAGGATGTTGTGCCGGTCGCGGCAGAGACGGCTCAGGCAGAGGTGGCGCCGAACTTCTCCTTCGGCCGCGTCGACATTGCGATTGCCCGCACCAGCCCCGCCTATCAGGACGAGACTGCCGTCACCGAGATCGAGCAGCTCTATCTCGACATGATCAACGTGGCCCGACACACCGTCTATGCCGAAAGCCAGTATTTCGCCTCGCGCGCCATCGCACAAGCCATCGCGCGGAGGCTCGCCGAGCCGGACGGGCCGGAATTCGTGCTGATCAATCCGACGACCTCGGACAACTGGCTCGGCACGATCGCCATGGACACGGCCCGCGCCCGGCTTGCCGAATCCATGCGCCGACACGACGACCATGGACGCTTCAAAATCTATCACCCGGTCACCGCCGGGGGGCAGGCGATCTACGTGCATGCCAAGCTGATGATCGTCGACGACAAATATCTCCGCGTCGGCTCGTCCAACATCAACAACCGCTCGATGCGCTTCGACCAGGAATGCGATGTGGCGCTTGAGGCGGGCGGTTCGGAAGACCTGTCGGCGAAGATCACAAGCTTCCGCAACGACCTGCTGGCCGAGCACTTAGGCGTTACACCCGACGCCATCGACCGGGCCATCGCCCAAGGCGGCTCGCTGATTTCAGCCATCGAGACGCTGAGGGCAGAAAACGAGGCCGCAGGGGGCGAAACGCTGAAGCCCTACGAGACACCGGCGATTTCAGACCTCGAACAATGGCTCGCGGACCACGAAATCCTCGACCCGGAAGGCTCCGAAGCGGTGTTTGAGCCGATCGAGAAGCGGGGGTTGTTTAGAGGGATGTTGAAGCGACCGAGGCGGCGGACTCGTTGAGAGAGTTCGTCGCTTGCTCCCTGGCATCGTGGTTGAAGGTCTTGAGGGGGGAATCGGTCGACCTAGAACGGTAGCTGTTTCATCAGTGGGTGACTGAACTAAGTCTCGAGTTTCGATGCTTACGCCAAGTTAGGTCGGTTCATACGCGGAAGAATAGCAGTTGTGGTTTCGAACACCTGGTAATCTTGCCCTTAAGAATTGCATGGTGTAACCCATGCTAAAGAGGGGTTGCGTCATGGGTTATCAAATCGATTTTTTATCTGTCGGAGAAAGTAACGGTGACGCGATCTGTATTCGCCATGGTGATGCCTTTTCGGGGTATACGATGTACGTGGTTGACGGCGGCTACGGTCCCACGGGCCAGAAGATTATTGATCATATTAACGCATACTACGGGGCTCCGAAATTCATTGATCATGTTGTGCTTTCGCACGCGGACAACGATCATGTTGCTGGGCTAATCAAAGTTGTCGAGCATTATGATGTTGGAACAGTATGGATGAATCGGCCTTGGCGGTTTTCTGCTGAAATAATCGGCGCATTCCATGGGAATTTCACTGTGGATGGGCTGACCAAAGCCATACGGGATGCTTACCCGCTACTAGTTCAGTTAGAGGATCTGGCGAATAAAAAAGGAATCCCAATAAGGGATGCCTTCACCTACACTCAGATTGGTGCTTTCACAGTGCTAGCTCCGACGCGCCAGCGCTACCTGGAGCTTATTCCTAAGTTTGATCGCACCCCAACGAGTTATGTGACTCCTGTTAAGGGGTTCCTCGCAAAGATCGGTGAAGCGGTCAAACAGTTAGCCCACTTCTTTGAAACGTGGGGATCTGAAGCACTCGAAGAAAATCCTTCTCCTACCTCTGCCTCGAATGAATCTTGCCTGGTGCAGATTGCTGATTTCAACGGACGAACCGCGCTTCTCACCGCGGATGCCGGTCCTGATGCGCTCCACAGGGCTGCAGATGCAGCGTATGCAATCGGCATGCTCGCTCCGCCTACATTCGTGCAGGTGCCGCATCATGGGAGTCGAAGAAATGTAACGCCATCTGTTCTGGATCGCTGGTTGGGAACGGTGCTTCCCGAGGGTAGTACGCCGCGCGGCACCGCATTCTGTTGCGTTGGCGCAAACAAGCCAGATTATCCGAGACGCCGAGTTTCCAATGCTTACCTGCGGCGGGGCTATCCCGTCTTCAAAACCGACAACAGCTGGATCTGCCACTATAGCGAAATGGGTGGCCGATCCGGTATGCAGCCGATTGCTCCGTTGCCCTTCTACTCCAACTACTCAGAGTAAAGAATGGAATGGATTGACAGTTACGTCGTACGAGCTAGGCTCTTCCCAGCGGTTCTTGCCATAGCCCCTGGCATCGCTTTTGCGTTAGCGCAATTTGCAGGCAGGTCGGAGACCATCGGCGCGCCGCAGTTGCTCATCAGCACTGCGATTGCTGTGCTGTTCTTCGGTTTTTCCGATCTCTCACGGCGTCTGGGCCGTAGTGTGGAACGGAAGATGTTCGGTAACTCTGGAGGGCGTCCCTTTCCCACGGTGTTGAGGCACCGTGACAAGCAGATCGATGCGAAATCCAAGGCCCGGTATCACGCCTATTTGTCACGGAAGCTAGAGGAAAAGGCTCCAACAGAAGCTCTTGAGTCGCAGGAGCCGGGCAAAGCCGATGAATTTTATTTGCTCTCCGGAAATTGGCTAAGAGAGCGAACCCGTGATCATTCAAAATACAAGGTGCTCTTCGAAGAGAACGTGGTCTATGGGTTTCGTCGCAACCTTCTAGGTCTCAAATGGGTTGGGCTGTCACTGAACGCCACGGTGGTTGCCGCTAGTATATGGGTGATAAGTGCCTCGGACTGGAGGTCCACGACAGAATACGGCGCGGTCTTAGTTGTAGCAGGTCTTCATGCGGTCTTTTTCCTCGTTGCAGTTTCTGAGGGCAGCGTGCGCGATGCGTCGGACCAATACGGGCGGCAGTTAGCGCTTTCCTGCGAAACACTCATGGCCGAAGACGAGAGGGCGCCCAAAGGATAGAACACTTTTAATTCCGCGCGACCTTAAAACCTCAACGTCTCGCTCTCCATCGCCCGGTCCAGCAACAGGCCATACTCCGTCTTCGGAATATCCACCGCCCCGAACGTCTTCAGATGTTCGGTGGTGAACTGCGTGTCGAGCAGCGTAAACCCGCGTTCCCGCAACCGCTCCACCAGATGCACCAGGCAGATCTTCGAGGCATTGGTGCGCCGTGAAAACATGCTCTCGCCGAAATAGGCCGAGCCAAGCGTGACGCCGTAGAGGCCGCCGACGAGTTCGTCGCCTTCCCAGGCTTCGACGCTATGGGCATGGCCGAGGCGGTGCAGTGCGCTGTAGAGGTCGCGGATGGTCTGGTTGATCCAGGTGCTCGGCCGGTCGTCTGCCGCTTCCGCGCATTTGGCCACCACCTGGTCGAAGGCGGTGTCGAAGCGGATGTCGAAGGGGGCTTTGCGGATCGCCTTTTGCAGGCTTTTCGAGACGTGGAAACCGTCGAGCGGGATAATCCCGCGAATGTCCGGCTCGACCCAGAAGAGTTCGGGGTCATCGGCCGATTCCGACATCGGGAACATGCCGATGGAATAGGCGCGCAGCAGGAGCTCCGGCGTAATGCTTCGGTCCCTGCTGCGTCGCCCAGCCATCGTGTTTACTTGGCCGAGGTTTCGGCCAGATAGTGTTCCAGCCAGTGGATGTCGTAGTCGCCGTTGGCGATGTCCTGATTGGCCACGAGATCCTGGAACAGCGGCAGCGTCGTCTTAATGCCGTCGACGACGAATTCGTCGAGCACGCGGCGTAGACGCATCATGCATTCGACGCGGGTACGTCCATGCACGATCAGCTTGCCGATCAGGCTGTCATAGTAAGGCGGGATCTTGTAGCCGGCATAGACGCCCGAATCGACGCGAACGCCGAGGCCGCCCGGTGCATGGAAATGCGTGATCGTGCCAGGCGACGGCACGAAGGTGCGCGGGTCCTCGGCATTGATGCGGCATTCGATGGCATGGCCGGAGAACACGACCTGATCCTGCGTGACCGAGAGGCCGGCGCCGGAGGCGACACGGATCTGCTCGTGCACGAGGTCGATGCCGGTGATGGCTTCGGTGATCGGATGCTCGACCTGCAGGCGGGTGTTCATCTCGATGAAGAAGAACTCGCCGTTTTCGTAGAGGAATTCGATCGTGCCGGCGCCCCGGTACTTCATCTTCTTCATCGCATCAGCGCAGATCTGGCCGATCTTCATGCGCTGTTCGACATTGAGGGCAGGGGAATTGGCTTCTTCCCAGACCTTCTGGTGGCGGCGCTGCAGCGAGCAGTCGCGTTCACCGAGATGGATGGCATTGCCCGCGCCGTCACCGACAACCTGCACTTCGATATGGCGCGGCTTGCCGAGATATTTTTCCATGTAGACCGCGTCGTTGCCGAAAGCGGCCAGCGCTTCGGAACGGGCCGTCGACACGGCTTCTTCCAGCTCGGCCTCGTTCTTCGCCACTTTCATGCCGCGGCCGCCGCCACCGGCAGTCGCCTTGATCAGCACGGGGAAGCCGATTTCGCGCGCAATCTTCATCGCGTTCTCGGGCAGCACTTCGCCGTCCGAGCCCGGAACGACCGGGATGCCGAGTTCGACCGCGGTCTTCTTCGCCGTGATCTTGTCGCCCATCAGGCGGATATGCTCCGCCGTCGGTCCGATGAAGGTGATGCCGTGGGCGTCGAGGATGTCGGCGAACTTGGCATTCTCCGACAGGAAGCCGTAGCCCGGATGGACTGCGTCAGCACCGGTGATCTCGCAGGCAGCCACGATCTGGTGGATGTTGAGATAGCTGTCGCGTGACGGCGGCGGGCCGATGCACACGCTTTCGTCGGCAAGGCGCACATGCATGGCATTGGCGTCGGCGGTCGAATGGACCGCCACGGTCGCAATGCCGAGTTCCTTGCAGGCGCGAAGCACGCGCAGCGCGATTTCGCCGCGGTTGGCGATGAGGATTTTCGAGATACCGCTCATCGGATCACTCGATGATCACGAGAGGCTCGCCGTATTCGACCGGGCTTGCATCGTCGATGATGATCTCGACGACCTTGCCGGACTTGGGCGAGGGGATCTGGTTCATGGTTTTCATGGCTTCGATGATTAGAAGCGTCTGGCCTTCCTTGACCGTCTGGCCGACTTCGACGAAGGCGCGGGCGCCCGGTGCCGGCGACAGGTAAACGGTGCCGACCATGGGGGCGGTGACAGCGTTGGAAAGGTCGCGGGCGGCCGGTGCTGCGGCAGCGGCAGGAGCGGCAGCGGGGGCCGGTGCGGCCGCCGCCTGGTAGGCATAGCCCTGCATCTGCTGCGGCATCATGACAGGGGTGCCGTTGCGCGAAACGCGGATGCGCAGGTCGTCCTGCTCCACTTCGATCTCGGTGAGATCCGTGTCGTTGAGGATGTTTGCGAGATCGCGGATCAGCGCCTGATCGATGCCCGATTTCTTGTCAGCCATGAGTGGATGTCCTGTATTCTTGTTATTGCGTGATGGTTTTCAGCGCCTGAAGCGCCAGGATGTAGCTATGAGGTCCGAAGCCGCAGATCACGCCCTTGCACGCGGGCGCTATCACCGATTTGTGGCGGAATTCCTCGCGCGCATGCACGTTGGAAATATGCACCTCGATCACCGGAAGCGGGGATACGGCCTTGATCGCGTCATGCAGGGCAATCGACGTATGCGTATAGGCCCCGGCATTGATTGCGACGCCGACCGACTTCTCGCCTGCCTCGTGCAACCAGCTCACGAGGTCACCCTCATGATTGGACTGGCGGAAGTCGATGGTCAGCCCGAGCTCGGCGCCGGCGGCCTTGCAGTCTGCCTCGATATCGGCGAGCGTCTTGCCGCCATAGATCCCCGGTTCCCGCTTTCCCAGCATGTTGAGATTGGGGCCGTTCAGCACGAAAATGGTTTTGCTCATCTACGCTTCCGTCGACTTTCAACCGCCTCCTATAGACCGAGAGCCCCTGTAGGGAAAGCCCTTTGCCGTGATCGCGCCAAACCGTCCCCGGAAAACCGGGAATGGTGGCAGGATGGGGAGGAGAAAGAGGGAGGTTTTGTCCCTCAGCAGGTGGCCTTGCCGCAGGCGCGCACATTACCGACCTTGGCGACGATCGCTTCCTTGCCAACGGCGCCAGGAACGGTTTCGTTGCCGATGACATAGGAAGGCGTGCCGGTGATGCCGAGGCTGGTCGCCAGCTGATAGGCTTCCTGCACCTGTTCGGCATTCGAGCTTTCGGCCATCTTGGCGCGAATGGCATCCTCGGCCACGCCCAGCTCGCCGGCAATGGCGATCGCGCTTTCTTCCGAGGCGCGGCCGTCCTGGGTCATCATGGCGCGGAAGAAGGCACCGTAATTGTCGGGCGACAGTTTGCGCACGGCATCCGAGACCTTGTGCGCGGCTTCCGAGTCCGGTCCGAGGATCGGGAATTCCTTCAAGACGTAGCGGACATTCTTGTCCTCGGCGATGACGGCTTCCATGTCGGCATGGGCCCGTCGGCAATAGCCGCAATTGTAGTCGAAGAACTCGACCACGGTGACATCGCCCTCCGGATTGCCGATGGCCAGATCATAGGCAGAATTGAAGATCGCGTCCCTGTTGGTCGAGAGGGCCTCGGCCGAGCGCTGCGAGCGGATCTCTTCCTGCTTCTTCTGCAGGGATTCCTGCACTTCGAGCATGATTTCGGGGTTCTCGATGAGGTATTCGCGGATGAATTCGCCGAATTCCTTCTTCTGTGCATCATCGAGAGCCACGGCCGGAAGCGGCAGCAGGGCGGGAAGGAGTGCCACGCTTGCGCTGGCGATCATCTTGAAGTTCAGGGCCATGTCGTTCCTCGTCCTTGCCGTCTTCATTCTTGGTGCCCGGCGCGATATCGGGTCGTCTTCACCGGCTGGCATCAAGCCTAAAGGCTCATGCTTTCAAGCGGAATGGCTTTTTTGCACTGCCTTGTCCAGCCTCTCCATTGTGATGACGCGCGCTTTACGGCAAATGTCGGGCATCTGATCGAGGAGCCAAGCATTGATTTCGATTTCCCGCCGCAGCGCCGTCGAACCCTTTCACGCCATGGATATTCTGGCCGAAGCCACCCGCAGACGGCAGGAGGGACGCCCGGTCATTTCCATGGCCGTCGGTCAGCCCGGCCATCCGGCACCCCAGGCAGCGCTTGAAGCCGCGCGTCAGGCGCTCGAAGGCGGCCGCATCGGCTACACGGATGCGCTCGGGTTGACGGGCCTGCGGCAGGCGCTCGCCGAGGAATACCGGCGCCGACACAACGTCTCCGTCGACTGGAACCGCATCGTCGTCACGACGGGCTCGTCCGCCGGCTTCAACCTTGCCTTCCTCTCGCTCTTCGATGTCGGCGATGCCGTCGCCATCGCAAGGCCCGGCTATCCAGCCTATCGCAGCATTCTGGCAGCGCTCGGCCTGAAGGTCATAGAAGTCGCCGTCGGGCCGGACACCGGCTTCACACTGACGCCGGAAAGTCTGGAACGTGCGCAGGCCGAAGCGGGCATCCGCCTCAAGGGCGTCCTGCTCGCAAGCCCCGCCAACCCGACCGGCACGGTGACCACCAAGGCCCAGCTCAAGGCGGTCTATGACTACTGCCAGGTGCAGGGGATCACCCTGATCTCCGACGAGATCTATCACGGCCTGACCTATGGCGCGGAAGAGGCGACCGCGCTCGAGATCGGCGATGAAGCCGTGATCATCAACTCCTTCTCAAAGTACTATTGCATGACCGGCTGGCGCATCGGCTGGATGGTCTTGCCGCAAGAGCTGGTGCGCCCGGTCGAATGCGTCGCCCAGAGCCTCTATATCTCCGCCCCGGAACTCTCGCAGATCGCGGCACTCGCCGCGTTGAGCGCGACCGAAGAGCTGGAACACTACAAGGCCGCCTGCCAGGCTAACAGAGACTTCTTGATGGCGCGCCTGCCGGCACTCGGCCTGCCGCTGCTCTCGCCGATGGACGGCGCCTTCTACGCCTATGTCGATGCAAGCAGCTTTACGAATGACAGCATGGGCTTTGCAAAGCGCATTCTCGCCGAGACCGATGTGGCCGTCACGCCCGGCCGCGACTTCGATCCGGTCGACGGGCATCTGGCGCTGCGACTGTCCTATGCGGGCACCATGGCCGACATGGTCGAAGCGACCGACCGCCTGCAAAATTGGCTGCCGAAGAGCGTGTAGGCATTGAGCGAAATGGATTCGCGATCAAGGACTTCTGGCCCTTTGCTGAATCGCATCGAGAGCGTGCTGAATCAGTTTATGAAGTCGGCGGAACGATCGCATGGGGAGGGGATGGCATGACACCGAAACGGATCAGCCAACTGGTGAGCGCCCCTGATATTTTCACCGAGCGCACGCATATGCGCGCCCACCGGCTCGAGGATTTCGAGGCGATGCTGGCCATGTGGCAGGACGATGCCGTCGTCCGCCACATCACGGGTCGTCCCTCGACCTCGAACGAAACCTGGTCCCGGCTCCTTCGCTATATTGGCCATTGGCATGCCCTCGGCTTCGGCTACTGGGTAATCGAAGACCGGGAGACAGGGCTTTATCTTGGGGAAGCGGGTTTCGCAGACTTTCATCGCGATATGGATCCACCGCTTGGCTCCGCGCCGGAAGCCGGATGGGCGATCGTCTCGGCAAGCCAAGGACGCGGTCTTGCAACCGAAGTCATGCGGGCAGCCCATGAGTGGATCGACGCACATAATCCCCATGGCCATACGGCTTGCATCCTTGATCCTGCACATCATGCATCGGTCAGGGTCGCCGCGAAATGCGGATACCGGCTCGCATACGAGACGAGCTTTCAAGGCGGTGCGACAGCCGTGATGAAGCGGCCGTCGAAGTTGTCCTCCTAGACTGAAACGAACCGACCAAAGAAAAAAGGGCCCCATCGAGGGCCCTTTTTGCATTCACTCAGGAAGCGGCAGGTCTCAGAAGAAACCACGCTTCTGCCACCAGCCGCCCTTCTTGGGCTTGGCCGCGTCTGCACCATCTTCCGACGCCTTGACCGAGGTCACGACCGGCTCGGACGAAGCGACGTTGGATTCGCGGTTGGCGCGGGCAGGTTTTGCTTCTTCTGCGGCAACCGCCGGGGCGGGTTCGGCCACCGGCTCAGCAGCGGGCACCTCCACGATCGCTTCGGCGACAGTTTCGACAGGCGCGGCAGTTTCGGCTGGTGCGGCAGCCACGACCGGGGCCAATTCGGCAACCGCTTCGGGCTCGGTACCTGCCTTTGCCTTGCGGGTGCGGCGCGGCTTCGGCTTTGAGGCCGCGACTGGCTCCTCGACGGTTTCCGTCGTCTCCGGCGCAGCGACATCCGCGGTTTCGGTGGCTACGGCCTCGACCACTGCATCGTCCGCGTCGTCGCCTTCGCCCTCGTCACCGGCATCGTCGGATGCTTCCATCGAGCCTTCTTCGCCCGGACGATTGCGACGGCCCCCGCGCTTGCCGCGACGGCGGCGCTTGCGCTTCTGGGCGTCGTCACCATTGCCGTCTCCTTCGGCTTCGACTGCGCGGATCTCGCCATTGCTTTCGCCGGCATCGTCCTCGCCCTCGTCACCATCCTCATCATCGAGGTCGGCACCGTTGTCGCCATTCTGGCCGTCCGCATGGGTGCCGTTGCCGTTCTGGCCATTCTTGCCGCGGCGACGACGACGACGCTTGCGCTTGCGATTGCCGTCTTCGCTGTCGGCGCGAGCCGGCTGCGGCGCGGTCTCGGCCTTGGCGGCGACGACGATTTCTTCCTCGTCTTCGTCCTCGGGTTCCGGAACGTAGTCGTCCTCTTCCTCGATCTCGGGCAGAAGCGACAGCAGGCTTTCGATCTTCACCGGGTTCTCGACGGCCTCGCCGCGTTCGATGGTGAAGTGCTGCGAACCGCCATGCTGGGCGGGCATACCGCCGTCGATGACGATGGACACGCCGAAGCGGCCTTCATAGTCGACGATCGTGTCACGCTTCTGGTTGAGGAGGTAGAGTGCCGTCTCCGGCGTCGTGTGCACGATGATGTCGTGCGTCGTCGCCTTCAGCAGGAACTCTTCGATGCCGCGCAGAACATGCAGGGCAACGGAAGACTGCGAGCGGATGAGGCCGGTACCAGCGCAATGCGGGCAGACCTGCGTGGTCGATTCCAGAACCGAGGCGCGGATACGCTGGCGCGACATCTCCAGAAGGCCGAAATGCGAGATACGGCCGACCTGGATGCGGGCGCGGTCGTTCTTCAGGCAATCCTTCAGCTTCTTCTCGACAGCGCGATTGTTGCGCTTTTCTTCCATGTCGATGAAGTCGATGACGATCAGGCCGGCCAAGTCGCGCAGACGCAGCTGGCGGGCGACTTCTTCAGCGGCTTCCAGGTTCGTCTGGAGCGCGGTGTCCTCGATTGAATATTCGCGGGTCGAACGACCGGAGTTGACGTCGATCGACACCAGCGCTTCTGTCTGGTTGATGATGATGTAGCCGCCCGACTTCAGCGTCACCTGCGGCTGCAGCATCTTGTCGAGCTGGGCTTCGATGCCCGAGCGCGCGAAGATCGGATGCAGGTCGCGATAGGGCTGAACCACCTTGGCATGGCTCGGCATCAGCATCTTCATGAAGTCTTTCGCTTCACGATAGCCTTCTTCGCCCGAGACGATGATCTCGGAAATGTCCTTGTTGTAGAGGTCGCGGATCGAGCGCTTGATTAGCGATCCCTCTTCGTAAACCAGGCACGGCGCGGTGGAGGCGAGCGTCAGCGTGCGGACGTTCTCCCAGAGGCGCATCAGATATTCGAAGTCGCGCTTGATCTCGACCTTGGTGCGGTTGGCACCGGCGGTGCGCAGGATCACGCCCATGCCCTGAGGCACTTCGAGCCCGCGGGCGATTTCCTTCAACCGCTTGCGGTCGGTCGGCTGGGTGATCTTGCGGGAAATGCCGCCGCCACGTGCCGTGTTCGGCATCAGAACCGAGTAACGACCGGCGAGCGACAGATAGGTGGTGAGAGCAGCACCCTTGTTGCCACGCTCTTCCTTGGCGACCTGCACGAGCAGGATCTGCCGGCGCTTGATCACTTCCTGGATGCGGTACTGCTTGCGCGGCTTGCGCTGGACGCGATCCGGAACCTCTTCCATGGCGTCTTCTGCGCCAACGGATTCGATCTCTTCCTTTTCTTCGACGTGATCGTCGTCATCATCGTCGCCGTCATCATCGTCACGACGGCCGCCGCGGCGTCCGCCTGCTTCCTCGGAGATCTCATCCATGTCGACCATGGCAGCGATCGTGCCGCCTTCGACGTCGTCAGAACCTTCGCTGCCCTCGTCGGAAGCAGTTTCCTCGGCGGCCGCCTTCTTGGCGCGCGGCTTGCGAACCCTCTTCGGCTTGGCCTTGGCCGCAGGCTCTTCGGCTGCAACTTCGCTCTCGCCTTCAACCACTGCCGCCGCGGCGACATCGGCGTCGGCTTCAGCCGCCAGTTCGGCCGCGACATCGTCAACGATCGCGGAGGCGACGGAATTGGTGGGGTTGATGCCGATGTCGGGCTGATCCTGCTGGGCCGGGTCGTTGAAGACCTCATCGCCTTCGACGTCGTTTTCTTTGCGATGCTCTTCGGCTTCCGCGCGAAGCAGCGCCTGACGGTCGGCGAGCGGGATCTGATAGTAGTCGGGGTGGATTTCGGCAAAGGCCAGGAAGCCGTGGCGGTTGCCGCCGTAATCGACGAAAGCGGCCTGCAGCGAGGGTTCGACCCTCGTTACCTTCGCCAGATAGATATTGCCTCGGATCTGCTTTTTATGTTGGGATTCGAAGTCGAATTCTTCAATGCGGTTACCACGAACGACGACAACGCGCGTCTCTTCCTCGTGAGACGCGTCGATAAGCATTTTGTCTGCCATTTAAGCTGTGCTCCTCGGCGCCCTCGGTCGGTGGTCCACCCGCGCGCTGAACTTTAAAGCGGCTGGAACCTAGCGGACTGTGCGCCGGATATAGATGTGGACGCACGGAGGACCGGGTTTGCAACATACGGACGGACAGCGGGACACTTTCTGATCCCGATCCGTTCCTGGTTATGTAAACCTGTTGCAAAGACATCAAAAACCGTACGTCAACGACAATGATATGAACCCTATGGGCCCGATGAATGCTCGGTAAAGAGCTGATGGTGGAGAGCCACCGATGATGTGCCGACCTTGTCGGCGTGTTGAACCAGTTTCAGGAAAAAATGCGGCGACGGCAGATGAATGTCCGGTTGAACAGGCGCCAATTCCATTGTCTGAGGTTGGCAGCCGTGGGCGGAATTCTATCCCGTTTGCACTTTTATCCCTCGTTTGCCTTGTATGTTTTCTACGTCACAATAGCAAGAGCAAACGGATTTATGCCATAATGGCAGTGAATTAGAGACACTGCCTATGTATGCGCGATTCCGAGGGTGAAAGCGGTTGTTAACCGCAATTTTGACGCTCATCGGGCCGGCAAGGCGAGGCGTGCGGCGGACAATTGCAGAAAATGGCGAAGCGTGCGGCTTGTGATTTGTGTCACAGTTGTGACGTGGCCGCGACGGGGGCAGGATTTGATAAGAGCATTGGCGGTACCTGCGGGGCGAAAACCTGCGCTTTGGGGCCGAATCGTTCTGGCGGCGCTCGTCTGGCTGACGCCGATTGCGCCTGTTGTCGGCTCAGTTCATGCCGTGACCGCTGAGGCGCCTCTCGGACGTCTCGTGGCCTATGGCGCGCGCATCGCCGGAGATGAGGCGCGTACCCGCATCGTTCTCGACTTCGATCGCGCACCGACGATCGCCACCCGCTACATCGCCAACCCCGATCGTATTGTCGTCGACCTTCCGGCCACGGCCTTTGCCTTCGCGGCAGATGACTTGAAGGCGACCGGCCTGTTCAGCGACATTCGCTATGGCTCAATGGATGCGACCTCCGCCCGTCTGGTTCTGACCGCGGCACGTCCAGCGCGGCTTGCAACCGCCACCGTGATGCCGAACGAGGCTGAAGGCGGCTATCGGTTGGTACTCGATGCCGAACTGGTGCCGGCCCAGGAATTCGCCGCACTTGTCTCGGGTCAGGCCTGGAGCGAACCGCAGGAGGCTGCTTCGCCCACGAGCGCGCTTCCGGTCGCGGCTCCGGCGACCGAGGAGTTTATCATCGCGATCGACGCGGGCCATGGCGGGATCGATGCCGGCGCTACGGGGGCATCCACCAAGACGGCAGAGAAGGACATCACGCTCGCCTTTGCCAAGATCTTGCAAGAGAAGCTGAAGGATCTGCCGGGCATCCGAGCCGTGATGACACGCGACGCCGACAAGTTCCTGTCGCTCTCCGAGCGCGTGCTGATTGCGCGCCAGAAGGGGGCCGATCTCCTGATCTCGCTGCACGCCGACACGCTGCGCCAGGCAGACATCCGGGGTGCCACCGTCTACACGATCTCGGACAAGGCTTCTGACCACATGGCGGCCCAGCTGGCTGAGCGTGAGAACTTTTCCGACACCATCGGCGGGGTACAACTGCCGACCGAAACCGAGCCGGAAGTCGGCGACATCTTGCTCGATCTGACCCGCCGGGAAACGCAGGCCTTCTCGATCGCCATGGCCCAGGCCGTGGTCGGATCCTTCGAAGGACAGATCTCGCTGATCAACAACCCCCACCGCCATGCCGGCTTCCGCGTGCTGCAGGCGCCCGATGTGCCCTCCATTCTTCTGGAGCTCGGTTTCCTGTCCAACAAGGAAGACGAAAAGCTGCTGCTCGATCCAGTCTGGCGCGACAGGGTGGCCGATCTTCTGGTTGAGGCGATCAAGCGATATCGCGAGCCGCAGTTCGCCAATGGCGGATAGGCAACATCGTGAAAGGGAAGCTGTGGTCGCGGCCGACTTCTGCCGCTAACGGCCCTATTTTCCTCACATTGTCTCCGTTACTCCGATGTAGATTACGCAAAGGTGAGCGATCTCGAATCGCCCGGCCTTACACGTGAAGTCCGCATGTCTTGCCATCCACCGCATGACGTGCAAAACGCCACAGGGTATGCGAAGCTCTAAAGGAGAGCGCGCGCACCTGAAGCAGAGCCGGTAGCGGAAACATGATCAGACTGATTGGATATCTCTTCGGATTGGCGTCCGTGCTTGCGCTCGGCGTCGCGGCGGTCATCGCCGTCTATCTGATAGGTGTAACCAAGGACCTGCCGGACTACGAGGTTCTCGCGAGCTATTCGCCGCCGGTCACGACCCGCATCCATGCCGGCAACGGTGCGCTGATGGCCGAATATGCCCGCGAGCGCCGCCTGTTCCTCCCGATCCAGGCGATCCCGGACCGCGTCAAGGCGGCCTTCCTCTCGGCTGAAGACAAGAATTTCTACAACCATCCGGGCGTTGATATCACCGGTCTCGGTCGCGCGATCCTGGTGAACGTCCAGAACCTTGGGTCTGGACGTCGCCCGGTGGGCGCTTCGACGATCACCCAGCAGGTGGCGAAGAACTTCCTCCTGTCGTCCGACCAGACCATGGACCGCAAGATCAAGGAAGCGATCCTGTCCTTCCGCATCGAGCAGGCCTATTCGAAGGACAAGATCCTCGAACTGTACCTGAACGAGATCTTCTTCGGCTTGAATGCCTACGGCATCGCCGGCGCGGCACTCACCTATTTCGACAAGTCGGTAACAGAACTGACCATCGCCGAAACCGCCTATCTCGCGGCTCTCCCCAAGGGCCCAAACAACTATCATCCCTTCCGCCGCACCGAAGCCGCGCTCGAGCGCCGCAACTGGGTCATCGACCGCATGGTCGAAAATGGCTTTGTCGCGCGCGAAGAGGGCGAGGAGGCCAAGAAGGAACCGCTCGGCGTCAACCTGCGCCGGACCGGATCCTCGCTCTTCGCCTCGGATTACTTCGCCGAGGAAGTCCGTCGCCAGATCATCGAACGGTATGGCGACCAGGCGCTCTATGAAGGCGGCCTTTCGGTTCGCACCTCGCTCGATCCGAAGATGCAGGTTGCGGCTCGCAAGGCGCTGCAGTCGGCGCTCCTGACATATGATCAGCGTCGCGGCTTCCGCGAACCGATCAAGACCATTTCGCTGGAAGGCGATTGGGGCGTTCCGCTCGCCGAAATCCCCGCGCTTGCCGATGTGCCGGAATGGAAGGTCGCCGTCGTGCTCGACGTCGCCGCCGATGGTGTCGATATCGGCCTGCAGCCGGCCAAGGAAGGCGGCGGTAAGGTCGTCGCCGAGCGCGTTCGCGGTCGCATTGCGCCTGGCGACATGGAATGGGCCTTCCGCTCCGCGAGTGCCGATCGGAAGTCGACCAAGTCGCCCATCGGTGTCCTCAATCCGGGTGACGTCGTCTATGTCGAGGCCAAGGAAGAGGGCTCGAGCGCCTATCGCCTCCGCCAGCTGCCGAAGGTGCAGGGCGGTCTCGTCGCCATGGACCCGCATACCGGCCGCGTGCTGGCACTTGCCGGTGGCTTCTCTTACGCCCAGTCCGAATTCAACCGCGCCACGCAGGCGATGCGTCAGCCCGGTTCGTCCTTCAAGCCCTTCGTCTACGCGGCAGCCCTCGACACTGGTTACACCCCAGCCTCTGTTATCATGGATGCGCCGGTCGAATTCGTCTCAGGAGGTCAGGTCTGGCGTCCGCAGAACTACGGCGGCGGCTCGGCCGGTCCGCAGACCCTGCGCCTTGGCATCGAGAAGTCGCGTAACCTGATGACGGTGCGCCTCGCAAACGACATGGGCATGAACCTCGTCGCCGAATATGCCGAACGCTTCGGCATCTACAACAAGATGAACCCGGTGCTCGCGATGTCGCTCGGCTCGGGTGAAACCACCGTGATGCGCATGGTCTCCGCCTATGCCGTCTTCGCCAATGGCGGCAAGCAGATCAAGCCCACGTTAATTGACCGTATCCAGGACCGTCACGGCAAGACCATCTTCCGCCACGAGGACCGCATCTGCGAGGCCTGCAACGCCGAGCGCTTCACCGGCCAGGAAGAGCCTGTCGTCGTCGACAACCGCGAACAGGTTCTCGATC
The DNA here is from genome assembly GCF_050281005.1 of Allorhizobium sp. NPDC080224. Taxonomy (NCBI): domain Bacteria; kingdom Pseudomonadati; phylum Pseudomonadota; class Alphaproteobacteria; order Hyphomicrobiales; family Rhizobiaceae; genus Allorhizobium; species Allorhizobium sp. NPDC080224. The sequence continues at coordinate 1,681,373 of NZ_JBNNWJ010000001.1, forward strand.
CGATGACAGCCTACCAGATCACCTCGATGATGGAAGGTGTCGTGACGCGTGGTACAGCTGCCGGCAAGATCAAGCTTGACCGCCCCGTCGCTGGCAAGACAGGCACGTCGAATGACGAAAAGGATGCCTGGTTCGTCGGTTACACGCCAGACCTGGTCGCCGGCGTCTATATCGGCTTCGACCAACCGGCGCCCATGGGACGCGGCTCGACCGGCGGTTCGCTTGCAGCCCCCGTCTTCAACGACTTCATGCAGATGGCAACGGCCGACACGCCACCCGGCCAGTTCTTCGTTCCGGCCGGCATGAGCTTCATTCCGGTCAATCGCACCACCGGCATGTTTGCCTATGAGGGCGAGCCCGACACGATCATCGAAGCCTTCAAGCCTGGCACGGGTCCGGCGGATTCGCTGTCGATCATCGGCATGGACGGTTACGCGGCGCCGGAGGAAATCCTGCGTGACTCGCCGCAGGCCAATCAGGCCGTCACCTCCGGTTCCGGCGGTCTGTTCTAATCCAATCCTTTCCATCCGTCGCAGCCCGGCCCTTTACATCAGGGCCGGGCGCAACTATGCGGAAGACCAGATTTTCACCAGTTTTAGAGGTTGAGAACCGAACGCATGCGTAATGAAATCGAGAATGTCGTCGACGAAATCAAGCAGGCCATAAGCCTGCTGAGGAGGCATCTTTGACTGGGACCAGGCGATAAGACGACTGGACTGGTTGAACAACAAGGCCGAGGATCCGAACCTCTGGAACGATGCCCAGGAAGCCCAGAAGCTGATGCGCGAGCGCCAGCAGCTGGATGACAGCATTGCTGGCGTGAAGCGTCTCGAACAGGCGATGAACGACAACATCGAGCTGATCGAGATGGGCGAGGAAGAGGGCGACGAGAGCGTCGTCAAGGACGCCGAGGACCAGCTCAAGGCCCTGAAGACGGAAGCTGCCCGCCGACAGGTCGAGGCCATGCTCTCCGGCGAAGCCGATGGCAACGACACCTATGTGGAAGTCCATTCCGGCGCCGGTGGCACCGAAAGCCAGGACTGGGCCAACATGCTTCTGCGCATGTATACCCGCTGGGCCGAACGCTCTGGCTTCAAGGTGGAAGTCCTGGAAGTGCATGACGGCGAAGAAGCCGGCATCAAGTCCGCGACCATCCTGATCAAGGGTCACAATGCCTATGGCTGGATGAAGACCGAATCGGGCGTGCATCGCCTGGTCCGCATCTCGCCCTACGATTCGAATGCCCGTCGCCACACCTCGTTCTCGTCGATCTGGGTCTACCCGGTCGTCGACGACTCGATCCAGATCGAGATCAACGAAAGCGATTGCCGCATCGACACCTACCGCTCCTCGGGCGCCGGCGGACAGCACGTCAACACGACCGACTCGGCTGTGCGCATCACGCATATCCCGACCGGCATCGCGGTTGCCTGCCAGCAGGAACGCTCGCAGCACAAGAACCGCGCCAAGGCCTGGGACATGCTGCGGGCCCGTCTCTACGAGGTGGAGCTGAAGAAGCGCGAAGAAGCAGCCAATGCCGAAGCCGCCTCCAAGACGGATATCGGCTGGGGTCACCAGATCCGCTCCTACGTGCTGCAGCCCTACCAGCTGGTCAAGGACCTCCGCACCGGTGTTGAAAGCACCGATCCGGATAGCGTCCTGAACGGCGAGCTGAACGAGTTCATGGAAGCAGCCCTTGCTCACCGCATCAGCGGCAAGGCTTCGGAAGTGTCGGATATCGACTGATCGCATCGATCAACGGACATGATCTAGGAAGGCGGAGCACCGGGTGCTCCGCCTTTTTTCATGCCTGCGCCGCAGTTTTCATTCGCGGCGGATCCGCAGTCGTCTCATCTGCCACGGTATGGCGTATCGCCGTGAAGGACTTGGCAAATCCGAGGAACGTCTCCGTGCAGATTGTGGCGTCTGGAAACAGGTGCTGCATCTGGCGGCGGTCGATGAGCGTCGCGTCCTCCAGGGCGCCCATCGCCTCGTCCAGGTTGGCGGCCTTCGGATAGAACCCCGTGCGCATCAGCAAATGCGCCCGATATCGCATCGGGTCCGGCAGCCAGTGTATGAAGGGTAGCCTGGCATGTGGCTCGATCGGGAAGGAGAAGCTCGGTGTCTGGATCGCGTAGGATGGCGCAAGCCGTCTGGCTTCCGATGCGAAAGCCCGCTTCCTCGCCCACGATCCCACATGTTCGATGACCGAATTGGAAAACACGATATCGAAGGCATTGTCCTTGAACATCGGGAGCGAACAGGCATCGCCGATGGTGGTCTTCACGCTTGGCAGATCGCTTGTCTCCCGGGCGGAAGAGCCTGAGATATTGACGCACTCGACTGACGTGCGGGCCAGATCGAGACGCGATTGCCATGTGTTCCAGAATTCAGCCGTGCCTCCGAGATCGACGATGCTGCAAGAACCCTTCATCCGCACGACATCGCCGATCATGCGCCCGAGTTGTTCGATCCGTTTGAGACGGAACCTATTGCTGGACGAAGTGGGGGAGATGTTGAACATGGCGGGGATTCCGTAAGCTTCCTGAGAGGCAAGCCTTAAGGAATCTTAACCGCCCTTGTAAACCGCATAGCTAATAAAGGGTTAACGGAAATTCAGTTGCTCGCCCGTTCGACCTTGATGTCGCCAAGCTCGTCGATCAACACCGTCCATTCCTCGACACGTTCGGTCTCCGGCGAGGTCCTCAGATAGACAGTGGCGAAGAATCCAGGCGTTGCGGCAACGCCGGTCATGCTTTCGGGGTGAATGCCCGTGACATAGGGTTTGATGGCAGTGAACTCTTCGAGTTCTACGCTCTCGACAAGCCTGAGCCCGGCTTCGCCCGAGGCGATCATCTGCAAATGGATGCGGGCCGTCCGATCCGCCTGGCGGATGGCAACCAGCTTGTAGTAGCCGCGATCGCCGGCCTCAACAGGCGTCTCGACACCCGCAACGCCTTCCGGCCCCGATTCCCAGTAGCCGCCGCTGATGACGAAGGTGGCCGTCACCGGGAGCTCAGCGATCTCGTCTGCGATCACCGGAGCGGAAAAGAGCAGGGGGGCCAGGAGGGCGAAGAGGGCGAGAAGCTTCATGGTGAACCTCAATCGGAAAACTGTTCGGCGATGATTCGGTCGGACCATGAGCGATCGGGATCTGACAGGATGCGCGCCGTCGTGTCCTCCGACTGCGCGATCTCCACTCGAAGAACCGATTTGACCTCCGTGTGGTCCGCCACCGCGTTGACCGGTCGCTTCTCCGGCTCCAGCACCTCGAGCACCACGGTCACCTTGTCGGGCAGCAACGCCCCACGCCAGCGCCGCGGACGGAAGGCACTGACGGGTGTGAGCGCCAGAAGCGGTGCCTCCAGCGGCAGGATAGGCCCATGGGCCGAAAGATTGTAGGCGGTCGAGCCGACCGGCGTCGCCACCATCAGGCCGTCGCAGATCAGCTCCTCCAGCCGGACTTGTCCGTCGATTATGACCCGGAGCTTGGCTGCCTGGTAGGACTGCCGCAGCACCGAGACCTCGTTGATCGCCAAAGCGAAGGAGACGGACCCGTCCGCATTGCTCGTCGTCATCTTCAGCGGGTGAAAATCATTCTCGACCGCCGCCGAGATCCGCTCGGTGAGCTCGTCCGTCGAATAATCGTTCATCAGGAAGCCGACGGAGCCGCGGTTCATGCCGTAGATCAGCTTGCCGCTGTTCATCGTGTCATGCAGGGTCTGCAGCATGAAGCCATCGCCGCCGAGTGCCACGATCACGTCGGCCTCGGCCGGCTCGGTATGGCCGTAGCGGCGAATCAGCTCATTGCGCGAAGCCTGGGCTTCGTCCGTATTGGAGGCGATGAAGGCGAGCGACCGGAACGTGCGAGACATGGCGAGCCCTGATGAAATGTCGCCAAGTGGTACATGACATCTACCTGTAACCACAAGCCGTTTTGCCCCGCAATCGGTTCGGCGCGCCGGCGGGCGAGGCATCGGGCCTGCGCTCGGCTATTCACCATTTCCGCTAACCCTGGCCCGATTTTTTGCTTTACCGCAAACCGATTTCCGCCTAAACACCCCGCACTGCCCTTGTAGCTCAGTTGGTAGAGCACCTGATTTGTAATCAGGGGGTCGCGGGTTCGAACCCTGCCGGGGGCACCACTTCTCAACACATCTCGTCGTTTTTCCCATTGTCCTGACAGGCACTTCTTTGGCATGGTCTCGGCCGACAGCCGATGGAGACCCGATGCGCGAGACGTTTCATGCCGGCCTGGCTTTGGCCGCCACTGCCCTGTTTCTACTGCCGGCCGAGAGCCGGGCTGCCGACATCAAATATGCGTGTGAAGACGGCACGACCCTGACCGTTGCCTTCAGCGAAGCGCAAGCCGAGGTCACGATCCCGGACGGTTCGAAAGTCTCTCTGCCACAGCAACCGGCGGCAAGCGGCTTCTGGTATTCGAATGGCCGCTACGAATTGCGCGGCAAGGGCGAGGAATTGCAGTTTGCCATCGGCCGCATGGCACCGGTCACCTGCCGCAATGCCGGCGAGGTGACGGGGCAGTTCGATCGTGCCACACGCGCCGAGGTCGAACTCGCCGAAAAGGACACCGGCTTCGACATGAAGGGCAAGCTGACCTGCCTGCGTTATCCCAATTTCACCCTTAAAGAGCTGGATCTCGGCGAAAAGGGCGCAGCAGGGATCTATATCGCCTCATCCGAAGGCCCCTGCCAGCTCAATCCGACGCTCGACCGCAAGATTGAGGACGACTCGGCCGGCTACCTCTGGGGTGCTGTCGGTCCCTATGCCTTCTTCCGCGGTGCCGATGGCTGGAATGGCGGCCTGCCATTCGTGGTCTATGACGCCCGCACGGGTGAGCGACTGTTACAGGATCTGCTCGCCGGGGAATTTGCCGGCCTCTCCCTCGTCGGAGAGGAACTTACCCTGCGCTATCGCCGCACCTTTGCCGCAACCTGTTCCTTGCTGGCGGCTCCGGAGACCTGTGCTGCGACCATCCGCCAGGAACTCGGTCTTGCCGCCGATCGCCCGATGCCTGATTGCCGGCCCGCCTATCAGCCGGCGATCGATGCCGATCCCGACGCTGCCAAGGCGATCGAAGCCTGGCCAAGCGTCATCGACTATCCGGTCGAGCGCAAGCTTTCAGCATCCGGTACATCCTTCGTTGCCATCGAAGGCGATCTCACCTGCCGCCCTTCCATGTGAAGGACGGCAGCCGGGACTTCGTGCTTATGCCTCAGCATCGAGGCGGACGGCATCCTGTATGTCGCGCAGCAGATCCGGCAGGGCGGCCTGGACGCGGTTCCAGCTCGGCATGAAGGGCGTGGCATTCGGATTGTCGAGATAGACCTGTCCCGCCTCGATCAGGTTCGCCGCGAAGAGCTCGACGGCCTGTTCCTCGCGATGCCGGTCAGTGGTCAGCCCGTTCATCCGGGCATCGTGGTAATAGGTTTCCACCAGGTCCAAGGCTGTCCTGTAGTAGGTGGCCTTCAACGTCCGGAAGGCGTCATTGCCGAAGACCACGCCGTCTGTCGCGAGCTTGCGATAGAGCGCCTTGGTGATATCGATCGACATGCGTGACAGGCCCTTGGCCGCATCCTCGGGCGAGAGCGGCTGGTGCTTGTGGTCATAGGCGTCGGCAATATCGACCTGGCAGATCGACTGGGTGGAGTAGTTGCGCCACATCTCCGAGAGGACCCCGATTTCCAGTCCCCAGTCGGAAGGGATGCGGATGTCGGAGAGGATCTGGGTCTGCATGGCGAACTCGCCGGCGAGCGGATAACGGAACGCCTTGAGGAAGTCGATATAGGGGTGATGCCCGATGACCTTTTCCAGGCTGAGCAGCAGCGGCGTCACAAGCAGTCGCGTCACGCGACCATTGAGCGATCGGTCGGCGATGCGCGGATAATAGCCCTTGGAGAAGACGTAAGGGAAACGCGGATGGGCGACGGGATAGACGAGCCGCGCCAGCATGTCGCGCGAATAGGTGACGATATCGCAGTCATGCAGGGCAACGACGCCAGCCTGCCGAGCAGCCAGCACATAACCCATGCAGAACCAGACATTCCGCCCCTTGCCGGGCTGATCCGGCGAAAGCGCCTCGGCCTTCAGCTTCTCGTCGACGGCACGCAGCCGGGGCCCGTCATGCCAGAGGATCGTATGCTTCTGCGGCAGGCGGGAGAAATATTGCTTCGCGTGCCGGAATTGCTCTTGGTCGGCCTGGTCGAGACCGATGACGATCTCGGAGATATAGGGCGCCTGCGACAGCTCGGAGACGATATGTTCGAGGGCAGGGGCTTCGAGTTCGGAATAGAGCGATGGCAGGATCAGCGTGATCGGTCGTGAGGCGGAAAAGACGCTGAGCTCCTTCTCCATCCGTTCCAGCGATCGTTCCCTGAGATTGTGCAGGGTAGCGACAACGCCGTTCTGATGAAAATCCGCCATGTCTAATCCTTTCGTGATCAAGCCGGTTGCGGCCGACTCAGAGAAACCCCGTGGCAACGAGTTGATGGATCATGATGTTCCAGCCCTTTGGGCCGGATTGTTCCGAGCGCAAAATGGCACCCTCTCTCTCCCGTTGCGTGACGGGCAGGGGGCTGTGGGCCGGATTGGCAATGATGATGCCGCAATCGGCAGCTTCCAGCATCGTAAGATCGTTCGGCGCATCACCAAGCGCGACTGTGCGCACCGTCTCAAGTGCGTTGCGCTGATAATGCGCGACGACCTCTGCCATGCGCGCGGCCTTGGAAGTCTTGGGCATGAGCGTGAAGAAGCGCCCGCCCTGGACGGCGGTAAAACCTTGCGCATCGAGCAGCGCGATGAACGCCTGCCTTTGTGCTTCGGTGCCGGTGAAGCGCCCCGGCTCGGAAAAGTGCCGTTGGCGAGCACGTTCGGCGGCGGGGAGTGGCAGTCCCGTCTCGGAGGCGACCCGCGCAACGTCCCAGTCGCCAAAGCCTTCGAAGCAGGCGGAAAGCTCCTTAGGTAATTCCCTAAGAAGATCCCGCAAGCGTTTGTAAGGGCTCACCGAACGCATGCCGGTATCCTCGATATCCGCGCCAAGACCGACGACACCCGCACCATTCTCGACGATCATCGGGTAGCCCATACCGATCGCTTCGGCGATCGGCCGCATTTCTGCTTCTGTCTTGCTGCTGGCAAGAATGACGGGAATGCCGCGTGACGCCAGAAGATCAAGCGCCGGCCGCGCCGCCTCGAAGGAATAGCTGTCGTGATCGAGCAGCGTTCCGTCGAGATCGGTGAAGACGAGCTTCATCAGCCCTTGGCCGCCAGATGCTGGCGCGAGGCATAGAGCGCAATCGCAGCCGCATTGGAGACGTTCAGCGACTTGATAGCGCCGGGCATGTCGAGGCGGGCGAGGGCGGATACGGTTTCCCGCGTCTTCTGCCGCAGGCCCTTGCCCTCGGAGCCGAGCACCAGGGCGATCCGGTCACCGCTGAGCGCCTCTTCCATGGGGGCCGGTCCCTCCGAATCAAGACCTACCGAGAAGAAGCCGAGCCTGTGCAGCTCTCCCAGGGCATCCGAAAGGTTTGTGACCTGGATATAGGGGATGAGTTCCAGCGCGCCCGAGGCCGACTTCGCCAGCACGCCCGATTCCGTCGGGCTGTGACGTTGCGTGGTAATGACGGCACCCGCATTGAAGGCGACCGCGGATCGCATGATCGCACCGACATTATGCGGGTCGGTCACCTGGTCGAGCACCAGGATCAGCGGGCTGTCTTTCAGCGCTTCCAGACGGCGGACGGGCAGCGGACGGGTTTCCAGCATCACGCCCTGATGGATCGCTTCGGGACCGAGGATCTTGTCCAGATCCTGTGGTGTCACCGTTTCGAAGGGGATGCCGAGGTTTTCCACAGAGGAGATCTCGAGCCTGACGAGTGCATTCTGTGTCGCCGAAAGCTTGATCAGCTTGCGCTCGGGATTGTCGAGGGCAGCGCGCACGGTATGTAGGCCGTAGAGCAGAACCTGCTCGGGCGCGAGCTTTGGTGGCGTCCAGTCGGCATTGCTCTTGCGCGGCTTTTGCGGCCCCGGCGTCGGGATTTCGCCCCGCTCACGCTTGGCATCGCGCACCTGGCGGCGCAGCGTCGCATAATGGGTGTCGCGGGCGGTTTTTTCGGTTTTCGGATCTTTGGCCATGCGCTCTTATAGCGGCGGGCAGGGGGCGGGCATAGACCCAGGCAGAAAATCCCCTGTGCGTCGGGGGATGTGTCTGACCTCTGAAACTTTTCGGAATTTTTCGTCAAACTTCGTGTTGACATGAGCCGGTTGGGCCGTCATATACCCGCCGCAGATCAGGGGGCGACGCACTCTGGTCTGGACTAGAAAGCTTGGTCGCCAGATCCGGACGAAAGAATGGAGAGATGCCCGAGTGGTTAAAGGGGACGGACTGTAAATCCGTTGGCTCAGCCTACGTTGGTTCAAATCCAACTCTCTCCACCATTCGTCCTCGGATCTGAAAATGCGGGTATAGCTCAATGGTAGAGCAGCAGCCTTCCAAGCTGAATACACGGGTTCGATTCCCGTTACCCGCTCCAGACACATTCCGATCCTAACATCTGAATTTCAGACGGTATTCCGCTACTGTGTCGCCTAGCATGGAGTGCTTTGCGCAGCGTCAGGATTCGGCTGTGGAAACCGTGCATTTCGGCCTCCGGGAGGCTTGTCATTTAACGCTTGCGCATTGCGCATGAAAGCCTTAAACGGCGGGACCAAACCGGTTCGCCGGGGCAACCCCGTTTCGTTCACAGGAAGCATTCAAATGGCAAAGAGTAAGTTTGAGCGCAACAAGCCGCACGTCAACATCGGCACGATCGGCCACGTCGACCACGGCAAGACGTCTCTGACGGCAGCGATCACCAAGTATTTCGGTGAGTTCAAGGCCTATGACCAGATCGACGCCGCTCCGGAAGAAAAGGCGCGCGGCATCACCATCTCGACGGCGCACGTCGAATATGAGACGCCGAACCGCCACTACGCACACGTCGACTGCCCCGGCCACGCCGACTACGTCAAGAACATGATCACCGGTGCTGCCCAGATGGACGGCGCGATCCTGGTTTGCTCGGCAGCTGACGGCCCGATGCCGCAGACCCGCGAGCACATCCTGCTCGCCCGTCAGGTTGGCGTTCCCGCGATCGTCGTCTTCCTCAACAAGGTTGACCAGGTCGACGACGCCGAACTGCTCGAGCTCGTCGAACTGGAAGTTCGCGAACTTCTGTCGTCCTACGACTTCCCGGGCGACGACATCCCGGTCGTCAAGGGCTCGGCTCTGGCCGCTCTCGAAGACTCGAACAAGACGATCGGTGAAGACGCGATCCGCGAGCTGATGGCTCAGGTTGACGCCTACATCCCGACGCCTGAGCGTCCGATCGACCAGCCGTTCCTGATGCCGATCGAAGACGTGTTCTCGATCTCTGGCCGTGGTACGGTTGTGACGGGTCGCGTTGAGCGCGGTATCGTCAAGGTCGGCGAAGAAATCGAAATCGTCGGCATCCGTCCGACGACGAAGACGACCTGCACGGGCGTTGAAATGTTCCGCAAGCTGCTCGATCAGGGCCAGGCTGGCGACAACATCGGCGCACTTCTGCGTGGCGTGACCCGCGATGCGGTTGAACGTGGCCAGATCCTGTGCAAGCCGGGCTCTGTCAAGCCGCACAAGAAGTTCATGGCAGAAGCCTACATCCTGACGAAGGAAGAAGGCGGCCGTCATACGCCGTTCTTCACCAACTATCGTCCGCAGTTCTACTTCCGCACCACGGACGTGACCGGCATCGTGTCGCTTCCGGAAGGCACGGAAATGGTTATGCCTGGTGATAACGTCACGGTTGAAGTCGAGCTGATCGTTCCGATCGCGATGGAAGAAAAGCTGCGCTTCGCTATCCGCGAAGGCGGCCGTACCGTCGGCGCCGGCATCGTCGCTTCGATCATCGAGTAATCGGTGATCTGATCGTCAAGATCAAAAGAGCCTCGCTGGAAACAGCGGGGCTTTTTTCGTTTTGGGTGGCGATATGATTATGGGACATGAAGCCGAATCTCCCGACAATGCGAGAGCGTTACCGCCAGCGCGGCTATGAAATTGCCAGTCTGGAATGAGGGGCATCAAGCCCGCTGCAGCAGCTGCTCTTCGGCAAGCCGCAGGAGATCCGTCACCAGGTAGCCGTTGATCGTAAGGCCCGTGAGATCGCATTCGGCAATCGACGTGCCGGCGAGGCTGGCGAATCGGATCGTGCTGCCATTGAGGTCGACATGGGTGAGGCTTGCTGCGTGCATCACTACGTTTTCCATGACCGCGGCATTCATCGCCACATTGCGGATCACCATCTGCTCGGCATTGGCATCGGTGATCAGGCTCCGGCCGAGGTCCACATTGCTGAACACCGCTTCCTTGAGCGAGACGTCGCTGAAGCGGGCTTCCGACAAGTCGGCATCGTCGAACTCGGAACCGGGCAGGGCGGCATTGCTGATACGGATCATGGCTGTCCTCCGCGAGGGCGAGGGGTGAGTATCAGTCAAAGCCGAGAACATGGCAAGCGGACGCCTGGTGCCTGCCAAAGGCCGCTCGTGTCGGGAAACTCCTGACATTCCCGCTGCATGGCTTCCATGCGCGTCTGCTACTTCTCGTCTGATTCCCGCTCGGTTACTTTTGAAACCATCCTGATTCGCCCGGGGCTCGCCATTGGCTGCGCCCCTTACGCCGGACGAACTGTCGATGGCACGGTCACCTCTCGCTACCTGGCTGCTGATTCTCTTGCCTCTCGTGCCATGGCCAGCTGCCGCGGAGGATAGCGCCTTTCTGTGGGCTGCGACGGGGTCTCCCGACGATCTCGGCCTTCGCACCGGCGTTGCCCTCGATATGCCCGGGCGCCCACGGCTCGGGGCCGAATCGAACCTGCGCCGCGCCACCCCTACCAATTCAGGCACGGCTCATCCGCCGATGCGTCTCTGGGGTGAGGTCGATCTGCTCAGGGCTGCGGCAAACCCGACCTCCGTCGGTCTCACGGTCGATCTCGTAAGCGGCGCGGCCCGCGCAGCGCTCCGTCAATCCCGCGCACTGATGGACGAGGGGCCGGCGACCCTGTCTCTCGACCGGGCGCTCGAGGCCGGGCGCCGCACGGACGGCGATGCGGTCTTCACTGCCCGCCAGAATCTCAGGCTTTTCTTCGGCGGGATCGACACCACTGTGACCGGCGGCGTGGTGATGGACAGTGCCGCGCCGTTTCACGCCGAATTTGCCGTTGAGAAGCGGCTGCAGGCCGGCATTAAGCTGCGCGCAGTCATTTCCGACATTGCCCACGAACCTGCAGCGCGGGTCAATGCCCGGTTTGAGCGCCAGTGGTGAGCGATGCCATTGACCCGTCTGGTGAAAAGCAGAAAAAAGACACTTGCCATTCCGGCGCGCCCGCCTTAAAGGGTGCTCCATGCCTCGGCCGGGAGCGTTCCGGTCCGATGTAAGGCTTAGGGGTATAGCTCAGTTGGTAGAGCGGCGGTCTCCAAAACCGCAGGTCGTCGGTTCAAGCCCGGCTGCCCCTGCCAAGTCGCACGGCGCGCATCATGCTGCGACGAGCATAAGGATCTGGCAAAGCCGAAAGAGTGCTGGAGACGATTTCCTCTTGTGAAAAGGGGAATCGGTCTCTATGTAGGGTTCAAACAGACACGCGGTGCGTGGGGCTGACGAAGGTCGGCTTTACGCGCCGTAGATGCGTGGGCAATAAATGGCATCCAAGGGTAATCCATTCGCGTTTCTGCAGCAGGTACGCTCCGAGACGTCCAAGGTGACGTGGCCCTCGCGCCGCGAAACAGTGATTTCGACGCTCATGGTCCTGGCGATGGTGTTTTTCGCGGCGCTGTTTTTCTTCGGCGCGGACCAGCTGATCAGTTGGTTGCTCGGCCTTGTGCTGAGTGTCGGCAATTAATCGGGCGGAGACGAACATGGCGGCACGTTGGTACATCGTCCACGCGTATTCAAATTTTGAGAAGAAGGTCGCGGAAGACATCGAGAACAAGGCCAAGCAGAAGGGTCTTGATCATCTCTTCGAAAAGATCCTCGTCCCGACCGAAAAGGTCGTCGAGGTTCGTCGCGGCCGCAAGGTGGATAGCGAACGCAAGTTCTTCCCGGGCTACGTCATGGTGCGGGCGAACCTGACGGACGAAGCCTATCACTTGATCAAGAATACCCCGAAGGTCACGGGCTTCCTTGGTTCCGACAACAAGCCGGTTCCGATTCCGGATTTCGAGGCTGAGCGCATCCTGGGCCAGGTCCAGGAGGGCGTCGAGCGTCCGAAGTCCTCAGTGTCCTTCGAAATCGGCGAACAGGTTCGCGTCTCCGACGGTCCTTTCGCCTCCTTCAACGGGATCGTCCAGGACGTGGACGAGGAGCGTTCGCGCCTCAAGGTCGAGGTTTCGATCTTCGGTCGCGCGACCCCCGTCGAGCTCGAATACGGTCAGGTCGAAAAGGTCTGATCGGAAGAGGGGAGGCAACTCCCCGACCCGCGTGGGAGGATGGCGGTCTCTTAAGCCGGACCGTCCAGACGCACCACGCAACCGCAGCCGCCAACGTGATGTTGGCATACTGGATCGGGAAACCGGTCTGAAATGAAAGGCAGAGAGTAATGGCTAAGAAAGTTGCAGGCCAGCTCAAGCTCCAGGTCAAGGCAGGATCGGCTAACCCGTCCCCGCCGATCGGCCCGGCTCTTGGTCAGCGTGGCATTAACATCATGGAATTCTGCAAGGCGTTCAATGCCGCCACGCAGGAAATGGAAAAGGGTATGCCGATCCCGGTCGTCATCACCTATTACCAGGACAAGTCCTTCACCTTCGCAATGAAGCAGCCGCCGGTCACCTACTGGCTGAAGAAGGAAGCAAAGATCACCTCTGGCTCGAAGACTCCGGGCAAGGGTGCGAAGGTCGGTACGATCACCAAGGCGCAGGTCCGTGCAATTGCCGAAGGCAAGATGAAGGATCTGAACGCCGCCGACATCGAAGGCGCAATGCTGATGGTTGAGGGCTCTGCCCGCTCCATGGGCCTGGAAGTGGTAGGTTGATCATGGCCAAGGTAGCAAAGCGTATTCAGAAGATCCGCGAAGGCGTGGACCCGACCAAGCTGGTCGCCCTCTCCGACGCCATCTCGATGGTCAAGGAACGTGCCGTCGCCAAGTTCGACGAAACGATCGAAATCGCCATGAACCTCGGCGTCGACCCGCGCCACGCAGACCAGATGGTCCGCGGCGTGGTCAACCTGCCGAACGGTACGGGCCGTGACGTTCGCGTCGCCGTCTTCGCACGTGGCGCCAAGGCTGACGAAGCGAAGGCTGCTGGTGCAGACATCGTCGGCGCCGAAGACCTGCTCGAAATCGTCCAGGGCGGCAAGATCGACTTCGATCGCTGCATCGCGACCCCGGACATGATGCCGCTCGTCGGCCGTCTCGGTAAGGTTCTCGGCCCGCGTGGCATGATGCCGAACCCGAAGGTCGGTACGGTGACCATGGACGTCGCTGGTGCCGTCAAGGCTTCCAAGGGCGGTGCCGTCGAGTTCCGCGTCGAGAAGGCTGGTATCGTCCACGCCGGCATCGGCAAGGCTTCCTTCGACGCCAAGGCGCTCGAAGAAAACATCAAGGCCTTCGCTGACGCCGTCATCAAGGCAAAGCCGGCTGGCGCCAAGGGCAACTACGTCAAGCGCGTAGCGATCTCCTCGACCATGGGGCCGGGCGTCAAGATCGATCCGTCGACGGTTGCCGTCTGATCATGAATTCGGCCGGAGTGTCATGCTCCGGTCCACCAAGTTTCCGGCCTTTCGGGGCCGGAAATGTCTGGTTCTAAAGACCAGACACTCCTGTCCGAGATTGTGGGTGGCCTCAGGGCCTTAATGATTGCCCTCATGAGACGGGTAAGATCCGTATTTAAACGTCTGATGACGTCTTGAAGTTCGGTTCGAGCCTTATTCGCCTTATGCCTGGAGGGTGCTCCAAGCAGAGGGGACAGGATCCTCAAGCGTCGCTCGGGGTCCGACATGTTTGGATCCCTTGAGGCAAAGGCAAACCCGGTGGGGCCTGCAGGATTGCGGTCCCATCAACTGGAGACAGACAGTGGAAAGAGCGGAAAAGCGCGAATTTGTCACGGAGCTGAACGAAGTCTTCAAGGCTTCCGGTTCGGTTGTCGTGGCCCACTATGCTGGTGTCACAGTTGCGCAGATGAACGATTTTCGTTCGAAGATGCGCGCTGCTGGCGGCACCGTCAAAGTCGCGAAGAACCGTCTGGCCAAGATCGCTCTTCAGGGCACGGAAGCCGAAGGGATGAGCAATCTCTTCAAGGGTCAGACGCTGATCGCATACAGCGAAGACCCGATCGTGGCTCCCAAGGTCGTCATGGATTTCGCCAAGACCAACGACAAGATCGTTGTGCTCGGTGGTTCCATGGGCTCGACCACGCTGAACGCTGAAGCAGTCAAGTCGCTTGCGACCCTGCCTTCGCTGGACGAACTGCGCGCAAAGCTGCTGGGTATGATTCAGACCCCGGCAACCCGCATCGCAGGCGTTGTACAGGCCCCGGCTTCGCAGCTGGCGCGCGTTTTTGCGGCCTACGCAAAGAAGGACGAAGCCGCTTAAGGCGGTTTTTCGCTGTTCAATATTCAAACCAGTTCGAACCGAACTCTAAAGGACTAGTAAAATGGCTGATCTCGCTAAGATCGTAGAAGACCTCTCCTCGCTGACCGTCCTGGAAGCTGCTGAGCTTTCCAAGATGCTCGAAGAAAAGTGGGGCGTTTCGGCTGCTGCTCCCGTAGCTGTTGCTGCTGCTGGCGGCGGCGCTGCTCCGGCTGCTGCTGAAGAAGAAAAGACCGAATTCGACGTTATCCTCGTTGACGCTGGCGCCAACAAGATCAACGTCATCAAGGAAGTCCGCGGCATCACCGGCCTCGGCCTCAAGGAAGCCAAGGACCTCGTCGAAGGCGCTCCGAAGCCGGTCAAGGAAGCCGTTTCGAAGGCTGAAGCTGCCGACCTCAAGAAGAAGCTTGAAGACGCCGGCGCTAAGGTCGACGTTAAGTAATATCGGAATGCGGCGGGGGAAGTTTCTTCTCCCGCCCGTTTCCTCCGAACATATTACCCAGGAACCGTATGAAAACGGTTCCTGGGTAATGGGTTCTCAAGAGGATGGTCTTGACCCGCGCGCCCGGCAAACCGGCCGGCCGTCCGGATCTCGAGACGAGATTGAACGATCCATTTTTTGACGGAGCCGCCTGGCCAGCGGTCACCGTCTGTTGCAGGCCCGGGTGCAAACTGACAAGGAGCGACGATGGCTCAGACCCTTACCTTTAACGGTCGCAGGCGCGTACGCAAGTTTTTCGGAAAAATTCCAGAAGTCGCAGAAATGCCGAACCTCATTGAGGTTCAGAAGGCATCTTATGACCAGTTCCTCATGGTTGACGAGCCCAAGGGTGGCCGTCCCGACGAGGGGCTGAATGCCGTTTTCAAGTCCGTCTTCCCGATCACCGATTTCTCCGGTGCATCGATGCTGGAATTCGTCTCTTACGAATTCGAGCAGCCGAAGTTCGACGTCGACGAATGCCGTCAGCGCGATCTGACCTATGCCGCACCGCTCAAGGTCACGCTCCGCCTGATCGTGTTCGATATTGACGAGGATACGGGCGCACGCTCGATCAAGGACATCAAGGAACAGTCCGTCTACATGGGCGACATGCCTCTGATGACCAACAACGGTACCTTCATCGTCAACGGTACCGAGCGCGTCATCGTCTCCCAGATGCACCGCTCGCCGGGCGTCTTCTTTGACCATGACAAGGGCAAGTCCCACTCGTCTGGCAAGCTGCTGTTCGCTGCGCGCGTTATCCCCTATCGCGGTTCCTGGCTCGACATCGAGTTCGACGCCAAGGACATCGTGCACGCCCGTATCGACCGTCGCCGCAAGATCCCCGTGACTTCGCTGCTGATGGCGCTTGGCATGGACGGCGAAGAAATCCTGTCGACCTTCTACTCGAAGTCCGTCTATGAGCGTGACGGCAAGGGCTGGCGCTTCCCGTTCAACCCTGAGACCCTCAAGGGTGCGAAGGCGATCTCCGACCTCATCGACGCCGACAGCGGCGAAGTTGTCGTCGAAGGCGGCAAGAAGCTGACCCCGCGCCTGCTGCGTCAGTTGACCGACAAGGGCCTGAAGTTCCTGAAGGCATCGGACGAAGACCTGTTCGGCAACTACCTCGCCGAAGACCTCGTCAACATGTCGACCGGCGAAATCTACATGGAAGCCGGCGCAGAGATCGACGAGAAGACGCTCCCGCAGATTCTCGACTCGGGCTTTGAAGAGATCCCGGTTCTCGGCATCGACCACATCAATGTCGGCGCCTACATCCGCAACACGCTTGCCGCCGACAAGAACGAGAACCGTCAGGACGCTCTGTTCGACATCTACCGCGTCATGCGTCCGGGTGAGCCGCCGACCATGGACTCGGCGGAAGCCATGTTCCAGTCGCTGTTCTTCGACGCCGAGCGTTACGACCTGTCGGCCGTCGGTCGCGTCAAGATGAACATGCGTCTCGACCTCGACTGCCCGGATACCGTCCGCGTTCTGCGCAAGGACGACATCCTAGCCGTGGTCAAGATGCTGGTCGAACTGCGTGATGGCAAGGGCGAGATCGACGACATCGACAACCTCGGCAACCGTCGCGTTCGCTCCGTCGGCGAGCTGATGGAAAACCAGTACCGTCTCGGCCTGCTCCGCATGGAGCGCGCGATCAAGGAACGCATGTCGTCGATCGAAATCGACACCGTCATGCCGCAGGACCTGATCAACGCCAAGCCGGCTGCTGCTGCTGTCCGCGAATTCTTCGGCTCCTCGCAGCTGTCGCAGTTCATGGACCAGGTGAACCCGCTGTCGGAAATCACCCACAAGCGCCGTCTCTCGGCTCTTGGACCGGGTGGTCTGACCCGCGAACGCGCAGGCTTCGAAGTCCGCGACGTTCACCCGACCCACTACGGCCGTATCTGCCCGATTGAAACGCCTGAGGGCCCGAACATCGGTCTGATCAACTCGCTCGCCACCTTCGCACGGGTCAACAAGTACGGCTTCATCGAAAGCCCGTACCGCAAGATCATCGACGGTAAGGTGACGATGGACGTGGTCTATCTGTCGGCAATGGAAGAAGCCAAGTACTACGTGGCCCAGGCCAACTCAGAGCTGACGGCCGATGGCCAGTTCGTCGAAGAGTTCGTCGTTTGCCGTCATGCTGGCGAAGTCATGCTGTCCCCGCGCGACACCATTAACCTGATGGACGTCTCGCCGAAGCAGCTGGTTTCGGTCGCGGCCGCTCTCATTCCGTTCCTCGAAAACGACGACGCCAACCGCGCTCTCATGGGCTCGAACATGCAGCGTCAGGCCGTGCCGCTTCTGCGTGCCGAAGCCCCGTTCGTTGGAACCGGCATGGAGCCGATCGTGGCTCGTGACTCCGGCGCTGCCATCGGCGCCCGTCGCGGCGGCGTGGTCGACCAGGTCGACGCGACCCGTATCGTTATCCGCGCCACGGAAGATCTCGATCCGTCCAAGTCGGGCGTCGACATCTACCGTCTGCAGAAGTTCCAGCGCTCGAACCAGAACACCTGCGTCAACCAGCGCCCGCTGGTGACCGTTGGCGACATCGTCAACAAGGGTGACATCATCGCGGACGGTCCGTCGACCGACCTCGGCGATCTGGCACTTGGCCGTAACGCGCTCGTCGCGTTCATGCCCTGGAACGGCTACAACTATGAGGACTCGATCCTCATGTCGGAGCGCATCGTTTCGGAAGATGTCTTCACCTCGATCCACATCGAGGAATTCGAAGTCATGGCCCGCGACACCAAGCTTGGTCCGGAAGAAATCACGCGCGACATTCCGAACGTTTCGGAAGAAGCGCTGAAGAACCTCGACGAAGCCGGTATCGTCTACATCGGTGCCGAAGTTCAGCCGGGCGACATCCTGGTTGGCAAGATCACGCCGAAGGGCGAAAGCCCGATGACGCCGGAAGAAAAGCTTCTGCGCGCCATCTTCGGTGAAAAGGCCTCCGACGTTCGCGACACCTCCATGCGCATGCCGCCCGGCACGTTTGGTACCGTCGTCGAAGTTCGCGTCTTCAATCGCCACGGCGTTGAGAAGGACGAGCGCGCGATGGCCATCGAGCGCGAGGAAATTGAACGCCTCGCCAAGGACCGTGATGACGAACAGGCGATCCTCGACCGTAACGTCTACGGCCGTCTGATCGACATGCTCCGTGGTCAGGTCTCGATCGCAGGTCCCAAGGGCTTCAAGAAGGGCGTCGAACTCACCAACGCCGTCGTCTCCGAATATCCCCGCTCGCAGTGGTGGATGTTTGCAGTCGAAGACGAAAAGGTGCAGGGCGAACTCGAAGCGCTCCGCGGCCAGTACGACGAATCCAAGTCGCGCCTTGAACAGCGCTTCATGGACAAGGTCGAAAAGGTCCAGCGCGGCGACGAAATGCCTCCGGGCGTCATGAAGATGGTCAAGGTCTTCGTTGCTGTGAAGCGCAAGATCCAGCCAGGCGACAAGATGGCGGGCCGTCACGGCAACAAGGGTGTTGTCTCGCGCATTGTACCGGTCGAGGACATGCCGTTCCTCGAAGATGGCACGCATGTCGACATCGTCTTGAACCCGCTCGGCGTTCCCTCGCGTATGAACGTCGGTCAGATCCTTGAAACCCACCTTGCCTGGGCTTGCGCCGGCATGGGTAAGAAGATCGGTCAGATGCTTGAGGACTATCGCAAGCACCTCGACATCACCGATCTGCGCAAGGAACTGACGGAGATCTACGAGTCGGAAGCGCACGACGAAGTGAAGCACTTCGACGACGACGCACTCGTCAAGCTTGCCGAAGAAGCCAAGCGCGGCGTATCCATCGCCACGCCGGTCTTCGACGGTGCGCATGAAAGCGACGTCTCCGAGATGCTGACGCGTGCAGGTCTCAACCCGTCTGGTCAGTCGACCTTGTATGATGGTCGTACCGGTGAAGCCTTCGACCGTCAGGTCACCGTCGGCTACATGTACATGATCAAGCTGAACCACCTTGTCGACGACAAGATCCACGCCCGCTCGATCGGCCCGTACTCGCTCGTCACCCAGCAGCCGCTCGGTGGTAAGGCGCAGTTCGGCGGTCAGCGCTTCGGGGAAATGGAAGTCTGGGCGCTCGAGGCCTACGGTGCTGCATACACCCTGCAGGAAATGCTCACCGTGAAGTCGGACGACGTGGCCGGCCGTACCAAGGTCTACGAGGCGATCGTCCGTGGCGACGACACCTTCGAGGCCGGTATTCCGGAAAGCTTCAACGTTCTCGTCAAGGAAATGCGCTCTCTCGGCCTTTCCGTCGAACTCGAGAACTCGAAGCTTCTGCCGGAAGACGGCCAGCTGCCCGACGCAGCCGAGTAAGTTTGACAAGGCGTGCGTGGCGTAAGATCGCCGCGCACGCCATTCCCGGCTCGCCCCGAAGGCCAATATCGGGACGGGAAGGGGAGTTTCGCCGCATTTCGCGGTTATTGTCATTTCAGGGTCCGGCGCGGCATCCCGGGAATTCGCCGCCACCGCGACCCAATCGAGGGCTCTCTGCCCCATCAAGGAGACAGGCATGAACCAAGAGGTCATGAACCTTTTCAACCCGACAGTGCCGGCCCAGCACTTCGACTCCATCCGGATCTCGATCGCGAGCCCGGAAAAGATCCTTTCCTGGTCTTACGGCGAGATCAAGAAGCCGGAAACCATCAACTACCGTACGTTCAAGCCCGAGCGTGACGGCCTTTTCTGCGCGCGTATCTTTGGACCGATCAAGGACTACGAATGCCTGTGCGGCAAGTACAAGCGCATGAAGTACAAGGGCATTATCTGCGAAAAGTGCGGCGTCGAAGTTACGCTGTCGCGCGTTCGCCGCGAGCGCATGGGCCACATTGAGCTCGCAGCCCCGGTCGCCCACATCTGGTTCCTGAAGTCGCTGCCGTCGCGCATCTCCACGCTCTTGGACATGACGCTGAAGGATGTCGAGCGCGTTCTCTACTTCGAGAACTACATCGTGACCGAGCCGGGCCTGACCTCGCTCAAGGAAAACCAGCTGCTCTCTGAAGAAGAGTACATGATGGCCGTCGACGAGTTCGGCGAAGACCAGTTCACCGCCATGATCGGCGCTGAAGCCATCTACGAGATGCTGGCCTCGATGAACCTCGAGAAGATCGCTGGCGATCTGCGTGCTGATCTGGCTGAGACCACCTCGGATCTCAAGCAGAAGAAGCTGATGAAGCGCCTGAAGATCGTCGAGAACTTCATGGAATCCGGCAACCGTCCGGAATGGATGATCATGAAGGTCGTTCCGGTCATCCCACCGGATCTGCGCCCGCTGGTTCCGCTGGATGGCGGCCGCTTCGCGACGTCTGACCTGAACGATCTCTATCGTCGCGTCATCAACCGTAACAACCGTCTGAAGCGCCTGATCGAACTGCGCGCGCCTGGCATCATCATCCGCAACGAAAAGCGCATGCTGCAGGAATCTGTAGACGCGCTCTTCGACAACGGCCGTCGCGGCCGCGTCATCACCGGTGCCAACAAGCGTCCGCTGAAGTCGCTGTCCGACATGCTCAAGGGCAAGCAGGGCCGCTTCCGCCAGAACCTGCTCGGCAAGCGCGTCGACTATTCCGGTCGTTCGGTCATCGTGACGGGTCCGGAACTGAAGCTGCACCAGTGCGGCCTGCCGAAGAAGATGGCGCTCGAACTGTTCAAGCCGTTCATCTACGCTCGCCTCGACGCTAAGGGTTACTCCTCGACCGTCAAGCAGGCCAAGAAGCTGGTTGAAAAGGAAAAGCCTGAGGTCTGGGATATCCTCGACGAGGTTATCCGCGAGCATCCGGTGCTCTTGAACCGCGCACCGACGCTGCACCGCCTGGGCATCCAGGCCTTCGAACCGATCCTGGTCGAAGGCAAGGCTATCCAGCTGCACCCGCTCGTCTGCACGGCCTTCAACGCCGACTTCGACGGTGACCAGATGGCCGTTCACGTGCCGCTGTCGCTCGAAGCTCAGCTCGAAGCCCGCGTCCTGATGATGTCGACGAACAACATCCTGCACCCGGCCAACGGTCAGCCGATCATCGTTCCGTCGCAGGACATGGTTCTCGGCCTGTACTATCTGTCGATCCAGAACCAGAACGAGCCGGGCGAAGGCATGGCCTTCTCCGACATGGGCGAACTGCACCACGCTCTGGAAAACAAGGTCGTCACGCTGCACGCCAAGATCCGTGGCCGCTTCAAGACCGTCGACGCCGAGGGCAACCCGGTTTCGAAGATCTATGAAACCACGCCTGGCCGTATGATCATCGGCGAACTTCTGCCGAAGAACGTCAACGTGCCCTTTGACATCTGCAACCAGGAAATGACCAAGAAGAACATCTCCAAGATGATCGACACGGTCTACCGCCATTGCGGCCAGAAGGACACGGTCATCTTCTGCGACCGCATCATGCAGCTCGGCTTCACCCACGCCTGCAAGGCTGGCATTTCGTTCGGCAAGGACGACATGATCATCCCGGAAACCAAGGCGAAGATCGTTGGCGACACCGAAACGCTGGTCAAGGAATACGAGCAGCAGTACAACGACGGCCTAATCACTCAGGGCGAGAAGTACAACAAGGTCGTCGACGCCTGGGGCAAGGCCACTGAAAAGGTCGCCGAAGACATGATGGCCCGCATTAAGGCTGTCGAGTTCGATCCGGAAACCAACCGCCAGAAGCCGATGAACGCCATCTACATGATGTCGCATTCGGGTGCTCGTGGTTCACCGAACCAGATGCGTCAGCTGGGCGGCATGCGTGGCCTCATGGCCAAGCCATCGGGCGAAATCATCGAGACGCCGATCATCTCGAACTTCAAGGAAGGTCTGACCGTTAACGAGTACTTCAACTCGACCCACGGTGCCCGTAAGGGCCTCGCAGACACCGCTCTGAAGACCGCGAACTCCGGTTACCTGACCCGTCGTCTCGTCGACGTGGCCCAGGATTGCATCGTCAACCTCGTGGATTGCGGCACCGACAAGGGCCTCACCATGACAGCGATCGTTGATGCCGGTCAGGTGGTTGCCTCCATCGGTGCCCGCGTTCTCGGTCGCACGGCCCTCGATGATATCGATCATCCTGTTACGGGTGAGCGCATCGTTGATGCCGGCAAGATGATCCTTGAGCCCGATGTCATCGAGATCGAAAAGGCTGGTATCCAGTCGATCCGCATCCGTTCGGCCCTGACCTGCGAAGTTCAGACCGGCGTTTGCTCGATCTGCTACGGCCGCGACCTAGCACGCGGTACGCCCGTCAACATGGGCGAAGCCGTCGGCGTTATCGCCGCACAGTCGATCGGCGAGCCGGGCACCCAGCTCACCATGCGTACCTTCCACTTGGGCGGTACCGCGACCGTGGTCGACCAGTCGTTCCTTGAAGCCTCGTACGAAGGTACGGTTCAGATCAAGAACCGCAACATGCTGCGCAATTCCGATGGCACCCTGATCGCCATGGGCCGCAGCATGGCCGTGATGATCCTCGACGAACGTGGTGTCGAGCGGTCCTCGCAGCGCGTGGCCTATGGTTCGAAGGTCTTCGTTGACGACGGCGACAAGGTGAAGCGCGGCCAGCGTCTGGCCGAGTGGGATCCATACACGCGCCCGATCATGACGGAAGTCGAGGGTATCGTGCATTTCGAGGACGTCGTCGACGGTATCTCGGTGCTCGAAGCCACCGATGAGTCGACCGGCATCACCAAGCGTCAGGTTATCGACTGGCGTTCGACCCCGCGCGGTTCGGACCTGAAGCCTGCCATCGTCATCAAGGATGCCAGCGGCAATGTTCTGAAGGTGGCTCGTGGCGGTGAAGCCCGGTTCCAGCTCTCGGTCGACGCGATCCTGTCCGTCGAGCCTGGTCAGAAGGTTTCCCAGGGTGACGTGCTTGCGCGTTCGCCGCTGGAAAGCGCCAAGACCAAGGACATCACCGGTGGTCTGCCGCGCGTTGCAGAACTGTTCGAAGCCCGTCGTCCGAAGGACCATGCCATCATCGCTGAGATCGATGGTACGATCCGCCTCGGCCGCGACTACAAGAACAAGCGTCGCGTCATCATCGAGCCGGCTGAAGACGGTGTCGAGCCTGTCGAATACCTGATCCCGAAGGGCAAGCCCTTCCACCTTCAGGAAGGCGACTATATCGAAAAGGGTGACTACATCCTCGACGGTAACCCGGCTCCCCACGACATCCTGGCGATCAAGGGCGTCGAGGCACTTGCCTCGTACCTGGTCAACGAAATCCAGGAAGTCTACCGTCTGCAGGGCGTTGTGATCAACGACAAGCACATCGAGGTGATCGTTCGCCAGATGCTTCAGAAGGTCGAGATCACGGACGCTGGCGACAGCCACTACATCGTGGGTGACAACGTCGACCGGATCGAACTCGACGACAACAACGACCGCCTGGTCGAAGAGGGCAAGAAGCCGGCATACGGCGATCCGGTCCTTCTCGGCATCACCAAGGCCTCGCTGCAGACGCCGTCGTTCATCTCGGCCGCATCCTTCCAGGAAACCACCAAGGTTCTCACGGAAGCGGCGATCGCCGGCAAGACCGACACGTTGCAGGGCCTGAAAGAAAACGTCATCGTTGGACGTCTGATCCCGGCCGGTACCGGTGGTACCATGACGCAGATCCGCCGCATTGCCACGTCTCGCGACGACCTCATCCTCGAGGAACGCAAGAAGGGTACCGGCGCAGACGTCGCAACGCCGATGCTGCAGAACCTCGCTGGCGAAAGCGCTCCTGCCGCCGAGTAATCGGGAGCTGGACCGTTCTGAACCGAGAAAGACCGCCCGGAGCCATCTCCGGGCGGTCTTTTCGTTGCGACTCTTAGTGGGGAGGGCGGGCATCTGCCGCGCTTGCGGCTGCCGTCGCCACGAGCATGCGTCTTGAAACACGCAACGAAAAAGGCCGGTCGATGGACCGGCCTCTGGCTCTGCGGCTGTGTGGGTGTAATCTCAGGCGAAACGGATGATCGCGACTTCACCTTCGAGCGCGCCCTGATAGGCTGAGGCATGCGGCTCTTCGTCCGGCGCACCCGTGATCATGCCGATCTGGTCGAGGTCGGCTTCCAGGAAGCCTTCTTCAGAGAGCGCGTTCAGCGTCAGGCGAACGGCTGTGTCGTCGTCAGGGGCGGTCAGCAGGACGTGCAGGTCGATGGGCTCGCCACCTTCGGTCTCATAGGCCTTGGCGATGACGATGAACACCATGGGCTCGTCGCGGTTGTTGTCGTTGTCGGAGTTGATCATGGTGCCGGTCTTCCTGTTGTGGCGGATCGATTCTTGACTTGGCGGCCGATTCGACCACACGGGGCAGGGTGGTTGACCCGCTCTCTGTACCTATCTAGAAGTTTCCCCTCGCAATCCAAGCCAAATCGTCTCGGACATCGGGTTTTCCCGTGTGGAAACGGCCAGACTCCAGGCCGGGCAGGGGGATCCGGGCATTAATTGTCAGATGTGACTTGACGTTAATGGGGGAAAACAGTAGTACCCCGGCCATCGGAGCCCATGTGAGGTAGGCTTTTTCGGGACGCCTCGTCCTGAAGTTCATCTCAAACAGGTCTCCAAACGCACGTTGACGACACAAATGCTGCTCGCACGACGCACTCTTGCAGTGCGTCCTCTGTCTTTTGTGGTCCATCCGCGAAAACGGGTCGGGCCACATTTTGCGCATGAAGAAAACTGTGCGGCCGCCGCCGGAAACGGCAAACCACCAGGGCCTGAAAGGGCTTGAGACTAGATTTTGCAAGGGATGGGTATATGCCTACCGTAAACCAGCTGATCCGCAAGCCGCGTCAGGCACAGGTAAAGCGCAATAAGGTTCCTGCTCTGCAGGAAAACCCGCAGAAGCGTGGCGTTTGCACCCGCGTCTACACAACGACCCCGAAGAAGCCGAATTCGGCTCTCCGTAAGGTTGCCAAGATCCGTCTGACCAATGGCTTCGAAGTCATCGGCTACATTCCGGGTGAAGGCCACAACCTGCAGGAACACTCTGTCGTCATGATCCGTGGCGGCCGCGTAAAGGACTTGCCGGGTGTTCGTTACCACATCATCCGCGGCGTTCTCGATACCCAGGGTGTCAAGAACCGTAAGCAGCGCCGTTCGAAGTACGGTGCGAAGCGTCCGAAGTAAGCTTCGGTCCTTCATTCACAAGACACCGGCGCTGCGCGAGGTTCTCCGCGTGATAAAGCGTCCCTAACCGTTGAGAGACAAATAGTATGTCCCGTCGCCACAGTGCAGAAAAGCGCGAAATCAATCCGGACCCGAAGTTCGGCGATCTCGTCGTCACCAAGTTCATGAACGCCATCATGCTTCACGGCAAGAAGTCGGTTGCTGAAAGCATCGTCTACGGTGCCTTCGACGTCGTTCAGAACAAGTCCAAGCAGGAACCGATTGCCGTCTTCCATCAGGCGCTCGACAACGTCGCGCCGCATGTTGAAGTCCGCTCGCGCCGCGTCGGCGGTGCGACCTATCAGGTCCCGGTCGATGTCCGTCCGGAGCGCCGTCAGGCTCTCGCGATCCGCTGGCTGATCACTGCTGCCCGCAAGCGCAACGAGACCACTATGGTCGATCGCCTTTCCGGCGAGCTGCTCGACGCAGCGAACAACCGCGGTAGCGCCGTCAAGAAGCGCGAAGACACCCACAAGATGGCCGATGCAAACCGCGCCTTCTCGCATTACCGCTGGTAATCAACCGATCGAATATCGAAAGGCAGTCCGTTATGGCTCGCGAATATAAAATCGAAGACTACCGCAACTTCGGCATCATGGCGCACATCGACGCCGGCAAGACCACGACCACCGAGCGTATCCTTTACTACACCGGTAAGTCGCACAAGATCGGCGAAGTTCATGACGGCGCAGCCACCATGGACTGGATGGAGCAGGAGCAGGAGCGTGGCATCACGATCACCTCCGCTGCCACCACGACCTTCTGGAAGGGTCGCGACGGCAAGATGCGCCGCTTCAACATCATCGACACCCCCGGCCACGTCGACTTCACCATCGAAGTCGAGCGTTCGCTGCGCGTGCTCGACGGTGCGGTTGCCCTTCTCGATGCCAACGCAGGCGTAGAGCCGCAGACGGAAACCGTCTGGCGTCAGGCTGAGAAGTACAACGTTCCGCGCATGATCTTCTGCAACAAGATGGACAAGACCGGTGCGGACTTCTACCGCTCGGTCGAGATGATCAAGACCCGTCTTGGCGCCACCGCCGTCGTCATGCAGCTGCCGATCGGCGCCGAAAGCGACTTCAAGGGCGTCGTCGACCTAATCGAGATGAACGCGCTGATCTGGCGCGATGAGTCCCTCGGCGCTGCCTGGGACGTTGTCGAGATCCCGGAAGACCTGAAGGAGAAGGCTGAAGAATATCGCGAAAAGCTGATCGAGACTGTTGTCGAGATCGACGAAGAAGCGATGGAAGCCTATCTGAACGGCGACATGCCGGACAACGACAAGATCCGCGAACTGGTTCGTCGCGGCACGATCGACGTCAAGTTCCACCCGATGTTCTGCGGCACCGCCTTCAAGAACAAGGGCGTTCAGCCGCTGCTCGACGCGGTTGTCGATTACCTGCCGTCGCCGGTCGACATTCCGGCCATCAAGGGCATCGACTTCAAGACCGAAGCCGAAATCGAACGTCATGCAGATGACGCCGAGCCGCTCTCGATGCTGGCGTTCAAGATCATGAACGACCCCTTCGTCGGTTCGCTGACCTTTGCCCGCATCTACTCGGGCAAGCTCGAAAAGGGCTCGTCTGTCATGAACACGGTCAAAGACAAGCGCGAGCGCGTCGGCCGTATGCTGCAGATGCACTCGAACAGCCGTGAAGACATCGAAGAAGCCTTCGCAGGCGACATCGTTGCTCTCGCTGGCCTCAAGGAAACCACCACTGGCGATACGCTCTGCGATCCGCTGAAGCCGGTTATCCTCGAGCGCATGGAATTCCCCGAGCCGGTCATCCAGATCGCGATCGAGCCGAAGTCCAAGGGCGACCAGGAAAAGATGGGCCTCGCGCTCAATCGCCTCGCTGCTGAAGACCCGTCGTTCCGCGTCAAGACCGACCAGGAATCCGGCCAGACGATCATCGCCGGCATGGGCGAGCTTCACCTCGACATTCTCGTTGACCGCATGCGTCGCGAGTTTAAGGTTGAAGCCAACGTCGGTGCGCCGCAGGTTGCTTACCGTGAAACGATCACGCGTCAGCACGAAGAAGACTACACGCACAAGAAGCAGTCCGGTGGTACCGGTCAGTTCGCGCGCGTCAAGCTCGTCTTCGAACCGAACCCGGAAGGCGAAGACTTCAAGTTCGAGTCCAAGATCGTCGGTGGTGCAGTTCCGAAGGAATACATCCCGGGCGTTCAGAAGGGTATCGAAAGCGTTCTGTCGTCTGGTCCGCTCGCCGGCTTCCCGATGCTCGGCGTCAAGGCCACCCTCATCGACGGTGCCTTCCACGACGTCGACTCGTCGGTTCTCGCCTTCGAAATCGCATCGCGTGCCTGCTTCCGTGAAGCAGCCAAGAAGGCTGGCGCACAGTTGCTCGAGCCGATGATGAAGGTCGAAGTGGTAACACCTGAAGATTACGTCGGTGACGTGATCGGTGACCTGAACTCGCGTCGCGGTCAGATCCAGGGCCAGGAACAGCGCGGCATCGCGATCGTGATCAATGCTCACGTCCCGCTCGCCAACATGTTCAAGTACGTCGACAACCTGCGCTCCATGTCGCAGGGCCGCGCACAGTACTCGATGACCTTCGATCACTACGCACCGGTCCCGTCGAACGTTGCTGCTGAAATCCAGGCTAAGTATTCCGGTCAGAAGTGACCGGGATACCCCGACCGTCCAATTGAATTTGTGAATTTCCCCTGACGGGGACCAGAAAATGGAGAGCCGAAAATGGCAAAGAGTAAGTTTGAGCGCAACAAGCCGCACGTCAACATCGGCACGATCGGCCACGTCGACCACGGCAAGACGTCTCTGACGGCTGCGATCACCAAGTATTTCGGTGAGTTCAAGGCCTATGACCAGATCGACGCCGCTCCGGAAGAAAAGGCGCGCGGCATCACCATCTCGACGGCACACGTCGAGTATGAGACGCCGAACCGTCACTACGCGCACGTCGACTGCCCCGGCCACGCCGACTACGTCAAGAACATGATCACCGGTGCAGCGCAGATGGACGGCGCGATCCTGGTTTGCTCGGCCGCTGACGGCCCGATGCCGCAGACCCGCGAGCACATCCTGCTCGCCCGTCAGGTTGGCGTTCCCGCGATCGTCGTCTTCCTCAACAAGGTTGACCAGGTCGACGACGCCGAACTGCTCGAGCTCGTCGAACTGGAAGTTCGCGAACTTCTGTCGTCCTACGACTTCCCGGGCGACGACATCCCGGTCGTCAAGGGCTCGGCTCTGGCCGCTCTCGAAGACTCGAACAAGACGATCGGTGAAGACGCGATCCGCGAGCTGATGGCTCAGGTTGACGCCTACATCCCGACGCCTGAGCGTCCGATCGACCAGCCCTTCCTGATGCCGATCGAAGACGTGTTCTCGATCTCTGGCCGTGGTACGGTTGTGACGGGTCGCGTTGAGCGCGGTATCGTCAAGGTCGGCGAAGAAATCGAAATCGTCGGCATCCGTCCGACGACGAAGACGACCTGCACGGGCGTTGAAATGTTCCGCAAGCTGCTCGATCAGGGCCAGGCTGGCGACAACATCGGCGCACTTCTGCGTGGCGTGACCCGCGATGCGGTTGAGCGTGGCCAGATCCTGTGCAAGCCCGGCTCTGTCAAGCCGCACAAGAAGTTCATGGCAGAAGCCTACATCCTGACGAAGGAAGAAGGCGGCCGTCATACGCCGTTCTTCACCAACTATCGTCCGCAGTTCTACTTCCGCACCACGGACGTGACCGGCATCGTGTCGCTTCCGGAAGGCACGGAAATGGTTATGCCTGGTGATAACGTCACGGTTGAAGTCGAGCTGATCGTTCCGATCGCGATGGAAGAAAAGCTGCGCTTCGCTATCCGCGAAGGCGGCCGTACCGTCGGCGCCGGCATCGTCGCTTCGATCATCGAGTAATCGATTGAGATGGCGGCCCTGGGCCACAAGCCCGGGGCCGCTTTTCGTTTCCGTCTGTTGATTGGTGCAAGCCAGTTATGCAGACAACGCGCATGTCGCCAATTCGTGCCGTCGGCCGGATTGACGAGCGGCCGTTTGCGGTGTATGTCGCCGGCCACGATCAGAATCGCACGGTGATTTGCACCGGCAGTTCTCAGCGCTGCAGATTTCAGGGCCTGGTGACGGGCTGAGTTCGGCAGGGCTCCTCATGAAAGAAGAGAGTGACAGGGGCACCCCGTGGTGCGTCTGTGATTTTTGAAAATTAGGGGCCGGCCAGTCATGGTAATTCACTGTCTCTGCGTATGCGGGACGCAAGAAAAGAAACAAGGACAAGTCGAATGAACGGCCAGAATATCCGCATCCGCCTCAAGGCGTTTGATCACCGGGTTCTCGATGCCTCTACGCGGGAGATCGTCTCGACCGCAAAGCGCACCGGTGCAAGCGTTCGCGGCCCGGTACCGCTCCCGACACGCATTGAAAAATTTACCGTCAACCGTTCGCCTCACGTCGACAAGAAGAGCCGCGAACAGTTCGAAATGCGCACGCATAAGCGCCTGCTCGACATCGTAGACCCGACCCCGCAGACCGTGGACGCGCTGATGAAGCTCGACCTGGCTGCCGGCGTTGACGTCGAAATCAAGCTCTAAGAAGAAATTCCGGCGAGAGCCGTAATAACAAGGAAGGTACGTGGCAAGACCTGCCAACGACTTCTCGAAACGGGAAACCCGATGGTTCGGAAGGGCCTGAGTGGAATCCTTAAACAAAGAGGAAAGGCCTGGATCACTTTTTCCCGGCCGCGACTCTCAAGAGGAATGAACCAATGCGTTCAGGTGTGATTGCACAGAAAGTGGGAATGACCCGCGTCTATAACGACGCCGGCGAACATATCCCGGTAACAGTTCTGCGTCTGGATAACGTACAGGTCGTGGCTCAGCGCACGGCCGACAAGAACGGCTATGTCGCGCTTCAGCTCGGTGCCGGTACGTCGAAGGTCAAGAACACGTCGAAGGGCCTTCGTGGTCACTTCGCAGCGGCGAGCGTTGAGCCGAAGGCCAAGCTCGTTGAATTCCGCGTATCCGAAGACAACCTCATCGATGTCGGCGCTCAGCTGACCGCGAGCCATTTTGAAGCCGGCCAGCTGGTCGACGTCACGGGCACGACGATCGGTAAGGGTTTTGCCGGTGCCATGAAGCGTCACAACTTCGGTGGTCTTCGTGCGACCCACGGTGTTTCCGTTTCGCACCGCTCGCATGGTTCGACCGGTTCGAACCAGGATCCGGGCAAGGTCTGGAAGGGCAAGCGCATGGCTGGTCACATGGGCCAGACGCGCGTCACCACCCAGAACCTCGAAGTCGTTTCGACCGATGAAGATCGTGGTCTTATCCTTGTGAAGGGCGCTGTTCCCGGTTCCAAGGGTTCCTGGATCATCGTCCGCGACGCCGTCAAGTCGGCGAAGTAAGGGAGCCAAGAACATGGAATTCAACGTCAAGACCCTCGAGGGCAAGGACGCTGGCAAGGTTTCTCTGTCTGAAGAAATCTTCGGCCTTGAGCCCCGCGAAGACCTGATCGCTCGCATGATCCGCTACCAGCTCGCCAAGAAGCGCGCCGGCACGCACAAGATCAAGGGCCGTTCGGAAGTCTCCCGCACCGGCTCCAAGATGTACAAGCAGAAGGGCACCGGTCGTGCTCGTCACCATTCGGCACGCGCTCCGCAGTTCCGCGGCGGTGGTAAGGCTCATGGCCCGGTTGTTCGCAGCCACGCCCATGATCTGCCGAAGAAGGTTCGTGCGCTCGCTCTGCGCCACGCCCTCTCTGCCAAGATGAAGTCGGAAGACGTGATCATCATCGACAACCTGGTTGCGGCAGAAGCCAAGACCAAGCTGCTTGTCGGTAGCTTCGCCTCGCTCGGCCTCACCAACGCTCTCGTCATCGGCGGCGCCGAAATCGACAGCAACTTCAAGCTCGCCGCTTCGAACATCCCGAACATCGATGTTCTGCCGGTTCAGGGCATCAACGTTTATGACATCCTGCGCCGCGGCAAGCTCGTGCTTTCCAAGGCTGCTGTGGAAGCTCTGGAGGAGCGGTTCAAATGACGGATCTTCGCCACTACGACGTGATCGTATCTCCGTCGATCACGGAAAAGTCGACCATGGTGTCTGAGTTCAACCAGGTCGTCTTCAACGTCGCCAAGGGTGCAAGCAAGCCGGAAATCAAGGCTGCTGTCGAAGCCCTCTTCGGCGTCAAGGTCACCGCCGTCAATACGCTCGTCCGCAAGGGCAAGACCAAGCGTTTCCGCGGCTTCGCCGGCAAGCAGAAGGACGTCAAGAAAGCCGTCGTGACGCTCGCCGAAGGTCAGTCCATCGACGTGTCGACGGGCGTCTGAGGTAGGGAACAAGAACAATGGCATTGAAAAGCTACAATCCGACGACCCCCAGCCAGCGTCAGCTGGTCATCGTCGACCGCTCGGGCCTCTGGAAGGGCAAGCCGGTCAAGGCGCTGACGGAAGGTCTTTCGAAGAGCGGTGGCCGTAACAACTACGGTCGCATCACCGCTCGCTTCATCGGTGGTGGTCACAAGCGCACCTATCGTCTGGTTGACTTCAAGCGTCGCAAGTTCGACGTCGAAGGCACCGTCGAGCGCCTGGAATACGACCCGAACCGTTCGGCCTTTATCGCTCTCGTCACCTATACCGACGGCGAGCAGGCCTACATCCTTGCCCCGCAGCGCATTGCTGCCGGCGACAAGGTCATCGCATCGGAAAAGGCTGTCGACGTAAAGCCCGGCAACACCATGCCGCTGCAGTACATCCCGGTCGGTTCGATCGTCCACAACGTCGAGATGAAGCCTGGCAAGGGCGGTCAGATTGCACGTTCGGCTGGCACCTATGTCCAGCTCGTCGGCCGCGATGCCGGCATGGCAATCCTGCGCCTGAACTCGGGTGAGCAGCGTCTGGTTCCGGGCTCCTGCCTGGCCACCATCGGCGCTGTTTCCAACCCGGACCACGGCAACACCAACGACGGCAAGGCTGGTCGTACCCGTTGGCGCGGCAAGACCCCGCACAACCGCGGTGTCGTCATGAACCCGGTCGACCACCCGCACGGTGGTGGTGAAGGCCGCACATCCGGTGGTCGTCACCCGGTTTCCCCGTGGGGTAAGCCGACCAAGGGCAAGCGGACTCGCTCGAACAAGTCGACCGACAAGTTCATCATGCGCTCGCGCCACCTGAAGAAGAAGTAAGAGAGGTAGTCTGAAATGGCTCGTTCAGTATGGAAAGGTCCGTTCGTTGACGGCTATCTTCTCAAGAAGGCTGAGAAGGTTCGTGAAGGCGGTCGTAGCGAAGTGATCAAGATGTGGAGCCGTCGCTCCACCATCCTGCCGCAGTTCGTCGGTCTGACTTTCGGCGTTTACAACGGCTCAAAGCATGTGCCCGTCTCGGTCAACGAAGACATGGTCGGCCACAAGTTCGGTGAATTCTCTCCGACCCGGACCTATTACGGTCACGGTGCGGACAAGAAGGCGAAGAGGAAGTAACGATGGGCAAGGCAAAAACCGAACGCCGGCTCAAGGACAACGAAGCGCAGGCAGTCGCCCGCACGATCCGCGTCAGCCCCCAGAAGCTCAACCTGGTTGCCGCGCTTATCCGCGGCAAGAAGGTCGAGCGCGCGCTCGCTGAGCTGGAATTCTCCCGCAAGCGCATCGCTGGCACCGTTCGCAAGACTCTCGAGTCTGCGATCGCCAACGCCGAGAACAATCATGACCTCGACGTCGACCAGCTGGTCGTCGCTGAAGCCTATGTTGGTAAGTCGATCACCATGAAGCGTTTCCACGCTCGTGGCCGCGGCCGCGCATCGCGCATCGAAAAGCCGTTCTCGCACCTCACCATCGTGGTGCGTGAAGTCGAAGCCAAAGGGGAGGCCGCATAATGGGTCAGAAAATCAATCCGATTGGCTTCCGCCTCGGGATCAATCGCACCTGGGATAGCCGTTGGTTCGCCGACAACGCCGAATACGGCAAGCTGCTCCACGAAGACCTGAAGATCCGCAAGTATCTGATGGACGAGCTGAAGCAGGCCGGCATCGCCAAGGTCGTTATCGAGCGTCCGCACAAGAAGTGCCGCGTCACGATCCACTCGGCTCGCCCGGGTCTGATCATCGGCAAGAAGGGTGCAGACATCGAGAAGCTTCGCAAGAAGATCTCGACGATGACCAACTCGGAAACCCACCTCAACATCGTTGAAGTGCGCAAGCCGGAAGTCGACGCAACCCTGGTTGCTCAGTCGATCACCCAGCAGCTCGAGCGTCGTATTGCATTCCGTCGCGCCATGAAGCGCGCCGTTCAGTCGGCCATGCGTCTTGGTGCCGAAGGCATCAAGATCACCTGCGCCGGCCGTCTCGGTGGTGCCGAAATCGCTCGTACCGAATGGTACCGCGAAGGTCGCGTTCCGCTCCACACCCTGCGTGCAGACATCGATTACGGTACGGCTGAAGCCGAAACCGCATACGGCATCTGCGGCGTGAAGGTCTGGATCTTCAAGGGCGAAATCCTCGAGCACGATCCGATGGCATCGGAACGCCGTGCGATGGAGGGCGATGCCCAGGGCCCCGCAAGCCGTGAACGCGGTGATCGTGGCGACCGTCGCCGCGAGAACGCTTGATTGAACGCTGGCGAAAGATAAGCTCGGAGAAGTAAGAAAATGTTGCAGCCAAAGCGTACAAAGTACCGCAAGCAGTTCAAGGGCCGCATCAAGGGCGTCGCCAAGGGCGGTTTTGATCTGGCATTCGGTGAATTCGGCCTGAAGGCTCTGGAACCGAACCGCGTGA
The DNA here is from genome assembly GCF_050281005.1 of Allorhizobium sp. NPDC080224. NCBI lineage: Bacteria > Pseudomonadati > Pseudomonadota > Alphaproteobacteria > Hyphomicrobiales > Rhizobiaceae > Allorhizobium > Allorhizobium sp. NPDC080224. The sequence goes on from NZ_JBNNWJ010000001.1 coordinate 1,715,388, forward strand.
ACGCTCGCGAAATTGAAGCAGCCCGTCGTGCGATCACCCGCTATATGAAGCGTGCTGGTCGCGTGTGGATCCGCGTATTCCCTGACGTTCCGGTCACGGCCAAGCCGACCGAAGTTCGTATGGGTAAGGGTAAGGGTTCGGTCGAATACTGGGCGTGCAAGGTCAAGCCCGGCCGTATCATGTTCGAGATCGACGGCGTATCGGAAGAGATCGCGCGCGAGGCTCTTCGCCTCGGTTCCGCCAAGCTCTCTGTCACGACGCGCTTCGTACAGCGCATTGCAGAGTGAGGACCAAGTCGATGAAAGCCGTAGACGTACGCGCCATGAGCGCTGACCAGCTGAACGACGAGCTTGCAAAGCTGAAGAAGGAGCAGTTCAACCTGCGCTTCCAGAAGGCCACCGGCCAGCTCGAGAAGTCTTCCCGTATTCAGGAAGTCCGTCGTGACATCGCACGCGTGAAAACCATTGCCCGCCAGAAGGCGGCAGAAGCCAAGGCCTAAGGACCGAGAAATATGCCGAAACGCATTCTGCAGGGCGTAGTTGTCAGCGACAAGAACGACAAGACTGTCGTTGTTCGCGTTGAGCGTCGATTCGCCCACCCGCTGCTTCAGAAGACCGTTCGCCGGTCCAAGAAGTACAAGGCACATGACGAAGCCAACCAGTACAAGACCGGTGACGTCGTTTCCATCCAGGAATGTGCACCGATCTCCAAGGACAAGCGCTGGACGGTGATTGCCGCCCAGGCTTAATTTACGGACTTACTGCGCAAGGGCTTGCACCTTGCGCAGAAATCTGTATGAAGCAGGCCACTGGCTGAGAACGCTCGGAATCGGGCGTTCTTTTGCTTTGAGCGCACGGAAGGTCCCGTATGGGAAACCACCCTGTATTTTCCTTCCCGCGCACACCAGAAATTTATCATAAGCCGGAATAGGGGGCCTTGGCCCAACCGTTCGGGTTACAACAAGAAGGCGACCTGACATGATTCAGATGCAGACTAACCTCGACGTGGCGGATAATTCCGGCGCACGTCGTGTCATGTGCATCAAGGTGCTGGGCGGCTCCAAGCGCAAGTACGCTTCCATCGGCGACATCATTGTCGTTTCGATCAAGGAAGCGATCCCGCGCGGCCGCGTGAAGAAGGGTGACGTGATGAAGGCGGTTGTGGTTCGCACTGCCAAGGACATCCGTCGCGCCGACGGCAGCGTCATTCGATTCGATAACAACGCAGCCGTTCTTATCGACAACAAGAAAGAGCCTATCGGCACCCGTATCTTCGGACCGGTTCCGCGCGAACTTCGCGCCAAGAACCACATGAAGATCATCTCGCTGGCTCCGGAAGTACTGTAAGGGAGCGACGAGCGATGCAAAAGATTCGTAAGGGCGACAAGGTCGTCGTACTCGCTGGCAAGGACAAGGGCCGCTCGGGCGAAGTCCTCCAGGTCATGCCGAAGGAAGACCGTGCGGTCGTCCGTGGCATCAACGTTGTCAAGCGCCACCAGCGCCAGACGCAGACCGCGGAAGCCGGCATCATCAGTAAGGAAGCTTCGATCCATCTGTCGAACATTGCGATCGTCGACAAGGACGGCAAGCCGACCCGCGTCGGTTTCCAGGTCGTCGACGGCAAGAAGGTTCGTGTGGCCAAGCGTTCGGGAGAAGTGATCGATGGCTGAGTCCAAGTACGAGCCGCGGCTCAAGGCTGAATACGTAAACCGCATCCGCAAGGCTTTGCAGGAGCAGTTCTCCTACGCCAACGAGATGCAGATCCCGAAGCTCGACAAGATCGTCATCAACATGGGCGTGGGTGAGGCAACTGCCGACTCCAAGAAGCCCAGTGTTGCTGCTGCTGATCTTGCTGCGATCGCCGGCCAGAAGCCGGTCATCACCAAGGCCCGCAACTCGATCGCTGGCTTTAAGGTTCGCGAGCACATGCCGATCGGCGCAAAGGTTACCCTGCGCGGCGCCCGCATGTATGAGTTCCTGGACCGCCTGGTCAACATCGCGCTTCCGCGCGTTCGCGACTTCCGCGGCCTGAACCCGAAGTCCTTTGACGGCCGTGGCAACTTCGCCATGGGCATCAAGGAGCACATTGTGTTCCCGGAGATCAACTACGATAAGGTTGATCAGATGTGGGGCATGGACATCATCGTTTGCACGACGGCGACCAACGACGACGAAGCTCGGGCTCTTCTCAAAGAGTTCAACTTCCCGTTCCGTCAGTAACCGTAACGACGAGCGTAGAAGAGGAACTTCAATATGGCGAAGACAAGCGCAGTTGAAAAGAACAAGCGCCGCCGCAAGATCGTCGCAAGCCAGGCTGCAAAGCGTGCAGGGCTGAAGGCGATCATCATGAACCAGTCTCTTTCGATTGAAGAGCGGTTCAAGGCCACCCTGAAGCTGGCAGAACTGCCGCGCGATGGCTCCAAGACCCGTATTCGCAACCGTTGCGAAGTCACCGGTCGTCCGCGTGCATTCTACCGCAAGCTTGGAATGTCGCGTATCGCGCTTCGTGAGCTTGGCAACACCGGCAAGGTGCCGGGCGTTGTAAAGTCGAGCTGGTAAGGAGACGCCAATATGACGATGACTGATCCGTTGGGCGATATGCTCACCCGTATCCGGAATGGTGCCGCTCGCCGCAAGAGCTCCGTCACCACCCCGGCCTCCAAGCTCCGTGCCCGCGTTCTCGACGTTCTGCAGGCCGAAGGCTACATCCGTGGCTACAGCCAGGTCGATTACGACAATGGCAAGTCCGAGATCACGATCGAACTGAAGTACTACGAAGGTTCTTCGGTCATTCGCGAAATCGGTCGCGTATCCAAGCCGGGCCGCCGAGTTTATGTCTCGGTTAAGTCCATCCCGCAGGTCGCGAACGGCCTCGGCATCACCATCCTTTCGACTCCGAAGGGTGTGATGGCCGATCACCAGGCTCGCGAACAGAACGTTGGTGGTGAGGTACTCTGCTCCGTCTTCTAAGACGGGCAGGGGATCTCCATAGCGAACAGACAGGATAAAAACTATGTCTCGTATCGGTAAGAAGCCCGTTCCGGTTCCGGCTGGTGTGACCGCCTCTGTCGAAGGCCAGAAGGTCTCCGTCAAGGGCCCGAAGGGTGAACTTTTCTTCGTCGCAAATGACGAAATCTCCGTGAAGCTCGAAGACAACGCCGTTGTCGTTCAGCCGAACAACGACTCCAAGGATGCTCGTTCGAAGTGGGGCATGTCCCGCACGATGATCGAAAACATCCTGAAGGGTGTTAAGGACGGTTACGAGCGCAAGCTCGAAATCAACGGCGTTGGTTACCGCGCGTCGCTGCAGGGCAAGAACCTGCAGCTGGCACTCGGCTTCAGCCATGATGTCGTCTATGAGCCGCCGGTTGGCATCTCGATTGCTGTTCCGAAGCCGACCGAAATCATCGTGTCCGGCATCAACAAGCAGCAGGTCGGCCAGGTTGCCGCCGAGATCCGCGAATATCGCGGTCCGGAGCCCTACAAGGGCAAGGGCGTCAAGTATGCCGAAGAGCGGATCGTCCGCAAAGAAGGCAAGAAGAAGTAAGGATCGCGCGAAATGGCAAGCAGAAAAGAAGCACTTGTTCGCCGTGCGAACCGCGTACGGCGTCAGATCAAGGCGGTGGCAAATGGCCGTCCGCGTCTGTCGGTACATCGCTCTTCGAAGAACATCTACGCTCAGATCATCGACGACGTCGCTGGCAAGACCCTCGCAGCTGCTTCGACTCTCGATGGTGGCCTGAAGGGCGAGCTCAAGACCGGCGCCGACATCGCAGCAGCAGCTGCCGTTGGCAAGCTGGTCGCCGAGCGCGCCGTCAAGGCTGGCGTCAAGGAAGTCGTCTTCGATCGTGGCGCCTTCATCTATCATGGCCGCATCAAGGCTCTCGCCGAAGCGGCTCGTGAAGGTGGTCTGACCTTCTAATCAAAGAATTTCCACCCGGACTTGCGTCCGGGTGGATTTCCGGCTTTAAGCCGGTCACACCGGATTCCACCTTGACCCGACAGGGCAGGGTGGAACTTTGCGTAATCTGCCGATTGCACCCGGAAAAGAAAAAGGAAAAGGACAATGGCACAAGAAAAGCGTGGTTCGCGGGATGACCGTCAGAACCGTGAAGAGCGCGATAGCGAGTTCGTCGACAAGCTGGTCGCGATCAACCGCGTCGCTAAGGTCGTCAAGGGCGGCCGTCGTTTCGGCTTCGCAGCCCTCGTCGTCGTCGGCGACCAGAAGGGCCGTGTAGGCTTCGGTCATGGCAAGGCACGTGAAGTGCCGGAAGCCATCCGCAAGGCTACCGAAGCTGCCAAGCGCGACTTGATCTTCGTTCCCCTGCGTGACGGCCGTACGCTGCATCACGACGTCAATGGCCGCCACGGCGCCGGCAAGGTTCTGCTGCGCTCCGCCAAGGCTGGTACCGGCATCATCGCCGGTGGTCCGATGCGCGCCGTTTTCGAAACGCTCGGCATGTCGGACGTCGTCGCCAAGTCGACCGGTTCCTCGAACCCCTACAACATGGTTCGCGCAACGTTCGACGCCCTGAAGGCTCAGGTGCATCCGAAGGATGTGGCAGCTCAGCGTGGCCTCAAGTACGCTACGCTCCAGGCTCGCCGCGCCGCCTCCGGCAACGCAGCTGAAGAATAAGAGGAGTCTGATCCATGGCTAAGGCTACGAAGAAGACTGAAGCAAAGACGATCACGGTCGAGCAGATCGGTTCGCCTATTCGCCGTCCGGCTGTCCAGCGCGCAACGCTGGTTGGTCTGGGCCTCAACAAGATGCACCGGGTCCGCACCCTGGAAGATACGCCTTCCGTTCGTGGCATGATCCGTGCTGTCCAGCATCTCGTTCGCGTCGTCGACGAGAAGTGAGACGGGGGAAGTCATCATGAAACTGAATGAAATTAAAGACAACGAAGGCGCCTCCAAGGAACGTATCCGCGTAGGTCGCGGTATCGGTTCCGGCAAGGGCAAGACCGGTGGTCGCGGCGTAAAGGGTCAGAAGGCTCGTTCCGGCGTTGCCATCAACGGCTTCGAAGGCGGTCAGATGCCCATCTACCGTCGCCTGCCGAAGCGTGGCTTCAACAACATCTTCGCATCGGAATACGTCACCGTTTCGCTCGGCCGTATCCAGACCGCGATCGATGCTGGCAAGCTCGACGCCAAGGCAACGGTTGACGCCGCTTCGCTCAAGGCAGCCGGCGTGATCCGTCGCGCCAAGGATGGCGTTCGCGTCCTGTCCGACGGCGAACTGAAGGCAAAGGTCACGATCGAAGTCGCCGGCGCCTCCAAGGCTGCTGTCGAGAAGATCGAAAAGGCCGGTGGTTCCATCAAGCTGCTCGAAGCAGCCAAGGAAGCCGCTGAATAAGTGACAGACAATCGCCCGGGGTGCTTCACACCGGGCGATTTTGCTCCCATATGTGAGCCTCACGATCCCAGGACGGAATGGACGACGTTTCGTCTTCCGGGTCATCTGGAAAACAAGGGTGTGAGGCATGCGGTTGTTCGCAACTTCTCCCGCGCCCTGTTTTCTGAAAAACAGTTTGAACGAATAGCCTCCGGTTTCGACGGATTACCGTCGCCGGTTTAGGTTTGCGGAGAATTCTATGGCTTCTGCAGCGGAACAACTGGCCTCGAACCTCAACTTCTCGACTTTCGCCAAGGCGGAAGATCTGAAGAAGCGTCTGTGGTTCACCCTGGCCGCATTGCTGGTTTATCGCCTCGGCACGCATATTCCGCTGCCCGGCCTCAACCCGGAGGCTTATGCCGCGGCCTTCCAGGGCCAGTCCGGTGGTATCCTCGGTCTTTTCAACATGTTTGCCGGTGGCGCGGTCGAGCGCATGGCGATCTTCGCGCTGGGCATCATGCCCTACATCTCCGCGTCGATCATCGTGCAGCTGATGACGTCGGTCGTGCCGACCCTCGAGCAGCTCAAGAAAGAGGGCGAGCAGGGCCGCAAGATCATCAACCAGTACACCCGCTACGGCACCGTGCTTCTCGGCGCGCTTCAGGCCTACGGCATCGCCGTCGGCCTCGAATCGGGGCAGGGGATCGTTGCCGACCCGGGCTGGTTCTTCCGCATTTCGACCGTTCTGACGCTGCTTGGCGGCACCATGTTCCTGATGTGGCTTGGTGAGCAGATCACCTCGCGTGGCATCGGCAACGGTATCTCGCTGATCATCTTCGCCGGCATCGCTGCCGGTCTGCCGGCCGCTGTCGCCCAAACGCTTGAACTCGGCCGCACGGGCGCGCTGTCCACCTTGCTGATTCTCACCGTCATCGTCGTGGCCATCGCCGTCATCGCGCTGATCGTGTTCGTTGAGCGTGCCCAGCGCCGTCTTCTGATCCAGTATCCGAAGCGCCAGGTTGGCAATCGCATGTTCCAGGGCGACACCTCGCACCTGCCGCTGAAGCTGAACACTGCGGGCGTCATTCCGGCGATCTTTGCATCGTCGCTTCTGCTCCTGCCGGCCACCGCTGCTGGCTTCTCCGGCAATAGCCAGCTTCCGGGCTGGGCGACGACGGTGATCGCCGCTCTGCAGCACGGTCATCCGGTCTATATGCTGCTCTACGGCGCGCTGATTGCCTTCTTCGCCTTCTTCTACACGGCCATCGTCTTCAATCCGAAGGATACGGCCGACAACCTGAAGAAGCATGGCGGGTTCATTCCCGGCATCCGCCCGGGTGATCGCACCGCAGAGTACATCGACTACGTCCTGACCCGCATCACGACGGTCGGCGCGGTCTATCTGGTTTTCGTCTGTGTCCTGCCAGAAATCCTCATCGCACGCACCGGGATCCCATTAGCCCTTGGTGGTACTTCGCTTTTGATTGTTGTCAGCGTGACCCTTGATACTGTAGCACAGGTTCAGGGACATCTGATCGCCCAGCAATATGAGGGCCTGATCAAGAAGTCGAAGTTGCGTGGAGGAAAGAGGGGACGATGAGACTGATTCTGTTAGGACCGCCGGGCGCGGGTAAGGGAACCCAGGCCCAGCGGATCGTGGAGAAGCACGGCATTCCGCAGCTCTCCACCGGTGACATGCTCCGTGCTGCGGTATCCGCGGGCACGGAGGTCGGGAAGCGCGCCAAGGCTGTCATGGATGCTGGCAAGTTGGTTTCCGACGAAATCGTCATCGCCATCGTCTCCGAGCGCATCGATGCGCCCGACTGTGCCAATGGGTTCATTCTCGATGGCTTTCCCCGGACGCTCGTCCAGGCGGATGCCACCGAGGCGATGCTCAAGGGCAAGGACCTTGACCTGTCGGGCGTGATCGAGATCCGCGTCGATGACGAGATCCTCGCGGACCGAATCGCCGGCCGCTACACCTGTGCAAACTGTGGCGCCGGTTATCACGACGAGAACCTGAAGCCGAAGGTGGACGGCGTTTGTGACAAGTGTGGTTCGACCCATTTCAAGCGTCGTCCCGACGATAACAGGGACACGGTCCGCACGCGTTTGCAGGCCTATTACAAGGAAACCTCGCCGCTGATCGGCTATTACCACGCCAAGGGTAAGCTGCATTCGGTCGACGGCATGGGTGAGATCGATGCCGTCACCGGCGAGATCGAGGCCATCCTGGCCAAGCTCTGACAGCCGTCAGTCTTAAGAATCTTCGCGGGGCCGGTTGCTTTTAGCCACCGATTCCGCTAAAGACCGCGCCAACTCGCGACATGACTGCGATCGGCGCGTTCTTCCAAAACGCTGGGAGACCGGGTTCGATCGTTTTGGTTTGTCGAGAACCCGAATTGTAATTGCGGCTCCTATGGGTCGTGTAACGAGACACCACTTGCCGGATGGCAACTGGAAGCAAGGAGAATAGGCGTGGCACGTATCGCTGGCGTCAACATCCCGACTGCGAAGCGCGTTGTTATTGCGCTGACCTACATTCACGGGATTGGACCGAAGTTCGCATCTGAAATCATGGAGAAGGTCGGTCTTCCGGCTGACAAGCGCGTTCACCAGCTGACCGACGCTGAAGTTCTTCAGATCCGCGAAACCATCGACCGCGATTACCAGGTCGAAGGTGACCTGCGTCGCGATACCGCGATGAACATCAAGCGTTTGATGGACCTCGGCTGCTACCGTGGCCTGCGCCACCGTCGTGGTCTGCCGGTTCGCGGTCAGCGCACGCACACCAACGCCCGCACCCGCAAGGGTCCGGCGAAGGCGATCGCTGGTAAGAAGAAGTAATTTTTTCGAGGCAGTTGGCAATAGGCAGTGGGCAGTAGGGATACTACTGGCTACTGCCTAAATCCTATTGCCTCGATTGGTGTAGCCGCTGGCATTACGGCGGTGTTTAGATCAACTGAAAGGAAGACCATGGCCAAGGAAGCCACACGCGTCCGCCGTCGCGAACGCAAGAATATTTCGTCGGGCGTTGCTCACGTCAACTCGACCTTCAACAACACGATGATCACCATCACCGACGCACAGGGCAACGCAATTGCCTGGTCGTCTGCTGGTGCCAAGGGCTTCAAGGGCTCGCGTAAGTCGACCCCGTTCGCTGCTCAGATCGCTGCTGAAGACTGCGCCAAGAAGGCTCAGGAACACGGCATGAAGACGCTGGAAGTTGAAGTTTGCGGTCCGGGCTCCGGTCGTGAATCCGCTCTGCGCGCCCTCCAGGCTGCCGGCTTCATGATCACGTCCATCCGCGACGTGACCCCGATCCCGCACAATGGCTGCCGTCCGCGCAAGAAGCGTCGCGTCTAATCATTCTTCGTTTTGCCGGGCAGGCGGTTCGCCTTCCCGGTGCTTCTCATATTCGGCCGTCACGATTGAATGGTGATGGCGAAAGGAAGGTAAAATCATGATTCAGAAGAATTGGCAGGAACTGATCAAGCCGAACAAGGTGGAATTTTCCTCCTCCGGCCGCACCAAGGCGACCCTCGTCGCCGAGCCGCTTGAGCGTGGCTTCGGCCTGACGCTCGGCAACGCTCTGCGTCGCGTTCTCCTGTCGTCGCTTCGTGGTGCAGCCGTCACGGCTGTCCAGATCGACGGCGTTCTGCACGAGTTCTCGTCTATCCCGGGCGTTCGCGAAGATGTCACCGACATCGTCCTGAACATCAAGGAAATCGCCATCAAGATGGACGGCGACGATGCCAAGCGCATGGTTGTCCGCAAGCAGGGTCCGGGCGTTGTTACCGCCGGTGACATCCAGACGGTCGGCGACATTGAGATCCTGAACCCCAACCACGTGATCTGCACCCTGGACGAAGGTGCTGAAATCCGCATGGAGTTCACGGTCAACAACGGCAAGGGCTATGTTCCTGCCGAGCGCAACCGCGCGGAAGATGCACCGATCGGTCTCATCCCGGTCGACAGCCTCTACTCGCCGGTCAAGAAGGTGTCCTACAAGGTGGAAAACACCCGCGAAGGACAGGTTCTCGACTATGACAAGCTGCTGATGACCATCGAAACCGATGGTTCGGTCACCGGGGAAGATGCAGTCGCTTTCGCGGCTCGTATTCTCCAGGACCAGCTCGGCGTCTTCGTCAACTTCGACGAGCCGCAGAAGGAAGCCGAAGAAGAAGCCGTCACCGAGCTTGCCTTCAACCCGGCGCTGCTCAAGAAGGTCGACGAGCTGGAGCTTTCGGTCCGCTCGGCAAACTGCCTGAAGAACGACAACATCGTTTACATCGGCGATCTGATCCAGAAGACCGAGGCAGAGATGCTGCGCACGCCGAACTTCGGTCGCAAGTCGCTGAACGAAATCAAGGAAGTTCTCGCTTCCATGGGCCTGCACCTCGGTATGGAAGTACCGGCATGGCCGCCTGAGAACATCGAAGATCTCGCCAAGCGCTACGAAGACCAGTACTGAAAAAGATAAAGGCAGGGCCGTCTCTGCCTTTTCCAGTCAAACTGCGGGTGAATGCCCGTATGTGTCAGGAAACGGCAGCCTCTGAGACAGAGCCTGCACTCAAAGGAGAATAGCAATGCGCCACCAGAAAGCCGGCCGCAAGCTGAACCGTACCGCCAGCCACCGTAAGGCGATGTTCGCCAACATGGCTGCTTCGCTCATCACCCATGAGCAGATCGTCACGACGCTCCCGAAGGCGAAGGAAATTCGCCCGATCGTCGAGAAGCTGGTCACCCTCGGCAAGCGCGGCGACCTGCACGCTCGTCGTCAGGCCATCTCGCAGATCAAGGACGTTGATGCCGTGAAGAAGCTCTTCGACGCCATCGCAACGCGCTACGCCACCCGCAACGGCGGCTACCTGCGTATCATGAAGGCCGGTTTCCGCCAGGGCGACAACGCCGCCATGGCTGTCATCGAATTCGTCGAGCGCGACGTTGACGCCAAGGGCGCAGCCGACAAGGCCCGCGTCGCCGCTGAAGCCGAAGCTGAAGCTGCGTAAGTTACTTCCCGTAAGGGAAGGATGAAAAAAGCCGGGTGAGCGATCACCCGGCTTTTTGTGTTTGGTTACTGAACCTTTTTGATGCCGATGACCCAAATCAGGTGGGGTAAGGATAATTGGTGAAGGGGTCTTCAATCGCGTTCAGTGTTTGCCAATTGAAGTCGTAGCGATCCGCGCTTGGTATGTCGGTGGGTGGTTTGATTTTGAAGTATCCACCGATGGCCTTTTTATAGCCGTCACTTGGTCCAAGAGTGATCGCAAGGCTTGCTGTCTGTGCAAACGGGCCATCTAGAAACTGGGCCTGTAACAGAACCACCAAGCCGGTTATCGAGTTCAGCAAGTTTTCGAAATTTGCTTTTGAGAAAGCAGCATGGCGATCGTGTTTAGTAGCATGATATTCTTGATACCAAGTTGGTTTCTTGTCTGACGTCCAATCTTGGAAAGGGATCAACACTTTCGTGCCTGTGCGCCAGATGGGTAACCTCACCTCATACCTGGATAGGAAATGAGACGCCTCAATCTTTCGATAGTCTTGAATGGTCCAGTTTCCACGTTTCTTGTATGCGTTCTCGATCAAGATCGCTTTGAAATTGGCTTCGAGTTCGATGCATGTCCTGATAAAGAGCTCATGTATGCGAAACGAGTAAGTTGGCAAGTTTCGGTCGTCGGGTTCGATATAGTCGAATAGCTCGATCATATCTTTTTGGATAAGTTCATAGGCTCGGATGTAGTGCTCCGGTTCTGAGCTGAATTTTGGATGCGTTACATAACCCCATCGGCCTCCTTCGGAGTAGGCGCCGTCGACGAATTGGCGGACTGTTCTTCTAAATGGTCGATCAATGGCCATTACTTCCTCCAATCTGTGATTGCGCAGGGCGCATCATAGTTGCGTCTCTAGTGTTGCGATACAGGTTTTCGCCCGCCTCAATAGAAACGCCCGTTCCGCCGCGTTGTCGCTGAGACTGGCTGCCCGTTCGAACGCCACGCTCGCCTCCGACATCCGTCCCAGCCGCATCAGAAAATCCCCCTTTGCCGCATAGAGCGGCAGGTAGTCGGCAAGCTGCGGCTCCGCCTCGATCTCCGCCAGCAGCGCCAGCCCCGTCTCCGGTCCGAACGCCATGGCATGGGCCACCGCCCGGTTCAGCGCGACCACGGGCGAGGGGACACGTTCGATGAGGCGGTCATACAGTTCGGCGCTCTGCCCCCAGTCCGTATCCTCGAACCTCGCCGCCCGCGCATGCACGGCTGCAAGCGCCGCCTGCAGCGCATAGATCCCGTCTTCGCCTCCAAGGCGCGTCACCGTCACCAGCCCCTCGAGCCCGCGCTGGATCAGCAACCGGTCCCACAGCCGCCGGTTCTGTGTCTCGAGTGTCTGCGCGCTGCCATCCGATCCGATCCGCGCCTTGAAGCGCGAGGCCTGCAACTCCATCAGAGCCAGCAGCCCATGTGCTTCAGGCTCTTCTGGCGCGAGCCCGGCCAGAATGCGTCCGAGTCGCATGGCCTCGTCACAAAGCTGCGGCCGCATGAGGTCTTCGCCGCGGCTCGCCGCATAACCCTCGTTGAAGATCAGGTAGATGACCTCCAGCACCGAGGCGAGGCGTGCATCGCGTTCTGCTCCAATCGGCACCTCGAAGGCGACGTCACCCTCTCGCAGCACCTTCTTCGCCCGCACAATGCGCTGCGCAACTGTCGTTTCCTGCGTAAGAAAGGCCCGGGCGATCTCCTCCGTCGCCAGCCCGGCAATGACCTTCAGCGTCAGCGCCGTGCGCTGGTCGCGGGAAAGGAGCGGATGGCAGGCGATGAAGATCAGCGACAGCCGCTCGTCGCCGATCGCGTCGTCGAGGGTCGCCTCGACGGCCTCGAAACCATCCACATGCGCGGTTTCGATGTCGTGCATAAGCGTGGCCTCGTGGCGTGCCATCATCCGGCGACGGCGCCAGAGGTCGACAGCCCGCCGCTTGGCCGTCGTCATCAGCCACGCACCCGGATTGGGCGGTGTGCCGGTTCGCGGCCAGGTTGCCAGCGCCGAAATGAGGGCCTCCTGCGCCAGGTCCTCCGCGAGGGTGAGATCGCCGACATGTCTTGCTAGCCCGGCGACCAGCCGGACTCGCTCGATACGATAGATCCTCTCGATGTCCGCGGCCGCAAGTGTCAGGTTCTTGGCAGCGCCTGCAGCCGGCTGTCCGTCTCGTCTCATGATCACGAGTATGGACGCGGCGTCAGCCCGGTCAACCACGGAGACCGGCTCAGGCGTCGACACCAGTCGTGTCGCCACCGGCAGCCGCCGGGTCCATCCAGAAGATTTCCCAGACGTGACCGTCAGGATCCTCTACCGACCGGCTCCACATGAAGCCGTGATCCTGCGGCGGGTTCGGATCGGCCCGTCCGCCGGCAGCGCTGGCGGCCCCGACAACCCGGTCGACATCCGCATGCGCCTCTACGGTCAATGCCAGAAGCGTCTGGCTCGTCGCCTTCGCATCGGCAATCGGGCGGGACGTGAACGTCCGGTAGAAGTCATGCGTCAGGATCATCACGCCGATCGTGTCCGTCACCATCATGCAAGCCGCATTCTCGTTGGAGAATTGCGGGTTCTTTGTCGCCCCCAGCGCTTGGTAGAAACCGGTCGAGGCAGCAAGGTCTGTCACGGGAAGGTTGATGAAGATCATCTTGCTCATGATGGCTCAGCCCTTCGACTTCTGCTGAGCCGCGAGCCCTTCGGCGGCGCGGTCATGGCTCGCCTGTCCTTCCGGTGATGCGATCTCGGCGAAATCCTCCATCTCGTAGAAGGGCCGGATCTCGATTTCGCTCGGTGTCATCATTGGGTTCGGGCAGCGTTTGACCCAGGCGACCGCCTCGTCCATGTCCTTCACCTCCCAGATCCAGTAGCCGGCGACCAGCTCCCTTGTCTCAGCAAAGGGGCCGTCGATCACCCGCCGATCGGGTCCGTCGAAGGCCACCCGCTTGCCCATCTTCGATGGCTTGAGCCCGTCGCCCGAGAGCATGATGCCCGCCTGCACCAGTTCCTCGTTGAACTTGCCCATGTCCTCGAACAGCTTGGCCGGCGGCATGATGCCTTCTTCACTGTCTGCCGTCGCCTTCACCATCACCATGACACGCATGTCTCATCTCCTCTCGTTGTCAGGACCTCTCTTGCGATCCTGCTCCCCCAACGAATGAGCTAAACCCATTTCGACACGGCATGCGAAAAAAATCTTTCGCAATCGGTTTCGGTCACTTCGGAATATGGATCGTGGCGCGGATATGCTTGAGCGAGGCGACGATCGTAAACGTCATCATCACCAGCAGCGTCCAGGAACTCCACTTGCCCAGATGCACCGTCGACCAAGCGCCCAGCTGGTTCGGATAGTGCCAGATCGCAAAAAAGGTCGAGATGTTCTCTGCCACCCAGATGAAGAAGCCGATCAGGATGAAGGCAAGCAGCATCGGCATCTGCCGGTCGCGGTCGAAAGGCCGGTAGATCACGGTGGTGCGGGCGTAGAGCCCGATCGAGAGCGCTGCCAGATACCAGCGATAATCGCCGATGTAGTGGTGGGTGAAGAAGTTGAGATAGATCGCGACAGCCACCCCGATCGCCATCCAGTAGGGCGGGTGATGGCGGATCCTGACATCCAGCAATCGCCAGGCCTGGATGATGTAGCTGCCGACGGCGGCATACATGAAGCCGGAGAACAAGGGCACGCCGAGCAGCTTGGTATAGGCGAAGTCCTGGTAGGTCCAGGATGGATTGGCACCGGCCGTCTTGAAGGCCTCCAGTGCAAAGCCGACCACGTGGAAGAGGCAGATCGCCTTCAGCTCGTCCAATGTCTCGAGCTTGGTCCAGACCATCCAGATCTGGATGGCAAGCGCGATGATCAGCAGCACGTCGTAGCGCGGAATACCGAAGAGGCCGGCGCGTGGTACAGCAAAGATCGATATGAAGAACAGGCCGGCAAACAGGCAGGCGCGCGCCTCCTTGATTCCGAACATGACGAATTCGACAACGAATCGCCTGAAGCCGGTAAGCTGCGGATGCGGCGCATTGTCGATCAGTCGCCGGTCCAGCGCACTCAGCAGATCCCTGCGTCCCTCTGCCACCAGTGTCATTTGCCAGCCCCGCTGTTGCATTCCGTTGCAACCTCAGTACTAAGCGCTCATGGACGAAATCAAGGCAACGATGTCACAACGCCTGCGCCGGCTGGGGATGGCCTTTGCCATCATCGCGTGTGGCGTGGCTTTGAGGCTCGGCGGCTATGAGATCGGCCTGCCGTATTTTCTGGTGAAATACGGTGGTTCGACGCTCTGGGGCGCGATGGTCTTTTTCCTCATCGCCATGCTGCTGCCGCGACAGCCGATCGGACGCCTGACGCTCCTCGCCCTGGTAATCGCAGCGCTCACGGAGCTCACCCGCCTCTACCACACGGCCTGGCTCGATGAATTCCGCCTGACATTGGCAGGCGCTCTCCTGCTCGGGCGCATTTTCTCCTGGTGGAATATTGTTGCCTATGGCCTTGGCATAGTCCTGGCAGCCTTCTTCGAAGCGCGACATCGCACGCGCTATAAAGGGTCGCCAGACTAGCGGGTCGCGCCCGCCATGCGCTTTGCCCGCCGCCGCTCCATGATCTTCGGCCGCACCAGGCGGTAGCCGAGCAGGATGACCGTGACCGCGATATAGAAGGCGGCTTCCGGATCGATCACCTTCAGCGACAGTGCATAGTGCAGGATTGCCGCGAGCAGGATCGGATAGGTCAGCTTGTGCAGCTTGTTCCAGCGTTGACCGAGCCTGCGGATCGACCACTGGTTGGAGGTCAGCGCCAGCGGGACCAACATCAAAAGCCCCGCCATGCCGAGCATGATGTAGGGACGTTTCAGGATGTCGCCGGCGATCGACGACAGGATGAGCCCCCGATCCAGCGTCAGGTACACGGTAAAGTGCGCCAGCACGTAATAGAATGCCAATAGCCCAAGCGCGCGCCGATAGGCGATGAGATTGATCCCGAACAGATCCCGCAATGGCGTGACCGCGAGCCCCAGGCAGAGAAAGCGGAAGGCCCAGAGCCCCAGCAGATGCTCGAAGGCGCGCACGGGATCGGCGCCGAGGCCGCCGACGATCCCGAGATAGAAGGCATAGAGCCCCGGCATCAGCCCGATGGCATAAAGCGCCCAGATCGACGCCGGCTTGTAGCGGGCGGGCAGGGCAGGGAGCGCAAGCGTGGCCATCAGTAGAACTTCGTCAGATCCATGCCGTGATAAAGACTTGCGACCTCGTCGGCATAGCCGTTGAACGGCAGCGTATCGATCCGCGCGCCACCGAAGAGCCCATTCGCTTCGCCGATCCGCCGCTCGGTCGCCTGGCTCCAGCGTGGGTGATCGACCTCGGGATTGACGTTGGCGTAGAACCCGTATTCCGACGGCTGCAACAGGTTCCAGGTCGACGCTGGCTCCTCTTCCGTCAGCGTGATCTTGACGATCGACTTGATGCCCTTGAAGCCATACTTCCATGGCACGACGAGCCGGATTGGAGCGCCGTTCTGGTTGGGCAGGGTCTCGCCGTACAGGCCGGTCGCCAGGATCGCCAGCGGATGGCGTGCCTCATCGAGGCGCAGGCCCTCGCGATAGGGCCATTCCAGCGCCTGGAAGATGCCGGCCTGTCCCTGCATCTCCTCAGGTCTTACAAGCGTTTCGAACGCCACATATTTCGCCGAACCCAGCGGCTCGACCCGGTCGAGCAAGGCCGAGATCGGGAAGCCGATCCACGGGATCACCATCGACCAGGCTTCCACGCAGCGCATCCGGTAGACGCGCTCTTCCATCGGGATTTCGCTCATGATCGTTTCGATATCGATCACCTGCGGCTTGGCCACCAGTCCGCCCACTTCGATCGTCCACGGCCGCGTGGTCAGAGACCCTGCATTGCGCGACGGATCTTCCTTGCCGGTGCCGAACTCATAGAAATTGTTGTAGGTCGTCACATCCACTTTCGAGGTCAGCTTCTCGTCGAGCGTGTAGATGCTCGGCTTGGCGGCAAGCGGTGCAGCGAGTGCCGGTGCTCCAAGCCCGGCCGCGGCGATGCCGCCGGCCGCGACGCCCATGAAATGCCGTCGCTTGAGATAAAGCGACTTTGGCGTGATCTCGGAACTTGCAATCTTCGGCGGATGGTAGACCGGCATAGCAGACCTCTTGAGGCTTTCTCTGTCACTCTAAGATAGAAGACGGGAGAATAGAGACCAGAGTTTCATTGCCTGGAAAAGAAGTCCGAGAGGAACAATTTCGTGTAGGTCTATGCAGTGGGAAGTTTGTAAGATTTCGCGGCCTTCGCCGACGCGGCGTCAGCCGCACCAGTTCTGCTTTTGGCCTTCCCAGCGATGCGCGATGCCGCGTGCGATCATATCATCGCCGACGGAGCGTCCGTCCTGCAGCACCACCCGAAGCTTGCGGCCATATTGGTCCACGTCGCGTCGCTCCCGCCGTTCCATGACAAGTCCGCTGCCATTCAGTGCGTCGAGCAGCGCAACCTGTGCCTGAAGCCCAAGCTGCCGTTCCCGCTCGCAGGCAGGGCGCCCGATCTCCGGCGTGTTGATATCAGAAATCCTGTATTTCACAGCGCGGTACCAGAAAGTATCGCCATCGACGACGCAATTGATCCGCTGCGCCCCAGCGCAGGTGACGAAGCGGCCCTCGATTGGCTCGGTACGGGGCGCGACCGCGCCGGTGATGGCGTAGTCGATTACCTTGTTCGATGCCGGGACAACCAGATAGGAATAGGGAAGCTTTTCGAAATGAATGACGGCCAGCACCGCAAGGCAGGCCATCATCAGGATGCGGCGCATCCGGTAGAGTGCCTTGAACGGGTTCCAGCGCGGCGCAGGCTCGGGATTGAGCTTCTGGCGGGCATCTTTCAACAGGATCACGCGGGCAGGTTTCCGGGTCATCATGACTCCCCTTTCCGCGGTAAACTCTAATAAACACATCTTGCCGCAGGCTTAAGCCGATCACTCAAATGCGAACTAAGTCGCACGCTCCGTGAGTCCAAGGCGTACCGATTTGCCCTTGGATGCTAGTGACAGGTGAGGGGACATGGCTTAGACCAGTTCCAAAATGGCCGCCTTGCCTTGGCGCCGAGGGTGCAGGCATGGCGGCGAACAAGCCATCGAGGTGACACCCATGCCCGTCTATCGTTCGAGAACCACCACCCACGGCCGCAACATGGCCGGTGCCCGCGGCCTCTGGCGCGCGACCGGCATGAAGGACGGCGATTTCGGCAAGCCGATCATCGCGGTCGTCAACTCCTTTACCCAGTTCGTGCCCGGCCACGTCCACCTGAAGGATCTCGGCCAGCTCGTCGCGCGTGAAATCGAAGCCGCCGGCGGCGTCGCCAAGGAGTTCAACACGATCGCCGTCGATGACGGCATCGCCATGGGCCATGACGGCATGCTCTATTCGCTGCCGTCACGCGAGATCATCTCCGACTCGGTCGAATACATGGTCAATGCCCACTGCGCCGACGCCATGGTCTGCATCTCGAACTGCGACAAGATCACGCCCGGCATGCTCTCGGCCGCCATGCGCCTCAATATCCCCTCGGTCTTTGTCTCCGGTGGCCCGATGGAAGCCGGCAAGGCAATCCTGCAGGGTCGCAAGGTGGCGCTTGACCTGGTCGACGCCATGGTTGCCGCCGCCGACGACAGCATCTCCGATGCCGATGTCGATGAGATCGAAAAGGCCGCCTGTCCGACCTGCGGCTCCTGCTCGGGCATGTTCACCGCCAACTCGATGAACTGCCTGACCGAGGCCCTCGGCCTCTCGCTGCCCGGCAACGGCTCGACGCTCGCCACCCATGCAGACCGCAAGCGCCTCTTCGTCGAGGCCGGCCACCTGATCGTCGACATCACCCGCCGTTACTACGAGCAGGACGACGAAAGCGTGCTTCCCCGCAACGTCGCCTCCAAGGCCGCCTTCGAAAATGCCATGGCGCTCGACATTGCGATGGGCGGCTCGACCAACACGGTCCTGCACATCCTGGCCGCTGCCCATGAAGGCGGCATCGACTTCACCATGGACGATATCGATCGCCTGTCGCGCCGCGTGCCCTGCCTCTCCAAGGTGGCCCCGGCGAAGCAGGACGTGCACATGGAAGACGTCCACCGCGCCGGCGGCATCATGCGCATCCTCGGCGAACTCGACCGCGGCGGCCTGATCAACCGCGATTGCCCGACCGTGCATGCTGAAACCATCGGCCACGCCATCGACCGCTGGGACATCACCCGCACCAATTCCGAAACGGTTCGCGAATTCTTCAAGGCCGCCCCCGGTGGCGTTCGCACCACCCAGGCCTTCTCGCAGGCCTCGCGCTGGGACGATCTCGACACCGACGGCGAAAAGGGCGTCATCCGCTCGGTCGATCATCCGTTCTCCAAGGATGGCGGTCTTGCCGTTCTGAAGGGCAACATCGCGCTCGACGGCTGCATCGTGAAGACGGCCGGCGTCGACGAATCGATCCTGAAGTTCAAGGGCCCAGCCCGCGTCTTCGAAAGCCAGGACGCAGCCGTGAAGGCGATCCTGTCCAACCACATCGTCGCCGGCGACGTCGTCGTCATCCGCTATGAAGGCCCGAAGGGCGGCCCGGGCATGCAGGAAATGCTCTATCCGACGAGCTATCTGAAGTCGAAGGGCCTCGGAAAGGCCTGCGCTTTGGTCACCGACGGCCGCTTCTCCGGTGGCACCTCGGGCCTCTCCATCGGCCACGCCTCGCCGGAAGCAGCCCAGGGCGGCGCGATCGGTCTGGTGCGCGAAGGCGACCTGATCGACATCGACATTCCGAACCGCACGATCAACCTCGTCGTCGATCCCGCCGAACTGGAACGCCGTCGCACGGAACAAGACAAGCTCGGCTGGCAGCCTGCCGAAAAGCGCAAGCGCAACGTCACGACAGCACTCAAGGCTTATGCCGCCTTCGCCTCGTCCGCTGACAAGGGTGCGGTGCGTCAACTGCCGGAATAAGCCTCGAACAGCGCATCAGGAGGCGGCGAGCCGCCTCCTGACTCTCCGCATTTGCCGGAGATCCAGAACCTGCCGGAAGTCCGTCTTCCTGCCGGCTAGCTGGCCAGCCGCCAGCCTGAATTCCCTGACCCTCAGGAGCCGCGATGACCGTCCCCTTCAGCCTCGTCGGCATCGACCACGTCGTCTTCATCGTCGACGACATGGACAAGGCGCTCCGCTTCTATCACGACGTGCTCGGCTGCCGACCCGGCTACACCTATCCGGCGCTCGGCATGGAGCAGGTCTGGTGCGGCAGCGCTTTGATCGTGCTCTGGGACATCACCCATCCGGGCGGCCAGAAGGCTGCCCCGCCTGTGTCAGGCGGCCGTAACGTCGACCACGTCTGCATCGCAACCGGCCCCTTCGACCATGATGAACTGCGCGCCCATCTCGCAAGCCATAACGTCACGATCGACCGCGAAGCCCTGCATGGCGGCGCCCGCGGCATGGGCCATTCCTTCTACGTGAAGGACCCCTTCGGCAACACGATCGAGATCAAGGGCCCCGCCGAATATCCGGATGGTCGGGGCTGATCCGCGCATCCGGAGGTGCGGTCAACGCTTCCGCCGGAACCACTCCTGCTTTTGGGTCTCGCGCACCTTTGCAAGATCGAACTCGGCGAAAACAAGACCGGCCTCTGGCGTCCCCATGCCGACGACTTTGCCCAATTCGTCAACAGCCACCGAATGCCCGTCATCCTTCGTTTCAGGATAATTGGCCACCGCCATGCACGTCACGGTCTGGTAGGCCGTGGCGCGGATCCCCGCCAGACGCACATCGCCGATCTCGGGATCGTCGACCAGCGCGCAACTGTTGGGAACCAGAATGATTTCGGCGCCCGCGCGCATCAGGTCTGTGGCCACATCCGGAAACTCCCGGTCCATGCAGATCATTAGCCCGACTGTCATCGAGCCATGTGCGGTGACGAGTTCGGCCACGTCGGACCGCTCCCCGGCAGCGCAGGCATCTTCCGGATTGTCGAAAAAGCAGATGTGGCGCTTGCGCTGCTGCAAGACGGTCTGCCCCTGTCGGTCGATGAGAAGAGCGGTGTTGAACGGCTTTTCCTCACCCCGCTCCAGCAGGGTCACGACAGCAGCGATTCGGTAGCGCTGCGCCGCCTGGCGAAACCGTTCGACAAAGGCCCCGTCGATCGATTCGGCGGCATCAATCCAGGCCGCGCGGCCGGATGGTGTCGTGTCATACCGGCGATATCCATTCGAGAACATTTCCGGAAAGACGATGACGTCGGCGCTTTCCGCTGCCGCCTGAGCGAAGAGCGCCTCGATATCCACCCCCGGCAGCACCTGTGCCAGCGCCACCTTGATCCGTTCGGCTTTCACCATTGCTGCTCCTCCGCCCATAGCCATGACGCAGAGCAGATAAGTGCAGCTCGGTGTTCGCGCAATGCGTGTTGACTATTCCAATTGCAGCGAAAGCGAAGGAACTGGCCAGGACCGCCGTCTGGATTTTAATCCCGGTAACTGGGATCCTCCTTATCCAGGCAAGACTTCAAATACGCGAAATGCTTCTCCGCCATGCCCCGATACGGAATCCACCCGTCCGACGTGCCCTGCGCGATCTCGTCCGACAGCACCGCCAGCGGTTTGCCGGTCGAGAGCGCCAGCACCATCGTCTGCGCCGCCTTTTCGAAGAAGTAGAGATCCTCGAAGGCATCCGCCACCGTCTCGCCGGCGACCGAGACGCCGTGATTGCCCATGACCAGTACCGCCTTGCCGCGGATCATCTCGGCCAGCCGTTCGCCTTCTTCCTCCGCATCCGCAATCCCGCCGAAGTCTAGGTCATAGCCGATCCGGCCGAAAAACCGCGCCGTGTTGTTGTCGAGCGGCAGAAGCGTCGGATCCTTCAGGCAGGAGAGCGCCACCGCATAAGGCGAGTGGCAATGCAGGATGACGCGCGCCTCCGGCAACATCCGGTGCAGCGTGCCATGCACGGCCCAGGCCGAGGGGTCGGGCGCATTCTCGCCCTTCATCACGTCGGGATCGTCGGCATCGAGCAACAGCAGATCGCTCGCCTTGATCGTCGCGAAATGCTGCCAGCGCGGATTGAGCAGGAACTTGCGTCCAGTGGCCGAGACAGCCGCACTGAAATGATTGCCGACCGACTCGCTCCAGCCGAAGCGATGGCAAAGCCGGAAGGTAGCCGCCAGATCCTGACGCAGCGTGGTCAGTGTTGCCTCATCGAGCATGTCGTTGACCGAAGGGGAAATATTCATGTCTTGAACCGTCCTTCCGTCGTCAGCGCCCGATAGGTCGAGCGCATCTCCTCGCGATCGGCATAACAGCCGCGCAGATAGCGGTCGCCGCTGGTTGCCGAATAGGCCATGCGGCCATGCACGATGCGATGGTTGTCGAACACCATGCATTCGCCCGCCTTCATCAGGAAGCGCATCATGAAGCGGTCGTCCTGCAGCATCTTCCCGAAGCGACAGAAGGCCGGGTAGTAGTCGTCGAGCACGGTCTGCGGCAGGTCGAAGAGATCGGCCATATGCTGGCTGATGGTCAGGCCTGAGACCTCGCCATGTTTGTCGAGCTCGATCACCCGCTGCCGCGAGCGCATGTCGTAAGTGTCGTGTTCGCAATAAAAGGGAATGTCGATCTCCGACAGAAGCTTGAACCCCTCCGGGTCGATCTCCCGAAAGGCATTCGCCACCGCTACCCCGTCCGAATAGATGCTCATGCCGCCCTCGACGGTATTCGCCCGGCAATGAAGGAACTGGATGCCCGGTGCATGTTCCTCGGCCGGCGTGTCGGTATGCAGCTCCAGCGCCTTCGCCGTATAGGCGGTGTTGGTCGGGTTGATATGCGTCTTCACGTCGAAATAGTCGCCAAAGAAGGTCGGCCGCACATGGCCCATCAGCTTGACCGTCTCGGTCAGTCCCTCATCGCTGTCCGGCATATCGGTCACGATCGTCAGCCCCTCGACGATCATCGCCTTGATCCACCCCGCAACCTTGGCCGGATCGCGCATCAACTCCGGCTGCGAGAAACGCGGGATATCGGGATAGTGGTCGCTGAACCACGCCTTGCGCGGCAGGTCGGCCGGATCGGGCCGATGTTTGCCCTCGGTATAGAGCTCAAGCAGCGCGAGCGGAAAACGCGACACGTGATTCTCGCCCGCCCAGCGGATGATGAGTGTATCGCCCTCCAACTCGGCACTGTCAGCGCGCGGCGCCTGCGACAGATGAAAGATGTCGAAGCTCCTCTCGCGGGTCTTGCTGTCGAACGAAGAGGGGCAATTGTCACGCAGCCAGTAGTAATTGAAATAGGCCTGTTTTCCCTCCGAAAGCGCCAGATGCAGGCCCTTGTCGGCAAGGGTCACGGCCCCAGTCGCAACATGCATGTTCATCGCGGGTTTTCCTTAAGTCTGGCTCAAGAGAGCGGATCGGATCTGACGATCATCATTCGACTTCCCAGGGGAAAACAGAGCGATTATGCTTATGCTGAGTTAAGCTGGAGGTTAATTTGAGCCGTCTGCCGCCCTTGCGCCTTCTGACCACTTTTGAAGCCGTCGCGCGGCTCGGCTCGATGCGCGAAGCGGCAAGCGCCTTGAACGTGACCCAGCCCGCTGTGACGCAAGCTCTGAAGGCGCTGGAAGACCATGTCGGCGCCGTGCTGATTGATCGCACAACGCGCCCCGCGCGCCTCACCGAACCCGGCCAGCAACTCGCCCGCGCCACCCGTGATGGCCTCGCCCTGATCGCCGACACCATCGAGGAAATCCGGAGCAGCACCGGTCTGGAAGACCAGCGCCTGACCGTCGCCTGCACCATGGGTTTTGCCACCCACTGGTTGATGCCGCGCCTCAGCGACTTCTACAGCCGGAATCCCGGTCTATTCGTCAATGTGCAGGTGCCGCCCACCGACCTGCCGCAGATCTGGCCGGGCACCGATCTCGTCCTGCGCTATGGCCGTGGCACCTGGACTGATGGGGAGACGCTGCGCCTCTTCGACGAGACCGTCTGTCCCGTCGGCCACCCGGCCCTCGTTGAAAACCTGCTGGCAAAAGGCGCCGGGCTGGATACCGCACCGCTTATTCATGTCCGCACCGTCGAGGCGCGACACTGGGAAGGCTGGAGCGACTATTTCGCACGGCGTGGTCTGCCCAAGCCGCGCGGCCAGTCCCATGTCTTCGACAACTATGTTCAGGCAGTCCAAGCGGCGCTAGACAGCCGCGGCCTGATGCTCGGGTGGCGCTCGATCACCGAAAGGCTCGTCGCCGATGGTAGCCTCAAGCCCTGGCCCGATGGCGCCCTTGATCTCGGCACCGCCTATTTCACGACGGTGGCGCCGGCTGCGGCAAAGCGGCCGGCAGTCAGGGCCTTTGTTGCCTGGCTGGGAGAGAAGACGGAGGTGGAAAGGCAACCCGCTGACGCGACATCAGCGGGTTGCTCCTCGCTGACCTCAGGGCCGTGAGAACTGCGCCATGTCGATCTCCACCGCCGATGATAGGCTTTCGAGGCTGTCATACAGCAGTTGCAAGAGATAGGCCGGATTGTGGACATAGCCTGCCGGGTCCTTCATCACGACCTGGTAATTGTAGGCCGCTTTCATCAGGCGAGGGGTCCAGGCCCTGTAGGCATTGTCGCGCACCGCTTCCTCGTCGCCGATGACGCCGTCTTCATTTGTATCCCCAAAGAAATACGGATGCCGGTCCTTGTGATAGCCAATCGGTGCACCGAGCACGGCGTCGCCATAGGCCCGGATCGCGGCGTAGAGTTGCTCATGCAGGGTGCCGATCTCGCCATGCACGCCTTCCTTGATATCGCCGTCACCGTCGTAATCGGCATGCCGCATGCGGATGTCGCGAATGGTCTCGACGCCCCTGTGACAGGTCATGCAGCTGTCTTCAGCCACCTTGGTGGTGTGCGGATCATGACATGCGACACAGCTGTTAGCGCTCGGAACATGCTGGAAGCGCCCTGCATAGGTCTTGCCGGGATAGTGATAGCCGCTTGCCGTATCCGCGCCATGCATGGTCGCGGCGGCCACGGCATAATGGATGTTGATGAAGGAGAGCTCACCCGACACCTCGTCCTCCCCGAGCGTGCCGACTGCCTTGGTGACCGAAGCGCCCGACTGCCGACCCTGATGGCAGACGGTGCAGGTCGCGGAGCTCCCTAGTCCGCCAACTTCCGTGCCAGAGGGGAAGCGCACCGCATCCAGTGCATGCGCCGCCTCGGTATGACAGGAAGCACAGCCGATCGGCGAATTGATCACACCCGGTTTCTCGATGCTTCCTGCAGCGCTGCCGTCGGCGCCGAGAAAATCGAGGAAGCCCGTCTCGGAGTGACAGGTGGCACAGTTCTTCGGAACCTCCCCCTCCTTGTTCCAGTAAATGAAGGACGGGGAGTGGTAGTTGCCATGTGGCGAAGAGAGCCATGCTTCGACCAGTTTGCTGATCGGACTGTCGTCGCTCGCCTGCACCGATGATGCGGCGAACAGCACTGTAGTCCACGCCAGCAGGCTGGCGAATAAGGTGAAAAGGCGTGTTGGTCGTCGCGGCGTCATGGGATCCTCCTCGGTCGTATGCGTCGTGGCGATAGGAGCATGATGAACTGCAAAACGACGTCAGGATATGACCGAGATCAATTCCGAACCGGGTTCTTCTGCTAGAAAGGGATAAAGGAGGACCTGATGACCGAAACCGTGACGCCAGGCATGGCCACCATGCCGCAACGCCCCGCCCGCCGCTTGCCCCGTCTGCCGGCCAGCCTTCTGGCGGCCCTCTATCTCGGGCTATGCACTCTGCCGCTTGCTCTCTCCCTGATGACGGATGTTTCTCCGCACGATCCGCTGGAGCGACTGGCCGCCGGCCTAGGCATGGTCGGACTGGCCGCCATGGCCGTGCAATTCGTAACCTCCGGCCGTTTCGAAGTGGTCTCCGGCCGTCTCGGCATCGACAAGATCATGGCCTTTCACAAGCTGGCCGCCTGGTGGATCCTCTTGGCGATCGTGCTTCACCCTCTGGCCTACGTCGCCCCGACCTGGCTTGAGGATACCAACCTCGGTACGGAGCGTCTGGTCGCCTACCTGACCCAGCCGCATTATCGCTCTGGCGTCGTTGCCTGGGCAGCCCTCATCCTCCTGGTCCTGTCGTCAGCATTGCGCAACCGTCTGCCCTGGCGCTACGAAGTCTGGCGGGCAACGCATCTCGTTCTCGGGACGGTAGCGACGGTGGGCGGTCTGCACCATGCCATGTCCACTGGTCGCTTTGCGGCGAGAGGGCCTTTGGAGATCTACTGGTTCCTGATCGCCGCCACCATTCTTGCTGTGCTTGCGATCCTCTATGGTTATCGCTGGCTCAATCTCCATCGCAGGCCGTGGCGGCTCCGGTCAGTCACCCGTCGGGCCGATCGTCTCTGGGAACTGGACATCCAGCCCGCCGACAACACACCGCCGCTCGATTATCATGCCGGCCAGTTTGTCTGGATGACGGAAGGCGGCAGGCGCTTCCCGCTGTTCGATCACCCGTTTTCGATCGCCGACAGCCCGACCCGCCCGGGCTTGAGCCTGATCATCAAGGAGGTCGGCGACTTCACCCGTGGCATCGGCAATCTGCAGCCCGGCACGCCGATCGGCATTGACGGTCCCTATGGTGAATTCGCCCTGGAGGCTCATCCGGGCGAGGCGGTGCTCCTCGTCGCCGGCGGTGTCGGCATTGCGCCGATCATCGGCATGCTGCGCGACCTCATCGCACGGCGCGACAAACGGCCCATCCGGCTCGCCTATGCGGTGGGAACGCCGAGTAATTTCGCCTGTCTGGAGGAAATAGCCGCAGCTCACGCCGCGCTCGACCTGAAGGTCTTGCTGATCAGCGAGGATTCGCCACCCGGCTTCGACGGTGCGGTCGGCCGGCTCGACCAGGCCCGGCTGAAGGATCTTCTTGATGGGATCGAACCACGCAGCTGTGTTGCCTTGATGTGTGGCCCAGGCGGCATGGTGTCGGCCGTGTCCGACACTTTGCTCGAACTCGGTCTTCCCATGAAGAACGTCGTCTATGAGCGGTTCGACTACGCCGGGGGGGCGTCCTCGCGCCAGGATCGCCGTCGTAGCCTTGCCTTTGGCGGCGTAGCAGCCCTGCTGGCAACGGCCTTGTCGCTCTATTATTTCGGCAGTTAGAAAATACCCTAATTGACTTGCTCTGTGGGCGGCACGCCCTCAATGAGGCTCAGCACTTCGCCAACCCCGTTGCGCAGCTCTGCCATACGGCTGGCATAGGCGGCGGCCAGGCAGTCGAGATTGGCCTCGCAGGCGCGGCGCTTTTCCAGCCATTCGATTTGCGAGGTTTCCAGCGCGCCGCGGCTGCCCATCGGCAAGACTTCGCGCAACAGTTCGAACGTCGTCACCATGCGAACATCCATGTCGTTGAGGTCGATGTTCTGGCAGATCGCCGCCTCGTCCGGCGCAAGGTCGGGCGTACGGCAATCGAAACTGGCCGCCTGCAGCGGTTGGGGAAGGGCGATCACCATCGGGCTGGCGAAAGCAAAGGCGGCGAGGGTGGATGCGATAAGGCGGGTTCGAGACATGGTCGCTCTCCTTTCCTGATGACGGGGCAACGGTTGCCGCGTGGAGAACGTTCCGGGCTCCGTCTGTTGTAAATCCCTCACGATCCGGTGAGATCTTGGCTGCTCAGGCTTTTCTCACGCGCGATGCTCACTACCTTGGGACGCATGCATAGAAGAACATTCCTTTCCATCCTAGGCGTCTCCGGTGCCGTCTCCGTCCTTTCGGGCCCTCAGGCGCTGGCACAAGCCGGCACGCCGGAGGCTACGTCGCCGGTGGAGACGCCCGTGGCGGCTCAGGCCTCCGCAGCCCCCATGGATATCGACGCGTTGCGACCGAGGATCTCAAACCTTCTGGAGGAGGCGCGTCGGCTCGAGACGCTGGAAACGGTGATCGTCACCCGCGACGGCGAGACGCTCGCCGAACGCGCCTATGGCAACAATTCTTTGACGGGCTCGACGAACATCAAGTCGGCGTCCAAATGTGTCGTCTCCGCACTGGTCGGGATCGCCATAGACAAGGGCCTGCTGGAAGGCGTCGACCAGCGGATCGAGACCGTGCTTCGCTCGGAGTTTCCCGCCAATCCCGATCCTCGCCTGTCGCAGATCACCATTGGCCACCTGCTTTCGATGCGCGCGGGGCTCGACCGCATGTCTGGCGCCAACTACGGCCGCTGGGTGTCGAGCCGCAACTGGACCCGTTTTGCGCTTGCCGCCGATTTTGTCGGGGAGCCCGGCGGCGGCATGCTCTATTCGACCGCTTCGACGCATCTGCTCTCCGTCATCCTTACCAAGGTCTCCGGCAAGCCGACGCTGGCTCTTGCCCGGGAGTGGCTCGGGCCGCTCGACGGCTTCCGCATCGGCTCCTGGCACCGCGACCCCCAGGGCTATTATCTTGGCGGCAACCAGATGGCCATGACGCCACGCTCGCTGCATGCCTTCGGCGAACTCTATCGCCGGGGCGGCGTGACGGAGGATGGTACGCGGCTCATCTCGGAAGAGTGGATCCGCGAAAGCTGGATCCGCCGCACCAACTCCGTCTTCAACGGCGATGGCTATGGCTATGCCTGGTTTCTCAAAAAAATGGCAGGCGAGCAGGTGAACTATGCCTGGGGCTACGGCGGCCAGATGCTCTACATCACACCGAGGCTTGGCGTAACCGTTACCATGACATCGAATGAAAGCGCGCCGTCCGCCCGCACCGGATACCGTGACGAGCTTCACGGCCTGATGACACGCATCATCGAAACCGTCAGCACTTGAGGCCGACGCGCGTTATCCCCATCTGCGATACACCTTCCTTGGTTCTGCCTATTTGACGGCGCACGAACCGGGTCTAGAACGTCCATATCGCATGAAGGATCTTCGCATGCCGCGCTTCGACTGCCTCAAACCTGTTGCTGTCATCATCGCCCTGATCGCGTCGATCGCATCGCCAGCGCTTGCCCAGGACAAGGCGGTGCCAAAGAGCCAGATCGAGATGCAGCTTTCCTTCGCGCCGCTGGTGAAGCAGGCGCGGGGTGCCGTCGTCAACGTTTATGCCGAGCGTTTGGTGCAGACCCGCTCCAGCCTGTTTGCCGGTGACCCGTTCTTCGAACAGTTCTTCGGCCAGCGCATGCCGAACCGCACGGAAAAGCAGTCATCGCTCGGGTCCGGCGTCATCGTCGAGGCAGACGGCGTCGTGGTCACAAACAACCATGTCATTGATGGCGCCGACGACATAAAGGTGGCGCTCGCTGATGGCCGGGAGTTTCCGGTCAAGGTCGTGCTCAAGGACGACAGGCTTGATCTCGCGGTTCTGAAGTTCGAGACCAACGAGGTCATGCCGACGCTTCCGATCGGCAATTCCGACGCAACCGAGGTCGGCGATCTCGTGCTCGCCATCGGCAACCCCTTCGGCGTCGGCCAGACGGTGACCTCGGGGATTGTTTCAGCACTTGCCAGAAACCAGGTGACGGAAGGCGATTTCGGCTTCTTCATCCAGACCGATGCCGCGATCAATCCCGGCAATTCCGGCGGTGCCCTCGTCAGCATGAATGGCGAGTTGATCGGCATCAACACGGCAATCTTCTCGCGCGGCGGCGGCTCGAACGGTGTCGGTTTCGCCATCCCGGCCAATCTGGTCCGCGTCTTCCTCGATGCAGCCGATCGCGGCGAAGCAAGCTTCGAGCGGCCTTACGTCGGTGCAAGCTTCGAGCCTGTGACCTCCGATGTTGCTGAAGCGCTGGGTCTTGAGACCGTACGTGGCGCGCTAGTCGTCAGCGTCGTCGAGGGCGGGCCGGCGGAGAAGGCCGGTCTCAAGCCGGGGCAGGTGGTGACCGCAGTCAATGGCGTTCCGGTCGAACATCCCGATGCACTCGGCTATCGCCTCACCACCGCGGGCCTCGGCAAGGTTGCCGAACTCACCATCCAGCAGGATGGCAAGCAGGAGGCAATTCCCCTGCAGCTGGCATCGGCGCCTGAGACCCGGCCGCGCGATATCCAGCTGATCGAGGGCCGCAGCCCCTTCGCAGGCATCCGGGCCGGGAATCTTTCGCCGCGCCTTGCCTACGAGCTGAAAATGCCTTCGGAAGTCACTGGCGTCGTCGTCACCGAAGTCGTGCGCGGCTCGCCGGCTGCAAGGCTCGGCTTTGCCCCGCGCGACATCGTAGTGGCCGTAAATGGCGAGCAGATTGCATCCGTCGATGATCTGCAGACCATGGCCGAGAGCGATCCGGGCTTTTGGCGTGTCGAGATCGAGCGTGGTGGTCAGCGCATCCGGCAGATCTTCCGATGAGCGATCTCTTTGCGCCGCAACTGTCGAAGGAAATGGCCGAGCGTCGTCCGCTCGCCGATCGTTTGCGGCCGAAGAACTTGGGCGAGGTGACCGGTCAGGAACACCTGACCGGCGAGGATGGCGTGCTCGCCCGGATGATCGCCTCCGGCTCTCTCGGCTCTATGATCTTCTGGGGCCCGCCGGGAACGGGCAAGACAACCGTCGCCCGGCTCCTGTCCGGCGAGGCGGGGCTTGCCTTCGAGCAGATCTCGGCGATCTTCTCCGGCGTCGCCGACCTGAAGAAAGTCTTCGAAAGCGCGCGCCTGCGCCGCATGGAAGGTCGCCAGACCCTGCTCTTCGTCGACGAGATCCATCGCTTCAACCGCGCCCAGCAGGACAGCTTCCTGCCCGTCATGGAAGATGGCACCGTCATCCTGGTTGGTGCCACGACGGAAAATCCGAGCTTCGAGCTGAATGCCGCTCTTCTGTCGCGCGCCCGGGTCCTCACCTTCAAGAGCCATGATGCCGAAAGCATCGAGACGCTTCTGAAACGCGCCGAGGAAACCGAAGCCAAGCCGCTGCCGCTGGATGCCGATGCCCGTCAGGCCCTGATCCGCATGGCCGATGGCGACGGCCGGGCGTCGCTCACCTTGGCCGAGGAAGTCTGGCGCGCCGCACGGCCTGATGAGGTGTTCGATACCGAGGGGCTTGGCCGGATTGTCCAGCGACGCGCGCCCGTCTACGACAAGGGGCAGGACGGCCACTACAATCTGATCTCGGCCCTCCACAAGGCCGTGCGCGGTTCGGATCCCGACGCCGCCCTCTACTATCTCTGCCGGATGTTCGATGCTGGCGAAGATCCGCTTTATCTCGGCCGCCGACTGGTGCGCATGGCGGTCGAGGATATCGGTCTGGCCGATCCGCAGGCGCTGGTCGTCTGCAATGCCGCCAAGGATGCCTATGACTATCTCGGTTCGCCGGAAGGCGAACTGGCGCTGGCTCAGGCCTGCGTCTATCTCGCAACCGCCCCCAAATCGAACGGCGTCTATGTCGCCTACAAGGCGGCCATGCGCGCCGCCAAGGAGCACGGTTCGCTGCTGCCGCCAAAGCACATCCTGAACGCCCCGACCAAGCTGATGAAGGCGGAAGGCTACAACGAAGGCTATCTCTACGACCATGACCAGCCGGACGCCTTTTCCGGCCAGGACTATTTCCCCGAAAAGATGGGCCGCAAGACCTTCTACGATCCGCCGGAGCGTGGCTTCGAGCGGGAGATCAAGAAGCGCCTCGACTGGTGGGCGAAGCTGCGCCGCGAGCGGGGCGGCTGATCCCGACTTGCCTATCGTCATGTCAGCTTAAGCCCAATTTAAGCGCTGTGCCCTAGACTTGCCGGTCGAACAGGGGATTGTGCATGGCGAAAGAAATGGATGGATGGCAGGTGCCGGGCATGACCGGCGCGCCGCGCCTTGGCTTGCCGGCCATGGTGAAGCTGTTCTCTATTGTGCTCATCACGCTTTCTGCTCTGTCGCTGCTCTTCATCGGCTATATCGCCTCACGCAAGGCCGATGATATCGCGGCCGAAAAGCAGATCCTGCTGCTGGAGAATGTGCTGCGCGATCGCCAGAGCCTGCTGGCTCGCGACCAGCTCGGTCTGGCCCGCTGGGATCGCTCGGTGAAATACATCACCCTCAAGTTTCACGCCTCTTATGTGATCGAGGAATTCGTCTCCTCGCTCTGGTACGATTTCGGCCATGAGCGCAGTTTTCTGATCGGTCCCGGTGGTCGCGTCCTGATGTCGGCCTGGCAGGACAAGGTGGATCTGACCGCCCGCGAACTGAAGCCCGGCGATGACCTGAAGGCACTTGCCGATCTCGCGCTGACCCGCCACCATGCGCATCGCACCACGATCAAGGGTGGTTTTGGTCAGCACCCGGTGCCGGCATCTGAGGTCCATGCCATCGCCGCTTTTGGCTTTGCCGAAGTCGACGGAGAGGTGATGCTGGCGACCGCCATGGCGATCGTTCCCGATGACGGCGAGGTGGCGCTCCCGGAAGGCGATCCCGTCATCCTGGTCTCCGCCCGGCCGATCGATGCCGATCTGGTGGCGGACCTCAACTCGCAACTCGAATATGGAAACCTGCGATTCAACCGCAATGGCGACGGTCTGCTGATGGTGAAGAGCGCCGACGGTCAGACGCTCGGCAGCTTCGACTTCACGCTGTTCAAGCCGGGTGCCGATATCTGGACCATCACCGTTCCCGCCGTCGTCCTGCTCTGCGGCCTCATGCTGGCCGCAAGCTTCGTGCTCGGCCGCTATATCGGCCGGCTGTCGGAGCGGCTGGAGGAGAGCGAAAAGCGCAACCGCGAGCTCGCCCATCGGGATGCGCTTTCGGGCCTTGCCAACCGCCTCTGCTTCGACAACGCCCTGAACGAGGCTGCCGAGCGACTGGCTCACGCGCCCTTTGCGGTGATCGCCTGCGATCTCGACCGCTTCAAGGCCGTCAACGATCTGCATGGCCACGCTGCCGGCGACGAGGTCATCCGCGTCGTGGCAGAGCGGCTTCGCGAGGCCGTTGGCGAAAGCGGTCTGGTCGGCCGTGTCGGTGGCGACGAATTCGTCATCCTCGTCCACGCCTTCCGCGACCGGCCGCGCCTGTCGATGCTCGCCCAATCGATCATCGCCTCGGTCTCCCGGCCAATCACGCTATTGAGCGGACCGGAGGTCGATGTCGGCATCAGCCTCGGTCTGGCGATTGCGCCCGAAAACGGTGCGGCCGCGCGGCCGATCATGGCGATCGCCGACCGGGCGCTTTATGCCTCCAAGCAAGGTGGCCGCGGCCGCGCCTTTTTCGCCGAGGATCTGGTTCCGGAGGACGGGGCGGGGGAAACATCAACGACTGGTGTCGACGCGGCCTGATGATCCCGAGGCGAGCCGCCAAGGGCTCTGTCGCTTTCAATGGAGGAGTCGGGCTCCTGCCAGCGACTTCAAGCGCCGCCGGCTTGTCTTGCTGCCAGGTGATGACGATGGCCTCGACAGCACGCTCATCCCGCTTTCGGTGTGAGAGCGAGCGTGTCTGCATGGGAACGGGAGGCGATTGCCGGAGGAGGCCGTGCGGAGCCTTTTTACGAGGCTCTCTGCTTCGGCTGCACGGCAGGAGCGGCGATCATCTTGACCTTGGATTCGGCCAGTCCGTGATGGCCTTCCATGTCGACGATCAGGTGCCAGTGGCCGCTTTCCGGAATGGCGATCTTGAGCGGCGACTTCTTCGCCACGCCACCCTGGAATTTGTAATCGAGCGTTTCCTTGAAGCGCTGAAAATTGGTCGGCGTCATCAGCCGCACATTGTTCACGGCCGACAGCGTAACCTCGATGATCGTGCCAGCGCGCTGTTCCTTCAGGTCGTAATGGGTGAAGCGGAAGGTCGGTTTGGACATTTCGCTTGGGTCTCCGTCCGTCTTTCAATCTATCGTAATGTACCGCAAGGCCGTTAAGGAAGCGTTGGGCGGCCGGGCCTGAAACAGCGGGCAAGGCGGACTTTTTTGGGACGGCCCGTTCATTCGAACGAAAGGTACCAGCCGAACGAAAACGGGGCCGGCATGGCCGGCCCCGTGAACTGCAGCCTGCAAAGGCGACCGCAATCTGAATATGGGCTTCAATCAGCGATGACCGCCGATATTGGCTTCCGCCCGCGTCTCGCCGACCGACATGGCCTTGGCGAAGGGGACAATCTGCCAAAGGGCCGACAGGCCGACCAGAACGTAAACGATCGTGGCAAGCGCCGTATCCTGACCGCCGAACAGGGTGGCGACGAGGTCGAAATTGGCCAGCCCGACGAGCAGCCAGTTGACGCCGCCGACGATGACGAGCAGCAGTGTGATGAGGTTGAGTGCGCGCATGATGTTCTCTCCTTGGCTGTTGTGAAGAGCTAACAGTTTCAATTGCAATTGGTTCCGGTGTCCTGCTTCTCGCCCAATGGGACTGCGGGCGGTTGATGCCCTCATGCTGATGTGCCCGCGTGAAGGGCGGGCCTCGAAGCATCCTGCGCTGATGGCCTCGCCCTTCGAGGCCGACGAGGTCGGGCACTTCAGGGTGAGGGAAAACTAATGCCCGAGCTTCGCCGCCTGTCGGGATCGCTCCCTCCGGGCGGGTTGAAACTTGCCCTCGGGTCAAATCCGAGGGAGCGTAGGACGGCTTACTTTGGCGTGCAGGTCATACCATTGCGTTGCGCGTTGCTGATGCAATCGCTTTTGTTGACGTAGCTCTCGGCCGATGCGCCCACAATTCTGCCGTTTGGTGCCGTCCGTCGCCACCGCCAACCATCGCTCTTATAGATCTCCCAGGTATCACCATTTCGGTCCTTGCAGCTTTCCATTATGTCCTCCCTCCGAAAGCAGCCTTGATACCTATCGGAAGCCTCTTTCCTTCGCCACGAACCAGGTGCAATCTCTGGTGGCTTCGAGGGGCTCGAATGACACATCGCGAGGTTCCACAGCATCACCGCCGTTTTGCCCGCACCATGCGGGCGGATGCCACTTGGGCCGAGAACCGGCTCTGGCAGGTGCTGCGGACAAAACAGCTCGGCTGCTTCAAGTTCCGGCGGCAGGTGCCGTTTGATGGTTACATTCTTGATTTCGTCTGCTTCGAGGCAAGAGTGATCATTGAGGTAGATGGACATCAGCATGCCGAGAGTGAGCGCGATGCCCAGCGGGATGCTTGGTTTCGCTCCCAGGGCTTTCGGGTGCTGCGGGTCTGGAACGGCGAGGTCCAGGACAATCTCGATGGCGTCTGCAGTTTCATTCTGGCGGAGTTGCGGAACTGCGGCGAATGAGGCGAATGAGGCGGCCCTATCTCCCCCCTTGCGGGGGAGAAAGCGATTTCGATGAATTAGTCGTGGCGCAAGCCACGGCTAAACATCTGAAATCGCGAGAGAGGGGCTTGGTCAGGTATTCGCCAACGGAACTCTGCCCCTCTCCAGGATAATCTGAAGTTTAGGCCGCTTGCGCTGGCCTAAGCCTTCGATTTTCCGTCCTCCCCCGCATGGGGGGATGGGGTGCCCAAAACCACTTCGGCCCGAGGTTTCCCCCGGGCCGAAATCTCGATCAAATGTCATCCTCAGCTGCACCCGCTCGTGGCACCGCAAGTATCGCACTTCTCGCAAGTCCCATTCCGCACCATCGTGAAGTTCTGGCATTCCGAGCACATGTTGCCCGTATAGCCCTGCGCGATCGAGCGCATGCGGCGCGATGCCTCGAGCTTCTTGGCTTCGGCCTTGGCGGCGGCGGCGTCTTCGGCGCTGGCGTCGGAGAACAGGCTTTCGGCTGCGATCTCCTCGGCCAGTTCCACCGACCGTTCCTCGTAGTCGCGCTTGAAGGACACGACTTCAGAGGTGGCAACGGCCGTCGTCACTTCCAGCTTGCGGGCAGTGGCGCCCGAAGACGAGAAGGCGGTGACGGTGGCCGAGGCCTTGGCGGGGGCGGCGGTTGCTGCACCCTTGGGTTCGGCGCCTGACGCTGCCGGCATGTGGCTTGAGACGAGCGTCGGCTTGTAACCGCGGGTCAGGCCCTTGGAGACGACGTCGGCCTTGCCTTCCTTCATGCCGCGGCCGAGCGCCGTGGTGGTGAAGTCCGAGGTATCGACATGCGCGAGGTCGTGGCGGCCGAGATAGGAGATCGCCAGTTCGCGGAAGACGTAGTCGAGGATCGATGTCGCATTCTTGATCGCGTCGTTACCGGTGACCATGCCGGCCGGCTCGAACTTGGTGAAGGTGAAGGCGTCGACATATTCCTCGAGCGGCACGCCATACTGCAGGCCGAGCGAGACGGAGATGGCGAAGTTGTTGATGAAGGCGCGAAGGGCCGAGCCTTCCTTGTTCATGTCGAGGAAGATTTCGCCAAGACGGCCGTCGTCATATTCGCCGGTGCGCAGGAAGATGGTGTGACCACCGATCTTGGCCTTCTGGGTGTAACCCTTGCGGCGGGTCGGCAGCTTTTCCTGCTCGCGCACGACACGATCGACGATGCGCTCGACGATGCGTTCCGTGATCGTGACGGCCTGGGCCGCCATCGGCTGCTGGAGCAGTTCGTCGACGCCGTCCTCATCATCCTCGTCCTCGATCAGCGAGGCGTTGAGCGGCTGGGAGAGCTTCGAGCCATCGCGGTAGAGCGCGTTGGCTTTCAGCGCCAGCTTCCAGGACAGCATGTAGGCGGCGCCGCAATCTTCGACGGTCGCTTCATTCGGCATGTTGATCGTCTTGGAGATCGCACCCGAGATGAACGGCTGGGCCGCTGCCATCATGCGGATGTGGGATTCAACCGACAGATAACGCTTGCCGATCTTGCCGCAGGGGTTGGCGCAATCGAAGACCGGCAGATGTTCGGCCTTGAGGAAGGGTGCGCCTTCCAGCGTCATCGCACCGCAAACGTGGATGTTGGCGGCTTCGATGTCCTTCTTCGAGAAGCCCATGTGGTCGAGCAGGTTGAAGCTCATGTCGGCGAGCTGCTCGTCGGAAACCTTCAGGGTGTCCTTCAGGAAGTCGGCGCCGAGCGTCCACTGGTTGAAGACGAACTTGATGTCGAAGGCAGCCTTCAGCGCGCCGTTGACGGCTTCGATCTTCTCGTCGGTGAAGCCCTTGGCCTTGAGCGAGGACGGGTTGATGCCCGGCGCCTGGTTCAGGTTGCCATGGCCGACGGCATAGGCGTCGATCTCGGCGATCTGGCTTTCCGAATAGCCGAGCGAGCGCAGCGCTTCCGGAACGGCAGCGTTGATGATCTTGAAGTAACCGCCACCGGCGAGCTTCTTGAACTTGACGAGCGCGAAGTCGGGCTCGATGCCGGTCGTGTCGCAGTCCATGACGAGACCGATCGTGCCGGTCGGCGCGATGACCGAGACCTGGGCATTGCGGTAGCCATGCTTTTCGCCGAGCTCGAGCGCCTTGTCCCAGGCAGCCGTCGCATGGGCGACCAGGGCCGGATCCGTGCACTCGGCATGGACCAGCGGGACCGGATTGACGGAGAGGCCTTCATAGCCGTCCGCCAGACCATGGGCGGCGCGGCGATGGTTGCGGATCACGCGCAGCATGTTGTCGCGGTTCGGTGCAAAGCCCGGGAAGGGGCCAAGTTCCGAAGCGATTTCGGCTGACGTCGCATAGGACACGCCGGTCATGATGGCGGTCAGCGCGCCGGCGATGGCGCGGCCTTCGGCCGAGTCATACGGAATGCCGGAGGACATCAGCAGGCCGCCGATATTGGCGTAGCCGAGGCCGAGCGTGCGGTATTCATAGGAGCGTTCGGCGATCTGGCGCGACGGGAACTGCGCCATCATCACGGAGACTTCGAGAACGACGGTCCACAGACGAACGGCATGTTCGTAGTCGGCGATGTCGATCTTCTTGGTCTTCTGATCCTTGAAGCGGAGCAGGTTCAGCGAAGCCAGGTTGCAGGCCGTGTCGTCGAGGAACATGTATTCCGAGCACGGGTTCGACGCGCGGATCGGGCCCGCTGCCGGCGAGGTGTGCCAGTCGTTCATCGTCGTGTTGAAGTGCAGGCCCGGGTCAGCGGATGCCCAGGCGGCATAGGAGATCTTGTCCCAGAGGTCTCGGGCCTTCAGCGTCTTCATCACCTTGCCGTCCTTACGGGCGGTCAGGTTCCAGTCGCCATCGTTTTCGACGGCGCGCAGGAAGTCGTCCTTCAGGGAGACCGAGTTGTTGGAGTTCTGGCCGGAGACCGTGAGATAGGCTTCCGAATCCCAGTCGGTGTCATAGGTCTTGAAGTCGAGATCCTTGTAGCCCTGCTGGGCGAACTGGATGACGCGCTTGATGTAGTTTTCCGGAACCTGGTCCTTCTTCGCGGCCTTGATTTCGCGCTTGAGGGCAGGGTTCTCGTTCGGGTCGAAGCAGGCGCCGTTGTCGGCCTCGCAGTTGACGCAGGCCTTCATGATCGCCTTCAGATGCTTGGCGACGATCTTGGAGCCGGTGACGAGGGCGGCAACCTTCTGCTCTTCCTTCACCTTCCAGTCGATATAGGCTTCGATATCCGGATGGTCGATGTCGACGACGACCATCTTGGCCGCACGACGGGTGGTGCCGCCGGACTTGATGGCGCCGGCCGCCCGGTCGCCGATCTTCAGGAAGGACATGAGGCCCGACGAACGGCCGCCGCCCGAAAGCTTTTCGCCTTCGCCGCGCAGATAGGAGAAGTTGGAGCCGGTGCCGGAGCCATACTTGAAGAGACGGGCTTCACGGACCCAGAGATCCATGATGCCGCCTTCGTTGACCAGGTCATCTTCGACGGACTGGATGAAGCAGGCATGCGGCTGCGGATGTTCATAGGCCGACTTGGACTTTACCAGCTTGCCGGTGAAGGGGTCGACATAGAAATGGCCCTGGCCGGGGCCGTCGATGCCATAGGCCCAGTGCAGGCCGGTGTTGAACCACTGCGGAGAATTCGGTGCGACGCGCTGGGTGGCGAGCATATAGGCGAGCTCGTCCTTGAAGGCGGCCGCGTCTTCTTCGGAGGAGAAATACTTGCCCTTCCAGCCCCAATAGGCCCAGGTGCCGGCCAGGCGATCGAAGACCTGGCGTGCATCGGTTTCCGAGCCGTAGCGCTCGTTCTCGGGCAGAGCAGCGAGTGCCTTTTCGTCGGCGACCGAGCGCCACAGGAAGGAGGGAACGTCGTTTTCCTCAACCTTCTTCAGGATCTTCGGCACGCCCGCCTTGCGGAAATATTTCTGGGCGAGAATGTCGGCCGCCACCTGGCTGAACTGGGCGGGGACGTCGATGTCGGCAAGACGAAATACGATTGAGCCGTCGGGATTCTTGATTTCGCTGATGGCCTTGCGGAACTCGATCTCCGCGTAAGCGGACTGTCCCGGTTTGGTGAAGCGACGTTCAATGCGCATCTGCCTGTGTCCCTCGATCTTGGGCGCCGGAAATTCGGCGCGATAAAACATGTCGTCTGCA
This sequence comes from Allorhizobium sp. NPDC080224, assembly GCF_050281005.1. NCBI lineage: Bacteria > Pseudomonadati > Pseudomonadota > Alphaproteobacteria > Hyphomicrobiales > Rhizobiaceae > Allorhizobium > Allorhizobium sp. NPDC080224. The sequence goes on from NZ_JBNNWJ010000001.1 coordinate 1,754,004, forward strand.
CGCCGAACCGCGCAGCCGTTCACTTGTTCGTCCGTCAGGTGATTCATCCGGAGATGATGACCCTGTATATGGTAGAGATGGTGGCTGCAAACACTAAATATAGTACTAACAGTTTATTGCCGCCAGATCTGAAACCCCCGCCCGGCGGTCAAAAATCGCACAAATTTCCTGGCGCGGAAGGCGTCGTCAGAACGCCGTTCCACTTGCAAGAAAGCCGCTACAATGTTTGATGAAACCCGGCCTCGTTCATGCCCGGTCCAGTCGCCGCCGCAACAGGATCCATTAACATCGTCCCGACTGATTCCGTCAAGGGGTGGTCTGTGAAGGAAATGTTAACGCTATATGTTGTGGTGTTACATTGTGGATAACGGGCAAAAGAGCGAAGTCACGGGAATGAAAGGGCTTTCTCGGTCGATGTGACGCATGCCGCTGCGGATGTCTCTCCGTCAACCAGATGTCACGGGCTATATTTCGTCCCGAAATGACCCGTCTGAGCGAACGGCGCCCCGGATTTGAGGGCTTTCGCGAAAGACCGCGCCTGTTGCTCAAAAACCTGGGGATGACCCGCGCCAAGAATCAGTGCCTTGACATGCGAAATCGGCGACCGCGTCGCGCCTTCCCGGGGCCACCTAAAAATCATATGCGTCTTTCCTGTATTTCGTAGCAACGAAATCGCAACATGTCCCACGTATTGAGGGAGGCATACGTATGGAATGAGCTCCATGCCCGGCCGGTCAGGGCCGCCTGCCAGGATGGCGGGTTCGCACGGAGTGAAATTTCCATGAGTATTGCCAATCTTTCCATTCTGAAGAAGGTCAGCCTTGTCGTCGTCCTGATGGGCGTGGCGGCCGCTGCCATCGCGGCCGTGGGCGCGAGCGGTCTGTCCTCGCTGGGCGCGGCCCTCAAGGATACCGGCGCCCGCGAGGAGGTGGCACGCGAGGCCATGGACCTGCGCGTCGACATCATCGCCATTTCGCGCATGACCTACCAGCTGGCGCTGGCGCCCGAGAAGGCCGCCGACTTTGCCGCCGAGACCGACAAGCGTGCCGCTGAAATGCTGGCACGCCTGCCGAAGATCGCGACCACTGCGAGCCCGGCCGAAGCCCAGATCCTCGAACGCACCAAGCAGGCGCTCGACGCCTACTTCAACCAGATCCGCGCCATGGTGGCCGTCGCCGCCACGCCGGCTGGTCAGGATCTCGCCGTCATGAAGGCCGAGCTCGCCAAGGCCCTTGAGGCGCAGAAGACAGTGACTGCTGTCGTCAAGGAATATTCGACCTCGTCGGCCGAGAGCCTGACGGGTTCGCGTGAAAACGCGCTGGCCGCCTCCGGCTTCACCATGCTGGTCCAGGTCGTGACCGCTGCCGTCTGCATTCTCGCAGGCGTCGCGATCAGCTTCCTTCTCGCCCGCCGCGGCATCGTCAACCCGATCCGCAGCCTGACCGCCGTCATGACGGAAATGGCCTCCGGCAAGCTTGGCAGCAGCATTCCGGGCACCGAGCGCAAGGACGAAATCGGCGAAATGGCCCGCGCTCTCGAAGTCTTCCGCACGAACGAAGAGCAGATGCGTGCGATGGAAGCCCAAGAAGCGGCACTGCACGCCCAGAGCAAGGATCTGCAGACCTCGATCAGCGGCATTGTTGCCGCTGCCGCTGCCGGCGACTTCTCCAAGCGCATTGGCAAGACCTATGAGGATGCGGACCTGCAGCGCTTCGCCGCCTCGGTCAACGAGCTGGTCGAAAGCGTCGATCGTGGCGTGACCGAAGTGCGCCGCGTCATTGCAGCGCTTGCCGATGCCGACCTCACGCATGACATGCAGGGCCAGTTCCAGGGCGCCTTTGCCGAACTGCAGGGCAACGTGAACCAGACCATGGCCGTGCTGCGCCAGACCATGCAGAACATCCTGAATGCCGCTGGCACCATCACCGGCAATTCCGGCGAACTGTCCTCGGCCGCCAACCAGCTCGCCCGCCGCACCGAGCAGCAGGCCGCTTCGCTGGAAGAGACCGCCGCAGCGCTGGAAGAAATCACCACAACGGTCAAGACCTCGACCCAGCGCGCCAAGGAAGCCTCGCATATGGTCGACGAGACCAAGTCGAGCGCTGGCAAGTCGGGCGACATCGTCCGCAACGCGATCGACGCCATGGGCCGCATCGAGCAGTCCTCGCAGAAGATCAGCCAGATCATCTCCGTGATCGACGAAATCGCCTTCCAGACCAACCTCTTGGCGCTGAATGCCGGCGTCGAAGCTGCGCGCGCCGGTGAAGCCGGTCGTGGTTTCGCCGTCGTCGCACAGGAGGTTCGCGAACTGGCTCAGCGCTCGGCCAATGCCGCGAAGGAGATCAAGACCCTGATCAACACCTCAGCCGAGGAAGTGAAGGGCGGCGTGTCGCTCGTTCTGTCCACCGGCGAGGCGCTGAAGGAGATCGAATCGCTGGTCAACCGCGTCAACGATCACGTCGTGACGATCGCCCGTGCCGCCGAAGAGCAGTCGGCAGCCCTCGGCGAGATCAACACCTCGGTCAACCACATGGACCAGATGACCCAGCAGAACGCCGCCATGGTCGAAGAGACGACGGCCGCCAGCCAGGTTCTCGCCGGCGAAGCCCGCCAGCTGCAGGCGCAGCTTGCCCGCTTCAAGCTGGAAGGTGGCGCATCGGCCGGCTCGGCAGGCTATCGCACGGCCGCCTGAGGAAGTTCGGAAAATCGCTAATTCGCGAACAAGAGAAGCGCCACAGCGATGTGGCGCTTCTTTCGTTTGTGTGATGGAACGGGCAGTCTTGGCATGCATTGAGGCCTGCATCGCGCACTGGCGCTGGCCCTGAGGCGAGACATCGGAATGAAGGAGACGGGATCATGCATCTGTTGCTGTTGGGCGCCACCGGACTTGTCGGCAGTCATGTCCTCAATCTGGCGCTCGCCGACCCACGCGTGTCGACGGTGACCGCCCCGACCCGCCGGCCGTTGCCGGAGCGACCAAGCCTTTCGGCGCCGATCGTCGATTTCGATGATCTTCCCGAGGACCCGTCGATCTGGTCCGCCGATGCCGTGATCTGTGCTCTCGGCACCACGCTGAAAACGGCCGGATCACGCGAGCGCTTCCGTCAGGTCGACCACTACTATCCTCTGGAAATTGCACGGCTTGCAAAAGCTCACGGTGCACGGGCCTTCGTTCTCAACTCTGCGAAGGGGGCCGACGTGAAGTCGCTCTTTTTCTACAGTCGGGTCAAGGGTGAGACGGAGCGTGATATCCTGCAGCTCGGCTTCGATCGAGCCGTGCTGGTCCGCCCCGGGCTTATCGATGGCCCGCGCCAGGAGCCACGGCCGATGGAGCAGTGGGCGGGCAGGGTGCTTTCAATGCTGAATCCGATCCTGCCGTCGTCTCTGAAGGCGAACCCGCCGGAAGCCATTGCCCGCGCCATGCTGGATGCCGCCGTGTCGGCGGCACCGGGGGTGACCATCGTGCCATCGCAGGATCTGCTGTAGTGGCAGGTGACGGCATCGACGGTCGTCCTCATGAGTCAGTTCGCACGGCCGATAGGTAGCTGACGGCGCAGGTCGCCGGCCTCGGGCGCATTGATGCGCCGGTAACGCGCCTCGACGAAATTGTAGAGACCGAAGGCGCCAAGACCGAGCGCGACGACGCCATAGACCACGCTGCCGAAGGGGAGCTGACGGACCCAGGCCAGTGCCTCTGCGGTGCCGCCAGCCTGTTCTGGATTGACCGTGAAGGCCGCATAGACAAAGAAGCCGCCGACGATCGCAAAGACGACGCCGCGGGCGACGAGACCGTAGATGGAGATGAGCACAGCCGGCGAATTGCTGTTGGCATCGAGGTCCAGATATTTACCGAAGCCGCGACGCAGGCCCTTGATGGACGTCACCACGCCACCAGCCACGAAGCCGAGACCGGTCAGCCCGGCGAGATAGCGCCCGAATGGCTGTGACATGATCCAGGCGGCAAGCCCCGCTTCGCCGCCCGACCCGCTGTTCGACCCGTAGGCAAGTGCGAGCGTCAGAGCGGTCATGGCGAGACCGGCATAGGTGATCGCGCTGCCGAACATCGCGCCACGAATAATGTAGCCCTTGGCGTTTTCGTCATGGCCATCGGCATTGGCCAATGCCTGAGCAAGCCGCCAGACCACGAAGCCGGCGAGCCCCAGACCGATCAGCCCGATCCAGATCCGCCCGAACGGCTGCTGCAGGATGGTTTCGAGAGCCGATTGCGTGTCGGCCTCACCGCCGGCGATGCCTGAAAACAGAGCGAGCCCCGCAATCATCAGAAAAACGATACCCCGCGCGCCATAACCGGCCCGTGCCATCAGATGAAATTTCGACCGCGTATTCATGAAAAGCCTCTCCTTCTGTGCGGATGAAACGGAGCAGGGGAGACAGGGTTCCCTCCAGGGCTATCGGACCGGTCCGGGGACAGCATCGGAACCGAAGCCATGGCGGTGGGTTACCCGCTGAGGTAACGAGACGGGAGGATTTTATGGTGACGGAGCCAAGCGAAAACGGCCAAGGCACTGAGGTGCGACGGTCCACCGAATATTCCGCGCAGTCAGACAGTGGCGCAAAACCCGGATTTGCGCTCTCCGCCTGGTCGCTCATCGTCGGCGGTTGCTTTCTCCTCTTGGTTCTCGGCTGGCTATTTTTCCTCTGAGAAACATGCGCGTAGACCATCATTAAACCACATGGTTGACAATTGACGGGTGATCGTCGATATTCAACCGCATGGTTGATATTTCACACAATTCTTTGGACATGATCTTTCACGCGCTGGGCGATGAGACGCGTCGGCGCATGCTGGCGGCCCTTTCGCAAGGAGAAAGGAGCGTCGGCGAACTGGCCGAGCCTTTCTCTATGTCGCTCGCCGCCGCCTCCAAACACATCAAGGTCCTCGAAGCCGCAGGCCTCATCCGCCGCGAGATCCGAGGCCGTACCCATCTCTGCCGATTGGATCCGGGACCGCTTGCCGGTGCCCACCAGTGGCTGAGCGCCTACGAGCACTTCTGGACCGGCCGGCTGGATGTCCTCGAACGGCTCCTCCGAGCGGAGGATGCCGCATTTCCCCGACAGAAACCTGATGGAGAATGACGATGACGGAAAGACTGGACGTAAATCCTTATGGCCGAGTGACCGAGCCCGCAACGCTGGTGATCGAGCGCCTGTTGCCGGGACCCGCTTCGAGGATCTGGTCATATCTGACCGATGGCGAGATGCGGCGCAAATGGCTCGCCGCAGGCAGCATGGAGGAGAAGGCGGGTTCGACCTTCGAACTGGTGTGGCGCAACGAGGAGCTGACGGACCCGCCAGGCGCTCGGCCGGAAGGCTTCAGCGAGGAGATGCGCATGACAAGCCGCGTGCTCGAGGTGCAGAGGAACAAGCGGCTCGTGTTCACCTGGGGCGAGAGCGGTGAGGTCGCCTTCGATCTGAAGGCGGACGGGGATGAGGTGCTGCTGACCATCACCCATCGCCGCATTTCCGATCGTGCCAATCTGCTCATGGTCGGTGCCGGCTGGCACATGCATCTCGACATTCTCGGTGCCCATCTGGACGGCCAGCGGGCGGAGCCCTTCTGGGACGGCTGGCTCAAACTCAAGGACGAATACGATCGCCGCCTGCCGGCCTGATCGCGGAAGTTTTTGTGACCGAATCGAAAGCCCTCCGCTTGTCTGGCGGAGGGCCTTTTCGTTTTTCAGAGCCCAATGAGTGGATTAGGGCTGAGCGGGAGCCGGCGTTGCAGGCGTCGCGTCCTGGACAGCACCTTCCGGTCCGGTCGCGGGGACATCCGTTTGGGGCGGTGTCGGAGGCGCGAGCGTGCCGTCGCCAGCATTGGCCGGCGTATCCGGGGTTGGTGCTACCGCCGGATCTTCGGAGGTCGGCGGCGTTGCGGCGTCCGGGGCAGGGGCCGCAGGCGCAGGCGTTTCCGTTGCGGGCGTGCCCTCGGCCGGTGCGGTTGCTGGCGCTGCGCCTTCGACGGCTTCAGCGGCACTGGCCTGTTCCTCCGCGACCGGGGAACCCGGCGGCATTTCGTCCGTGCCGAGCGGTTCGGCAAGCGCCGTCGCATTCTGGGCCGCTACCCGCCAGACTGTATTGCCGGCATCGTCGGCAACCAGCAGGGCGCCGGTGCCGTCGAAGCCGAGGCCGACGGGTCGACCGCGGGCTTCTTCGTCAGGATTGAGGAAGCCGGTCACCACGTCGCGGGCTTCACCCGACGGCATGCCGTTCTCGAAGGGCACGTAGAGCACCTTGTAGCCATTGAACTGGTCGCGGTTCCAGCTGCCGCGATTGCCGACAAAGGCGCCATTCGCATACTCCTCGGGCATGGCCATGCCCAAGGAGAAGGCGAGACCGAGGGCGGCCACATGGCTCGACAGCGCATAATCCGGCTTGATCGCCTGCTCGACCATGTCAGGCCGCGGCGGGTGCAGGCGCGGATCGACATGCTGGCCGAAATAGCTCCACGGCCAGCCATAGAAGCCGCGGTCCTGCACCGAGGTCATGTAGTCGGGTACGAGATTGGGGCCGAGCTCGTCGCGTTCGTTGACGACGGTCCAGAGCGCGCCGCTCTCGGGGTTGATCGTCAGGCCGTTTGGGTTGCGCAGGCCAGACGCATAGACGCGCGAGGCACCGGTTTCCCGGTCGATCTGCCAGATCGCGGCGCGGCCCTTTTCGGCCTCCAGACCGCGTTCGCCGGCATTCGAGTTCGAGCCGACCGAGGCGTAGAGGAAGCGGCTGTCGGGGCTCAGCGCCAGGTCCTTGGTCCAGTGATGGTTGATCGGGCCGCCCGGCAGCGGCGTCAGGACGCGCGGCGGCGTGGTGATCTCGTTCTGCCCGAGCTGATAGTCATAGGCGAGGACCGCATCGGCGGCCGCGACATAGAGGGTATCGTCGGCAAAGGCGAGACCGAAGGGGGAGTTGAGATCGGTGAGCAGATCATGCCGCTCGTCCACGGTGCCGTCACGGTCCGTGTCGCGCAGCAGCGTGATGAGATTGGTGGGCTTGTCGTTACCGCCGCTGCCGGCCGCAAACGCCATGATGAAATCACGAATAACGTCTTTGGGCCGCTCCACCGGCTTGCCGGGTGGGGCCTTGCTTTGCACCACAAGCACGTCGCCGTTCGGAAGCGTGTGCACGGTACGCGGATTGGCAAGATCGCGGGCGTATGCGGTGATGGTGAAGCCTTCCAGTACGTCGGGGGTCTCGTTTTCCCCCCATCCAACGACTTCCGCGACCTTGAGGTCAGGCAGCAGGGACTGGCGGGGCTCCGGCAGGACCGGGTCGGGGCCGATCTGGCTGGTGATGTCGAAATTGCCGTTGTCGTCGCTGCAGCCGGCAAGCGCCAGCACAAGAACGGCGGTCGAGGCGAGGGCGGCGTGACGGAGCGTCAGGGTAGAGCGGGTCATGGCGTTCTCCAGGCGTCGGCGCTGCGCTGTTCGGCGGTGAGGTAGACACAGGCGATCATGGCAATGACGGTGATCAGGGATGTGGCAAGGCCATAGGGCACAATGGCCGTCCAGCCGTCGCCGGCATGGATGAAGCTGTTGATGAAGGCGAGCACCAGAACCGCGAGATAGGCGATGACCGCCGGCCAGCCGGGGCGAATAGCACGCGTGGCGGGACGGGCGAGATCGATCAGACCTGCGAGAATGGACAAGGCTCCGAAGATCAGGCCGAAGAACAACAGCCAGTCGGAAAAATTGCTCCACATCAGATGCGAGGTTCGCCAGTAGAGGATGTCAGTGATCAGCGTCAGCGTGAAGCAGACGAAAGGAAATGGGACGAACAGCGCCGACACCGGGTAGGCGTTCGATGCTGTCGGCGGCGAGTGAAGGGTGGCCATCAGTTGCTCTCTACCGTTGGGAGTGGAACATGAGAGCCATACGGCCGAGCGGCCGAATTGTTCCGTCCCATCACCAGCCGTGCGCAATAAGCGAGGCGGCTAGCCGAGAAGTCGGAGTGTAGGAGCGTTTTTGCCGGCCAAGAAAAAACCCGCCTGCGGGTGACAGGCGGGTTTGATGATGGCGGTGGGGCTTGGATCAGCCCTTCGAGCCCTTGGCGATCGGCTCCTGATAGGTGAAGCCCATGTCCCATGGGAAATAGATCCAGGTATCCTGGGAGACTTCGGTGACGAAGGTGTCGATGGTCGGCACGCCCTTCGGCTTGGCGTAGACGCAGGCGAAATGCGCCTTCGGCATCATCTCGCGCACTTCAAGCGCCGTCTTGCCGGTATCGGTCAGATCGTCGACCACGAGCACGCCTTCGCCGCCATTGACCATCAGTTCGGCGGTGATGCCCTTCAGCAGGTTCATTTCGCCCTGGTTGACATAGTCATGATAGGAGGCGACGCAGACCGTCTCGATCAGGCGGATGTTGAGCTCGCGCGAGATGATCGCCGCCGGTACCAGGCCGCCGCGGGTGATGCAGACGATGGCGCGGAATTCCTGACCAAGACCGGCAAGGCGCCAGGCGAGTGCGCGCGCGTCGCGGTGGAACTGATCCCAGGAAACGGGAAAGGCTTTATCGGGGAGAGACATGCACGGGGCTCCGCTGGCTGGATGATATCGTCCGCGCCGGATTGCGGCGCCGTCGACCGGATCCTTTCAGGCGGGCCGCTTTGCACGGGTCCCGAAACGCGTTTCGCGCGGCAGATACCGCGCGAACCTCGTCCCCTCAAAGGGTTCCAGTCTTTGGCCGTTGCTATTAGCGGGAATCCGAAGCCTCTGGCAAGGCCTCGCGTTCCCGCCCGATTAGTCGATCAATCAGCGCGACAGAAGCGTCAGTGCCGTCATCGAATCGAGCAGCGTGCGGGTGACGCCGCCGAACAGCATTTCCCACCAGCGTTTGTTGCCATAGGCGCCCATGACCAGGAGATCGATGGAGCTGTCCGACAGGCGGTTCTCGATGGCGATTGCCGGGTCGAGACCGGTCTTTTCCGACGCCGTGACGGTCACCTTGATCCCGTGGCGGGCAAGCGAAGCGGCGAGCTCGGCGCCGGCGATTGCGCCGGTCTGGGTGGAGGTGTCGGGGGCGTCGACGGTGAAGATCTCGACCTCTTCGGCCGCCATCAGGAAGGGCAGGGCATCGAAGGTGGCGCGGGCCGCCTCACGCGAGCCGTTCCAGGCGACGAGCACCCGGCGGATCGGTTTCGGTGCCTTCAGGATATGCGGGATGAGCAGCACCGGCCGTCCGCTTTCGAACAGGAAGCTCTCGAGTTCGGAACGGGTTTCGGACAGCATGCCCGCCTCGCCCTGAGCGGCGATCACGAGATCGGCGCTGCGCGCGCTGTCGATCAGGGCGGCGGAATTGAAGCCGGAGGATGTGACGAAGCTTCGCCATTCATGGGAGAAGCCTTCGCGCCTGCCGATGTCGCGGAAGATGCGCTCCACGCTTTCCGTCTCCTGATGCGCCATGTCCTGCAGCGCCTGGACGGTCGCGGGGTCCGGGATTTCCATCGGCGCGACCAGCGGCACCATGGCCACGGCCTCCGCATGGGCGCCGATCACATGTGATTGAAACTGGTTGGCAATGGCGACGGCAAAATCCGTTACCTGTTGCGTGGTTTTCGGTGTGTCCAATATGGCAAGAAGTGTGCGGTAACCCATGGTCGTCTCCTCTTGCGGCCCTTATCCAGCGTCCGCATGAGATAACTATGTGTTCCATCCGAGGGTTCCGCCTTGACCTCGGTCAAGTCGGGAGGGGTTTGAGACGCAGAGGATCCCGCGCTCAGGCGACCTCGCCGGTGCCGAGATCGCGGGTGGCGGCTGCATCCTTTTCGTTCCGGATCGCATCGATCATCGCCTCGACATCGGCCGCTGCCGCATCGACAACCGCCTGATTGCGCGCCCGGACGATCAGCTCGGTCGAGAAGCGCCGGCCGTCGAAATGCGGATAGGAGCCGATCGAGGTTTCCGGATGGGCCTTCTGGATGGCACCGAGTGCCGTGCCGATATCGCCTTCACCGAAGGGGCAGGCGATCGAGCGCGACAGCACCCGCTGGCCGGCCGGAAGCGTCTCGATCACATGCGCCATCATCGCCTGGAAGACCTGCGGCACACCGGCCATGACATGCACATTGCCGATAATGAAGCCGGGCGCGGTCGAGACCGGGTTCGGGATATGGCGGCTGCCCTCCGGTATGCGGGCCATGCGCTGTCGGGCCTCGGTGAATTCGAGACCTCGGCCGGCATACATGTCGCCGAGCAGCTTCATGGCGTCGGGATCGTGAAGGCACGGCACACCGAAGGCTTTCGATACCGAATCCGCCGTGATGTCGTCATGGGTCGGGCCGATGCCGCCTGACGTGAACACATAGGTGTATTTCGACCTGAGCGCGTTGAGGGCTTCCACGATTGCGTCCTCTTCGTCAGCGACGATGCGCACCTCCTTCAGATCTATGCCGGCAACCGTCAGCAGGTCGGCGAGATGGCCGATATTCTTGTCCTTGGTGCGGCCCGACAGGAGTTCGTCGCCGATGGCGAGCATCGCGGCGGTCTGGATCGTGGAGGTCATGGATTGGGTCCTTGGGATGGGCAGGCTGGGAGACACGTTACCGTTTTATGTCCGTGAAGAGAAGTAAAGGCACTCATTGATTGAACACTGCGTTCCTACGGCCGCGACTGGTCGCCACCGTGGAATGCGCTACATCTCGCTCATCCAACAGCGCGGCGGGGCCGCAGTTTCAAAGGGAGATACGACATGGCCAAGGTACTGGTTCTCTACTATTCCGCTTACGGTCACATCGAAACCATGGCCTATGCCGTGGCCGAAGGCGCAAAGTCCGCTGGCGCCGACGTGACCGTGAAGCGCGTTCCGGAACTGGTGCCGGAAGATGTCGCCAAGGCTTCCTACTACAAGATGGACCAGCAGGCTCCGATCGCCGACCCGTCCGAGCTCGACCAGTACGACGCGATCATCGTCGGCGCCGGCACCCGTTATGGCACGGTCGCCTCGCAGATGCGCAATTTCTGGGATCAGACCGGCGGCCTCTGGGCCCAGGGCAAGCTGACCGGCAAGCTCGGCTCGATGTTCACCTCGACCGCGACCCAGCACGGCGGCCAGGAAACCACGATCATGGGCTTCATCCCGACCTTCCTGCATCACGGCATGGTCTATGCCGGTCTGCCTTACGCCTTCCAGGGTCAGATGGGTGTGAGCGAAGTCATGGGCAACTCGCCCTACGGCGCCTCCACGATCACGGCCGGCGACGGTTCGCGCCAGCCCTCCGAGATCGAGCTCGAAGGTGCGCGCTACCAGGGCGCCCATGTCGCCAAGCTGGCTGCCAAGCTCGCTTGATAACTGGAATTGACGATCGTCAAAAGGCGGGGCGCAAGCTCCGCCTTTTTTCGTTTCTGCGACAGCTGTGCTGCCCGATCGTTAAAATGCGACCGGTCGATTGAAGCCTTTGTTGAGCGCTTCTGTGCATTCTTACGGTTGTAAGGCCTGAAAGGATGCATGCCCATGGAACAGCCAGATCGTCGTCGTCAGCCCCGCCTTCGGGCGCTTAAAGCCGGCCGCGCCATTCTCCCCGGCGGCCATTCCACCTTCGACTGCATGATTCGCAATCTCTCGCCGCTCGGCGCCAAGGTGAGCTTCGAATCGACCGCCGACATTCCCCCTCAATTCCGCCTGCGCCTCGAGGACGGCACGACCCATGACTGCGCGGTCAAATGGCGCAGCCCCCGCGAGATCGGCGTCGAATTCCTCGATGCACTGGCAAGCTGAGTGATCGATGACACGGGGCGGGCCACAGCATTGGCCCGCCACCCTTGACGCGTCCGCCGAAGTGATCGAAACAGGGCCCGCGCGGACGTGGCGAAACTGGTAGACGCAAGAGACTTAAAATCTCTCGGCCTTAGGTCATGCGGGTTCGATCCCCGCCGTCCGCACCAATATTGCTATTTCTTATTTGACTGTTAGCGCTGACCCGTTCCCTTCGGGGCAGGTCTTTGATGTCGTACATCTCTTTGCATTCAATGCGCCAAATTTGTGCAGATCCATTTTTGACGAAAGTTTGAGCATTTTCCGCTTTGCGGGTTCCGCGTTTCCTGCTTTGATGCGCCCATCAAAAACAAGGGGAGCTCAAATCCATGATCACAAGACGTCTCTTTTCGGCCTCGGTTGTTGCGGCGGGTCTGCTTGCCGGCGTGACGCTGCCGGTCGGTCAGGCGCATGCCGAGACGGCCATCAAGTTCACGCTCGACTGGAAGTTCGAGGGCCCAGCCGCCGGCTTCCTGCTGGCGCAGGACAAGGGATATTTCGCAGCGGAAGGCCTCAATGTGATGATCGATTCGGGCAATGGCTCGGTCGAGGCGATCCCGCGCGTGGCAACCGGCGCCTATCAGATGGGCTTCGGCGACATCAACTCGGTGATCAAGTTCCTGGATGAGGATCCGTCCCAGAAGGTCAAGGCCGTGATGATGGTCTATGACAAGCCGGTCTTCTCGGTCGTCGGCCGCAAGTCGCTCGGCGTGACCGAAGATCCAAAGTCGCTCGAAGGCAAGAAGCTCGGCGCCCCGCCGCCGGATGGCGCGTTTGCGCAGTGGCCGGCCTTCAAGCAGGCCGCCGGAATCGACGACAGCGGCATCACCATCGAATCGATCGGCTTTCCCGTTCGCGAGCCGATGCTCGCCAAGGGCGATGTCGATGCCGTCTTCGGCTTTGCCTTCTCGGTCATCCTGAACCTCAAGGCGCAAGGCATTCCGGCCGACGACATCGCGACCATTCTGATGGCCGATAACGGTCTGAACCTCTATGGCAACAGCGTGCTGGTGAACTCCGACTTCGCTGCCGAAAATCCCGAAGCTGTGAAAGGCTTCCTGAAGGCGCTCGCCAAGGGCTTTGCCGATGCCGTTGCCAATCCGGAAGAGGGGGCAGCCGCCGTCTTGAAGCGCAATGAGACTTTGAACGCCGACATCGAGAAGGAACGTCTCGAGATGGCCAATGCCATGAACATCAAGACGCCTTATGTCGTCGAAAACGGCATGGGCAGCGTCGACATGGCGCGCCTTTCCGCCTCGATCGAGACGCTCAAGGTCTCCATGGGCCTGAAGGGCAATGTCACGGCCGAGCAGGTCTTCGACGGAAGCTTCCTGCCGGCCAAGGAAGAGCGGATGCTGCCTTGATGGTCTGACCCTCCCCTTGAGGGGGAGGGTCGAACCGCAGGTTCGGGGTGGGGTGACCTTTCGCGAGATCACCCCACTCCTGCTTCGCAGCGACCTCACCCTCAAGGGGAGGTTGGGTAATGCAATATTGACCGGAGCCCCGATGTCCCACCTCGTTTCCATCGACAATGTCGACATGCGCTATGGCGGCGCCGACGGAACGCTGGCCGTGTCCGGCCTCACCATGCGCGTCGACAAGGGCGAATTCTCAGCCGTCGTCGGCCCGTCCGGCTGTGGCAAGTCGACCCTGATGAAGCTCGTGACCGGGCTGCATATCCCGCAATCCGGCGTCGTCATCGTCGCCGGCCAGCAGGTGACCAAGCCGGTGTCGATCGTCGGCATGGCCTTCCAGAACCCGACCATGTTGCCCTGGCGCACTACGCTCGAAAACATCCTGCTGCCGCTTGAGATCGTCGAAAGGCATCGCCATCGCCTTCGAGCCAACAAGAAGGAATATGTCGAAAAGGCCGAGAACCTGCTTGAGATCGTCGGCCTGAAGGGCGTCGGCTCGAAATTCCCCTGGCAGCTGTCGGGCGGCATGCAGCAGCGCGCCAATCTCTGCCGCGCCCTGATCCACGAACCCGAACTCCTGATGCTCGACGAGCCCTTCGGCGCGCTGGATGCCTTCACCCGCGAGGAGCTTTGGTGCGTCATCCGCGACCTGCATGCGGCCCAGGGCGTGACCATCGTGCTTGTGACCCATGACCTGCGCGAGGCAGTCTTCCTCGCCGACCGGATTTTTGTGATGAGTGCCAGACCCGGCAAGGTAGTCAAGGAACACACAGTGCCCTTCGCGCGACCAAGGGACCTGGAACTGATGTACGAGACCGAGTTCAACGACATGGTGCATGTGCTACACGGCGAGATCGCAAAGGCGAGGGTGGCAGCATGACGATGACGATCGAGACAGCCCCGACCCGGCCGGTGGTCAAGCCACTGATGCAGCGTATCAACTGGGTGCGGGCCGCGCCCTTCCTCTACACGCTGGCGCTCTTTGCCGTTTGGGAACTGACGGTGATCGCGCTCGACATGCCGCCGACCATCCTGCCGGCGCCATCAAGGGTCTTCGAGGCGGTGGTGCAATACTGGTCGCCGATCTGGAAGAATTCGCTGCAGACGCTCTACACAACGACGCTCGGCTTCCTGATTGCCGTCGTCGCCGGACTGGCGCTCGGCCTCTTCATCGGCTGGTCGAAGACCATCTATGCCGGGCTCTACCCCTTGATGATTGGCTTCAACGCCATTCCCAAGGTGGCGCTGGTGCCGATCCTCGTCATCTGGTTTGGCATCGGCACGGTACCGGCTGTGCTGACCGCCTTTCTGATCTCCTTCTTCCCGATTGTCGTGAATGTGGCAACGGGCCTCGCGACCATCGAGCCGGAAACCGAGGACGTGCTGCGGGCCTTGGGTGCGAAGAAGCTCGACATCATGTTGAAAGTCGGCATTCCTCGCTCGATGCCCTATTTCTTCGGCTCCCTGAAGATTGCGATCACGCTCGCCTTCGTCGGCTCTGTTGTCTCGGAGACGGTGGCCTCGAATTACGGCCTCGGCAACATGATGAGCTCGGCCCAGAGCCAGTTCAACGTGCCCCTGGTTTTTGCCGGGCTTCTGGCGCTCGCGGTCGAAGGCATCGCCATGTATGCGCTAATGGCCTGGCTCGAAAAGCGCATGACCGGCTGGGCGCACCGCTCGACCATGGCGAATTGATCCGACACACTGAACGCCCGATATGGGCGTTCAGCTCTTGTCTTTCAGCGTGAAGGGCAGTTCGAAGGGCGTCGAGCGCTCGGCGATCACATCGTTCACTGTATAGCGCAGCACATAGGCGCCGGGCTTGGCGCCATCCACGTCGAGCGTCAGATGGGTGTAGATCTCGATCGCATCCGAATGGCCGGTAAATGTGAAATTGCCGAATTCCTTCTGCAGTGCCAGCGTCTTGCCCTTGTCGTCGGTGAGTTCAAGGTCGACCGTGAAGCGGGATTCCCGCTGGTTGTCGGGCGCCGGGCGCCATTTGAGACCGGCCACCTCGACATAGGTGATGAGCTTCTCGCCGGTGACGAAGACCGGCTCCGCTTTTGCGGTATAGGCCCTGTAGGCCTTCGGGACTTCCGTGATGAAGACGGCGCGGGGGACCGTGAGCGGCAGGCTCTGGCTGAAGGCTGCAAGCCCCGAACGCATCGCCTCGAAGGCACCCTTTGCATCGTTTTGTGCCGCAAGCTTCTCCGCCTCGATCGCCGCGTCGAGAAGCGGGCCGGCCGTGACCGGTGCCGCAGAAAGAAGTGCGCCGACAATGGTGACGGCAAGGCCGCGGGCAGGGGCTTGGTATTTCAGAAACACGTGATTCTCCGGCTTTGATTCAGCCGGAGTGTGGGAAGAACCAAGCCCGGGCGTCAAGCGCGGAGCGGTTCTCTGCGATCACGTTGGCCTGATGCTCACGAGCGCCAGAAAATAGGCACCAGCAGCACCATGACGGTCAGCACTTCGAGACGGCCGAGCAGCATGGCAAGCGACAGGATGTAGAGTTCCGGATCGTGCATCGTGGCGAAGTTGCCGGCCGGGCCGATCAGCGACCCGATGCCGGGGCCGACATTCGAGAGCGCCGTGATCACGGCGGACGAGGCGGTGGCGAAATCGTAGCCGGCCAGCGCCATGGCAAGGCTGCCCATCACCCAGATGAAGATATAGGCGCTGAAGAACAGGAACACGGCGCGCTGCGTATCGGCATCGACGATCTGGTTGCCGTAGCGGACGGAATAGACGGCATTCGGGTAGATGAGCCGCTTCAGGCCAGTGACGATGATGTTGAAAATGATGACGAAACGGTAGGCCTTGATGCCGCCGGCGGTTGAGCCGGAGCAGCCGCCCATGAAGGTGGCAAAGAAAGCGGCTGCGACCGCAAACGGCCCCCACATCGTGTAGTCCTCGCTGGCATAGCCTGTCGTCGACAGGATCGATGCGAAATTGAAGAGGGAATGCGAGAGTGCCAGCGGCAGGTCCACGCCGTTGCGCAGATGGTTGTAGAGCGCGGCAGAGATGGCAAAGGCGGTGAGATAGCCAAGAAAGACGAGAATCTGCGGATCGCGCAGGGCGTCGAGGCGCCCTTTGATGAAGAAGACGATCAGGATCGAGAAGGGCAGGCTGCAGACCGTCATGAAGAAGGTTGCGATCCCGCGAAGCGCATAGCTGTCGAAATAACCGAAGGAGGCGTCATGGGTGGAGAAGCCACCGGTGGCGATCGTTGTCAGGGCATGGTTGAGCGCATCGAAATGGCTCATGCCGAAGACATCGTATGCGATCATGCAGATCAGGGTGATCGCGACATAGATGGCGACGAAGGCACTGGTAAAGGTGGCGATGCGTGCGAACGGCTTGTCTGCGATGTCGGAGGATTCCATCTTGAAGAAGGAGACCCCGCCCACTCTTAGAAACGGCAGCACGAACAGGCCGAGCGCCACGATCCCGATCCCGCCCAGCCATTGCAGCAGCGAGCGCCAGACGAGGAGACCGGGCGCCATGTCGTCCAGTCCGGAAAGAACGGTCGAGCCCGTCGTGGTGATGGCTGAAACCGATTCGAACAGGGCCTGGGCAAAGGTGAGGTCGAGCTGAGAGAAATAGATCGGGATCGCACCGACCAGCGAAAAGGTAGCCCAGAGCACGTTGACGAGGAGAAAGCCCATGCGCTTGGAGAAGGCTGGCGGCGGCCCGCGAGTTGCCATGGCTGCCGTGACCGACAGACCGCCAACCATGGCTGCAGACACCGTAAAGACAGACCAGTGGGGATCGCCATAATAGAGGTCCACCATGGCCGGGATCAGCATGGCCGTCGACAGATAGAGCCCGCACAGGGCTGCGATATAGACGACGGAGCGGAGCAGATTGGTATTCAAGGAATGACTTCCGTCTGTTGCAACGCAAAGAGGCTTTGTCTCTGCCCGATGTCTATGCCATAGCGGGGCTCTGTCCAAAATTCAACGGAGGCTGACGTGACCCCCGATCAGGTCGACCAAGCGCTGGAAGCCATGCGCGGGCTTTTCCCCGAGACGCCGCTGCAGCTCAACGAGCATTTGAGCGCCCGTTACGGCGCCAATGTCTATCTGAAGCGCGAGGACCTGACGCCTGTTCGCTCCTACAAGATCCGGGGCGCCTTCAACTTTTTCCGCAAGATCGTCGCCGACAGCCCCTCCGGCACCACCTTTGTCTGCGCCTCCGCTGGCAATCATGCCCAGGGATTCGCCTATGTCTGCCGCCATTTCGGCGTGCAGGGCGTGGTCTTCATGCCGGTGACGACGCCGCAGCAGAAGATCGACAAGACCCGCATCTTCGGCGGCGAATTCATCACCATTCGCCTGATCGGCGATATCTTCGATCAGTGCTATCAGGCGGCCCGCGAACATGTCGAAGCGATCGGCGGCTATATGGTGCCGCCCTTCGACCATCCCGATATCATCGAGGGCCAGGCGACGGTAGCGGCTGAAGTGATGCAGCAGCTGCCGGAAGGCGTGACGCCTGATCTCGTCATCATGCCGGTCGGCGGCGGCGGGCTCTCGTCGGGCATGACCGGCTATATGGCCGGCAAGGTTTCGCCCGAGGCGATGATCTTCTGCGAACCCCAGGGCGCACCGAGCCTGAAGAAGAGCCTTGAAGCCGGCAAGGTCATCACGCTGCCCAAGGTCGACAATTTCGTCGATGGGGCAGCCGTCGCCCGGATCGGCGACCATAATTTCGGAGCGCTGAAGGCCTTCCGCCCCGACCAGGTGCTGATCGTACCGGAAAACGCGATCTGCGTGACCATGACCGACATGCTGAATGTCGAGGGCGTGGTGCTGGAACCAGCAGGGGCGCTGGCACTGGCGGCCCTGGATCTTCTGCCGCGAGTCGCCTTGAGCGGTCGAACGATCGTCGCCGTCGTCTCCGGCGGCAATTTCGATTTCGAGCGTCTGCCGGACGTCAAGGAACGCGCCATGCGTTACGCCGGCTTGAAGAAATACTTCATCCTGCGCCTGCCGCAGCGTCCAGGTGCGCTGCGTGACTTCCTCAATCTGCTCGGGCCCGAAGACGATATTGCCCGCTTCGAGTACCTCAAGAAGTCGGCGCGCAACTTCGGTTCTATCCTGATCGGCATCGAGACGGGCAAGCGCGAGAACTTCGCAGAGCTCTTCGACCGTTTCGATCAGGCAGGTCTCGGCTTCGAGGACATTACCGAAAACGAGATCCTCGCCAACCTCATCATCTGATACCTTGGCCAGCGAGCCAGTCCAGGATGATCTTCGCGATCGGCTCCGTGGTCTCGGGCGAATAGGTGTCGCCGGCAATCACATGATTGTTGGCGTCGCCGGTCGGACCCGGGTCGACGAGCCTGTGATCAGCGCCCCAGCGCGCTGCAACCGCCGCCGTCCGATCCGGCCTGACAACCTTGTCCTCGGCCGATTGAAGGAAGAGGGCGGGGACGCGGATATCTTGCACCGGCGTGTGGTTTGCCAGCCGGACCGATTGCGCCATGGGAACGAGCGCGGCCACCGGGTAATTAGTTGTCCAGTTGTGTGCGTTGAGCGGGCTGATCGGTTCAAAGCCCGTGCGCTCGCCGATGATCAGGCTGGCCAGTTGCGCGCCGAACGGGCCTGTCAGCAGGAAGCTTCCGGAAGCCTGTACGCCATAATTGGGTGAGAGGAACACAGAAGCCGCGATCTTGTCCGCAAGGGTAGGGCGACCGAGCGCCCAGGTGACGAGCGAGGCACCGGTGGAAGTCGAGATAACGACGATGCGATCGCCCAGGCGGGCACCGATGGCAAGTGCTTCGCCGACATCCGTCGCCCAGTCATCGATCGTCGCGAGGCCCAAGGCGTCGGGATCGTCGAGGCCATGACCGGTAAGCCGGGTGAGAAAGAGATTGGCGCCGAGCGCTTGTGCCACGAGGTCGGGCAGGGGGCGAACCTCGGCGGACGAGGCGGAAAAGCCGTGCACATAGACCACAGACACCGGCGCCTTCGCTTTGCGGATTGGGTCCGCCCAGACGATCTGCTTGGCAAGCCCTTCCCGGATTTTGCCGGCCGCTGTCTCGCCATCTGCGATCAGGGCTTCAAGCGAATCGAGCGGCGTGTCCGCACCTGTCTTTGCCTCCCGTTCGAGCGCGAGCACCGGTGGTCTGAGATAGAGAAAGACGATAGCCGCGATGCTGAGAAAAACGAGTGCAAGCAACAAGCCCATGACGATCCGCATCCTCAAGCCTCCCACGGTCCCTCCCGACCGGTGCCGACTGTATCACGCCATCATGATGCGGGAAGCCGCCGCACCTGCTCTTCCTCGGCAGGCCCGCTTGTGCTAGGTCAGGCCATGTCTATTCTGTCCAGCATCCTCTCGATTTTCACCGGTGGTTCCTCTTCCGAGACCGCTGCCAAGCCCTTGGCCGAGCCGCAGCCCTACAAGGACTGCGTCATCCATGCCGAACCCATGCGTGAAGGCAGCCAGTACCGGCTCGCCGGTCGCATCGTCCAGACCGTGGATGGTCGGGTGCTCGAGCGCAAGTTCATCCGCGCCGACGTCTTCACCTCGCTCGATGATGCCCTCGACTGCACCTTCCGCAAGGCGCAGCAGATCATCGATCAGAATGGCCCCGCGCTTTTCGGTGACGGTGAGGAAACGCGCATCGTCTAACGTTGCACTTTGATATTGCGAAGAAATGTTTCTTCGCGATCATCGAATGTTAATGATGCACCGCAACACTGGCCCCTGAGATATTGTCCGGGTTTTCCAGTGATCATTGCGTTTCGCTCCGTTTCATTCCTTGCTTTTCACGGCTTGGCAGCGAGCCTCGTGTTCGGCTTAGCACTCCCTGTTCATGCCGCTGACGCAGTGTCCGTTCAGGCGGCCAAGGCTTCCGCCGATCTCGCCTGGCTGATGGCGGCGGCCGGCATGGTGATGATGATGCAGGTGGGATTCCTGCTTCTTGAAGCCGGCATGGTGCGCTCGAAGAATTCCATCAATGTCGCCCAGAAGAACCTCCTGGATTTTGTCTTTGGCGTCGTCGGCTTCGCAGTCGTGGGTTTCATGCTCGCCTTCGGCCGCTCCGGCTTCCTGCCGGTCGGGCTCGATCCTGACTATTTCCTGCTGCAGGGCCTCGACAGCTGGCTCGCCGGGTTCTTCGTCTTCCAGGTGATGTTCTGCGGCACGGCGGCGACGATCGTTTCCGGTGCCGTCGCCGAGCGCATGACACTCTCGGCCTATGTGCTCGGATCGATCATCCTGTCGACGCTGATCTATCCGATTTTCGTGCACTGGGTCTGGGGCACGGCGATCGGGCCGAACTCCGGGGCCTTTCTCGCCAATCTCGGCTTCGTCGATTTTGCCGGCTCCACGGTGGTACATGCCACGGGTGGCTGGGTCGCACTTGCTGCCTGCCTGGTGATCGGAGCGAGACGCGGGCGTTTTGATGCGCAGGGACGCCCGGTGCGTCTTGCCGGCAACAATCCGGTTCTGGCGACCACCGGGGGCCTCATCCTGTTTTTCGGCTGGATTGGCTTCAATGGCGGCTCCACCCTGGCAGCCAACGCGGATGTTGCGCCGATCATCCTCAACACGGTTCTCGCTGGCGGCATGGGCACCTGCGTCGGTTACGTGATCGGTGCGAGGCAAGATGGCGTGGTGCTGCCGGAAAAGGCGCTGTGTGGCATGCTGGGTGCGCTGGTCGCGGTCACAGCGGGCTGCCACCTGCTTGAGCCGGGTGGCGCCCTCCTCACGGGCGCGCTCGGCGCGATCGTCGCCATCGTCGGCAATCAGTACCTCGAACAGAAGCTCAAGGTTGACGATGCCGTCGGCGCCGTCGGCGTGCACGCCTTTGCCGGTGTCGCCGGAACCGTGGCACTTGCGCTTCTGGCGCCGGTCGATCGGCTGCCGCTCGGTGGACGGTTCGATCAGCTCTACATCCAGATCTTTGGTTCTGCCCTGAACTTCTACTGGGCCTTCGGCCTCGGCTATGCCTTCTTCTGGACGCTCGACAAACTCGTGCCGGTTCGCGTCACGGCCGAGGCCGAAGACATCGGCCTGAACGTCGCCGAACATGGGACGCGGCTCGGTGTCGGCCATGTCGAGGACGCTCTTTCAAAGCTCGTTTCCGGCAAAGCCGATCTGGGCGATCGGTTGCTGGTCGATCCGGGCGACGAGGCGGAGAAACTGACCCGGCTGTTCAACCACCTGATGGACAATATCCAGCACCAGGAACGCAATCGAAGTGCACTCGAATCCCAGGTCCGCGATCAGGAAGAGGCGGATCGGGTGACGGCGCTCGCCAACGCCACCTTTGAAGCGATCGTCATGCACGAAGACGGCGTGATCATTGACGGCAATGAGCAGTTCGAGGTGCTGACGGGTCGCAAGATTGCAGATCTCATCGGAACGTCGATCCTCGATGTTGTCGACCAGACCGGGCGGCGCATGCTGATCGAGGATCCCAATCCGGCGCCCGACGTGTCGCGAGAGTTCCAGATCGTCCGCGCCGACGGCTCAAGCATCCCGATCGAGGCTCGGGGCCGCAATATAGAATATCGCGGCCGGCATATCCGGATCAGCTGCCTCGTCGATCTTCGTGAGCGCAAGGCCGTCGAAAGCCGCATGCGCCATCTGGCGCAGCACGATCCGCTGACAGGGCTTGCGAACCGTGCGCTGTTTACCGAAACGCTCGCCGCCCATGTCAAACAGGCGAATGACGGGTGGGGTTGCGGGGTTCTTCTGGTCGATCTCGACCATTTCAAGGACGTCAACGATCTTTACGGGCACCCTGCTGGCGACGAGGTGATCAGAGAGACGGCGCGGCGTCTGTCCGCAGCACTCGGTCCCGCCGACATGGCGGCTCGCCTCGGCGGTGACGAGTTCGCAATCATCCTCGGCAATTGCCATTTCGAAGCCCAATGCGAAGATTTCGGTCGCCGCCTGGTCGAAGCCTTCCGGCAACCCTTCGACACCGGCCAGGGCGAACGCATCAAATGCGGTGTCAGCATCGGTGGCGCGCTTTGCCCCGAACATGCGGGCGAGCTCGACGAGCTGATCGGCCGTGCTGACATCGCCCTCTATCACGCCAAGAAATCCGGCCGGAACACGTTCAGATCCTACCGCAGGGGCATGGATGAGCTGATCGAAAAGCGACGCGCGCTCGAAGCCGATATCGAGCGAGGACTGGAACGCGGCGAATTCGAGCTCTATCTCCAACCGCGGGTCTCGGCATCGGATGCTATGATCGTCGGATATGAGGCTCTCGTGCGCTGGAAACATCCGGAGCGCGGCATGGTGCAGCCGGGTGATTTCATCCCCGTCGCCGAGGTGTCTGGCAAGATCATCGAACTGGGAGAATGGGTGCTGATCGAGGCCTGCCGTCTGGCAACCGGTTTCCCGGAGCATCTGCATATCAGCGTCAACGTCTCGCCGGTGCAGTTCCGCCATCCGCAGTTTCTGGAGCGGATCGAAGCGATCCTGGATGCGTCCGAGGTTTCGCCGCATCAGCTGGAGCTTGAGATCACGGAGAGCGTGCTGATCGATGATGACCAGCGGGCACGCCTCATTCTCGGCCATTTGAAGACGCTGGGCTTGAGGATTGCGCTCGACGATTTTGGCACCGGCTACTCATCGCTCAGCTATCTGAGCCGCTACCCCTTCGACGTGATCAAGATCGATCGCAGCTTCGTGTCAGCCCTCGGAACCGAGGAGACGGCCGACGCCATCGTCCGCACGATCATCGATCTGGGCAGCGGGCTCGGCATGCGGGTCGTGGCGGAGGGTGTGGAGACGCTGGATCAGGCTCGTTACCTGAGCGTTGCTGGCTGTGACGAGCTCCAGGGCTATCTGCTGGGCCGCCCGCAGCCGGTCGACAGTATCGCATCCGAGGTGAGCGCGGAGATTGTCTCGGAACTGACCAACGTCGCGCGGCTTCAAGCGCACCGCGACAAGCGCCTGTCCAGGACGGGGAGCGAGACAGGGCTTGCTCTGGCGGCAAACGGCAACTGAAGGACCTTGCCGTTTGCAAAATGAGGGCGGCAGCGCGGCTGCCGCGTTGGAGCGTTGATAGCTCAGGCAGCGCGCGCCAGTTCCTCGACCTTGGCCTTGGCAGAAGCCACGGCCTTTTCGGCGGCTTCCGGACCGTATGCCACGCCTTCGACATAGACAGTCTCGACCAGCTCGATGCCGAGGAAGCCGAGGACCGTCTTGAGATAGGGTTCAGCATGGTTCATCGGGGCGCCTGGGCCGGAGGAGTAGATGCCGCCGGCGGCGAGCACCAGATAGGCCTTCTTGCCCTTGGCGAGGCCGACCGGGCCGTTTTCCGTGTAGCTGAAGGTCAGGCCGGCGCGAGCGATGTGGTCGATCCAGCTTTTCAGCGACGAGTAGATGTTGAAGTTGATGAGGCCGGTGCCGATGACGATCGTGTCGGCGGCCATCAGTTCCGCGACGAGCGCGTCGGATGTGGCGACGGATGCGGCCTCTTCGGCGGTGCGTGCATCAGCCGGCTTGCGGATTGCGGTGGTGAAGGCGCCGTCGACGTGGTCGAGCTGGGTTTCGACAAGGTCACGACGGACCAGCGTGCCGGTCTCGCCGGCGAACTTCTCGGCGAGCTCGGTGGCGATCGCGTTCGAGAGGGATTCCGAGCCGCGCGGGCTGGAGGTGACGAGAAGGATGGAAGACATGTGCAATTCCTCGAATGGTGGTGGGCCCTTGGGAGCAGGCCTGCCATGCATCTATGTCCGACCACGCATCAATAAAACTGTGATAATCTAGATCGGTCATATCGAATAACTGGATGGATGCCCGATCGCATGGATGCCAATCCCACTCTCGACCAATTGCAGGTCTTTCTCACCGTGGCTGATACCGGAAGTTTTTCCGCAGCCGCCCGGCAGCTCAACCGCGCCCAGTCGGTGGTCAGCTATACGATCGGCAATCTGGAAAGCCAGCTCGGCGTGACGCTGTTCGAGCGGACCGGTACGCGGCAACCCAGACTGACGGACGAGGGCAGGGCCATGTTGACCGATGCCCGCCGGATCGTCGGCGATCTGCAGGTCATGCGCGCCAAGGTCCGCAGCATGCATCAGGGCCTGGAGGCGGAACTGTCGGTGGCGATCAGCGTGCTCGTCCCGACCGGCGCCATGCTGGCGGTGCTTCGGGAATTTCAGCAGCAGTTTCCATCCGTCTCGCTGCGACTCGAAGTAGGCGAACTCGGACGATTGGTCGAACTGGTAATGAGCGGCAAGGCGACCATCGGCATCGGCGGAGCGCCGACCCGGCAGGACGACACGCTGATCGTCGACCGGATCGGCCACAATTTTCTCCTGCCGGCGGCAGCGGCCGATCATCCGCTCGCGAGGCGCAAGGCCACGCTGTCGCTGCAGGACGTGCGCGAGGAGACCCAGATCGTCGTCAGCGACGCTTCGGATCTGACGTCGGGGCGCGATTTCAACGTGTTGTCGTTCAAGACCTGGCGGGTCAGCGACATGGCAACGAAACATCAGCTGATTCGTGGCGGCCTCGGCTGGGGTGGGCTGCCGGCCTCGATCATCCGCGAAGACATGGCGAGCGGCCGGATCGTGCATCTCGATCTGCCAGCCTATGAGCAGGGGTCCTACAATCTCTACGCCATCAGGCGGACCGACAATCCGCCTGGGCCTGCCGGCACTTGGCTGATCCGGGCCTTCGAAGAACAGCTGTCGAATTGCCCCATGGATCTGACATCTTCGCCAGCGCTTGCCACAGCAGTTTAAGGAATCGATTCAACATCTTGAATCGATTCCGTTCTTGTTGAGCGATTGCGCCGTCTGCCGTGGTTCAGAGCGTCAGGCGGAACTTCGCAAATCCTTCCGCTGCTTCGCCGGCATCCTCGATCTGGCCGCCCTTGAAGTCGGCGAGGAAATCGAGTGCCTTCGGGCCGGTCTCGAAGACAACGGTGGTCTCACCGATCGGTGCGAAGGACCAGTTGCCGTCGGCCGACGGATTGATCGTGCCCTGTTCGACGATGTAGCGGACGATGATGTCGCGATTGGTATCCGGGCCGACGAAGATCACCTTGTCGGAGGCGATCTCGGGGAACTTGCCGCCGCCACCGGCGCGGTAATTATTCGTCGCGACAGCGAAGGTCTGGCCCGGGTCGATCGGCTTGCCGTCGAATTGCAGGTTGACGATGCGGCTTGCTTCCGGATGGACGACCACACCGTCCTTGTCGTAGCGGGCTGGCTGCGTCAGGTCGATCTGATAGGTCACGCCATCGATGACGTCGTAATTGTAGGACGGGAAATCCGGATTGATCAGGGCCGCATCCTTTGCGCCCTTCTCGATCTGGTTGAAGATGCCGGCCGACATTTCCAGCCAGTTCTTCACCTGTTCGCCGGTGATCGCAACCGCCTGGATGGTGTTCGGATAGAGATAGAGATCGGCGACATTCTTGATCGCGATGTCGCCGGCCGGCACGTCGGTGAAATAATCGGCACCGCCGCGACCGCCGGCCTTGAACGGGGCCGCCGCCGACAGCACCGGCAGATCCTTGTGCGGCCCATCCTTCAACATTTCCTTGATGTACCAAGACTGGGCAATCGAAACGATCTGGATCGACGGATCGTCGGCGACCAGCGCAAAATAGGAGTAGAGCGGCGCGGACGTCTTGCCGACCGGCGTGCGCACATAATCGAGTGTCGCCTGGTGTTCGGTCGCGACCGAGGCGATGACCTCGGGCTTGTCCTTCACGTCGGCCACGACCTTGCGGTTGTCGTCTCGGTGGTAGATCGGCCGTGCCTCGCAGGTGAAGTCGACGATCTTCCAGCTCGAGCCGTCTTTTTCGAGAAGCAAGTCGATCAGGCCCATATGCGAGCCCCAGAAGCCAGCCATGACCGCGGGCTTGGCGAGCAGCGTGCCTTTCACGGCATCCGCACCCGGCACGTTCTCGAAATCCTTCGGTCCGGGGAAGACGAGATGCTGGTGTCCGGTGAAGATCGCATCGATACCCTCGACGCCTGCGAGATAAAGCGAGGCGTTTTCCATGCCTTCGCTTTCACCATTCCCGTCGATACCGGAATGGGAGAGCGCAATCACGATGTCGGCGCCATCCTCCTTCATCTGCGGCACCCAGGCGCGGGCCGCCTGCAGGATGTCGCGGCTCATCGCCTTGCCTTCGAGGTTCTTCGCATCCCAGAGCATGATCTGCGGCGGCACGAAGCCGATGAAGCCAACCTTGATCGGGCTGGTTGCCCCCGATCCGTCGCGGATCTGCTTTTCGATGATGTGGTAGGGCTTGAAATAAAGCGGATCCTGCTTGGGATCAGCGGCAAGCTGCCCCTTGGTCAGATTGGCGCAGACGAAGGGAAATGTAGCACCCGCCAGCGTGTTGAACATGAAGTCGAGGCCGTAATTGAACTCGTGATTGCCGAGCGTGCCGCAATCATAGCCGAGCACGTTCATCGCCTTGATCACGGGATGCACGTCGCCAGGCTTCATGCCCTTCTGATAGGCCATGTAGTCGCCCATCGGATTGCCCTGCAGGAAGTCGCCATTGTCGATCAGCATCGAATTGCCGGCTTCGGCGCGGATCGAATCGATCAGGCTTGCGGTGCGCGAAAGGCCCATCGTGTCGTTCGGCTTGTCGGCATAATAGTCGTAAGGCATCACGTTGACGTGGATGTCGGTGGTTTCCATCAGCCTGAGATGCGCCTGGTTGCCATCGGCGCGCGCCGCAAAGGGATGAAGCGTGACGAGAGCCGCCGATGCGGCAATACCGCTCAAGAAGGAGCGGCGGGAAATCGGATGGAGATCGAGCAAAGACGGCATAGGGGCCTCACGAAGAACAGGTTCTGAAAGCGACGCAGGTTAGGTCGCTTCTAAGAGGCTTGCACCTCTAAAATGACAGGGATGAGACGTGTTGCTCTCTCCTGGGTCAGATCGGAACAAGGTTGCGGGGATCCCGATGGAAGTGGCGGAAGTAGGCGGTGACCTGCGCGACCGCATTGGTGGTCTGCTCGAATTCGAGCCCCATCTTGCCGGCGCGGTACCAGCGGACGGTGCATTCGATGTGGCCGAGTTCGGGGCAACTGACAGTCACTGTCGCGCCGCGCTTGGCTTCGATCCAGCCCTCGAGATGCAGGGCCATGCCGGTTCGGGAAATGTCGAGAATACGGACGTTGAACTTCTGGCCGATGAATTCCAGCGTTCCCCTGATATGACAGCGGATACGGTGGCTGCGGCGGCCGTCCGGGTTGAGTTTGGCAGCAAGCATAAAATTGCGCTCCGTCAAATTGATTGAAAGAAACGCAGGAAACCTCAGCCAGGCGCCTTAACGGCATCTGGCCAAGGTCATTAGAATGCGAGCGACCTCCTCAGGAGATTTTGGGTGTTTTGTCGGTTATGCGGGGTGTTTACCGTTAACTTCCGGTCCGAAGAGCTCAGCCGCGCAGGACCGGTCGGACTTCCTGATGGTAGTTGCGGAAATAGGCCGCGACCTTGGCAATCGAATTGCTGTTCGGTCGGAACATGATGCCGATGCGGCCGCCATAGTTCCACCGGACGACGCCTTCCAGATGGCCGATATCCTCGTTTTCGATGATCACCTGACTGCCGGCGGCGGCGGTTAGCTTGGTGGCGAGTTCCAGAGCGAGGCCGGTGCGCGAAATGTTGATCACGCGCGCATCTGCCTGCTGCCGAAAATAATGGATCTTGCTGTCGAGCCGGCAACGGCTGCGGGGTGATTTGCGAACATCCATACCGAGATTATTGCTCATGATGCCGTCCTGAATACAAAAAGGAATGGCATGACCTTACGCAGCATCCGTAAGAACGGCCTAAAACAAATCATTAGGATTTTCAGGATCCTCGATCAAAGACCCACATTGGGACGTTCGATCACTTCGCGAAGCGCAAAACTCGAATTGATCTTCACCACATGCGGAAGCGCCGAGAGCCAGTCGCGGTGGATACGCTCGTAGTCTTCGAGATCCTTGGCGGCCACACGCAGAATGTAATCGTACTCGCCCGACATCAGATAGCACACAAGCACGTTCGGACAGCGCTTCACGGCGGCCTCGAATTCGGTCAGCGTCTTGGCAAACTGGCCCGACAGCGAGATGTGCACGATCACCATCATCTTGTAGTCGATCGCCTTGTGCGACAGGCGGGCATGATAGCCGCTGATGACGCCGGATTTTTCAAGCATGTCGTGACGCCGCGAGCAGGCAGATGGCGATAAGCCCACCGTTTCGGCAAGCTCAGCATTTGTCATCCGGCCATTCTCCTGAAGCGCCTTCAGAATGGCACGATCAATGGCATCCAGTTCCGCCATTCGTAGATTTCTCCGTTTTGCAGCTGTCTGACGCAAGAAGCTGCGAATTGTCTGATGTCCTAGGCTTCACTTTGCAAGGACATTTTGTGCGGAGAATGTTTGAATTTCCGTATCTGAAACAAAGCAGCGCAGGCTGCGAATAAAAGAGAGGAACGCTTATGCGTGTCGGTTGCCCGAAGGAAATCAAAAACCATGAATACCGTGTGGGTCTGACCCCCGGTGCCGTCAGAGAATATGTGGCACATGGCCATGACGTCCTGATCGAAACGGGAGCAGGCGCCGGGATCGGCGCAGACGACCACGCCTATATCGCCGCTGGCGCGAAGATCGCAGCCTCGGCAAAGGACGTGTTCGATAAGTCCGACATGATCGTCAAGGTCAAGGAGCCGCAGCCCTCCGAATGGGTGCAACTGCGTGAAGGCCAGATCCTTTATACCTATCTCCACCTCGCGCCGGATCCGGACCAGACCAAGGGCCTGCTCGATTCGGGCGTCACAGCCATTGCCTATGAAACCGTGACTGACGAGCGCGGCGGCCTGCCGCTTTTGGCGCCGATGTCGGAAGTCGCCGGACGCCTGGCGATCCAGGCGGGTGCGACGGCCCTGCAGAAAGCCCATGGGGGTCGCGGCATCCTGCTTGGCGGCGTGCCGGGCGTGCTGCCGGCCAAGGTTACCGTCATCGGTGGCGGTGTTGTCGGATTGCATGCGGCCAAGATGGCCGTCGGTCTCGGCGCTGACGTCACGATCCTCGACCGCTCGCTGCCGCGTCTGCGCCAGCTGGACGACATCTTCGGCGGTCGCGTTCACACCGTCTATTCCACCATCGATGCGCTTGAGCAGGAAAGCTTCTCGGCCGATCTCGTCATCGGCGCGGTCCTGATCCCAGGTGCAGCCGCCCCAAAGCTCGTCACCCGCGAAATGCTGTCCGGCATGAAGAAGGGTGCCGTCATCGTCGACGTTGCCATCGACCAGGGCGGTTGTTTCGAGACCTCGCATGCCACGACCCATTCCGATCCGACCTACGAGGTTGACGGTATCGTGCATTATTGCGTCGCCAACATGCCGGGCGCGGTGCCGATTACCTCGGCGCATGCCCTCAACAATGCAACGCTGGTCCATGGTCTGGCGCTCGCCGATCGCGGTCTGCGGGCGATTGCCGAAGACCGTCACCTGCGCAACGGTCTCAACGTTCACAAGGGCCGCATCACCAACAAGCCGGTCGCAGAAGCGCTTGGTTACCCGGCGCACGCGCCAGAAGCTGTGCTTAACGTTGCGTAAGGCTGCACTCTCCGGTCGCCTTACGCTGCGTCAGGTCCGCGAATGTAACGCGTAAAGCGGCCGATCCGGGCCGGCCTTCCCATCGGCCGGCCCGTTTTTATTCATCGATCAAGGCAGATCGGGCCTGCTCTTCGGCTCATGCATCGGACAGCCGATCAAGGCGCTGCGTTTGGCGGCTGCGACGGGATAGACTTCCCGGCGGGCGCGCATGACATTGCCGAGAGGCCGATGCTGCTCGATGCCGCGCCATGGACGGAAGGTCAGCCCGTCATCGACGGCGCGCGAGCGACCTTCCGACCAGCCCGTCTGCGGCGCCACGCTGATGGTCGCGATTTCCAGATAGGGGCTGTCTTCCTCGGGCCAGACGACGGAGGCATCCTCGATCGGCTGGGTCTCGAGATTGCGACAGAGCTGCGCGCGCAGGGTCCATTCTCCGCCATCGCGTGCCATGACCTCGGCGACCGCTTCGCGCAAAACATCGGGACCTTCGGATAGATCGATCCTGTCGTCAGTGAGGCGTTTGAAGCTCTCGGACCGCGGCACGAGGTCGAGCTTTGCCACATACTCGCCGAAGCGCAAGGGAACCTGGGTGTAGTAGTGTTCACCAAGCGGATGGGTCTCGGGATAACCGCCCATTGCTTTCAGCGCCCCGGCATCCGCCCCCATGGCCTCCAGTCCCCGGACGATCGGTCTGAGGATCCAGCTGAGCGCGCTCTTGGCCCACTCGACCCTGTCCGTGGTGCGGGCGATCAGTTTGAGGTTCTTGGCAAAGCCGGCGGCATCCGGTGCGGCAAAGGCCGGCGCCGAGGCAAACAGAAAGTCCTGCGTCCGATCGCCTTCGCTGCCAGGCAACCGCGTACCCTCGACATCAAAGAGCTTGATTGCAAAGCCGCGGGGAAGTGAAACGCTGTCGCGCAGCGGGTCGCCGGGAATGGTCGAGATGCGGATGATGGCGGGATAGGTCCGCCCCGGTTCGGCGAAAATCCCCTGGCGCAGTTCGGCCGAAAGCTCCGGATGGACGGTGACGGTGGCTTCGAGCAGGGCATGGCTCTTGGCGTGCACGCTGCGTTGCGCATGTCCGAGATCTTCATGCGTCTTGCCGATGATGTAGAGCATGCTGTCCTTGATCTCTTCGATCGCCTCCTTTTCGTCGGCGGACGGGGTTTCAAGATCGGCATGGTAGCGGATGGGGGATTGATGCGGCATCGAGTGCTCCGTGGGGACGTGTTCCGGGGGAGTGAACGCGGGCCGCAGCCGCGTGTTCCTCCCCCGGAAACATCGATCCGTCGACGGGAGGACCAGCGCACTGGCCCTCACTCACGCACAAGATCAGCGGATGAAGTCGTCGATACGGCGGAGCGTGACGCGTCGGTTACGCCATTCCGATCGCTCGGTCGGGATCAGCAGGTAATCTTCGCCATAGCCGACGGTTTCAAGAACACGCGAGGGAATGCCGAATTCGCGGACCAGAACCATCTTGAGCGAGGCAGCCCGGCGCTCCGACAGGACCTGATTGGAATAGGCGGACCCGACCGCATCCGTGTGACCCTCGATCAGGAAGCGAACCGCGCGCCGGCGACGCAGCAGCTGTTCCATGGCGCGGGCGATCTGCTGCACCTTGCGAAATTCCGAACGCGGAATATCCGCTGAGCCTGTTGCGAAGTTGATCGCCTGGATATCGATCGAAGGCGCTTGGCGTCGAAGCTCCGGCCGCCGCTTGAACTCGTCGATGGTGACCCGGTTCCGCGGGGCGATCTGCCGCTGCGGAGCGGCATCCAGCCGCCGCATGATCATGTCTTCCGTGGGGGCTTCCTGTGCGAAGCCAACGACCGGCGACGCTAGAGCGCCCCCCAAGATTGTCAGAAACAGACGTCTGTCCATGGCGTGTCCTCCCTGTCTGGAATGTCGTGAGAGAAGCTTTTGCATGTCGCGGATGAATTTCAACTGAAGCCGGCGGTCAGCAAGCGTTCATCGACCAAGCTGCCGTAAGGCCGCGTATCGTTATGGCTGATGTCATCGACACGGCAGGGCCACGGGATGCGGCCTGTTTTTGTCAGAAATGGTGCTTCTCTCTCGCTTAACCTCTGCTGTAGATAATCGGCGAGCTATCAGGGGTTCGGGGTCTCTCACATGCTGTCAATCAAGTCTGTCGCCGTGGTCACGTTGGCATCCGTTGCCGCATGGCTCTGCCAGCCATTCACAAGTGTTCGGGCCGAGGAGCTGACGGCCGAACAGGTCGAGGAAGGCCAGCGTTTCGTCGTCAACAACGCCATCTTCATTCTCTTCCACGAGGCCGGCCACATGCTGGTCTCTGAGCTCAACCTGCCGGTTCTCGGCCGCGAGGAGGATGCCGTCGATGCGCTTTCCTCCGTGCTGCTGCTCGGTGCCGAGGACGAGGACCTCAATACGACCATGCAGGATGCCGCCGATGGCTGGTTCCTGCTGGACGAAGCCAATCAGGACGGCCCCCAGGAAGACGACTTCATGGGCACCCACGGCCTCAACCGGCAGCGTGCCTATGCGATCGTCTGCATGATGACCGGCGCCAATGCCGAGTTCTTCAAGGAGTTTGCCGACTCGCTCGATTTTCCGGAAGAGCGCCGCCAGGAATGCGTTTTCGAATATCAAAGGGCCCGCGACAGCTGGATGAGCCTGCTCGCCGCCAACATGAAGGACGGCGTGAAAACGAGATTCGAGGTCACCTATGAGCCGGCCGGAAACGAGGACCTGCAGGGTTTCGCCGATCTCCTGAAGAGTGCGGGCGCGCTGGAGACCATTGCCACCGTCTTCGGCGAGGGCTACAATCTGAAAGACGGGATCAAGATCACCGGCAAGACCTGCGGCACGGAAAACGCATTCTGGTATGCGGGCGACCGCGAAATCACCTACTGCTACGAGATGGCCGCCTTTCACGCCGGTCTGATCGCCAATTGGTTCGAGAACCAGGCCGCTGGCGAAGAGGATCCGGACGGGGAGAACGTCGCTGACGAGGCTTCCGAGGAAGAAACGGAAGCCACCAGCGTCAAGTTGAAGAAGAAGGAATAGGCGACGGCATCAGCCGTCGCGCTTGATCAGGGCAAGCAGTTCCTGGTCGGTCAGGGGATCGACCAGAGCGTCATAGGTGCCGACGGGCGAGAAGCCGAACTGCTGGTAGAGCTGTAGTGCGCGCGGATGGTCGAGCGAGTTGGTGGTGACGGTGACAGTCTTCGGATTGCTCGCCCAGGCCGCGTAAAGACACTGCAGCAGGAACCACTTGCCGATGCCGAGCCCCAGCGCATGTTCAAAGAGGCCGAAATAGGAGAGCTCGACGAGATCGTCGTTTTCATGCGACAGCTCGTAGAAGCCGGCCGGTGCGCCATTCACGTAAAGAACCGAGATCGACACCTTCGGCGCGTGGATGATCGCCTTCAGCTGCTCATCGGGCAAACGCAGGCGCTCGTACCAGTGCCAGCGGGCACCCACCTGGCGGTGCAGGAAGCGATAGAAGGACAACGGGATTTCATGCGTGCGCATGATGGCCGTCTGGATGTTGACCGGCACCGGCAGGCTGGATTTCGGCGGCGCCGTCATTTCCAGTCGCGTGACATGCGCCGTCAGCGGCCCTGATGTCTTCGATTCGAGCGGCGAAGCGTCCCCCGTAACGACAGGCGTATCGCTCTTCGAGCCCCATTCCGACCAGGATCCGTCATAAAGCGAGTTGTCGGTATGCCCCAGGCTTTCGAGCGCCAGCGTCACGACAGCTGCCGTCACACCGGAGCCGCAAGACGTCACCACCGGATTGTTGAGATCGACGCCAGCATTGGTGAAGATCGAGCGCAGGGTCGCCAGATCCTTCAGGTGGCCGTTTTCCGAGAGCGATGATGCAGGCACGCTGCGGGCACCCGGAATATGGCCGGAACGCATGCCTTCGCGCGGCTCCGGCTCCTCTCCGGTGAAGCGACCCGCGGGGCGGGCGTCGGCGATCTGCTTGTCGCCTTCGTCGGCAATCGCCGACATCTGGTCAAAGGAGGTGATCCTCGAACGGTCGAACTGTGCCTCGAAGGTAACAGGTGCCGGTTCCGGCAGGTCGGTCTCGAGCTTTCGGCCTTCCGCCTTCCAGCCGTCGATACCGCCATCGAGCACGTAGACGCGGCGCGCGCCCATGACGCGGAACATCC
Source organism: Allorhizobium sp. NPDC080224 (assembly GCF_050281005.1). Taxonomy (NCBI): domain Bacteria; kingdom Pseudomonadati; phylum Pseudomonadota; class Alphaproteobacteria; order Hyphomicrobiales; family Rhizobiaceae; genus Allorhizobium; species Allorhizobium sp. NPDC080224. The sequence continues at coordinate 1,787,896 of NZ_JBNNWJ010000001.1, forward strand.
ACCAGACACGCGGTGCCGAAAAGAAGCCCGGACCATCGTAAACGACGATCGTGTCCTCGGCGGAAATACCGAGCTGGCCGACGGCCTGGGCAAAGAAGGAGGGTGAGGGCAGCGAATGGGGCAGGCCGGTCGTGGTGTCGGCAATCACGTCCTGGTCGAAGAAGACCGCACCCGGAATATGACCGGAGGCATATTCGACGGCGCCGTTGCGATTATGCGCGGGCAGATACCAGGAGGCATCGACGAGCTTGAAGCCGGGTGCCCCGAGGTTCTTTTCGACCCAGTCCGCCGACACGACGAAACGGCTTTTCTCACCGGACATGCACTTCTCCCGTAGTTTCCTTAGGGCTCAGGCGTCCGGGGCTCCAAAGCGAATGCGGAACCGGCGGTTCTCCTTGCCCTTCTTTTCGATCTTGGCGATATGAATCGCGCCGACCTCCTGAGTCTCGGAAACATGTGTGCCCCCGCAGGGCTGGCTGTCAACGGCGGAGTTCTCGCCGATACAGACAAGGCTGACGCGGCCGAGGCCGACGGGCGGCCGAACATTCTTCGACTTGACGATTGAGGGATTGGCCGCGAGCTCCGCGTCGGTGATCCACTGGAGATAAACGGGGTGATTTTCGCCGACGAGCTTCATCAGGTCTGCCGTCACCTGATCTTTATCGATTGTCTCCGACATGTCGAAATCGACGCGACTTTCCTCCTCGCCGACGGCAGCCCCCGTAATCGGATAGGAGCAGACGACGGAGAGCAGGTGGCAGGCGGTGTGCATGCGCATCAGCTTGTAGCGGCGGGCCCAGTCGACATGCAGAACGAGCTTTTCGCCAATGGAGGGCAGGGGCTCACCGTCGAGAGGGCGGTGGAGGATGATATCCTTGGTGGCGCCGTGGCGGGTCTCGCCGAGCTGAATGCGTCTGCCGTCTTCCCGCTCCAAGAAGCCGGTATCGCCTGGCTGGCCACCGGAGGCAGCATAAAAGCACGTCTGGTCGAGCTCGATCGCGCCATCCTCATGCACGACCGTGACCACCGCCTCCGCCGTCGAGAGATAGAAATCGTCGCGGTAGAGGGCGATGGTGGTCATGGCATTGCTTTCGATGGATATCAGACAGTCTCGAAGGGCAGGTCGAAGGCGACGCGCTTTTCGAGCCAGGTCGGGACAGGCAGGTTTTTCGAGCGCAGGAAGGCCGGGTTGAACAGCTTCGACTGGTAGCGATTGCCGTAGTCGCAGAGGATCGTCACGATCGTGTGGCCGGGGCCCAGTTCCTTCGCGAGACGAATGGCGCCAGCAATGTTGATGCCCGAGGAGCCGCCGAGGCAGAGGCCCTCGTTTTCGACGAGGTCGAAGACGATGTCGAGCGCTTCGGAATCGGGGATCTGATAGGCGAAATCGGGCTTGAAGCCTTCGAGGTTGGCCGTGATGCGGCCCTGGCCGATACCCTCGGTGATCGAGGAGCCCGAGGACTTGAGCTCACCGTTCCGGTAATATTCGTAGAGTGCCGCACCCTCCGGATCGGCAAGACCGATCTTCACGGACGGCTTCATGTTGCGAAGGCCGATGCCGGTGCCGGCAAGCGTGCCGCCCGAGCCGGCCGCGCAGATGAAGCCGTCGACGGCGCCACCGGTCTCGTCGAAGATTTCCTTCGCCGTCGTTGCGATATGGGCGTCACGGTTGACGGTATTGTCGAACTGGTTCGCCCAGATCGCTCCGTTCGGCTCGGACTTCGAAAGCTCGGCAGCAAGCCGGCCGGAGATCTTCACATAGTTGTTCGGGTTCTTGTACGGGACTGCAGGGACTTCAACGAGTTCGGCGCCTAGCAGTCTCAGCGCGTCCTTCTTCTCCTGGCTCTGTGTCTCCGGGATGACGATCACGGTGCGATAACCCAGCGCCTTGGCAACCAGGGTCAACCCGATGCCGGTATTGCCAGCCGTGCCTTCGACGATCACGCCGCCGGGGCGCAGCAATCCGCGCCGCTCGGCATCACGGATGATGAAGAGTGCTGCGCGATCCTTCACCGACTGGCCGGGATTGAGGAATTCGGCCTTGCCGAGAATGGTGCAGCCGGTCGCCTGCGAGGCGCCCTTCAGCCGGATGAGGGGCGTATTGCCGATCGCCTCGAGAACGGAGGGATGAAATGCCATGATGCCTGCCTTTTTTGTCTGACGCGGACACTAGAACCAAATGCGCGGGGAAGAAAACCGGGACGCCGCGCAAATTTGTCCTTCTGGGCAAGATTCTGCGGGGCGGCGGTCAGCGCGAAACGTGAACCGGTCTTTTCCGCCTGAGGACTGGCAAAGGCAAGGAATGGCTTTTCGCGTGGCGGCAAAGGGAGGGAAAATGCGTTCGGAGGCCGACAATGCGCGACGGTCAGGCCGGCTTCCGGTGGTCGAGGTCAGATCTATTCGGCAGAGCACCAGCGGTAATGATCGGTCATTTCAAGATTCTCATTCTCGCGCTTCAACACGAATTCCCGAGTGTTCAGTATTTCCAGGCGGCTCCTATAGTCCGTTACCGTTGTCGGTAGAATGCTCCAGGAGCGGTGATAGTAGGAGCAGTTCTCGTCGAACTGATAGACGTTTCCGGATTGGGTCACGTTGCTCAGCGTGCAACTGGTCTTGCCGCTCTTCACACCCTTTCCGTCATAGATGAACAGCATCGAACCCTTGGGATCGCTGCACTCATGCTGGGACTGGACGTAACGTCCATGATCGATCGGCAGCAGGTCGTTTGCGACGACGGGCGTGGCAAAGGCGGTTGCCAACGACGCGAGGGCGAAGGGCGGGATCAGATTGGTGAAATGCATGCTTATCAGTCTCTTGTACTCGTAAAGGTCGATCGAAACGCCTGGACGCTCCATCGCAGTTTGGTCGGGGGTTCGCCATAAGACGGGCGATATCAACCGGTTGCCGGTTGCACCGGATTGTGGTGATTTCTTGGACGGCCCAGCCAAAGCTGTTGACGACGGCCGCCGGTTGTTGCTCCGGCCGGCCGGGTCAGGTCCGTCTCCGCCAGTCGTGATGGACCGCGGGAAAGAGGGGTTACTCGGTCTTCAACCCCTGGAACGCAGCCATCGCCGCATCCCTTGCCTTGCCGTGATCGACAATGGGTTGCGGATAGGTCTTGCCAAGGCTGACGCCCGCCTCCTTCAGAACGGCGAAGGGCGCGTCGAAGGGCTTGTGAATGAATTTGTCCGGCATGGCCTTCAGCTCCGGCACGAAGCGTCGGACATAAACGCCCTCGGGATCGAATTTCTCGCCCTGACTGATCGGATTGAAGATGCGGAAGAAGGGGGCGGCGTCGGCGCCGGAGCCGGCGACCCATTGCCAGCTTGCAGCATTCGACGCCGGGTCGGCATCCACGAGCGTGTCGCGGAACCAGCGCTCGCCTTCCCGCCAGTCGATCAGGAGATCCTTGATCAGGAAGGAAGCAACGATCATGCGCACACGATTGTGCATGAAGCCGGTCTGCCAGAGCTGGCGCATGCCGGCATCGACGATCGGATAGCCGGTCTGGCCTTTCTGCCACTTCTCAAGCAGGTCCGGCGCGTTGCGCCAGGGGAAGGCATCGAACTTGGTGTTCCAGTTCTTGGTCGCGAGATCGGGAAAATGAAAGAGCAGGTGATAGGAGAAATCGCGCCAGACAAGCTCCTTGCGGAAGTGGATGTAGTCCTCGCTCGAATAGGAGTCCGACAGTCCTCGCGTCGCATGCCAGACGGAAGCGGGCGAGATTTCGCCCAGCGCGAGGTGCGGCGAGAGCATCGAGACATGCGCTTCGCCGGGAAAGTCGCGGCGGGTGCGATAGCCCTTGAGGCCGGATGCGATGAAATCGGCGAGGCGCTTCCTGGCACCGTCTTCGCCGGGTTGCCATTCGCTTTCAAAGCCTTTCGCCCAGTTCGGCTTAGTCGGCAGCAGGCCCCAGTCCGAAAGCGTCTCGCTTGTCGGCCAATGCTCAGGTGCGGTGAGCGAGTTTGGGGCCGGGATCGGCTCTGGCGGTTCGCCGGATCCGTCCAGTGCCTTCCAGAAAGGCGTATAGACACGGAAATGCCCGCCGGCCCCGGTCTTCAGCTTCGTCGGTTCGTGCAGGATCTGGCCGGCAAAGGTGCGCACGTCGATGCCATCAGCGATCAGTTTCGCCTTCAACCCCTTGTCGACCGCAATGCCTGAGGGATCGTAGCGGCGATTCCAGAAGACGGCCGAAGCGCCAGTCTCCGTGATGAGATCCGAGAGCACGGCGTCTGCGGCGCCGCTGCGCAGCACCAGCTTCGCGCCGAGCGCGTCGAGTGACGCCGACAAGGCTTCGAGCGAATGATGCAGCCACCAGGCTTGCGCAGCACCGAGCGGTCCGGTGCCGGCGTGCTCCGGCTCCATTATATAAAGAGGAACTAAGCGAAACCCCTCGTCCAGCGCTGTTGCGAGCGCGGCGTGGTCGGAGATCCGGAGATCCTTGCGGAACCAGAGGATGAGCGTCTTGGCGGATTGCGGCATGCGTTGTTCTTCTTCGTTGGCTTTCAAAGCCATACGAAGGGTCACCGCGACAAGATCACGCTGCCATCACAAATCTGGGTTTTCGGCCGCGACGGGAAGCGGCGCTCAGGCGGCGGAGCGTGCGGTGGCGACCCGTCGGGCCTGTTCGGTCCGCAGCATGGCCATTATCTGCTGGGCATTTTCGCGGACATAGAGGCGATGCAGCTTTTCGGCGACTGGGGCGGTGGTCAGCAGACAGGTATAGCCTTCCCGCTCATACCAGCGGAAATCCACCACATTGTCCATGTTGACATAGAAGGGAAAGCCGTCCCCATCGTGAAGCTCAAGCCACATCGGCCGTCCTCCTTGCATTCTTACAGGTTCGAAGACGGAGTTAGCAGCCAAAGGTGAAGAGGGGGTTTCGGAACCATTGCCGGAAAGATCACCCAAGATCTTGTAGGTCTAAGGTTTGGCAGGCAGCTGAGGTGTCCGGAATCAAAAAGCCCGCTGCCTTTGTCAGGCGCGGGCTTTGAAATAAGATGGCTCCCCGGGCCGGATTCGAACCGGCGACCTGTCGATTAACAGTCGAATGCTCTACCGCTGAGCTACCAGGGAACAGCCGCTTGGCGCGGTGTGAGCGGGGTAATACTGATGCTCGCTCCGTTTGCCAAGCGGTTTTTCAAAAAAAATGTCATCGTCTTGTTTTTATTTGTGGGCTCACCATCTGGAGGGCGGTGGGAAAGGGGCCCAAAACCGCCGAAACGCAGGGAGTCTCGTGAATGCCAGAACGTCGCTATCGGCTCGACCAGCAGCGAGGTCGCCTTGTGCTCGGCAAGCTCGAAATCCCCGTTCCCCGTTCCAGGGCGGGTCGAATCGTGACGGGAACGGCGCTTGTCGGCGGTGGCTTTCTGGGCTTTCTGCCGATCCTGGGCTTCTGGATGCTGCCGCTTGGCCTGATCGTTCTCTCTCATGACCTACCGGCCGTGCGCCGCCGTCGGCGACGCATGACCGTCTGGTGGACCCGTCGCAAGGACACGCCGCGCCCCGGCCCTGAGGACTGAGGCACGCGAAGGAGCACATGTCATAGTGAAATGACCTGATGGTTCCAACCCGATACGCTGGGTGGACTCAAACGGGATACCGAACACGGCAGTCGCCGTCTGGTTCCCGGAAAGGTCAAACGACATGAGAATATTCATTCAGGCGGAGAGTTCCTTGATTCTGACGCCGAAAGATTTTCACATCATCGATCACGCGATGCGGGCGGCCGAACCGGCCGAGCCCGCTTATTCCGATGACGGCCACCGCGAAGCGGTGGGCAAGGCGGTGATCCGGCTCTATACATCCGGCATGACCGATCCCGGACGCCTCGCCGAAGCCGCCAGCACCATGGCCGCAACACGCCTGCTCGATCGTCGTCGCTGGCCGACGCATTCCTCGTGAGGGTGTGAAGTGGTCCGCGTGCGGACGGAAGGACTCTACCGTCCGCAAGAGACTTAAAATCTCTTGGACCTTGTCGCGACTATGTAAAGTTTAAGTTCAGGCCGAGCTTTTGATTTAATGTGCGGAGCAATAAGTCCCGTGCGTTCCTAGCCTGAGCCTCATCCTTGTCGGCTCTTTCTGCTAGAACAACCGCGAGCTCTGTGACTTCATAGAATAGCAGCTCCGCTGGCGACCCAGCCTCGAAGGCGAGGGTGCCAATGCCCGACGTCATATCTAGCCCCCGGGAATGCGCTGCGTCGTGCAATTGATCCCTCTTGGTTGCGTAGAGGCTCCAGACAGGGAGGATGCTGTTATGGATTGCGTCCTGGGACATGACTTCGTTGAAGGTGTCAGCCTCTCCAAGGCCAAGTAGCATGCTCATTTCCCCGGGTTCGAACCTTACGGGATCCGTCAGGTTTGCAAGCGGCCGGAGCACTGTCGAGAGCCTATCCACTCCCGCAGAGACTTGGAGCGCTCTTGCCTCGTCCACATGGTTTTTCAGATGTGCGAGGTTGTTCCAAACAGAGAGCATCTTGAAAAACAGACTGTATGCCAACGCCTTGTTCTCATCCTGTCGAGCCTCCTTTCTGGCTACCCTTGCTTCTCGCAGTGCCCGCAGTTGGACGAAGTAGGCAATAACCCCACCGACCACGGCGCCGACGATCGCGGCCCAAAACTCCGAGTTGAACAAACATAATGCTTCGCATGCGGTGGCCTGCACGATTGCCCCCTTACTCCCGAATGACGAGCTGCCAGCATCGACTCCATAGGCCCTTTTACTCTTATCGTAGAGGGGGCTGCCGGGAACCCATCGCGAACATCATTTCAGAAAATTAAAAGGACGAATTTCAGAAAATGGGTCTTGCGGATTTCCTAGAACGCGTCTAAATCCGCGCCACCACACGCACTTTTCTACCCGGATGGCCTCGTGGCGGAGTGGTGACGCAGAGGACTGCAAATCCTTGTACCCCGGTTCAATTCCGGGCGAGGCCTCCATCCGAACTTTCTCTCTCTATCATCTGGTCTACGCTGGACGGCATGGATATTGTCGGTTGTCCGGCTTCTGTCGTGTCGACTGCGTCACATGGCGACCGCGATATTCTCGTGTGCGAGGAGAAGACCGGCTTGAAAGCGCCTCGCCCTGCAATTAAAGACACGGGTGGAATAAGCCGCTATGGCCGGTCGACACGGGGCGCGAATGAAATGATGGATTACGTAGCAGCACGCACCAAGATGGTGGACAACCAGATCAGGACGACGGACGTCACGTCCCATTCCGTGCTGACCGCCTTTCTTTCGGTGCCGCGCGAAGCCTTCGTTCCGGCCGAGCTGAAGCCGCTCGCCTATATCGACGAGGACATGCAGGTGGCGCCCGCCGCCAATGGCAATCCGGCCCGTTACATCATGGAGCCGTCGCCGCTCGCCAAGCTTCTGCAGCTGGCCGCCATCACCAAGGATGACCTGGTGCTCGAGATCGGCTGTGGCGCCGGTTATGCCGCAGCCCTTCTGTCGCTGCTGGCTGGGTCTGTCGTGGCGACCGAGAGTGACGAGGCGCTTGTGGCCCGGTCGACCGAAACGCTCTCCGAACTCGGTTATGACAATGTCGCCGTCGTCTCCGCCAAGCTGGAAGACGGTTATGCCGCCGAAGCACCCTATGACGTCATCTTCGTCAACGGTGCCGTCGAGGAGCTGTCGGAAACCCTGCTGGCGCAGCTGCGCGAGGGTGGTCGTCTTGTCGCCGTCGTCGGTTATGGCAATGCGGCCCGCGCCCGCCTCTATGTCAAGAACGGCGGTATCACCTCCCACACCGAGTATTTCAATGCCGCCGTGAAGCCGCTGCCCGGTTTCCGGAAGGCCGCCGAATTCGTGTTCTGAGGCGCAACGTTTACAGAGACCATGCAAGGCCCGCCACGTGCGGGCCTTTTCGTTGGTGCGCAACAAAGCTGTGCATCACGGCAATTCATTCAGCGCACGTGATTTTTTTCGAGAGGCGCGTATCCTAGGGTGAGCGCGAATCGGTGTGGGTGCTTGTGTCCCGACCGAGAATTTCTGAGGACAACGGGGATTAGTATGGCTCAGCCAAGCGTAGCGCGTGAACCGTCCATGGAAGAGATCCTGGCATCCATCCGCCGGATCATCGAGAGCAATGATCCCGTGAACGGTGGAAGCCTGACGCAGGATGCAGCGTCGCTGACCGACGATCAGGGCGAAAGCGACGAGGACATGGGCTATGACGGCGGCGAATTCGTCCCGGCCAACGATGCCGGTTCCGCTTTCCCCCTGTTTCCGCAGCGGGACATGGAGCGCGCCGAAGTCGAGCCGCGTCGCGAGCCGGTCCTCGATCAGGCTCCGGAAGCGCCCAAGAGCGTGTCGCTCGCCGATCTCGCGGCCCGTGTGCGATCGGCCTCCGAGCGCACGGAGCGTCCGAGCGCGCCGCAATTGTCCAACACGACTGCCCATGTGACGGTCTCACAGCCACGTCGCGACAGTGAGTTTTCGGCGGCTGATGCGCAGCACAGGGCGCCGGCGCCTGTCATGTCGACACGTCTCTCGGAGATGCGCGACCAGCAGCTGCGCCCAACGATCGCCGCCGAACCGGCTCAGGCACCAGTCAAGCGTGCCGAACAGGAAGCCGAGCGCCCCGCAGAACCGTCGCCGATCGCGCGCATGGCCCATGTTGAGGTTCGCGCTGAGCGCAGGGAGCCGGCCTTCCTGGAACCCGATATGGAGCAGGCAGGGCCGTCGTTCGAGGTGGACATGCAGGTATCTGCGGCTTCCGACGATATGCATCAGAACACAGAAAACGAGGGACGGGATCTGACCGCCCTTGTTTCCGCCGCAACCGTCGAGCAGGTTTCGCGTTCCTTCTCCGAACTTGCCGCCGCCTTTGACGGCAGCGAGCGCCGTTCGCTCGACGAGGTCGCCGAAGAAATGCTGCGTCCGATGCTGAAAGACTGGCTCGACGACAATCTGCCGACGCTGGTGGAACGCCTCGTGCGCGAAGAAATCGAACGCGTCGCCCGCGGTCCGCGACGCTGACCGAACTCCCTTTGGGGATCATGGGCCGCTCGCAAGAGCGGCCTTTTTTATTGACTTGGTTTTGTCAGTCCTATTTACCAAGCCACATCCAGAACTCGAAAATCCGGTCGGAAAATGCTCGAAAAGACCTATGATTCAGCCGCCGTCGAACCGAAGATCGCGAAAGCCTGGGAAGACGCCGATGCGTTTCGCGCCGGCGCCAACGCGAAGCCGGGCGAGGACACCTTCACCATCGTGATCCCGCCGCCGAACGTCACCGGCTCGTTGCACATGGGCCATGCGCTGAACAACACGCTGCAGGACATCATGGTCCGCTTCGAGCGCATGCGCGGCAAGGATGTGCTGTGGCAGCCAGGCATGGACCACGCCGGCATTGCGACCCAGATGGTCGTCGAGCGAAAGTTGGCCGAAAACGGCCAGAACCTTTCGCGCCGCGACATGGGCCGCGAAGCCTTCATCGAAAAGGTTTGGGAGTGGAAGGAAGAATCGGGCGGATTGATCTTCAACCAGTTGAAGCGTCTCGGCGCCTCCTGTGACTGGTCGCGCGAACGCTTCACCATGGACGAGGGCCTGTCGGCCGCCGTTCTTGAAGTCTTCGTCACGCTCTACAAGGAAGGCCTGATCTATCGCGGCAAGCGACTGGTCAACTGGGATCCGAAGTTCGAGACCGCGATTTCCGACCTCGAGGTCGAAAACAAGGAAGTTGAAGGCCATATGTGGCACTTCAAATATCCGCTCGCGGGTGGGGAAACCTATACCTATGTCGAGAAGGATGAAGACGGCAACGTCACCTTCCAGGAGGAGCGCAACTACATCTCGATCGCGACGACGCGGCCTGAGACCATGCTCGGCGATGGCGCCGTCGCTGTTCATCCGTCGGATGAGCGTTACGCCGCAATCGTTGGAAAACTTTGCGAGATCCCGGTCGGGCCGAAGGAGCATCGCCGCCTGATCCCGATCATCACCGACGAATATCCGGATCCGAAATTCGGCTCCGGCGCCGTCAAGATCACCGGTGCCCACGACTTCAACGACTATCAGGTCGCGCGCCGCAACAAGATCCCGCTCTATCGCCTGATGGACACCCAGGCGAAGATGCGCGACGACGGCGAGGATTATGCCGTTTACGCAGCGCGCGCGCTGGAGATCGCCAAGACCGGCCATCTGCCGAACGAGGCTGAGGTCGACGACATCAATCTGGTGCCGGACGAGTATCGCGGCCTCGACCGCTACGAGGCCCGCAAGCGCATCGTCGATGCGATCAATGCGGAAGGCCTCGCGGTCACCGTCAAGGACGCTGAAGGCAACGACGTGCCCTTCGTCGAGAACAAGAAGATCATGCAGCCCTTCGGTGACCGCTCTGGCGTCGTCATCGAGCCGATGCTGACCGACCAGTGGTTTGCCGATGCCAAGACGCTGGCCGAGCCGGCGATTGCCTCCGTGCGCGAAGGTCGCACCAACTTCGTTCCGAAGAACTGGGAAAAGACCTACTTCGAGTGGATGGAAAACATCGAGCCGTGGTGCATCTCGCGTCAGCTCTGGTGGGGTCACCAGATCCCGGCCTGGTATGGCCCTGACGGCCAGGTCTTCGTTGAGAAGACCGAGGAAGAGGCGCTGCATTCGGCGATCCAGCACTACATCGCCCATGAAGGCCCCTGGAAGGCCTGGGTCGAAGAGAAGCTCGAGAATTTCCAGCCCGGCGAGATCCTGACCCGCGACGAGGACGTTCTCGACACCTGGTTCTCGTCGGCGCTCTGGCCCTTCTCGACGCTCGGCTGGCCGGACGAGACGCCGGAACTGGCGAAGTATTACCAGACCGACGTTCTGGTCACCGGCTTCGACATCATCTTCTTCTGGGTCGCCCGGATGATGATGATGGGCCTGCACTTCATGAAGGACGAGGACGGCAAGCCGGTCGAGCCCTTCCACACGGTCTATGTACATGCGCTGGTTCGCGACAAGAACGGCCAGAAGATGTCAAAGTCCAAGGGCAACGTCATCGACCCGCTGGAACTGATCGACGAATACGGTGCCGACGCGCTGCGCTTCACGCTGGCAATCATGGCAGCCCAGGGCCGCGACGTGAAGCTGGATCCTGCCCGCATCGCCGGCTACCGCAACTTCGGCACCAAGCTGTGGAACGCCACGCGCTTTGCCGAGATGAACGGCGTGAAGGCCGATCCGTCCTTCCTGCCGGAGACGACGTCGCTCGCCATCAACCGCTGGATCCTCACCGAGCTTGCCCGCACGGAAGCCGAGGTAACCGAGGCGATCGAGAATTATCGTTTCAACGATGCCGCGGGCAGCCTCTATCGTTTCGTCTGGAACCAGTTCTGTGACTGGTATCTGGAATTGCTCAAGCCCGTCTTCATGGGCGAGGACGAACAGGCGAAGAAGGAAGCGCAGGCCTGCGCGGCCTATGTGCTCGAGCAGATTTACAAGCTGCTGCACCCCTTCATGCCCTTCATGACGGAAGAGCTCTGGGCCCATACGGCAGGCGAGGGTGTGTCCCGTGATACGCTACTCTGCCACGCCGACTGGCCGACGCCAGAATTCTCCGATGAGAATTCGGCAGCTGACATCAACTGGCTGATCGATCTCGTCACCGGTATCCGCTCTGCCCGTTCGGAAATGAACGTGCCGCCGGGCGCGACAGCCCCGCTCGTCGTGGTGGGTGCCAATGGCGTGACCCAGGAGCGGTTGATCCGTCATGATGCGGCGATCAAGCGTCTCGCCCGAGTCGAGGCGATTACCGTTGCCGATATCGCACCGAAGGGCGCCGCCCAGATCATTGTCGGCGAGGCGACCGCCTGCCTGCCGCTGGGTGCCCTGATCGATCTCTCGGCCGAGAAGGCCCGTATCGAAAAGGCGATCGCCAAGGTGGACCAGGAACTGGGCCGCATCGCCGGCAAGCTTAGCAACGAGAAATTCGTCGCCAATGCCAATCCGGAGGTGGTCGCAGCGGAACGCGAGCGCCAGCAGGAGCTTGAAGTGCAAAAAGCGAGCCTATTGACTGCGCTTTCGAGAGTTATCGAGGCAGGTTGATCTGCCTTAGTCTCAGGAATGAAATTCTAAAGGCCGGATTTCACATCCGGCCTTTTCTTTTTGCGTCGCACCATGAGCAGACAATTGCTTTGCTATCTTCCATATCGATTCTGACCGTTATCTTGTTGCTAATGCTCGATTTGCCTGCAGCCGCGATGCGAAATGCATAAATTTCGCCCAAATCGATGATCGGCAAAACTGTGGCGTGCATGCAACGCAGGGCGACATCCGTAAAATCGTTTTCTCAAAAACCAGAATCTATGGCAATATTTGAGATTATTTGTCCACGGCTGCGGCATTTTGACGTGCGCGTAAGGAACGTTACGTAAAAATTTCTGCAAGGGAACATTCCTGTGATGCCGATCACCGGATTGCCATCCTGTCGCACATGTCTAGTATGCCAAATCACAGTTTTGCCTGAATTGGGGAGAGATATGGCGAACCATTTGATGAAGACAACGGCCCTCGGCCTGATCGCAGCATGCGCATTCGTGGGAGGCGCGCAGGCAGGCGGTCTTGAACGTGGCGGTTACAACATCGACCTTCTGTTCGATCCGGGCCAGTATGTGTTCGAGAGCGGCGTGACCTATGTTGCGCCGGATCGCACGCTCAAGAATGTGCGGGATACGGATACTTCAAATCCTACGGGGCCGACCTCTCCAAACGGCGGTGGGGACCTGAATAGCAGGTCAAATTCCGTTGGAGAGACCGAGAGCTACTTCGTGCCGCGTATTGGCTTCAAGGCGGGTGTGACGGAAGGCGTAGCCTGCATGGCTGATTATTCGCAGCCATGGGGCGCGCACACAAAGCCTGGCACGAACTGGGCCGGCGCCAACCAAAACGTTGAGACGAAGGTTAACAGCCACAACTATGCGCTGACGTGCTCGTACAAGTTTGACGTGGGGCCGGGTCAAATGCGTATCATTGGTGGTGCGTTCTATCAGGAAGTTGATGGCTTCAAAGAACGCATTGTCGTAAACCCAGCCCTCTTGCCAGGAGGCAGAACGGGTATCGGTCGCCTAGATCTTGAAGGCGATGGATACGGCTGGCGCATTGGCGCAGCTTACGAGATCCCAGAGTACGCACTTCGGGCCAGCCTTGTGTACAACAGCCAGGTCAAGTTGGATGACATTACAGGCACACTGGACTTGCGTCAGGTAGGTGCTACATCGATCGAAAACGTCTATGGATCGGCGGCCATGCCAGACTCCATCGAAATGAAGCTTCAGTCGGGTATCGCGCCTGACTGGCTGGCCTTCGGCTCGGTGAAGTGGACCGATTGGAGCCAGCTGCAGCGTATCCGCTTCTTCAATTCGACAACGAATGCGGAGCGCACTTCGCTTGACCTGGCCTATCGTGACGGCTGGACGGTCAGTGGCGGCATCGGTCACAAGCTTAATGACCAGTGGAGCGTTGCAGGTTCCGTGACTTGGGATCGTGGCACTTCTCAGGGCTTCGGTGCTCAGAGCGACACATGGATCTTCGGTACTGGTGTGTCCTACACGCCGTCGGAAAATGTTGAGTTCCGTCTCGCAGGTGCCGTCAGCCTGCTGACGTCGGGTAGTTCGGGCCAGATCACCACTGGTGGTGAAACCTATGGCAGCGACGTCTCCTATGACTTCGGCACCGACCTCGCAGCCGCCGTCTCGACGTCGCTCAAGGTTCGCTTCTGATCTCTGCGAAATCAAATCGATCGAAGCCCGGCTTGTCCGGGCTTCTTTCGTTTGGGGCCGTGCTGCGGTTTTTCAGCTTTCCGGAATGTGATGATTCTGCAACATCGCGTCTATCCTTCCCGCCGGACCGCGCAACGGGTAAATTTGTCCATTTCCCGCCACAAACAAAGAGCACCGGTGTTTCAAGAAACGGCGGGGGCTGTTTCAAGTGGGTGGTGTTAAGAGTTTCACATGAGCCTCTGGGGCGAAAAATCGGTGCTGATAGCAATGACTTCGGTCGTTTTTGGGGAGCGGCCAGACTGTCTCGAAGGGAAATTGGATGGGGCGCGATCGATCGCCCCGGTCTTGCCGGAAATCGGGTCTAGTCTCTTCTCCATGCAGACGAAAACACAAAAGAGCGGTGACGGAAGCTCCGATCGGGCAACCGGTCATGAACCGTCTATTCATCGGTCGGATGTATTCTTCAAATCGGGCGCAGGCGAACTCGCCGCACAAGCGGGGCGAGGCTTCTGATGTCCATGATGACTTGGAAATTGTGCGGACCCATGCGTCTCGGTGACTGGAAGACTTCGGCAATGCTTCTGACGGCGGCTCTTCTGCTGTCGTCGAGCCCGTCCGCCCGCGCGTTCGACATCAATACCGGCGTGAGCAAGGAATCCGGTCCCTTCGATCTCTTCAAGTTCGGCTTCAATGCCTACAAGAAAGGCCAGAAGGAAGAGGCCGTCGAGGCCTATCGCTATGCAGCGGAAAAGGGTCATACCGGATCGCGCTGGGCGCTCGCCAACATGTATGCGGCCGGCGACGGGGTGGTCGAAAACGACTTCGAAGCCTTCAAGATCTATGCGGAAATTGCCAATCAGGGTGTAGAGCCGGGTTCTGCTGATACTGGTTTCTTCGTCAACGCCCTTCTTTCGCTCGCCCGTTATTACCGGCAGGGCATCCCGAACAGTCCCGTCAAGGCGGACCTCGCCCAGGCCCGGCAGATCTATTTCCAGGTAGCATCGACCTTCGGCGTGCCGGAAGCGCAGTTCCAGTTGGCGCGTATGATCCTCGCAGGCGAAGGCGGCAGGGTGAATGTCCAGCAGGCCAAGAAGTGGCTGAACCTGGCGCGCAAGAGCGGCCATGCCGGCGCCATGTCGATCTTCGGCAATGTGCTTTTCGAAGAGGGGCAGACGGTGCGTGGTCTCGCCTTCCTGACGGCGGCGCTGGAGCGGTGCAATCCGAAGGATTGTCCCTGGATGCAGGATCTGCAGGAGCGGGCTTTCTCTCTGGCCAACGAAGAGGATCGCCGCGTGGCGGTGGCCCTGGCTCCGGAAGTTTTCGAGCAGGCCGACTGAACCATTCAAGCCGAACATCATATGAAAATGGGCGCTGCGGCGCCCATTTCTCTGTCTGCGATTGGTCCTGGTCTCAGAAGGCGAAATGACCGACGACCGGCACGTGGTCCGACGGCTTTTCCCAGGCCCGCACGTGTTTTTCGATCGCGGTCGAACGCAGCCGGTCGGAAGCCTCGGGCGAGAGCATCAGGTGGTCGATGCGGATGCCATTGTTCTTCTGCCAAGCGCCCGCCTGATAGTCCCAGAAGGAGAAGAGCGGCGTCTCGTCACTCGTCGCACGCACGGCATCAACGAAGCCAAGGTTTTCAAGACGGCGAAAGGCCGCCCGTGTCTGCGGCAGGAAGAGTGCATCCGTGACCCACTGGCTCGGGTCCTTGGCATCATGCGGCTCGGGGATGACATTGTAGTCACCGGCAAGGATCAGCGGTTCTTCGAGCGCCATGCGGTCGCGCGCAAAGGCCTCGAGGCGGGCCATCCAGGCGAGCTTGTAAGGGTATTTGACCGGGTCGTCGGACGGATTGCCGTTCGGCAGGTAGAGCGAGGCCACGCGCACGACGCCGCCATCGACGGAAAATACGCCTTCGATGAAACGCGCCTGCTCGTCTGTCTCGTCACCCGGCAGGCCGCGGTTCACTTCGTCGGGCTTGATTTTGGAGAGCAGTGCGACGCCGTTAAAGCCCTTCTGGCCGTGCGTCTCCACGTGATAGCCGAGCGCCTCGATCTCTCCACGCGGAAAGCCTTCATCGACAGATTTGATTTCCTGAAGGCAGGCAATATCGGGATCGCTATCCTTCAGCCACTGGCACAGGTTCTCGATGCGCGCCTTGACGCCGTTGATGTTCCAGCTGGCTATTTTCATCATGCTCATACGGAAAAGCTGGTGCCGCAGCCGCAGCTCGCCACCGCATTGGGGTTCCTGATCTGAAAGGACTGGCCGAGCAGATTGTCGACGAAGTCGATCTCGGAGCCTGCCATGTAAATGATCGACATCGGGTCGATCAGCACGGTGGCGCCGTCGCGGCTGATCACGATGTCGTCGCCAGCAGGCTGGCCGTCCAGGTCGAACTTGTAGGAAAAGCCAGAACAGCCGCCGCCTTCGACGGAAACGCGAAGCGCCGACTTCTCGGCATCAGCGGCAACGATCGCGGCGATTCGCTTCGCTGCGGCTTCGGAAAGGGTAACGGTTTCGGTGCTCATTCTGCCTCCTGCCGGGTTCAAGGCCCGGTGAAAACGGTTCTATTCGGCGCAAATCACCACAATGTCACGCAATTGCGCGACTTTTGATCCGGCGAAACGGCCCGAAGACCCTTCGGAACCCGCATCGCCTTGCGGCTTTGTCCGCTATAGGTATGAAGGCACAAGAGTTGCGTCAATGGGGAGCAAGCGGCACGGCATGACGATCGATCAAGCAGCATTGGGTTTCGGGACCGGAGAGCGGGCAGTCTACGCGACCAATCCCTGGGCGAGCCGTGGCCGTCTCTTCGAAGAAGGGGGAAGCCTCACCCGCTCCGAATTCCAGCGCGACCGTGACCGCATCGTCCATACGACCGCCTTTCGCCGCCTCAAGCACAAGACCCAGGTCTTCATCGGCCCGGATGGCGACCATTACCGCACGCGGTTGACCCATACGATCGAGGTGGCCCAGATCGCACGCGCCTTGGCCCGCGCCCTGAAGCTCGATGAGGACCTGGCGGAAGGGGTCGCGCTCGTTCACGACTTCGGCCACACGCCCTTTGGTCATACGGGCGAGGACGCATTGCACGAGGTGCTGGAGCCCTATGGCGGCTTCGACCACAATGCCCAGTCGCTTCGCATCGTCACCAAGCTCGAACGGCGCTATGCCGATTTCGACGGCCTGAACCTGACATGGGAAGCGCTCGAAGGTCTGGTGAAGCATAACGGGCCGCTGCTGACGAAGGACGGGCAGGGGACACGCGGTCCGGTTCCGCAGCCGATCCTCGATTATTGCGAGATCCATGATCTGGAACTGGCGAGCTTTGCAGGGCTCGAAGCCCAGGTCGCGGCGATTGCCGACGACATCGCCTATAACACCCATGACATCGATGATGGTCTGCGTTCCGGCTATTTGACCTTCGATATGCTTGAGGATGTGCCCTTTCTCGCCGGTCTGATGAAGGAGGTGCGCGACCGCTATCCGCATCTCGATCCCGACCGCTTCACCCATGAGATCATGCGCCGGCAGATCACCCGCATGGTGGAAGACGTGATCGGCGTGGCACAGGACCGGCTGAAACAGGTCGAGCCGCAGAGTGTCGAGGAGGTGAGGGCGGCCCCCATGACCATCGCCACCTTCTCCGATCGCATGGCCGAGACCGACAAGGCAATCAAGAAGCTGTTGTTCAGCCGTATCTACCGCCACCCCGACATCATGCGCATTCGTGCGGCGGCCGCCGAGATCGTCACCGATCTTTTCAACGCCTATATGAACGACCCGAAGCTGATGAAGAGCCACTTCTGGGTGAACCATATCTCGGGCCTAAATGATGGTCAGAAGGCCCGCCATGTCGGCGACTATCTGGCCGGTATGACCGACACCTATGCGGTGCGAACGCATCGCGAGCTGTTTGACCGGACTCCCGAATTGCGATAGGCAGCCGACAAAATTCTTCAGAGAACGCCGGGGCTGAGCTTCGGCGCGCAGGAACACGCCATGAACCTTTTCGCCGATTTCGAAATCCGGATCAAAGCAGCGCTAGACGAGATCGAGGCGGTGCGCGAGAAGCGCGACAGCCTTGACTTCAACCGCATCGTCGTCGAGCCGCCGCGTGATCCGAGCCATGGCGATGCTGCGACCAATGCTGCCATGGTGCTTGCCAAGGGCATGGGCATGAACCCGCGCGCGCTCGCCGATCTGATCGGTGAGAAGCTGAAGCAGGATCCCGATATTGCAGAAGTCGGCGTTGCTGGCCCCGGTTTCATCAATATCCGTCTTTCGGTCCCCTATTGGCAGCGTCTGCTGGCGACCATGATCCGTCAGGGAACCGATTTCGGCCGCTCCACGGTCGGCGCCGGCCATAAGGTCAATGTCGAATATGTTTCGGCCAATCCGACCGGCCCGATGCATGTCGGTCACTGCCGTGGCGCCGTCGTCGGCGATACGCTCGCCAATCTGCTCGGTTTTGCCGGCTACGAGGTGACCAAGGAATACTACATCAACGATGCCGGCGCGCAGATCGACGTGCTGGCCCGCTCGGCCTTCCTCCGCTACCGCGAGGCGCTCGGTGAGGATATCGGCGAAATCCCCGCTGGGCTCTATCCGGGCGACTATCTGGTGCCGGTCGGCAAGGCGCTTGCGGACGAATACGGCACCAAGCTTTACGGCATGCCGGAAGAGGACATGCTGGCCATCGTCAAGGAAAAGGCCATCGATGCGATGATGGTGATGATCCGCGACGATCTCGCGACGCTCAACGTGCATCACGATATCTTCTTTTCCGAGCGCACGCTGCATGCCAACAATGCCGCGAAGATCCGCACCGCGATCAACGACCTGACCTTCAAGGGCCATGTCTATCGTGGCACGCTGCCGCCGCCGAAGGGGCAACTTCCGGAAGACTGGGAAGACCGCGAGCAGACGCTGTTCCGCTCGACCGAAGTCGGTGACGATATCGACCGTCCGCTGATGAAGTCGGACGGCTCCTACACCTATTTTGCGGCCGACGTCGCCTACTTCAAGGACAAGTTCGATCGCGGCTTCTCCGAGATGATCTATGTGCTCGGCGCTGACCATGGCGGTTATGTGAAGCGGCTCGAGGCCGTCAACCGGGCCGTCTCGGAAGGCAAGTCAAAGCTGACGGTGCTGCTGTGCCAGTTGGTCAAGCTCTACCGTGATGGCGAGCCCGTGAAGATGTCGAAGCGCTCGGGCGACTTCGTGACGCTGCGGGAAGTGGTCGAGGAAGTCGGCCGTGATTCGGTGCGCTTCATGATGCTCTACCGGAAGAATTCCGAGCCGCTCGATTTCGACTTCGCCAAGGTGACCGAGCAGTCGAAGGACAACCCGGTCTTCTACGTGCAGTATGCCCATGCCCGGTGCATGTCGATTCTGCGCCAGGCGAGGGAGGCTTTCCCGGACCTCGACATCGAGCAGCTCGATCTGGCCAGTGCGGTAATGGGACGGATCGAAGATCCGACGGAACTCGCCCTGATTGGCAAGCTTGCCGAATATCCCCGGATCATCGAGGCGGCAGCACTGTCGCAGGAGCCGCATCGACTTGCATTTTACCTGCATGATCTGGCAAGCTCGCTCCATACTCACTGGAACAAGGGCAAGGATTCGCCCGAATTACGCTTTGTTAACGATAAACATAGAGAATTAACCATCGCCAGGCTTGGGCTGGTGCATGCTGTCGCCTCCGTGTTGAAATCGGGACTGGCCATTACTGGCACCGAAGCACCGGTAGAAATGCGATAGTATCGTCACCAATTCCCCACATTGCGCTGGCAGGCGTTGAGTCGCGTGAGTGAGTGGAACAGGTAATGGTACAGAAGCAGGCTGCAAACAGCATTCGATCGCAGGGCGACGGTTTCGCGGATGATGATCCGTTGGCTGAACTCGCCCGCATCGTTGGGTTCGATCAGCCGCTGAAGCGTGAGCCGGTTGTCTCGCTTCCGCAGGTGCCCGACATGGGGTCGGCCGAATTCAATCTCGAAGACGAATTGATGCGCGAGTTCGAGGGCTATGAAGCCTCGCCTGCGCCGGCTGCCTATGCGCCGCCGCTGTCCGCTCCCGAGCCGGTGGTCTCACGCCCGGCGCCAGCCCTTGTCGAGAGCGTCCCTGCGACCCACTATCGCGAGGAGCCCCGATTTGAGCCGGAGCCCATGGCTTCCTATTCTGCGCCGCAGGCCGCCTACGAGTCAGAGCCGGTCGAATACCCGGAGCCGGTCTCCTACGTCGAAGATCCCTATGTTTCCGACATGGACCTGTCCGTCGCAGATGCCCCGGAGCTTGGTCGTGTCGATGATGCGCCTGTCGCGGCGCGGGTCGAGCCGGAGATCGCCTTTGATCTTGCCGACGAGCTGGAATTCGCTGTCGCTGATGCCGATGTGCGTTCGGTAGAGCCGGTTGCGCCTCAGCAGCCGACTCAGGCCGAGGCGCCGCGTCTGCGGCTGCCGCTTGCGAATTTTTCCGCCCAGCCGGTCCGTCGTGCAGAGCCTCAGCTTGCGGTCGAGCCGCCGCGCGAAACCCCAGCATTTGATCTGTCGGACTTTGATGCGCCAACCGCGCCCTCGATTTCCGTCGCGCAGGAGCCGGTGGCGCTCGATTTCGGTAAGGCAAGTTTCGACTGGGGCTCTGGCCCGGTCGAGCCTATTCCGGCAAGCGCTCCGGTAGTGGAGCGGATCGAGCCCGTTGTTGCTCCGGCTATTTCGGCTGGTGTCAATGACTTTGGCTTGGAACCCGAGCCTCGTGCGGCGCAGCCGGTCGCAGCGTCTGCGCCGATTCCGGCGGCGGCTGCTTTGGACCGCGACGATGCCGAGTTCAGCTTCGATTTCCTGAACGAACTGGCGATCGACGAGGATGTCGATGTTGCGCCCCAGGCCTCAGAGCCTGTCGCTCAGCGCGCTGCCCCTGTGGTTGCCGAGGAGGAATTCGATCCCTTCCAGGATCAGGAATTCGATCTGCAGCTTGACGATATCGAACTTGATCTTTCGGAGCTCGATGTAGCGCCGCAGAAGCTTGCGCCTGTCGTCAGTGCCGCTGCATTCGCGGCGGCGCCTGCTGCCCCAGCGTTCGCGCCGGCTCGGGTCGAACCTGCGGTGACAGCGGCACCGTCATACGCTGCTGCGCCTTCTGTGCCTGCCTATGTCGCTGCACCAACCGTTTCGGCTTCCGCCTTCGCTGCGGCCGTCGCTCGTCCTGCGGTGGATAACCACGTCGTCGAGCCAGCTCCGTCAAGCGCGCCCGCGCGCCCTGCAACGCCGATCGATGACAGCTTTGCTTTCGATCCGTCCGAGATCTCCGAGCAGGACGACTTGCTGGAAACCTTGAGCGGTATGGACGTGCCGGACGTTCCGGTGGCCGACGCACGACCCACCCCAGCGACTCAGCCGGACTACGACATCGATATCGATGCGGAGCTCGCGACCTTGTTCGAAGAGCCCGTGGTTCCCGCAGCTCGCCAGCCGGCCCCGGCCGCAGGCAGCCGTGTTGCTGCAGCGGTCGCACCGGCAGCCGCAGTGGGTGTTCGCCCAGCTGCCGCACCACTCGACGATTTCGACGCTTTCGAAAAGGCATTGGAAGAAGATTTCCGCACCTCAATGACCTCCTCGGGCGCTCTGGAGCCAGAAAGCCGTGGTCACATCACCATCTCAGGTGAGGGGCAGGGCTTCCGGTTCCGTCACATCAAGCCCTATTTGATGGCGGGCACAGCCGTGATCGTGTTGCTCGCAGGCGCTGGCGGCCTCTATGCCTGGCTCGGAAGCGGTGCTATCGGCACGCTGAGTGGAGGTGAGCCGCAGGTGATCGCTGCCGACAAGTCGCCGGTGAAGATCGTCCCTGACGATCCGGGCGGCAAGTCCGTCCCGAACCAGGACAAGGCCGTTTATGATCGGGTGGCTGGCAATGGGGTCGAAGATCCCACGCAGCCTAGCTTGATTTCCTCGCAAGAGCAGCCAATCGATGTCGTACAGCGTACCCTGATCCCGGAAACGCTGCCGATGGATGGTGGAAGCGAAGCCCTGGCGACACCGGTCGGAGAAACCGAGGATCCGCGTCTGCTCCCCGATGGCCAGCCGCCGCAGGCCGCCGCCGAAGACCCGGCGACGATCACGCCGCGCAAGGTGCGAACGATGATCGTTCGTCCCGACGGTACGCTGGTTGCACAGGAAGTCCCGGTCGAATCGGCTCCGGCTTCGGTCCAGACGGCGTCCGCGCCTTCGTCTCAGCCGGCAGCCGACGCTCCGGTGCTCGCGCCGCCGAGCGTGCCGAATAGCAATGCCGGTGATGCCGTCAGAACGGTCGACACGCGCGTTGTGAACCCGGACGCTGCGGCGTCGGCGTCGTCGGCGGCTGCGCCTGCTGCGGCGACGACCGCTCCAGCTGAACTGGCCGCAGCCGAGACGTTATCGGCTCCCGCAGATGCGACTACGTCGCGTGCACCGGTTCCGACGACCCGTCCTGCAGACCAGCCGGTCAACGTCGTTGGCACAGTGACGGATCAGGGCAATCTTCGCGCGTCTGCGACGGCACCGGCGCAGCCGGCCGCTCAGGCTGAGGTTGCCGCCGCATCTCCGGCCGCTGCAACGCCTGCGCCGGCCTCGACTGCGCCGGCTGGAAGCTTCGGCGTACAGATCGCGTCCTTGCCGTCCGAAGCCGACGCGCAGAAGAGCTACCGCAGCCTGTCCTCCAAGTTTGGCAACGTGTTGGGAGGCAAGCCCTGGGAAATCCGTCAGGCGGACATCCCCGGCAAGGGCACCTTCTACCGCGTCCGCATCGTCGCAGGCTCCAAGGATGAAGCCGTGGCGCTCTGCGAGCAGTATCGTGCCGCCGGTGGCAGCTGCCTCGTTTCGCGCTGAGGTCGGACCCGATTTTAGAATCTTGAAGAGGCGGAACCGCGTGTTCCGCCTCTTTTCTTGTGTATGAGGGGCTAGGCTCTCTTCCGGTCCCTTCGGCTTTTTCATCCCCATCGATATGGTCTTTCCATGACAGCACAGTCCCGCCCCGCCAAAGCCATGATCCTCGGTTGCCTCGGCCAGCGCTTGAGCGCCGACGAGAAGGCCTTTTATCGCGATGAACAGCCCTGGGGTTTCATCCTCTTCGGTCGCAATATCGGCGAGGCCGAGCAGGTCAGGGATCTGGTTGCCGAGATGCGCGAGACCGTCGGTGGCGGAGCAGAAGTGCCGGTCCTGATCGACCAGGAAGGTGGGCGTGTGCAGCGCATCCGCGAGCCGATCGCACCGCGTTATCCTTCCGGCGCAGACCTCGGTGCGCTTTACGATCGGGATGCCGAGAAGGGCTTGCGCGCTGCCTGGCTGATGTCGCGTCTGCATGCCTTCGATCTTTATCGCCTCGGCATCAATGTCGATTGCCTGCCCGTTCTCGACGTGCCGATTGAGGGGGCAAGCAATGTCATCGGCAATCGTGCTTATTCCAACGACCCCTATGTCGTCGCGAAGATGGGACAGGCGGCAGCCGATGGCCTGAAGGCCGGTGGCGTCCTGCCGGTCATGAAGCACATGCCGGGACACGGTCGCGGTATGGCCGATAGCCATCACGAGCTCCCCGTCGTGACCGTCTCGCGGGCTGAACTGGAAGCCCATGATTTCGTGCCCTTCAAGGCGCTGGCGCACGAGTTGATGGGCATGAGCTGCCATGTCGTGTATACCGACATCGACCCCGATCATCCGGCCTCGACCTCGCGCATCGTCATTGAGGAGATCGTGCGCAAGGCGATTGGCTTCGAGGGCCTGCTGATGTCCGACGACATCTCAATGAATGCGCTGGAAGGCACGATTGGCGAGCGAGCAGTGCGCATCGCCGCTGCACTTGATGTTGTCCTGCATTGCCACGGCCATATGGACGAGATGAAAGCCGTCGCGGCTGCCGTGTCCGAGCTGTCTAGCAAGGCGCGCGAACGTGCGGATGCCGTCGAAGCCGCTCTCGTCGGCCCGGACGCTTCTGACGAGCAGGCGCTGCGCGACGAATTCGCCAGACTCATGGCGGTGGCCTGATGGTGCGCGGCCCTGTCCAGCCGACGGTTCTGAACCGGTCCTCCCAGGGGGAGACGCCGGTCCCGACGCCGATGGACAGCCTCTGGCAGGACACTGCCGAGGAGAGGGCCGCGAGTGACCCCGCTCTTCTGATCGATGTCGCTGGCTTCGAAGGACCGCTGGATCTCCTGCTCTTCCTCGCCCGCAACCAGAAGGTCGATCTTGCCCGCATTTCGGTGCTGGCATTGGCGGAGCAGTATCTGCTTTTCATCGAGAGCGCCCGGCGCATCCGCATTGAGCTTGCCGCCGACTATCTGGTGATGGCCGCCTGGCTCGCTTATCTGAAGTCCCGCCTTCTGATCCCGCAGCAGCCGAAGGATGATGGACCCTCGGGGGAGGAAATGGCCCAGACGCTTGCCTTCCGCCTGAAGCGGCTGGAAGCGATGCGCGAGGCCGCGAACCGCCTCATCAACCGCAATCGTCTCGGGCGTGATGTCCACCCGCGCGGCGCACCGGAGCATGTGCCCTCGCGCGCAGTGAGTGCCTATGAGGCGTCACTCTACGACCTGCTGACTGCCTATGCCTCACTTCGCCAGCGCCAGGCGATCACGCAGGTGACCATCGAGAAGCGTCGTGTCTGGTCGCTCTCGGATGCGCGCGGTATCCTGACCCGCATGATCGGCGAGATTTCCGACTGGACGGCGCTCGACCATTTCCTGCTGCGTTATCTGCCGAGCCCGGAGGAGCGGGTGACTGCGATCGCCAGCGCCTTTGCAGCCTCGCTCGAACTGGTGCGCGAGGGACGCCTCGAAATCCGCCAGGACGGCGCCTTCCAGCCGATCTACATGCGCAGCGGCCCTAAGGCCGAGGCACTCAAGGCGGTGGAGTAAGCCCATGGCCGATGTCGAGGACCTTGAGCCGGAAGAGGGTGGGGATGCCGAGGAAAGCGGTCACGCCGCCTCCCTGCGCGCCGAACTCGACCGCCGCGAGGCGTTGCGCATCGCAGAAGCCCTCGTTTTTGCATCGGCCCAGCCGGTCTCGACGACGTTCATCGAGGAGCGCCTGCCGCGCGGCATTTCCGCAACCGATATCCTTCACCAGCTGAAAGAGGACTATGCCGCGCGCGGCGTAAACCTCGTTCAGGTCGATGACCACTGGGCGTTCCGTACGGCGGCAGATCTGTCCTTTGCCATTCGTAACGACGAGGCCGAGGTCAAGAAGCTCTCGCGGGCCGCCCTCGAAGTCTTGGCCATCATTGTCTATCATCAGCCGGTCACCCGTGCCGAGATCGAGGACATCAGAGGCGTGCAGACGTCCAAGGGCACGCTTGACGTGCTGATGGAGGCGGGCTGGGTGCGATTTCGCGGGCGGCGTCGTTCGCCGGGCCGTCCTGTTACCCTTGGCACTACGCGCGATTTTCTCGATCATTTCGGCCTGGAAGAGCTGCGCGATCTGCCGGGTCTCGAAGAGTTGAAGGGGGCAGGGCTGCTCTCTGGCCGCATCCCCGCAAACTTCAATATTCCGCTTCCCATGACCCATGACGATCTGACCGACGAGGAAGATCCGATCACGCAGCTTGACCTCGAAGAACTCGGCCTCTTGACTCCGGGCGGTGAAGCAGAGGAATAGGGTCAGCTTTTTCAACGGTGACCGGTGATGCCGGGTCGTGCGGTTTTAAAGAAACCGCGCCGATCCGGGATGAGCCGCGCGGACGGCAGAATGAACCCAGCGAAGATCCAGCATGGAGACGGCCAGCGCACGGCGGGCGTGACCTTTGCCGCGCGCCTGACCTTCGAGGACATTCACCACCGTTACCACGGCAAGGAGACGATCCGTGGCGTCTCGTTGACGGCCGAACCCGGCGAAGTGCTTTGCCTCCTCGGTCCCTCCGGATCGGGCAAGACGACACTGCTGAGGATCGCAGCCGGCATCGAGGCGCAGGCCGCGGGCCGCGTCCTGATCAACGACCGCGAAGTGGCCGGGCCGCAGACCTTCCTGCCGCCAGAGAAGCGCGGGATCGGCCTGATGTTTCAGGACTTCGCGCTCTTTCCCCATATGTGCGTGCTCGACAATGTCCGTTTCGGACTGACCGCCTTGCCGCGCAAAGAGGCTGTGGCCGAAGCCATGGCCGCACTGGAGCGCGTCGGCCTCGCGCATTATGCCGAGAAGTTCCCGCATGCCCTGTCGGGCGGCGAGCAGCAGCGCGTGGCACTTGCGAGAGCGCTCGCTCCCCGGCCGAGCGTGCTTTTGATGGACGAGCCGTTTTCCGGCCTCGATTCGCGGCTGAAAGACACCGTGCGGGCAGATACGCTTGCAATTCTTCGTGAGACCCGCGCGACTGCCGTCGTCGTCACCCATGACGCCGAAGAAGCGATGCGCATGGCAGACAGGATTGCGTTGCTGAAGAATGGCCGGCTCGTTCAGGTCGGCACTTCGGACGATCTCTATCGTCGGCCCAACGACATTTTCGCGGCTGCCTTCTTCTCGGAGATCAACGAGTTTTCCGGGAAAGTGCGTGGCGGTCGCGTCGACACGCCCTTGGGAGCAGCCGATTCCGGAGACATCGCCGAAGGCGCTGACGTCGAAGTTGCCGTGAGGTTGTCGGGTCTGTCCGTGCGCGACAGTGGCGGTGCCATTCCGGCCCGTATCATCGCGCGCCGCTTCCTCGGCGTCGTTGAACTGCTCGATCTCGCAGTCCCTGGCACCGAGCGGCCGGTTCGCGCGCGGATCCGGGCCGACATCTTGTCGCCTGGTGTGCGCGACGTGACGATTGCGGTTGAGCCCAAAGACATTTTGGTGTTTGAAAAGACACCGGAAAGCCCCTACATCGGGGAAACAAAAATCTAAGGAGTGGCAGGCATGGGTTCGTTTAGCATTTGGCACTGGATCATCGTTCTGGCGATCGTCCTGCTTCTCTTCGGTCGCGGCAAGATCCCGGAACTGATGGGTGACGTGGCCAAGGGCATTAAGAGCTTCAAGAAGGGCATGAGCGACGAGGACGAGAACCAGACGGCCTCGAACGCACAGCCGACCACCACGAAGACGGTCGACCACAAGGCCGACGAGGTAAAGTGATCGGTTAAAGCCGGTCGGACGGGCAGTTTTTCGACTGCCCGTTCTTCGTTGAAATGTTGGAAGACCGGCGCCCGGATTGAGGCGCCATTGCGTGGCATCAGGAGCCCGTTTGCATGCTGGATATTGGCTGGACCGAGCTTTTGGTGGTCGCCGTCATCCTGATCGTCGTGGTGGGGCCGAAGGATCTGCCGCCGATGATCAGGGCCTTTGGCAAGATGACCAAGCGCTTGCGTCAGACGGCGGGCGAATTCCGCGCCCAGTTTGACGAAGCCTTGCGTGAGGCCGAGCTCGATGATCTGAAGAATTCGGTCAACGACATCCGCTCGCTCAACCCTGCGAACACGATCCGCGAGACGCTCAATCCGCTGCGCCAGATGGGGCAGGAGATCAAGTCGGACCTGGAGCGTTCCACGCGCCTCGACACCAAGTCGGCTCCTCTGGATGATGGCTACGAGGACAATTCGATCCTCCCCGATGTGCCGCTCGGCCTTGGAGAACCACCCCAGGAACTGAGGCCCGTGACGCCGCCGCCGGCCGTTGCGACCCCAACCACCCCGTCCACGCCCGCGCCGGTTGCGACAACGGCACCCGCGACATCCGCCCCGGCCGCAGCGCCGGTCGTTGCGAAAAAAACGGCGGTCCGCAAGTCGGCGGCGGGCAAGACCGCATCTGCGGCCAAAACTGCCGTGCCGGCCAAACCTGCAGGCAAAACGGCGAAGCCAGCAGCACCCGCTGCCAAGGCGCCGGCCAAACTGTCTGCAGCTAAGGCCGAGGTCGCCAAGCCTGTCGCCGCGGAGAAGGCGGCTGCCAAGCCGGCGCTCCGGGCACGCAAGACCAAGAGTGAGGACCGCGCATGAGCGGCGATATCGACGACAAGCCCCAGCCGCTGATCGAGCATCTGATCGAGTTGCGTTCCCGACTGATCTGGGCGCTAGGCTCCTTTTTCGTCGCCTTCATCGTCTGCTTCTACTTCGCCAAACCACTCTTCAACATGCTGGTGGTACCGTACAAGTGGGCGGTGGCCTGGGCCGGCATGGACCTGAGCAAGGCCGAGCTGATCTACACGGCGCCGCAGGAATTCTTCTTCACCCAGGTGAAGGTTGCCGCCTTTGGCGCCATGGTCATCGCCTTTCCCGTGATCGCCTCGCAGATCTACAAGTTCGTGGCGCCCGGGCTCTACAAAAACGAGCGTGCCGCTTTCCTGCCGTTCCTGGTTGCGTCGCCGCTGCTCTTCCTGCTCGGCGCCTCGCTCGTCTATTTCTTCTTCACGCCCATGGTCATGTGGTTCTTCCTCGCCATGCAGCAGGCGCCGGGTGAGGGCGATGTGGCGATCTCTCTGCTGCCGAAGGTTTCGGAATATCTGAGCCTGATCATGACGCTGGTCTTTTCCTTTGGCCTGGTGTTCCAGCTGCCGGTCATCACGACGCTTCTGGCACGGGTCGGAATTCTCGAAAGCCAGTGGCTGGCCGACAAGCGCAAGTACTTCATCGTCGTTGCCTTTGTCGTCGCAGCCGTGCTGACACCGCCGGATCCGCTCTCCCAGATCGGTCTTGCGCTGCCGACGATCCTTCTCTACGAGGTGGCTATCTATGCAGCGCGACTCGTGGAGAAGAGCCGTGCCAAGTCGGACCAAGAGGCCGCACTTGCCAAGGCGTCTTCGCCAGACGAGGCCTGATCGGCCGACAGCGTCGGCAGCTGCAACATAACCCATTGAGACATGGGGCCGGACCTGGCCGCCGGCCAATCCGTTCCCGGTCGAAGCTCAAGACCTGGAACGACGATGCTCGATATCAAGTGGATCCGTGAAAACCCCGAGGCCCTCGATGCCGCACTCGCCAAGCGCGGTGCAGAGCCGCTGTCCGCCTCGCTGATCGCGCTCGATCAGAAGCGTCGTGCCGTCGCCCAGGCGATGCAGGACATGCAGTCGCGCCGCAACTCAGCGTCCAAGGAAATCGGCGCCGCCATGGCGCAGAAGGACATGGAGCTCGCCGAGAAGCTGAAGGCCGAAGTTGCCTCGCTGAAGGACACGCTGCCGGCTGCCGAAGAAGAAGAGCGTCAGCTGACGGCGGAACTGACCGATGCCCTGTCGCGCATCCCGAACATCCCGCATGACGACGTGCCCGTCGGCAGGGACGAGACCGACAATGTCGTCGCCCGTGTCGTTGGCGAGAAGCCGACTTGGAATCACAAGCCCTTCGAGCACTTCGAAATCGGCGAAAACCTCGGTTACATGGATTTCGAGCGCGCAGCCAAGCTATCTGGCGCCCGTTTCACCGTGCTCACCAGCCAGCTTGCCCGCCTTGAACGCGCCCTTGGCCAGTTCATGCTGGATCTGCACACGTCGGAGCATGGTTACACGGAAGTCTCGTCGCCGTTGATGGTGCGTGACGATGCCATGTATGGCACGGGCCAGCTGCCGAAGTTTGCCGAGGACCTGTTCAAGACCACGGATGGCCGCTGGTTGATCCCGACGGCCGAGGTGACGCTGACCAACCTCGTCGCCGGCGAAATCCTCGACCAGGAAAAGCTGCCGCTGCGCTTTACCGCGCTGACCCCGTCCTTCCGGTCGGAAGCAGGCTCGGCCGGTCGCGACACCCGCGGCATGCTGCGCCAGCACCAGTTCTGGAAGTGCGAGCTCGTCTCGATTACCGATGCTGAAAGCTCGATGGAAGAGCACGAGCGCATGACGGCCTGCGCGGAAGAGGTGCTGAAGCGCCTCGGCCTGCATTTCCGCACCATGACGCTTTGCACCGGTGACATGGGCTTCGGCGCCCGCAAGACCTACGACCTCGAGGTCTGGCTGCCGGGCCAGAACACCTATCGCGAAATATCGTCCTGCTCGGTCTGTGGCGATTTCCAGGGCCGTCGCATGAATGCCCGCTACCGCAACAAGGACGGCAAGGGCACGACCTTCGTGCACACGCTGAACGGCTCGGGCACGGCCGTCGGCCGCTGCCTGATCGCGGTCATGGAGAACTATCTGAACGAGGACGGTTCGATCACCGTGCCGGACGTGCTGCTGCCCTATATGGGCGGCATCAAGAAAATCGAGAAGGCGGCCTGATCACGCCGCAACCGGAGTGGCCATGCGCATCCTGCTGACGAATGACGACGGTATCCACGCCCCGGGCCTTGCCTCTCTTGAGCGCATTGCCCGAAGCCTTTCCGACGACGTCTGGGTCGTCGCGCCCGAGACCGACCAGAGCGGGCTCGCGCACTCGCTAACGCTGTCAGAACCCTTGCGTCTGCGGGAACTCGGAGACCAGAAATTTGCCCTGCGGGGCACGCCGACCGATTGCGTCATCATGGCGATCCGCAAGGTGCTCGACCGCAAGCCCGATCTCGTGCTGTCCGGCGTCAATGCCGGCGCCAACATGGCCGATGATGTCACCTATTCGGGCACGGTTGCTGGCGCGATCGAAGGGACGGTGCACGGTGTCAGGTCCTTCGCGCTGAGCCAGGCCTACAGCTATGAGACTGGCACCCCGATCCCGTGGCATGTCGCCGAGACGCTTGCGCCCGATCTGATCCGGAAACTGTCGAAGGTCGATCTGCCGCCTGGCACCTTCCTCAATCTGAATTTCCCGAATTGCGAGCCCGGCGAAGTGCAGGGCATTGACGTGACCTCCCAAGGCAAACTGGACTTCGGCCTCTCGGTGGAAGAGCGCCAGGATGGTCGCGGCCTTCCCTATTTCTGGCTGCGCTTCGGCGACCGCAAGGGCAACTTCCGAGCCGGAACCGACATTCATGCGCTGCGCGAGAAGAAGATTTCCGTGACGCCGCTGAAGCTCGACATGACCGACTATGCGGTACAGGATAGGGTTGCGGCAGTACTGGTCGATGGGGATGCGGTGTGAGATCGGCTCTGGTCGAGCGCGAGGGCTTTGCGGCTCTGGTCCTGCGGCTGAGGGCTGAAGGCATCACCGATATCGATCTGCTGACGGCCGTCGAGCAGACGCATCGCTCAAGCTTCGTTCCGCCCGAATTTGCCCAGAACGCCTATTCCAGCCGCTCCATCCCGATCGAATGCGGGCAGTTCATGGAGGGGGCTGATCTCGCCGTTCGGCTGCTTTCCATGCTGCAGGTGAAGCCAGGACATCGCGTGCTTGAGATCGGCACCGGCAGTGGTTTCGCGACCGCCGTTCTCGGGCGGCTCGCCGAGCGAGTGATCTCGATCGAGCGATACAAGACCCTGATTGCGAGCGCTCAGCGTCGATTGGAGCAGCTTGCGATTCGCAACGTCATACTGCGTCAGGTAGACGGCTCGAACGGGTTGCCGGGCGAGGGGACCTTCGACCGGATCATCTGTACGGCGGCCTATCCCGTGATGCCCCGGTTCTTTGCTGAACAACTTGTATCCGGCGGCATGCTGCTCGCGCCGATCATGCTGGATGAGGAGCGCTGCGTCATGGTCCGTCTGACCAAGACCGGAAGCCGGTTCGAACGGGAGGATCTGTTCGAGGTTCCCTTCCTGCCGCTGCAGCCGAAGATTGCCCAGCACCTCTGAACTGATATTTTTTTGGAACTCTTGAAAACCCTTTGGACGCAGGCGCAAGGACGCCCGCCTTTGCATAATTTATATGCGCTTCGCCGAATTCGTTCATAACGAATCCACGGGGTTAACTGACCGGTAATACTAACGCGCTTTAATGAACCTACATCAAGTTGTGTCATATGTGGGTCGAGTCATGCGTAAAAGTGTATCGCCGAAAGCTGGATTGCCTGTCGCTCGTTTGTGCGGCGCGCTCCTCCTGGCGGGTACGGCAGCCGGGTGTAGTTCAGACGCCTCGCGCTTCAGCTCGGTCTTCTCCACCGACAGTCTGACCACGGCGTCCATCCCTCGTCAGCAGCGCAATCAGCCGCCGATCCCCACCGAGAATATCGGTGGTGGCGGAATGTATGGTCAGTCTCAGGCCATGGCGCAGCCGATGCCGGCAAGCCCCGCATACGAGGCGCCGGCCTCTGCCCGGGCGGCAAGCACTCCGGCCTCCGTACAGCGTGCCGAACTGGCAGCGCCGTCTGGCTCTGGCAACAATTCCGATCGTTCCGCTGCCATGGCGCAGCCTTTCCCGTCTGCGCCTCCGCCTCAGGCCGGCCAGGTTGCGGCCGTCAATCCAGGTCAGGTACTGGTCGAGCCGACCTCGACCGGCTCGACGCCCCGTCAGGGCGGTTGGTCGACGGCGGGTGCTGCCCGCGTGACCTTGCGGCCCGGCGAGACCATCGCGACGCTCGCTGATCGCTACGGCGTGCCGCAGAAGGAAATTCTGAAAGCCAATGGTCTGACTCATGTCAGCGACGCGGCTCCAGGCCAGCTCGTGATTATCCCGACCTTCGGCGGTCCGAATGCGGCCCGCGCTGCGGCTGACGCTTCCGGCCTGCCCACCGATGGCCGCAAGCCTGTGCTGCCGGGCGACCAGCAGCAGAACGTTGCTGTTCTGCCGAATGCCCCGAATTCCCGCGAGAAGCAGCAGGTATCGGCATCAGCCGCCACCGGCAAGTCGGATGCAGGCGCCGGTGCCGGTGCAGGCTCCTACATCGTGAAGCCGGGCGATTCCTTGGCGCGAATTGCGAAGGCCAATGGCATTTCGGTCGATGACCTGAAGAAGGCAAACAATCTGGCCAGCGGCAACATCCGCATCGGACAGCCGCTTGTGGTCCCGGCAAAGAGCAGTGCGGCTCCCGCAGTTGCCCAGGCTCCGGCAGCACCCGCCGCCGACCCGGTCAAGACGGCCTCCGTGCCGGCTGCAGGTCAGCCCGCCGAATATCAGGCCCCGGCCGCCAACAAGTCGGTGACGGAAGTCGCTGCTGCCAAGCCGGAAACGGCTGCTCCTGAAATGACCGGCATCGGCAAGTATCGCTGGCCGGCCCGTGGTGCCGTGATCGCCAATTTCGGCGCCAATATCGATGGCAAGCGCAGCGATGGTATCGCGATTTCCGTGCCGCAGGGCACGCCGATCAAGGCTGCCGAGAATGGTGTTGTCATCTATGCAGGCAACGGCCTGAAGGAACTCGGCAACACGGTTCTCGTCCGTCACGACGATGGCAAGGTCACCGTCTATGGCCATGCCGACAGCCTGTCGGTGCAGCGTGGCCAGAAGGTCCAGCGCGGCCAGACGATCGCGACCTCAGGCATGACCGGCAACGTCAAGCGTCCGATGCTGCACTTCGAAGTCCGCAAGGATGCAGCCCCGGTCAACCCGATCACCTACCTGGAATAGTGTGTTGCGTACCAGGTGGTGAAAAAGCCCGGAGCTCGCGCTCCGGGCTTTTCTGTGTCCAGTGGTGCCTGTTTCAGCGGCGGTCGGTGGAGATCCGCAGACGTCCGGCGAGATCCTGGATGTATTGCCAGGCGACACGGCCCGAGCGGCCGCCTCGGGTGGTAGCCCATTCCAGGGCCTCGCGATGCAACTGCTCGCGGGGAAGCGGCAGCGAAAAATGCGCGGCATAGCCGTCGATCATCGTCAGGTAGTCGTCCTGACTGCATTTGTGGAAGCCGAGCCAGAGGCCGAAACGGTCCGACAGGGACACCTTCTCCTCAACGGCTTCCGACGGGTTGATCGCCGTCGATTGCTCGTTTTCCATCATGTGGCGTGGCAGCAGATGCCGCCGATTGGATGTCGCATAGAAGAGCACATTGTCCGGCCGGCCCTCGACGCCGCCGTCCAGGGCCGCCTTCAGTGACTTGTAAGCGGTGTCGTCATGGTCGAAGGACAGGTCGTCGCAGAAGACGACGATCCGGTGCGGCGCATCCTTGATGATCTCGAGCAGGCCCGGAAGCGTCGCGATATCCTCGCGGTGCACTTCGACGAGCTTCAGCTCGAGGCCATTCGTCTTGATGATGTCGGCATGGACGGCCTTGACCAGCGACGACTTGCCCATGCCGCGCGCGCCCCAGAGCAATACATTGTTGGCGGGAAAGCCTTCGGCGAAGCGCAATGTGTTTTCGTGCAGGATGTCGCGCACATGATCGACGCCGCGGATCAGGTCCAGTTCCACGCGGTTCGGGCGCTTGATTGGCTGTAAATGGAGCCGTGCCGGAGCCCAGACGAAACAGTCTGCGGCCTCCCAGTCGTTGACGGCGGGCGCCGGCCCTGCCAGCCGTTCAACGGCCTCGGTGAGACGCTTCACTTCCGCCAGAAGTGCGCTCGCGGTCAGGTCGTCCATCGTTCTACTCCTCCTCGTCCGGTCAGGCTGTAGAAGCCTCAGCTCGGGCGGTATCACGCAGAATTGCGGGCATAAAGGGTAGGGCGCCTGAAAATGGTACGCTTCAGCGCTGTTTCTGTTGCATTCATGGGCTCTCTCACTATATTCCGGCGACCTGACGAGGGGGCCGAGGGGCTCTCCAATACGCTTTAATAGGGAGTCTTTCATGTTTATCACCGAGGCCTTTGCCCAGGACGCAGCCGCTCCGAGCGCTATGGGATCCGGACTGGAAATGCTGCTGCTCTTCGCACCGCTGATGGTGGTCTGGTATTTCTTCCTGATCCGTCCGCAGCGGACGCAGATGAAGAAGCGTGAAGAGACCCTGTCCGCCATTCGTCGTGGCGACCAGGTGATCATGGGTGGCGGCATCGTCGCCAAGGTCACCAAGGTGATCGACGACAAGGAACTCGAACTGGAAATCGCCGACGGCGTGAAGGTTCGTGCGATGCGCCAGTATGTGGCGGAAGTCCGCGTCAAGGGCGAGCCGGTCAAGACCGAAACCGCCGCCTGATCCCGCTGGGCCGGCCTCGTGCCGGCCTTTGCCATTTTCCGATGCCCTGATTCGAGAGTTCCATGCTTTACATCTCCCGCTGGAAGACATTGTTCATCTGGTTGACCGTTGCGCTCGGCGTCTTTGTCGCCCTGCCGAATGCCTTCACGGACGAGGAACTGGAAGCATTTCCCTCGTGGTTCCCCACAAGCAAGGTGACGCTGGGCCTCGACCTTCAGGGCGGCTCGCATATCATGCTGAGGCTCGAGCGCCAGGACATCGTCAAGGAACGCCTGGAGACGATCGTCGGTGACGTCCGGACCCAGCTTCGCGAAGCCGGCATCCGCTACACGGGCCTTTCCGGCGTGGGCCAGCAGATCCAGGTGCGCATCACCGACGCGGACAAGGTGCCGGAAGCGATCGAGGCGCTGCGCTCGCTGACCGATCCCGTCAGCGTTGGCGGCCTGACCGGCGGCTCCGTGACGGAGGTTGCTCTCGAGCAGGCCGAAGGCGGCCTGCTGCGCCTGACGCTGACCAATGATGGCATCGACTACCGTGTGTCTTCTGCCCTGACGCAGTCGATGGAAGTCGTTCGCCGCCGTGTCGACGAGCTCGGAACGACCGAACCGCTCATTCAGCGCCAGGGTGATGACCGTATCATCGTCCAGGTGCCGGGTTTGACCGATCCGCAGCGTCTGAAGGCGCTTCTGAACCAGACGGCCAAACTGTCCTTCCACATGGTCGACACGTCGATGCCGGTGATGGAGGCGATCAACACACGTCCGCCGGCACAATCGGAGGTCCTGTATTCGGCTGACGATCCGGCCGTTCCCTACCTCATCGAGCGTCGTGCGCTGATTTCGGGTGAAAACCTCGTTGATGCCCAGGCAGCATTTGATCAGCGCACAAATGAGCCGGTGGTCAGCTTCCGCTTCGACAGCCGCGGTGCCCAGCGTTTTGCCCAGGCGACGCAGGAAAATGTCGGCAATCCCTTTGCCATCGTCCTCGACCAGCAGGTCATTTCCGCGCCTGTCATCCGCGAGCCAATCCTCGGCGGCTCCGGACAGATCTCCGGCAGTTTCTCGGTCGAAGGCGCAAACGATCTCGCCGTTCTGCTGCGCGCCGGTGCGCTTCCTGCCACGCTGACCGTTGTCGAGGAACGCACCGTTGGCCCCGGCCTCGGCCAGGACTCGATCAATGCCGGCGTGACCGCCAGCATCATCGGCGGTATCGCGGTCGTCGTCTTCATGCTCGCCTTCTACGGCACCTTCGGCGTGATGGCGAACATCGCGCTCGCGGCCAACATCGCCATGATCCTCGCGGCGCTGTCGCTGATCGGGTCGACGCTGACCTTGCCGGGTATTGCCGGTATCGTGCTGACCATGGGTATGGCGGTCGACTCGAACGTTCTGATCTACGAGCGCATCAGAGAGGAAGCCCGAAATGGCCGACCACTGGTGCAAGCGATCGAAGTCGGCTTCAAGAAGGCCTTTGCGACCATTGTCGACGCCAACCTGACGACCTTGATTGCGGCAGTCGTCCTCTTCTTCCTCGGGTCCGGTCCAGTTCGTGGCTTCGCCGTCACGCTGTCGATCGGTATCGTGACGACCGTCTTTACTGCCTTCACCCTGACCTTCTGGTTGATGGCGTTCTGGTACCGCTGGAAGCGCCCGAAACAGATTCCGAAGAGCGTACGCACCGGTTTCTTCGACAACCGCAACATTCGCTTCATGGCGGCCCGGAAGTTCAACTTCGGACTGGCCATGCTCATCTCGGTAGCCTCGCTGGTCGGGTTTGCGACTGTTGGCATGAACCTCGGGATTGACTTCAAGGGCGGCTCCATCATCGAAGTGCAGGCACGTGACGGAACCGCTGATCTCTCCGATATACGCGAGCGTCTGAGCCAGTTGAACCTCGGCGAAGTACAAGCCCAGGGCTTCGGGGACGATGCGAGCGCGCTGATCCGTCTGCAGGCGCAGGATGGCGGTGAGAATGCCGAACAGTCGGCTCTGACCAAGGTGCGTGGTGAACTGGAAGCCGAATACGACTTCCGCCGTGTCGAAGTGGTTGGACCGTCCGTCTCGAGCGATCTGACCTATTCCGCGACTGTCGGCGTTGCCGCCGCCCTGTTCGGTATCCTGATCTATATCTGGTTCCGCTTCGAGTGGCAGTTCGCGCTAGGCGCAATCATCGCGACACTGCATGACGTCGTCTTCACGCTCGGCCTGTTCGTCCTAACCGGCATCGAATTCAACCTGACCAGTATCGCGGCCATCCTGACGATTATCGGTTACTCACTGAACGACACGGTCGTCGTCTATGACCGCATGCGAGAAAACCTCAGGCGCTACAAGAAGATGCCGCTTGAGGTCCTGATCGACGAATCGATCAACCAGACGCTTTCGCGTACGGTGCTGACGGCCGGCAGTACGATCCTTGCCCTTGGTGCACTCTATCTGTTCGGTGGCGAAGTCATTGCCTCCTTCACCTTCGCCATGCTGGCAGGCGTTCTGATCGGTACATTCTCGTCGATCTACATCGCCGGTCCGGTGCTGATCGCCTTCAAGCTGCGTCCGGAATCGTTCCAGCAGGACGATAGCGAAGGCGAGAAGATGCCGGCCAAGGCCGGAGCCTGACCCGATGGTCTTTGGCTTCGGAGACAAGGGCGTCACCATCCGTGACGCCCATTTCCCGGGGCGGCCCGGTATAGACAGCTACGGCAATGGCGGCTTCCGATTCGCCGACATGTCGCATCGTGGGTCACTTCTCCTGCTTCCCTCAGGGGTCTATGGCTGGGAGCAGACCGAGGAGGAGCCGATATCCCAAGCCTCGCTTGCGCGTGTGTTCTCCGAGGCCGGCATCGAATTCCTGCTTTTGGGCACCGGTCGGCAGTTGCGTCTGGTCGATCCTGATTTGCGATCCGCGCTGAAGGCGAAAGGCATTGCCACCGATCCCATGGGAACCGGTGCTGCGGTGCGTACGTATAACATCATGCTGGCCGAGCAACGCCCGGTCGCAGCCGCCTTGATTGCGGTCTGATCATCGTCGAAAGGTGCATCGTGAGCGATATCCCGTCAGCCAATGAGGCGCTTTGCCTGCGGGCACTGCAGGAGACGGATCGCGACCGCTACTTGGCAAGCCTCCTGACGCCGACCGATCGTCGTGCCGCGATCGTTGCGCTCTATGCCTATAACGCCGAGCTCGCCCGGGTGCGCGATCTCGTGCGCGAACCCTTGCCGGGCGAGGTGCGGCTGCAATACTGGCGGGACCTGCTGGAAGGTGCCGCCCATGGCGAGACGGCCGGAAATCCTGTCGCTGCAGAGCTTCTTCGCGCCGTGCAGACGTGGCGCCTGCCGGTGGCGCCGCTTGTCGCCATGGCCGACGCGCGCATCTTCGACCTCTACGACGATCCGATGGAAACGACGGCGATGTTCGAAGGCTATGCCGGCGAGACGGCGGCGGCGCTCATTCAACTTTCATCTCTGGTCCTCGATGCAGAGGCAGCCGAGGCTGCCTCAGAGATCGCAGGGCATGCGGGTGTGGCACTGGCGGTTGCCGGTGCGATCCTGCTGATGCCGATCCATAGGGCTCGAGGACAGGTTTACCTCCCCACACAGATCCTTGCTTCCGTCGGGCTCGACCGGGACGCATTTCTGGCCGGGGGCAACGACGAGCGGATGACCGCAGCCATCCAGGCCTTTGCCGGTTTTGGTCTCGATCACCTGCGCAAGGCGCGAGCCGCCGGGGCAATACCGAAGAGCCTGCTTGCCGCCTTCCTGCCTGCGACGCTGGCAGAATCGGTATTCAAGCGGGCGATGAAGATCGGCCATGCCTCTCTCTCGACTGATATTCGCCCGCCGCAATGGCGACGGCAGATGGCGATGATGCGTCTGCTGCTGACGGGTCGGCTCTGACACAGCGGCCACGTCCCGGCTACACCACGTTCACGCAAGGCTCGCCTGTTAGCAGCCATTGCGATAGTGTGTGCGGGGAAGGAGGCGAGATCAAATCATGGTGACCTGGGGTATCGTCTTTGCGCTCGTCCTGGCGCTGGCCTATTTCTCCTTGCGTATGATGCGCCAGGAGGATGAGGGATTTCAGGATGCTGGCCTCGCTATCCTCGAATTCGGCCGCGCCTTTCCGCAAGAGGCGATCCGCAGCCTGCACGCCACGGTCGACGGCAAGGCGGTTTTCGTCCGTCTTCATGACAACAAGGCAGGCTTCATGCGCAGCATGCGCAACCATTTCGCCTGCCATCTGATCGAGCCAGGCACCGTGCGTGTAAACCCCTTGCCGAACGGCAAGGGAATTGCCGTCGAGTTTCTCGACGCATCCTTCCACAATGGCGAGTTCACCTTCGCCAATCCGGCAATCGCGGCAGAGGTGTCCCTCTGGCTGCTTGGAAACTACGTTGGCCATGCCGACCGGGAACAGGACACCGCCTCCAGCACGACAGGCTGAGGCCTGACGTCGCCGTCAGGCAGCACCCAGCCAGGTCTTGCAGTGTTCGAGTGCCCGTGCGGCGATCAGCTGTCGCTTCATGATCGTCTTGTCCTTGCCGCGGAAGCGCTTGACGCCCTCAGGCTTGATGATCGAACCGGGCTCAAGCTCGGGAAACAATCCGAAATTGATGTTCATCGGCTGGAACGAGCGCTTGCCCGGCTCCTCGTCGGAGACGATGTGTCCGCCGGTGATGTGATTGAGCAGCGAACCGAGGGCTGTCGTCGCCGGCGGAGTGCTTGGTGTCTCGCCCTTGCGCTGCGCTGCTGCGAAACGGCCGGCGAGCAGGCCGATCGAGGCGCTTTCCACATACCCCTCGCAGCCTGTGATCTGGCCGGCAAAGCGCAGGCCCGGACGGGCCTTCAGCTGCAAGCTCTGGTCGAGCAGGGTCGGGGAGTGGATATAGGTGTTGCGGTGCAGGCCGCCGAGGCGGGCGAATTCGGCATTCTCCAGGCCCGGGATCATCCGGAAGATCTCGGCCTGGGCTCCGTAGCGCAGTTTCGTCTGAAAACCGACCATGTTGTAGAGCGTGCCCAGCGCATTATCCTGGCGTAGCTGCACGACCGCATAGGGCTTGACGGTCGGATTGTGGGCATTGGTGAGGCCCATCGGCTTCATCGGCCCGTGGCGCAGCGTCTCGCGTCCTCGTTCGGCCATCACCTCGATGGGCAGGCAGCCGTCGAAATAGGGCGTGCCTTCCCATTCCTTGAAGCCGACGGCGTCACCCGCGACGAGTGCATCGATAAAGGCGTTGTACTGCGCTTCGTCGAGCGGGCAGTTGATGTAGTCCTTGCCCGTGCCGCCCGGCCCGACCTTGTCGTAGCGCGACTGATACCAGCAGATGTCCATATTGATGCTGTCGGTATGCACGATCGGCGCGATGGCATCGAAGAAGGCGAGCGCATCCTTGCCCGTCCGTTCGCGGATGGCTTCGGCTAGCGCTGGCGAGGTGAGGGGGCCTGTCGCGATGATCGCAAGATCCCAATCCTCCGGCGGCAGGCCCGTCACTTCCTCACGGACGACTGTGATCAGCGGATGCCGTTGGATCTCGGCCGTGACGGCTTCCGAAAAGCCATCACGATCAACCGCCAGCGCACCTCCGGCAGGCACCTGATGCCTGTCGGCGCAGGCCATGATCAACGAGCCGGCAAGCCGCATCTCGGCATGGATGACGCCGACGGCGTTCGACGTTGCGTCATCGGAGCGAAAGGAGTTGGAGCAGACCAGCTCGGCAAGGCCGTCGGTCTTGTGCGCATCCGTGCCGCGCACGCCGCGCATCTCGTGCAGGATGACCGGAACGCCGGATTGCGCGACCTGCCAGGCAGCTTCCGAGCCTGCAAGACCGCCGCCGATGATATGAATGGGGGAGAAGGTGCTGTTCGTCATGGGCGGCTCCATATCACGGCTGGCGGCGCGAGGTCCATCATGTCTGGAGCCATGCAGCGGGCCGGGCGTTCAATTTGATGAAGCCGGAATCAAAAACGGCACCATGCGGTGCCGTTTGACAGGCTGCTTTGCGCAGGTCCGATTAACGGAAAGAGCGCGAAGCGATGTTGCGGATCTCGTAGCGGGTGATGCCGATGTCGTTGAGGGTCTGCGAAGACAGGTTGCCCAGTTCGTTCATCGTGCGGCGGTAGCTGATCCAGTTCTTTGCAATGCGGATCGGGTTCATGGTCGTTTCCTCGTCGAATGTTCGCTGATCCTGCGGTCTTTCCCGCATCGGCGACTGACGTTCTTATACGCCCGTAAAACAATATTGTGCAGTGCAAATAATGTGCGACTGCTATGCATTTGTGCATGAGGTTGCCGTGATATGCGGCAGGGCGGGTAGGCTGGTGAAAAATGCGCCATAGGTTAACGGCTGTTGATCAATGCAGAAAAGCCCGCAATCGCGGGCTTTTCGGGTGTCGTCAGTGTAAGTCTTTAGACGGTCAGACAGGCTTGATGAGAATGTGCTTCTTCTTGCCCAGCGAAAGCTTGATGACGCCATCCGCTGTGACCTCTGCAGTTCCCACAGACATGCGCTCGTCGGAGACGCCGGCATCGTTGATCTTGACCGCACCACCCTGGACATGACGACGGGCTTCACCGTTCGAGGCAGCAAGGCCCGCCTTGACGATCAGTCCGAGCAAGCCGATCCCGGCTTCGAGTTCAGCAGACGCGACTTCTACAGTCGGCAGCGTATCGGCAAGCGCCCCTTCCTCGAAGGTCTTGCGGGCCGTCTCTGCAGCCTGCTCAGCGGCTTCCCGGCCATGCA
Source organism: Allorhizobium sp. NPDC080224 (assembly GCF_050281005.1). Taxonomy (NCBI): domain Bacteria; kingdom Pseudomonadati; phylum Pseudomonadota; class Alphaproteobacteria; order Hyphomicrobiales; family Rhizobiaceae; genus Allorhizobium; species Allorhizobium sp. NPDC080224. The sequence goes on from NZ_JBNNWJ010000001.1 coordinate 1,829,125, forward strand.
GCAGCGTCGTCACTTCGGTGGCGAGGATCTTCTTGGCTTCGTTGATCTCCGAACCACCAAGCGCTGCCAGACGTGCGATTTCGTCCATCGGCAGGATGGTGAAGAGCTTGAGGAAGCGCACGACATCGGCATCCTCGGTGTTGCGCCAGTACTGCCAGAAGTCATAGACCGGCAGCAGGTCGGCATTGAGCCAGACGGCACCCGAGGCCGACTTGCCCATCTTGGCGCCGGAGGAGGTGGTGAGCAGCGGTGCCGTCAGCGCATAGAGCTGCGGTGTGCCCATGCGGTGGCCGAGATCGATGCCGTTGATGATGTTGCCCCATTGGTCGGAGCCGCCCATCTGCAGCCGGCAGCCGTAGCGCTGGTTCAGCTCGACGTAGTCGTATGCCTGGAGGATCATGTAGTTGAATTCCAGGAAGGACAAGGACTGTTCGCGGTCAAGCCGCGTCTTGACGCTGTCGAAGGAGAGCATGCGGTTGACCGAGAAATGCCGACCGACATCGCGCAGGAATTCGAGGTAGTTGAGGCCGCGTAGCCACTCGGCATTATTGACCATCAGGGCGCCGCCCTTCGGGCCCTTGTCATAGTCGAGGTAATGCGAGAAGCAGCGCTTGATCGAGGCGATATTCTCTTCGATCGTCTCGATGGTCATCAACTTGCGGGCTTCCTCCTTGAAGGAGGGGTCGCCGACCATGCCGGTACCGCCGCCCATCAGCGAGATCGGCTGGTGGCCAGTGGTTTGGAACCAGCGCAGCATCATGATCTGCATGAGGTGGCCGACATGCAAGCTGGATGCCGTCGGATCATAGCCGATATAGGCCGTCACGCTTTCCTTGGCGAGCAGATCGTCGAGCCCCGTTTCATCGGACATCTGATGAATGAAGCCGCGCTCGGAGAGGATGCGGAGGAAATCGGACTTGAACTTCGTCATGACGCTGTTGCTTTCGGTTCTCTGGTCTTTCGGTGATGATCTTGGAAATCCGCGCGGGCTTTAGCATTGTTTTTTGAATTGTGCACCCGTCTCGGTCATGAATGTCCGGCGTGAACGGCAGCCGAATCGGGTGGCAAATGGCGGAAATCAGGACGGCGATCGGGTTGATGAGCGGCACGTCGATGGACGGCATCGATGTGGCGCTGTTGCGCACCGATGGCGAGGCGGTGGTCGAGCGTGGTGGCTTCCTGTCTGTTCCCTACGAGCCGGCCTTCCGCGACCGGCTGAAGCAGGCGCTGGAAGATGCCAAGACGATCAGGCAACGCCACGAGCGGCCAGGCGACCTCTCCCGTATGGAGAAAGACCTGACGTTACGCCATGGCGAAGCTGTGAGCCTTTTCTTGCAGCAGCATAACCTGACGCCCGGGGATGTCGACCTCATCGGTTTTCATGGTCAGACCGTTCTGCATCGGCCCGACGAAGCGCTGACCGTGCAGATTGGCGACGGTCAGCTCCTGGCAAGCGAAACCGGCATAAATGTCGTCTACGACCTGCGCGCCAATGATATGGCCCATGGCGGGCAGGGCGCGCCGCTGGTGCCGGTCTATCACCAAGCACTGGCGCAGCAGATGCCGGGGGATCAATGGCCGGTCTGCTTCGTCAATATCGGCGGCATTTCGAACCTCACCTTCCTCGACCGCGACGGCATAATCATCGGCTTCGACAGCGGACCGGGCAACACGCTGATCGATCAATGGGTCGAGGCCCATGCCGGCATCCCCTATGACGACGGCGGCCGCATCGCGTCGGAAGGTTCGGTCATTATGGCGCTCGCCGAGCGCTATCTGGACAATCCGTTTTTCACGGCTAGCAAGCGCCGGTCGCTGGACCGCAACGATTTTCGCCCGCCTGAGGGCCACGAGGCGGAGCTGTCCGATGGTGCGCGGACGCTGGCTTACATCTCGGCTGCGGCCGTCTTGAAGTCGGCCGGGCATCTGCCGGCTTTCCCGAAGACCTTCGTCATCTGTGGCGGGGGACGGCTGAACCGCACAATCATGGCCGATCTTGTGCGATTGGCCGCGGAGAGAGGAGCGGAGGTCATGAGCGCAGAACAGGCCGGCTTCGATGGCGACGCGATGGAAGCTGAGGCCTGGGCCTATCTGGCTGTACGATCGGCAAGCGGGCTGCCGCTTACCTTTCCGGGGACGACGGGTGTCGGTCAGCCGGTAAGTGGCGGAGTGCTCGTGGCGGCGTCCCGACAGCCGAGCAGCTGACTTTCACTTGACGGGGTCTGCAGCCGGTCCCTTTTGAGCAAAGGCGAGCCCATCCCGCAAACCCACTTCATAGGCATGGCGGATGCCGGCTGCGTCGCCGACCGAGAACTTGTTGACCGGGATGTCCTCGCTCGGGCCGACGACGATGCGATTGGCGACCGCCGGCGGCGTGCGGCCAAAGCGAGTGGAGAGCAGCAGCGTCTTCCAGCCCTTCGCTTCGACCTCGCTCAGCTTCATCAGCGGCGGATTGTCGACGAGCCCGCCATCGAGATAGGCGCGGCCGCGGACCCGTCCGACCGGCATGAAGGGTGGGACCGAGGAGGTCGCCATCAGTGCATCGACCAGCTCACCGGGATAGTCGACATTGTGTGTGGAGAACCAGGTCGGACGCAATTTCATGCGAAGCCCTGCCTTCGAATGGGTGCCATCGGTCAACAGCTTTTCGATTTGGTAGGCGCCGATCGAGCCCAGCGCCCCGAGCGTGCCCGGCATCCAGTCCGGAACGCCTGAGAGCTGGATCAGCATCGGCGGCGCAGCCTTCAAGGTGGCGAGTTCTGCCTCGCCGAATTCGCTGGCGAGCAATTGTCGAAACAGAGCACCGACGACCAGCGGCGATTGCCGCCGCCTCAGCGCCCGCCAGTCGATGCCACGATGCCCCTTTTCGGCGAATGCGAAGGCGGATTCGCGCACCCGATCGCCGACACCGGCAAGAAACATCGCGCCGTGATAGGCCCCGGCAGAAACGGACACATAGAAGCGCGGATTGAGCGGATGATGCTCGCTGAAGGCCTTCAAGAAGCCGCTCTGCCAGTAGCAACGGTTTCCGCCACCTGCGAGGCCGACGGCGTCAAATGTCATGGGTGAGGTCATTCAAAGCATCACAGTCTGTAATCGAACACGACGGTCAGTCGCGACGAAGCAAGGCGAGGGCTTCCGCCTCTCTTCCCCTGCCGCGGGCGGCCATCTCCTCGAACAAGCGGTAAGCTTCGTGTTGCTCCACCATTTCCGCTGCCATTTCTGATACCAGGCGTTCAGGAGAGACACCCTTTTCCGCCGCGATCAGATCCACCTTTTCGTGAACCTCTGAACTCAGCTCAACGGTTAAAGCGTTCATATTCAAGCCTCCGAACGGTCGCTGCTGGTGTCTCGATCTTGATATGCGGAAACCTGAGCTCCGCCTTTTCGAAATCTCGGATGTTCGACGTAACGAGTATATGCGCGTTGGCCGAGATTGCCAATTCGATCAAGTGATTGTCGGCTTCATCGACGAGATTGGGCCGCCATTTGAAATGCGCCGTGCGCCAGTGGCAGCGAGAAACGAAAATTTCCAGCAATGCTAAACGTTCATTGGCGGACAATCGTGCCTGAACAAAAGGCTCGGTCCTGGAGAGAACGTCCCGGTACTCGAGTAGCAATGGACCGGACAGGAAAGGGACAAGGCGTCCGTCCAGGCAAGCCTCGATCACTTTCGAGGCAGGACCCTGGCCGATACAAGCGCTGACGAGAACGTTTGTATCGGCCACGATCCGGATCGTCTTACCGGATCCGCTTGGCGGCCGGTTCGGGGACCAGTTCGCCGTCGAGGCGACGGTCGAGATAGTCTTCGCATTCGCCCATCAGCGTTTCCACCTGGCCGTTGAAGAAGTGGTTGGCACCTGACACCGTCTTGTGGGTGATCAGGATACCCTTCTGCGTCTTCAGCTTGTCGACGAGGCCAAGCACATCCTTTTCAGGGGCCACCTTGTCGCTGTCGCCATTGATGATCAGACCCGATGACGGGCAGGGGGCGAGGAAGGAGAAGTCGTAGATATTCGGCTGCGGTGCGATCGACATGAAGCCTTCGATCTCAGGGCGACGCATCAGGAGCTGCATGCCGATCCAGGACCCGAAGGAATAACCGGCAACCCAGCAGCTCTTCGAATCCGGATGCAGGCTCTGCACCCAGTCGAGGGCCGACGCTGCATCCGACAACTCGCCGGCGCCATGGTCGAACTCGCCCTGGCTGCGGCCAATGCCGCGGAAGTTGAAGCGGAGCGTGGTGAAGCCGCGCTTTTGGAACATGTAGAACAGCTGGTAGACGATCTGGTTGTTCATCGTCCCGCCGAATTGCGGATGCGGATGAAGGATGATCGCGATCGGTGCGCTCTTTTCCTTGGAGGGCTGATAACGGCCTTCGAGACGGCCAGCGGGGCCGTTGAAAATCACTTCGGGCATTAGGTTCCGGTCCCTGACATTTTTGCGGTTCGTCAACACCAAATTAGAAAGCTGACTTGACGGCGTCAGTCAGCTTTTCTAGAACGAAGTTTAGAACCGTTCGAAACTGGATGGCGTCGCATCCGGGGTGAAGGTGTCATAAGGCAAGCCCGGCGGAAATTTCAAGGAAAATGCGCCGCCATGAGTATGGGAGTATGAAGCAAGGATGGCCGCTGCGCGCATCTATCTCGACTGGAACGCCACCGCACCCCTGATGGACGCGGCGCGCGATGCCATGGTCGAGGCGCTCGCAATGCCCGGCAACCCGTCTTCAGTGCATGCCGAGGGACGCGCAGCGCGTGCCTTAATCGAAAAGGCCCGCCGCGAGATCGCAAGTCTCGTTGGCGCGGAAGCCTCTCATGTGACGTTGACCGCAAGCGCGACCGAAGCCGCCAATCAGGTGCTGTCGCCCATCTATCGGATGGGCAAGTCGCGTGTTTCGCTCGGTCGGCTCTACGTTTCCGCGATCGAGCATCCGGCTGTCAGAGCCGGCGGACGCTTTGCCGCTCATCAGATCACCGAAATACCGGTGACGCGTTTGGGTGTTCTAGATCTCGATGCGCTTTCGGCACTGCTGGCCGCGCATGATCCCGCAGACGGGCTGCCTTTGGTCGCGGTCATGCTGGTCAACAATGAAACCGGCATCATTCAGCCAATCCAGGAGATCTCCGCCGTCGTAAAGAAGTTTGGTGGGCTGCTGGTGGTGGATGCCGTGCAGGCGGCAGGGCGCATTCCTCTGTCGATTTGCGAGCTCGGTGCGGACTTCCTGATCCTCTCGGCTCACAAGCTCGGCGGGCCCAAGGGTGTCGGCGCACTGGTGGCCCGGGGTGAAACATTGATGCCGGAACCGCTGGTGCGCGGGGGCGGTCAGGAAAAAGGCCATCGGGCCGGTACGGAAAATCTTGCAGCCGTCGCTGGCTTCGGGGCTGCCGCCTCGCGGATGTCGAAGGATCTGGTCGAGCGCAACGCCGCAATTGCAGCGTTACGCGACAGGGCCGAAGCCGGCATGCTGGCTGCGGCACCGGAGACTGTCATATACGGCCGGAGCGAAGCACGGGTCGGGAATACGAGTTTCTTCCATCTGCCGGGGCTGAAGGCTGAAACCGGTCAGATCGCCTTCGATCTGGAAGGTGTCGCATTGTCGGCGGGTGCGGCCTGCTCGTCCGGCAAGGTGGGCGCCAGCCACGTTTTGACCGCGATGGGCGAGGACGCCGCAACCGGAGCGCTGCGCCTGTCGATCGGCCCGACGACAACGGAAACGCACATCGATCGCTTCGTTGCGACCTTTGAGAAGATTGCCGCCCGGCGAAAACCGGCTGGCCAGGCCGCATAAGCGGCGAAAAACCGGCCCGATCCTCGTTTTTCCCTTGCCAAGAGGGTGAAATGGTGGCTCGGGAACCTTAGATATGGCGGGTCACCGCCCAACGTTAACAAGCTGTCGGAATTTGGCCCGGCAAGATTGGAGAACGACCATGGCTGCTGTGCAGGAAACGATCGATCAGGTTCGCCAGATCGATGTGGATCAGTACAAGTATGGTTTTGAAACCACCATCGAAGTCGACAAGGCCCCGAAGGGTCTGTCGGAAGATATCGTCCGCTTCATTTCGGCCAAGAAGAACGAGCCCGAATGGATGCTTGAATGGCGCCTCGACGCCTACAGGCGTTGGCTGACGATGGTCGAGCCCACCTGGGCGCGCGTCGACTATCCAAAGATCGATTTCAACGACATTTATTATTATGCCGCGCCGAAGACGGCTGCCGGCCCGAAGTCGCTCGACGAAGTCGATCCCGAACTTCTGAAGGTCTATGAAAAGCTCGGCATTCCCTTGAAAGAGCAGGAAATGCTGGCTGGCGTCCAGTCCTCGAAGATCGCCGTCGACGCCGTCTTCGATTCGGTTTCGGTCGTCACCACCTTCAAAGAAGAGCTGAAAAAGGCCGGCGTGATCTTCATGTCGATCTCGGAAGCGATCCGCGAATATCCGGATCTGGTGAAGAAGTATCTCGGCTCGGTCGTTCCGGTCACCGACAACTATTATGCGACGCTGAACTGCGCCGTCTTCACAGACGGGTCCTTCGTCTACATTCCGAAGGGCGTTCGCTGCCCAATGGAGCTCAGCACCTATTTCCGCATCAACGAGAAGAACACCGGCCAGTTCGAGCGCACGCTGATCGTCGCCGAAGAAGGCGCTTACGTGTCCTATCTTGAAGGCTGCACGGCACCCCAGCGAGACGAGAACCAGCTGCACGCAGCCGTCGTCGAACTCGTGGCGCTCGATGACGCCGAGATCAAGTATTCGACCGTCCAGAACTGGTATCCTGGTGACAAGGACGGCAAGGGCGGCATCTACAACTTCGTCACCAAGCGTGGCGATTGCCGTGGTGCGCGCTCGAAGATCTCCTGGACCCAGGTCGAAACCGGCTCGGCCATCACCTGGAAATACCCGTCCTGCATCCTGCGCGGCGATGACAGCCAGGGCGAGTTCTACTCGATCGCCGTGTCGAACGGCCATCAGCAGGTCGACAGCGGCACGAAGATGATCCATCTCGGCAAGAACACCAAGAGCCGGATCATCTCCAAGGGCATTTCGGCCGGTGTGTCGCAGAACACCTATCGCGGCCAGGTCTCGATGCACCGCAAGGCGGAAAACGCCCGCAACTTCACCAACTGCGATTCGCTTCTGATCGGTGACACCTGCGGCGCGCATACCGTGCCCTATATCGAGGTGAAGAACTCGACGGCCAAGGTGGAGCACGAGGCGACGACCTCGAAGATCTCGGAAGACCAGAAGTTCTACGCCATGCAGCGCGGCATCCCGGAAGAAGAGGCGATCGCTTTGATCGTCAACGGCTTTGTCCGCGACGTCATCCAGCAGCTCCCGATGGAATTCGCGGTCGAGGCGCAGAAGCTGATCAACATCTCGCTCGAGGGTTCGGTCGGCTAAGGTCGACCACCCGCTCAGTCATTTCTCTGCGCTTCGCGCGTTACCCATTCGTCCGAAAGGATTTGTCTATGCTTGAAATCAGAAATCTCCATGCCCGCATCGCCGAAGACGGCACCGAAATCATCAAGGGCCTGAACCTGACCGTGAAGGCCGGCGAAGTGGCTGCCATCATGGGCCCGAACGGTTCGGGTAAGTCGACGCTGTCCTACATTCTGTCTGGCCGCGAAGACTATGAAGTCACCGAAGGCGACATTCTCTATAACGGCGAGAGCATTCTGGAACTTGATCCGGCCGAGCGCGCCGCCAAGGGCATCTTCCTCGCCTTCCAGTATCCGGTCGAAATCCCGGGTGTGGCCACCATGCAGTTCCTGAAAGTAGCGATGAACTCGCAGCGCAAGGCGCGTGGCGAAGCCGAACTGACGACGCCGGACTTCATCCGCCGCGTCAAGGAAGCCACAGGCGAGTTGAAGATCAATCCTGACATGCTGAAGCGTCCGCTCAATGTCGGCTTCTCCGGCGGTGAAAAGAAGCGCGCCGAAATCCTGCAGATGGCGCTGCTCGAGCCCAAGCTCTGCATTCTCGACGAAACCGATTCGGGCCTCGACATCGATGCGCTGAAGATCGTCGCCGACGGCGTCAACGCGTTGAAGCGTCCGGACCGCGCAACCGTCGTCATCACCCACTACCAGCGCCTGCTCGACTACATCGTGCCGGACAGCGTGCATGTTCTCTACCAGGGCCAGATCATCAAGTCGGGTGACAAGAGCCTGGCGCTGGAACTCGAAGCCAACGGCTATGCCGACATCACCGGTCAGGCAGCCTAAAGGGCTCTCAAGTTTTGAAGGAGTTGCAACGATGACATTGCAAGCGGCCAACCGGCTCACCGTAGCCGAGACCCAGCTCATCGACGCCTATACCAATCAGGTCGGCAGCCTTCCGGGCGATGGCGCCGTGCTTTTGAAGCGCGACGGCCTGTTCGACGCGCTGAAGCGCCAGGGTCTGCCGACGCGCCGCGTCGAGACCTTCCACTATACCGACCTCAAGGCGCTGCTGCGTGCGCTTCCAGCGGATGAGCCGCAAGCTGTTGCCAAGACGGTTGACCCCTTGGTGTCGGGCACTCATGTGCTCAACGTCCTGCAGGGCGTGGCCCAGCGACCGTCAGCGCTGCCGGATGGTCTGAGCATCGCACTCTACCGCGACGCGCTCTCCACGGGCGCCGCTGCCGAAGGTCTGACGGCTTTCAACGCGGACGACACGATCGGCCGCCTGAACGGCGCCTTCGTGCGCGACGGCTTTACGCTCGAAGTGGCAGAGGACACGGAGATCGAAGCCCCGATCGAGCTGCAGTCGGTTCACGCGGCCGGTCAGCTGCATCTGCGGTTCCCCGCCAGCTTCGGCAAGGGTTCCAAGGCAACCATTATCGAGCGTCATGTCGGCCAGAGCGGTTCGGCCGCACTCGCCTCCGTCGTCGCCGATCTGAAGCTCGGCGAGGGTGCCGAGATCACCTGGGTGATCCTGCAGGGCGAAGGCGATGCCGACACGCATCTCGGCCAGATCCGCGCCGAACTGGGCAAGGATGCGAAGTTCAGGCTCTTCATCGTCAATGCCGGCGGCAAGCTGGTGCGCCAGGAAGTGCATGTGAAGACCGCGGGCGAAGGCTCCGACTTCATGCTACGCGGCGTCAACCTGCTCGGCGGCGAAACCCATACCGATGTCACCATGACGCTCGGCCACGACGTACCGAACACCACCTCGACGGAAATCATCCGCAACGTCGTCTTCGATCGCGCCAAGGGCGTTTTCCAGGGCATGATCCGGGTTGCTCCGGATGCCCAGAAAACCGATGCCCGCATGGCCTGCAACACGCTGCTGATGTCGGATGATTGCGAGTTTTCGGTGAAACCGGAACTCGAAATCTTCGCCGACGACGTGCAGTGCGCCCATGGTGCGACGGTCGCCGACATCCACAAGAGCCATCTCTACTACCTAATGTCGCGTGGCATTCCGGAAAAGAAGGCGCGTGCGCTGTTGATCAATGGCTTCGTTGCCGAGATCGTCGAGGAGCTGGAAAACGAGCCGCTCGTCGAGGCCCTGGAAGAGATCATCACCGACTGGCTGGAGCATCATGGCTGACACGATCGCGGTAAAGACAGGATATGACGTCGAAGCCGTCAGGCGGGATTTCCCGATCCTGTCGCGCGAAGTCTATGGCAAGCCGCTGGTCTATCTCGACAACGCGGCGTCCTCGCAGAAGCCGCAAAGCGTGATCGACGCTGTTTCCCATGCTTATTCCCACGAATACGCCAACGTGCATCGTGGCCTGCATTTCCTGTCCAATGCCGCGACAGACGCCTATGAAGCGGCGCGCGAAAAGGTCCGCCGCTTCCTGAATGCCCCCTCGATCGACGAGGTGATTTTCACCAAGTCCTCGACCGAGGCGATCAACACGGTCGCCTATGGCTGGGGCATGAAGCATATCGCCGAGGGCGACGAGATCGTTCTCTCGATCATGGAGCACCACTCCAACATCGTGCCCTGGCATTTCCTGCGGGAACGCAAGGGTGCCAAGCTCGTCTGGGCGCCGGTGACCGATGACGGCGCCTTCGACATGGAGGCCTTTGTAGGCTGCCTGACCGAGCGCACCAAGCTGATCGCCATCACCCATATGTCGAACGCGCTTGGCACGGTCGTCCCGATCAAGGAAGTCTGCCGTATTGCCCATGAGCGCGGCATCGCCGTCATGGTCGATGGCAGCCAGGGTGCTGTGCACATGCCCGTCGACGTTCAGGATCTGGGCTGCGACTGGTATGCCGTGACCGGCCACAAGCTCTACGGTCCCTCCGGCATCGGCGTGCTCTGGGGCAAGATGGACCGGCTTCGCGACATGGACCCATTCATGGGCGGCGGTGAGATGATCATCGAGGTCTCCGAGGATCGCGTCACCTACAACGAGCCGCCGCATCGTTTCGAGGCCGGCACGCCGCCGATCGTTCAGGCAATTGGCCTGGGCTATGCGCTCGACTATATGGAAAGCCTGGGCCGTCCGGCGATTGCCGCCCATGAGGAAAGCCTGCGCGCCTATGCGCATGAGCGCCTCTCGGCGATCAATTCGCTGAGGATCATCGGCAATGCACCGGGTAAGGGGGCGATCTTCTCGTTCGAACTCGCCGGCATTCATGCCCATGACGTCTCCACCATGATCGACCGTCGCGGCGTTGCCGTTCGCGCCGGCACCCATTGTGCCCAGCCGCTGCTCGCTCGTTTCGGCGTGACCTCCACTTGCCGGGCGTCCTTCGGTCTCTATAACACAAGGGAAGAAGTCGATGCGCTGGCGGACGCGCTGGATTACGCCCGCAGCTTCTTCGCCTGAGGAATGAACACCATGAGTGACACCGAAACCAAGCCCGACGTCCGCGAAGGTATCATCAACACGGCGATCCCGCCGGAAGAGGTCGCCCGCCTGTCGGACGATATCATCGCGGCGCTGAAGACCGTCTATGACCCGGAAATTCCCTCCGATATCTTCGAACTCGGCCTGATCTACAAGATCGACATCGAGGACGACCGCACGGTGAAGATCGTCATGACGCTGACCGCCCCCGGTTGCCCGGTCGCCGGCGAAATGCCGGGCTGGGTCGAGAATGCCGTCGGCTCGGTCGAGGGCGTCTCGGGCGTCGAAGTCGAGATGAGCTTCGATCCGCCATGGACGCCGGACCGCATGTCCGAAGAGGCGCAGGTCGCTGTCGGCTGGTACTGAGAGAATTAGGCAATTAACGAAACGGCCCGCATCAAGCGGGCCGTTTTGCGTTTCACTACAGATGTTTAGACGGTACGATAGGCCCTGTCGAAATAGACCAGCGCCTGACCCTCGTCGCGGGTGGTGACGTCGAGAACCTCACAGAACAACACGTCATGGGTGCTGCCGTCATGCACTTCCGTGACCCGGCATTCGAACGAGACGAGCGCATCGACCAGGCGCGGCGTGCCGGATGCCGTCGTCTCCCAGGTGGCGGCGGCGAAACGTTCATCGACCGGCGTCTTGCCGCCGAAGAGCCGGCTGACAGGCTCGTGTTCTGCCGAGAGAGCATTGACCGTGACGAACCCGTTGGTGCTGACGGCAGGATAGGCGGAAGATCCCTTGTTGAGGCAGACGAGCAGCGTCGGCGGATTGTCGGAGACGCTGGTGACGGCGGTTGCTGCAAAGCCGGCGCGTCCGCCGGGGCCATCGGTTGTGACGATGGTGACGGCGGCGGCAAGCCGAGCCATGCCGTTGCGATAGGTCGCGCTCTTTTCCGGCGAGGTGGCTTCCGGTGCAGATGCGACAGGTGCGATGGTCTTGGTGGCCAGCATGGGCAATTCCTTCAGGCGTGTTCGAGGGTCGACAGAAAGTCGACGACCGCGCTGTTGAATGTTTGCGGATAGGTGACGTTGACGGCGTGTCCACTGGCGACGGTGAGTACGAGATTTGCGTTTGGCAGGCCTTCGGCAAGGCGCAGCGACCGGGAATAGGGGACGAGCAGGTCGTCGCGGGTGGCGATGACGAGCGTCGGCGTCTGGATCTCGCCGAGCCTGTCGTCGACATCGAAGGCGCGCAGTGCTGCGATGCGGCGCAGGATGTTGTCGCGGCCCTGGAAATGGGCAAGCGCATGGGCCTCTTCCGCCGCCATCTTCTCCGGGTTTTCCGCCATGTAAATGGCGGGATAGAGGAAGAGCGGCTGTGCCTTGACGAAGGCCTCGACACCGGCGTTTTCCAGGAGCGCGATACGCACGTCGAAGCAACGTCCGGAATGCGGATCGGCCTTGCTCCAGGCATTGATGAGCACGAGGCTCTCGATCAGTTCCGGCCGGCGCAGCACCAGATCCAGCCCGATCAGACCGCCCAGCGCATGCCCCATGAAATGGAAACTCTCCAGCTTCAGCGTCTCGACGATTTCCAGCACGTCGTCGGCCATGGCCGCGATGCCGCCGACTTCCGGAACTGAGCCACCCGTTTTTCCACAGCCCCGATGATCATAGGTGATGACCCGGAAACGCTCTGAGAGGACAGGGATCTGCGGTGCCCAATAGCCGCCCGAGCCACCAAGGCCTGACGAGAGCAGTATGGTCGGCGCATCGGGGGAGGTGAGGCCGTGGATGTCGTAATGCATGCGTCTTTGCTCTGGCTTAAGCCCTCACCCTGACCCTCTCCCCGCAAGCGGGGAGAGGGGATGGCCGCCCTTGTGCAAGGAAAGCCCAGGTGCAGGCGATTGCGTTCTGGTCTCTTCTCCCCGCTCGCGGGGAGAAGGTGGCGCCCTTCGACCGGCTCAGGAGGCGGATGAGGGGCGATCCTTGCCGCTCACTTCTTCCCGATATGCGCGACGGTCGCGATCTCCACCAGTGCATCCGGCTTCACCAGGCCGCATTGCACGCAATAGCGCGCCGGCTTGTCGCCCGGGAAGTATTCGGCATAGACCTTGTTGACGGCCTGGTAGTTGGCCCAGTCGGTGACGAAGATGTGGTTCATGGTGACGTCATCCATCGTGCCGCCGGCGGTCTCGATGACGGACTTGATGGTTTCCAGCACATGGCGTGTCTGGGCGGCTGCGTCGCCGACATGCACGACGTCGTTGTTCTTGTCGAAGGGAAGGGTCCCCGAGACATAGAGGATGCCGTCGGCAAGGGCGCCGGGCGAATAGGGGGCGATCGGCTTCTGGGTGCCTTCCGGAACGACGATGGTCTTGGGCATTCTGACATTCTCCTGGTCTAATAGGGGCTGGTTGGTATGAGGCTGGTCACTCGGCTGCATCGGCAGGCGCTGCCTGTCCGATCGCACCGCAGAAGTCGTTGACGGTCGCCACCCAGCCGAAGAATTTTTCGACATTGTAGACGGTCGCCTGCTGGATGAACTCGGGGCCAAGGTGATGCGTCGCGTCCTCGAGCATCACGCCGAAGTATTCGAGGTGGAAGGCATCGCGCAGCGAGCTTTCAACGCAGACATTGGTGGCGATGCCGACAAAGACGAGATTGCGGATGCCGCGGGCTCTGAGCACCGAGTCCATGTTGGTGTTGAAGAAGCCAGAATAGCGGCTCTTCGGCACCAGGATGTCGCCGGGCTTTGGCTGCAATTCGTCGACGATCGCATAGTCCCAGGTTCCCTTGGCGAGCAGCTGGCCCTGCAGTTCCGGCCGTGCGCGCATGGTTTTCAGCGCATTCGACTTGTGCCAGTTGGGTGAACCGGGGCCGCCAGCCTCGACATAATCAGGGTCCCAGCCGTTCTGGAAATAGACGACCAGAACGCCGGCTTCACGCGCCGCATCCAGCGTCTTCTTGATGTTGGAGATCGTGCCCTTGGCGCCCGAAATGTCGAAACCGGCGAGATCGACATAGCCGCCTTCGGTCGAATAGGCATTCTGCATATCGACCACCACGACAGCTGTTTCCGACGGCTTCAGCGTGATCGGCTCGGGGCGAGCCGGAAGCGTGACGCTCTTCGTCAGTTCCGGGCGCGGCTGGTAACCTGCAACAACGGCCGCGCTCATTCGGCGGCCTCCAGCATCTGGGTGACATGGGCGCGGCTCTTCATCAGCGGCTGGACGAACTTGCCGAACTTTTCGATACCTTCGAGGAAGTCGTCAAAGGTCAGCATCACGCCGCCGGTGCCCGGCACTTCGCTCATCTCGTCAAGCATGGCCGCGACTTCCGCATAGGAGCCGATCAGCGTGCCCATGTTGATGTTGACGGCCGAAACCGGGTTTGCCATGTGGCGGACATTGGTGTCGGAGCCCGACTTGGTGTCGACGGCACTCTGCAGGCCAAGCCATTTGATGGCTTCCTCGTCGGCGCCCGCCTTGTAGTGCTCCCACTTGGCAAAGGCTTCTTCGGTCGTTTCCTCGGCGATCACCATGGTCAGCACGAAGGAGCGAACGTCACGACCGGTCTTTTCGGTGGCTGCGAGCAGGCGTTCATTGGTCGGCGCAAAGGCCTTCGGCGTGTTGACGCCGACGCCGAAGCAGAAGCTGTAGTCGGCAAACTTCGCCGAGAAATCCATGCCCGCATTGGAAGAGCCGGCGCAGATCAGCTTCACATCGCCTTCCGGGATCGGTTTCATCCGGCAATCATCCATCTGGAAATGCTTGCCCTTGAGGTCCGACTGGCCAGTCGTGAGCAGGTCCTTCAAGACGGTCGTGTATTCGGTCAGATATTCGTAGCGGTCGGAGAAATAGTCGTCGCCGGGCCACAGGCCCATCTGGCTGTATTCCGGGCGCTGCCAGCCGGTGATCAGATTGACGCCGAAGCGGCCATTGGAGATCGAGTCGATCGTGGTTGCCATGCGCGCAATGATGGCTGGCGGCATGATCAGGGTGGCGGCCGTGCCGAACAGCTTGATCTTCGAGGTGACGGCGGCGAGGCCTGCCATCAGCGTGAAGCTTTCCAGGTTATAGTCCCAGAATTCCGTCTTGCCGCCGAAACCGCGCAGCTTGATCATCGAAAGCGCGAAATCGAAGCCGTATTCTTCGGCCTTCAGCGTGATCGCCTTGTTGAGTTCGAACGTTGGCTTGTATTGCGGGGCATTCTCCGACAGCAGCCAGCCATTGTTGCCGATCGGGATAAAGACGCCGATTTCCATATCTGTTCTCCGCTTCTGGAGGCGCGCTGGGCGCCTTTTTTGTTTCGCAGAGAACGAAGCAATCGCTGTGCCAGTCTGAAAAAAATAATACGAACAGTCGCTTAGGCCCCGGTTGGAAAAATAATTTACCGAATGGTCAAAATTTTTATCGATTTCGCGAGCCTTTGCCCGAGTTTGCATCCGTTTCCGCTGTGCGCTGCAATATTTTTGATCGCGGCCGAGGGGAGGGTCATGCAAAGGCGCGTTTCAAGCTTCTGATAAAGATCAAGTTTTTCTGCTGTTCCTGTCGTGCTCAAGGATTGATCATCATCAGGCGACGGGCATGTTCGCCATGCACTGCCTGCGGTGCACTTGGCAGCCTAAGCTATTGAACCGACGAGGCGCCTCCCTTACATTGCCAAAGGAAACGCCGGACCTTGAACCCGGTTGTTGATGGAGACTGTGCCGATGGGCTTTCAGGTAATGACCATGAGCGACGCGGCTGCCGCACGCGTCAGGGCAATCGTCGAGAATTCCGGTCCCGATGCCAAGGGCATCCGCGTGGGCATCAAGAAAGGTGGCTGCGCCGGGATGGAATACACCATCGATCTGGTCACCGAACCCAATCCGAAGGATGACCGTATTGAAAAGGATGGCGCTTCCGTGTGGATCGATCCGGCCGCAGTTCTTTATCTGCTCGGCACGGAAATGGGTTTCGAGACGACCACACTGCGGTCAGGTTTCACCTTCCACAACCCGAATCAGACCTCTGCCTGCGGCTGCGGCGAATCGGTGGAGTTGAAAGCGGCCGATCTCACCGAGCTCGCAAAGCAGCGCCAGGCCGCACCGGCCTGAGCTAGACTCGAGATGAGCCGGAGCGGCTCTCGTCGTGCGAGAATTCTCTTTTTCGCCTTATTTCGAAGAATTATCTTGCGGAATATCGATTTACGCAAATAAACTGCGGTCATGGATACCAGTGACCGCAAAATTATCGATCTTTTGGCTGAAGATGCCCGTCGTTCGCTCGCCAGCATCGGGGACGTGGTAGGGCTTTCTCCCTCCGCCGTCAACGAACGCATCCGTCGCCTGGTCGCGTCGGGAGCCATCAAGCGTTTCACGCTGGAGGTGGATCCCGCAGCGCTTGGCCTGCCGATCACCGCCTTCATGCTGGTGACACTTCCGCAGGACACCGAACAGGCTGCCTTCCGCGATTACGCCGAATCCCACCCGGCCGTGCTCGAATGTCACCATGTGACCGGCAGCTGGTCCTACATGCTGAAGATCCGCACAGCCGACCTCACGGGCATCGAGACGTTTCTTGCCGATCTGAAGGGCGAGCGCCTGATTGCCCGCAGCGAGACGATGATCGCGCTATCGACGGCGAGCGAACGCAGCTACGTGATCGGCACGGAGTGACATGGACGTGCTCCTTTTCGGGAAAGGGCTCGTGCTGGGCGTCGCGATCGCGGCACCACTCGGACCCATAGGGGCGCTCTGCATCAATCGTACGCTGGAGCGTGGCTTCTGGGCCGGCGTTGCCGGAGGGCTGGGCACCGCAATCGCCGACGGCGTTTATGCCGCCCTCGCTGCGGCGGGCTTCACCGCGCTTGGATCCTATCTCGGCTGGATCCAGTTTCCCCTGCAGGTCGCAGGCGGCTTGTTCTTGATCTATCTCGGTTTGCGGGTCTTAAGCCGCGGTCGGAGGTCACCGCAGCCAGGGTCCGGGCCCGAGGCCTGCTGTCGACGATCGCTGCGACCTTCCTGCTCACCATCGCCAATCCCGCGACGATCCTCACCTTCGCAGCGATTTTTGCCGGACTAGGGCTGGCGGCGGGCGAGGGCGGTTGGGAAGGCGTGCTGCTGGTGGCGGGTGTCTTCTTCGGCTCGCTTGCCTGGTGGTTCTTCTTGAGCGGCGCCGTGACCGTGGTGCGCACGCGGCTCCCCGAGGGATTCGCAACCCTGGTCAGCCGGGGCTCTGCGTTCATTCTGATCGCCTTTGGCATGATTGCGCTGCTGCATGCCTTGTTGACCGCTATCTGAACCCTTCAACGCATGTCGGCTGATGCCGTCACCCTGCCGGTGAGCACTGTGAATGCTCCATCGATTCTCTTGGAAATCCAATGTTAATCGGATCGGCCGGTCGCGGGCTGTGCTAGAAGTCACAAATGTGACGACTGGCTATCTTGAGGGTGCGGATGTCAGACAGGCAGGCAACAGCCAATGCGATGTTCGATTTTATCACCGAATCGTCGCGAGCCCGCGACAATGAGGAAGTCCTCGCCTGCCTCGGCAAGGTGGCGAGTTCATTTGGCATGGACTGCTATGCAGTGTCCGGCATCCCGCTGCCCGGCGAGCGCATCGATCCATATTTCATGCTGAATGCCTGGCCGGAAGGCTGGTTCGAGCGTTACGTGGAAGAAAACTATGTGCATGTCGATCCGGTGATCTACCGGACAAAGATGTCGAACGAGGCCTTCGTCTGGTCGGAAGCGCTGGCCGACAAGCCGCTCAGCCGTTCCGCCAAGCGCGTCATGAATGAGGCCACCGAGTATGGCATGCTGGATGGTTACAGCGTGCCGCTCCATTCCGTCGGCGGCTTTCAGGCCATCGTCACCTTCGGTGCTCAAAAGGTCGAGCTGTCCAACGAGCAGCGGGGTGCCCTGCACATCGTTTCAATCTACGCGCACAACCGGTTGCGTGCTTTCCTCGTCGACAACAGCGAGCGTAGCGCCGCAGTTGCGGCCAAGGTCACGCCGCGCGAGCGCGAGGTTATTCTCTGGTGCTCGGCCGGCAAGACCAATTGGGAGATTGGCCAAATTCTTGGAATCTCGGAGAAAACAGTTCAGCATGAAATCGCGGCGGCAAGCCGCAAGTTGAATTCCGTGAACCGTGCGCAACTGATCGCCGAATCGATTCGGCTCGGAATAATCCGATAAATAGGCAGAACGGCCTATATTGAATTCAGGCGGCATCCCGCAATCTTGACCCTGGATTTTCTGGGGGTCTGGATGCTTGCGACGATACTGGGCGCGAACACGCACGACTATGCCGACATCATGGAGCAGGTCTGGGCCTTTCGCCATCGACAGTTCGTCGAGCGATTGGGATGGGAAGCCTGCCGTCGTGCCGACGCGCGGGAGATCGACCAGTTCGACGGTGACGAGGCCATCCATCTTCCGCTCGTCGTCGGCGGTGACGTGGTGGGATACAGCCGCCTCCTGCCGACCCTGAAGCCGCATCTCCTGTCGGATGTTTATCCGCATCTGATGGACGGTGCCGACTGGCCGCGTGGGCCTCGCGTCTATGAATGGACCCGGTGCATTGCCGAAGTGTCCGACAGGTCGATCGCCGGCGTCCCGATTTCCAACATCCTGATGACTGGGGTCATGGAATATTGCCTCGTTGCGGGCATCGGCACGCTGGTTGTCGAGACGCATCCCAAGCTCGTCAACCTTCTTCTGACGACAGGATGGGATATCATGCCGCTGGCAGCGCCAAGCATGCTCGACGGATCGCTGATCGTTCCGATCACGGCGAAGCCCTCCATGGCAGGGCTTCTCAGGCATCACGAACTCTACGGGATTACCGGCAGCGTCCTCGATCTCGAGCGCGCACCGGGCAATCCCTTCGCCGCGGCGGCCCTTCAACGTCTGGCCTTTGCCGAAGAACTTCACGGACATATAGAATATGCAAGAATTGCAGGAGAATGACATGCCGGATGGCCAACTTCCATCCTCTGAAATCTACGTTCGCTCGATCGTGGAAGAGCAAGTTCGTAGTCTTCGGGAGATCATCAAGGGCGTTTCGCAGAAAGCCCCGTTGAGCGATGACGCGCTCTTCCTCGATCATCTCCTGGAGATGGTGTCGCTTGCTGCCGCCGACGGTCTCGATCGCCGCCGCGCCGGTGGTGGACGAAAGCGCAGTGCCTCAGAAACCGACAGCGGACTGACGGACATCCGGCTCGATGTCGCAAAGATGGAGTTCGTCTCGCAACGCCTCGATCGCGCCCAATAAGTAGTCGCGAAGCTTCACCGGGTCCGTTGACCCGGTGTCGAGTTGTTCGAGCGCCTCGGTAATCTGAAACAGACAGTCCTCGACATAATCATTGGTGTGGATAGATGTGAGCGCTTGGTCGAGACGCTGCTTGATCAGGCCACGGATGCCGGCGGCGTCCCCGACCTGTGCGGAAAGGATCTGTGTCTTCAGGTAGTTGAGTGCGTCGTTATACATGCCATCCTCGATGCAACCTTATGCAACTCCCGACTGTGTCTGGATGTCCGGATCTTTGCAATCGGAGAATTCGCTCCCTAGGCTGCTTTTGCCGGACCGAGCAGCCGTTGGCCTAAAAAAGTCAGTGCTATCCGACCGTTGCGGAGATCGGTTGTGACGAGATGCGTCTTCACGTCACCGTTTTTTAGACGGTGAGCCGCGTGCATGGCGTGGCGAAGAATCAGTCGCGCTTGATGCTGAGCAGAACGTCCCAGATGTCCGCGCCGGTTTCCCAGACCGCAGCATTCGCCTTGAAGCCGATCTCAGCTTCGACGAGCGAGAGCATTTCCGAGGCAAGGTCGACGTTTGACATGTCATCGAGGGCCGGTCCGCCCGACGGGGCGACCGTGGCGGAGACACCGCCCTGGGCGCGACTGGTAAAGCTGGTTTCGAGGCGATCATAGCCGGGTGTCAGGGCATTCGCGACGTTGTCGGCGGTCGCAGCAAGGCGCGTCTGCTGCGCTTGCATGCCCGAAAGCGAGATACCCATGATCGCTGAGATACTCATCGTCTGTCCTGCCGTCGCGGTGGTCGTTGGGGCAGGATAGCGGACAGGTATTAGGACTTTCCGAACGGTCAGGGTTTCCGGCTGGACAAGGTGCTGTGAAGACTTGTTTGAATATGGGACAGTCACGCGGTGCCGGAACGAAAAAGAACCCGGCCTGAGCCGGGTTCCGATGGTCTGACCGTCGAACAGGTCACTCAATGATCTGGATGATCTCGCGGGTCCGGGGGTCGACGATTACACGGCGCTCGTTGACGATCGTGTAGGAATAATCCTCGTAACCATCGACGGGATAAAGCTCGACCGGATCTTCGATGACGCGACCGATCAGCACGTCGCCTTCATAAGGCACCGAGCGCACTTCGCGTTCGAGAACATAGGTTTCGACCGGAGCCGGAACCACGATCGTCGACTGGGTGGCGACCGGAGCCTGCTGGATGATGACAGTTTCCTGCGCATTGGCCGACGCCGAGAGCGTCATGAGAGCCGCTGCACCAGCGAGGATTAGAGTATTGCGCATGTCTGTTCTCCTGTGTTGGACAGCGGGAAGAACGGGCTGTGGCCAAATCCGTTCCATCACAGGGTTTGTCAGAGTGTCACCACAAATGAAGAACGCCGCCTCAAGGGCGGCGTTCTCATGGCTAATTTCAGGCTCTTACTCTGCCGCTTCCGCGTAGGCTTCCATCGGCGGGCAGGTGCAGACGAGGTTGCGGTCGCCATAGACATTGTCGACGCGGTTGACCGAGGACCAGTACTTGTCCACCCGGAAGGCGCCCGGAGGGTAGCAGGCCTGTTCGCGGCTATAGGGACGTGTCCATTCGCCGACCAGGTCTTCTACCGTGTGTGGTGCGTTCTTCAGCGGATTATTGGTCTTGTCCATCCGGCCTTCCTCGATGTCGCGGGCTTCCTCGCGGATTGCCAGCATGGCATCGCAGAACCGGTCGATCTCGGCCTTGGTCTCCGATTCCGTCGGCTCGATCATCAGCGTTCCGGCAACAGGCCAGCTCATGGTCGGCGCATGGAAGCCGCAGTCGATCAGACGCTTTGCCACATCGTCGACGGTCACGCCGGCAGAAGCCTGCAGCGGACGGGTGTCGATGATGCATTCATGCGCGACGCGACCCGAGGCCGACGTATAGAGCACGTCATAAGCGCCCTTCAGCCGTGCAGCGATATAGTTGGCGTTGAGAATCGCGACCTTGGTCGCCTGGGTCAGACCTTCGCCACCCATCATCAGGCAGTAGGACCAGCTGATCGGCAGGATCGACGGCGAACCGTAAGGGCCGGCCGAGACTGCACCTGGACGACCGTCGGTCACGACATGGCCGGGCAGGAAGGGAGCGAGATGCGCCTTGACGCCGATCGGCCCCATGCCCGGACCACCGCCGCCATGCGGGATGCAGAAGGTCTTGTGCAGGTTGAGGTGGGAGACGTCAGAACCGATGTCGCCGGGACGCGAAACGCCGACCATGGCGTTCATGTTGGCACCGTCGAGATAGACCTGGCCACCGAACTGGTGGGTGATCTCGCAGATCTCGCGCACCGTTTCCTCGAACACGCCATGGGTCGAGGGATAGGTGATCATGCAGCAGGAGAGATTGTCTGCATGCTGTTCCGCCTTTGCGCGGAAATCGTCGAGATCGACGTCGCCGTTTTCCTTCGACTTCACCGGCACGACTGTCATGCCGACCATCTGGGCGGAGGCCGGGTTGGTGCCATGCGCAGACGTCGGGATCAGGCAGACGGTGCGGTGCGTATCGCCCCGCGACAGGTGATAGGCGCGGATCGTGAGCAACCCCGCATATTCCCCTTGAGCCCCCGAATTCGGCTGCATCGAGATCGCGTCATAACCGGTGACCGCGCAGAGCTTTTCCGAGAGGTCGTCGATCATCTCCTTGTACCCCAGCGCCTGATCAGCTGGCACGAAGGGATGGATGTCGGAGAATTCCGGCCAGGTGATCGGCAGCATTTCGGCTGTGGCGTTCAGCTTCATCGTGCAGGAGCCGAGCGGGATCATCGCCCGGTCGAGCGCGAGGTCGCGGTCGGAGAGCCGGCGGATATAGCGGGTCATCTCGCTTTCCGCGCGGTTCATGTGGAAGATCGGATGCGTCAGATACGCGCTGGTGCGCAGCAGATCCGTCGGCAGACGGTAGTCGGCCTCGAATTCCGAGACCTTAAACTTGCCGCCAAACGCGCGCCAGACGGCCTCGAGCGTCGCCGGACGCGTGCGCTCGTCGAGCGCGATGCCGACCTTGGTTTCGCCGACCTTGCGCAGGTTGACGCCCTCGGCAACGGCAGCCCGCATCACGAGGCCCTGCATGTGGCCGACCTCGACGGTGATCGTATCGAAGAAGGTTTCAGGCTCCACCGTATAGCCGAGCTTTTCCAGGCCCTTGGCGAGCAGAACCGTCTTGCGATGCACCTGCTGGGCAATAGCCTTCAATCCCTGGGGCCCGTGGAAGACGGCATACATCGAGGCCATGACGGCGAGCAGAACCTGCGCGGTGCAGATGTTCGATGTCGCCTTTTCGCGGCGGATATGCTGTTCGCGTGTCTGCAGCGACAGGCGATAGGCGCGGTTGCCGCGCGCATCGACGGAGACGCCGACCAGACGGCCGGGCATCGAGCGCTTGATCGCATCCTTGACCGCCATATAGGCCGCATGCGGGCCACCATAGCCCATGGGAACGCCGAAGCGCTGGGTCGAACCGATGGCGATATCGGCACCCATTTCACCCGGCGACTTCAGAAGCAGCAGCGCGAGAATGTCGGCGGCAACGGCAGCCAGTGCACCGGTCTGATGCAGTCGGGCGATCAGGCCGGAGAAATCATGCACATGGCCATGCGTGCCCGGATACTGGAAGATCGCACCGAAAACTTCGGTCGGGTCGAGATCGGTGAAGGGGTCGCCGACGATAACATGCCAGCCGAGCGGCTCGGCACGCGTCTGGATCACGGCGATGGTCTGCGGATGGCAGTCCTTGTCGACGAAGAAGCCGGTGGCCTTGGTCTTGGCGCTGCGCTGGCAGAGCGCCATGGCTTCGGCGGCAGCGGTGGCTTCATCGAGCAGCGAGGCGTTGGCAACGTCGAGACCTGTGAGGTCGGTCACCATGGTCTGGTAGTTCAGAAGCGCCTCGAGACGGCCCTGGGAGATCTCCGGCTGGTAGGGCGTATAGGCCGTGTACCAGGCCGGATTTTCCAGGATGTTGCGCTGGATGACCGGCGGCGTGATCGTGCCATAATAGCCCTGGCCGAGGAGCGAGGTCAGGACCTTGTTCTTGTTCGCCGTCTCGCGCAGCTTGTCGAGCGCCTCGCGCTCGGTCATCGCAGCTCCCCAGGTGAGCGGAACCTTCTGGCGGATGGAGCCTGGAACCGTTGCGTCGATCAACTCGTCGAGCGTGTGATAGCCGATCACCTTCAGCATCTCGGTCATTTCGGCGGGCGAGGGGCCGATATGGCGCCGGTTGGCGAAGTCGTAAGGGTCGTAATCCGTGAACTGGAATTCTGTCGTCATCAGGCGATCAACTCCTTGTAGGCGGCCTCGTCGAGCAGTGCGTCGGCATCAGCGGGGTTGGCGAGCTTCAGCTTGAAGAACCAGGCAGCACCTTCCGGATCGGAATTGACCAGCGAGGGATCGTCGACGATCGCCTGGTTGATCTCGACGACTTCGCCATCGAGCGGACAATAGACGTCGGAGGCGGCCTTGACGCTCTCGACGGTCGCAGCGGTTCCGTCTTTCTTGAAGCTCGATCCTTCTTCCGGCAGTTCGACGAAGACGAGATCGCCGAGCTGGCCGGCGGCATGGATGGTGATGCCGACAGTTGCGACATCACCATCGATCTTCAGCCATTCGTGTTCAGCGGTGAATTTCAACATGGTTCTCTCCGGAGTTTTTTTGTCAGCGTTTATAGGTAGGGGTAACGAAAGGGAGCGCGGTGACGGTAAGCGGCATCAGCTTGCCACGCACCTCCGCAAAAACCTGAGTGCCAGGGGCGGCCATGGCGGTCGGCACGTAACCCATGGCAATAGGGCTCTCGACGCTCGGGCCGAAGCCGCCTGAGGAGACATGGCCGATCTCGGTCTTGCCTTCGGCATCTGTAAAGAGTTTGGCGGGCGGACGGACCGGGGCCTTGCCCTCGGGCTTCAACCCGACACGACGGCGGGAGACGCCGTTTTCGAGTTCGCCGAGGATGCGGCTCGCACCGGGAAAGCCGCCCTCGCGAGCGCCGCCTGAGCGGCGGACCTTCTGGATGCCCCACTCGATCGAGGCTTCGACCGGCGACGTCGTTGTGTCGATGTCGTTGCCATAGAGGCAGAGGCCGGCTTCGAGGCGCAGCGAATCACGGGCGCCAAGCCCGATTGGTTGACAGTCCGGCTGGTCGAGCAGCGTCTTTGCAAGGTCTGTGGCGCGATCGGCTGGCACCGAGATCTCGAAGCCGTCCTCACCGGAATAGCCGGTGCGAGAGACGAGGGCAGGGATGTCGCCGAGGTCGAGCGCGCGAACATCCATGAACTTCATGGCGGTGACATCGGCATTGAGCGTCGCGAGCACACCTTCTGCCTTCGGTCCCTGCAGGGCAAGCAGCGCGCGGTCATCATGCACGAGAACTTCTACGCCAGCAGGCAGCTTCGCCCGCATATGGGCAATGTCGGCATCCTTGCAGCCGGCATTGACCACGACCAGCAGGCGCTCGCCGAGACGGGAAATCATCAGGTCATCAAGGATCCCGCCATTCTCGTCCGTGAAGAAGCCGTAGCGCTGGCGCCCGTCCTTGAGGCCGAGGATGTCGACGGGAACGAGGGTTTCGAGCGCCTTGGCCGCGACATCATAGATGCCAGAGGCTGCGACGAGCTCGACCTGTCCCATGTGCGAGACATCGAATAGGCCGGCGGCCGCGCGGGTGTGAAGATGCTCTTTCAGCACGCCCGCAGGGTATTGCACCGGCATGTCGTAGCCGGCAAAGGGAACCATCTTGGCGCCGAGCGACACGTGGAAATCGTAAAGGGGGGTGCGTTTCAGTTGGGTCTGATTGTCCAAGACGTCGCCTCCGGGTTTGAGCGCTCGCGCGCTTGCTCAAGTCTGGGCACGGTTATGCCGCTTCATGAGCCCCCTCTGTCCTTGTGCCTGAGATTGTTATCCCTTCGGCGCGGCCCGCTTTGGAAACGGGCCTCTCTCCAGAGTGCAGTCGACGCCTTGTGGTCCTTTTGCCTGAGAGTTTCCGGGGCGGTTGCTCCTTCGGCTCCGGATCAAACCGGTATCTCCCAACAAGGTCATCAAGGCATTATCTGGCAGTATGGCGGCTTGGCAAGAGGCTGCGTCGCTCCCGAACAAATAATTGTCGCTCGGGACCCGTGTTTGCGCAGGCGCAAACATCTTGGCGTTCGCTCCGCAGGCGCGGCATCACGCCACTTGGCTTGTCCCCGGCATCGCGATAAAGGATTTGGCGAAACGGGGGCAACGATGAAACCGAAGGTCAGGCCAGTGACGATCCTATTGCGCATCTTCTGCGCGATCGTCTTCCTGTCTGTCGGTTTCGGCCACCGGGCACCCGCCGCGCTTGCCAACGACATTCAGTCGGTCGCCTACGTGCTGCCCGACGGCTCTTTTGCCGATCTCTGCATCGCCGATATTGGCCAGAAGCATGCGCGCCCTGCCGCGGATTGCGAGGCCTGCCGTCTCGCCGGCGCGATTCTGCTACCGGAGCCTTCCGACCAGTCCTGGCTGCTTAGCCGGTTCACAAGTCTGGGCGAGATTGCACCTATTGCAACAACCGTGCGCTCCGGCCATCTCCTCGATCGTCCGCGCCTACGCGGGCCGCCGCTCTCCGTCTGATCGTCCCTATTCAATCGACGAAAACTGACGACTGCCGACGGCCAAGAAGGACCGCGGCAAGGAGAGACACCCATGAAGACCAATCTCATTCTCGCGACCACAATCGCCACGCTCGCATCGACCACCGCTGTGTTTGCCCATGCAACATTCGCCAACCAGCCCGCCAAGGTCGGCTCCTATGTCGCAGCCACGCTGCAGGTGCCGCATGGCTGCGACGGCAAGGCAACCAACGAGGTCCAAGTCAAGTTGCCGGAAGGCTTCATCTCCGCGAAACCAATGCCGAAAGCCGGCTGGGATGTTGAGGTCATCAACGGCGATTACCAGAACAGCTACGACAACCACGGCAAGGCAGTGACAACAGGCCCGGTCGAAATCCGCTTCAAGAACGGTGACCTGCCGGACAATTTCTACGACACTTTTGTCGTCTACGGTAAGGTCGCCGCCGGCGATCCGGCAACGGGCTTGGCCTTCCCGACGGTTCAGCTCTGCGGCGCTGACGCCAAGGTTGCCTGGGATCAGATCGCAGCACCCGGCCAGGATCCGCATGACCTCGACGGTCCGGCGCCTGTTCTGAAGCTCGTGGCCGCTGAAGGCGACGGACATGGTCATGGTGCACACAGTGCACATGACGTCCATGGCGGACACGGAGCACCCGCAGAGCAGGCTGCTGCGGATGGCCACGGCGCGCACGGCGCCCATGGTGACCATGCCGGTCACGGCGATCACATGGCGGCAACCGATCCCGGCGGGTTTGAGACGGTGACCGCAGGCGATCTGGAACTGACCGCCGGCTTCACACGGGCGATGCTGCCCGGCCAGCCCGTCGGCGGTGGTTTCATCACCATCGTCAATAAGGGCAGTGCTGACGACAAGCTCGTTTCCGCCACCTCAGCCCAGGCAGGCGAGGTCCAGCTGCACGAGATGGCGATGGAAGGCGAGGTGATGAAAATGCGTCAGCTCAACGACGGTATCGCAATCCCGGCCGGCCAGACGGTTGAGTTGAAGCCTGGTGGTCTGCATCTGATGTTCTACAAGGTCTCCGAGCCGTTCCAGGAAGGTGCGACCGTCAACGTCACGCTGACCTTCGAGAAGGCCGGTGCCGTGGACGTTGTGCTTCCGGTCGGCCCGGCCCGGGGCAAGTGACCTGACCTCCGAGCTTTAGAAACACGAAACCGCGGCCGTCACCGGTCGCGGTTTTTCATTGCCTGCAGATGTTGTCGATGATCAGGCGACCGAGCTTTTGTAGGCCTCGATCGTTTCCTTCAGTGTCGCCTGCTCGAATTGCTGTTGCGATGAGGTCAGGAAGTAGAGGGCGAGCGCCGGAGGCTGCACGACGTTGACGAGCGCCCGGAGCCGCAGATCTTCGCTCTGTGCTGCCTGCTGTGCCAGCATTCTCGTATGCTCTTCCACGTAGGACGCACGGGAGGCGCGTTGCGGCGGCTTCACCGGTTCCATCGCGTAGGCCGCGGTATGCGCAGAGACTGTGACAACCTGTGTCATGGGCGTTTCCCAGATATTACATAACGACATTAGCATAAACCACGGTTATCTATGCATCTTTAAGTCGAATGAGTGGTTTTGAATAAAAGTGTAATGGTTGCGTCGGCGTCTGAGGATGTCCCGCTTTGCGCCAGATCAAGGCATCATCCATGTCCTTGCAGCACTCTGAGTGCGTCATCAGGGAAGGACCAGAACCATGATTATTCTAGTCGGCTACGCGTCGATTGAGGGGCAGACACGCAAGATCGCGGAAGCGGTCGCGTCGGCGGTCGAGGCCGAAGGCGACCGGGCGCTTCTGTTCGACATAAGCTCCGGCGGCGAATACGCGGTTGGCCATCCGGAAGCGGCTATCCTTTGCGCACCGATTCACGCGGCGCGCTATCCGGCAGCCTTCACCGCCTTTGCCAAGCAGGAGGCGGTCTGGCTGAACAGTGTGCCAACGGCCCTCATCTCTCTTTCGCTGCTGATCCGCAGTGAATTCGAGGAAGAACGTGAGGAGGCCGCGCATTATCCCGACACACTTCTTGAGACCAGCGGCTGGAAGCCCGGCATGATCCATCACGCTGCCGGAGCACTCCGATATACCGAATATGACTTCTTCAAGCGCTGGATCATCCGGCGCATGGCAGAGCATGAAAACGCTCCGACGGATGTCAGTCGCGACCACGAATTCACCGACTGGAAGGCGCTGTCGGCTTTCGTGGCGGAGTTTCTGGCGTCGGCCAAGGCTTGACGCGGCGGCCCGAACCGGCTTGAACGGCGCGCGCAAGAGCCGTTAAAGCCGGAGGCATCCATGTTCCACATCCTGCTCGTCGCGATCGGCGGTGCAACCGGATCGGTAGCCCGCTATCTCACCGGGATTGCCATGACCCGCTGGCTGGGGATGGGCTTCCCCTGGGGCACGATCACCGTCAACATCGTCGGCTCGTTCATCATCGGTCTGTTGACCGAACTGCTGGCGCGTAGGTTCTCCGCCCCTATGGAGATGCAGTTGCTGCTGGTGGTCGGCTTCCTTGGAGGGTTCACCACATTCTCCTCCTTTTCACTCGATACAATGGCGCTCTTCGAACGTGGCGAAAGTCATCTGGCCCTGGCCTATGTCGGAGCGAGCCTTGTCCTGTCCCTCTCGGCCGCTTTCGGTGGTCTCGCCCTCGGCCGCAGCCTGTTCTGACGCCCGAGCCTGCATTTCCGCTTTCCCTTTCCGCCCGAAATCTACTAAAGGCACGGGATAAGTGGGTGGAGAACCCGAGCGAGAAAGTATCCTGATGGCAGGCATCGAACATATCACCGTGGAAGCCGACGAGGCTGGCATGCGGCTCGACCGCTGGTTCAAGATCCATTACCCGGGTCTGGGCTTCGGCGCGTTGCAGAAGCTTCTGCGCTCGGGCCAGGTCCGTGTCGACGGCGGTCGCGTGAAGACAGACGCCCGCGTTCAGCCCGGTCAGGTTGTGCGCGTTCCCCCCATGGATGTCGACGCCAAGAAGACCGGCCCGATCGCCAGCCACGATCTGAAGCACGGCGACGACCACGAACTCCTGTCGCGCATGCTGCTGCATGAAGACGAGAAGGTCTTCGTACTCAACAAGCCCGCCGGCCTTGCCGTGCAGGGCGGTTCTGGTCTCAATCGCCACATCGACAAGATGCTGGAAGCCTGGACGAGCCGGAAGGGCGAAAAGCCGCGCCTGGTGCATCGCCTCGACCGCGACACCTCCGGCGTGCTCGTCGTTGCCCGTACGCGCGGCGCCGCCCAGAAGCTGACGGCAGCGTTTCGCGAGCGCGACACCAAGAAGATCTACTGGTCGCTGGTGAAGGGCGTCCCGCGCAAGCACGAGGACAAGATCTCGACCTGGCTCACCAAAGACCAGACCGACGAAGGCGACCGCATGCGAGTCTGCAGGCACGGCGAGGAAGGGGCGGACCACGCCATCACCTACTACCGTGTCATCGATACGGCAGCCCAGAACCTCGCCTGGCTGGAAATGGAGCCCTATACGGGCCGCACGCACCAGCTGCGCGTCCATGCGCTGCATATCGGGCATCCGATCATCGGCGATCCCAAATACTTCATTGACGACCACAACTGGGATTTCCCCGGCGGCGTCCAGAAGCGGCTGCATCTGCATGCCCGCTACATCGACCTGCCGCATCCGAATGGCGGTCGCCTGAAGGTTACGGCACCGCTGCCGCCGCACATGGTCCAGACCTGGAACCTGCTCGGTCTCGACCAGCGCGATGGTGACAGGGACGGCGAATGAAGCTTGTTCTCTTCGATTGCGACGGCACGCTGGTCGACAGCGCCTGCCTGATCCATGAAGTCATGCGCCACACCTTCACCGCCTTCGGCAAGCCGGAGCCCGCTTTGGAGACGACCAAGTCGATTATCGGCCTGACGCTCGACATCGCGATCGCCCGCATGGACGGCAAGCCGCATGCCGATGACGAAGCGGTCGCCATGGCGGCCCACTACAAGGCGATCTTTGCCGATGTCCGCCGTGACTCCGGTTTCGGCGAAACCATGTTCGATGGCATCCGCCAAGTCCTGGACGCGCTGATCGCCCGCGAGGATATCTGGCTCGGCGCCGTCACCGGCAAGTCGCGCCGCGGGCTCGAAACCATCCTTGAAGGTCATGGCCTCAAGCCCCATTTCCTCTTCTGCCGGACAGCAGACGACTGCCCGTCCAAGCCGCATCCGGCCATGGTAACGGAATGCTGTGACGAGGCAGGCATAGCGCCGCGTGAGACCATCGTCATCGGCGACGCGATCTACGACATGCAGATGGCGAAGGCCGCCGGTGCCACCGCGATCGGTGTCGCCTGGGGGTATGCCAAGGCCGACGATCTCTGGAAAGCGGGTGCCGATGCCGTGGTCGAGCGTCCGGCCGACCTTCTGGCCTATATCCACTAGGAGCTCTTGATGCGCGACGAACTCAGCCAGGACATTTTCGGGACCTTCATTCCGGAGCCCAGCCATGAGGATCCGGTGCGCCGGGCGCAGATCCAGATGAAGCGGCCGCTGCCGAAGCGCTTTTATGAGAGCGTCGGGATCGAGACCCGCGACGACGGCTTCTCCATTACGCTGGACGGAAAGTCGGTGAAGACGCCGGCGAAGAACCTCCTGACGCTGCCCACCCGTGAGGCAGCAGAACTTGTGGTCGCCGAATGGGCGGGGCAGGGCGAGTTCATCGATCCCGCGACCATGCCGATCACCAAACTCGCGAATACCGCCATCGACGCCGTTTCGAACAGTCTGGACGAAGTGTTCGACGAGATCGTCCGTTTCGCAGGCACTGATCTTCTCTGCTACCGCGCCGACGGCCCGAGAGAACTGATCGACCGCCAGTCGGCTCGCTGGGACCCACTGCTTGGCTGGATCTCGACCGCGCACGGCGCCCGCTTCATCCTCGTCGAGGGCGTGATGCATCAGGAGCAACCGAAGGAAGCCATTGCTGCTTACGCGCGCGCTCTCGAGCGTTACCGCGATCCTTTCCAGATCTCCTGCCTCAACGTGGTAACCACGCTGACGGGCTCGGCTGTGCTGACCCTTGCCTTTGCCGAGGGCGCCTTCGATCTGGACGAAGTCTGGTCGCTTGCCCATCTCGACGAGGACTGGACCATCGAGCATTGGGGTTCTGATGCCGAAGCCGAAGCGCGTCGTGAGGCCCGTTACGGCGAGTTCGCATCGGCAGCGTCACTCTTCGCGACCCTTCAGGCGGCAAGTTAACTCTACACTAACCATAAATGGCGAATTCTCGGGCAGGTTCAGAATCACCTGTCCGGGGTCGTCATGTTCGCTTGCAGCCTTCGCATTGCCGTCGCCATGGGCTTCGCCCTGCTGCTCGCATCCTGCTCTGTCTTCTTCGGGCGCAGCATTGACCGTCCATTGGTCTACTACGTCCGCAACGTGACGGTCATAGCCGATGCGCGCATCCCGCTCGACCTCATCGAAAGCGTCGATCGCCGTGTCTCCGCTGCGATTGCAGCAACGCGTCCTCCTGCGGGTGCCGAGCGCGTCGTCCTGCTGGTCAAGATCGATCGCCTGGGATTTGGCGAGGGCGCCCGTCGGCGTCTCGCCCAGGCGAAGTTCACGGTAACAGCGACATCGGTCGAAACCGGGCAACCGGTCGCCCAGGGCGTATTCACCGTCAACAGCCCAACGGACGACCCGCGTTGGGCGCGTCAGGCGCTGGCGGAAGAGATCGCAGCCCGGATCCGCTTTGCCTTCTCCCTGACCACGCCGCGTGTCCGCAAGCCCCTGCCGCAGCGAACCATTTCCACGCGGCTCGCTTCGGAACCGCCGCCGATAATTGTGCCGAACGCTCGGGCGGCATCGCCACGCGCTGCCTCGGTTGCGCCCCAGATCCCGTCACCGACACCTTCCGTTGTGGCTGTGCCGGAGACGGCTGTTCCTCCGCCACCGCGTGAAATGGCGGCACCACCCGTGGCCGAGGTGCAGCCGCCGCAGCCCGCAGCCCCCGCACAACCTGCGCGTCGCGCCGCCGACATCGGCAAGGGTACGCCGGTCGAACAGGGAGCCGTGGGTACCATTCGCCTGCGGCCGGATTGCGACCCAGCCGTCACGCCGGACTGCTCCGCAAGCCCTTGATCGACCCTCGTGCGCAATGACGCAGCTCTCCGCCGCAGCTGTGATTGACTCGGCTTCGACCTCGGCCTAATCCTCGTGCTGGATGGTTTCCGAACGGCAGAGATGTTGTCCGGAGAGCAAAAGGGAATGCGAAGGCGTGGACCCCAACCGGGCACGCCGAACGCAGCCGACCCCGCGACTGTATTGCAGCGAGGGTTCTCCATCCGCTCTGCCGTTTCAAGTGGCAACAGGTCGCAGGGTGCGGCCGGCCGCTGAAAAACGGCAGGACGGAAAAGCCACTGGGGTGGCAACACGATCAGCCGGGGCAGGACGCCTCTTATTCTACGAATCGTCCGCTCTTTCGTGTTGCTAGCTAACCCTGGGAAGGCGAGGAGAACCCGACGGTCCTTTAAAGACCACGACCTGCGAGCCAGGAGACCTGCCATCCACGGGCATGGTGCCCACACTGGGGAGGTCTCCCCGTTGCCAGCACGGAGGTTGTCGTGGCGACACATTGTTTCGACGGGTCCTTGCGGTCCCGTGGATGTCCGTCCGTATCTGCGGGCAGGGCATCTCCTGATATTTCGTGCATGTTTGATGCATGCGCAGCAGGGCATCTGCGCGCGGTTGGGGGCCATGGCACTCCATGACCGCATCCCAATCCCGATCCATCCTGGTTCTCGGTGGCGCACGCTCGGGCAAGTCACGCTTTGCCGAGGGATTAGCGCGCGATACGCGCTTCGACAGGTTTTACCTCGCCACTGGCCGTGCCTGGGACGACGAGATGCGCGCCCGCATCGAGAGCCACAAGGCCGACCGAGCCAATGACGGCTGGACGACGCATGAGGAGCCGCTGGATCTCGTCGGGGTACTGAAGACGCTCGACAAGCCCGAGCGGGTGATCCTCGTCGACTGCCTGACGCTCTGGGTCACCAATCTGATGATGGAGGAAGGCCGTGACGTCGACGCAGACAGCGCGGCACTCGCCGCCAGTCTTGGGGAACTCAAGGCCACCATCATCTTCGTCTCCAATGAAGTCGGCCTCGGCATCGTGCCCGAAAACAAGATGGCCCGCGCCTTCCGCGACCATACCGGCCGTCTCCATCAAGCCATCGCCGCAGAGGCGGCTGAAGTCTATTTTATCGCGGCGGGCTTGCCGTTGAAAATGAAGGGTTGAACCATGTTGCAGCAAAAGATCCCCGCCACCGTCATCACCGGCTTCCTCGGGGCCGGCAAGACCACCATCATCCGCAACATGCTGATGAATGCCGGCGGCAAGAAGATTGCGCTGATCATCAACGAATTCGGCGATCTCGGCGTGGATGGCGACGTGCTGAAGGGTTGCGGCGCTGACAATTGCACCGAAGACGACATCATCGAACTCACCAATGGCTGCATCTGCTGCACGGTTGCCGACGACTTCGTGCCGACCATGCAGAAGCTCCTCGACCGCGACGTGAAGCCCGACCATATCGTCATCGAAACCTCTGGCCTCGCGCTGCCGCAGCCGCTGGTCGCTGCCTTCAACTGGCCGGATATCCGGACCCGCGTCACCGTTGATGGCGTCGTCACCGTGGTCGACAGCGCTGCCGTGGCGGCAGGCCGTTTTGCCGACGACCATGACGCAGTCGCCGCCCAGCGCGCCGAGGACGACAATCTCGACCACGAAAGCCCGATCGAGGAACTGTTCGAGGACCAGCTGACCTGCGCCGACCTGATCGTCCTCAACAAGACAGATCTGCTGAATGCCGCCGGCATCGCCGCCGTACGCGCCGAGGTGACTGGCCGCACCAGCCGCAAGCCCTCGATGATCGAGGCGAAGAACGGCGAAGTGCCCTCGCTCGTGCTGCTCGGCATTGGCGCCAGCACCGAAGACGACATCGAGAACCGGAAGTCGCATCACGAGCTGGAGCACGAGGCGCTGCATGCCTCGGGCGAAGACCACGATCATCATCACGATCACGACGAATTTGAAAGCTTCGTCCTGAAGCTTGGTGCGATCAAAGACGCGTCCGATTTCATCGATCGCCTGAAGCCTGTGATCGAGAAACACGACATCCTGCGCCTCAAAGGTTTCATCGACGTGCCGGGCAAGCCGATGCGCCTCGTCATCCAGGCCGTCGGCACCCGCATCGAAACCTATTTCGACCGCCCCTGGACATCGGCTGAAAAGCGCGAAACGCGCATCGTCGTCATCGGCCTGCATGAATGGGACTTCGGTTCTGTGGTCGAGGACGTTCAGGCGGCGGCTGGCTGATCCATGCATCTCCTGCTTGCCCAGAAGGGATCGATCAGCGACGGCGACGAGGCGATCGATCTCGGCCAGACGCCAGGGGACGTGCTGTTCCTCTCGGCGGCCGATACGGAGCTTGCGGCCATTGCTGCAGCGGTGGCGGCGAGGGGCGGAGAGGTGCTTCGCTGGCGGCTTGCCAGCCTGATGACGCTCAAGCACCCCATGTCGGTCGATACCTATATCGAACGCACGGCACGCCATGCGCGGCTGATCGTGGTCAGGGCGCTGGGCGGGGCGAGCTACTTTCACTATGCGCTGGAGGCCTTGCACGCCTCAGCCCGCCGCAACGGCGCTGTTATCGTCGTGCTGCCGGGAGACGACAAGCCGGATGAAGGGCTTTCGCCTTTCCAGGCCTGTCGGGATGACGATCGCCAAGCACTGTGGACCTATCTCACCGAAGGCGGGGCGGGCAATGCCTCGGCGTTTGTATCCTATGCCGAGGCCATTCTCGATGGCACCGACAGGCCTGAACCGGCGCGCCCGCTGCTGAAGGCCGGCATCTGGTGGCCGGACAGGGGCGTGATCGGGGTTGAGGAGTGGGAGAGGCTGGCGTTTGCGGCGCCCCCCTCTGGCCTGCCGGCCATCTCCCCCACAAAGGGGGAGAGCGGCGAGACGCAGGCGTTGGTTCTGCCTTCTCCCCGTTCACGGGGAGAAGGTGCCCAAAGGGCGGATGAGGGGCAAATCTCAGCGCAAGCCCAGCCGCTCACCCTGACCCTCTCCCCGCAGGCGGGGAGAGGGAATGTAACCCCACTCTGCTTCTACCGCGCCCTCGTCCAGAGCGGCGAAACGGCGCCCGTCGAAGCCATGGTCGACGCGCTGAAAGACCAGGGCCTGATTCCCCTGCCGGTCTTCGTGTCGAGCCTCAAGGACCAGGTCTCCGTCGATACCCTGCGCGCCATCTTTGCCCGCTTCTCGCCATCGGTTGTCATCAACACCACCGGTTTTGCCGTCTCGACCCCGGGCGCGGAAAAGCCGTCGACCGTACTCGACGAGACGGGCGCCGTCGTGCTGCAGGCGATCTTCTCATCTTCGCCGCGTACCACCTGGGAGAATGCGAGCCAGGGCTTGAGCGCCCGCGATCTGGCAATGAGCGTCGCTTTGCCGGAGGTCGATGGGCGAGTGCTGACCCGTGCCGTCTCCTTCAAGTCGAAGGCGCGCTTCGACGAGCGCGTGGAAGCCAATCTCGTCAGCCACGAGCCCGACCCAGGCCGTATGAAATTCGTGGCGCAACTCGCCGCAAACTGGGCGAAGCTCCACGTAACCGAACCCGCCGATCGCCGCGTGGCGCTGATCATGGCGAACTACCCGAACCGCGATGGCCGCCTCGGCAATGGCGTCGGACTGGACACCCCCGCCGGCACGATTGAGGTGATGCGTGCCATGCGTGACGCCGGTTACGACGTCGCCGATCTGCCCGCCAATGGCGATGCGCTGATGCAGGCCCTGATGGCAGGTCCGACCAATGCGGCGAATGACGGTCGGGTCATTCGCGAATGCCTTTCCGTCAGTGATTACATAAAGTTCTTCAAAGGTCTTCCCAAAGAAGTTCAAGATCGCGTCACTTTCCGCTGGGGTGCACCAGAAGCCGATCCCTTCCATCTCGACGGTGCCTTCGCACTGCCGCTGATGCGCTTCGGCAAGCTGATAATCGGCATCCAGCCGGCCCGTGGCTACAACATCGATCCCAAGGAAACCTATCACTCCCCGGATCTCGTGCCGCCGCATGGCTACCTCGCCTTCTACGCCTTCCTGCGGCGGGAATTCGGCGCTCAAGCCGTCATCCATATGGGCAAACACGGCAATCTCGAATGGCTGCCCGGTAAGGCGCTTGCGCTGTCGGAAACCTGTTTCCCCGAAGTCGTCCTCGGGCCGCTCCCGCATCTCTATCCCTTCATCGTCAACGATCCCGGCGAGGGCACGCAAGCCAAGCGCCGCACCGCCGCTGTCATCATCGACCACCTGACGCCACCTCTGACGCGGGCCGAAAGCTACGGACCGCTGAAGGACCTGGAGGCACTGGTTGATGAATATTACGAGGCCTCGGGCGGCGATCCGCGTCGTTTGAATTTGCTCAAGAAGCAGATCCTCGAGCTGATCGCCGATATCGGCCTCGACCAGGATGCCGGCATCGCCAAGGGTGAGACGGAGGATCAGGCGCTGGAAAAGCTCGACGCCTATCTCTGCGACCTCAAGGAGATGCAGATCCGTGACGGGCTGCACATCTTCGGGCTTGCGCCCGAGGGGCGGTTGCTGACCGATCTCGTTGTCGCGCTGGCCCGGGTGCCACGCGGCCAGGGCGAGGGCGGTGATGCAAGCCTGCAGCGAGCAATCGCTAGGGACGTTTTGGGGCACAGCCCCTCATCCGGCCTGCCGGCCACCTTCTCCCCGTTGAACGGGGAGAAGGGCGACACCGCCGACGGCGTGCCCCCTTCTCCCCGCTTGCGGGAAGAAGGTGCCCGAAGGGCGGATGAGGGGCGCATCTTTGATCCCCTCGACTGCGTAATGTCGGATCTCTGGACCGGTCCGAGGCCCAAAATCTTCGCCGATCTCACCGACGCTCCCTGGCGCACCCACGGCGACACGGTTGAGCGTATCGAACTCCTCGCCGCCAAGCTCGTTTCTAGTGATATCGCCTGCCCGGATGACTGGCCGCGCACCCGCGCCGTGCTCGCTGAGATCGAAACTCGCCTCAAGCCTGCCGTCGTCAATTCCGGCCCCGCCGAGATCAATGGCCTGCTCAAGGGATTAGCCGGCCGTTTCGTGCCCCCCGGCCCCTCTGGCGCCCCGACGCGCGGGCG
Organism: Allorhizobium sp. NPDC080224; assembly: GCF_050281005.1. NCBI lineage: Bacteria > Pseudomonadati > Pseudomonadota > Alphaproteobacteria > Hyphomicrobiales > Rhizobiaceae > Allorhizobium > Allorhizobium sp. NPDC080224. The sequence goes on from NZ_JBNNWJ010000001.1 coordinate 1,865,890, forward strand.
GCCGGACGTGCTGCCGACGGGCCGCAATTTCTACTCCGTCGACAGCCGCGCCGTACCGACACCGGCGGCTTACGAACTTGGTGAGAAATCCGCCGAGCTCTTGATCCAGCGTTATGTGCAGGACCATGGCGAATGGCCTGTTTCATTCGGCATCACTGCCTGGGGCACGTCGAACATGCGCACCGGCGGCGATGATATCGCCCAGGCCCTGGCGCTGATCGGCGTCAAGCCGCTCTGGGACATGGCCTCGCGCCGCGTCACCGGCTTTGAGGTGATCCCGATGGCAATCCTCGGACGCCCGCGAGTCGACGTGACTCTGCGCATCTCCGGCTTCTTTCGTGACGCCTTCCCAGAGCAAATCGCACTTTTCGACAAGGCGGTGCGTACCGTCGCGGCTCTCGACGAGGACGAAGGTGACAATCCGATTGCGGCCCGTGTGCAAGCCGATACCGGCAAACTGGTCGCCCAAGGGCTCGATGAAAAACAGGCCACCCGTCGCGCCGGTTACCGCGTCTTCGGCTCCAAGCCCGGCGCTTATGGCGCGGGCCTGCAGGCACTCATCGACGAAAAGGGTTGGACCGACCGCGCAGATCTCGCCGAGAGCTATCTCGTTTGGGGTGGCTATGCCTATGGAGCAGGCGAGGAGGGCAAGGCGGAACGCGGGCTGTTCGAGGAGCGGCTGCGCTCGGTACAGGCCGTGGTGCAGAACCAGGACAACCGCGAACACGACCTGCTCGACAGCGACGATTACTACCAGTTCGAAGGCGGCATGACGGCGGCGATCGAACATGTCGCGGGTGTCAGGCCCAAGGTCTACCACAACGACCATTCGCGGCCGGAAAAGCCTGTCATCCGCAGCCTTGAGGAAGAGATCGGCCGTGTCGTGCGCGCCCGTGTCATCAATCCCAAGTGGATCGAGGGTGTCATGCGCCACGGCTACAAGGGGGCCTTCGAGATCACCGCGACGGTCGATTACATGTTCGCCTTTGCCGCAACGACGGGCGCCGTCCGCGACCATCATTTCGAAGCCGTCTACCAGGCCTTCATCCTCGATGACCGCGTGCGCGACTTCATGGCCGAGAAAAATGCTCCGGCGCAAAGGGAGCTCGCCGATCGGCTAATCGAGGCAATCGAGCGCGGCTTGTGGACGCCGAAGAGCAACTCAGCCAAGTTCACCTTGAGCGAACTTGCCGAGGGAGAGTTGCATGTCTGACGTTCAACAGAGTGACACGATGGCCTTGCGGGGGCATTGCCTGTGCCGAGGTGTGCGCTTCTGTACCTCTGGACCCGTCCGCAGCTCTGGTCATTGCCATTGCGAGAGCTGCCGCAGGGCTGCCTCTTCGCCTGTAACGACCTTCTTCACCGTTCCGCGCGACAGCGCGCGCCTCGAAGGAGACAGTCTGCACTTTTACGCCTCATCCCCGGGTGTGCGGCGCGGCTTCTGCAGCAATTGCGGGTCGCCCATGTCGTTCGAGACTGAGCGACGGCCTGATGATATCGATTTCTATGTCGCGAGCCTTGATGATGGGCTTTCCGTAGCGATCCGCGAGCACTGGCACTGGGACGAGCGCGTCGACTGGCTCAACATAGTGGACGACTTGCCAAAGGGGCAAGGTGGCGTCTCTTGAAGGAGGGGCGCGGTCACCGTTGTGGTAAACCGCAACCCATCTGGTTCGCAAAAGAATTCAATAGTTCCGGGAGTACGACATGACTGAGGAAACGATTGCCACCGGCGAGACCGATCTCGCCCGCCATGCGGAAAAGATGGCCAAGAAGAAGGCCGCCCGTGACAAGATCATGGCGACCAAGACCGGCGAAAAGGGCCTGATCATCGTTCATACCGGCAAGGGCAAGGGCAAGTCATCCGCCGCCTTCGGCATGATCTTCCGCCACATCGCACACGGCAAGAAATGCGCCGTGGTCCAATTCATCAAGGGGGCGATGTCGACGGGCGAGCGCGACCTGATCCTGAAGCATTTCTCGGATCTCTGCGAGTTCCACACCATGGGCGAAGGCTTCACCTGGGAGACCCAGGACAAGGCACGTGACATTGCGATGGCCAAGGCCGCCTGGGAGAAGGCCAAGGAATTGATCCGCGATCCCGCCAATTCCATGGTGCTGCTCGATGAGGTGAACATCGCCATCCGCTACGACTACATCGATTTGGCTGATGTGCTGGAATTCCTCGCGACAGAGAAACCGCCGATGACCCATGTCGTCTTGACCGGTCGCAACGCCAAGGACGAGCTGATTGAACTTGCCGATCTCGTGACGGAGATGGAACTGGTGAAGCACCCCTTCCGCTCGGGCATCAAGGCTCAGATCGGCGTGGAGTACTGAACCTCAGACCCCGAGCCAAACCCGGATCGGGTTGGTCGGGTCGGCCAACAGCCGGATGGCGAGTGCCACGCAGGTGACGACCAGCAGCGGTTTGATGATCTTGGCGCCCTTGCGCATGGCGAAGCGTGAGCCGGTCTGGGCGCCGAGGAACTGGCCGACGCCCATCAGGAGGCCGACTTTCCAGAGCACCACGCCGCTGGCGACAAAAATCAGGAAGGCGCCGAGATTCGAGCCGAGGTTCAGAAGCTTCGTATGCGCCGTTGCCTTCAGCATGCCGAAACCGGCAAGCGAAACGAAGGCGAGCATGAAGAACGAGCCGGTGCCGGGGCCGAAGACGCCGTCATAGAGGCCGATCAGCGGCACAAGCGTCACGCCGAAGACGAAGGGCGTCATGCGCTGATGGCGGTCTTCGTCGGAAATGTTCGGCTTCAGCGCAAAATAGAGCGCGATGGCAACCAGCAGGAAGGGCATGAGCACACGCAGCACGTCGCCTGGCACCACCGTTGCAATCAGGGCACCGATGGCACCACCGATCACCGCCATGACAGCCATCGGCAGTTGCTTCCTCAGATCCACATGGCCTTTGCGGGCATAGGCAAGCGTTGCCGACCCTGCGCCGAACATCGACTGCAGCTTATTGGTGCCCAGCGTTTCCAGCGGCGGAATGCCGGCAATCAGCATCGCGGGAATGGTAATCAGCCCGCCGCCACCCGCGATCGAATCGATGAAGCCGGCGATGAAGGCGGCAATGAACAGCAGCAGCAAAGCTTGGAAAGCGAGATCGGCCACGGGGAGACTCGTGAAGGGTGAGGGAAGGTGGCGCCGTTGTGGACCAAACGCCTCGGCTGCGCAACCTTGCAAGGCCGTGTCGTGCAGGTCGCACAAGGGACATTCTGTGAACTGCCGTTTCCGTCACACAAAGCGCCGCAATCCGGTTTGACCGTTTGATAAGGCTTCGATAAAGCTCGTGGTAATGTGCGACGGCGCCTGTTCGACAGGCTGGAAATAGTCCGGTGCGGCCGACCCAATCAGGGGGCCAATTCCGGAGCTGTCCCAAAGGCCATGGACCACGCCTGAAGAGGTGGATGGTTCGGCGCTTCGTACAGGCAGAAAAAACGAAGCAGGGAGGCCTTTGTCTATGGCGGAAAAACTCGGAATCATGGTCTGTGGCCACGGCAGCCGTAACCAGAATGCGGCGAAGGAATTCGCCGTGATCGCGGAGGCGCTGCGCGCCCGCAATCCCGACATGCCGGTCGAGTACGGCTATCTTGAGTTCTGCAACCCGGTGATTTCGGCCGGTCTCGACAGCCTGCGTGAACAGGGTGTGACCCGCGTGCTGGCCGTTCCCGGCATGCTGTTTGCCGCCGGCCACGCCAAGAACGACATTCCCTCGGTGCTCAACACATACCAGGCGCAAAACCCCGGCATGGTGGTCAATTACGGCCGCGAACTCGGCATCGACTTGAAGATGATCCGTGCTGCCGGAGACCGCATCCGGACGGCCGTCGACGAGGCGAACGAGACATTAGGTTTTGTCGACAAGCACGAGACGCTGCTGATGGTCGTCGGTCGCGGCTCGTCTGATCCTGATGCCAATTCCAATGCCACCAAGGTCATGCGCATGCTCTGGGAAGGCATGGGCTTCGGCTGGGGGGAGACCTGTTACTCCGGCGTCACCTTCCCACTGGTCGAGCCGGGCCTGACCCATGCCGCCAAGCTTGGCTACAAGCGCATCGTCGTGTTCCCGTATTTCCTTTTCACCGGCGTGCTGGTGAAGCGCATCTACAGCTACACCGACGAGGTGGCAGCGCGACATCCCGAGATCCAGTTCGTCAAGGCGAGTTACCTCAATGATCACCCGCTGGTTCTGGATGCCTTCCAGGATCGCGTTCGGGAAATCCTCGAAGGCGCGGCTGTCATGAATTGCCAGATGTGCAAGTACCGCGAACAGGTGCTCGGCTTCGAAGCCGATGTCGGTCAGCGCCAGGAGAGCCACCATCACCATGTCGAGGGTATCGGCGGCGGGCTCGAAAACTGTCCTTGCAAGGGAGATTGTGATGCCTCCTGCCGCGATCAGGATTTCTGTCGCGAGCATGGCCTTCCCTGGACGCCGCTGCACAGCCACGCCGAGCCGGCACCGCTGAAACCCGTGCCGGTGGCTGAGGCCTTCGACTATGCAGCGTCCTTCACCCTCGGCGGCAAATACGCAGCTCTCAAGGACAAGACGCCGGACCCCGAGCTGCAGGCCGTGATGGACGCCCCGTCCTCGGGCAAGGCGGCGCATCACGAACATGGACCGAACTGTGGCTGTGGCCACCACGACCATGATCATGATCACGCCCATGCGCACGACCATGGGCACCATCACCACCAGGATGACCATGGTCACGGCCACCATCATCATGGTCATGATCACGCGCATGACCATGGCCATGCGCAGGGCCACGACCACCATCACCACCACGCGCCTTATCCGCATGCGGACCATCCGCTGGGGCCAAAGTCGATGCAGAAGAAAAAGTAATGCCGCTCTTCGATCGCATCCTGATCGTCGACTGGTCCGGTGCCGGGCAACCGGTCACCGGCAAGAACTCGCTCTGGGCGTGCCTCGCCCGGCGCGATGGCGATGGGCATGCGATCGAATGGAACGAGAACTTCTCCACGCGTCACGCCTTCATGCAGCGGCTTGATGCGGTGGTCGCAGCAGCAGTCGCTGAAGGCCAACGGCTTCTCTGCGGCTTCGACTTCGCCTTCGGTTATCCGGCGGGTACTGCCGAGCGGTTGACGGGGGTGCCACACTGGCGTGCCCTCTGGCGCAAGATCGCCGATGAAATCGAGGATGCGCCTGACAACCGCAACAACCGCTTCGATCTCGCCTCGCGCTGGAACGCAACGCATTTTGCCGGTGAGCCTCGGTTTTGGGGACGCCCGCACCAGCATGCCTATGCCGATCTCTCCGACAAGAAGCCGCCGGCGCCGACAAAGGCACCGCTTGCCTTTCGCAGATCTGAGCAGTTCGCCAAGGGGGCTAAGTCCGTCTGGCAACTGACCTATAATGGCTCCGTCGGTAGCCAGACACTGCTCGGGATCGCACGGCTGTCGCGCTTCCTCGACGAAAGCAGCTACGCTGAACACGTCGCCGTCTGGCCGTTCGAAACCGGCTTTGCCACGGCTTTCGAAAAGCCCGCCGTCTTCGCGGAAATCTACCCCTCGCTCTTCACGCTGGCCTCTCAGGACGAGGTGAAGGATCAGGCGCAGGTCCGCACCGTCGCCGAGGCCTTTCTACGCTTCGATGCGGACGGGCGGCTTGCTAGGCTGCTGGATCGTCCGCCGATGCTGACCGAAGAAGAGGTGTCAACGTCTATTGCCGAGGAGGGCTGGGTGCTCGGGATCGGGCATCGGGAGCTGGAGATCGCGGGTGGGGATACCCCCCTCTGGCCTGCCGGCCATCTCTCCCACAAGGGGGGGGAGCGGACTGCGGTGGCCGCCGATATCGCCGCTGATATCGATAGTCTATCCGCAACCGCCGGGGCTGCCTTGGGCGACCATGTAGCTGTGGCCGAGGCCGCCACACGGCACCACCCACTCTCCCCCCTTGTGGGGGAGATGTCGCGCAGCGACAGAGGGGGGTATCCCCGATGACGTCGCCCCTCGACTACATCCGCGACCCCGCCGAAATCTACCGCCAGTCCTTCGCCACCATCCGCGCGGAAGCCGCACTCGATCGTTTCCCCACGGTCCTCCAGCCACTGGTGATCCGCCTCATCCACGCCTGCGGCATGGTCGATCTCGCCGATGATATCAGATGGTCGGCCGGTGCCTTCGAGGCCGGTGCCGCAGCGCTTGAAAAGGGGGCTCCAGTTCTTGTCGATGTCGAGATGGTCCGCCACGGCGTGATCCGCCGGCTGCTTCCGGCCGAAAACGAGATCCTATGCCTGTTGAATGACGAGCGCGTGCGGCCCAAGGCCGAGGAGATTGGCAATACCCGCTCCGCTGCCCAGGTTGATCTCTGGGACGAACATCTCGGAGGGGCAGTGGTCGCGATCGGCAACGCGCCGACGGCGCTCTTCCGTCTTCTGGAGCGCATCGATGCGGGCGCGCCCAAGCCGGCAATCATCCTCGGTTTGCCCGTCGGCTTCGTTGGTGCCGCTGAAAGCAAGGACGAACTGATCGCCGATTCCAGAGGCATCCCTTACATTGCCGTGCGTGGTCGCCGTGGCGGTTCGGCCATGGCCTCGGCAGCAGTCAACGCCTTGGCGGGAGGGCTCGGCACCAATGTCTGACGCGCAGCACACCCCTTGGCTCACCATCATCGGCATCGGAGACAACGGGCTTGAAAGCCTCACCCCCGAGGCGCAGGCGGTCGTCTGGCAGGCGGAAACGCTTGTTATTGGCGAACGGCTCGATGCCGTCATCGATGGATCGAACCTGCCGGATCTGAAGCGAATCCTGACCTGGGGCGCCGGTTTCCGCGAGACGCTTACGGAAATCCTTAAACTGCGTGGTACGCCCGTTACGATACTGGCCACCGGCGACCCCATGCATTTCGGCATTGGCGCGACACTCCGGCGATATGTGGCGGCAGACGAAATGTTCGTCCTGCCGAGCCCGTCCGCCTTTTCTCTCGCCGCTGCCCGGCTCGGCTGGCCGCTGCAATCGGTGACGCAGATCTCGCTGCATGGCCGCCCGCTCGCCTTCCTCAATCGCCACGTCATGCCGCGCGCACGCATCTTGGCGCTGACCTCCGATGCTTCCACCGCGCAGGCCGCTGCCGTGCTTCTGGCGGAGCGCGGCTTTGGCGCTTCCGTGCTGCAGGTGCTCGAACATATGGGCGGGACGAAAGAGCGTATCTTGCGGATGACGGCGCTGGAAATGGCCGAGACATGCCCCGTCATCTCGGATTTCAACACGCTGGCTATCGATTGTGCCTGGGATGGGCCGCTTCTGGCTCCTGTGCCGGGCCTGCCCGATGACGCCTTCCGTCATGATGGACAGCTGACCAAACGCGAGATCCGCGCGGCGACGCTTGCACAGCTCGCGCCTTTTCCGAATGCCCGTCTCTGGGATGTCGGCGCCGGCTGCGGTTCGATTGCGATTGAATGGATGCGCTCTGGCATGGGCACCAGGGCAATCGCGATCGAGGCGAAACCCGAGAGGCTGGCGATGATCCGCGAGAATGCCGAAATCCTCGGCGTGCCTGACCTCGATGTGGTCGAAGGCGAGGCGCCAGCGGTGCTGTCGGGCTTGAAGACCCCGGACGTGATCTTCATCGGCGGCGGCATCAGCGGCGAGGGGCTGTTCGAGGCCTGCTGGGAAGCGCTTGCCCCCGGCGGACGGCTGGTCGCAAATGCCGTGACGATAGAAGGCGAGGCGCGTCTCGTCGATCTCCGCAGCCGCCATGGTGGCGAACTCGCCCGCATCCAGGTGGCACGCGCTGCCCCGGTTGGCCGCTACTGCGGCTGGAAGTCGCTGATGCCGGTGACGATGTGGACGGTTGTAAAGGGAGAGGCTGAATGACCGGGAAACTCTATGGCCTCGGGCTCGGGCCCGGCGATCCGGAACTGCTGACCTTGAAGGCGCATCGCATCCTGACGCAGTGCCCGGTCGTCGCCTATCCCGCGCCCGAGACCGGCCCAAGCTTTGCCCGCCAGATCGCGGCTCCCTACCTGACGGCTGCCCAGCTGGAAGTGCCGATCATCGTGCCGATGCGGGTCGAGCGCTTCCCAGCTCAGGACATCTACACCAAGGCTGCCGAGACGCTGTCGCATCATCTGGACGCCGGATCGGATGTCGCTGTCCTTTGCGAGGGCGATCCCTTCTTCTACGGCTCCTTCATGTATCTGTTCGAGCGGCTCGCGGATCGTTACCCGACCGAGGTCGTGCCCGGTGTCTCCTCGATGACGGCAGCGGCCGCCGGCCTGGGCCGACCGCTCGCTGCCCGCAACGATGTGCTGACCGTCCTGCCGGGACCGCTCTCGGATCAAGAGCTCGCCGCCCGTATCGAGGCGTCGGGTGCTGTCGCCATCATCAAGCTCGGCCGGCATTTCGCGCGTATCCGCACGCTGATCGAAAGCCTCGGGCTGACCGCCCAGGCGGGATATGCGGAACGCGTCAGCCTTGCCGAACAGAAGCTGACGCCGCTTGCCGACGTGGCAGAAGAGACCGCCCCCTATTTCTCGATGATCCTCATCTACAAGGGTGAGGAGCGCTGGCATCCGGCACTCGCCAAGACGCTGGGAAGCGGGATCTGATGACTGACATCTCCGCATCACCCGCCACACCCGCCGTCGTCATCCTGAGTGCATCAGCCGCGTCCCTTGGCCGCCGCATCGCGGAGCAGATCGGGGGGGAATTGCATGCCGCCGCCGCCCGCGTCGCGGAGGCGGATGTGCGGTTTACCTCTGCGAAGAATCATATCCAGGCGCTGTTTGCCGCCGGCCGGCCGATCGTTGCCGTCATGGCCTCTGGCGCTTTGATCCGGCTGCTCGCCCCTGTGCTGTCAGACAAAAACTCGGAACCGCCGGTGCTCGCGGTGGCGGAAGATGGCTCCTCCGTCGTGCCTTTGCTCGGTGGTCACCACGGCGCCAACGATCTCGCGCGGAAAACTGCCGACCCCCTCGGCGCTCACGCCGCCATCACCACGGCTGGCGATCTCAGGTTCGGGTTAGCGCTCGATCAGCCTCCTCAAAGCTATGTGCTTGCCAATCAGCAGAATGCCAAGGCCGTCATGGCGGAGCTTGTGGCAGGGGCGGGCGTGCGGCTCGGGGGGGCATCCGCCGCCTGGCTCACCCAATCAAGACTTCCATTTGAACAAGAGGCCCGCGTGACGCTCTCCGTGACCGACCAACATAAGACCGCAGGCGAGCTGGAACTCGTCTATCACCCGAAGACGCTGGTGCTCGGTATGGGCTGTGAGCGGCATGCAAAGCCGGAAGAAGCGATCGCACTCGCCGAGGAAGCGCTCGCCAACGGTGGTTTCGCCCCTGCAAGCATCGCTGCCGTCTGCTCGATCGACCTGAAGGCCGACGAAACGGCAATCCACACCGTGGCCGCCCATTTCGGAGTGCCGGCCCGGTTCTTCAGCGCAGCCACGCTCGAAGCCGAGGCGCCTCGCCTGAAGAACCCGTCCGAGGTCGTCTTTGCCGAAGTCGGCTGCCATGGCGTAGCGGAAGGGGCAGCGCTTGCGGCTGTCGGCGCGTCCGGCAACCTCGTTGTCGAGAAGATCAAGTCCAAGGGCGCCACAGCCGCGATTGCGAGGGCCGCTGATATCATCGACCCGAAGACGGTAGGCCGTGCCCGCGGCACGCTTTTCGTCGTCGGCATCGGTCCGGGTTCGGAGGGCTGGCGCTCGCCCGAGGTCTCGCGCATGGTTGCGGCCTCAACGGATCTCGTCGGTTACTCGCTCTATCTCGACCTGCTCGGGCCTCTGGCGGACGGCAAGACCCGCCACGATTTCGATCTCGGCAAGGAAGAGGCGCGCGTCGTGCATGCCATGGAACTGGCCGGGCAGGGTAAGACCGTGGCGCTGGTCTGCTCGGGTGACGCCGGCATCTATGCCATGGCAACGCTGGTGTTCGAGCTCTTCGACAAGGGGGGAATCACCGATGCCGCAAGCCGGATCGAAGTGCAGGTTTCGCCCGGCATTTCCGCACTCCAGGCCGCCGCTGCCCGCATCGGCGCGCCGCTCGGCCATGACTTCTGCACCATCTCGCTCTCGGACCTTCTGACCCCCTGGGAGCATATCCAGCGCCGGGTAAAGGCGGCAGGCGAGGGCGATTTTGTCATCGCCTTCTACAATCCCGTCTCGATGAAGCGCCGCACGCAGCTCGCCTATGCCCGCGATGAATTGTTGAAGTATCGCCCGGCCACGACCCCCGTCATCCTCGCCACCAATCTCGGCCGCGAGGGCGAGAACGTCCGCACTGTGCCGCTTGGAGAATTGAACGTCGACGACGTCGACATGCTGACCGTCGTGGTGGTCGGCTCCTCGGAAAGCCGGACGGTGACGACGGGCGACGGCAAGACCTGGGTCTACACGCCACGCGGATATTCCGGGAAGGCAGACACTGGCATGAAGGGAAGTGAAGCATGACCGTCTATTTCATCGGCGCCGGGCCCGGAGCCCCCGATCTAATCACCGTGCGTGGCCTGCGCCTCATCGAGCGCTGCCCGGTCTGCCTTTATGCCGGCTCGCTGGTGCCGGAGGAGATCGTCGAGGCAGCACCAGAGGGTGCTCTCGTCAAGGATACTGCGCCAATGCATCTCGACGAGATCGTCGCCGATATGGTCGCCGCTCATGAACGCGGAGAGGATGTCGCGCGCGTACATTCCGGCGATCCCTCGATCTACGGCGCGATCGCTGAACAGATGCGCAGGCTCGATACGCTCGGCATTCCCTATGACGTCGTGCCGGGTGTGCCGGCCTTTGCCGCGACCGCAGCACGGCTGAAGACCGAACTGACGCTGCCGGAGATCGCCCAGACGGTCATCGTCACCCGCACCGAGATGAAGGCATCCTCGATGCCGGAATTCGAGACGCTGGAGATTTTGGGCAAGTCGCGGGCGACGCTTGCGATCCACCTGTCGATCCGCAATCTCACCCATATTCGCGATACCCTGACTCCCTACTACGGCGAAGATTGCCCTGTCGTCATCGCCTATCGCTCCACCTGGCCGGACGAACTCTTCATCCGCACGACCCTGAAGGACATGGCGGAAGAGGTGCGCAAGGCGAAGATCACGCGGACCGCACTGGTGCTGGTCGGAAAGGTCTTCGGTCATGTCGAGTTCCGCGACAGCGATCTCTACAATTCTGATTTCAGTCATGTGCTGCGCAATGTCGGGAAGAAGAAGGCTCGTGGCTGAAGCAGTGCGTGGGCGTCACGTAAGTTCGCCCATCGGCCGATATGCCGTCTTTCTCGCCGCATTCCTCGCCGGCTGTTTTGTCACAGTGGCCACGGCATTCGTCTATCTCTTGGTCAACATGTCGCAAGGGCCGCTCAGGGAGTTCAGGAGCTATCTCGGCTACAACGTGATCGACAGCGGCACGGCTTGGCAGTGGACCTTCAACATCATGTTGTGGGCGCTACCGGCGCTTCCGCTCTGCCGCTTGATTCTGGGAGCAATGAGCGGCGTGCGGCCGGCATGGTGGCGGATCGGTGTTGGCTACATGGCCCTCGGGCTTGTCACTTACGGCTTTGGCCAGCTTGCCTATGCCACCAACATCGATCGCCTCCTGCTGCGCATTGCCGGTTTGTTGGTCATCCTCACAGCTGGCTATTGGTTCACCTGCCGTTGGATCGTCAGGCCGTGACGTCCGAAAGCTCCGCGCGCAAGTCTGATGGGCAATTTCGCTGAAGAGCCGCCTTCAAAGCTTTCTTGTTCCCTGGGATTGCGGTATCAAACACGCCTCTCAGACAGGACGTCACATTCATGCATAAAGTCATCTTCGATACGGATCCTGGCGTCGACGACGCCATGGCGCTCCTCTTCCTGCACCATCATCCCGACATCGATCTCCTCGGCATCACCACGGTCTTCGGCAATGCCGAGATCGATGTGACCACCCGCAACGCGCTTTATCTGAAGCGTGAGTGGAAGATCGATTCACCTGTGTCGCGCGGCGCCGGTGAGACCTTCATTCCACATCGCGTGAGCCATGCGCCGCCGAAATTCATCCATGGCGATGATGGCCTCGGCAATATCGGCGTGCCCGAGGTGACGGATGTCCATCCCGATCCGCGCCCCGCCCATCGCTTCATCGTCGAAACGGTCCGCGCCAATCCGGGCGAGGTGACCATCGTTGCCGTCGGCCGCATGACGAACCTCGCCAATGCGCTGAAGGAAGACCCCGAGATCGTCGATCTTGTGAAGGAGATCGTCATCATGGGCGGCGCCTTCGACGTCAACGGCAACGTGACGCCGGCCGCCGAAGCCAATATCCATGGCGATCCGGAGGCTGCTGATGTTGTGATGACGGCAAAGTGGCCGGTTGTCGTGGTCGGCCTCGACGTCACCATGCAGACGGTGATGACGCGTTCGCAGCTGGCTGACATCCGAGACGCCGCCGGCTCCAGCCGCGCACGTCTGCTCTTCGACCTGTCGCAGTTCTACATCGATTTCTACGAGGGCCTCGTCGACGACGGCATGGTCGTGCACGACAGCTGCGCTTGCGTTTATGTCGTGGCGCCCGAACTCTTCAAGACCCGCAGCGGCGTCATCCGCGTCGTCTGCGGCGGCATTGCCGATGGTCAGACGATTCAGAAGCCGGATGGCCGTGGATTCGGTCCCTCCGACTGGGATGGCGACCTGCCGAGCCAGAAGATCTGCACCGAGATCGACGCACCGGCGGTTCTGAAGCTCATTCACGATGTTATCGTGTCTGTCCGCGAGGACTGACCGATATCCAGACAAAGAAAAACCCCGGATCTGGGAGGAGATCCGGGGTTTTTCTATTCTGTATCCGACCGAGGTCGGGACCAATCAGCCGTTGACGGCGTGACGGGCAACGCGACGGATGTCTTCGCGGCCAATGCCGAGGTCACGCAGTTCGCGGTCCGACATGCGGCCGAGTTCGGTGATGGTCTGACGATACTTGCGCCAATTGTTGAGCGAGCGAGCGATGTTCATGGGGTCTACCTCTTTGGTGGTTTGGACCCGTCTGTGGGCCCCTTCGAATTTGTTGATGTGAATATATGCTGCGATGCGAAATCATTGAAGACATAATGCGGCAGAGCACCCATGCGTCTTACGCATATCAACCGATTTAACCCATTGTTAACCGATGATTTTTTGTGCGTTTGCCTCAGATCCCATCGTGCATTGTATTTGGGCAGGTCATACGGCAGGCCGCAGTACAAGGCAGTCAGAAGTGGGGAGAAGACAAAAAAATAACGCTCACCGGGGGAGGAGGTCCGGTGAGCGTCATTTTTGCAGACCAACGACTGGGAGGAGGAGTGTCGTTGGCCAATCGATCCCGCTCTGGGAGGAGGAGTGAGCGGGTCGAAGAAGAAGCGCCAGAAGTTCCGTCGCTCTGTTGAGAATGAATATAGGCGACACGTACGACTTTGTGCAGTGCAAAAAGAGCATGGAAGGCATGCGGTTCTTGCATGGGCGGCTGGCTTTAATGCTCTCTGTGCCTTGCTGCTTGTTTTTCTGCCTGTGTCGTTTCAGATTGCCTTCGAATTCAAGGGGGCAGGCAGATGTACAGAGGCAGGTTGAAGCGCGACCTCGACGACTGGGTCAAGCGGGGGCTGATCGACGGCGCCACGGCCACGAGGCTGATCGATGACGTGGATCGCCGCGGCTCGGGCTTCAGCATCGGGTCGATCCTGTCGATGTTCGCAGCTGTCCTGATCGCGGCATCTCTGCTGATGTTGATCGCGGCCAACTGGGAACTGATTCCCCGGCTGACCAAGGTCGTCGGCATCATCGGTCTGATCTGGATCTTTCATCTGGTGGCGCTGCTTGCGAAAAGCCGCGGCGCCGACCGCATTGCCGCCGCCTCTCTCGTTTTGGGCTCTGCAGCTTTCGGTGGGGCGATTGCGCTGATCGGCCAGCTGTATCACCTTTCGGGCGATACCTTCTCGGCGATGTTCCTGTGGTTTTCGGTGGCCGCCGTTTCTGCGGCCCTCTTGCGGTCAGGCGCTCTGGCTGTCGTGACCGGTATGCTCGCGCTCGTCACTTTCGGCGGCGGTTTCGACAGTTTCGGTTGGGATGTCGGCAGCCACGGCCTCTGGGCCTGGTGGCCGCCATTCGGGGCAGCCTTGGTCTTTGGCCTGTCGCGCTGGACGGGCGCGGACCGCGCCAAACATCTCGGCTACATGCTTCTCCTCGCCTGGATCTGGTGGATGGCCATCCTGGATCGGGGCGAGCTCTACGCCCTCGTCGTGGCTCTTGTCGCGACACTCGCCTTCCTGGCGCTAACGTTGCCGCGTTCGCCTCTGGCTGACCTGCATCGCAGGCTCGGTGCGTCCGCAAGCTTCTACACGCTAGCGATGGCGCTGAGCGGCTACGCCTATGTGCAGGGAAGCGCCGTGGATGCGGTGTCGATCGCGGTGCTCGGCATTGTCATTCTCGGGCTCTCGATTGCCGCCATCGCCCTGGATGGTCGCGACAATGGCGCGGTGCGTTTCCTCGCCTATGGGGCATTCGCAGCGGAGATCCTCTACCTGTCCTATGAGACGATCGATAGCATCCTCGGCACATCCGCCTTCTTCCTGCTCTCCGGTCTCGTGGTGGCTGTGCTCGCCTTCGTGGTCGTTCGCCTCGAGAAGCGCTTTTCTCGTCCTGCCGCAGAGGTGAAGTCATGATCGCTGCCAAACCCTTTGCCGCTGTTGCGCTGTTCATCGCTCTCCTCCAGACGGCGATACTCGGCTACATGATCGAGGGCCGGGCCGGCATCTTGAGGTCGGGAACGGAAGTTCTCTTGAGAACGGCACCTGTCGATCCGCGTGATCTGCTGCGCGGCGACTACGTGGTGCTGACCTATGATATTTCTTTGGTGTCCATCGACTTGATCACTGGTCCGAGGCCTGAAACCGGGGAGGTGGCCCGACTCCATGTCCGCTTGAAGCCCGGAACGGACGGCTTCTGGAGTGTCGCTGAAGCTTCATTTGATCCGCTTTCTCCGGAGGATGGCAGTGTGGTTCTGCGGTCCCAGCCCGTCACGATCTATGAATGGGTGTGGCAGAATACCGGAAACCTGACGGTCTCTTATGGGATCGAGCGCTATTACGTGCCGGAAGGCGAGGGCAAGCCGATCGAGGACGGCCGGAACCAGGGACGTGTTTCTGTCGCGGTTCGTGTTTCAGACCAGGGCCAGGCACAGATTCGTGCCCTTATGCTCGACGGCGAACCCCTCTACGAAGAGCCGCTCTACTGAACGGGGCCATTCGCCTGCTGAAATGCCTGTGAAGCAGGCCGCGAGCGCCCTGCAACACTGTCATTTTTCCTTTGCGTGGGGGAAAACGGGTGTTATAGAGACGCGCGCTCCGGAGGGGCCATGCGCGAATGCGACATGCGCTTTTGGACGCGGGTATGGTGAAATTGGTAGACACGCCAGATTTAGGTTCTGGTGCCGCAAGGCGTGGGAGTTCAAGTCTCTCTACCCGCACCAGCTAAGCCGCGCGGGATCGACGAGAGAACACCGAGGTGTGGCTCCTGTCAGTCCGGCGCCGTTTTGCTTGGCAGATTGTTGACGAATTGCGACGCAGCCACGTCCGGGAAAATCAATTCCGGCGTCGTGCTCAGGGAAAACACCGGCTGTCCGAGCACGGCCGCCACGACATGAAGGTAAGAACATGCAGGTTATCGAAACGCTCGCTGAAGGGCTGAAGCGCGAAATCAAGGTCGTCATTCCGGCCAAGGACATGGAACAGCGCATGAACGAGCGTCTGGCCGAGGTGAAGGACAAGGTCCGCATCAACGGCTTCCGCCCGGGCAAGGTGCCGACCTCCCATGTCAAGAAGATGTACGGCAAGTCGATCATGGCTGAACTCGTCAACGAGATCATCCGCGACAAGCCGTCGGCGATCCTCTCGGAGCGCGGCGAAAAGTCGGCGACCCAGCCGGAAATCGTCATGACCGAGGACGAGAAGGAAGCGGAAAAGATCCTGTCGGCCCAGGCTGACCTCGAGTTCACGCTCTCCTACGAAATCATCCCGGCGATCGAACTGAAGTCGGTCGACGGCATCAAGGTGACCCGCGAAGTCGTGGAAGTCTCCGAAGACGAGATCAACGAGCAGATCGAAAAGATCGCCGAGAGCGCCCGCACCTTTGAAGCCAAGAAGGGCAAGGCTGCTGACGGCGACCGCGTCACCATGGATTACCTCGGCAAGGTCGACGGCGTTCCCTTCGACGGTGGCAAGGACGAAGACGCAGAACTGGTCATCGGTTCGAACCGCTTCATCCCCGGCTTCGAAGAGCAGCTGGTCGGCCTGAAGGCTGGCGACGAAAAGGTCATCACCGTGACCTTCCCGGCTGAATACCCGGCAGCCAACCTCGCCGGCAAGGAAGCCACCTTCGACATCACCGTCAAGGAAGTCGCAAGCCCGGCCAAGACCGAAATCAATGACGAACTGGCCACCAAGCTTGGCGTCGAATCGGTTGAGAAGCTGAAGGAAATCGTTCGCGGCCAGATCGAAAGCCAGTACGGCAACGTCACCCGCCAGAAGGTCAAGCGTCAGATCCTCGACCAGCTCGACGCTCTCTACAAGTTCGAGTCGCCCTCGAAGCTCGTCGATGCCGAGTTCGAAAACATCTGGCGCCAGATCAACACCGATCTCGCCCAGTCCGGCAAGACCTTCGCTGATGAAGACACGACGGAAGAAGCAGCCCGCGAAGAATACCGCGCGCTTGCCGAGCGTCGCGTCCGCCTCGGCCTCGTTCTCTCCGAAATCGGCGAAAAGGCCGGCATCGAAGTGACCGAAGAAGAAATGCAGCGTTCGCTCTTCGCACAGCTGCAGCAGTTCCCGGGCCAGGAAAAGCAGATCCTCGACTTCTTCCGCAACACGCCGGGTGCTTCCGCTTCGCTGCGCGCGCCGATCTTCGAAGAGAAGGTCATCGACAAGCTGCTCGCCGAAGTCTCCGTCACCGACAAGACCGTGAGCAAGGACGAACTGCTCGCTGACGACGCCGAAGAAGGCGACAAGCCGGCGAAGAAGGCCGCTCCGAAGAAGAAGGCTGCTGCCAAGGCTGAAGACGCTGCAGAAGGCGAAGAAGCCGCACCGAAGAAGAAGGCTGCTCCGAAGAAGAAGGCCGCCGAAGGCGACGCCGAGTAATCTCGGGCTTCCGGTTGAATTTCAGAGAAAGCCGTCCTTCGGGGCGGCTTTTTCGTGTTCGAGGGATGGAGAAAGAGCATGCAGATCAGGCTTATCAGGAGTGCGACGCTCGTCGTCGAAATGGCCGATGTCCGGCTGCTCATCGATCCCTGGCTTGCGGCCAAGGGCGAAGGGCGTAGCTATTCCGGCCGCGCTACCTCGCCGCTCGTCGATTTGCCTCTGTCGGTCGACGAACTGCTGCATGGCATCGATGCGGTCCTGGTTTCGCATCTGCATTCCGACCATTTTGACGATGCGGCACAGCGGGCCTTGCCGAAATCCATGCCGATTCTCTGTCACGGTCGCGACCAGGCGGCGATTGCGAAGATGGGCTTCGAAGACGTCCGAGCGATCGGGCAGGGGCTGACGCTTGGTTCGGTTCGGATCCGGACGACGGATGGCAAACATGGCCCGCCGGAGGTGCTGGACGACATGGGTGAGGTCTCGGGCTTCCTCATCGAGGCGCCCGGTGAGCCGAGGCTCTATTGGGCGGGCGACACGATCCTGTGCCCGGAGGTGAAGGCCATCCTGGCGGATGAACGACCCGATGTCGTCGTGGTCCACGGCTGTAGCGCGCTCTGGAAGGGCAAGGGGCCATTGGTCATGGATGGTCCAATGGTCCTCGAGACGGTCAGGCTGTCAGGTCATGCAAAGGTTGTTGTCACCCATCTCGATGCGGTCGATCATGCGACGGTCTCGCGCGCCGATTTAAGGCAAATGGCTGCTACCGCCTCAATAGATCAGAGCCGATTGCTGGTGCCCGAAGACGGCGGAATTTTGAGCTTCTAGGCGGATCAGCTTTCAGAACTGGCACGCGCCACGCGTCGTTCCACTGACAAGAGACCGATCACGCCGAATACGGCCAGCACCAGTCCGAGCCACGCCGATCCGGAATAGCCAAGGTAATGCGAGCCGACCGCGAAGGCTGCCGCATTGATTCCATTGCCGAGGAAGGAATTGATCGGCAGGAAAGCCGTACCGAGGCCTGGGCGTCCGGGGAAAAGATCCTGGAAATAGCTGAGCGGCAGCGCCAGAAGTGCTGCAGCAAAGGCTGCACCAGGCAGCGCCAGCGCATATATGTGCCACGGTGCCGAAGCGAAGCTGAGGGCTGCCATATAGCCGCCGTAGCCAAGCGCCGCCGTCACGATCATGCCGACGATGCCGTGGCGCTTGAGCAGATGCGCCCAGATCAGCATGAAGGGGATTTCGATAAGTGCCGTCATGCCGGCGATCAGTCCGACATCGGCAGTCTTGCCGCCAAGCTGCAGCGTGAGGATCAGAGGCCAGACTGTGCCGCTAAGCCGCAAGGTCGAGGTAATCGCCGCGATCGAAACCATGCGGATCAGCACGTCGCGAGCGCCGAGTTCCTTGAGCGCGGCAAGAAAGCCAGGCGCCGACGTGTCACGGGCCGGCCGGCTCGGCGGAGCCTTGAGGATGAACGTCGCGCAGATAAGAATGAACAGGCAAAACAACGAGGCGAGCCCCCAGGCACCGAGCATGTTGCCGGACGCCCCAAGCGCCAGCCCAAGTCCCGCTGGCGTCACTACCCAGGCCGCAGAGACGATGGCGCGCAAGGTGCCGTTGATCGAGGCTGCATCCGCCGGTTCGATATCGCCGGTTTCCAGCCGCGCGCTGGCAAAGAGCAGGGAACTGGTGGCGTAGAAGAAGGGCACCACCAGCGAGGTTGCGCCAAGAAAGACCGGCACCGAGGGAAAGATGTAGATGGCGCCGTAACCGATGACGCCGAGCGCCGACATTGCCATCAGCATATAGCGACGGTCACCTAAGAGGTCCGAGAGTATGCCGAGCGACACGCTGATCACGACGGCGGTAACCGACGAAACCAATACAAGCAGCGAGAAGGCCTGATCGCTCATTCCCAGCGTGCCGATCGCGGTCACCGAAAGATACGGGATTGTTGCCCCGAAGGCCGAGCCCTGGGCGAAGATCATCAAGGACAAGACAAGCAATTGCGGACGGCCGGCAATCTGGCCGAAGGATGAAAACATCAGAAAATCTCTGCTGCAGCCGCAGCGAAAAATCGGCGAGGAGCCGGAAGGTTTAAAGAGAACCATCCTGACATGAGTCGCGCCCCGGCGTCAGCCGTTCTGATGCCAGCTGCAAGTCTGCCTTCCGCACATGGCTGCTTATCGCTGGCTAGGTCCTATTCCGCCGCCCGCCGCTCGATCTTCTCGATTTTCAGCTCGCCCATCCGGTTCCAAGCGTCGAGCCCGGCGATCTTGTAGGCTTCGGCGAGCGTCGGATAGTTGAAGGTGTTCTCGACGAAATATTCGACCGTGCCTTTGAGGTTCAGCACCGCCTGGCCGATATGCACGAGTTCGGTCGCACCTTCTCCGACGATGTGCACGCCGAGAAGACGGCGGGTCTTCAGCGAGAAGATCATCTTCAGCATGCCGCTGTCGAGACCCATGATATGGCCGCGTGAGGTCTCGCGGAAATGCGCGATCCCGGTCTCATAGGGAATGCCGCGCTGAATGACTTCTTCTTCTGTGAGGCCACAGGTCGAGATTTCCGGCACCGCATAAATGCCATAGGGGAAGAATTGCGGCGGATCATGAGACGGGGCGCCGACGGCATGGCGGGCGGCGATTCGGCCCTGTTCCATCGAGGTAGACGCAAGCGACGGGAAGCCGACGACATCGCCGGCGGCATAGATGTTCGGAACCGAGGTCTGGAATGTCTCAGGGTTAACCTTCAATCGACCGCGATTGTCGGCTTCGAGCCCAGCGGCTTCCAGGTTCAGCGAATCGACTGCGCCAACGCGACCGGCAGCGAAAAGGACCATTTCGGCGGTCAGAACACGACCGTTTTTGAGAGTGACGCGGCACTTGCCGTCGACCTTCTCTACGCCCTCGACTGTCTGGCCAAAGATCAGCTTCATGTTCCGGTCGCGCAGCTGGTAGGTGAAGTCCTCGACAATTTCCTTGTCGATGAAGTCGAGCATCGTGTCGCGTGGCTCGACCACGGTGACTGCGGTATCGAGCGCCGAGAAGATGGTGGCATATTCGATGCCGATAACGCCTGCGCCGATGACGATCATCGAGCGTGGCAACTCCTTGATCTCGAGAATTTCGTCGCTGTCGATAATGCTTACGCCGTCGAAGGGGATATGCGAGGGCTTGAACGGCCGGGTGCCGACGGCGAGCAGGACCGAGGCGGCCTGCACCTGCAGCACTTCGCCATCTTCCTTCGTCACCTCGATCGTATGCGCGTCGATGAATCGCGCCGTGCCGCGCATCTGCTGCACGCGGTTGCGGGAGAACTGATGCTCGAGCACCTCGACCTCGTGGTCGAGCGTGATGAGCAGACGGCGACGCAGGTCGTCCGCGTTGATTTCCTGCTTCACGCGGTAGCTACGGCCGTAGAAGCCGCGCTCGCGCCAACCGGTGAGATTGAGAGCCGTCTCACGCAAAGTCTTCGAGGGAATCGTGCCGGTATGAACCGAGACGCCGCCGACCCGCGTGCCCTTCTCGATGACGAGAACCTTCTTTTCCAGCTTCGCGGCCTGGATCGCCGCTCGGCGTCCGGCTGGTCCGCTGCCAATCACGACGAAGTCATACTGGTTCATGAGGTGCCTCTGTTTGCCTGCCGCCATGCTGCAGCGCACATTATCCGGAAGCAGTATGACAGGGCAACGTCACCGTTTCGTTATCACCATCCCAAACGTGACAGTTCCCGCCACCCAAGATGTGGGGAACCGGGCTGCTCAAAGCAGCCGCAGACCCTTGAGGCTCGCATGGCCATCCTTGCCGATGATGATGTGATCGTGAACGGTGATGCCGAGCGGCTTGGCTGTTTCGACGATGGTGCGGGTCATGTCGATGTCGGCACGTGACGGTGTCGGGTCGCCACTCGGATGGTTGTGAACCAGGATGATGGCGGTCGCCGACAGTTCGAGCGCCCGTTTGACCACCTCGCGCGGATAGACCGGCGTGTGATCGACGGTGCCGCGGCCCTGGATCTCGTCTGCGATCAGGACGTTGCGCTTGTCAAGAAAAAGGATGCGGAATTGCTCCGTGGTCTCATAGGCCATTGCCGCATGGCAATAGTCGATGACGGACGACCAGGACGAAAGCACCTGCTTCTCGCGAAGTTCACTCTTCAGCATGCGCTGGGCGACATTCGCAATCAGCTTCAGGTCGAGGGCCACTGTCTCGCCGACGCCCTTCACCTCCTGCAGGAGCGCCGGGGGCGCGCCGAGCACGCCGGCGAGCGTCTGAAAACGGGCAAGCAGTGCTTTCGCGATCGGCTTTGTGTCACGGCGTGGGATCAGCCGGAAGAGCAAAAGTTCGAGGATCTCGTAATCGGCGAGTGCCGTCTCGCCTCCTTCGCGATATCGGCTGCGTAGTCGCTCCCTGTGCCCCAGATAATGGGCCTCCGGCTGCAGTGCGGCGCGCGTCGACGCGGCCTTTGCAAGCGTGTTTTCTCTTGCTGGCTGCTCTGCGAAGAAGCTGCGCTCGTCGACTGCATCATGCGGCAGCTGTCGACCGGAGCCGAAGAGGTCGTTGACCTGTTGCGCGGCTGCGCCTTCAGGGCGCAGGGATTCACCTGAGAACGGAAGCTTGCTCGTCATGCCACCCAATCCTGACCCTCATGGTCGAGCGGCCGATACGCCGCGAGGATATAGTGACACGACTGCCGCCGTGCGCAAGTTCAAGTTGCGGCGGGTCGTATCGACGCGCGTCCGTCAGCCGAGGCCTGGACGGTCGAGGCCGGCAGGCGACAGCGTGAAGATCTCGCAGCCATTGGCGGTCACGCCGACCGTATGCTCGTATTGCGCCGTCAGCGACCGGTCTCGGGTGACGGCGGTCCAGCCATCGGAGAGCACCTTCACATGCGGCTTGCCGAGATTGATCATCGGCTCGATGGTGAAGATCATGCCTTCGCGCAGTTCCGGACCCTCGTTCGCCTTGCCGTAATGCAAGATGTTCGGGCTGTCGTGGAAGAGGCGTCCGACGCCGTGACCGCAGAAGTCGCGTACCACCGAACAGCGTTCAGCCTCGGCATAGGTCTGGATCGCTTCGCCGATGGCACCCGTGCGAGCGCCGGGGCGCACGGCGGCGATGCCGCGCATCAGGCACTCATAGGTGACTTCCATCAGCCGCTCGGCGGCCCGTTTGATCTGGCCGACTGGATACATTCGGCTCGAATCGCCGTGCCAGCCGTCGAGCAGGTAGGTCACGTCGATATTGACGATATCGCCGTCGCGCAGCGGCTTGTCGTCCGGCATGCCGTGACAAACGACATGGTTGATCGAGGTGCAAACCGAATACTTGTAGCCACGATAGTTGAGTGTTGCGGGCAGGGCGCCGTGATCAGCGCCGAACTCGAAGACAAACTTGTCGATGGCAGCCGTCGTCACGCCGGGCTTCACCATCGGCACGAGCGCGTCGAGGCAGCGTGCGGTCAACTGGCAGGCGCGGCGCATGCCTTCAAAGTCCTCGGCGCCGTAAAGACGGATCGCGCCGGTATTCTTGAGCGGCGCCGTCGCCGCGTCGATATAGGTGACCATGGGGTACCTCTAGGAAATTCTAATCTAGGAGCTTTGCCCGTTCATAAAGCACGCAGACCGTCTTCGTCTATCGGGATGAGGCTTTCGGGCACGATTTTGAAGGGATCGAGGCGGCAGCGTACCGCATAGGCTTCGACACCGCGGGAGATGGCGCGGGTAAAGGCGCGGCCATAACCGTGGTCGAGATCGGCGCAGATCCTCAGGCGGTCGCAATCCGCGCGCTGGATGACGAAAAGCATCGCCGCTCGCCGGCCGGTCTCGACCAGGTCGCCCATTTCGTCGAGATGCTTGGCACCGCGTGTCGTGACACTGTCGGGAAACTCCGCGAGACCCGCCGCTCGGATGAAATGCACGTTCTTCACCTCGACATGCACGCTGCCCTTCGTCTCATCTTCGAGCAGGATATCGATGCGCGAGTTGCGGCCGTAACGCTGCTCGCGCTTCAGGGAGGAAAAGCCTGAAAGTTCCGGTACAAGTCCGGCCAGGATCGCTTCCTCCGCGATGCGGTTCGGCATGGCGGTGTTGACCCCGACCACAATCCCGTCTGCCTCGACAAGTTCGAGGGAGTGAGCATATTTGCGCGTCGCGGCTTCGTGCTGCGAAAGCCAGATCCGTGATCCGGGTTCGGTGAGCCCACGCATCGAGCCCGTGTTCGGGCAGAACCCTGTGATTTCAGTGCCATCTTCCAGAAGCGCATCGAACAGGAAGCGCTTGTAGCGGCGCACGAGCCGGGCAGGGATGAGGGGCGGGGAGAAGATCATGACTGTTTTCGCAGAGGCTCAGGGAGCCTGATCGGCGTCGGGCTTGTTGATGGCCCATGTCAGCAGCGCATCCAGGGCGGGGCAGAGCGCCTGTCCCCACTCCGTCAGGCAATACTCGACCTTGGGCGGCACCTGATGATGAACGATGCGCCGGACTATCCCGTCGCTTTCCATCTGGCGCAACTGCTGGATCAACATTTTCTGCGAGATCCCCGGGATGGCGCGTTCGAGCTCAGAAAAGCGCAGAACGGCACCCCCGAACAGATGAAACAGGATCACCAGCTTCCAGCGACCTTCGAGGATTCGCAGCACGTTTTCCACGCCTTGAGCCCCGTCGGCGGGCGTCAGGAAGGCATCCTTACTTTTTAGTGGGTACCTTACTTTTTTGTCGGTTCTTGTCATTTTTGAAGCGTATCGCCATCTTCGTTTTCGAGCAAGCGCGCCGCTCTTTCGCAACTGAGAACGAAAGATCTGATCCCATGTCGAACACCGTGACCGGGCCTCTCGAGGCCTATTTTGAAGGCCGAAATGCGCGCGACCTCGCACGAGCACTTTCCGGATTTTCCGAGACTGCCGTGGTCCACGACGAAAGCCGCATACATCGCGGTCGGGCCGAAATCGGCGCCTGGATGCAGGACACGATCAACGCCTATGACGACCGCTCCAGGCTTCTGAGCATTGAAAGCGAAGGCGACGACCTTCTTGCGACGGCGGAAGTCTCGGGCAATTTCCCTGGCAGTCCGATCAGCCTGCGATGCCGTTTTCAAATGACGGACGGCCTGATTTCGAGCCTGGAGATTGCGCCATGAGCATGCAATTCAGGGTCGATCCGTCGGAATTCGCCAATAAACGTGTCGTCGTCACCGGCGGCACGATGGGGGCAGGCGAAGCAATCGTGAAGCGCTTCGTTCGGGGAGGGGCGTGGGTCGCAACAGCCGCCCGAAACCTGCCGGAAGCACCGGTGACGGGTGTGACGTTCGTCAAGGCGGATCTGTCGACGGAGGACGGTGTCGCCCGGTTGGCGAAGCATGCGCTGTCTGAACTCGGCGGAATAGACATTCTCGTCCACTGCCTCGGCGGCTCATCCACCCCCGGCGGCGGCTTCAGAGCGGCGACGGAAGAGTTCTGGCAGCACGAGTTGTCGCTCAATCTTCTGGCGGCCGTTCGCCTCGATCGCCTGCTGGTGCCTCAAATGCTTGAGCGCAGACAGGGTGTCGTCATTCATGTGGCCTCGATTCAGCATCGATTGCCGCTGCATGATTCAACAACCCCATACGCGGCGGCGAAGGCGGCACTCGCAAGCTACAGCAAGTCGCTGTCGAAGGAGGTTGGGCCATCCGGTGTGCGCGTTAACACTGTCTCGCCGGGCTGGATCCGCACGTCTGCGGCCGATCGCATGGTGCAACGCCTGGCCGAAAGCGGCGGGATCGGTGAGGATCAGGCGCGCCAGGGCATCATGGATGCGCTCGGCGGCATTCCCTTAGGCAGGCCAGCCTGGCCAGAGGAGGTTGCCGAACTCGTGGCGTTTCTCTCGTCCGAACGCGCGGCATCGATTCACGGTGCGGACTATGTGATCGATGGCGGCACGGTACCGACACTGTGAAGCGCTGGAGCGGGTGGAGCCTTCAGGGCTCCATCGGCTTCACACTCGCGCCAAGACGTAACGTCCGGGCGCATCGCCGATCGCATTCAGCGCATCGCCACCCGGCTTGCGCGCCGGGACGCGTTCGTCGGCTAGCTTTTCGATCCAGACCTGCCAGTGAGGCCACCAGGAACCGGATGTCTCCTTGGCATTCGCCATCCAGTCTTCGTAGGTTCCCGCAACCTTGCCATTGGTCCAATACTGGTACTTCTGCTTATCGGGCGGATTGACGACGCCGGCGATGTGTCCGGAGCCGGAGACGACATAGTCGACCGGACCACCGAACAGGCTGCTTCCCACGAAGACTGACTTCGCAGGCGCGATATGGTCTTCCTTGGTTGCCAGATTGTAGATCGGGATTTTCACGTCCTTCAGCGACAGCCGCTTGCCGGCAAGCTCCATCTTGCCCTGGCTCAGCGTGTTGTTGAGGTAGCAATTGCGCAGATAGAAGGAGTGGTTCGCCGCCGCCATCCGGGTCGAATCGGAGTTCCAGTAGAGGAGGTCGAAGGGCATCGGATCCTGGCCCTTCAGGTAGTTGTTGACGAAATAGGGCCAGATCAGCTCGGACGCGCGCAGCATGTTGAAAGCCGCGGCCATCTTCGAGCCGTCGAGATAACCCGTCTCCAGCATGCGCTGTTCAAGGTTGGCAAGTTGCCCTTCGTCGACGAAGACCTTGAGGTCTCCTGCATAGGTAAAGTCGACCTGGGTGGTGAACAGCGTGGCACTGGCGATCCGCTTGTTCTTCTCCTGGGCGTGAAGAGCCAGAGCCGCCGCAAGCAGCGTGCCACCGACGCAGTAGCCGATGGCGTTGACTTCCTTTTCTCCTGTCGCCTTCTCCACCGTGTCCAGCGCAAAATCGACGCCCTCGCGGATATAGGCTTCCCAGTCCTTAGCCGCGTGCCGCTCGTCCGGATTGACCCAGGAGATCACGAAGACCGTGTGGCCCTGGTCGACGCACCACTTGATGAAGCTTTTCTGCGGGTTGAGATCGAGGATGTAGAACTTGTTGATCCACGGCGGGCAGATGAGCAGAGGGCGCTTCAAGACCGTCTCGGTCGTCGCCTCGTACTGGATGACCTCGCAGACATCGCTCTGGGCGATCACCTTGCCCGGCGTGATCGCCATGTTCTCGCCGACGGCGAACTTGCTTGTGTCGGTCTGGCGGATGCGCAGGTCACCGCCTCCGGCCGCGATGTCTTCGGCGAGCATTTGCATGCCCTTGACCAGATTCGCACCGCTGCTCTGCACGGTCTCGCGGTAGAGCTGCGGATTGGTGG
Source organism: Allorhizobium sp. NPDC080224 (assembly GCF_050281005.1). Classification (NCBI taxonomy): domain Bacteria; kingdom Pseudomonadati; phylum Pseudomonadota; class Alphaproteobacteria; order Hyphomicrobiales; family Rhizobiaceae; genus Allorhizobium; species Allorhizobium sp. NPDC080224. Next base: position 1,892,262 of record NZ_JBNNWJ010000001.1, read on the forward strand.
CGACGAAATTGGCGGGGGAGAGTGCGGCCGTGATCTGCCGCATGTAGAAATTCGCCTTGTGCCGCGTGTGCTCATCGAGCCCGCCGGCATCATTGACCATCTTCTCCGCCCACTGCGACAGCACGAGATAGGTCTGGCGCAGGAAATCAAAGAAGGGATTGCGCTCCCAGTCTTCGTCGGAGAAACGCTTGTCCTTGGGCAGGGGATCGGCGAACGCCTGGTCCGGTGTCGCGAATCGCGCCAGCGACCGGCTCCAGACGCCGAAGACGGCATTGAGCAGATGGGTCTGCGCTTCGAGCGTCCGCTTCGGGTCGGACATCCAGTATTCCGCCACCTTGCCCATGGTCTTGACCATTTCGGCAACCGGCTCGGCCATGGGATCGGCGATCTCCCCGGTTTCCCGGGGCTTGAGCCAGAGGGAGGCGGCCTTGCCGAGATTTTCCAGCGCCTTGGCCGCGTTGACGGTCAGAGCCTGCGGATCCTTGATGATATAGGGTTCGATCAGCTTCGGATCGAACGCGGCGTTCGCTTCGGCCTCTTCGCGCGTCCTGTCCATGCCGTCCTCCCCAGGATTGTTCTGGCGTCTTTTGTGTTTGCCTATCCTGCATGAAAACGACTACAAGTTCCAGCGATTGGCGCATAGTCTTTCGATGAGGATCGACGGTTGCGCCCTTGAGGAATGTCAGTTTTCCGCGTAAGCGCGGGCGGTCGGGGCCATGGTGCACAAGAAGTTCAATCTCTCGGGTCATTCTCTGCAGGCGCTCGTGGTCGCCTTGGTCGCACTGATGGCAGGCACCGCGTGCCAGTCTTCTGCAACGGCCACGACGCAAGTCGCAGCCGCACCAACGGCACTCGAAGTTACCGTCGAGGATCCTGACAATCCGGAAGCGCCCCAGGCCCGGGCGACCTATCCAGACGGTTACCCGAATTTTGCCGGCTCGCTGAACGCTGCGAATGTCCAGTTGAGCAATGACGAGGCGACCGCGCTGCAGGCACAGTTGACCTCGCTGGGTGCGGCCCGCCAATCCGGCAGCATCAGCGAAGCCGCCTACCAGGCGAGACTGGCTGAACTGCGCAAGCTCGCAGCACAGCACGGCCCCGAAACGCAGGCTCTGATCGCCAATTAAGGCTTGCGCTGGCGGCGTTTTTTTCGCAAAGCAACCGAGGCGTTTTTGACATAAAATTTCGTCGGCGATTCAGGCCCTGCGTCGGATTTGCGACAAAATTTCCTGCGAGCGCTTTGATTGGGATATCATCACGCGCATTCGGTTTTGCGGTTCGTTGCGGAGCGTGTGGTCACTGGGACAACGAGCGCGCCTGCCGCGGTTTCTGATCCGCGCGGTTTCAGGGGTTGAAGATGGAAGAGTTTCACAAAGTCCGGCGCCTGCCGCCCTACGTTTTCGAACAGGTCAACCGTTTGAAGGCGAGCGCGCGAGCCGGTGGGGCCGACATCATCGATCTCGGCATGGGCAATCCCGATCTTCCGACCCCGCAGGCGATTGTCGACAAGCTGTGCGAAGTCGTCCAGGACCCGCGCACCCATCGTTACTCCTCCTCCAAGGGCATTCCGGGCCTGCGCCGCGCCCAGGCGGCCTATTACGCCCGTCGCTTCAATGTGAAGCTCAATCCCGATACGCAGGTCGTGGCGACGCTCGGCTCGAAAGAAGGCTTCGCCAATATGGCGCAGGCGATCACCGCGCCTGGCGACGTCATCCTTTGCCCGAACCCGACCTATCCGATCCACGCCTTCGGCTTCCTGATGACCGGCGGCGTGATCCGTTCGATCTCGATCGAGCCCGACGAGACCTTCTTCCCGCCGCTCGAGCGCGCCGTGAAGCACTCGATCCCGAAGCCGCTGGCGCTGATCATCAACTATCCATCCAACCCGACGGCACGCGTGGCGAGCCTCGACTTCTACAAGGACGTCATCGCATTCGCGAAGAAGCACGATATCATCGTGCTGTCCGATCTTGCCTATTCGGAAATCTATTTCGACGGCAATCCGCCGCCATCCGTTCTCGAAGTGCCGGGCGCGATGGACTGCACCGTCGAGTTCACCTCGATGTCGAAGACCTTCTCCATGCCCGGCTGGCGCATGGGCTTTGCCGTCGGCAACGAACGCCTGATCTCGGCGCTGACCCGCGTGAAGTCCTATCTCGATTACGGCGCGTTTACGCCGATCCAGGTTGCCGCGACCCACGCGCTGAACGGTGACGGCTCCGACATCGCGGAAGTCCGCAGTGTCTACAAGCGTCGCCGCGACGTCATGGTCGAGAGCTTCGGCAAGGCCGGCTTCGAAGTGCCGCCGCCGGCCGCCACGATGTTCGCCTGGGCGAAGATCCCGGAGAAGTTCCGTCATCTCGGCTCGCTGGAGTTCTCCAAGCTGCTGGTGGAGAAGGCAGACGTCGCCGTGGCACCGGGCATCGGTTTCGGTGAAATGGGCGATGAATATGTCCGCCTTGCGCTCGTCGAGAACGAACACCGCATCCGTCAGGCCGCTCGCAACATCAAGAAGTTCCTGTCGTCAGCCGATGACACGCTTCACAACGTGATTTCGCTCAACGCCCACCGTTGAGCCCACGTTGATACCCAGGCGGTCCCGTCAGGACCGCCTCATTTTATTTTCGATGACGTCAGGAATGCCTCATGGCGAATGCCCTTAAAATCGGCGTGGCGGGTCTCGGCACCGTGGGTGCCTCGCTTGTCCGTATCCTCCAGACCCGCGCCAATGCGCTTGCCGTTGCCTGCGGTCGCCCGATTGCCGTGACGGCCGTCTCTGCCCGTGACTCTTCGAAGGATCGCGGCATTCAGATGGACGGAATTGCCTGGTATGCCGATCCGGTTGAGATGGCGAAGGAAGCCGATATCGAGGTCTTCGTTGAACTCGTTGGTGGCTCCGAAGGGGCAGCCGAGGATTCGGTCCGTGCAGCGCTTGTACGCGGTTTGCATGTGGTGACGGCCAACAAGGCGCTCCTGTCGCGCCATGGTGTTGAACTCGCCAAACTCGCCGAGGAGAAGGGCCGCCTCCTGAACTACGAAGCGGCGGTCGCCGGCGGGATCCCGGTCATCAAGACACTGCGCGAATCGCTCACCGGCAACAATTTCTCCCGCATCTATGGGATCATGAATGGCACCTGCAATTACATCCTGACCCGGATGGAACGCGAGGGCCTGTCCTTCGCCGATTGCCTGAAAGAGGCCCAGCGCCTCGGTTATGCCGAAGCCGATCCGAGCTTCGACATCGAAGGCAACGACACGGCCCACAAGCTGTCGATCCTGACGACGCTTGCCTTCGGCTGCGAAATCTCGGCTGACAAGATCTATCTCGAAGGCATCACGAACATCTCGATCGAGGATATCCATGCGGCGGCCGACCTCGGCTATCGCATCAAGCTCCTCGGCGTCGCCCAGAAAACCGAAAGCGGCATCGAGCAGCGCGTCCACCCGACCATGGTGCCGCTCGATAGTGTGATTGCCCAGGTCGACGGCGTCACCAATGCGGTGGCGCTCGAATCCGACATTCTCGGCGAACTGCTGATGGTCGGCCCCGGCGCTGGCGGCAATGCCACGGCCTCTGCCGTGCTCGGTGACATCACCGATATCGCCAAGAGCCGCCCCGGTGCCCAGGAAGTGCCGGTGCTCGGTCGTCCGGCCCACCTGCTCGAACCCTATCGCCAGGCCGAGATGCAGAGCCATGAGGGCGGCTACTTCATCCGCCTCACCGTTCAGGACCGCACCGGCGTCTTCGCCAGCATCGCGACGAAGATGGCCGAGAACGCCATTTCGCTCGAATCGATCGTCCAGCATTCCAAGCAGCCGGTGACGCCGGATCGGCCCCAGACGATCATCCTCGTCACCCACGCGACGATGGAAAGCGCGGTCCGCAAGGCCGTGGGCGCGATCAAGGGCGAGGGTTACCTGATCGGCGAGCCGCAGGTGATTCGAATCGAGCGCCCGAAAACCTGAGCTCAATTGCTGCCGGCCGAGGGCCAGCCACGGCCTCCGGACGGTTCAGCACGGTCTGAAACCCCATTAATCTGATGATTTCGGCGCTGCCGAGACTTCCTCTCTCGCCAAAAGTCTAATGCGGGCGTAGTCTCCGCCCACGATCGGGGTCTTGGGGAGGAGTTCGTCGATGGCACTAGGCGAGGGGAGTGCGCGCTGGGACGGCGTGGGCAATGGCCCGCTGCCACCAGACCGCAACGATGAAACTGCCATATATCAGAGCCAGGTTGAGCACGAAGGTTTGGGGGCCGGGCAGACGAATTCCGGCTGGGGTCCGCTCCTTGCCTTTGCGGCAGTGATGGCGCTTCCCTTCGCGCTGGTTGCCTGGTTGATGTCTTGATCCGGCTGAGACCGGATTGAATGAGGCCTCCTGCCTCTGGTGATTTTTTGCGATCGGTATAGAACGGGAAGGGGCGGTTCCGCCGCCTAAGGCCCTGTAGCGCAGCCACACCTTGGCCGCGCCCCGTAAAGAGCAAGAATGTCGACCGAACCGGTAGATCCCGTCATCCGCGCCTTTCTCGGCGTTGAACAGTCAGCAAGTGGCCAGCGCTGGATGTCGCGCACGGACCAGGCAGGCCAGAACAAGGCGCTGGCCATCAGCCAACTCCACGGCATTCCCGAGCTCGTAGCCCGCGTTCTCGCAGGGCGCGGCGTGGGCGTGGACGAGGCCCCGGCCTTCCTTGATCCGACGATCCGCAACCTGATGCCGGATCCGTCGAAACTCACCGATTGCGATGCCGCCGCTCACCGGATCGTCGAGGCGATCGACCGCCAGGAGCGTGTTGCGATCTTCGGTGACTACGATGTGGACGGCGCCGCGTCCTCGGCATTGATGGCTCGCTTCCTGCATCATTTCGGCATCGAGGCCGAGATCTATATTCCCGACCGCATCTTCGAGGGGTACGGCCCGAATGCTGCTGCCATCGATCAGCTGATCGAACGGGGCGCCAATCTTCTCATCACCGTGGACTGTGGCTCGACCAGCGTCGACGCTTTGGGGGCGGCGGAGCGGCGCGGCGTCGATGTCGTCGTCATCGATCACCACCAGATGGGCCACGAGATGCCGGTCTGCCACGCCCTGGTCAATCCGAACCGGGAAGACGATCTGTCGGGGCAGGGGCATCTCTGCGCGGCAGGCGTTGTCTTCATGGTTCTCGTTGCGACGCTGCGGGTTCTGAGAGAGGCAGGGCATCCGCATGCACGCTCGCTCGACCTGCTCGCCTGGCTGGATCTCGTGGCGCTGGCGACCGTTTGCGATGTCGTGCCGCTCAAGGGCCTGAACCGCGCCTATGTGACGAAGGGGCTGATCGCAGCTCGCCACCAGAACAATGCTGGCCTTGCCGCCCTGCTGCGGGTAGCCGGCATCGGTGGTCCCGTGACGCCCTATCACTTCGGCTTCCTGCTTGGCCCCCGAATCAATGCCGGTGGCCGAATCGGCGATGCAGCACTTGGCAGTCGTCTGCTGACGCTGGACGATGCAAGTGAGGCGGATCAGATCGCCGCCAAGCTCGACGAGTTGAACCGCGAGCGCCAGGCGATGGAGGCGGTGATGCTGGCCGAGGCCGAAGCCGAGGCCATGGCGGAATACGGCACGGGCGAGAAAGCTTCTGTTATCGTGACCGCCAAGGAGCACTGGCATCCGGGCATCGTCGGACTGCTGGCGGCCCGGCTGAAGGAGAAGTTCAAGCGCCCTGCCTTTGCGATCGCCTTCGATCCGCTCGGCAAGGGTACCGGCTCTGGCCGCTCCATCAATGGCTTCGACATGGGCCGCATGGTGCGCGCAGCCGTTGACGAGGGCCTTCTGGTCAAAGGTGGCGGTCATGCCATGGCAGCGGGCCTGACGGTCGATCGTGCCAATCTCGGCCGGCTGCGCAGCTTCTTCGAGGAGCAGGCATCTTCGCAGGTCCTGGCGCTTGCGGCCAATCAGACGCTGAAGATCGATGGCGCAATCGGCGCATCAGGCGCGACGCTTGCACTGGTCGATCAGCTGGAAGCCGCCGGTCCCTATGGCTCCGGTCATCCGCAGCCGATCTTCGCCGTACCATTGCATCGCCTGAGGGACGCCCGTCCTGTCGGCACCACCCATATCAAGATCACGCTCGAAGGCATGGATGGCAGTCGACTGGAGGGAATCGCATTTCGCGCGGCCGAAACCGATCTCGGCCATTTCCTGATGAACAACCGTGGCAACCAGGTGCATGTCGCGGGCACGTTGAGTGCTGACCATTGGCAGGGCAACAGGCGGGTGCAGTTCCGAGTCATGGACGCCGCCAAGGCGCCCTGAACGGCTGAAAGTCTCTTCATGTCGGGGAGAACGAAGTGGCACGCCCTAGGGGAGTCGAACCCCTCTTCCCAGAATGAAAATCTGGTGTCCTAACCGATAGACGAAGGGCGCGTGCGCTTCGGTGGCGCCCTTATGGCCGGAACTTGGCCGAAGCGCAAGTGCTCTTTGAGCCCGTGTGACGATTTTATCCACAGGCTTGGCGAGGGACGGTAACGTAAGGACAAACAAGCACTTGAGCCTTGCTGGTCCACAGGTTCCGCAATGTCGGGGAGAGATCGAAGTGGCACGCCCTAGGGGAGTCGAACCCCTCTTCCCAGAATGAAAATCTGGTGTCCTAACCGATAGACGAAGGGCGCGTGCGCTTCGGTGGCG